>NZ_CP129382.1:0-1200000 GCF_030435705.1 Rhizobium sp. SSA_523
GCCCATGTTCAGAAGGAAGGAAATCGACGAGAGATTGACGATGGCGCCGCGTCCGTCGGCGATAAGATGCGGGGCCGCCGCCTGCGCGGCAAAGAACATCTGCTTGAGGTTGATCGCCTGGTTGTCGTCCCAATAGGCCTCCGTCACCTCCAGAAACGGATGGCGGTCGTCATGGCCGGCATTGTTGACCAGGACGCCGAGCCCTCCCAGCCGTGCCGCCGCCAGATCGATCGCCGCGCGCAGCGCCGCGACATTCTTCAGGTCGGCTCGCAGATACTGGACGGGGTGGCGTGCCGTTCCGGCCAGCTCGTCCACCAGCGCCTGGCTCGGACCATCGGCAATGTCGAGAAAAGCCACGCGGGCACCCTGGGCGGCAAAGCCGCGGACGAAGGCGGCGCCAATCCCGGACCCGCCGCCGGTAATGATGACGCCGCGATCGCTGAGATCCGGATGGATGGCAAGAGGCAGGGTCACCGGCAGGCTCCGTTCCACTATTCGGAACTATGTTTGACTATTTGGAATAAAGCGGCTATGGCCCCTGTCTGTCAAGCGTGCAGGATGAACGGATATGGCAAAGCGGCGGACGAGCCTGGGGCGGGCGCAAGCGCCCGATCATCCCGGCCATGGCGCCGGCGATGTGCCGCAGACTGCCAAGAGCGGGCCAGGCCCGGCCGCGGGCTCGAACGCCGGGGAAGCGCCGGCAATCGGCGCGGTTCAGGATACCGGCACGCTTGGCAAGGCGATCGCGCTGCTGGATCTTGTCGCGGCTGCCCCCGAGCCGCTGCGCTTCAGCGAGATCCTGCGCCGCAGCGGCCAGCCGCGCGGCAGCCTTCACCGGCAACTGCGCCACCTCCTGCAGGAGGGTCTGCTGGATCTTTCGCCGGAAGGAACCTATGCGCCGGGCCTTCGCCTGCTGATCTTCGCCTCCAAGGCCTGGGCCCGCAATACGCCGCGCCGCGTGGCGGAGCCGCATCTGCAGATGCTGCAGCAGCTGACGGGCGAGACGGTGCATTTCGGCGTGCTGAACGGCGGCGAGATCGTCTACCTCGACAAGCTGGAAAGCCGCCAGGCGGTGCGCATGCATTCCCATGTCGGCAATGCCGCGCCGGTCTATTGCACCGGTGTCGGCAAGGCGGCGCTCTCGGTCCTGGAGGATGATGTGCTGCGGCATCTTCTGGCCGGCCTGCGGCCGCGCCGCTTCACCGAGCACACGCTTGTCGAGGTGGAGGCGCTGGAGGCGGAGCTTGCGACCATTCGCCGCCGCGGCTTTGCCTATGACATGGAAGAACATCAGCCAGGCATCCGCTGCGTCGCGGCGCCCATCCGCGTTGCCTCCCGCGGCTTTGTCGGCGGCGTCTCCGTCACCGCGCCTGCCTTCCGCGCAAACCCGGCGCAGCTCGACCTCTGGGCCGCCTCCGTTACACGCGCCGCCCGCGCCATCGAGCAGCATATGGATGGCGCTCTGGCACCCCGCTGACCCGGCGGGTGCTACTCACTATCAATTGTGAGGGATGATTTAGCCAGCTGTTCGGCTGCTGGTAAAGATGATAACAAGTATAGTTGTCAACCTATCGCATATTTTCGGATGGGTTTTATTGATCAGGCGTGTATTAATAATTTATTTAGAAGGATTTAATCATAATTGGACGCCATGTCGCCAAAACCAGAAGAATTTCCGGATTTTGCTTCGGAGGATCGGCTGAAGACGCTTCGGACGCAATTCGATGTTTTTCGGTTCATGCGATCTGTCTGTCAGGTATACGGCTATCGTTATTTCTTGATCTACGAGCTTCCGGCCCGCACCGTGCTGGATCTGGGCGGCAATACGATCATCACCAATCTTCCTTCGGATCTCATTACGGAATTCGACAGTCACAAACTGCTGCAAGCCAGTCCGCTCGTCCATGGCCTGCGCGAGACGACCACGCCGCTTGATTTCACGGTCGGCATCGGCGGCTGTTCCTGGAGCAATCCGCAGGCCGGCGAACTCCTCAATCGCCACGCGATTGCCGGCGGCACCCTGTTTCCAGTGCATGACCGGGAGGGCCAGCGCGCCGTGGTGGGCCTTCTGGGCGACCGGCCGCCGCTGCTGCAGAACCAGCTGCTCGAACTCCTCTTCCTGGCGGTGCATGTCTACGACAAGCTGGCTGCCATCGGTGCGATCGATGTCCGGCCGCCGGATACGGTCAGTGAGCGGGAGCTCGATTGCCTGAACTGGACGGCGGTGGGGAAGACCAGCGCCGAGATCGCCGATATTCTCGATCTGTCGGAACACACCGTCAATCACTACCTCAACCGCGCCACCCGCAAGCTCGATGCGGTCAATCGCACCCAGGCGGTGGCCAAGGCGATCAAGCTCGGCCTGATCAAGTAGCAGGCGGCCTGCCTATTCATCCCGTGTGCGCTGCACAAATTTGCGGCGCGTCTCCGTGGGAAAGGCCACATAGCCTCGCCTGCCACGCGCGTCATCCCCTAGAAGTGGCGCATATCCACGGTTTGTCCGACTTGGCACATATCCTGCATGGTCTGGAGCAGGTCCAGAGGGGACTGAAAAAGCGTCCCAAGAGGCGCAGGCAAGAAAATCCGCCGTCCGGTTTCTGCGCATGGGTCATGCAGCAGGTCCGGGCGGCGGTTTGCGTTTGAAAGCTGATAGCGACGCCAACGACCGAATGGCGGCTCGGCTGATAGACTGATCGGCTCGAGGCTGTGTGCCGGACCGGCCGGCGGTCGCCGTCCCTCTCAATTCTTGTTGCTGTCAGCGGTGGGCAGAACCTATATGTGATCGGACCCAGCAAGAGCAGCCGGCCCGCAAAGGCTGAGGCAGGACCAAGGAGTGACTATGCCGGAAGTGACGAAGGAAGCCGTGATTGCAGCACTGCGCCGCGTGCGCGGGCCGGATCTGGAAGGCGATATCGTGTCGCGCGGCATGGTGTCCGATGTCTTCATTGCCGATGGCAAGGTCTATTTCTCCATTTCCGTGCCGGCCGAGCGGGCCAAGGAACTGGAGCCGCTCCGCATGGCGGCCGAGCATACGGTGAAGGACATTGCGGGCGTGAAGGGCGCCTTGGTGACGCTGACGGCAGACCGCAAGGCCAGCGCCACATCGCCGCCGCCGCGCCCGGAGAGCGCCACGGCGCCGCAGGGCCATGGTCACAGTCACAGCCATAGCCACAGCCACGGGTCCGGCTCTGCCGCGCCCTCATCTCCTCCTGCATCTGGGCAACGTCCGCAAAAGGCCGGCGTTCCGGGCGTTGGAGCCATCATCGCCGTCGCCTCCGGCAAGGGCGGCGTCGGCAAATCGACCACCGCGGTGAACCTTGCCCTTGGCTTGATGGCCAATGGGCTGAAGGTCGGGCTTCTGGATGCCGATATCTACGGCCCGTCCGTCCCGCGCCTCCTGAAGATTTCCGGCCGGCCGCAACAGGTGGAAAACCGCATCATCCTGCCCATGGAAAATTATGGGCTGAAGGCCATGTCGATGGGCTTTCTGGTGGAGGAGGAGGCGGCCATGATCTGGCGCGGCCCCATGGTCCAGTCGGCCATCCTGCAAATGCTGCGCGAAGTGGCCTGGGGCGAACTCGATATCCTGATCGTCGATATGCCGCCGGGTACCGGCGATGCCCAGCTGACCATGGCCCAGCAGGTCCCGCTTGCCGGCGCCGTCATCGTCTCCACTCCGCAGGATCTGGCGCTCATCGACGCGCGCAAGGGCATTGCCATGTTCCGCAAGGTGGAGGTTCCGCTTCTCGGCATCATCGAGAATATGAGCTATTTCCTGGCCCCCGATACCGGCCATCGCTACGATATCTTCGGCCATGGCGGCGCCAAGGCAGAGGCGGAGCGCATCGGCGTGCCCTTCCTCGGCGAGGTGCCGCTGACCATGGATATCCGCGCCCGCTCGGATGCCGGCACGCCCGTGGTGGTCTCCGATCCGCAAGGTCCCTCGGCGGAAATCTACCGCCAGATCGCCGCGCGTGTCTATCAGGAGCTGAAGGGGCGCACCGCCCGCACGGCGCCGGCCATCGTCTTCGACTGATGGCGACGGATGGCGACGGATGGCGACTGATCCCGGCAGAGCCCGGGTCAGTCTGGCCGCCATGAGCCGGAAGGGCCGGAAGGGCCGGCTGGGGAAAAGCGGGCGGCCTCCGGCGCTATCTTGCATTCGGCCTCGGCCGGGCGTATAGGCGCATCCGTTCGGGACGGGAACGGACCTATCGTCACTTTTTGAAATGTGTCGGTCACCAGGCGTCGGCACGGAGATATGCGTGATAACTGCCTACCGTGCCAATGGATCGAACGCGATCCTCACCCCCGATCCTTCGCTTGCCGCGCTTGATGAGCACATCGTATGGCTCGATCTCCTGAATCCGACGACGGAGGAGGATCATTTCGTCGAAAGACTGCTCGGCATTTCGGTGCCGACCCGCGACGATCTGAAGGATATCGAACCGTCGAGCCGGCTCTACATGGAGAATGCGGGCGTGTTCATGACCGCCTCGCTGGTCTGGCGGGCCGATACCGACGATCCGCAGCTGACCGATGTGGCCTTCATCCTGACGCAGCAGCGGCTGCTGACCGTGCGCTATGCGGAGCCGAAATCCTTCCATCTTTTCGCGGCCGCCTTTGGCCGGGTTCCGGACGATATCGCCAATGGCTGCCTGGTTCTGGCCCATCTGCTGGAAACCATTGCCGATCGCACCGCCGAGATCCTGGAAACGGCTGTGGCGCGGATCGACGGGCTGTCGACCGAGATCTTCCGCGATCGGGGCAAGCGGCGTCCGCCGAAATTCCTCGAGAGCAAGCTTGCCGATATTGCCGAATGTCACCGGCTGATCGGCAAGGTGCGCGATAGCCTCGGCTCGCTCTCCCGTCTTCTGACCTTCCTGCTCAACACGCCGATCGTGTCAGAGCGCAAGGAGACGACGAAATTGTGCAAGACGGTGGCCCGCGATGTGAGCACGCTTTCGGAACATGCCAATTTCGTCGCCGGCAATATCTCCTTCCTCCTTGATGCCTCGCTCGGCCTGATCAATGTGGAGCAGAATGCCATCATCAAGATCTTTTCCATTGCCTCGGTGGTCTTCCTTCCGCCGACGCTGGTGGCCTCGATCTATGGCATGAACTTCGCGCATATGCCCGAGCTCGGCTGGCATCTGGGCTATCCGATGGCGCTCGTCACCATGGTCATCTCGGCCGTCGTGCCCTTCTATTTCTTCCGCTGGAAAGGCTGGCTCTGACGAGCCAGGTCGCCGGATGTCCAACATCGAACATGAAAATCCGCATGATGCCGACAGCGTGAAAAAGCTGCTCGGGCTCGCCCTCGGCTCGGTCGGCGTCGTTTATGGCGATATCGGCACGAGCCCGCTTTATGCCTTTCGCGAGGCTTTGCGGCCGGTGGCGCTCGACGGGGTGACGCATGATGAGATCATCGGCATCATCTCGCTGATGATCTGGACGCTGACGATCATCGTTACGCTGAAATATGTTCTCTTCCTGCTGCGCGCCGACAATGACGGCGAAGGCGGCACCCTCTCTCTGCTTGCCATGCTGATGAAGACGGCCGGCGGGCACAAGGCGGCGCTGATGGTGCTCGGCCTTGTCGGGGCGGCGCTCTTTCTCGGCGATGCAATGATCACGCCGGCTTTGTCGGTCATGTCGGCAGTGGAAGGGCTGAAGCTGGTGACGCCGGCCTTCGGCGAGGCGGTCCTGCCGATCTCGATTGTGATCCTCATCGGCCTGTTCGCCATCCAGTCGCAGGGCACGGGCCTCGTCGCGCGCTTTTTCGGACCCATCACGGCGGTCTGGTTCCTGGCCATGGCGGCGGGCGGCATCCTGCATATCTTCGACGATCCGCAGATCCTGAATGCCTTCAATCCGGCCTATGCGGTCACCTTCCTGTTCCAGGAAGGCTATGTCGGCATCGTCGTCCTCGGCGCCGTCTTCCTCACGGTCACCGGCGCCGAAGCGCTTTATGCGGATCTCGGCCATTTCGGCCGCCGTCCCATCCAGCTCGCCTGGCTGGCGCTGGTCTTCCCGGCGCTGACGCTCAATTATCTGGGGCAGGGCGCCTTCGTGCTGAAACAGCCGGAGGCGATGGAAAATCCGTTCTTCCTGATGTTCCCGTCCTGGGCCCTGCTGCCCATGGTGATCCTGGCCACGGCGGCCACCATCATTGCCAGCCAGGCGGTGATCACCGGTGCCTTTTCGCTGGTTCGCCAGGCCATTCATCTTGGCTACCTGCCGCGCATGGAAATCCTCTTCACCTCCGAGACCAATACCGGCCAGATCTTCCTGCCGGGCGTCAATATCCTGCTTCTGATCGGCGTGCTGGCGCTGGTGCTGGGCTTCGAAAGCTCCGATGCGCTTGCCACCGCCTATGGCGTCTCGGTCACCGGCGCCATGGTGGTGACGACGCTGATGGCCTTCGAATTCGTGCGCAAACGCTGGAACTGGCCCCGCAGCATCGCCTTTGCCGCGCTATTGCCCCTGCTGACGCTGGAATTCGTCTTCCTCGGCGCCAACCTTCTCAAGATTCATGATGGCGGTTACGTGCCCGTAATGCTCGCCGTGGTCTTCACGGTGATCATGTGGACCTGGAAGCGCGGCACCAGCATCCTCTCGGAAAAGACCCGCCGCACCGACGTGCCGCTCGTTACCTTCGCCACCTCGATCGAGCGCTCCATCGAAGGCAAGAGCGCCCATGCGCCGGTGAATGTGCCGGGCACGGCAATCTTCCTGACCAGCGATCCGGAATCGGCGCCGGCCGCGCTCATGCACAACATCAAGCACAATCACGTTCTGCATGAGAAAAACGTGATCCTGACGATCCGCACCGTCAACAAGCCGCGCGTCGCCACCGAAAATTCCTTCACGCTGACCCGGCTGACCGACCGTTTCACGCTGATCGAGCTGCGGTTCGGCTTCATGCAGTCGCAGAACGTGTCCCATGCGCTGGGATATCTGCGCAAATGCGGGCTGAAGTTCGACATCATGTCGACCTCCTTCTATCTCGGCCGCCGCAAGCTCGTGCCGGATGCCGAATCCGGCATGCCGATCTGGCAGGACCGGCTGTTCATCGCCCTTGCCAATACCGCGATCGACCCCTCGGATTATTTCCACCTGCCGGCCAACCGGGTGGTCGAACTCGGTAGCCATGTTATAATTTAAGACGTTTCTTATAAACAAAGGCCCGGCATTTCCGGGCGTTAACCCTCCATTTAGGTTAATGCCACATTGTTTTCTCCAGAGTTCGCTTGAAAGTTTGGAGTTGCGTCTGTGGGTTCCCGGAGTATCAAACGGTCTTGGCCCTCGGTCAGGGACCGCTATGCCTCGCCGGTCATTTTTGGCCTGGCTGCCTGGCTGATCTTCCCCTCCATCCCCGCCAAGGGAGACCTTGCCGATCTGCTGGCCGGTTTCGATCGGTCCGGCATGCAATGGCGCATGGTCCTGACGGATTCGCCTGCGGGATCGCTGCATGCGGCGGAGCTGACCTTCCCCCAGGGAGAGGCGCGGCTGGTGGACAATGCCGGTCTTGCGCTTCCCGATGGCCGCAAGATCGCCTTCAACTCCGCTGACAAGGCAAAGAGCGCATCGCCCGACGAGGAGCGGATCAACCGCTCCGAGAAGAAGGGCAGGGTGGTGGCCGTGGCGCCAATGCAGCCGCCCAAGGATTTCTCCGCCGGTTCGATCCTGCAGAGATCGAGCTTTCTGCTGGCGCCGCCCGACAAGACCAGTGAAAAGGTCGCTTTCGCCAAGCTGCCGAAGACGGCGCAGCCGGTGGAGCTTGCCGCCTTCTATTTCCGCCGCGAGGAGAAGAAGGAGCCCGATCTCGGCCTGTCGCCGGTGGTGGCAAGCCTCATCAACACCGATACCACCGATATTCTGGCAGCCGCCTATGCGCCCAAAACCGAGCCGGACTATGCCCGGCAGTCGCCCTTCGACGCCATTCTGACGGAAAAGAAGCAGGGCGCCGGCCGTTTCGTGCCCGATATCGGTCCGGAAGACCATGCCTGGGCGGCCACGCCGCTGCCGGCGGAGGTTTTTTCCGCCAAGGAACAGCAGTGCCTGGCCTCCGGCATCTATTTCGAAGCACGCGGCGAATCGGTCAAGGGACAGGCGGCGGTCGCCCAGGTCATCCTGAACCGGGTGCGCAATCCCGCCTATCCGGATACGATTTGCGGCGTCGTCTATCAGAATGAAGACTGGCGCAATCGCTGCCAGTTCTCCTTCGCCTGCGACAATATCGAGGACCGCATCCGCTCCCGCGAGCACTGGACCATGGCCCGCGAGGTGGCGCTGGCCGTGACCGCAGGCAAGATCTGGCTGAAGCAGGTCGGTTCGTCCACACATTATCATGCCGTCTATGTGCGCCCGCCCTGGGCCCGCACGATGAAGAAGGTCGGCCGGATCGGCCTGCATGTCTTCTACCGCACCTATGGCGGCGGCTGGAGCTGACGCCGCCGGGCACTTCCTCCAGGAAAGCCAGTCCAGCCGGGGCCGTGATCGGCCCCGCTTTGCTGCACCTGCGCGCACAATTCGGCAAAACAGCCGCCCGGTTTCGGCCAAAACACGCTAAGTCTATGAGATTTATCGGTTAATTAGTTATGGATGAGCCGCTTCGGACGCCTTGACTATGGATGCGCTCAAAACTATGGTGCGCGCGACTTCAAAACGGGCCGGAAGGCGCTAGTTTCCAAGGCTTCGAGAGTGGTGCGAACCGGGGCGGTTCGGACAAAGGCTGGGGAAGACGCGAATGACGGATGACCGGGACGATAGTCTGGAGCAGCGCCGGAAACAACTGTCCG
Source organism: Rhizobium sp. SSA_523 (assembly GCF_030435705.1). Classification (NCBI taxonomy): domain Bacteria; kingdom Pseudomonadati; phylum Pseudomonadota; class Alphaproteobacteria; order Hyphomicrobiales; family Rhizobiaceae; genus Affinirhizobium; species Affinirhizobium gouqiense. The sequence continues at coordinate 8,805 of NZ_CP129382.1, forward strand.
CCAAGCTGGCGGAACAGAAGAAGGGCGATGCAGCGGAGCGAGCCAGGGAGATGCAGTCCGAGGAAAGCCGTAAAGGCATGGCCCTCGGATTGAAGATTTCTTCCGAATTCATTGCTGCGGTGGCTGTTGGCGCCATGCTGGGCTATCTGATCGACCGTTTTGCGGGCACTGCGCCGTGGGGGATGATCATTCTTCTTCTTCTCGGTTTCTGTGCCGGAATATTGAACGTGCTGCGTGCCGTCGGCATGGTCGCCAAGCCGAAAGCCCTGGAGCAGAAAGCCCCTGGGCATCAGGCGCCGGACGACAGAGACGGCGCCTGAGCGCCGGAAGAGTTTTATGAGAATGGTCTGTCATTGCGGCAGATCTCAGGAAGAAAGAAGGTAGAGCGGTGGCTAACGATCCGACCCATCAGTTCCAGATCTCGAAGATCGTACCGATTGAGATCGGCGGGATGGACTTCTCGTTCACCAATGCGTCCCTGTTCATGGTCGCAACGGTCGCCTGCGCAGCCGGGTTTCTGTATTTCTCGACCGCCAATCGCGGCCTCATCCCCAGCCGGTCGCAATCGGTTGCGGAAATGTCCTATGAGTTCATCGCCTCCATGCTGCGCGAAGGCGCCGGCAGCCACGGCATGAAATTCTTCCCCATGGTCTTCACGCTGTTCATGTTCGTGCTGACCGCGAACCTGCTCGGCATGTTCCCCTATTTCTTCACCGTCACCAGCCAGATCATCGTCACCTTCGCGCTGGCGGTCTTCGTCATCGGCACGGTTCTCGTCTACGGCTTCTACAAGCACGGCTTTCACTTTCTGAACGTCTTCGTGCCGAGCGGCGTGCCGGGCGTGCTCCTGCCGCTGGTCGTGACGATTGAAATCATCTCTTTCCTGTCCCGTCCGATCTCGCTGTCGGTTCGTCTTTTCGCCAATATGCTGGCGGGACATATTACGCTCAAGGTGTTCGCAGGCTTCGTCGCCTCGCTTGGAACCCTGGGCGCACTCGGAATCGGTGGCGCGATCCTGCCCCTGATCATGACGGTCGCTTTGACCGGTCTCGAATTCCTCGTAGCCTTCCTGCAGGCCTACGTCTTTGCGGTGCTGACTTGCATGTACCTCAACGACGCGGTCCATCCGGGCGGCCACTGAGGAGCGACATTGGCGTATTGAAGCGTCAGTCATCCGCCGCAACAACCCATTCGAAGGAGCATTCACATGGAAGCGGAAGCAGCAAAGTTCATCGGCGCAGGTCTGGCTTGCTTTGGCATGGCCGGCACGGCTCTCGGCCTCGGCAACATTTTCGGCAACTACCTTGCCGGCGCACTGCGCAACCCGTCTGCTGCTGACAGCCAGTTCGGCCGTCTGGTATTCGGCTTCGCCGTTACGGAAGCTCTGGGCATCTTCTCGCTGCTCGTTGCTCTCCTCCTGCTGTTCGCCGTCTAAGAGCGGACACCGGAATTGGGATCACGGCCCGCGCCTTAAGGCCAAGGCTTGAGGCTGAAGCTTGAGGCTGGCGCCGTGATCCTTCTTTATTGAATACCCCCTGGAGGTGATGATGTTCGTGACACCGGCATTCGCGCAAGAAGGCGCGCCGGCCAATGGCGATACGCATGCAGCAACCGGCGACATGCACACGGAAACCGGTGTAGCCGCTGGCGAACACGGCACTGGCATCTTCCCGCCGTTCGACCAGTCGACCTATCCGTCCCAGCTTCTGTGGCTGGTCATCACCTTCGGATTCTTCTACCTGGTCATGCAGAAGGTGATCGTGCCGCGCATTGGTGGCATTCTCGAACATCGCCATGACCGCATCGCACAGGATCTCGACGAAGCATCCCGCCTGAAGGCGGAAGCCGATGCCGCCGTCGAAACCTATGAGAAAGAACTCGCCTCCGCCCGCGCCACCGCCGGCTCGATTGCCGAACAGGCGCGTGAAGCCGCCAAGGCGAAGGCCAATAGCGACCGCGCCGCGATCGAGGCCGAACTGGCCGACAAGCTCGCCGCGGCCGAAAGCCGCATCGCCGAGATCAAGGCCAGCGCCTTTGCCGAAGTCGGCTCCATTGCGGAAGAGACGGCCTCTGCCATCGTGGATCAGCTGATCGGTCCCAAGGCAAGCCAGGATGACGTGAAGGCTGCCGTTGCCGCCGCCAAGCTGGGAGCCTGACACCTATGGCATTCGATGCAACATTTTTCGCCCTTGTCGGTCTGGTCCTCTTCTTCGTCCTGATCGCCTATCTCAAGGTGCCGGGCATGATGGCCAAGGCGCTTGACAAGCGCGCCGACAATATCCGCGACGAGCTGGAACAGGCCAAGCGCCTGCGCGAAGAGGCCCAGGCGCTTCTCGCAGAATATCAGCGCAAGCGTAAGGAAGCCGAGGCGGAAGCCGCCAATCTGGTCGCCGCCGCCCAGCGCGAAGCGACCATGATCACCGAAGAGGCCCGCCAGAAGACGGAAGAATTCGTCGCCCGCCGCAACGCGCTGTCGGAACAGAAGATCCGCCAGGCGGAGGCCGATGCGATCGGTGCCGTGCGCGCCGCCGCCGTCGATCTCGCCGTCGCCGCTGCCCGCCAGGTGATTGCCGCCAAGGCCGACGATGCAACCCAGCAGGCACTGTTCAGCCAGTCGGTCGAGCAGGTGAAGACCCGCCTGAACTGAGCGGCCGCTCGATCTGCAGGACATTTTTCGCAAAGGCCGGGCTCGCCCGGCCTTTTCCGTTCGATTCCGCCCCTTTCCAGGGTGACATCCCGGTCTGTTTTCGCGGCGTCATCCCGGGCCACGGCCACGGCATTCCCGGTCAACCCTCCCACGCCATCCTCGGCCATCCATCCTCGGCCAAGCCCCCTCACGTCATCCCCGGCCAATCCCCCCACGCCGTCATCCTCGGCCTTGTGCCGAGGATCCGCGCCATGGCCTCAACCTGCCGGTTGCGGATGCTCGGGACAGGCCCGAGTAAGACGGGATGGTGGAGACGAGCCGGCTGGCAGGATCCTCGGAAAAGGCACGGGCCATCCCCCACGTCATCCCCGGCCATTCCTTTCGCGGCGTCCTCAACCCTCTCGCGTCATCCCCGGTCAACCCTCCCACGTCGTCCTCGGCCTTGTGCCGAGGATCTGCGCCATGGCCTCAACCTGTCGGTTGCGGATGCTCGGGACAGGCCCGAGCATGACGGGATGATGGCGTGGGTGCTCTGGAAGCCGCGCTCGGAGAGGCAGGGTCCGGCCCATTCCGGCTGCGGCTCGCACGCCAATGGCATCATCCTCGGGCAATCCTCCCACGCCGTCGGCCGACTCCCACGCCGTCGGCCAACCCTCTCGCGTCATCCTCGGTCTTGTGCCGAGGATCCGCGTCATCGCCTCAGCCCGTCGGTTGCGGATGCTCGGGACAGGCCTCAGCATGACCGACTGGTGGGGGCGAGTCGGCCGGCAGCGGTCCTTGGAGAGAAAGGGCGCGACTTTTTCTGAGGCGCCCGCCGACGACGTTGGACTCGGAGGAATCCCGCGCCGTCGGCCAATCCCCACGTCATCCCCGGCCAATCCCCCCACGCCGTCATCCTTGGCCTTGTGCCGAGGATTCGCGCTATCGCCTCAACCTGCCGGTTGCGGATGCTCGGGACAGGCCCGAGTAAGACGGGATGGTGGAGACGCGGTTCCTAAACGGGCTCGTCGAGCCTTGATGGCCATGACGGACAGCGCGCGAAAAGCCGTCCGCGCAAGGACGGGCATCACTCCTTGCGCAGCGGCCGGAAACTCATCCGGTGGAGCGGGCAGGGGCCTTCGGCGTCGATCGCATTGCGGTGCTGGGCCGTGGCATAGCCGGCATGGCTGACAAAGCCATAGGCCGGATAGACAAGATGGGCGCGCGCCATCATCCGGTCGCGGGTGACCTTGGCGATAATCGAGGCTGCCGCGATCGAGACGGAGCGCGAATCGCCGCCGATCACGGCCTTTGCCGCGCAGTCGAGCCCCGGGGGAATATCACGCCCATCGGTCAGCACATAGGCGGGTGGAAGCGAGAGCCCCCTGACGGCGCGGCGCATGGCATCGAGGCTTGCCCTGAGAATATTGCGCTCGTCGATCAGGCGCGGCCCGGCGCTGGCAATGCAGACCTCGGCGGTCGCCATGATCTCCTCGAACAGATGCTCGCGCTGACGGCTCGTCAACCGCTTGGAATCATCGAGGCCTTCCGGAATGCGATCGGGATCGAGAATGACGGCAGCGGCCACAACAGGACCCGCGAGCGGGCCGCGGCCGGCTTCGTCAGTACCGGCAACCGGCCAATGTCCCGCGGCGCGGGCGGCAAGCTCGAGGGAGAAATCCGGCCTAAGCGGCGACAGACCTTCAGGATCATCCGGCGTCGCGCGATCCGAAGCGGCCGGAGCCAAGCCGTCGGCATCACGAGGCGGCAAGCGCTCGGGCTCGCGCGGGAGCGCGGCGGAAAGGCTCGGGGAATCAGATGGTGTGCGTTTCAACATGCGGCATTCACTCGCACACGCACCCGATTCCCCGCAAGCCCTGGCAGAAGCGGTGAGGCGGCATCGCTTCCTCCATCCAAGGGGGCGGATGGTTCCAGGGCTCTCCGGCATGGCCGAGGCGGCGGACCCTGCCGAAAATCATAAGAGCTAATACCGATCCGTTCCCGGATCGGATCACGTCTGCGCAACCGCATGCAGATGCGGGCGCGCGCTGCTGCGGAATTTCCCGCTCCGTCATGCCCCCGCCTTGCGGCGAGCCTGCATGCGGTATGGTCGCCCCCTTTGCCGGGTGTCAGAGGAGCGAGAGTTGCACGCCGCCGCCGGCCGGCGGGATGAACAGGTCGTCGCGCAAGGTCACGCCGCGCCGGCCAAGCCCAAGCCGTTTGGTGGCAATGTCGAAGCGGCGCGAAATCTGCCAGGCATAGGGACCTTCGCCTTTCATCCGCTTGCCGAATTCGGCATCGTAATCCTGCCCACCGCGCATCGAGCGGATCAGCGACATGACGTGCCGGTAGCGGTCCGGATAATGGCGCAGCAGCCATTCGCGAAACAGCGGGCTGACCTCGAAGGGCAGCCGCAGCAGGATATAGCTTGCGGCGGAGACACCGGCCGCCTGGGCGGCTTCGAGGATCCGCTCCAATTCATGATCGTTCAGCGCCGGGATGATGGGCGAAACCAGCACGCTGGTCGGAATGCCCGCCGCGCTCAGCCTCTGAAGCGCATCAAGGCGCTTTTCCGGCGTCGAAGCCCGCGGCTCCATGCTGCGCGCCAGCTTGCGGTCGAGCGTGGTGACCGACAGCGCCACCTTGGCGAGACCCTTGGCGGCCATGTCTGACAGAATATCCATGTCCCGCAGGACCAGCGCCGATTTCGTCACGATCATCACCGGATGATGTGCCTTGGCCAGGACCTCCAGCAGCTGGCGCATGATCCGCCAGTCCTTCTCGATCGGCTGGTAGGGATCGGTATTGGTGCCGATGGCGATCGGCTTCACTTTATACTCGCGCCGGCTCAGCTCGCGCTCCAGAAGGCGCGGCGCATCGGGCTTGGCGAACAGTTTGGCCTCGAAATCCAGTCCGGCGGACAGACCCATATAGCTGTGGGTGGGCCGCGCAAAGCAATAGATGCAGCCATGCTCGCAGCCGCGATAGGGATTGACCGACCGGTCGAAGGGGATATCCGGCGAATCATTGCGGGTGATCGCCGTCTTCGGCTTTTCCACCTGAACCTCGGTCTTGAAGGGCGCAAGCTCCTCCAGCGTCTGCCAGCCATCGTCGAAAGCCTCGCGGCGCTTCTCCTCGAAGCGGCCGCTCGGATTGAGGCCCGCGCCCCGGCCGCGCCGGCGTTCGCCATCGATGCGCAGACCAGAGGCCTGGACCAGCGTATCGGCAATATCGGCCGTATGAGCAGGCGCGAATGCGTCCTGCCGCAGATGGGACAGCTCGTTCATGGGAAACTCCAGCGGCAAATGCTCCATTCACCGTTCCTGTTTTCTAGCCCGGAAAAGAGAACATTGCAAGAACAAATTCCACATGTCAGTTTTGTGGCATTTCCTGCTGCAATGCGGTAAGCATGGCGCATGCTCACTGTCCTCTTGGAATGCCGCGATCAGGAATCGGAACTGGCACAGACCCTTTCCGTGCTGGTGGCGGGCGCTGTGGAGGGATTGGTCAGCGATGTCGCCGTCATCGATCTCGGCTCCACCGATGCGTCCTCGCGGGTGGCTGATGCCGCCGGCTGCCGGTTTCACCAGGAGTGCGACCTGGCCGAGGTCTTGCAGGCGGCGCGCGGCGAATGGCTGATGCTGCTGGAAACGGGAGCAAGACCGCAATCGGGCTGGGTGGACGAGGTGATGGAGCATGTGGCGCTCCAGGCGCGGCCGGCGCGGTTTTCGCCGTCGCGCAATCACCGGCGGCCGCTGATGAAGCGCTTTTTCGCCCGGCCGGTGCTGGAACAGGGCCTGATCCTGCGCAAGGGCGATGCACTTGCCGGCCTCACGCAGGGCATGCGGCTTGCCGATCTGGCAAAGGCCCGCAAGCCCTATCAGCTGATCAGCGAACTCGTGCCCGCCTGGGCTGCGCGTCCTTGAAGGACGGCGATCAGCCTTGTCCGCCGCGCTTCAGATGTTCGTCCAGCCGCGGCATGATTTCCACGAAATTGCAGGGCATGTGGCGGTAGTCGAGCTGCGCGCGCAAGATCCCGTCCCAGGCGTCCTTGCAGGCGCCGGGCGAGCCCGGCAGAACGAAGATGAAGGTGGCATTGGCGACGCCGCCGGTGGCGCGCGACTGGATGGTGGATGTGCCGATCTTGTCGTAGGAGATCCGGTGGAAGACTTCGGAGAACCCGTCCATCCGCTTCTCGAATAGCGGCTCCAGCGCCTCCGGCGTCACGTCGCGGCCGGTAAAGCCCGTGCCGCCGGTGGTGATCACCACGTCGATCTCCGGATGGCGGGTCCAGATGCGCACCTGCTCGGCAATGGCCTCGCGCTCGTCCGGCACGATGGCGCGGGCGACCAGCCGATGGCCGGCCTCGGCAATGCGCTGGACAAGCGTATCACCGGATGTGTCGGTATCCAGCCGGCGTGTGTCCGATACGGTCAGGACCGCAATGCCGACGGGAATGAAGGGGCGGGCATCGTCAATTCGGCTCATGGGTCCTCTCAAGCGAGCGTCTGTGTCGCCCTGATATAGGTCTTGCGAGGGCCTGCCGCCAGCTGCGCCGAAATCCGGCCGGCCGCCGCGCGTGCCGCATCGCCGCTCTCGTAAAGGCCGAAACAGCTGGCCCCCGAGCCGGACATGCGCGCCACCTGCGCGCCGCTTTCGACAAGTGCCTCAAGCAGGCTGTCGATCTCGGGAACGAGGCTGCGCGCCGGCGCCTCCAGATCATTGCGCTGCCGGCGAAGATAATCGAGCCAGGCCTGCGGCGCCTGCGTTTCCGGCAGCGGGGGCAGGGGTGGATTGTCGCGCCGGGTGAGGCTTCGAAAGATGTCCGGGGTGGAGACGCCGACCAGCGGATTGAGGAGAACAAGGCCAAGCGAGGGCATGGCCACCGGCGTGATCGCCTCGCCAATGCCACGCGCCAGAAGCGGCCGTCCCGCCAGGCACATGGGCAGGTCCGCGCCGAGCGACAGCGCCATTTCGGCCAGCTCCGCCTCAGGCGGCGAAAATGCCCACAGCCGCATCAGGCCGCGCAGCGTCGCCGCCGCATCGGCGGAACCGCCGCCAATGCCGGAAGCGATCGGCAGGTTCTTGACCAGGAGAATATCGACCGGCGGCGCTGCAATGCCTTGCGCCTCTGCGGCACGGCGCAGCAGGTCGCGCGCCCGGATCACGAGATTGCCGGCATCCGCCTTCAGATCCGGCCCGAAAGGGCCTGTGATCGCCAGTCTGTCCGTCGCCGCGGGTGAGAAGACGAGATCGTCGCTGCAATCGACAAAGGTCACCAGGCTGTCGAGCAGATGATAGCCATCCGCCCGCCGGCCGGTCACATGCAGCGCGAGATTGATCTTGGCCCGCGCCGCCTCCTGAATGCCATCCGCCATGGATCAGCGGCGTGCGGGCGGCAGTTTCAGGATCTGCCCCGGCTGCAGCCGGTTGGGATTGCGCTTCAGATCGGGGTTGAGTTCGATGATCTCCGGTGCCCGGTCGCCGTCGCCCAGCTGATCATGGGCGATCTTCCACAGGGTGTCGCCGCCATTGACCGTATAGTCCAGCAGGTCTGCGGCCGCCGCCGGCTTGTCGGCTCCCTTGGCCGTTGCGGCATCCGGCGCCGCTTGTCCCGCACCGGCACTGGCACCGGCGCCTGCACCGGCACTGGCACCTGCACCTGCACCGGCACCGGCCATGGCGGTGCTGACCGGAGGCGTCGGCGCTTCGGCCAAACCGTCGCGCAGCTTCTGCTCGATCTTCGGGATTTCGGTCAGTTCCGGCTTCATCGACAGCGCCCGCTGCCACTGGAAGCCGGCCTCCAGCCGGCGCCCGACGCGCCAATAGGCATCGCCCAGGTGATCATTGATGGTCGCATCGCCGGCGCGCAGTTGTGCCGCACGCTCCAGTTCTTCCACCGCCTCTGCATAGCGGCCAAGCCGGTAATAGGCCCAGCCCAGCGAATCGACGATATAGCCGTCATCGGGCCGCAATTCGACGGCCTTGCGGATCATCTCCAGGCCCTCGTCGAGATTGCGGTTCATATCCACCCAGGAATAACCGAGATAGTTCAGAACCTGCGGCTGGTCCGGATTGAGCTCCAGCGCCTTGCGGAAATTCGGCTCCGCCTTGTCCCATTCCTTCAGGCGCTCATAGGCGATGCCGCGCTGGAAGAAGACCGACCAGTCCGTCGGCCGCGGCACCGGGCCGATCGCTTCGACGGCCCGGTCATAGGTCTTCGCCATCTCCGCATAATCCTTGGCATCCGACAGCACGCTGCCATAGGCGATATAGCTGCGGATATCGGAGGGATCGGTCTCGATCAGCGTTTTCAGATGCTCGCGCGCGGCGGCCACATCGCCCGTCTGCGCCAGGGTCAGGCCGAGCTGCAGTTCCGAAATGCGCCGCATCGGCGAATCGGCCGGCACGCGTCCGTAAAGCTCGATCGCCTGCTTGGGCATTTCCAGCTTCTCGGCAATGCCGCCAAGCAGGATCAGCGTATCGGCGCTGGTGGGGTCGAGCGCGTGGGAGATCTGCAGATAGAGCGAGACCATTTCCTCGGCACCCTGCCGGTTCAGCGCGCTGCCGATCGAAAACAGCACGGAGGCGGCGCCCTGGGTGGCGGTGGTGATCTGCTGGTCGGGCGTCTCGCCCTTTTCGATACTGTCCCGCAGCGCCTTCAGCGGGGCGTAATTGGTGATCTGCCGCTCGGCTACGGCAATGGCATCCAGCGCCTTGCGCTTGTTGCCTTCCTTGGCCTCCAGCCGGGCGAGCGCCATGACGGCGCGCATGAAGGTATCCGGCGTCGTCGCCATGCCTTCTTCATTGGTAATGGCCGCCGTCAGCGACCGCCGGGCCGTGGCATTGTCGCCGGCAACCAGCGCCATGGCGCCCAGGTGATATTCGGTAAAGGCCTTGAACCAGTCCGGGCCCTTCAGGTTGCGGATGGAGCGAATCGCCTCCGATCCCTTGCCGGCGCCCACCTTGGCCCAGGCCGTCATCAGCACATGGGTCAGGCGGTCGAGATCGTTATTGCCCTTGTAGACGAGCACTTTTTCGGCGGCCGCATAGTCGCCCTTGCGAATGAGGTCGAGGCCGCGCACGATCGTGGTGATCCGCTCGACGGCATTGTCCTCCTTGAGGGCCTCCACCTGGGTGAGACTGCGGTCGAACTCGCCATTCATCAGCAGCGAGATCATCAGCCGCTCGCGAATGTCGACATTCGCCGGCTCGAAGCCCAGCGCCTTTTCGTAAAGGGCGATTGCGGTGGCATAGTCGTGATCGACATCCGCCGTGCGCGCCGCCAGGAAGGCGCCGGAGAACGTGTTGACGCCATCCGGCGTGAAGACCGTCTCTTCCGTGACCGGATCATCCTCTGTGCCCGGCATGGCTTGCGCCGCCGGATCCTCGATTACCGGCGGGTTCGGCTTGGCCGGCGCGTCCGGCAGAACGGGAGCGTCCTGCTGGGCAGGCTTGTCCTGCGCCAGAACCGGTTGGGGCAGGGAGGAAACGAGAAGGAAAGCCCCGAATGCTGCGCCGGAGAGCAGACGAAGGGCATATTTCTGCCGCATGAAGCTGTGCCTTTCATGAAAAGCCTGTGGCGTCCTTGTGGCCGCCGAAGATCGTGCGCCGATGATTCACGACAGAATGGCTTTTTTGAAGCAGGACCGCAAGAATCGGACGGCATGGCAGAGGGCGCTTTTGGCGCCCTCACGGTCAGTTGACCCGCTCGATGCAGAAATCGATGACTTCCATCAGCGCCGCTTTGTGCGGGCTGGCTGGCAGGGGCGACAGGGCATCGCGCGCAATCGCGCCGTAATGTTTTGCCCGCTCGATCGTATCGGCAAGGCCGTTATAGCGCGTGATCAGCGACAGAGCCCGCTCCAGATTGGCATCGGTGGCCTCGCCATTCTCGATCGCCTCTTTCCAGAAGCTGCGTTCCTCCGGCGAGCCGCGCCGATAGGTCAGGATGACCGGCAGCGTGATCTTGCCCTCGCGGAAATCGTCGCCGACATTCTTGCCAAGATCGGCGGCCTTGCCGCCATAATCCAGCGCATCGTCGACCAGCTGGAAGGCGAGGCCGAGATTCATGCCGTAGGAGCGCAAGGCGGAGCGGCTGGCTTTGTCGGTCTTGGCGATGATCGGCCCCACTTCCGCCGCCGCGGCGAACAACGCCGCCGTCTTGGCGCGGATGACCGACAGATAATCGTCTTCCGTCGTCTCCATGTTCTTGGCCACCGAAAGCTGCAGCACTTCGCCCTCGGCGATCACCGCTGCCGCCGAGGCCAGAACGTCGAGCGCCTCGAGCGACCCCACCTCCACCATCATCTTGAAGGCCTGGCCGAGCAGGAAATCGCCAACCAGCACGCTGGCCTGGTTGCCCCAGATCATCCGGGCGGTCGACCGGCCGCGGCGCATGTCGCTCTCATCCACCACATCGTCGTGCAGCAGGGTGGCGGTGTGCATGAACTCAACGCTGGTGGCGAGCTTGATATGGCCTTCGCCCTGATAGCCGAACATCTGCGCCGCCGACAGCGTCAGCATCGGCCGCAGCCGCTTGCCGCCGGACGAGATCAGGTGATTGGCCACTTCCGGAATCATCGCGACATCCGACCCGGCCTTGGAGAGGATCAGCTGGTTCACCCTTTCCATGTCCGCTTTCGTCAGGTCGACGAGCGGTTGGACGGATGCCTGCTTGTGTTTGCCCTCTTCGAGCGGAATTACGACGCCCAATGACATGGCCTCCTGTTCAAATATTGCGCCGGACAATAGAAAGGGGCGCACGGCGCGGCAAGTGCCAAATCCCGTCATGGACAAGAATTGAGGACCTGGAACGCACATGAAAGAATTGATCCGCACGAATAATGCGGTTGTCCTGTCCTTCGCGACAAGCCTCCTCAAGGATTCCGGCATCCATTGTCTGGTGGCTGACCAATCGATGAGCATACTGGAAGGTTCCCTCGGGCTTCTGCCGCAAAGGCTGCTGGTGGAGAGCGAAAGGGAGGCCGAGGCACGCACGCTTTTGACGGAGGCGGGCCTTGGCGCCGAACTGAAGGCAGGCGCATGACCAGCGGCGCTGATCAGCAGGCCGGTCCAGAAGACACGCTGGACGCCTTCCACCGCGGCCGTTTCCATCTGCTGCAGCCGAAACGCGGCGGGCATCGCGCCGGCATGGATGCCATGATGCTGGCCGCACTGGTGGCCGCCGACGATCCCGCTGACGATCGCGCCGACGATCCCTTCCCTGGCGGCCGGCTGCGCATTGCCGATCTGGGAGCGGGTGCCGGAGCCGCCGGCCTGGGTGTTGCCGCCCGGATCGAAAGCGCCGAGGTGACCCTGGTCGAGCGCTCGGCGCTGATGGCCGAATTTGCCCGGCGCACGCTTTTTCTGCCGCAGAATGCCGCCCTTGCCGGCCGGGTCTCGGTGGTGGAGGCGGATGTGACGCTGCGCGGCGCGGCGCGCCAGGCGGCCGGGCTGCCGGACGATCACTTCCACCACGTGATCATGAACCCGCCCTTCAATGACGGGCGCGACCGGCAGACGCCGGATCGCCTGAAGGCGGAGGCCCATGCCATGACGGAGGATCTGTTGGAGGCCTGGATCCGCACCGCCGGAGCGATCATGGTTCCGGGCGGCCAGCTGTCGCTGATCGCCCGGCCAAGCTCGGTTGCCGAAATCATCGCAGCCTGCGGCCGGCGCTTCGGCGGGATCGAACTGACGGCGCTTCATCCAAGGCCGGGCGAGGATGCGATCCGCCTGCTCGTCACCGCGATCAAGGGCTCGCGCGCCCGTCTCGTCCTCAGGGCGCCGCTCTTCATGCATGACAGCGAGGGCCATGCCTTTACCCCTTTGGTCGACGATCTGAACAATGGCCGGCAGGCCTATCGCCGCCGCCGCTGAGCCGGCCCGTCGCCTCCTGTCCCCGCTCCCTGCGCCGCTTTCCAGCGCCGCGTTCCTTCGCCAATGCGCTTTGTAGCGCGGATTTGATTAGGCTTTCCTGTCGAATTTGACGGTTGAACCATTGTGCCCGCCATTCCGTTGCATACATCACAAAAAACAGATTGCAGCAGGAGACGAGATGACTGGAGTTTGGACGCGCTGGATGCCTAAGCGGTTTCGCAAAGAGGGCATGGTCATTCCCGTGGTGCGCCTGCAAGGGGCGATCATGACCGGTGGCGGCCAGTTTCGCCCGGTCCTCAATCTCGCCAATGTCGCCTCCTCCCTGGAAAAGGCCTTTTCGAAGAAGGATGCGCCCCTCGTTGCCATCTCCATCAATTCGCCCGGCGGCTCGCCAGTCCAGTCCCGGCTGATCTATCAGCGCATCCGTTCCCTGGCGGAGGAGAAGAACAAGCGCGTCTTGGTCTTCGTCGAGGATGTCGCGGCCTCCGGCGGCTACATGATTGCGCTTGCCGGCGACGAGATCTTCGTCGATCCGACCTCCATCGTCGGCTCGATCGGCGTCGTCTCCGGCGGCTTCGGCTTTCCGGAACTGCTGGCCAAGATCGGTGTAGAGCGACGCGTCTATACCGCCGGCGAGAACAAGGTGCTCCTCGATCCTTTCCAGCCGGAAAAGGAAGGCGATGTGGAATATCTGAAGACGCTGCAGCTCGACATCCACAAGGTCTTCATCGACATGGTGAAGCTCAGGCGGGGCGACCGGCTGGCGGAGGATGCGACGATCTTTTCCGGCCTTTTCTGGACCGGGACCCGCGGTGTCGATCTCGGCCTTGTTGACGGGATCGGCGAGATGCGCGAGGTTCTGCGCCGTCGCTACGGGCCGAAGACGAGGCTGGAGCTTGTCGGCGGGGCGCGCGGCCTACTCGGACGTCGCCTGCCGGGAATTTCCCTCGCAACCGGCGCGCCTGGCGAGCATCTGGCGGCATCGGCGGCGCAGGGTCTTGCCCAGACCCTGGAAGAACGGGCATTGTGGGGCCGTTACGGTCTCTGACGAGGTAAGATCATCATGGCGCAGCTTCTGTTTCTCGCCCTTCTCATCGGCGGGGGATGGTATTTGTATCGCAAGTTCGTGGCGGATGCGGAAAAGCTTGCCCGCCTGCGGCGCCAGCAGGAGCGCGAGCGCCAGACCGGCGCGCATGGCACGCTGGTGAAGGATCCGCGAACCGGCGAATATCGGCTTCGCCGCGACGATGACCCTCCGGACGATCCGTGAGGATCATCTGACGGAGCGTGGAGCGTATCCGCGCCGTAAATGCAATAAGCTGTCAGATATTGTAAGTATTCATACAATAAAGTTCTGCAGCTATACATGGATTTAAGCCTTCATTAACCATGACGCTGTTAGCGATACATCAACCTTAACGGATTGATGGGTGCGTGAGATGACGTCGCTGGTCACCAACACTGCTGCCATCGCGGCTCTTGCCTCCTTGCGCATGCTGCAGGCCTCTCTCGATGAGACGCAAGATAAAGTGTCGAGCGGGCTGCGCGTGCAGGTGGCTGCCGACAACGCCGCCTTCTGGTCGATCGGCACCACCATGCGCTCCGACAGGAAGGCGCTTGGCGCGGTTGCCGATGCCATGGATATCGGCTTTGCCACCGTCGACATCGCCTATGCGGGCATGAAGGCGACGGTGGGGCTGCTGGACGATATCAAGACGAAACTGGTGGCGGCATCGCAGCAGGGGGTCGATCGCGACAAGGTACAGAAGGAAATCGGCCAGCTGCAGGTGCAATTGCAGAGCGTCATCGAGTCGGCAAGCTTCAGCGGCCAGAACTGGTTGAAGGCGAGCGGCACCAGCGCCGATCTCTTGTCCACCGCGATCGTCTCCGGCTTTACCCGCAACCGGCAGGGCGCCGTGGAGCTTCAGAGATTTGACGTCGATCTGTCGAAGACAGTGCTGCTGAACAAGAGCGGCGGCGGTCTGCTGCAATTCGGCGATGCCGCCTTCGACACCTTCGGAGGCTTTGTCGAGGCCTATAACCGCGGTGGCTTCTTTGCCAATGGCAGCTTCACCGGTCCGTTCAAGGTCAGTGCCGGCGATAGCCTGTCCTTCAGGATGGGCGGGCCGACGCTTCCGCTGATCACCGTCACAATCGATCGCAATCTGGTCGACAGCGTGCTCGGATCGAACGCAAAGGGCACGATCTTCGGCGTGTCGGATATGGCGGCCATCGTCAACCGCGCCATCCTGAACGCCGGCGGCAGCATGGACGATGCTAAAGTCTATGTCGCAGATGCCCGCGCCTTCACCAATGGCAGCGCAAGCGGCTTGTACGATACCTTCCAGCCCATCCAGATCGTCAATTCCGGGGTGAATGCCAAGGTTTCGGTGCTGGACATGACGATTGCCGGATCGCGCGGCTCGCTTGCAACGCAGATCGGCCAGGTCGACAGCATGATCAAGTCCACGACCATTGCCGCCGCCGATCTCGGAGCGATCCAATCGCGGCTGAAGCAGCAGTCGGAATTCACCGCAAGCCTGATCGACGCGATCGGGACCGGCATCGGCACGCTGGTCGATGCCGACATGAACGAATCCGTGACGCGGCTGAAGGCCTTGCAGATCCAGCAGCAGCTCGCCGTCCAGGCCTTGTCGATCGCCAATTCCGCCAACCCGGCGCTCATCCAGCTCTTCCAGTGATCCGCTCTTACACGGCTGTGCGAGAATGCTTGACCCTGCCTGCCCAGCATGGCACCAGACGGCACAGAATTCGCAATAGAAGTCCGGACAGACCCATGACCACGCCTCTTGCCCCGCATATGGACCCGAAGCGCTCTTTCCAGGCGCTGATCCTGACGCTGCACAATTACTGGGCCGATAAGGGCTGCGCGGTGCTGCAGCCGTATGACATGGAAGTGGGTGCCGGTACCTTCCATCCGGCCACGACGCTGCGCGCGCTCGGCCCGAAGCCCTGGAAGGCGGCCTATGTGCAGCCTTCGCGCCGTCCCTCCGACGGCCGTTACGGCGAAAACCCGAACCGCCTGCAGCATTATTACCAGTACCAGGTCATCCTGAAGCCCAACCCGTCCAACCTGCAGGAGCTTTATCTCGGCTCGCTTCAGGCGATCGGCCTCGACCCGCTTTTGCACGACATCCGCTTTGTCGAGGATGATTGGGAAAGCCCGACGCTCGGCGCCTGGGGCCTTGGCTGGGAATGCTGGTGCGACGGGATGGAGGTCAGCCAGTTCACCTATTTCCAGGCGGTCTGCGGCATTGATTGCGCGCCGGTGGCCGGCGAGCTCACCTATGGGCTGGAGCGCCTGGCCATGTATGTGCAGGGCGTCGACAATGTCTACGAGCTGAACTTCAACGGCCGCGAAGGCGAGGAGAAGATCTCCTATGGCGATGTCTTCCTGCAGGCCGAGCAGGAATATTCCCGTCATAACTTCGAATATGCCAATACCGAGATGCTGCACCGTCATTTCATCGACGCGGAAAAGGAATGCCAGGCGCTTCTGGCTGCCGGCGCGCCGGGCGATCAAGAGGCGAGTGGCGCGGAAGGCGCGACGGGGAACGGAAGAAGAGGCGACAATCAGAGCCTGCACAAATGCGTGTTCCCCGCCTATGACCAGTGCATCAAGGCATCGCACGTCTTCAACCTTCTGGATGCCCGCGGCGTGATTTCCGTGACCGAGCGGCAGAGCTATATTCTGCGCGTTCGCACATTGGCCAAGGCCTGCGGCGAAGCCTTCCTGCTGACCGATGCCGGCGGCGCCAATCTTGTGTGAGCCCTTGCCGGAGGCGCTGTTTGCGAGGCGTCGAAAGGCTCATGACAGGCGAGGTGGAGTGCAGTAGGGTGGCGCCGCTCAATTGAGGGGAAATTGCCATGTATATCGCGCTCGCCGTCCTGGCGGCTCTCATCCTCTATGTCGTCTTTATCTATAACGGCCTGGTAAAGTCTCGCCAGATGGCGGAGGAGGCCTGGTCCGGCATCGACGTGCAGCTGAAGCGCCGTGCCGACCTGATCCCCAATCTGATCGAGACCGTCAAAGGCTATGCGACGCATGAGAAGTCGACGCTGGAAGAGGTTGTCGCGCTGCGCAACAAGGCGCAAGCCGTGCCGACCGGCGATGTGGCGGGTCGCGCGGTGGCCGAAGGCCTGCTCGGCCAGGCGCTCGGCCGTGTGATCGCGCTTGCCGAAGCCTATCCGGACCTGAAGGCCAATGAGAACTTCCTCGAATTGCAGCGCTCGCTGGAAACAGTCGAGGGCGAGATCCAGATGTCGCGCCGCTATTACAATGGTGCGGCGCGCGACCTGAACGTGAAGGTGGAAAGCTTCCCCTCCAACCTGGTGGCCGGCCAGTTCGGCTTTGCCAAGAAGCCCTATTTCGAAATTGCCAACGAGGCGGACCGTGCGGTACCGACCGTCAAGTTCTGAGTTTTTTCAGCGCCCAGCGAGGCGCCAGCCGAGACCAAGATGACCCATGACAGACTGACCATCCGCCCGACGGCGACACCTCTTGTCGGCCGGGTGAGCCCTCCGGGCTCGAAATCCATCACCAACCGCGTGCTCCTGCTGGCGGGCCTGGCCAAGGGCACAAGCCGGCTGACCGGGGCGCTGAAAAGCGACGATACGCGCTATATGGCAGAGGCGCTGCGGGCCATGGGCGTTAGCGTCGAGGAGCCGGATGCGACGACGTTCGTGGTGACCGGCACCGGCGAGCTGAAAGCCCCGGCCGAGCCGCTCTTCCTGGGCAATGCCGGCACGGCGACGCGCTTCCTGACGGCGGCGGTGGCACTCGGCAAGGGCCGTTTCATCATCGATGGCGACCAGCATATGCGCAAGCGGCCGATCCAGCCGCTGGTCGATGCGCTGCAATCGCTCGGCGTCGCCATTGCCGCCCCGTCCGGCTGCCCGCCTGTGGCGATCGATGCCCATGGATCCTTCGCGAGAGACCGCGTCGTGATCGATGCCGGCCTGTCGAGCCAGTATGTCTCGGCCCTGCTGATGGCGGCAGCCTGTGCGGCCCGGCCCTTCGAGATCGAGCTGGCCGGGGCGGAAATCGGCGCCCGCGGCTATATCGACCTGACGCTTGCCGCCATGCGTGCCTTCGGCGCAAGCGTCACGCAGGCATCGCCGTCGATCTGGCGCATTGAGCCGACCGGCTATACCGCCACCGATTTCCACATTGAGCCGGATGCCTCGGCCGCCACCTATCTCTGGGGCGCGGAGGTCCTGACCGGCGGCCGGATCGATATCGGCACGCCGGCGGACGCCTTCACCCAGCCGGATGCCAAGGCCCATGAGGTGATCGCAGCCTTTCCGCATATGCCGGCCGTGATCGACGGCAGCCAGATGCAGGATGCCATCCCGACGATCGCAGTTTTGGCGGCTTTCAACGAAACGCCTGTCCGCTTTACCGGCATCGCCAATCTGCGCGTCAAGGAATGCGATCGTATCCGCGCGCTCTCCACCGGGCTCAATGCCATCCGCGAAGGCCTGGCCGCGGAGGAGGGGGACGATCTCGTCGTCGCCTCCGATCCGGCGCTTGCCGGCCAGCATCTGCCGGCCAGGATCGATACCTTTGCCGATCACCGCATCGCCATGAGCTTTGCGCTCGCCGGCCTGAAGATCGACGGCATCACCATCCTCGATCCGGATTGTGTGGCCAAGACCTATCCGGACTACTGGGATGCCATGGCATCGCTGGGTGTCGGCATCGACAGGGGATGAGCAGATGACGGCAGGTTTCCAGCGCGCGGCTCTCCTGGTTCTGGCCGTTCTCTTGCCGGTGCTGTCTGCATCGGGAGCGGCCCGCGCTGCCGAATTTGTCGACAGCTACCGCTCCGAGATCGCCATTGCCGCCGATGGCGCCGTCACCGTCACCGAAATCATCACGGTCAACGCCGAAGGGCGCGATATCCGGCGAGGGATCTTCCGCGACTTCCCGCTCTATATGGTGGATGCGAGGGGACGGCGGCAGAAGGTCGGGTTCGATGTGCTGTCCGCGGCGCGCGACGGCAGGCCGGAGGAGTTCCACACCGAGACGATATCGGGCGGCATCCGCATTTACCTGGGCTCTGCCGACACGCTGCTGCCGGTGGGCCGTCACACCTATGAACTCACCTATCGCACCGACCGGCAGATCCGCTATTTCGACGATCACGACGAATTCTACTGGAATGTGACCGGCAATGGCTGGATTTTCGACATCCGGCGGGTCACGGCGCTGATCTCACTGCCGCCGGGCGTTTCCGCCACCCGCACCGCCGTCTATACCGGGCCGGAGGGCTCGAGACAGAGCGCGGCGCGAATCGGCGGCAGCGCCGCGGTGCCTGCTTTCTCCACCACGGCGCCGCTTGCGGCCGGGGAGGGAATGACGGTCGTGGTGGCGCTTCCCAAGGGGTCCATTGCGCCTCCCGGCGCTGCCGAACAGCAGGCCTGGTTCCTGCGCGACAATATCAACCTCATTCTCGGCGGCGGCGGGCTGCTTCTCGTCACGCTCTATTATGTCTGGTTCTGGCGGCGCGTCGGCCGCGATCCTGAAGGCGGCGTGGTGGTTCCCCGCTGGGATGCGCCGGACGGGCTGTCGCCGGCGCTCGTCAATTATGTCTACAACAAGGGTTTTTCCGGCGCCGGCTGGGATGCGCTGTCGGCAAGCTTCATCGATCTTGCGGTGAAGGGCCATGTGACGCTGGACGACCTCAAGAACCGCATCGTGGTGCGCCGGACGCAGAAGCCGAAGGCGGGCCCGCTGCCGACCGGCCAGGCCTATCTGCTGTCGGAACTCGCAGTCCCGGGCGATGAACTGATCATCGACAAGGACAATGGCGAGCGGGTCCAGAAGGTCGGCCGCGGCTTCCGCTCCGCCATCGAGAAGGAGCATCGCGGCCGCTATTACAAGAGCAATATCGGCTACACGATCGGCGGGATCGGCCTCAGCCTCTTTGTGGGTCTGGTACTGATCCTGTTTGGCGATTTCGATCCGGAAAGCATCGGCTTCCTGGTGCCGCCGATGATTTTCGGCTTCGTCTGGGGCGGGATAGCACTGAAGGCCGGGCGCGCTCTGTTGCGCAAGCGCGGGCTTCTGGCGCGCATCGGGGCCATTCTCGTCTTTGCCATTCTCGGCTTCATGGCCCTCTCGGCGGCGGTGATGCTGTTCGTCGGCATCGTGGATTCGCTTGAAACGCATCAGTGGCCGGTGATGGCCGCCTTTGGCGGGCTCACGCTCGTCAATGCGGTGTTCTTCTTCCTGATGGGCGCGCCGACGCCGCTCGGCGCCAAGCTGATGGCCGGCGTGGAGGGGCTCAAGACCTATCTCACCCTGGCCGAGCGCGACCGGCTGAACATGGCCGGCGCGCCGCAAATGTCGCCGCAGCATTTCGAGACGCTATTGCCCTATGCGGTGGCGCTGGGTGTCGAAAAGCCGTGGAGCGAGACCTTCGAAACCTGGCTGGCCAGTGCCGCGGCGGGCGCGGCGGCGGCCGCCTATCAGCCCGTCTGGTACCATGGCGGCTCGATCGGCGATCTCGGCACGAGCATCGGCGGCTTTTCCTCCTCCATGGCATCGACCATCGCCTCTACCATTCCGCAGCCGAAATCCTCGTCTTCCTCGGGTTTTTCCTCCTCGGGCGGTTTTTCCGGCGGCGGCGGGGGCGGCGGAGGCGGAGGTGGGTGGTAGCTTTCTTCTTTCGGTGCGTGTCGGGCCGCAGCGCTTGCTCAATGGCCACCCCAATGCAGCGGCGTTTCTTTTTACCCCACTCGGCAGATGACTTTTGATGCATGCCTTGCTAAGTCCGGCGCAAAGCCCAGAACCCCAAGACAAAGCCGAGTACCATGCCTGATCTTCTGCTCGAACTCCGCTCCGAGGAAATTCCGGCCTCGCCGCACGCCCGCAGCGCCGCAGGGGCGAGGACGTGCAATCATATGAGCCGCATGCGGACCAAGGAAGCCATTTATGCCTGATCTTCTGCTCGAACTCCGCTCCGAGGAAATTCCGGCCCGCATGCAGCGCAAGGCTGCCGGCGATCTGAAGAAACTCGTCACCGATGCGCTCGTGGAGCGCGGCCTGACCTATGAAGGCGCGCGCGAATACTGGACGCCGCGCCGCCTGACGCTGGATATTCGCGGTCTGACCGCGCGTTCGGCCGACCTCAAGGAGGAGATCAAGGGACCTTCGACCAAGGCGCCGGAGCAGGCCGTGCAGGGCTTTCTGCGCAAGGCCGGCCTGACATCGGTATCGGAGGCGCAGACCGTCTCCGATCCGAAAAAGGGCGATTTCTACCTGGCGGTCGTCGTGCGGCCGGGTCGCGCCGCCGAAGAGATCATTGCCGAAGTGATGCCCGGCATTATCCGTTCCTTCCCCTGGCCGAAGAGCATGCGGTCCGGCGCGGCTTCCATGCCCCGCGGCATGCAGTATGACGGCATTGACGGCAAGGGGCTGGAAAGCCTGCGCTGGGTGCGGCCGCTGCAATCGATCGTCTGCCTGTTCGGGCCGGAACATGAGGAAACCCAGGTTATTCCCTTCGATGTGGATGGCATTACGGCGGCCAACATCACCTATGGCCATCGTTTCCACGCCCCGGGTGCGATCACCGTGCGCCGCTTCGATGATTATGTCGCGAGCCTCGAAAAGGCCAAGGTCATGCTGGATGCCGAACGCCGCAAGGACGTGATCCTGCACGATGCGCGCGATCTTGCCTTCGCCAATGGTCTCGATCTCGTCGAGGATGAAGGGCTGCTGGAGGAAGTATCCGGCCTGGTCGAGTGGCCGCATGTGCTGATCGGCACCTTCGAGGAAGACTATCTGGCCATTCCGGCAGAGATCATCCGCCTGACCATCAAGACCAACCAGAAATGCTTCGTCACCCGCCGGCAGGGCGAAAGCGACGGCCTGTCCAACCGCTTCATCCTCGTTTCCAATATCGAGGCGAAGGATGGCGGCAAGGAGATCATGCATGGCAATGGCAAGGTGGTGCGCGCCAGGCTTTCGGATGCCAAGCATTTCTTCACCCGCGACCAGGGCGACCTGCCGGATCTGGAGACGCTGAAGGATTCGGCGCAGACATTCGGCCTCGACCTCATGAAGCCGCTGGACCAGCGGATGGCCAAGCTCGACCAGCTGAACGTCACCTTCCATGCCAAGCTCGGCACGCAAGGGCAGCGGGTCCAGCGCATCCGGGCCCTGGCAAAAGAGATTGGTCGGGTGGTGTATGCATCCGGCCCGACCCCCTCATCCGGTCCTTCGGACCACCTTCTCCCCGCCAGGGAGAAGAAAGGGCAGGCGGCTGCAACATCCACCCCCTCGCCCCAACGGGGAGAGGGTGGCGCGCATGCGCCGGGTGAGGGGGCCTTCCTTGCTCTGGTGGATCGCGCCGTGGTGCTGGCCAAGGCGGATCTGCGCACGGAAGCGGTGGGCGAATTTCCGGAATTGCAGGGCCTGATGGGCCGCAAATATGCGGTCCTGCAGGGCGAAGACCCCTCGGTTGCCGCGGCGATCGAGGATCATTACAAGCCGCAAGGCCCATCCGACCGCGTGCCGGAGGACAAGGTGGCGATCACTGTGGCACTCGCCGATAAGCTCGACACGCTGATCGGTTTCTGGGCGATCGACGAAAAGCCGACCGGCTCGAAAGACCCTTACGCGCTGCGCCGCGCGGCGCTCGGCGTCGTGCGCATCATGCTGGAACGCAAGGTGCGGTTGAACCTGATAGAGCCGTGTCAGCGCCTCAAGCAGGCGTTCTTCACGCCGCAGATCGAGGGCGCCGCTCTGAGGCAGCAGCAAAGGGCCGAAGACCTGGTGCAGCTTGGCGCGGAAGGCGCGGACGATATCGGCAGCCTGCCAGGCTCTGGCACCTATGGCCAGGTTGCCAATGCCGGCGGCCAGTGGGTCGATCGCGACGTTCTGGACCTGCTCTCCTTCTTCCACGACCGCCTGAAGGTCTATCTGCGCGACATGGGCGCCCGCCACGACATCATCGACGCGGTGCTGACGCCGGAGGCCGACGATCTTCTCCTGGTGGCCCGCCGGGCGGAAGCCCTGAATGCCTTCATCACCTCCGAAGATGGCCGCAACCTCTTGGCCGGCACCAAGCGCGCCACGCAGCTGCTCGCCGCCGAAGAGAAGAAGGGCACCGTGATCGCCGATGGCGTCTCGGACGAATTGCTGAGGCTCGATGCGGAAAAGGCGCTCTCCGCAGCGATCAAGGCGGCAACCGCCGAGGCCGCCGCGGCGGTCGCGATGGAGGATTTCCGCTCCGCCATGGAGGCGCTGTCCAGGCTGCGCGCCCCCGTGGATGCCTTCTTCGAAGCGGTTCTCGTCAATGACGAGGACGCGGCGATCCGCGCCAACCGCCTGGCGCTGCTGAAGGCCATTCGCGAGGCCACCGGCACGGTGGCGGATTTCTCCAAAATCGCCGGCTGATCCGTTCCAGACCCCGCCAAAGCGGGGTCTGGTTTTTTTTCGGCCGGCCCCGCCGAAGCTTGGTCTCAATCCTCTTCCGGCCCGTCCGATGTCTGTGGTAGACTATGCCTGTCAGGTCAGCGCGAGATGCTCCCATGAACAAGCCGTTCCACATTACACTCGATGAACCGCTCGATCGCTTTGTCGACGAGCAGGTCGAAAGCGGCCGCTTTGCCTCGCCGCAGGATGTCGTCGAAGCAGGTCTTCGACTGCTGGAAGAGGATCAGCGAAAGCTGGAATGGCTGCGCAATGCGCTGATCGAGGGCGAGAACAGTGGTGAGGCTCGTCTGCTTGATCGGCAGGAGTTCAAGCGCCTGATGCGTAAGAAACATCTGCCATGAGCGTCTTCCGCCTCACCCCCGCGGCAGAAGCAGACTTGGACGAGATCTGGCGATACACGATGCGGACGTGGTCTGCTGAACGGGCGGACCGGTATTCCGACGATTTCTTCGATGCCTTCGACCTTCTTGTTCAAAATCCGAACTTGGGTCGGAAAGCGGAAGGATTTGGCGAGAGATATCGTCGTCTCTTTGTTGGCCATCATCTTGTGTTCTACCTTGTGGAGCGGTCCGGCGACGTGTTGGTCGTGCGCATTCTCCACGAGCGATCCGACATTCCCCGCCATCTCGACGAATAGCCGATGCCCGCCAGAATCCTCATCAGCGCCTGCCTGCTGGGCCAGCCCGTCCGCTATGACGGAAGGGGAAAGCCGCTCGTCCATCCGCTGATCGAGCGGTGGAAGGGGGAGGGCCGCCTCGTCTCCTTCTGTCCCGAACTGGCCGGGGGGATGAGCGTGCCGCGGCCGCCGGCCGAGATCGAGAAGGGCCTGTCGGGCGAGGATGTCCTGGCAGGCCGCGCCCGCGTTCTGGAAGTCACGGGCGGCGATGTGACGGCGGCCTTCCTTGCCGGTGCCGCGAAGGCGCTGGCCGCCGCACAGGGCAATGGCTGCACGACAGCGCTGCTGATCGACGGCAGCCCGTCCTGCGGCTCGCTGTCGATCTATGACGGAAACTTCGCCGGGGTAAGGCATGCGGGCAATGGCGTCACCGCCGCGCTTCTTCGCGAGCACGGCATCGCCGTCTATGCCCCGGCGCAGATCGAGGATCTGGCGGGGCATGTCGCGACCAGAGCATCGGGCGAAAAAGCGGAATCCGCTGCCTTGTAGACCCGATGCGCCGAAGACGAAGTCTGTAGCGTCGGGCCATATGCGATCCGCCCGACGCTATAGACGGGCATCAGCCGGCCCGGCGCATCTGCTGGCCCATGCCGTGCAGCCCGCCGGCCTCTGCCGTGCGGAAGCCACGGATGAGGTCCAGAAGGTCGCCGGTGTCATTGGCCAGAACCTCGGCCGAAGCCGTGGTTTCCTCGGCCATGGCGGCATTCTGCTGGGTCGCCGTGTCGAGCTGGTTCATCGCCGAGGAGATGGAGCGCAGCGTCGTATCCTGCTCCTGCGCGCTGGCGGAGATGCGGGAGACCACGGCATTGGCACTGTCGATCTGGGTGGAGATGCGCTTCAAGGCATCGCCGGCGCGCGCCACCAGCTCGACGCCCTGTTCGACCTGGCCGGACGAGCGGGAGATCTGGTCCTTGATCTCCTTGGCGGCAGCGGCGGAGCGCTGTGCCAGTTCGCGCACTTCCTGAGCGACGACGGCAAAGCCCTTGCCGCTTTCCCCGGCGCGGGCCGCCTCGACGCCGGCATTCAGCGCGAGCAGGTTGGTCTGGAAGGCGATTTCATCGATCACGCCGATGATCTTGGAGATCTCGGAGGATGATTGTTCGATGCCGCTCATCGCGTTGATGGCCTGCGCCACGATCGTATCGCTCTGCTGGGCTTCGGCGCTGATCGTCTCCACCCGCTTTGCCGCTTCGCGCGCACCGTCCGCCGTCTGGCGCACGGCCACGGTCAGCTCGTCCAGCGCTGCCGAGGTTTCCTCGAGATTGGCGGCCTGACGCTCGGTGCGCTGGGCCAGTTCGCTGGAGGCGCGACGGATCTCTTCCTTGGAGACGCTGATATCATTGCCCTTCAGGCTGACCCGCGTCATGGCCTGCTCGAGCCTTGTCAGCGCACCGTTGAAGTTGCGACGCAGCTCGTCATACTGCGAACCCAGATCGTCGCAGCGGACGGTCAGGTCGCCGTTGGCGAGCTTTTCCAGCGCATGGCTGATGGTGCCCACCACATGCGCCTGCGCTTCCGCCTCGACGCGCTGCATGCCGGCGCTGCGCTCGCGTTCGGCAAAAAGTTCCGTTTCCTGCTCCTTCTGGCGGGCGGTGAGCGCATGGCGCTCGCGCACCTTCTGCTGCAGTGCCGCGGTGGCCTTGGCCATCAGCCCGATTTCGTTGCGCATGTCGGTGTGCGGGATCGGACGCGAGACATCCTCATCCGCAACCGCGTCGAGCGCGTCGTGAATGGCGGCCAGCGGCCGGGTAATGCCGCGGATCAGGTAATAGGCGCCGGCCAGGGCCACGACAAACAGCAAGAGCGAGGCGACGACGGTCTTGATGATGGTCGACATGACCTGCGCCTGCAGATCGTCGGTATAGAGCCCGGTCACGACGACCAGCTGCCAGGGTTCGAAGGCCTTGGCGTAGGCCGCCTTGGGGAAGCGGTAGTCATTCGGGTCATTGCCGGGCTTGGGACCGATGAATTCGACATAGCCGCCGCCATTGCGGCCGAATTTCACCAGATCGTCGCGATAGGCATAGCCGCTCGGATCAGGCTTGCCCTTGCTGCTCTGGCCCACGGTATTGGCGGTCGGATGGAAGACCAGGACCACGTCATAATCATAGCCGAAGAAATAGCCATCCGGCTCGAAGCGCATCTTGTTGAGCAGGCTATAGGCGCGCTTGCGGGCCTCTTCCTGCGTGAATTCGCCGGCAATGGCGCGGTCATCGAAGGTCTTCATCACGGAGATGGCGCTTTCCACCTGCGTGCGCAGCATCTCATACCGTTCGTGATAGATCGCCTCGGTCGACGAGCGGATCTGCAGGAAGGTCATCGCACCGAAGACCAGGCTCATCGCGCCCACAAGCACGAAGAGCTGCAGAGAAATCTTCATATTCTTCATCAGTCAAAAGCCCCTCAGGCTGCCTCCCGGCGCCTTGAGGACAGGTCACGGGGCGCGCAGCAGCAATACCACCTGGCGCCTTCTGCACCTGCCAGACGTTGCATCACGCCCCGGACATCATCTGCGGCGAGAAAGCTGAAGGTTTGGTATAAATTGAGTGAAAGCCGGAAATATTATGCTAATCTTCAAATATGATCTTGATCTAAATCAATCATCCCGCGCAAATCTTCCCTGGTCGCTCCGGAAAGCAACCCGGAGTTGGCGACTGCCTGGTCTATGGGCTGAGTAAGGGGGTATAGATCGGTCGGTCAGGCACAAGATCCTGCCAATTTCGCCACAACAATGGTCAGCGGTCACGCTGGGTGAAACTTCGCCGCCTCGTCAGGGCAGGCGGGAATGGGTCGGGCGCAGTTCCAGTCCGGAAAAGTCCGGCGGCGTGGAGGCTTTGGATGCGTCAGGCGCCGGTTCAGCCGGCGGCACGGCGGAAGGCAGGGGCTGAGTGAGGCCGGAACCCTGTCCCACGGCCGAGGTCGTGGCTTCAAGGTCGACACCGTCGCCCGTCGACACCACGGGCGAGGGAAGGGCGGGATCGCCGGCCAGCGCCTTCTGCTCCGTCTCGACAAAGACCGGGTTGAGGCTGACATAGGTCACCGGCGAACCGCCCATGAAGGCCTCTGTCCGCACCAGCGCCTGCTTGCCGTCACGCGGCAGGAGCTGCAGCTTCTGCTGCCCGTCGTCCAGCGTCGGAACCGTATAGGTCGATAGCTTGACCGTCTCCTTCGCCGTGCAATCCGGGCACTTGATGTCGGTCACGCTCGGCGGATGGGCGATCGGAATGGTCGACCAGGTTTCGATCGATCCTGCGACGGCCGGCGAAGCCAGGCCAAGCGTTAGCTTCAGGGCCATGCCAAGCGACAGGAACGTCAAGACGGGGCTGTGCATCGATCCACTCCTCAGAACGGGATTCCGGGATCACGCTACAGCACCTTCCTTTCCAATCGGTCAGGGGATTGCGTTAAGAAAGCGTTAAGTCGAGCCAATGCCTGGCGTGACCTGAAGACCGGCGCACCGTCAGGACGCGTCTCCAGGCAGGTTCCGGAAAGTGTCCCACGGTTTTGCGACCGGAACCTGCGTCAAACCAATCAACTCAGCGGAGGAAGCGTTTGGCAGGCCAATGCAAGTCTGCTCAGACCTTGTTCGGCTCCGCCTCCCTTGCGATCGCCCGCCAGCCGATATCGCGGCGGCAGAAGCCGTTTTCCCAGTCAACACCATCCACCAGCGCATAGGCGCGCGCCTTGGCCTCGGCCACGGTCTCTCCCATGGCGGTGAGGTTCAGCACGCGTCCGCCGGTTGCCACCAGCTGGCCGTCCTTGCGGGCGGTGCCGGCATGGAAAACCATTTCGCCCTCCTGCGTGTCCGGCAGGGCAGCGATCGGCGTATCCTTCCGATAGGCGCCGGGATAGCCCCTGGACGCCATGACCACGGTCAGAGCCGTCGCATCGTGCCATTCGGCGCTGACCTGGTCGAGCCTTTGCGTGGCGGCGGCATGCAGGATGGGCAGAAGATCGCTCTTCAGGCGCATCATCAGCACCTGCGTCTCCGGATCGCCGAAACGGACATTGTATTCGATGAGTTCCGGCCCCTTCTGCGTGATCATCAGGCCGGCAAAGAAGACGCCGGTGAAGGGATGGCCGCTTTCCGCCATGCCGGAAATGGTCGGTTCGATGATCTCCCTCATGGTGCGCTCCACCAGGTCGGGGGTCATCACCGGGGCCGGGGAATAGGCGCCCATGCCGCCGGTATTCGGCCCGGTATCGCCATCGCCCACCCGCTTGTGATCCTGCGCTGTCGCAAGGGCGAGCGCCGTCTTGCCGTCGGACAGGCAAAAGAAGCTGGCTTCCTCGCCGTCCAGATAGGCCTCGACCACAACTTCCGCCCCGGCCTCGCCAAAGGCGCCGGCAAAGCAGTCGTCCACGGCGGCAAGCGCCTCATCCACCGTCATGGCGACGGTCACGCCCTTGCCGGCCGCAAGGCCATCGGCCTTCACCACGATGGGCGCGCCCTCATCGCGAATATAGGCCTTGGCCGGTTCGGCGGCCGTGAAGCGCCGATAGGCGCCGGTCGGAATATTGTAGCGGGCGCAGATATCCTTGGTGAAGCCTTTCGAGCCTTCCAGCTGCGCGGCGGCACGGGAGGGTCCGAAGACGGCAAAGCCGCCCGCCCGCAGGTCGTCGGCAAGGCCTGCGACCAGAGGCGCTTCCGGACCGATGACGACGAGGTCGATCGCCATCTCGCGGCAGAAGGCGAGGACCGCGGCATGGTCTTCGACCGCAAGCTGGACGAGCTCCGCCGCTTGCCCAATGCCGGGATTGCCGGGCGCCGCGTAGAGCCTGGTCAACAGGGGCGATTGCGCCAGCTTCCAGGCCAGTGCATGCTCGCGACCGCCGGACCCAATCAGAAGTACCTTCACGTCTCGCCCCTTTTCTCTTTGCGCGGCCGAGGTCCTGTCCTGCAATGGACGGCTGTCGCGCAACGCAATGCCTGCGCGCGATGAAAATGCCTGCGCGCATCGGAATGTCTGCGCGGTTAAGGGGAGGGAGCCAAAAGGTCAAGGCTTGCAGTTCCGGTTTCGCGCGGCCGCTTCCTGTGGAGTGGCCCACTTGTGGCGTTGCCTTGCCATGATCTGCCGTTATGGTCCCGCTCAAGACAAGAAAATCAGGATGATCCATGGCCGCCGACATCAAATCCATTGCCGCAACCATAGCCGCCGAGATCAAGGCCCGCCCGGATCAGGCGATCGCCGCCATCACTTTGCTGGACGAAGGCGCGACCGTGCCCTTCATCGCCCGCTACCGCAAGGAGGTGACGGGCGGCCTCGACGATACGCAATTGCGCAATCTTTCCGAACGCCTGGTCTATCTGCGCGAACTGGAGGCACGGCGGGCGGCGATTGTCGACAGCATTGCCGGCCAGGGCAAGATGACCGACGAGCTTTCGCTGAAACTGTCGCGCGCCGTCACCAAGGCGGAACTGGAGGATCTGTATCTTCCCTACAAGCCGAAGCGCCGCACCAAGGCGGAGATTGCCCGTGAGCGCGGGTTGGGCCCGCTGGCCGATGCGATCTGGGCGGATCGCGCCGCAGATCCCTCGCGGCTTGCGCAAGCCTATCTTTCGGCGGAGATCCTCGATGTGAAGGCGGCGCTCGAGGGCGCGCGTGACATCATTGCCGAAACCATCGCCGAAAATGCCGATCTGCTCGGCCGCCTGCGCCAGTACCTGCGCGATACCGCGACGCTGCGTGCCAAGGTGGTGGATGGCAAACAGGAGGCGGGCGCCAAGTTCTCCGATTATTTCGACCATTCCGAACGGTTTGCCACCACGCCCGGCCACCGGGCGCTTGCCATGCTGCGCGGCTGGAACGAGGAAGTGCTGACGCTGACGATCGAGGTCGATCAGGACGATCCCGCGCCGATCAAGCCGACGCACCGGATGATCGCCGGCGCCTTCCAGATCGGCGACAAGGGCCCGGGTGATCGCTGGCTGATGGATGTCGCCGGCTGGACGTGGCGCGTCAAGTTGTCGACCTCGCTCTCGCTCGATCTGATGCGCGAACTGCGCGAGCGTTCGGAAGAAGAGGCGATCCGCGTCTTCGCCCGCAACCTGAAGGATCTGCTGCTGGCCGCACCGGCGGGGTCGCGGGCCACAATGGGGCTCGATCCCGGCATCCGCACCGGCGTCAAGGTGGCGGTGGTGGATGGCACCGGCAAGCTGGTCGACACAACCACCGTCTATCCCTTTCCGCCCAAGAATGATGTGCGTGGCACGCAGGCCGTGCTTGCCGGGCTGATCGCCAGGCACAAGGTCGAACTGATCGCCATCGGCAACGGCACCGGCAGCCGCGAAACCGAGAAGCTGGTGACCGACATGCTGGCCCAGTTGGCCGCACCGGCCGGATCGGCCAAGCCCACCAAGGTGATCGTTTCGGAAGCCGGCGCCTCGGTCTATTCCGCCTCGGAGCTCGCGGCGGCCGAATTCCCCACGCTCGATGTTTCGCTGCGCGGTGCCGTTTCGATTGCCCGGCGCCTGCAGGACCCTCTGGCCGAACTCGTCAAGATCGAGCCGAAATCGATCGGCGTCGGCCAGTATCAGCACGATGTCGACCAGGGAAAACTGTCGCGCTCGCTCGATGCCGTGGTGGAGGATGCGGTCAATGCCGTCGGCGTGGATCTCAACACCGCATCTTCGCCGCTTCTGTCGCGAGTGGCAGGGCTCAGCCGGTCGATCGCCGATGCCATCGTCATCCACCGCGACCAGAACGGCCCCTTCCAGAGCCGCAAGGACCTGCTGAAGGTCTCGCGCCTCGGCGCCCGCACCTTCGAGCAATGCGCAGGCTTCCTGCGCATTCAGAACGGCAAGGAGCCGCTGGATGCCTCTGCCGTGCATCCGGAAGCCTATGGCATCGCCAAGAAGATCGTCGCCGCCTGCGGCCGTGACCTGCGCGCCGTCATGGGCGACAGCGCCGCGCTCAAAAAGCTCGACCCGCGCCAATTCGTCGACGACCAGTTCGGCCTGCCGACGGTGCGCGAT
Organism: Rhizobium sp. SSA_523; assembly: GCF_030435705.1. Taxonomy (NCBI): domain Bacteria; kingdom Pseudomonadati; phylum Pseudomonadota; class Alphaproteobacteria; order Hyphomicrobiales; family Rhizobiaceae; genus Affinirhizobium; species Affinirhizobium gouqiense. Next base: position 39,430 of record NZ_CP129382.1, read on the forward strand.
ATTCTGACCGAGCTGGAAAAGCCAGGGCGCGACCCGCGGCCGAGTTTCAAGACGGCAACCTTTGCCGAGGGGGTCGACGAGATCGGCGATCTCAAGATCGGCATGCTTCTGGAGGGGACGGTCACCAATGTTGCGGCCTTCGGCGCCTTTGTCGATATCGGCGTGCATCAGGACGGGCTGGTGCATGTCTCGCAGCTGGCGGATCGTTTCGTCAAAGATCCGCATGAGGTGGTCAAGGCCGGCGATGTGGTGAAGGTCCGCGTCGTGGAGGTGGATGTGAAGCGCAAGCGCATCGGATTGACCATGCGCAAGGATGGCGGCGAAGCGGCGCCCGCCTCGCCGCGCGACAATCGCGCGCCCGGCGGCGGCAACCCGACGCGCCATGCCAATGCGCGCCCGCCAAAGGAGAGCGGCGGACAGCTCGGCGGGCTCGGCGCGGCGCTGGCCGAAGCGATGAAAAAGCGATGATCCTCACGGGCGGTGAAGCCGCCAGGCGCCGTTGGGCGGCGATGGAACAGCCGTTGACGAACCGTTAACCAAGAGACGAACCGCCGCAACTTCAGCCCGTCAGACCTTGTTCGGCGGGCTGAATGCATTTTTGCGCAAATACGGCGAAAATGGGCTTGCCTCCGCGGCGGCGCGGATTAATTTCGGCATAGTAAGGAAGACTTAGTATCTCAGTATCTCGGAGTGTGCCCGATGACCTCTGCGCTGCGTGTTCTGCTTTCCAAAATCATCAAGATCGGCACCCTGACGGTGAACGGGCCGGCCGGGGAGGAGAGGTTCGGAAGCGGAGGCGGGCGAGCGGTCACCATCCGCTTCACCGATGCGCAAGCCGAAGAGGAACTCGCTGCCGATCCCACCTTGAAGCTCGGCGAGCTTTACATGGAGGGACGCCTCCTCGTCGAAGAGGGCGATATTTACGAGTTTCTGGCCCTGGTGAAGGACAATACGCTGAGCGAGGGCCTGACCTTCGGCATGCTGTGGCGCGGCCTTGCCCGCATCATCGCCGCGCAGTGCCGCAATCGCCTGCCGGTCAACCGCAACCGCCGCAACGTGGCGCATCATTACGACCTCGACGGGCGGCTCTTCTCTCTGTTTCTGGACGAGGACTGGCAATATTCCTGCGCCTATTTCAACCCGCCGGGCATCACGCTTGACGAGGCGCAGCTTGCCAAGAAACGCCACATCGCCGCTAAGCTCCTGCCGGAACGCGGCCAGCGCGTTCTGGAGATCGGCTCCGGCTGGGGCGGAATGGCCCTGTACCTGGCCGAAACGGCCGGCGTGGACGTGACCGGGATCACGCTGAGCGACGAGCAGCTGAAGGTCTCGCGCGAGCGGACGAGCAGGCGCGGCCTCACCGGGCAGGTCCGGTTCCAGCTGCAGGATTACCGCACCCTGAAGCCGGAGGTGAAATATGACCGGATCGTCTCCGTCGGCATGTTCGAGCATGTCGGGCGGACGAACTACAGCAACTTCTTTGCGAAGGTAAACGAGGTGCTGGCCGATGACGGGGTGATGATCCTGCATGCGATCGGCCAGCCGACTGTTGCCTATGCCACCAATCCCTTCATCGAAAAGTATATCTTCCCCGGCGGCTACATTCCGGCGCTGTCGGAGGTTCTGCCGAAGATCGAGAAGGCGGGCCTGCTGGTCGCCGATATCGAGATCCTGCCCATGCATTATGCCCTGACGCTGCGGGCCTGGCGCGAGCGGTTCCGGGCGCGCAAGGCCGAAGTGCTCCAGCTTTATGACGAACGCTTCTTTCGTATGTGGGACTTCTATCTGGCCGGATCCGAAATGGCCTTCACGCACGAGAACTTCTTCATCTTCCAGATACAGCTGAAAAAGAAGCGCGATGCGGTCCCCCACAACCGGGACTATATTGGCGACAAGGAAGCGCAATTCAGGGCCTTCGAGGAGCGGCGGGCGCCCCTGGAACATATCGCCATTGCGGGCTGACAAGGGGTAGAATTTTCACTGCAAATCGATTGGGATTGCCGATATTTTGCAGTAGAAGACTGACCTCATGAGCACGACACCCGACTTCAGCGACCGCGTTTCCGACGCCCCTTCCGACAATTGGGTCTACCGGGTTCTTCCGCGCCCGCTCTGGCCCTTCGCGCAGCTGGCCCGCTGGGACCGGCCCATCGGCTGGGAACTCTTGATGTGGCCGTGTTTCTGGTCCTCGGCGCTGGCCGCCAATGCCGATATCGGCGCCGATGGCGGCTTCTCGCTGGAGCTCAAGCTTTTCCATCTCTTCCTGTTCTTCCTGGGCGCGGTGGCCATGCGCGGTGCCGGCTGCACCTATAATGATCTGGTCGATCAGCGCATCGATATGGCGGTGGCGCGCACACGGTCGCGGCCCCTGCCATCGGGCCGCGTCAGCCGAAGAGGGGCCAAGCTCTTCCTGGTCCTGCAGGCGCTGGTGGGGCTTTTCGTGCTCCTGCAGTTCAACGCCTTCACCATCGGGCTCGGCCTCGCCTCGCTGCTGGTGGTGGCGATCTATCCCTTCGCCAAGCGCTTTACCGACTGGCCGCAATTCTTCCTCGGCCTTGCCTTTTCCTGGGGCGCCCTGATGGGCTGGGCGGCCCTGTTCGGCCGGCTGGACTGGCCGGCGATCTGGCTCTATCTCGCCGCCATTCTCTGGACGATCGGCTATGACACGATCTATGCGCATCAGGACAAGGAGGATGATGCGCTGGTGGGGGTCCGTTCGACGGCCCGCCTGTTCGGCGAGCATACCAAGCTTTGCCTGAGCCTCCTCTATGCCCTCGCAATGCTCTTCCTCATCCTGGCTTTCGCCACGGCGCATGTCGGCATTCTCGGCTTTCTCGGCCTGATCATCGTCGGGATGATGTTTGCCTGGCAGGTCCTGCTGATCGATATCGACGATCCCGATCTGTGCCTGCGGCTGTTCAAGTTCAACGGCCGCATCGGGGGCGTGATCTTCCTGGCGCTGGTCGTGTCGCTTGCGAGCCAGAACTGACCGGCCGGCAAGAGCCTTCAACGCAAACAAGCCCGGCGGGCCGGGCTTGTTTCGTCTGCCGCTGTCAGGCGGAATAGCGAGGATAAGAGAAGACGCCGAAAAGGACGTCGAAAAAGGCGTCGATCCGGCCTCAGTGGCGGGCAATGATTTCCTTGCCCTCGATCTTCATCGCCACGCCGAGGCTGCCGGTGGAGCGGCGCACCAGGAAGCGGGGCCGGCGGGCGGCGAAATAGGAGTGCCGGCGGCGGGGGCGGGCAGCCTGTGTCCGCAGCTCGCCGAGATGGTTTTCCAGCGGACGGGCAATGCCGTCGGCCTCGACCATCAGCATCGGGATATGGAAGGCCTGCGACCAGCTGCGCCAGTCGGCGGCGATATCGCAAAGGTCATGCGCCACAAGAAGCGGAATGCAAAGATCCGGGTCCTCGTGGTGCAGTTCCAAAGTCACCGTGACCTCGCCATTGCCGTGATCGATGGCGCGGGCGGCCACACCCTTGAAGGCGCGGGCCGGCAGGGCGACCGAAAGCGGCAGACCGCTGCCGGGCAGGACCTTGCGCAGCACGGCGCCGCGCTCGTCGATGGTAATGGAGACATTGCCAGCCGCATCATGCAGCCCGTACGTGATCTGCTGAGGGAAACGCGCCGGATCGATCCTAAGCGTTGCTTCTGCCCATGCGGGTTTCAGAACCGTATTTGTCATCTCGAAAGCTACCCTTGTTTTACCTGAGAGCCGTTTACCGGTCTTCATCGGGACTTTTGTCCTCTGATGGCTTCAACATAGGCGCCGCATTTCCAGAAGCGCTTAAAAATCGCGGTTAAGAAATTCTAGCGTCCTCAAATGGTTAGCGAAAGCGAACCGGCCAGGGTTTCCGTTTGGTGAAGATCCGGCCGGTTGTCCTGCCACAGCACAAAGCGCCTGCGACGCCAGTCCCGGACAAGGCTGATGTGCCAAAGCGGGGAGTAATTCTTTAATTTTCCTTGATGTATCATGCGCGCTTAGTGTTCGCGCGCCTCCGACCCCGAAAGGCCTTGCCATGGTATCGACATACCTCAGCTTCGACCTTGTCAATCGCGATCTCAGCGCCAGCCTCAAGCGTGTGTCGAAGGAGAGCCTGGTTGCGCGAGACAGTCAGTACTACAAGGAGAATATCGGCAAGGTCAAAACCGTCGATGAATTCCTCGGCGATTACCGGCTCTATTCCTATGCGATGAAGGCCTTCGGTCTGGAAGACATGACCTATGCCAAGGCCTTCATGAAGAAGGTGCTGGAAAGCGATCTCTCGGACGATAACAGTTTTGCCAACCGCCTCTCCGACAAGCGCTATCGCGATTTCGCCGGCGCCTTCAACTTCACCTCCGGTGCCAAGGCGGCACAGACCGCCACCCAGTCGAACGCGCTCGTCGATCTCTATGACCAGACCATGGTCAAGCAGGGCAATGCCGCCACCACCGAGATGACCTACTTCAAGACGATGATGAAGGAGGTGAAATCCGCCGACGAATTGCTGAACAATGACCGCCTGCGCAGCTTCCTGCTGACCTCCTACGGTATTGACGAGCGCTATTACTCCCGCGACCTCTTGCACGGCGCCCTTTCCAGCGACACGAGCGATCCCGACAGCTATATCAACAAGCAGCTGAAGCCGCAGCGCGACGATCTGACCGCGAAGCTCGCCGATGCCAATGCGCGTCTGGCGGCTGCCACCAGCCAGGCCCAGAAAGACGCCATCACCCTCGAAATCAACGGCTATGATTCCAAGCTGACGGCCGTTCAGAAATATTTCGACATGGCCAATGCCTTCAACTTCAATGCCGATGGCACGACACCGCCAGGCGGTGCGCAGACCGATGCGCAGAATGTCATGATCGACAGCCTGTATCTGGCAAAGCAGAAGCGCCTGTCGGCGGCGACGGCCGAGAACGAGACGGGTTATTTCAAGGAAAAGCTGGCATCGATCACCAATGTCACCGACATCACCTCGGACAGCCGGCTCTATGATTATGTCCGCCGCGCCTTCAATCTCACCGATATTACCGTGGTGCGCTCGACGGTCGAGCAGATCCTGACCAGCGATCTCAACGACCCGAACAGCTATGTGAACCGCTTCAAGGTCGCCCATCCGCAATATCTGGAACTGGCCAAGGCCTTCAGTTTCAAAACCGACGGCACGGTGGAAGCCGGCAAGGCACAGACGGCCGAGCAAACCACCACCACCACCAATTTCTATTCCAGCCGCTATGACGACGAGCAGGAAGCCGCCGATACCAAGGCCGCCAACCTGTACAAGACCGCGATTGCCGGCATCAAGACCGTCAATGACTTCATCAATAAGAAGGATATCTACGAATTCGCCCTGAAGGCCGTTGGCCTGGACCCCAGCGAAGTGTCGAAAACGACCGTCGCCCAGGCGCTGAAGAGCGATATCAACGATCCGAACAGCTTTGTGAATTCGCTGAAGGACGAGCGCTACGTGACGCTGGTCAAGGCCTTCAACTTCGGCAAGGACGGCCTGCCGACCGATCCGATGATCGCGCAGTCGCGCGCCACCATCACCTCGATCGCCTCCTCCTATACGGTCATGATGACGCGCTTCGTGGCGGCGGACAAGCTCGAGCAGGTGAAGAAGCAGGCGAAGGACGAGGTCGCCTACTACACCGACAAGATGCAGAAGATCCAGACTGCGGATGAGTTCATCAATGATCCGAAACTCGTCAACATCGTGCTGACGAGCTACGGGATCGATCCGAAGACGGTCAAGAAGGATTTCCTGAAGCAGGTGTTCGCCTCGGATCTGAAGGATCCCAACAGCTTCGTCAACAAGCAGACCAATACCGTCTGGGCGGAAATCCTCGGCACGTTCAACTTCGACAAGAGCGGCCATCTGTCGAAGGAGATGAGTGGCGGCACGCAATCGCGCGGCAAGATCATCGAGACCGAGAACAAGTTCACCCGCCAGACACTCGAAGAAGAGCAGGGCGCGGAAAATGCCGGGGTGCGCCTGGCGCTCTATTTCAAGCGCATGGCAGGCCGCATCACCAGCGCCTACGACATTCTCGGCGATACGGCGCTGCAGGAGTTCTTCCGGGTCAATTTTCAGCTTCCCGACAGCTTCAGCAATCTCAATGTCGACAAGCAGGCCGCGCTGGTCAAGAAATACATGAACCTGGAAGATCTGAAGGATCCCGAGAAGGTCGACAAGATGGTCAAGCGCTTCACCGCCATGTACGACCTGAAGAACAGCTCGAGCTCCAGCGCCACGGCCCTGTCGCTTCTGACCAATTCCAACGGCAATGCCGGCATCAGCGCCGATCTTCTCTACAACCTTTCGCGGAAATAAGACGGGAGCGACAGGGAGAGACACGGACAGGCGGGCAGGGAGCGCCGAGCCCCGCCTTTGGCAAACCAGTTTCCCTCCCGCCTTGTTTCCCAGATGCCTGTTTCCCAGACTTCTGTCTCAGGCGCCTGTCTCAGACGGAGACGACCTTGCCGGGATTCATGATGCCCTGCGGATCGAAGGAGCGCTTGATGCGGCGCATCAGCTCGATCTCTATCGGCTCGCGGATTGCGGCCAGTTCGTCGCGCTTCAGCTGCCCGATCCCATGCTCGGCCGAGATGGAGCCACCGGCTTCCAGCACCAGGGCATGCACGATGGCGTTCATCTCCCGCCAGCGCGCCAGGAAGGCCTGGCGGTCCGCCCCCACCGGTTGGGAAATGTTGTAATGAATATTGCCATCGCCCAGATGGCCGAAGGCGCAGATGCGGGCGCCGGGCATGGCGGACAGCACGCGCCGTTCCGCCTCTGCCATGAAGCTCGGGATCTTCGAGATCGGCACCGAGACATCGTGCTTGATCGAGCCGCCTTCCGGCTTCTGGGCATCCGACATGCTCTCGCGCAGGTGCCAGAGTGCGGTCTGCTGGGCAACAGAGCTGGCGACCACCGCATTTTCCACAAGACCGCTTTCCAGCCCCTGTTCCAGCAGGCTCTGCATCATCGAATCGGCCGTCTCGGCGGCGTCATTGGTGGAAATGTCGATCAGCACGTACCAGGCATGCGGCTCAGGCAGCGGATCTCGGACATTGGCGATGTGGCGGCTGGTGAATTCGATGCCGATGCGCGGCATCAGTTCATAGCCGGTGAGCGCCGTGCCGCAGAGATTGGACGCTTTCTCGAAAAGATGCAGGGCAGCCTCAGGCGAGGCAAGGCCCACCATGGCCACCTGATGCCCGGCAGGACGCGGGAAGAGTTTCAGGACGGCCCCGGTAATGATCCCGAGCGTGCCCTCCGCGCCGATGAACAGGTCACGCAGATCATAGCCGGTATTGTCCTTCTTCAGGCGGCGAAGGCCATTCCAGATCTCGCCGGTCGGCAGCACCACTTCCAGCCCCAGGCAGAGCTGGCGGGTATTGCCGTAGGCCAGCACCGCCGTGCCGCCGGCATTGGTGGAGAGATTGCCGCCGATGCGGCAGCTTCCCTCCGAGCCGAGCGAGAGGGGAAACAGCCGGTTGACGCTTTCGGCGGCCTTCTGGACATCGGCAAGGATGCAGCCGCCATCCACCACCATCACATTGGCCAGTGGGTCGATGTCGCGGATGCGGTTCATGCGCTCCAGCGACAGGATCAGCGCGCGACCGTCCTCGCTCGGTGTCTGGCCGCCCACAAGACCCGTATTGCCGGTTTGGGGAACGATCGGCGTTTGCGTCTCGCTGGCCAGCGACAGGATGGCCGAGACCTCCTCGGTCGAGCCCGGTTTCAGCAGCATGGCGGAGCGGCCATGGTAGAGGCCGCGATTTTCCACCAGGCGGGGTGCGATCTCGGCGGGTTCGGTCACCGCATGATCCGGGCCCACCAGCGCGGCAAAGCGGGAGAGAAGTTCGGGGGAGGGGCTCTGCTGATCCATGATCCTGCCTTTTCATACCAAATGTCGATGATAGAAACCGATTGCGTGGGACCGGAGGCCTTCATCCGACGTGGGCGCATACCGCAGAGCGATGCCCCCGCATCGGTCGAGGATTGCCACAAAGCCGGTGAAGGAAATCCGGCCCATCCAGAGAACCGGGCGCTTTTGGCCTTCGGACGGCATCGAAAATCCGCGCGGACCGGTGGGTCCGACTATGGTTTTCTCCTCGCCGCAAACCAAAATCGCTCCGGCGCAATCGGTTCCTATCATCGACAATTGGTATAACGCCTCGTCAGCTATCAGGGCCTCGGCGCGCCCGCACGCTCCAGCCGGTCGTTGATGGCCTCGCCCAGCCCCTCGGTGGGAACGGGAGCAACCGCAATCGTATCGACGCCGCAGGCATCGGCGGCATGCAACAGGTCGAAGAGCCGGGCGGCTGCCTCGCCAAGGTCGCCGCTCGGGCTGAGATTGTAGACGGCGGCGGCCTTGTCCGCTCCCGGAACGTCCCGGCTGCCGAACAGGATCAGCGCCTCACCCGGCCGAGCGTTTTCGACATTCAGCCGCACGCCGGCCTTCGGCGCATAATGCGAGGACAGCATGCCCGGGGCTTCGATGCGTGCCTCGATATCCGCCTCGCTGCCGTCTTCCCCGGATGTCTCGCCGGACGCCGCCGTAACAGGCCGCTCGAGATATAGCCCGGTCAGGCTTTCGATCTCTTCGGCGGCAACGCCGCCCGGACGCAGCAGGCGGAGCCGGCCATCCTCGACCTTCACGATGGTCGATTCGACGCCCACCATCGCCGCGCCGCCATCGAGGATCAGCGCGATCCTGTCACCCAGATCCTCGGCCACATGCCGGGCGCTGGTGGGGCTGATCCGGCCGGACGTATTGGCGCTCGGGGCGGCCAGCGGCCGGTCGAAGCGGCGGATCAGCTCGCCGGCAAAGCCGCGCGGCACGCGGATGCCGACACTGTCGAGCCCGGCTGTCGCAAGAGAATGGATGCCGGAATTGCGCTTCAACGGCACAACGAGGGTCAGCGGTCCGGGCCAGAAGGCCTCTGCCAGGCGACGCGAGACCGGGTCGAAAGTGCCATAGCGTTCGGCCATTGCCAGATCCGCCATGTGACAGATTAGCGGATTGAAGCGCGGCCGGCCCTTGGTCTCGTAAATGCGCGTGATGGCGGCCGGATTGGTGGCATCGGCGGCGAGGCCGTAGACGGTTTCCGTCGGGAGGGCGATCGGCTGGCCGGCGAAAAGCACGGTCAGCGCTTCGGACAGCGCCAGATCCGGCTCACGGGAAATGTCGATGATGCGTGCGCTCATGAGGGACGTGCATAGACCCAAAAAGGGCGATCGCGCAATTTCTTTCGGCGCCATCAACCCTCGATGGGGCAGGCGAGCCTTCGGCGTCAGAGCGTCTTGATGATGTCGCGCAACGTATCGTCGCGGGCGCCCAGCATCAGCACATTGCGCAGCGCTTCGTTGGGATCGCTGGTGCGAAACAGAAGGCCATTGCCGCGGACCTTGCGGTTGATGCGGGTGCCACCCTCTTCCTCGGCCTCGATCGCCACGGCGAAATACATGCGGCCGTAATCGGTGCGGATGTGCTGGAAGAAATCCTCCTCCACGCCGATCTCGGAGACGAAATTGCAGATATAGAAGGACCAGTCGATGGGCAGGGTCTTGCCGAACACGGTGCGGGCCGACGTCACGTGGCAATAGCCGAGATGCGGTCGCTCCTCCAGGGAACGGCTGAACAGGACCTTGGGAAAGCGGATCGACTTGTGGAAGCCGTTGATCCGCTCATGCGTCTTCTCGCCGGCGCTGGTAAGCTTCTTTTCGGTGCGAGCGGCCACTTCGGCATAGGTAAGGTAACGCTTTTCGTCCGGCAGCCAGTCGTTCTTGTGGCGGGAAATGCGGCCGGTGCGCAGGAATTCCGAATGCGCGGCCGTCTTCACGTTGGCCACCGGCGGTTTCGGCACCTGCGCCTCGAAATAGCGGAGCTTGGCTTTTGTGTTCACTCTGCCCGTCCATGTTTGTGCAGCTAAGGCCAGTCTAGAGAGGCTTGCTTAACAGAGGCTTGCGCCGCATTTTGTCGTCAATGCGGAATTGCATGTCGCATTGCCCTGCGGTCGGGTCATCCGGCTCGTCTATACTGGATCGGACGCGAAAGCCCCTTTCCGGCCAGCGTCACAAGGACATGGGGCGGACCGGGAGCCAGGCGGGCCTGCTGTGCGGCCCGATCGGCTCAGCCGTCATCGTCTCGACAGGAAATCGATCATGGATATGCGCAATACCGTTCTGCGGCAGCTCAAGAACCAGCGGGAAGGCTTCAGCCTGGAGCAGCCCTTCTACATCGATCCCGATTATTTCCGCATCGACATGGAGATGATCTGGTATCGCGACTGGCTCTTTGTCGGCCATGATTGCGAACTGGCCAAGCCCGGCAATTACATCACGCTGCAGATCGGCGATTATCCGGTCGTGATCGTGCGCGGCCGCGACAAACTGATCCGCGCCTTCCACAATACCTGTCGTCACCGCGGCCACCGGGTCTGCACGAAGGAGAGGGGGGCGTCGGCCAAGCTCGTCTGTCCCTACCACCAGTGGACCTATGATCTTGACGGGTCGCTGGTCTTCGCCCGCCAGATGGGCGAGGATTTCGACAAGGCGCAATTCGGCATGAAGCCGGTGCATTGCGAAACCGTGGCCGGCTATGTCTTCATCTGCCTCGCACAGGAGGCGCCGGATTTCGCCCGCGTGCGCCAGGCGATCGAACCCTATATGGCGCCGCACCGGCTGTGGGAGGCCAAGGTCGCCCACAAGAACACCATCATCGAAAAGGGCAATTGGAAGCTCGTCTGGGAAAACAACCGCGAATGCTATCATTGCGCCAGCAATCATCCGGAACTGTGTCGCACCTATCCGGAGGCGCCCACGGCCACCGGCGTGCAGGGCGCCGGGGAGGACCCCTTCATCTCGGACCACTGGCGGCGCTGCGAGGCAGCCGGCCTGCCCAGCACCTTCGCCATGGATGCAAGCGGCCAGTTCCGCGTCGCACGCATGCCGCTCATCGAGGATGCCGAAAGCTATACGATGTCGGGACAGCGCGCGGTGCGCCGGCCGCTCTCCGACGACGTGCCGATCACCCATATCGGCACAATGCTGCTCTTCCACTATCCCACCACCTGGAACCACATGCTCGGCGATCACGCGATCTCCTTCCGCGTCCTGCCGATCTCGGCGGAGGAGACCGCCGTCACCACCACCTGGCTGGTGCACAAGGATGCGGTGGAAGGGGTCGATTACGATCTTGAGGAACTGACCCATGTGTGGAACATGACGAATGATCAGGATCGCTCGATCGTCGAGGAAAACGCCTTCGGCATCCGCTCGCCGGCCTATGAGCCGGGCCCTTATTCCCCGGAGCACGAGGGCGGGGTGATGCAATTCGTCGAATGGTATCGCAATTTCATGATCAACCGCCTGCAGGGTGATCAGGCCAAGCTTGCGGTCGTCGCGTAGATGATGGTGACGGATCGCGCCTACAAGCATGTCGATGAAATGCGGCCCTGGTCGGACAGGCTGCATCGTCTGGAATGCGTCGCCTGGACGCCGGAAGGTCCGGACGTCATGACCTTCACCTTCAAGCCCGACCAGCCCGGGCACTGGTTCCGCTATTTGCCGGGCCAGTTCATCACGCTGGAGCTTCCCATCGGGCCGGAACCGCTTTTGCGGACCTATACGCTCTCCTCCACCCCGTCGCGGCCCTATACGCTGGCGGTCACGGTCAAGGCGCAGGCGGATTCCATCGGCACCCGCTGGATGCTGAACAATCTGAAACCGGGCATGACGATCCGCGCCATCGGTCCGCTCGGCGATTTCTCCTATGTCAAACATCCCGGCGAGAAATACCTGTTCATCTCGGCCGGATCCGGTATCACGCCGATGATGTCGATGTCGCGCGACATGGCGGACCGGCAGCCCGACAGCCAGATCGCCTTCCTGCATTGCGCCCGCTCGCCGGACGATATCATCTTTCGCTGGGAGCTCGAATATCTGGCGCGTTACCTGCCGCATTTCCAGGTCGGCTTCATCGTCGAGCAGGTGGGCCGCTCGCAATTGTGGAGCGGGCTGCGCGGTTACATCGACAAGGCCAAGATCGCGCTCCTGGCACCCGATTTCCTGGACCGCACCGTCTTCTGCTGCGGTCCCGAACCTTTCATGGCGACCGTGCGGCAATCGCTTTCCGGCGCCGGTTTCGACATGGCGCGCTATCACGAAGAGACGTTCCAGCCGGCCGCGCCCGCCGTTCCGGCCTCGGATGGAAGCGCGGATGCCTCCGCTCACGCCATTCGTTTTGCGCTCTCCGGCAAGGAGGCCCGCTGCGATGCGGGTTTCACCATCTTGCAGAGCGCCCGCGCCGCCGGCGTCAGGATCGGTGCGGCCTGCGAATCCGGCCTGTGCGGCACCTGCCGCGTCCTGCTGGTGAAGGGCGAGGTGGAGATGAACCACAATGGCGGCATTCTCGATGAAGAGATCGAGGAAGGCTATGTGCTCGCCTGCTGCTCCCGCCCCAGGACCGATGTCGAGGTGGAGGCCTGACGGCAGGATCCGGAGCCAGTGCGCGGAACACGGCCAAAGGTCGGATAGGAGGCGGGAGATGCAAATTTGCCGCAAAAGCCGCTGGCTTTTCTCCTGAATTCGGCTCCGCCACAGCGAAACCGCCCGATTGTTCCCTAAAATTACGGCTGCGGAACCTCCGGTGCCTCTTGCGCGTTTTCTTAACGATTTGACATCAAGAGGAAACGCCCATGGGCAAGATCACACAGAAACTGGCCGTGCTCGCCACGGCCCTTGCCGTTACGGTCACCGGTTTTTCAACCGGCTATGCGATGCCGCTTCCCGGTTCCGCACCCGTGACTGCCCCGCCGCCGGTCGTGAACGTGCAGTTCACCCAGGAGCGTGGCGACAACATGCCGCGCGGCTGGGAACGGGGCCGGCCCGACCGTCGCTGGGATCGCCGCTGGGATCGTCGGATCGATCGTCGCTGGGATCGCCGCGCCGATGGCTATTACAACGGCCATCGCGGCTATCGTGACCGCCGCTCCGGCTACCGTTTCCACAATGGTTTCTGGTTCCCGCTCGCAGCCTTCGCCACCGGCGCGATCATTTCCGGCGCCACGCAGCCGCAGCGCATCAGCCCCGGCCGCTATACGTCCAGCCACGTTGCCTGGTGCCAGCAGCGCTACAAGACCTACCGCGCCTCCGACAATACCTTTGTCGCCAACAGCCGCGGCGAGCGCCGCTTCTGCAACTCGCCTTACTGAGGCATTTGCAACAGGAAGGTGCACATTGCACCGGGACGCGATCAACAGGGCCGGGCAGCCATTGGCTGTCCGGTCCTTGAAAATGCTGGTGAGGCGGCTTATCGAGGCCCGGATGGCGAGGCTTGGATGCCGAGGCCTGGATGCGGGGAGCACCCGGAGCCTGGCATGACACTGCCGCTTTTATCCTGCCTTTCCTGCGCCTCGCCGGACGGTCCTCATGATGAACGTCCTGTTAATCGGCGGTTCAGGTGAGGCTTCCTAATATCCACGGCAACTGCAGCGAGATGAACCAAACTTGCGCATGCAGCCTGCCAGCCAGGAATGGAGATCGATGATGAAAGACATGTTCAAGACACTGACTGTCGCGGGGTTGACGGCCTGCATCATGGCCGTATCCGTCGTGCCGTCCCAGGCAATGCCGGTTGCAGCCGCGCCCAAGGCACCGCTGACCGAGACCGCGACCGCACCCTCTGCCGGCGCGCCTCTGGTGAATGTCCAGTATCGCCGCGATTATTATGACCGTGGTTGGGACCGCCGCTCGGATCGGCGTTGGGATCGCCGCTGGGATCGTCGCCACCACCGCCACCACTCGCGCGGAGACGTTCTGCTGCCGCTGGCTGCAGGCGCTCTGATTGCCGGTGCGGTGATTGCCGGCTCCTCGCAGCCGCGCTACGCGCCGGCCCCCAGCCGGGGCGGCATCAATCCGAGCCATTACGACTGGTGCTCGGCGCGTTACCGGTCCTATGATTCCTATTCCAATACCTTCCAGCCCTATAGCGGGCCGCGCCAGCAGTGCCTCTCGCCCTATTATTGAGGCCTGACCGTCGCAAGGCATGATGGAACAGAAAACGGCCGTCCGGTATCACCGGGCGGCCTTCCTGCATCGCGAAGGACCGGCCGGATCCTGGGTTTTACCCTGCGGCTCCTTTAGGCAAAGAGTGCGGGCTCACAGGATGCCGGCCCTCCTCAGCAGCCAATAGGCGGCGGCGACCGAAAGCGCCATCAGGATGAAGGCGAGCGCGGTGCCCTGTTCGCCCTGGGCAAAGGGCAGTCCCGAAGTATTCATGCCGAAAAAGCCGGTCACCAGCGAGGGCGGCAGCAGGAAGGCCGTCATCAGGGACAGGATGTAGAGATGGCGGTTGGTTTCCGAGGAGAGCTTCGAATCGATTTCCTCATGCAGCAGGCGGGCGCGATCCTGCAGCGCATAGACATCGTGATCGACCGCTTCCAGCCGGCTGGTCAGCCGCCCGGCGACATCGTCGAAACCCGGCGGCATTTCATCCTCGTCGGCCGCACCGGCGCGCCGCATCAGCGTCAGCACCGTGCGCAGGTGGCGATGCAGGCGCACCACCGTGCGGCGGACAGGCGCGAGCCGGCGCCGCTCGTCCCGGGTGGTGGGGCCATAGACGACATCTTCGATCTGGTTCAATTCCTCCGTCAGCTCGATGACCAGCGAAATCAGCATGCGCTGGAATTCGGCGACGATCAGCTCGAATATATCGATGGGCTGGCGGTAGCGCGCCGGGTTCTTCTCCACGGCCGCGCGCACCCTGTCGATCGAACGCAGCGGCTGCAGGCGGGTGGTGATGATCTGCCCCTCGCAGACCGCGAAATGCAGCCAGCCGATATCGCGTGTCTCCGCATCGAAATCGCGCTGGAAGTCCACCAGCGTCCCATAGATCATGCCGTCTTCCAGCGTGATCGCCGCATGCGTCTCATGAGTGGTCAATGCCGTGACCACAGCGGCCGGCAATTGGGCGAATTCCTCGAGAAAGGCCGTCACCCTCTGATCCGCAAGATTGAGATGCAGCCAGCGGAAGCCGGGGCCGGCGCCGCTGAGATCGCTGCGCGTCGCATCCGGCGGCAGGCGCAGGCACCCCTCACTTTCGCTGAAACGATAAGCCCAGACGAGGCCGGGAATAGGCTGGACGATGGACAGCATTCAGGTCTCCTTCGCGGCTGCGGCATCTCGTGGGCTGATCCTGGCATTTGCCGGGGCCGAAACCCATCAGGATGAGATCGAATCGCCTAGAGCAGGTCCAGCGAAAGTGCGTTAGCGGTTTTGCGTCCGGACTGCATAACAACAAAGAGATAGAGCACTTCAGGTGATCCCGTTTTTGGTGGAAATGCTCGAGCCAGCTGACAAAGCGGTCGTTCTTTGCTCCGTCATGCTCGGGCTTGTCCCGAGCATCTACAACAGATTGCTTTTGTGAGATGTTTTCAGATTCTCGGCACAGGGCCGAGGATGACGTTGCGGGCGCAAACAGGTTTGTCAACACACTGAGGCGCGCCGGTGTTCCGGCGCGCCCTGTCTTTTAAAATACGCTGGGGCTTGCCTCAGCCGATCATGGCCCAAAGCTGGGGCTCGCCTCAGCCGATCATGGCCCAAAGCTGGGGCTCGCCTCAGCCGATCATGGCCCAAAGCTGAGGCTTGCCTCAGCCGATCATAGCATTGTCGTTGCGCTTGACGGCGATGACCGTCGACCGCGGCAGCTTGCCCTCGCCATCCGGGAAGGGCGCGTCGGGATGCTGGATGCCGACGAAATGCGTGCGCTTATCGGCAGACCAGGTCTGGCCGGTGACCTCCGAGCCCTTCGGCGCGGTCAGGAAGCGCTCGATGCGGCCCGTCGCCGGGTCGCCCGCCAGCATCTGGTTATTGCCCTGGCCGGCAAAATTGCCTTCATTGGTGTCCTCGCCGTCGGTCTGGATCCACAGCAGGCCGGTCGAGTCGAACATCATGCCGTCCGGCGAGTTGAACATATTGCCTTCGTTGATGTTCGAGGAGCCGGCATAGGCATCCTTGTGCACGGCCGGATTGCCGGCCATGCAGAACAGGTCCCATTTGAACCTGCCATCGGCGTGGTCGTCGCCCTCCGGGTACCAGCGGACGATCTGGCCATATTCGTTCTTCTCGCGCGGGTTTGCGGCATTGATGGCCATGACATCGCCGCCGGCATTGGTCCGCATCTTGCCGTCCTTCGTGACGGCACGGTTGCTGTTGTTGGTCAGCGCGCAATAGGCTTCGATGGCGACCGGGTTGATCGCCACCCATTCCGGCCGGTCCATCGTCGTGGCGCCCACCTTGGAGGCGGCCTGGCGGGTGAAGACGCTGATCTCGTCCATCTTCATGCCGGTCGTCTCGGGCGTCAGCGCCAGCCATTCGCCGGTGCCGTCATCGGCAAACTTCGCAACGAAGAGCGTGCCCTCGTCCAGCAGGGTCGACGTATCGCCGCCCGGTACATAAATGCCGTTCGAGACATATTTGTAGAGGAACTCGCCCCGCTCGTCGTCGCCCATATAGACCACCACGCGCCCGTCGCGGGCAACCACCACGGCGGCATTCTCATGCTTGATGCGGCCGAGGGCGGTGCGTTTGACCGGCACCGAAGTGGGATTCGACGGATCGATTTCGACGATATAGCCGGCGCGGCGCGGTTCGTTCGGGTTCTTGGCCACGTCGAAGCGCTCGTCGAACTTCTCGTAGGCATAGCGGGTTTCGGCGGCAATGCCATAACGCTTGTAATCCGCCGGCATCTTGAACTCGGCATTGGTGGTGCCGAAATAGCCGTTGAAGTTCTCCTCGCAGGTCAGATAGGTGCCCCAGGGCGTGCGGCCGGCGCCGCAATTGTTGAAGGTGCCCAGACAGTCGGTGCCGTTCGGATCTGCAGCGGTCTTGATGAGATCGGAACCGGCGGCCGGGCCGGAGATCTTCATCGGCGTATTGTGATGAATGCGGCGGTTGAACGGGCTGTCGACGACGATCTCCCAGCCATTGTCGCCTTCGGCCACTTCCATCACCGTCACGCCCTGCATGTTCTGCAGGATGCGCACTTCATCGAGATTGGCCGGATTGCCCTTTTCGCGATGGGGAAGGTTGATCTCCGGGTTCACATATTCGTGGTTGACGGCGATCAGCTGATGGTCGCCGACCACGAAAAGCTCCATGCCGTCGGTGTTTTCGCCGAACACCTTGTCGGAGTGTTCAAGGCTCACGCCCTTGACCGGATCGACATCCGGCACGTCCTTGAACAGCGGCTGGCCCCATTTGGCGAGCGGCTTCCACGAATAGCCTTCCGGAACATGGATCGTGTGGTCGGTTGCGATCGGCACCGGCTTGAACGGGAAGCGCGAGGTCGCGGCGGTCTGCGCCTGTCCCTGGGCATGAGCCGCAGTCGAACTCATCACATTGCCGAGCGTGCCCATGGCGGCGGCCGCCGAGCCGAAGGCGAGCACGCCGCCGAGAAAGCCACGGCGGGACAGGGCCGATTCGACAACGCGGTCGAAATCGGTCTCGGCCGGCGGCGGGTTCTGCAATTCGTCCCACTCGTCCCAGGACAGTCTGCTCTTGTCGATGTCACTCATGATCGTCTCCCGACTTGGTTAGAAGCGTTCCAAATGCGGTTACTGCGGAAGCCATGACAGGCTGATGACGGAGCCGGATATATCCGCAGGCAAGGAGACTGCCGAAGAGAACCACCAAGGAGAACCACGGAAGAGAGCCGCCGAAAGCGGGCTTCGGGACAGGGTGGAGAAGGGCTGCCGAAGCGGGCGGACGAGGCTGCGCAAGAGCGGCAAGACGGGCAGGCCATGCGGCAAAACGTTTGACGTTTACGTAAAAATCAATTAGCCGGTAGAGCGAGGATCGGCCGGCGCTGGGCGGGAAAGCCGCTGTGGGAGCCGGCGATCAGAGGAGGTCTTGCGGCCGATAGCGGTGCGCGTCCCGGACCAAGGTCGGGACCTTTGCCGAGGCGGATCAAGGGACTTGATATCGGTACAAGCGATTGCGGAGGAGCATGCCATGTACAGAGCGCCGGTGGAAGAGATTGCATTCACGCTGAAGCACGTGGCGGGATTGTCGCCCGCCATTGCCGATGGCCGGCTGGGCGATCTCAGCGAGGATCTGGTGGATGCCATTCTGTCCGAAGCGGGCCGCTTCGCCACGGAAGAAGTCGCGCCGCTGGCCGAGATCGGCGACCGCCAGGGCGCCAGGCTGGTGGATGGCAAGGTCATCGTGCCGGAGGGCTGGGACAAGCTCTATCGCCATTGGGCCGAAGGCGGCTGGAATTCGCTGACGGCCGCGCCCGATTTCGGCGGCCAGGGCCTGCCGCATATGCTCAATGTCGCGGCGCTGGAAATGTGGAATGCCGGTTCCATGGCCTTTGCGCTGGGCCCGACGCTGACCATGGGCGCCGTCGACGCCGTCACGGCGCATGGTTCGGAGGCCTTGAAGAACCGCTATCTGCCCAAAATGGTATCCGGTGAATGGACCGGGACGATGAACCTGACGGAACCGCATGCCGGCTCCGATCTCGGCGTGATGAAGACGCGCGCGGAACGCCGCGACGACGGCACCTATCGCCTCTTCGGCCAGAAGATCTACATCACCTGGGGCGAGCACGACATCACCGACAATATCGTGCATCTGGTGCTGGCCCGCCTGCCGGATGCGCCGGCCGGCACACGTGGCATTTCCCTGTTCCTCGTGCCGAAATTCCTGGTGAATGACGATGGCTCGCTCGGGCCCCGCAACGACCTGCACTGCCATTCCATCGAGCACAAGATCGGCATTCATGGCTCGCCGACCTGCACCATGATCTATGGCGACGGCCATTTCGGCGATGAGCCGGGGGCTGTCGGCTATCTGGTGGGCGAGGAGAACAAGGGTCTGGCCTGCATGTTCACCATGATGAACAATGCAAGGCTTGCCGTCGGCATGCAGGGCGTCGCCATTTGCGAGGCTGCCACCCAGAAGGCAATCCAGTATGCGAAGGAACGCACCCAGGGCAAGGCGCCCGGCTGGTCGGGATCGGGCATGTCGCCGATCATCGAGCATCCGGATGTCGCCCGCATGCTGGTGACGATGAAGGCGCTGACGCAAGGCGCGCGCGCCATCTGCTATGCCTGCGCCCACGCCACCGATATGGCCCATGCTGCAGACGGCGATGAGGCGCGCCATTTTTCCGAGCGGGCCGCGCTCCTGACGCCGATTGCCAAGAGCTTCGCCACCGATGCGGGCGTCGACGTCGCCTCGCTCGGCATCCAGGTGCATGGCGGCATGGGCTATGTCGAGGAAACCGGTGCCGCGCGTCTCTGGCGTGATTCCCGGATCGCGCCGATCTACGAAGGCACCAACGGCATCCAGGCGGCCGATCTGGTGACGCGCAAGCTGCCGCTCTCCGGCGGCGACCAGGTGCGCGGCTTCATTGCCGAACTGAAGGCGATCGCCGGTGAGGTGCGGGCCTCCAATCAGGACGGCTTCGGCCAGACGGCGGATCGCCTTGCGGCAAGCCTTGCCGATCTGGAAGAGGCGACGGATTGGCTTCTCGCCCGTCTCGGCGAAGGTCAGGCCGAGGCCGCGCTTGCCGGTGCGACGCCCTATCAGCGCCTGTTCGGCCTGGCGCTCACCGGCGCCTATCTCGCCAAGGGCGCGCTTGCCGATGCGGAGCATGGCCAGGCGGAGCGCCTGGTTCTGTGCCGTTTCGCTGCGGAGAACATGCTTGCCGAAACGGCGGCGCTGAAAGATCGCGTCGTCAATGGTGCGGAAAGCCTGGCGGCGGCGCGGGCTTTGTTTGCTTGAAAATCCTCCTCAGACCTCCCCCTTGCGGGGGAGGTGGCCGGCAGGCCAGAGGGGGACTTCTTGGCTTCTGCCCCGCGACGGGACCAGCGTGAACAAGGACAAATTCATGACCGACCATATCCTGATCGAACGCCCTGAGGCCCATGCGGGCGTGGCTGTCATCCGGTTCAACCGCCCCGACAAGAAGAATGCCATCACTGCCGACATGTACCGGAGAATGGTGGCCGGGCTGCACGAGGCGGGGCAGGATGCGGCCATCCGCGCCGTTGCCTTTCTTGGCACAGAAGGCTGTTTCTCCGCCGGAAACGACATGGCGGATTTCCTCTCCTATGCCATGTCGGGCAGCGCGGAGCCGCCGGCCGCCGTCGATTTCCTGAAAGTGCTCGCCAGTTATGGCAAGCCGCTCGTTTCCGGCGTGGATGGCCTTGCGATCGGAATCGGCACGACGATCCATCTGCATTGCGACATGACGATCGCCTCGACGCGGAGCCTCTTCAGAACGCCTTTCGTCGATCTGGCTCTGGTGCCGGAGGCGGCCTCCAGCCTGATCGTGCCACGGGTGATGGGCCATCAGCGCGCCTTTGCCCTTCTGGCGGCAGGGGAGGGATTTTCCGCCGAGGCGGCGCGCGAGGCGGGGTTGATCTGGAAGGTCGTCGCGCCGGAAGAGGTGGAGGCCGAAACGCTGAAACTTGCTGCCGCCCTTGCTGCAAAGCCGGCCGGCGCCATGAAGATCGCCCGCAACCTGATCCGCGGCGATAGCGAAGAGATCCTGTCGCGCATCGATGCCGAAATGGTGCATTTTTCGGCCCAGATGCGCAGCGCGGAAGCGCGGTCCGCCTTCGAGGCCTTCCTGAAGCGCAAATAGGCCGGCTGACGGCGCGGATGGCGGCCCTTGCCGAAGCCGGGGCTGGGACACTTTCAGGCTTTGTTAAGATGTTCGGGCCGATGGTCTGAGAGCCGCGCAGTTTCGTGCCGTCGATCCTGCGCGGACCGGACACGAATGAAAGAAAGCACCGGAGCGTGAGGCGCCGTGCCTTTCGCCTTTGCCGCGGCGCCAGAGGGAGATTCGGCATGACAAGATTGATGACCGGCCTGGCACTGCTGCTGCTGACGGCTGCCGCCGCCGCCGCACAGACATCCGGGCCCAATACCCGCGTCGACACCAATAATGGCGAAAGACCCCGACAGCGCTATGTCTGCGTGGTTCCGGCGCCCGATAGCGCGCAGCAGAACCAGCCCAATGTCTGCCGGGCGCAGGCGGGTCGCGTCGGCGGCTCGTGCCGCTGCAATGGCGTGGTAGGATCGGGCACGCTGCGCCTGGGATATTGACGGGGGGCGTGGTCCTGACGGAATGGCGCGCGTGATCCGGGCGGACGGGGGGTCTGACGGACGGGGGCGGCCGCCGCCTCTTCCCTATCCCGCGATCAGTTCGTCTCGCCGGGCGTGAAGCCGAACATGTAGATCGCCGCCAGCACGAGCGCGATGACGAAGATGGTCAGAACGAAGGTGATCATGCCGCTGCGGGCTTTTTGTCCGGTGTCTTTTGCCATGCCCGCTCAACGTCCGGGCACGGCATTGGTTCCTCACGGGGTGGCTGGCTGCGGGCCATGCCGGACCCCCCCGGTTCCTGTCATTGAGATCTGCTCTTATTCGCCATCCAGCGGCTCGACCGCCTGCGGCTTGCCGCTGCGGTCCAGGCGGATTTTCTCGATCCGGTTTTCGGCGGCCGAAAGCAGGGTCTCGCAATGCTTCTTCAAGGCTTCGCCACGCTCGTAGATGGAGATTGATTCATCCAGCGCCACATCGCCGCGTTCCAGCCGCGCCACGATCGTTTCCAGTTCCGCCACCGCCTTCTCGAAGCTGTAGCCGCTGACATCCGGGGCTGTCGCGCTCTCTGCCATTGTTAGCCTTTCATCAGTCTGAGGATATGCAGGCCGGCCGATTCGGCCAGACCCTCCAGATCATAGCCGCCTTCCAGCAGGCTGACGACCCGGTTGCCGGCGTATTTCCCGGCGATTTCCATGATCCGGCCGGTCGCCCAGTCGAAGTCGTCGCCGACCAGATTGATCTGCGCCAGCGGATCGCGATGATGCGCATCGAAGCCCGCCGAGATCAGAATGAAGTCGGGCCGGAATTCGTGCAACGCCGGCAGCACGCGGGAGGAAAAGGCGTCGCGGAAGTGCTCGCTGGCGGAATTGCTTTCCAGAGGCGCGTTGACGATGTTGCGATGGGCGCCGGTCTCCCCCTTCTCGCCGGTCCAGGGGTAAAGCGGCATCTGGTGAGTGGAGCAGAAGAGGACGGAAGGATCGTCCCAGAAGATATCCTGCGTGCCATTGCCGTGGTGCACGTCCCAGTCGACGATCGCCACCCGTTCCACGCCATGCACCTTCTGCGCATGGCGGGCGGCAATCGCCACATTGTTGAACAGGCAAAAGCCCATGGCCTTTGACTTTTCCGCATGATGGCCCGGCGGGCGCGAGGCCACGAAGGCATTGTCGATTTGTCCCGTCATCACATCGTCAACGGCTGCCATGGCGCCGCCAATGCCGGTCAGCGCGGCCTGCAGGCTCTTGGCGCTGACATGGGTGTCGGCTTCGATCTGGCGGATGCGGTCCTCTTCTTCCGGGATCTCGCGCATGACCGACAGGAGATGGCTCTCCGGATGCGCCAGCAGCACGGCATCTTCATTGGCCTGCGGCGCCGGTTTGCGGTCGAGCGGCGAGAAATTCGGATGGGTCAGCGCCAGGGACAGCGAGCGCAGCCGGTCCGCCCGTTCCGGATGACCCTCCGGCGTATTGTGCTCCAGGAAGATCTCATGTTCGTAAAGGCGGGTGGTCATGGCGATGAGGCTCCTGTGAGGTCATGCCGACATGGCGCAAGACCCGGCATATTTCAAGAGATTGCAGCGCGATCGCAAGCAATCCCGGCCATTTGCGCGCCCTGCGCACTCTCTTTGTGTTTCACGGCCCGCCCGCATTGCTTGTTTCGCGCGCTCCGCCTGCCGGTTTGTTTTTGCAGGCCTTGCCCATAGTGTTTGTTTTGCACGCTCTATCGCGGAAGGGGCGGCTTGTTCCCGCGGCCGGTCTCGTCTTTAATGGAGGGTGAGGAGCACCAAGAGGAGCGGATGGCAGCATGGGGGCAAGCACTATGACGGCAGGCAAAACGACAGCGAGGCGAATGTGACGAAGGAGACCGCCTATGGCTTCACCGTGCCGATGCGCGATATCGGCCCTGGCGGCACGATGCACAGCTTTGCCTATATCGCCTATGCGCAGGAGGCGCTCGCCGCCTTCTGGGCAGGGCGGGCTCATGAGGCGGGCGATCCGGTCTTCTGCGTGACCAAGGTCGGCTGTCATCTGCACAAGCCGCTGCAGAAAGGCGATCGGGTCGAGGCCGAGGTGCGCGTCTCAAAGATCGGCGGCAAGACGGCCGGCTTCACGATTTCCATGTATCGGGTCGCGGGCACGGATCGCCAGCTGGCCGCCGAGGCGGAGATCGTCTGGACCGCCTGTCACGCCGAAAGCGGCGAACCGGTGCCGCTGCAGGAGGACCTCCGCGACTGGCTGTATCGCAATCTGGAGTGACCGGCGGGGGAAGCGGCCTTCGGCTACGCCGCGTCCGGATGCCTCACGCCCGGATGCCTCAAACCCTGTGCGGCAGGAGCGGATAGCCGATGATCACCGCCCTTGCGGCGAGCGTCGCGATCGCCGCCTTCAGCAGATCTGCGGGAAGGAAGGCGAGCGACCCCATGGCCACCGTGTCGAGCGGCGTGCCGGCCACCAGCCAGACGACCGGAATGCCCAGCGCATAGACGGTCAGGATGCCGCCGATTGCGCTGGCCAGGAAAAAGCCCGCCATTTGCCGCACCGCCGATTGGCGCTCGGCCACCAGCCGTTCCGCCAGAAGTCCGGTCACGGCAGCGCCGACGATCCAGCCGAAAATATAGCCGGCCGTCGGGCCCATCAGCAGGCCAAGCCCGCCCCGTCCGCCGGACAGGACCGGCAGGCCGATCGCCACCAGCACCACCAGGAGGGCATAGGCCAGAGCGCCGCGCTTCGCGCCGATAATGCAGCCGGCCAGCATGACACCCATGGACTGCGCGGTGATCGGCACCGGCAGCCAGGGAAGGGGAACGGGCGGAATGAGGCCGAGCACGACAATGATGGCGGTGAAAAGGGCGGCAAGCACGAGATCGCGGGTCGTCATGAAAATCTCCAAACAACAGGGGCCGGACCGGCATCGGGAAAAATCTAGCAATCCTATTGGCGGCGAATTCCGCGGGCGTCAATCGCCGTCGCGATCGTATCGGCATCGCGGAGCGTGGAGATGATGAGCGGCCCGAGCATGCGGTGGATCTTGACCGGCACGCCGCGGGCCTGATGCGCCTCCTTCAGCACGGCGTAGCGAGCCAGGATATCCGGCACGAAGCGCAGCACCATGCCCACCGCCAGCCCGGCATCGGCAGCCCGCAGCAGGCCCAGCCGCTCGAGCGGCAGCAGGAGGCGCGTCAGGACCTCCATGAAAGCGGCGATCGAGGTCGTGGCCGTTACCGCGCCCGCCAGGACCAGGATGCACAGCAGGCGCAGGCTCGTGGATAGCGCCACCTGCGGCGAGACGAGCACGAGGTTGATCGCGCCGAACAGGATGATGGTCGCCAGCACCGGCCGCAGCCGGCAAACGCCCTCGCGCAGGCCAAGGCCGGTCTGCGCGTAGACGAGAACGGCCAGGCTCAGCGCCGCCGCCAGAACAAGGGGATTATCGACGAAGACGAGGAGAAAGCTTGCGATGGCCAGGCCAACAAGCTTTGCGGCAGCGGGCATGCGGTGCAGGCGGCTTTGACCCTGGACATGCAGGCTGTTCAGCATGCGGCGATCTCGGCGTAGCGTTGAACGGCTGCCGCGCCATGGCCGTCAAAGGCAAGCGCTCCCTCGTGAAACACAAGCACGCGCGCAAAACCCTGCACCAGGTCGAGATCATGGCTGATGACGATCGCCTGCTCCTCCAGCCCCTCCAGGGTGGCTTTCACCAGAGCCCGGTTCTTCAGGTCCAGCTGGTTGGTCGGCTCGTCGAACAGGATGAGCTTCGGCTGCGTCACCACCACGGCGGCAAGGGCCGCCAGCTGCAACTGCCCGCCCGACAATTCGTGCGGCCGCCGGTCCGCCAGCGCGGCGATGTCGAAACGGGCCAGCACCGCATCCACGGCGGCCGTCACCGCCTCCTTCGACAATCCGCGGCTTTTCGGGCCAAGCGCGATATCGTCGCGAATGATCGGCAGGATGATCTGGTGCCCGGGATTCTGGAAGATGAAGCCCGTCGCCGCCATGACCGCCTGCGCATCGTCCACCGTGTCCAGCCCGTCCAGCGTCACACGGCCGCTGCTCGGCTTGGCAAGCCCGTTGACCAGGCGCGCGAAGCTCGTCTTGCCCGAACCGTTCAGCCCGATCACGCCGATCCGGCTTTCGCAAAGGTCGAGCGACAGGGGATGGAGCGCAACCCGTTCGCCATATCTCAGTTCCGCTCTATCGAAGACGATATGCAAGGCCTGTCATCCGCTCTTTCATGAAGCAAGGTTCACCTGCGCCTCTATACCCGCTGCCGGGCAGAAGGGAAACTCTGCGCCACGCCACCAAACGGCACAGAAGGCGATTGAACAAAATAGGAACATTGGCTAGCTTCAGGATATGACGAATCCGATCGACAACCGGCTGGCCCGGCACATTTTTCTCGACCGCCAGGGCCTTTCCCGGGCACCCAATCGGCTGCTGGGCCGGCAGGGATTGCTGGAGCTCATCGAGACGCTGGGCTTCGTCCAGGTGGACAGTATCCAGACGGTCGAACGGGCCCATCACCAGATCCTGTTTTCCAGGAACCAGACCTATCGCCGCGAGGATCTTGCCGCGCTTCTGGAGACGGATCGAAGCCTGTTCGAACATTGGACGCATGATGCGGCGGTCATCCCTTCCGCCTTCTTTCCCTACTGGAAACACCGTTTCATTCGCCGCGAAGAGCGGATCCGTGCCCGCTGGGCGCTCTGGCAGGGACGTGATTACGAAGCGGCGATCGCGCAGACCTATCGCCGCATCTGCGATACCGGTCCGGTCCTGGCGCGCGAGGTGAAGGAGGAGGATCACAAATCCGGCGGCTGGTGGAACTGGCACCCGTCCAAGACGGCGCTGGAATTTCTCTGGCACACGGGCAAGCTTTCCATCACCCGGCGGGAAAACTTCCAGAAGGTCTACGATCTGTCGGAGCGCGTGATTCCGGCGGACCATTTTGCCGCCGAAGTCGACGAGGCCGCCTTTGTCGACTGGGCCTGCCGGGCAGCGCTGGCGCGGCTCGGTTTTGCCACCTCGGGCGAGATCGCCGCTTTCTTCGACCTCATTTCCCCCAAGGAGGCGAAGGAGTGGGTGATCCGCAATCGCGACGCCCTGGAAGAGGTCACGCTGCAGACGGCGGATGGTCGCCTGCGTCCCTCCTTCGCGCTGGCCGATCAGCTCGCAAGCCTCCACGATGTGCCGGAGCCGCCCGCGCGGCTGCGGGTCTTGAGCCCCTTCGACCCCTTGCTGCGCGACCGCGACCGGGCGGAACGCCTCTTCGGCTTCTCCTATCGCATCGAGGTTTTCGTGCCGGAGCCGAAGCGGCAATATGGCTATTACGTCTTTCCGCTCCTGGAAGGCGAGCGCATGGTCGGCCGTATCGACATGAAGGCGGATCGGCGGGCGGGCGCGCTGGTGGTCAAGCGTCTCTGGTGGGAAAAGGGGGTGCGCGACAGTGCGGCCCGGCAGGCCCGGCTGGAGGCGGAGCTGCAGCGCCTGGCCCGGTTCACAGGCGTGGAGAGAATAGAATTCCTGCCGGATTGGCGCGGCTGATCACGCTCCGGCACCGGCTGTGACAACAAGGGCCGTCGATCGGCCGAAAGGATGCTCATGCCCCAAGGCGAATACCAGCTGGACGCGCAATTTCCGGCGATCGAGGATTATCTTCACCTGCGCAAGGCCGCCGGCCTCACCCCCTTTTCCCGCGAGGCGGCGGAACGCGGGCTGAAGGGCACGTTTTTCGGCGTCAGGATCAGGATCGGCGAAGATATTGTCGGCATGGGCCGCATCATCGGCGATGGCGGCTGCTTCTTCCAGATCACCGATATTGCCGTCCTGCCGGACCATCAGGGCAAGGGGCTCGGCAAGGCCATCATGGCGGCGCTCGTCGCCCATCTTCAGGATACGGTGCCGGCCACCGCCTATGTCAGCCTGATCGCCGATGTCCCCGCCAACCGCCTCTATGCGCAGTTCGGCTTCCGCGAAACGGCGCCGCGCTCGGTCGGCATGTCGATGGTCATCGCCAAATAGCGCGTGATCCGACGCGCGTGACGCGAGGCTAAAAAGACGATCCTTGGAACGCGGAAAGTGAGAGCGCCGATCCGATCCAGTCCGATCGAATTGCGCTTCTCAAGGCAGGCGGGCTGAAGCGGGGCCTGTCATCCCCTGTCCGGGTGACCCGAGAGGCGGCCGGTCTGGCCGCGATCGCGCAGATAATGGTCGGCCAGCGCGCAGGCGATCATGGCCTCGCCGATCGGTGCGGCGCGAATGCCCACACAGGGGTCGTGGCGACCCTTGGTACGCACCTCGACATTGTTGCCGTCCGCATCGATCGATTGACGCTCCGTCAGGATGGACGAGGTCGGCTTCACCGCAAATCGCGCCACCAGCGGCTGGCCGGTGGAAATGCCGCCCAGCACGCCGCCGGAATGGTTGGACAAGAAGAAGGGCCGGCCATCATTGCCCATGCGCATCTCATCGGCATTCTCCTCGCCCGACAATTCGGCGGCAGCGAAGCCTTCGCCGATTTCGACGCCCTTGACGGCGTTGATCGACATCAGCAGCGAGGCGATATCCTGATCGAGCTTGCCATAGATCGGCGCGCCGAGACCGGCCGGAACATTGTCCGCCACCACCTCGATCACCGCGCCGATCGAGGAGCCGGCCTTGCGGATCTCGTCCAGATAGGCTTCCCAGACCGGCACCATCTCCGGATCCGGGCAGAAGAAGGGGTTCTGGTCGATCTGGTTCCAGTCCCAGTTGCCGCGATTGATCTTGTGCCGGCCGATCTGCACCAAAGCCCCGCGAATGGTGACGCCCGGAACCACTTTGCGGGCAATGGCGCCGGCGGCAACGCGCGCGGCGGTCTCGCGCGCAGAGGAGCGCCCGCCGCCACGGTAATCGCGAATGCCGTATTTCAGGTCATAGGCATAATCGGCATGGCCCGGACGGTAACGCCGCGCGATCTCGCCGTAATCCTTGGAGCGCTGGTCGGTATTCTCGATCAGCATGGAGATCGGCGTTCCGGTCGTCGTCATGGTGACGCCATCCTCCGCCAGCATGACGCCGGAGAGGACTTTCACGATATCCTCTTCGCGCCGCTGGGTGACAAAGCGCGACTGACCCGGCTTGCGCTTGTCCATATAGGACTGGATCTCGGCCGCAGTGAAAGTCAGTCCCGGAGGGCAGCCGTCGATCACGCAGCCAAGCGCCGGGCCATGGCTTTCCCCCCAGGTGGTGACGCGAAAGAGATGACCGAAGGAATTGTGCGACATGAGACCCTGACCGTTGAGCGGACATCGTCATGGCAGACCCATGACGGCGTAAAGACGTGGAACGGCTCTCTCATAAAGCCGGATGGCGAAGGGTGTAAACGCTTTTTCCCGCAGAACCCGCTGATAATAACCAAGCCGGCGGAAACGAAGCAGACTCGCATTGGCCGGCGGCATGGCGCAGCCGGTCGGCCGCCGCAGCCGTCGGCCGGGCAGGCGGTCAGGCCACCCGGCTGAAGCCGCTGCGGGCGCGGGCGGAAAATTCCGCAAAGGGAATGGGCCGCGCAAAGGCATAGCCCTGCAGCATGTCGCAGCCAAGGCTGCGCAGCATGGCGGCATGTTCCATCGTCTCGACGCCTTCGGCCACCGTTTCCACGCCGAGCGATTTGGCGATCTCGATGATCGAGCGCACCAGCGAACGCTCCTGCGGCGCCGACAGGATCGGCATGACGAGCTGCCGGTCGATCTTCAGGCGCTTCGGCTTCAGCTTCAAAAGGCTGACAATCGAGGTATGACCCGTGCCGAAATCATCGATTTCGATATCGATGCCCAGCGCCTTGATGCGCTCCAGATTATAGGTGACCAGATCATCGCTCTCGTCGAGGAAGATCGATTCCACCAGTTCGAAGGCGATCTGGCCGGGCGATATCGCCAGGGTCTCCAGCGTCGAGACGAGGTTTTCGTCGCGCAGCCGCTTGGAGGAGACGTTGACCGAGACGCGCGGGACTGTGATGCCGCTGGCCGCCCAGCGCATCTGGTCCTTCAGCACCTGTTCGAGAACCATCTGGTCCAGCACCGCCGAGACGTTCAGCTCCTCGGCGATCGGCAGGAAGAAGTCCGGCGTTACAAGCCCGCGATAGGGGTGCTGCCAGCGCACCAGCGCCTCCACGCCCACCAGTTCGCGCGTATCGGCGCAGAATTGCGGCTGGTACCAGGTGATGAATTCGCCGTTTTCGATGCCGCTCAGGATCTCGTCCGCCGTGCGTTTCTGGGTGATGATCTCCGCCTGCAGGTCCTGCGTGAAGAATTCGTAGCAATTGCGCCCCTTGGCCTTGGCGCGGTAGAGCGCGATATCGGCATTGACGAGCATGCGGCGGGCATCGACATGGCTGCCATTGGCCTGGGCAATGCCGATCGACACCCCGCAGCGGCATGAAAATCCTTCGAAATCCATCGGCTGGCGGACTTCCGAGATGATCCGGTTCGCCAGTTCGGCGACCTCGCTCTGATCCGACAGGGAATTCAGCAGGATGACGAATTCATCGCCGCCAATGCGGGCCACGAGGGCATTGGCCGGCACGTTGCGCCGCAGGATCTGCGCCGTGTGGATGAGCATGGCATCGCCCGCCGCATGCCCCAGCGTATCGTTGATCTGCTTGAAGCGGTCGAGGTCGAGATGCAGGATGGAGGCCTGCGTGCGCTTGCCCTGGTTGTCGGCGGACAGCGCATCCAGTTCCAGATCGAGCTTGCGGCGGTTGGCAAGCGCCGTCAGCGGATCGTGCAGCGCATTGTGCTCGATCCTCTGGCGGGCTGTCTCCAGCTCCATCGCCTTGGCTTCGGCCTCCTGCTTGGCGGCCTCCAGCTTCTGCGTCATCTGCACGTCTTCGGTGACGTCGAAGGCGATGCCGACGATCTTCACCTGGCCTTCGCGCATGACATGCGCCTTGCCGATGGAGCGGACATAGCGGATGCTGCCATCCGGCTGCGGGACGCGCACCGTCAGCGT
Source organism: Rhizobium sp. SSA_523 (assembly GCF_030435705.1). Lineage (NCBI taxonomy): Bacteria > Pseudomonadati > Pseudomonadota > Alphaproteobacteria > Hyphomicrobiales > Rhizobiaceae > Affinirhizobium > Affinirhizobium gouqiense. The sequence continues at coordinate 69,534 of NZ_CP129382.1, forward strand.
CTCCTTCATCGATACCGGCAGCTTGGGCGAAATCCGGCGGGCCATCTGGCGGTCGTCCGGATGGATCATCTCCAGCCATTGCGCCGAAGGGATCACGCCGTCGCCATAGGCAACGCCGTAGAGCTGGCACATGCGCGCATCCCAGACTTCGGTGCCGCTGGTCGGATTGCTTTCCCATATGCCGCAATTATAGGAGGCCAGCGCCAGGTTGAGCCTGGTCGTCAGCTCCTCCAGCTCCTGTTCCCGGTTGGAAAGCTCGTCAAGCGCCATTTCGAGTTCGATATTCTTGGCTTCCGCCTCGTGCCGCGCCGCCTGCATCTTCTGCGTCAGGCGCATATCGTCGGTGACGTCGAAGGCAATGCCGACGATCTTCTTGGAGCCGTCGCGCATTTCGTGGCCCTGGCCGAAGGAGCGGACCCAGCGAATGCTGCCATCGGCCTGCGGCACGCGCACCGTCAGCGTCTCGCGAATGCCGCGGGGGAAATTCGGCAGGATTTCGGTGGCCAGGGCGCGATCCTCCGGATGGACGAGCGACAGCCAGGCTTCCCGGGTCATCCGGCCGTTCGTATAGGGGATATTGTAGAGCTGGCACATGCGGGCGTCCCAGACCTCCACGGCGGTCTCCTGATTGGTCTCCCAGATGCCGCAATTATTGGAGGCAAGCGCCAGGTCGAGGCGGCTGGACAATTCTTCCAGTTCCTGTTCGCGGCGCGACAGCTCCTCCAGCGCCAGCTGCAATTCCGCATTCTTGATGTCGCCATCTTCCTTGGCGTGGCGCAGGGTCTCGTTGACCATCATGTCGGAACTGACATCCCAGACAATGCCGGTGGTGCGCGTGCTGCCGTCGGCGCTGCGATAATTGGCGCCGGCCGAGCGCAGATAGCGGATCGTGCCGTCTGCCAGGCGCACCCGATAGGTCTGGGTACAGGGCAGCGAGGAACAGATGCAGGTGAAGAAATGCGCTTCCGCCGCATTGATGTCGTCGGGGTGAACGGCGGTCAGCCATTCGTCGAGCCGGCTTTCGCAGCTTTCCGGCGTCAGGCCGTGCAGGCTGGCCGCCCGGCCATCCCAGATCAGGTGATTGTCGTCCTTCACCTCCCAGATGCCGATATTGGATGTTTCCATCGCCAGGTTGAAGCGCTGCGAAAGCTCCGTCAGATTGGCCTCGCGCGACATCAGGAGCGCGATGTGCCGGTTGCGCTCGCCGACCAGCAGGCTGGCGATGAACATCGGAACGATGAGGGCGATGCCGGCGGGGATCAGCATCAGCCGGAAAGAGGCCTGATCCTGCGGCAGCGCATTCCAGCCGTCGCTCGGGACCGCAGACACCTCGAAGGCGCTGCCGGCGAGCGGAATGGCGGACACGAGCGGCGAAAGATCGCTGAGATCGGCGCCTGTCAGGCGCGTCTTGCCCGATCCGTCCAGATGGTGGATCGCCACATGCATCCAGCCGGCACCGACGGTTTCCTGCAGACTGATCTGCGATGTGGAGATATTGATCCCCGCCTTTGCCATCATCCGCTCAAGGTCGATCAGCAGGACAAGCCGGCCCCCGCTGACGGTCTCTTCTTCCACCGGCACGACCAGAAAGACGACGCTCTCGTCCATCTGCCCGAAAGCAACGCCGCGATCGGCGGTCAGGGAGGTTTGGAGGCGTTGCGCCAGGCCATCGAGATCCAGGCCATCGATCCTGCCGGAAAGCCTCGTGCGGCCATCCCCGATGCTCTTATCGGGCAGGATGAGATTGGCCAGCACATCGCCTTGTGAAAGGGCCACGCCGATAACGGCCGGATTGCGCTTGAAAAGGTCTGCCGTCCTGCGCGTGAACCCCGCGCTTTGCGCACCCTCATGCGTCAGGAGGTGGGACAGCGTGTCGGCCTCCAGCATCTGCGTATCCAGCTGCTGCACCAATTGCGTCATCATCGCATTCATGCTGGCTTCGGCCCAGCTGCGCAGCTGCAGCTGATGCGCCCTGACGCGCTGATAATCCACCGCGACGGCAATGGCGGCGACCGCAAGTGCAATGACCGCGGCGATCGCAATCGGGCGCCGGTAGCCGGAGAGCGACCGCCTGAAGGTCAAGACAGTAGAAAGCCTGGAAAGCAACAGCTGAAAACCTTCGTGAATTCTTCCCCGATGCTGGTGAAACTAGGACTGCGAAGTTAACATCCTATTGCAAGGACTATGTAATAAAGTGGTAGACAAAATCATATGGCCCCCAGATTATCGGCAATGAGAAACACTGTCGGAAGCGGCAGATGGAGCCGCAGACCAGGGCGCAGACCGGCCTTCGAACGGTGGCGCGGAACGGTTGAAAGCATCGGTGCCAGGCGCTGGCTGAAGCCGGCCTGATGACATGCAAAAGCGCTTCCGGAGAGTGCCTGCAGCTCAGCATGCAGGAGACGCGGGAAAGGAAGGGCAGGCACATCATGTGGAGAGAAAGGATCAGCACTTTGAATGGCCATCAGCGCGGGCAAATTTTGCCACATTCGCACGACATCAAGAGGTCCGAACGCCATCAGCCTGAATCATGAGAGTTCTCACCATGCGCCTCTTCCTTGCCGCCCTGCTGACCGCCGCCAGCATTCTGTCGCCACTTTCGGGTCTGGCGCAGAGCATGGATGTCGAGGCCACGATCAAGGCTGTCGACACCAAGAAGCTGAGCCTTACCCTCGATGATGGCAAGGTCTACAAGGTACCCGAGGAATTCAATTTCGACGGGTTGCAGGCCGGGGTGAAGGTCGTCGTCTTCTTCACCATGGTGGATGGCAACCGCGTTGTGGACGACCTGCAGGTCATCCAATAGAGCAGACCCTAGGCCGACGCGTCCGTATACCAATCGGCGCGACCGGCATCGCGATCGATGATGAGAACGCGATCCTGCGGAATGTCGCAGCGCGCAGCCTCCATTTCATCCCAGCCGCCGACAAGCTTCAGCACCGAGCGAATGACGCCGCCATGGCTGACGCAGACCGTCGGCTGCGTGACCGATTGCAGCCAGGCGCCGACCCGCCAGGAGAGGATTTCATAGCTTTCCGCGTCGATGCCGGGCGGGATGAAGCCCCATTTCTGGCGGGAGCGCATCTTCACGCGCTCCGGCGCGACGGCGCGGATATCGTCCAGGGTCTGGCCCTCCCAATCGCCGAAGGAGAGTTCGACCAGCCGCGCATCGGTGCGGTAGGAGGCAGGATCCAGCCCCATTTCCTGGCGCGCCAGCTGCATGGTTTCGCGTGTGCGGGAGAGGGGGGAGGCGACGAAGTCGTACTGCGCAACCTCTTCGCCCAAAAGCAGCGCCAGGGTCCTGCCGTTATGGCGCGCCTGGGCGCGTCCCGTCTCGTTGAGACCGATATCCTTCTGGCCCTGAAGCCTGCCTTCGGCATTCCAGTCGGTCTGCCCGTGGCGGATCATGTAGATGAGCACGGCGCTGCCTTCGAGATCAAAGGGTTTCCAGTCAATCCTTGACGACGGAAATATCCGGAGCGTCGACGGCCTTCATGCCGATCACATGGTAGCCGCTATCGGCATGATGCACTTCACCCGTCACCGAGCGCGACAGATCCGACAGCATGTAGAGGCCGACATCGCCCACTTCCTCGATCGTTACCGTGCGGCGCAGCGGCGCGTTATATTCGTTCCACTTCAGGATGTAGCGGAAATCGCCAATGCCCGATGCGGCGAGCGTCTTGATCGGGCCGGCGGAAATGGCATTGACGCGGATATTCTTCGGGCCGAGATCGACCGCCAGATATTTGACGCTGGCTTCGAGTGCCGCCTTGGCAACGCCCATGACATTATAATTGGGCATGACCTTTTCGGCGCCGTAATAGGTCAGCGTCAGCATGGAGCCGCCATCCGTCATCAGCTTTTCCGCCCGGCGCGCCACCGAGGTGAAGGAATAGACGGAGATCTGCATGGTCTTGGCGAAGTTTTCCGCCGTCGTATCGACATAGCGGCCGGTCAGTTCGTCCTTGTCGGAAAAGCCGATCGCATGCACGATGAAGTCGATCTTGCCCCAGCGTTGCTCGATTTCGGCAAAGACGGCGTCGATCGAGGCTTCGTCAGCCACGTCGCAATGGCCGGCCAGGCTGGCGCCCAGTTCGGCGGCCAGGGGTTCGACGCGCTTCTTGATGGCATCGCCCTGGTAGGTGAAGGCCACTTCGCCGCCTTGAGCATGAATGGCCTTGGCAATTCCCCAGGCGATAGAGCGATTGTTCGCAACACCCATGATGATGCCACGTTTGCCTGCCATGAGGCCAGATGCCTGAGCCATACTCATCCCTCTGAGACTTTAATGAAGGATGCCTATGGCATAGCCCGCCCCTGCGTTCAAGCATGACAAAGATCATCTCCTGTAAGGCGCCGTAACAAAGGGTGCGCGGAGACGTCCGGTTTTGGATACCGTCGCAAAACCTTCAAACAAACAGGCCATGGCGCATATGGCGCATCAGGTCGACTACTTTGGCGTCTGGTTTGTCCCAGAGGACAACCCGCAATTCGACGATCAGGTCGCCTCTTTCGCCGCCCTCCTTCAGGAGGCCGAGGCCGGGAACCCGCACGCTCTGATCCGAGCCGGACCAGGCCGGAACGGAGATCGGAACCTGGCCGCCCGGCGTTTCCACCTCATGCTCGCCGCCCAGCACCGCATCCTCCAGCGAAATCGGCAAGACCGTGTGCAGGTCGTATCCATCGACCTGAAAGCGCTCGTCGCGCTTGACATTCAGCGTCACCACCAGATCGCCGCGCTGCATGCCGGGCAGTCTGAGGCCCTGGCCACGCAGGCGGATTTCCTGCCCGTCGGTCATCCCGGCTTCCAGCGCCATGCGCACGTCGCGGCCATCGGACAGGGCGATCGTGGCGGTGCTCAGTTCCAGCATGTCGGCCAGCGTCACCTTCGCCGTCGCCAGAAGATCCGGCGCCTTTTCCGGTGGAGGCGTTTCGCCGCGCAGCCGCCGCATCAGGGCGCTGATCAATTCGATGGCCTGGAGCGGCAGGGGCGGGGTGGGCTTGGGCTGGGTCGTGCCGCCGGCGCCGGCCTCGTCCAGATCCGCCTCGTCGCGCGTCTGCGCGCCGGATCTTGCCTGCGCCTGCTCGTTCAGCTTGGCCCCGGCGGCCTTGGCCTCTGCGGTCGCGCCGAAAATCCGGGTCACCATTTCCTCGGGCGTTTCAGCGGAGCCTGCCTGGGACTGGGAAGCCTGGGACTGGGAAGCCTGGGACTGGGAAGCCTGGGCAGAGCCGGCCTGGGCGAAGCCGCTCTGGGCATTGCCCTGCTGCTGCTGTTGCTGCTGGGACTGGCCGTCTTCCGCCTTGCGGGCGGCCGCCTGGGCATTGGCCCGCGCCAGTTCCTCCATCACCTCTTCCGCCCGGCGGCGGGCGGCTTTCGCCCGCTCTTCCGCCTGCCTTGCGGCCTCGCGCTGCTGCAGAATGGTCTGCTGCGTTTCCACCGCGCGGTCATAGCGCCGGCGCCGGTCGGGATCCTTCAGAACTTCATAGGCCTGGCCGGCTTCCGCAAAACGGTTGGCCGCCGCAGGATCGTCCTGGTTGTGGTCCGGGTGCAGCGTCTTGGCCTTCGAGCGCCAAGCCGCCTTGATTTCGTTTGCGGGTGCGTCACGTCGCACACCGAGTATGGAATAAGGATCGCGCATCAACACCACCGGTCAAATGAGCGCGCTTGCCTGGCCGGAATGGCGACAAGCTGCCTCGCATCAACTCCCATTGTCAGCTCGCGGTTCCCAGAAGGAGAGCGAGCCTTGTGGAACACAGGCTAGCGGGCCAGGAGGTAAAGATGTTTTGACGCGAAAGCTGAAAATCCGATTAAGCTTACCGAAACGTAAGCATCAGGAGCGCGGGTCGAAGGAGACGAGGCTCCAGCCGCCCGACGGGTTGAGGCAGGCACTGCCGGTATATTGCGCAATGCCGTCGAAGGCATGCCGGGTGGTCACGAAATCGCGGCAGGTGGTGCCGAGTTTGGCCTGTTCGCGAATGGCGGAAACGACGCCGGCGCTTCCGGTGGAGGTATTGGCCCAGGGAAGCGGCGAATCACCCAGCTTCATCAGATCGGTGGAGGTGACGGCATTGAGGATCGTCACCTGGTCGGAGACGGTTTCCTGCCGTGGCTTTGCAACCGTGGCGGTGGAGATGGAACGGTCCACCTTGCTGGCGCCCTCGAACAGGTCGAAACTGCCGCTGGTGCAGCCGGCCAGGCTACCGGCAAGGCTTCCGGCAAGGAAAATCGCGGACGTCATTCGAATCGGAGGTGACAGGCGAAGTCTCATGCGGTTTTGTGTCTTTGCGGTCACTGCCACCTTGCATCCCATCCGGAAAAGGTTCTACGGCTGCATTCGATCAGATCAGGAGCGTTTTAGTCAATATGTCGGAAGAACGGTTAACAGCTGGTGACTTCACGCAAGAGAACGAACCTTTCGGCCTGTTTGCATCCTGGCTGAAGGATGCCGAGGCCTCGGAAGTCAATGATGCCAACGCCGTTGCGCTGGCAACGGTGGATGGCGAGGGCCTGCCCAATGTGCGCATGGTCCTGCTGAAGGGTTTCGACGAACGCGGCTTCGTCTTCTATACCAATTTCGAAAGCCAGAAGGGTCAGGAGATCCTCGGCCAGCGCAAGGCGGCCATGTGCTTCCACTGGAAATCCCTGCGCAGGCAGGTGCGTCTGCGCGGCCCCGTCAGCATCGTCTCCGAGGAGGAGGCGGATGCCTATTATGCCTCCAGGCCGCGCGGCAGCCGCATCGGCGCCTGGGCGTCGAAACAGTCGCGGCCTCTCGAGGGCCGGTTCGCGCTGGAAAAGGCGGTCGCCGAATATACCGCCCGCTATGCCATCGGCGAGATACCGCGCCCCGCCCATTGGTCCGGCTTCCGTATCGAGCCGCAATCGATCGAATTCTGGCATGATCGTCCCTTCCGCCTGCATGATCGGGTGGAATTCCGCCGCGGTCCGGACGGGCATGGCTGGGAAAAGGTCAGGATGTATCCCTGACCGGAAGCGCGGGACCCGCAAGATCCGGCGGCCGGATTTCCGCCGCCTGCCTATCTTTTCCGGTCGGCGTCAGCCGCGCATGATGGCAAAGGGAATGCCGGAGGCCAGCGCCGCCACGCAGCGCGCGCTCTGATAATAGCCGTTCAGCGAAATGCGGGGCAGGGCGGCAAGCCCGCTATGGCTCTCGGCCAGCGCCGGCGCAATGGTGCCGGGCCGGGTGGTCACGGCAAGATCGAAACCGGCCTCCTGCACCAGTGCCTTGTCGCGGGCATCCACGGCATCGTGCGTGCCATAGGGATAGGCAATGGTGCGCGGCGCGGCGCCCGTCAGCGCCGTCAGCCATTGCGACGAGCGCAGGATTTCCTCGCTTGCCGCCGCATCGCTGAGACGCTTGAGAGCCCGGTGGCTGACCGTATGGGCGCCGAGCGTGGCCAGCGGATGCTGCGACAGAGCGCGCAACTGCGCGCCATCCATGGTCAGCCGCGCGGTGATGTCGAGAGGCTCGATGCCGTGCTGGCGGGCAAGCCTGTCGAGAGCGGCGACCGCCTCTGCCTCGTCGCCGTCCCAGATGAACCGGCAGAAGCGGTCGAAGGCATTGAGCTTCTGCGCCGGTGTCGCAATCTCGATCGCCTCCATGCCCCGGCCGAAATCAAAGCTCAGCCGCGACTGCGCGTTCAGCAGCTCCGCCAGAGTTTCCCACCAGATGCTGTGGGTGCGATCGGCAAAACCCGGGGTCACGAAGATGGTGAAGGGGGCGCCATGCCGCTCGAACACCGCAAGCGCGTGATCGGCATTGTCGCGATAGCCGTCATCCAGGGTAAAGCAGGCAAAGCGGCGCGGCTCTGGAGAAGCGAGCCGGCGGGGCAGGTCTGTCAGCGGAATGAAATCGTAGCCGTCGCGCGCCAGCCGGGTCAGCGCCAGATCCAGAAAGTCCGGCGTGACCTCCAGATGCGCGTTCGGATCGATCGCATGGCGCTCGAAGGGCCGGACATGGTGGAGGGTGAAGATCGCGCCCTCGCCGCGCAGCTGCCGCAAGAGGCCGAGCCGCGAGATGAGATGGGCGGCCTCCAGCCCGCCGGCAATCAGGCCACGTTTGATGGCGCGGCGCCAGATGGCATCGAGATGTCTGCTCATTGCGCGCCCGCGATCCCGCTTCTGTCGTCACACCGCATTGTTTCAGATACCGGCGCCTCGCACCAGCCGATTGCAATACGCTAGCCCGCCGAAGGTTAAGCCTTGCTGAAGAGGCGGTGCCGCGGGCGGGGGAAGGAGGCAATCGGCAATAGCCAATAGGCAATAGGCAGTAGGCAATAGGCAATGGGCAGTAGGGGGAGCGAATAGCGAATAGGGAGTAGGGAGTAGGAGAAGAGTCGGGGCAGGCGACAGGGTGGATCGGGGCAAGGCGCCGCCGCGAGCCGATCTCCCCCCTTGAGGGGGAGATGCCCGGCAGGGCAGAGGGGGGTATGATCACTGGTTTCGTCTGAGCACGGTGTCCTTGATGGCGCGCCCAACCTCAGCCGGCGATGCGGCCACCTCCTGGCCAAAGAAGGCGCAGCAGTGGTCAAGGCTCTCCGCCACCACGGCGCAGAGCGCCCGGATCTCGTCGGTCGGCGAAAGCATGTCCGGCACCATCACCGCCATCATCCCGGCCGAGGCGGCGCTGCGGATGCCGTTATAGCTGTCTTCCAGCGCCAGGCAATCGGACGGCGCGATGCCGAGCCGCTCCGCAGCCGCCAGATACGGATCCGGTGCCGGTTTGCCGCGCGGATAATCGCCATGGGCGACGATATGGTGGAAGCGGTCGAGGATGCCGAGTGCGCCGAGATGGTGCTCGACCTGAAAATGCGCAGACGAGGTGCAGACAGCCCGAGGCAGCTTGTGTTCGTCGAGCAGATCGAGAAGCGCCACCACGCCCGGCTTCAGCCGAAGCTCGGTCTCCGTCAGCCGGTCGAAATGGGCAAGCCAGGCGGCGCGGAAGAGATCGGCTTGGAAATCCTGGCCGTAATGGTCGCGCAGCAGCTCGGCAATGCTGACCCAGGGGCGGCCGAGCATGCCTTCGTAGATCGAGGGGCCGATCGGCAGCCCGGCATCTTGCGCGGCTGCGATGATCGACTGGCGATAGAGGATTTCGGTATCGAGCAGCAGGCCGTCCATATCGAAGATGACGGCTTTCGGCGGGCGGGGCAGCATGGACATCTGATCTTGCCTTCAAAAACGCCGGATACCCAAATCCTGAAACCGCATCAAGCGAGAAGTTGCGTGGCCTGGCCCTGCACCGTCAACAGGTCAACGGCTTTCCTGTCGAACGATACGAAAGTTTCGCCCCCCAGCCACTGCCCTTCATAGGCGATTGCTCCGTCTGCGAAGTCACCGCCTGCTTCCAGTACGGCGAGGCCGGCCTCGACCGCGGGCCGGTTCATGACGACATTGCCCGTCTCCAACAGATCGCGGACCGATCGGGCCACATCTTCCCTTGACAGCTTGGCACCCCGCCGAAGGATCCAGACCAATTCGCACAGGCAAGGAAGCGAGACTGCGATGAGCGAGGCCTCCTTGAGACATTTCGAAGCTGCGGCGAATTGCACTGGATCATCCTGCAGCACGGCACGGGCCAGAACATTGGTGTCGACCGAAACCTTCACTCCTCGCCAGCCCAACCGGCGGCAGCGATTTCGTTCATGTCTTCGATCGTCAATGGCGTCTTCACCTTGCCGGCATGCCGCCCGATGAAGCTGTCGATGCTTCCCTGAGCCTTGGCGGCCGTCACGCGAAGTTCTCCGCCCGGCATCTTCTCGAGTTCGATCCGTTCTCCCGGCCTGACGCCTAGATGTTGCAACAGATCCCGCTTGAGCGTGACCTGACCCTTTACGGTGACAGTCAGTGAGGCCATTGGAAATCTCCTTGCAGAAAAAGTAATTGAAATTTCCATTAAAGCAAGGCGATGCGCGACTGGTGAGAGGCGCCATGCGCTGCCCCACATCCTGAAACGGTCGCAAGAGGTAACCGTCCGGATCGGCAACGAGGCACTGGCATACGGCCTACCCCTTCCCGGAGAAGACGCTCTGCCTCACGCCTTCGTGCCGCCCACCGTCACCTGGTCCATCCTGAGATGCGGCTGGCCGACGCCGACCGGCACCCATTGGCCGCCCTTGCCGCAATTGCCGATGCCGGTATCCAGCTTGGTGTCGTTGCCGACCATCGAGACCCGCTTCATCGCATCCGGTCCATTGCCGATCAGCATGGCACCCTTGATAGCGGGGCCGATCCGGCCGTTTTCGATCAGATAGGCTTCCGTGCAGCCGAAGACGAATTTGCCCGAGGTGATATCCACCTGACCGCCGCCGAAGGAGACGGCATAGATCCCCTTCTTGACGGAGGCGATGATCTCCTCCGGCGTCTTGTCGCCCGACAGCATATAGGTATTGGTCATGCGCGGCATGGGCTGATGGGCATAACCCTGGCGGCGGCCATTGCCGGTCGGCTGCATGCCCATCAGCCGGGCATTTTGCCGATCCTGCATATAGCCCACCAGTCTGCCCTTTTCGATCAGAACATTATAACCGGATGGCGTGCCTTCGTCGTCGACGGTGAGGGAGCCGCGGCGGGCATCGATCGTCCCGTCATCCACCACGGTGACATCGGGCGCGGCCACCATTTCACCGAGCAGCCCGGCAAAGGCGGATACCTTCTTCCGGTTGAAATCGCCCTCCAGCCCATGGCCGACGGCCTCGTGCAGCATCACGCCCGGCCAGCCATTGCCGAGCACCACATCCATTGTTCCGGCCGGCGCGTCGATCGCCTCGAGATTGACGAGCGCCTGACGCAGGGCCTCGTCGGCGCCCGTCTGCCAATTGCCGGCACGCACGAAATCGCCAAAGCCGATCCGCCCGCCGGTGCCGAAGGAGCCGCTTTCCTGGCGGTCGCCATCGCCCACCACAACGGAAATGCCGATCCGCGTCATCGGACGCACATCCTGCACCCGGTGGCCATCGGCCCGCAGGATATCGACGACCTGCCAGCTGGCGGCGATTGAGGCGGTCACCTGGCGAACCTTCGGATCCTTGGCCCTCAGATAGGCGTCGATCTCGGCGAGCAGCGCGACCTTTTCTTCGAAGGAAGGCTGTCCGATCGGGTTCTCGTCGCCATACAGGCGCCTGTTTGTCCGCTGCGGCGCCGCCGCATAGGAGCCGGAATAGCCGCGGGTGACGGCCTGGACGGCATCCGCTGCCCGTGACAGGGCCGCGGCGGACAATTCGCCCGCATGCGCATAGCCGACGGACTCGCCGGCCACGGCGCGCAGGCCAAAGCCCTGATCCGTATTGAAGGATCCGCCCTTCAGCCGGCCATTGTCGAAGGTCAGCTGCTCGGCCTGGGCATGCTCCAGAAAGAGCTCCCCGTCATCGGCGCCGGCAAGTGCCTCGCCAAGGATCTTGCGCAGGCGGTCCTCGTCGCAGTCGAACAGGTTGATGAGGTCGGTGGTCATTGGCAGGCTCCTCTGGCCGTGGCATGACGCGCCCGGCCGCTCGAGCCGATGTAGGTTCCGGCTGCCCGCGAAGCAAGGCTTTGGCTGGTCCGAAAAAGGACGTGCTCAGGGCAGCGAATCATACCCGTCGGTGAAGCCGGCCAGTTCGATCGGAATGCCGACGCGGTCCTGGTCCACCGATTCGCGAAGCGCAAAGACGGCGCGCTTGCCGGCCCGCAATATCTTCATCAGCTCGTCGTCGATCTCCACTTCCACATAGCATCCCTCGGAGAAGCAGCGGGTGAAATAGGCGCGGCCGATATTATTGCCGTCGACGAAGAGATCCATGCCGTCCTTCAGCAGGACACCGAGCGGCGCGAGGATGCGCAGGATGCGCGCCTTGCGATCGGCCGTCTTCAGGACGACGACCGACAGGCCGACCTCCGGACGATCCTCGGCGATCACATTCTGCATCAGAGCGCATTGCTCCACGGTGGAGCCGGCCGGCTTGTCGCAGAGGACCGACCAGGCGCCATGGCTGGCGCGCACCGTGCCCGGCTGGGCGGGGCTGCCGGGCTGCGGCGTGGCGGAGGGCGCGGGAATGCGCGCCTCGGGCTGGGCCGGCCGCTGCGTCGGCTGGGGAGCCTGCGGCTGCGCCTGAACGGGAGATTGCGGTTGGGCCAGCGGTTGAGATTGCTGGGCCTGCGGCCTGCTTCCCGGCCCGTCTCCCGGCCTGTCTCCCGGCTGCTGCGCCTGCGCCAGCGCCGGTGCCGCGGAGAGGGCAATCGGCAGCAGTGCGGCCAAAGCTGTGGCGCACAGTGTGGGAAAACGCATGGATACCTCTGTCTTTCGAATCAGTCGGACTATTCTTGTCGCCGGGGCGCGCCGATGAAAAGCCCTCACGCACATTTCAGGCGAGTGCGGCGAAAATGCGGACCGGCATCCACATCTCATCCACCGGGGCGCGGGAGGCCGCGGGCCCGGCAATTGGCGGGATTTCGCACGGGAAATTGATAACGCGCAAAAATGCCGCACGACGACACCCCCGACAAGCCGTGGCCGGATGTTGCGACAACTGATAAACTGTGGTTCAACCGGTAAGCTATAGCTTGGGAATGCGCGTGACGTTCTGATCTGGATCAAACTGATCTGCATCAGACGATTGGGGAGAGACTATCGTGATGAACAGAGCCTGTGCAGCCTTGGCTGCGTCGATCTGTCTGCTTTTCGCTTCGGGGGCGGGGGCGGACCAGCCTATACCGTGGCAGCTGGACCTTCAGGCGCCGGTGACGCCGATCATGCATGAAATCAAGTGGTTTTCGCACTATACCCTGTGGTTCATCGTGCCGATCACCCTGCTGGTGCTTGCCCTTCTGGTCTGGGTGGTGATGCGCTACCGCGCCAGCGCCAATCCCGTGCCGTCGCGCACCAGCCACAATACGGCGATCGAGGTCATCTGGACTCTCGGGCCTGTGCTGATTCTTCTGTTCATCGCCATTCCGTCCTTCAACCTGTTGAATGCGCAGCTGACCATGCCGGAAAATCCGGACGTGACGGTCAAGGCCACCGCCACCCAATGGCTGTGGAGCTATGAATATGAGGGCGGCGAAACGCCGGTGTCCTTCGACAGCTACCTGCTGCGCGACCAGGATCGCGAAGCGGCCGGCAAGCAGGACATTGCCCGCTATCCGCGGCTTCTGGCTGTGGACAACGAGCTGGTCCTGCCCGTCAACAAGACGGTGCGCATGCTGGTGACGGCCGCGCCGACCGACGTGATCCACGCTTTCGCCATGCCGGCCTTCGGCATCAAGATCGACGCCGTTCCCGGCCGCCTGAACGAAACCTGGTTCCGCGCCGAGAAGGAAGGCCTCTATTACGGCCAGTGCTCCGAGCTTTGCGGCAAGGACCACGCCTATATGCCGATCGCGATCCGCGTCGTATCCGATGAACAATATAATGCGTGGCTGACGGCCGCCGGCAGCGATCTGCCCGGCGCCAACCGCCTGCTGATGGCGCAGACCGACCAGCGCAAGCTTGGCGTCGACGTCGCGTCCAAGTAAGGGAGTGAGATAATGGCTGGACATTCCACACAGGACGGTCATCACGCCCGCACCGCGGATCCCGCGCATGCGCATGATGACCACCACGATCACAGCTTGAGCTTCTTCGATCGCTGGTTCAAATCGACCAACCACAAGGATATCGGCACGCTCTACCTGATCTTCGCGATCTTTGCCGGTATCATTGGCGGTCTCCTCTCGGTCTTCATGCGCATGGAGCTGCAGGAGCCGGGCATCCAGATCTTCCACGGCCTGGCGGCCATGGTCTACGGTTTCGATGGCGATGCGGCGATCGACGGCGGCAAGCACATGTATAATGTGTTCACCACCGCACATGCCCTCATCATGATCTTCTTCATGGTCATGCCGGCCATGATCGGCGGCTTTGCCAACTGGATGATCCCGATCATGATCGGGGCGCCGGACATGGCCTTTCCGCGCCTGAACAATATCTCCTTCTGGCTCATCGTCCCGGCCTTCATCTTGCTGCTGCTGTCGATGTTCGTCGAAGGACCGGCGGGCGCCTATGGCGTCGGTGGCGGCTGGACCATGTATCCGCCGCTTGCGACGGTTGGCCATCCCGGACCGGCGGTGGACCTGGCGATCTTCTCACTGCACGTCGCCGGTGCCTCGTCCATCCTCGGTGCGATCAACTTCATCACCACCATCCTGAACATGCGCGCACCGGGCATGACGCTGCACAAGATGCCGCTGTTTGCCTGGGCCGTGCTGGTCACCGCCTTCCTGCTGCTGCTGTCGCTCCCGGTTCTGGCCGGCGGCATCACCATGCTCCTGACGGACCGCAATTTCGGCACGACCTTCTTCGCGCCCGAAGGCGGGGGCGATCCGATCCTCTACCAGCACCTGTTCTGGTTCTTCGGTCACCCGGAAGTCTACATCCTGATCCTGCCCGGCTTCGGCATTGTCAGCCATATCGTCTCGACCTTCTCCAGGAAGCCGGTCTTCGGCTATCTCGGAATGGCCTATGCCATGGTCGCGATCGGCGCTGTCGGCTTCATCGTCTGGGCGCACCACATGTATACGGTCGGCCTGTCGCTCGATGCACAGCGCTACTTCGTCTTCGCCACCATGGTGATCGCGGTGCCGACGGGCGTGAAGATCTTCTCCTGGATCGCGACCATGTGGGGTGGCTCGATCACCTTCCGCACGCCGATGATCTGGGCGATCGGCTTCATCTTCCTGTTCACCGTGGGCGGCGTGACGGGCGTCCAGCTGGCCAATGCCGGCCTCGACCGCTCGCTGCACGATACCTATTACGTCGTGGCGCATTTCCACTACGTTCTGTCCCTCGGCGCGGTCTTCGCGATCTTCGCGGCCTGGTACTACTGGTTCCCGAAGATGACCGGCTATATGTATTCCGAAATGCTCGGCAACCTGCATTTCTGGGTCATGTTCGTCGGCGTGAACCTCGTCTTCTTCCCGCAGCATTTCCTCGGCCTTGCCGGCATGCCGCGCCGCTACATCGACTATCCGGATGCCTTTGCCGGCTGGAACTATGTCTCGTCGATCGGCTCCTACATCTCTTTCGTCGGTGTCCTGATCTTCCTGTACTCGGTCTGGGAAGCCTTCGCCAAGAAGCGGGTGGCCGGCGACAATCCCTGGGGTGAAGGCGCAACCACGCTGGAATGGCAGCTGTCGTCGCCGCCGCCATTCCACCAGTGGGAACAGCTGCCGCGCGTCAAGTAACATCATCGGCAGGCGCGGGATCCTCCCCGCGCCGCCGCCCTTTGTGAATATACAGGACTGACAATGACCACCATCGACGATCACGCAGATCTGCTGTCCGGGGAGCAGGTTCGCCTCTCCGAAGCCGGTGCGCGCGATTTCTTCGAACTCCTCAAGCCGCGCGTCATGTCGCTGGTGGTGTTTACCGCCTTTGCCGGCCTGCTTCTTGCGCCTGGGCAGATCAATCCCTTCATCGCCGCCATCGCCATTCTGTGCATCGCCGTGGGTGCCGGGGCCTCCGGCGCGCTCAACATGTGGTATGATGCCGATATCGATGCGGTGATGAGCCGCACGGCGCGTCGGCCGATCCCCGATGGCCGCATCCTGCCGCAGGAGGCGCTTGCCTTCGGCCTGACCCTGTCGACCTTTTCGGTGGCCATTCTCGGCCTCGTCGTCAACTGGTTCGCCGCCGGCCTGCTGGCCTTCACCATCTTCTTCTATGCGGTCGTCTACACGATGTGGCTGAAGCGCTCGACGCCGCAGAACATCGTCATCGGCGGAGCCTCCGGCGCCTTTCCGCCGATGATCGGCTGGGCCTGCGTCACGGGCGGCGTCTCGCTCGACAGCGTGCTCCTGTTCCTGATCATCTTCCTGTGGACCCCGGCGCATTTCTGGGCGCTCGCGCTGTTCAAGATGCGCGATTACGGCGCCGTCGGCATTCCGATGATGCCGAATGTCGCCGGCGAAGGCTCGACCAAGAACCAGATCCTCGTCTATGCCGTGCTGACCGCCGCCTGCGGCGTCTCGCCGGCGCTGACCGGGCTTGTGGGCTGGGGCTACGGCGTCTTCGCCGCTGTGCTCGGCATTGTCTTCGTCGGCTGTTCCATCGCCGTCCGGCAGATGCCGGATGGCGATGAGAAAATGCTGCCGGCCAAGCGGATGTTCGCCTATTCCGTGGTCTATCTCTTTGCCATCTTCACGGCTCTGATCCTCGCCCATTATGCTGGTCCTTTGCTGGACCGGCTGGCAGGTGCGGCATGATCGAGACGGTCAAACCCACCGAAGCACAGAAGAAGTCGCGGCGTGGTCGCAACATCGCCCTCGGCCTCGTGCTGGCGGCGCTGGTGCTGATCTTCTACATCGTGACGCTGATCAAGCTGGGCGCCGCCGGCTGACGGCAGGGGAGGAGACGAGAATGGCCCATCCGCAGACCACCGCGAAAGCCCGGCCGGGCAATTCGGCCATCCTGGCCTGCTGCCTGGTCTTTGTCGGCGGCATGGTCGGCGCCGCCTATGCGGCTGTTCCGCTCTACCGCATCTTCTGCCAGGTCACCGGCTATAACGGCACCACGCAGCGTGTCGAGCAATATTCGGACACGGTGCTCGATCGCACGATCCGCGTCTCCTTCGATGCCAATACGTCGAGCGGGCTGAACTGGGATTTCAAGCCGGTGGACCGGATGATCGAGCCGAAGATCGGCGAGACGGTGCAGATCAGCTACACCGCGACCAATCATTCGCCGACGCCCGTTACCGGGACTGCGGTCTTCAACGTGACGCCGATGGAAGCCGGCGCCTATTTCAACAAGGTACAGTGCTTCTGCTTTACCGAAACGACGCTGCAGCCGGGCGAGACGCTCGATATGCCGGTCGTCTTCTTCGTCGATCCGGAGATCGTGAAGGCGGAAGAAACGAAGAACATCAAGAATATCACGCTCTCCTACACGTTTTATCCGAGCCAGGGGGCCAAGCCGGTTGCCGGCTTGAAGGATGAAAAGCCGGGAAGCGCGACGAAGTTATGAGAGAGGCCCTTTCGCGCCCGCGGAAGGGTTGAGGAGAAACTCGGGGACTGATCACATGGCGCAAGCGCACCAAAAGAACCACGACTACCATATCATTGACCCCAGCATCTGGCCCTTGCTGGCCTCGATCGGCGCCTTTGTCATCACCTTCGGCGGTGTCGGCTACATGCGTTACCTGCATGGCGGCCAGTTTCAGATGTTCGGGCTGAACTTCGCCAATCCCTGGCTCTTCTATATCGGCCTGGCCATCATCATCTACACCATGATCGGCTGGTGGACGGATACGATCAAGGAAGGACGCGAGGGCAACCACACCCGCGTCGTCTCGCTTCACCTGCGCTATGGCATGATCATGTTCATCGCGTCGGAAGTGATGTTCTTCGTTGCCTGGTTCTGGGCCTTCTTCGATGCCAGCCTCTATGCCAACGAAGCCATCCAGGCCAGCCGGACGGCAGCGCTTGGCGGCCAGTGGCCGCCCAAGGGCATCGAAGTTCTCGATCCCTGGCATCTGCCGCTCTACAACACGGTCATCCTGCTTCTGTCGGGCACCTGCGTCACCTGGGCGCACCATGCGCTTCTGCACAATGACCGCAAGGGCCTGATCAACGGTCTGGCGCTGACGGTGGCGCTTGGCGTGCTGTTCTCCTGCGTCCAGGTCTACGAATATGCGCATGCCCCCTTCGAATTCACCAATTCGATCTATGGCGCGACCTTCTTCATGTCGACCGGCTTCCATGGTTTCCACGTCTTCGTCGGCACCATCTTCCTGCTGGTCTGCCTGATCCGCGCCATCAATGGCGGCTTCACGCCGCAGAAGCATTTCGGCTTCGAAGCGGCAGCCTGGTACTGGCATTTCGTGGACGTGGTCTGGCTCTTCCTCTTCTTCGCCATCTATATCTGGGGTGGCTGGGGCGCCCCGATCGCGCATTGATCAGCCGTTCGATCGGCGCAATAATCCGACAGGGAGAAGGGGCGGCATAAGACCGCCCCTTGTCATTCGGCCAGGAGGAGCTTGTCTTTCGGCCAGGAGGAGTAGGCCATGCGGGAAGATGAAGCACAGTTTCCGCCGCAGGATGCGGTATCGGCCGGGTTGCGCGGCGCCTGCCCGCGTTGCGGCCAGGGCAAGCTCTTCGACGGCCTTTTGAAGGTACGGCCCGCCTGCCAGGCCTGCGGGCTGGATTACGGCTTTGCCGATGCCGGCGATGGTCCGGCGGTCTTCGTCATGCTGCTGGTCGGCTTCATCGTCACCGGCTTTGCCTTGTGGTTCGAGTTCACCGTGCATCCCTCGATCTGGCTGCATTTCCTCGTCACGCTGCCCTTCGCCGTCATCGTCTGCCTCGGCAGCCTGCGGCTCCTGAAGGGCTTGCTGATCGCGCTGCAATACCGCCACAATGCCAGCGAGGGCCGGATCGATCGTGATTGAACCCTCTTTCACCGAAAACTGCCCGGCCGTTTGCGTCCATCTTGACCTCAGGGGTGGCTATCAATGATTTTCGAGGCAAAGGGGCGGCGGCGCCCGGGCAAGGTGATCGCGGTTGCCGTTTCGGTGCTGCTTGCGCTCGTCATCCTGCTGTCGCTCGGCACCTGGCAGGTCCAGCGCCTGCACTGGAAGGAAAGCCTGGTGGCGCAGATCGAAAGCCGTCGGCATGAGCCGCCGCAGGATCTTGGCGTCGTGGAGCAGGATCTGGCCCGCGGGGTCGATCCCGAATATCGGCGTGTCAGCCTGCGCGGCCGGTTCGACATGCAGCGCGAGCGGCATTTCTTCGCCACCTTCGAGGGACAGAGCGGCTTTTACATCTATGCGCCGATGACGCTGACGGATGGCCGTATCCTGCTCGTCAATCGCGGCTTCGTGCCCTATGACCTCAAGGAGCCGGCCAGCCGTCCCGGACAGGCGGGAGAACCGCCCGCCGGCCTCTCCGAGGAGGTGACGATCACCGGCTATGTGCGCGACCGGCTGGATGGCAAGCCCTCCTGGCTCGTGCCGGAAAACGATCCCGCCAAGAACATCTTCTACTGGAAGGACTGGGACCTGATGGTGTCGAGCCTCGGCCTCGACAAGGACAAGACGCTGCCTTTCTTCGTCGATGTCGATGCCAGCGTGACCAATCCGGGCGGCTGGCCGAAAGGCGGGGTGACGCAATTCGAATTGCCCAACAATCACCTGCAATATGCCCTGACCTGGTATGGCCTGGCCGCCGCGCTCCTGGCGGTGACCGCCACTTCCTATGTCCGCTGGCGCAAGGAGACCGCGCAGCGGACCGGCGGGCAAAAGCCGGGCGGGCAAAGATCGGCCGGTTCGCCGGATGGCAGCCAGAGGTCCGGTTCGCCGCGGCGATGAAAGGCCGGGCGTACTGGGAGGCGTGACTGGGAGGGGTGGCTGGGAGACGAGACAGAACTGGGCCAGAGACAGGCCAGAGACAGGCCAGAGACAGGCCAGAGACAGGTCAGAAACAGGTCAGAAACAGGCCAGAAACAGATCAGAGCCGGTAACAACCGGGCAAGAACGGGTTTGTATCCACCCGCCCTGATATTATATGGGTCTGTGTAACAGAAGCCGAACGCCCTGCCGTCGTGGCGCGCAGGATCATTCCGCATCCGACATTCCTCGCTTGCCAGAGCCGACCGACACATGACGATACTGCCTCTAGACCGACCGCCGCTCACCATCCGCCTCTGCGGCCCCCGCGGCTTCTGCGCCGGCGTCGACCGGGCGATCCAGATCGTCGTTCTGGCGCTGAAGGCCTATGGCGCGCCGGTCTATGTACGCCATGAAATCGTGCACAACCGCTATGTGGTCGAGGGGCTTGAGGCCAAGGGCGCGATCTTTGTCGAGGAACTGGACGAGATCCCGGAAGAGCATCGCCAGCAGCCGGTGGTATTTTCCGCCCATGGCGTGCCGAAAGCCGTGCCGGAAGATGCCGTGGCGCGCAATCTCTTCTACCTCGATGCCACATGTCCGCTTGTCTCCAAGGTTCACAAGCAGGCCATGCGCCATCAAAGGCTCGGCCGTCACGTGGTGCTGATCGGCCATGCCGGTCACCCGGAAGTGATCGGCACCATGGGGCAATTGCCGCCGGGCTCCGTCTCGCTGATCGACACGATCGCGGATGCGGAGGCCTATCAGCCGGTCGATCCGGACAATCTGGGCTATGTGACGCAGACCACGCTGTCGGTGGATGATACGGCGGGCGTGATCGCCAAGCTGCAGGAGCGCTTTCCCAATCTCACCGCGCCGTCGGCCGACAGCATCTGCTATGCCACAACCAATCGCCAGGAAGCCGTCAAGCAGGCGGCGCCCGGCTGCGATCTCTTCATCGTTGTCGGCGCTCCCAATTCCTCCAATTCCAAGCGGCTGGTGGAAGTGGCCCTGCGCGCCGGCGCCACGCGTTCCCTGCTGGTGCAGCGGGCAAGCGAGATCAAGTGGGAAGAGGTGGGCGCCATCCGCACGCTCGGCATTTCCGCCGGCGCCTCGGCCCCTGAAGTTATCGTCGACGAGATCATCGAGGCGTTCCGCCAGCGCTTCGATGCCCGTGTCGAACTCGCCATCACCGCGGAAGAGAACGAGCATTTCCTGGTCAATCGCGAATTGCGCAGCATTGAGCTGACCCGCGAGGACATGGCCTGGGTCAACGGATGAGCCGGCGGCGGGCTCCGGCGACCTTATTTCTCCGCCAGCCATTTGCGCCGGCCTGACACTCGTCTATATCAGCGAAATGACAAGCCGCCTCCTCAAGCTCGCCGCATGGCTCCTGCTCGCTTTCGTCGTCTTTGCCACCGTCTCGCCAATCGCCTGGCGGCCGCATGATGTCCTGCCGGTGAATATCGATCGGGCGCTGGCCTTTGCGCTGCTGGCCGGCGCCTTCGTGATCGCCTATCCGCGGCATTTCACGCTCTGCGCCGTCGTCATCCTGTGCAGCACGGCCGTGATCGAGGCGCTGCAATGGATCGAGCCGAGCCGGCATGCGCGCCTGCAGGACGTTTTCGTCAAGGCCGCGGGCTGTTGCCTCGGGCTTGGCATCGGCTGGTTCATCAACCGCTATCGCCGCCGCCATCTGCCATCGTAACTTTTGACCCTAGCCATCCGCCCACCGCTCTGTGTATGTCTCGGGGATTATGCGCGCTTACAACGCGTCCATGGCAATCTCCGGCAGGAAGCAAATCATTGGCCGTCTATACCGATATCAGCGAGACCGATCTCAGGGCGTTTCTGACGCAATATGCCGTCGGCGACCTCACCTCCTATAAGGGCATTGCCGAAGGCGTAGAAAACTCCAACTTCCTGCTGCACACCACCAGCGAGCCGCTGATCCTCACCCTTTACGAAAAGCGTGTGGATGCCGGCGATCTGCCGTTTTTCCTCGGCCTCATGCAGCATCTGGCGCAGCGGGGCCTGTCCTGCCCGCTGCCTCTGCCGCGCCAGGATGGGCGGCTGACGGGCGAATTGTCCGGCCGCCCGGCCGCGCTCATCTCCTTCCTGGAGGGCATGTGGCTGCGCAAGCCCGAGGCGCAGCATTGCGAGCAGGTGGGACGCGCGCTTGCTCAAATGCATCTTGCCGCGGCGGATTTTCCGCTGCGGCGGGAGAATGCCCTCTCGCTCGGCGGCTGGATCGAGCTTTGGGACAAGGCCGGGCCGCGCGCCAACCAGGTGCTGGACGGGCTGGAAGAGGAGATCGGCAGCGAGCTGGATTACCTCGCCGCGCATTGGCCGAAACATCTGCCCGAAGGCGTCATCCATGCCGATCTCTTCCAGGACAATGTCTTCTTCCTCGGCGAGCGCCTGTCCGGCCTCATCGATTTCTACTTCGCCTGCAATGATCTTCTGGCCTATGACGTCGCCATCTGCCTGAACGCCTGGTGCTTCCAGCCGGACGGCGCCTTCAATTTCGCCAAGGGCACGGCCCTTCTCGCCGGCTATCAGGCGGTGCGGCCGCTATCCGATGCGGAAAAGGCGGCGCTGCCCATCCTGGCGCGCGGCTCGGCGCTGCGCTTCTTCCTCACCCGCCTTTACGACTGGCTGGAGACGCCCGAGGGCGCCCTGGTGGTCAAGAAGGACCCGCTCGAATATCTGAAAAAGCTGCGCTTTCACCGGTCCATCAATGCCCCTTCGGAATACGGGCTGGAGGTGCCGGCATGAAGCAGGTGGAGATCTTCACCGATGGCGCCTGTTCGGGAAATCCCGGTCCGGGCGGCTGGGGCGCCATCCTGCGCTATGGCGAGGTGGAAAAGGAACTTTATGGCGGCGAGGCGGAAACCACCAATAATCGCATGGAACTTCTGGCGGCCATCACCGCGCTCAATGCACTCAAGAGCCCGTGCGAGGTCAATCTGCATACCGACAGCAAATATGTGATGGACGGCATTTCCAAGTGGATCTTCGGCTGGAAAAAGAATGGCTGGAAGACCGCCGACAAGAAGCCGGTCAAGAATGGTGAGCTGTGGCAGCAGCTGGATCTCGCCAACCAGCGCCACAAGGTCACATGGAACTGGGTCAAGGGCCATGCCGGCCATCCGGAAAACGAGCGGGCCGACGAGCTGGCGCGGCTGGGCATGGAACCGTTCAAGACGCGCCGCTGACGGCGGATTTTGTAATGAAGGTGCCCGGGCGTTTCCGGGTGAGGGGAGGAGATAAGATGATCCTGCATTGCGTATTCCTGCGGCTGAAGGCCTCGCTGCCGGCCACCGAAAAGCAATCGATCTACGAGGACCTTGCCCGGCTGCAGACGGTCATTCCGGGCATTGTCAGCATCAAGACCGGGCCGAATGTCTCGCCGGAGGGATTGAGCGGCGGTTTTCGCGAGGGCTTCGTGGTGACCTTCGAGGATGCGACGGCGAGGGATACCTATCTCGCCCATCCCGACCACACATCCGTCGGCGACCGGATCGTCGCCGCCTGCGATGGCGGCCTTGCCGGTCTTCTGGTGTTCGATCTGGAAGTGTGAGCCGGGGCGATCGCTCCGGCTCGTGGCCCTCATCCGGCGGCGGCGACCTTCTCCCCGCCACGCGGGTAGAAGGGATATGCAGGCCGGCTCTCCACCCGTTGCGACGTTGCACGGGCCACGTCCCCTCTCCCCGCCTGAGTGGGGAGAGGGTTAGGTTGAGGGGCAAAGCTCTCGGAGGGTGAGGGGATGCCGTTTCATATCAGCATGGCTCAACATGAAGATGTCGCCTCGTGGCTTCGCCTCGCAGAAGAGGTGGTGCCGCTTTTCGGACCGATGCCAGATTTCCGCTATTCTATTCGGTAGCAACTGCCACCAGACTTAACTAGGACGACAGCCTGGTATCCACTCGCTTGTTTGGAGTAGCGAATGTTCGGTATCGAGGATGAAACAAAGTGGAAGCGGAGGGAAATTGGCAAGCAGATTGAACGCATGAGGGCGGGGGCACCACCAAACCTCCACCGCTCCTCTGGTTCAGAGATCAACGAGGTTTTTGACTGTTGATCTCCTCAATCAAGCGTGGACGGTTGCGAGGCGTGAGCGTGTCATAAATTTCGGACAGCGCGATAGAAGCGCCAATCTCCGGCATGTAGATTACGCTTTCGAGGTCATCGTACTTCTCGGATCCCCACACTCCTTCGCCGTCGCGTCTGTAGAGCTTGACGAGAATATGGCTCGGCTCAACGAACATAATGAGGCGGATCGCCGGATGTTCCCGATACTCGTCGAGCTTGTCGGTTGTGTCCACTGAACTCGTGCCGGGGGACGAGACCTCCACCACAAGTGTGGGGTTCTCAGCAACCATTGCGTCAGGGTCGGGTGGACCGCAGTCCACGACGATGTCAGGATACCGAATGGTGCTCGCCAGCGTCTGGACGGCTGTGTCGCTTGAAGTCGTTCGGCAGCCGCCAGACTTCGATTGCGGCGCCAGCGAGGAAACGATATTCGAAACGACGACGTTGTGACCCTGCTTGGCACCAGCCATCATCTCGATGACACAACCATCGACCAGCTCGAATCGGCCCTCTTGACCGGGAATCCACTCGAGGAAATCCTCCGCCGAGACACGGTCGTGTTCCATAGCCTGCATGTCGTGCTCCCTTCTTGAGGCTATTATAGCATATAACTGCCCTCATGTCGTGACTATGCTTCTCGGTGTAGTTGGTGGCAGTTACTACCTCATTCCGCAGATTTCGAGACTGTCTTGACCCGCAAGATCGCACAACGCCAGGCCTTCTGCGCAAAAGCGGAGTCGATGAACTTGAATGTTCTGGGAGGCGTACTGGTGGGCGGCAGCGGCGTGGCTTACGCCATCCGCTGGCTCGCCGTTTCATCGCAACATCAGCGACTCGGGCATTGGCAAGGCGCTCATCAAGGCGGCCCTTTCAACCATGCCTCCGGAGTGCGCTGTGCATGTGGATACCTTTGTGGAAGGCAGTCCGGATGCGGGTGCCGCCAGACGGCTTTACGAGAGCTGCGGTTTCGTTCCGGGAGATGTTTGGTGGGAGGGGGAGATCGTTCGTCAGCGGTATGTGCGGACGCCTCGAATGATCGACATGAACCCTGAGGGCGCGTCTGCGCTTGTCCCCACTCCCCGCCTGAGCGGGGAGAGGGTTAGGGTGAGGGGCAAAGCGCTCCGAGGGTGCCTTCCCAAAGAAACCTCAGCTGCCCTTGGTCATCGCCGCGGCCAGCTGATTGACATTGTAGCGGAACATCTTTTCAAAGGTCGGCGCGGGGCCGGTCGGGTCCGATAGCGATTCCACATAAAGCGCGCCGCCCGGTTCTGCCCCGGTCGCCTTCGCCACCTGCCTGACCAGGCGCGGATCGTTGGAATTCTCGATGAAATAGGTCTTCACCTGTTCGGCTTTGATCTGGTCGATCAGCTTGGCCACATCGGCGGCGGAGGCCTCGCTTTCGGTCGAGAGGCCGAGCGGCGCGAGGAAGGTCACCTTGTATTCGCGGCCGAAATAGCCGAAGGCATCTTGGCTGGTCAGCACCTTGCGGCGGTCTTCCGGCACTTTGCCGATCTTTTCGCGCGCATAGGCATCCATGACGTCGAGCTTTTTCGTATAGGCTTCGGCATTCGCCTTGAAGGTCGCGGCATCGGCGGGATCGGCGGCGGAGAGCGCCTTTTCGATATTGGCGACCCAGATCTTCACATTGACCGGGCTGTTCCAGACATGCGGATCGGTCACCTGTTTGCCGTCCTCTTCCATGGTGCGGGTCTTGATGCCTTCCGAGGCGGTGACCGGCTTGCCCTTGAAGCCGGAGGCGGAAATCAGCCGGTCCATCCAGCCTTCCAGGCCTTCGCCGCTGACGAAGACCACATCGGCTTCCTTCAGCGTCTTGGCGTCGCTCGGCGAGGGCTCGAATTCATGGGGATCGCCATCGGGGCCGACAAGGCTTGCCACGCGCACCTTGTCGCCGCCCACCTGGTGAACGACGTCGGCAAGCACGGTGAAGGAGGCGACGGCCTTCAGCTCGGCGGCGGAAACCGGGGCGCTGAAGGCAAGCATGGCTGGAATGGCTGCGGCAGACAACAGCAGGGGGCGGAGTGACATCGGGAGCGTCTCCTTGGGGTTAGCCCGTCAGATGCGGGCGGGGAAAATAGCGCCGGGCCAGGCCTGAGGGCGCGATGACAATCGACAGGGCATAGAAAAGAGCGGCGGTGACGATGATGGTGGGGCCGGAGGCCAATTCGAGGTGATAGGAGGCGATCAGGCCGAGATAGCCGGAGACGAGCGCCGTGGCGGACGCTATGACCAGCATGCGCGACAGCTTGCGGGACCAGAGTTGGGCGATGGCCGCCGGCAGCATCATCAGGCCGACCGCCATCAGCGTGCCGAGCGCCTGGAAGCTCGCCACCAGGTTCAAGACGACCAGCACCAGAAAGGCGATGTGGTAAAACGGGCCGCGCCCGCCGACGGCGCGCAGGAAGCCGGGATCGAAACATTCGGCCACCAGCGGTCGGTAGATCAGCGCCAGCGCCACAAGCGTGACGGTGGTGATCGTGCCGATCTGGATCAGCGCCTGCGCATCGATGGCGAGAATGGTGCCGAACAGCACATGCAGAAGATCGATATTGGAGCCTCGCAGCGACACGATCAGCACGCCGAGCGCGAGCGAGGTCAGGTAGAAGCTGGCAAAACTCGCATCTTCGGCCAGACTGGTCGCCCGGCTGACGGCGCCCGACAGGAGTGCGACGGAGAGGCCGGCAACCAGCCCGCCCAGTCCCATGGCGGTGAGCGACAGCGAGCCGGCCAGCAGGTAGCCGATCGCCGCGCCCGGCAGAACGGCATGGCTGAGCGCATCGCCCATGAGGCTCATGCGCCGCATCATCAGGAAAACGCCAATCGGACCGCAGCCGAGCGAGAGGCAGAGGCAGGCCACCAGCGCCCGGCGCATGAAGCCGTAATCGGCAAAGGGCGCCAGAAAGACCTGGTAGAGAAAGGCGGCATCGACCGTCATGCGGCACCGGCGCAGCGTGTGGCGTCCTCGTCCCAGGCTTCGGCCATGGCGCGCGCCTTGAGAAGATTGGCCGGCGCCATCACCGCCTCGGTCGGCCCCCAGGCAATGAGTTCGCGGGCGATCAGCAGCGTTTCGGGAAAATGTGCGCGGACCTGCTCGAAATCATGCAGCACGGCCACCACGGTGCGCCCTTCGCCATGCCAGCGCGCGACAATCTCCAGAAGGTCGCGCGTGGTGCGGGCATCGATGGCGGTAAAGGGCTCGTCCAGCAGGATCAGCCTTGCATCCTGCAGGAGGAGCCGGGCAAACAGCACGCGCTGGAACTGGCCGGCGGAAAGGGCGCCGATCACCCGCTGCGCAAACCCTTGCAGGCCGACGGCCGCCAGCGCCGCATCTGCTTCCCTGCGGGCAGAGGCCGAGACCCGGCCAAAGGCGCCGCTGCGATGCCAGTCGCCCAGCAGTACCGTGTCCAGAACGGTGATGGGAAAACGGCGGTTGATTTCGGCCGCCTGCGGCAGATAGCCGATCTCGCCGCGCGACAGCGCCTGGCGGATCATGCCCTCGGCGGGGCGCAACTCGCCGATGATCGCCTTCAGAAGCGTTGATTTGCCGGCACCGTTCGGCCCGGCGATCGCCGTGAGGCTGCCGGCTTTCAGGCTGCCGGACAGATGATGCACCGCCGGGTGGCGGTCATAGGCGAGTGTCAGGTTCTGCAGTGTCACCACAGCCGTGGGGGAGCCGGCCGAGGGGGAGCCGGGAGAGGGGGAGTCAACCGAGGGCGCGCCAGGGGCCGCAGCGCGGATCGCCTTGGACCCGCTCATGGCAGCGATACCGCCCAGCCGATCGCAAGCCACAGGAGGGTGAGCAGCAGGGCTGCACCAAGTGCCCGCGATCCGGCATTGGCTTGCAGCAGGCTCGGCGGCGAAGCCTTTGGCGGGGCAGGCGCTCTTGCGGCTTTGCCGGCCTGTGAGGCGCGGATTCGATCAAAGACGGTCAGGACATGCGACGCGAGGAGACGGGATGCGGACACGCGGGATGCGGAAGGGCCGGAGCTGGAAAAGCGGTATCTGGGAAGCCGGTATCGCGAAAGACGGGAGGACGACATGATCTGTCACCTGTTACACTATAACCGTTATGTTATAACAAAAGTGGCAGGAAAATGGCAAGCCATGATGGGCAACCGGGTTGATAACCGGCGGCTCTTATGCCGTCCGCCGGTTTGCCCTTTGCTGGCGAGGATGTGAAAAATTCCTGCTGGTCAAAGGCCTGCCGGTTCGCCGGTCAGAACTCGTTCCAGGTTGCCGAGGCTTCCGCACCGCGCAGCCCCACGGCATTGGCGACTTTCGAGATCATCCGGCGGGCCGGGGAGGCGACCGCCCGGTGGTCGCCGCGGACAGGTTCGGGCCGCTGCGGGCTGGCGCCGTGGCCGGTCTCGCGGGCATCCAGTCGAAATTCCTGGACGATCTCCCGCAGCTTGCGCACCTCACCGGACAAAGCGGAGCTGGCCGCCGTCGATTCCTCGACCATGGCGGCATTCTGCTGCGTCACCTGATCCATCTGGTTGACGGCCGTGTTCACTTCCGCCAGTCCCACCGATTGCTCGCGCGCCGAGGTCGCAATCGCATCCAGCTGATTGTTGATGGTGACCACCTGATCCTCGATCACTTTCAGCGCCTCGCCGGTCTGCTGCACGAGTTTCACGCCGGTACTGACCTCGTTGACCGAATTGCGGATCAGCTCCTTGATCTCCCGCGCCGCCTGCGCCGATCTCTGCGCCAGTTCGCGCACCTCCTGCGCAACCACTGCAAAACCCTTGCCGGCATCCCCGGCGCGTGCGGCTTCCACACCGGCATTCAAGGCCAGGAGATTGGTCTGGAAGGCGATCTCGTCGATGACGCCGATAATGCTGGAGATCTGGTTGGAGGATTCCTCGATGCGCTGCATGGCCGCCACCGCATTGGAGACGACCTCGGCGGAGCGACGGGCGGACTCATTGGCCTGCACGGCCACATTGCGGGCCTCGTCGGTGCGCTTCGAGGAATTGGCGACATTAGTGGTGATCTCGTCGAGCGCGGCGGCGGTCTCCTCCAGCGAGGCGGCCTGCTGCTCGGTGCGCTTCGACAGGTCCTGGGCACTCTGGCTGATCTCGCCGGCGCCGCCATCGATCGAGCCGGTGGCGCGCGCCACTTCCCGCAGGCTCTGCGCCAGCTGGTCCACGGTGGCGTTGAAATCGGCCCGCAGCGGCTCGAACTCCACGGCAAAGGCCTCCGTCAGGCGATAGGTCAGATCGCCGCCGGACAATTGCCGCAGGCCTTCACCGATCCCCATTGTGGCTTTCGCCATGGCCTCGTTGCGAATGCGCTCCTCGTCGGCAAGCCTCTGCCGCTCGCTCTCGGCCAGGAGGCGGTTCTCGTCGGCCTCGTGTTCCAGCTCGCGGGCACGCAGGCCATTGGTGCGGAAGACATCCACGGCCCTTGCCATGCTGCCCACCTCGTCCTTGCGCTCGCATCCCTCGACGACCACCGAAAGGTCGCCATTGGCCAGAACGCCCATGGTTGTCGACAGCATCTGGATGGGCCTGACCAGCCAGGCGCGGACGGACAGGAAGCCACCGATCAGCAGCGCGGCGAGGATGGCGAACACGGAGGCGAGGGTCACGGTCGCCGACCAGCGCACCTGGCTGTTGAGGGCGAGATTGGCATTGGTCGCTTCCGTTACCAGTTTATTGCCGATCTCGGTGAATCGCGGCGCGATGGCGGCGAAAGCCGGCTGGCACTCCTTCAGGAAGGCGGCTTGCGCGGCCGCAATCTCGGAATCGGTATTGGAAAACCTGGCCAGCTCGGTGGAGGCGGCGCATGCGCCGTCGACCACCGCCAATCCGTCGGTCTTCAATTGCCTGATTTCGGGATTATCGGGCGCCGCGGCGATTGCCACATCGATGCGTTCGATGAAATCGGCGCGCGACTGCAGCAGTTCCCTGCGGGCCTGGCCGCTCAGATCTTCCGAGCGCGACATCTGCAGGTCGCCGATTCGGGCGCGCACGCCTTGCAAGGCGCTGCTGCCGCGGCCAACGAAGAGCGCAGTCCTGGCGGGTCCGGCCAGAAGGCCGCTATAGGCTGCGTCGATATCGGAGGCCTGGTGGGACTGGTAAAGGCTCGTTCCGACGGAAATCATTCCGAAGAAGGCCATGATGACAAGAAATTTTCCAACAATGGGGAGGTTCTTCACAAGCGGACTCCTGCTCCTGGTGCTGCCATGGTCCCCGGATACGATCATCGCCCGGAACGGCGGTTCAAAGGGAAATGCGGGGCCGCAGGCCGCTCGGGCGCGTGCCGTCTCCGCACAGGTCCTGATTTTTCCCTGGCCTCATGCAATGAAAAATCATTGGCGAAGAAGTGAACGAGAATGCTTTCCGGCGTATTAAAAGAAAAAAGCAGATCTGCTATAGTATAAATCTGTGTAATTATAGTTATTCGATCGTTATTATATGTAGTTTGCTTTTATGTGAACGTGCAGACCATGAAAAAAAGGCGGCCTTAAAGGACCGCCTTCTTTATTTCGCTTCTGGTGGTATTAGAGACCGCGCGGCTTAGCGCTCAGACCTGTTCCAGCATGGCCGCTGCGCCGGACACCGTGGCCTGGCCGGGGCTTTCCTCGACATTGAGGGCTTTGACCACGCCATCTTCCACCAGCATGGAATAGCGCTTGGAGCGCGTGCCGAGGCCGCCGGCCGAAAGATCGGCATCGAGGCCGATCGCCTTGGTGAAGCCGGCATCCCAGTCGGACAGGAAATGGATCTTGCCCATGCCGCCGCTCTTTTCGGCCCAGGCGCCCATGACGAAATGATCGTTGACGGCAACCACGGCAATATCATCGACGCCACGTTCCAGAAGCGCATCGCGGTTTTCCAGATAACCCGGCAGATGGTTCAGCGTGCAGGTGGGGGTGAAGGCGCCAGGTACGGCGAAGAGCACCACTTTCTTGCCCTTGAACAGGCTGTCGGTGGTCACCTCCACCGGTCCATCGGCGGTCTTTTCCTTGAAAGTGGCAGCGGGCAGGCGGTCGCCAACGGCAATGGTCATGAACGTCTCCTTGTCCTCGAAACAGTCAGGGTCTTCGACAAAATCAGGATCCTCGCGAAGATCGGCGTCTTCGCACGAGCCGGCCTCTCTTCACGATCGGCCGGCACTGATCGGGAGCGACTATAGGGCGAGGTCAATCGAAGGCAAGCGAGGTTTCCATGGCGCGCCCGCCGGCCATGACCAGAAGGTCGAAGCGGGCTGTCTTCGGATCGAAGGTCGGCGAGGGCTTCGGCAGCGGCATGCCGACATGGTAGAGCCCGTCCTCGGCATGCCGGCCATTGACCTGGTCGAGCAGAACCAGCCCGCCGGGCCCGACCGCGTAGATCACCGGGGCGCTTTCGGCCTTTGGCAGTTTCAGGGCCAGTTCCAGCAGCCGTCCATCGTCGGACAGGCCATGCCTGGCCACGGAAAAGCCGGGCGAGGGCGCCTCCGGCACGGATTTCAGCGCCCGGTCGAGAATGAGGTTTTCCTGCAGCGGCAGGGCTGTCTGGCCGGTCAGGTCAAGCGCGAAATCCGCCTGGAAGGGAATGCAGATATTGCGGCAGAGCCCGATAAAGACCGAGGCGTTCACGGCCACGGGCCGGCTTTTATCCTTGATCGACATGCGGAAGGGCAGGGCGACCGGGTGATCATAGCCCATATCCCGCACGCCGCCTTCCTCGAAGGCTTTCGGCACGGGAAAATCGAGCGCGTCCAGCGTGATGCCGAGCCCCGGCGAAAGCGTCAGCTGCGGCTGGATGCCGGCCTCGCCCGGCTGTTTCCAATAGGTGATCCAGCCGGCCTTCGGCTCGATCTGCAGGGCGCCGCGCAGCGTGCCGTCCGGTTCGGGCGGCAGCGCAATGATGCGCATGCGGCCGCCCTCATTCTCCGCCCAGGCGGTCATGGCAGCCTGGCCGGCAAAGGCCGGCAACAGGGTCATGGCAGCCAAAGTGAGGCTCAGTTTCAAGCGAGAACGGGTGAACAGGGTTCGCATCGGCATGGCAGATACCTAGTTCACTTGTGCTGGCCTCACCAGTCACATCGACATCGACCTGATCATTTT
The DNA here is from genome assembly GCF_030435705.1 of Rhizobium sp. SSA_523. NCBI lineage: Bacteria > Pseudomonadati > Pseudomonadota > Alphaproteobacteria > Hyphomicrobiales > Rhizobiaceae > Affinirhizobium > Affinirhizobium gouqiense. The sequence continues at coordinate 101,062 of NZ_CP129382.1, forward strand.
CGGTTGATTGATCGCGGGGACTGCCCCATCTTCATAACCAAGGGCTTCCCATGAAGCCGCCCGCCCACGGGCCGGGCCTACCGAAACAGGAGGCACGATGGCATTCTCAGCACTGACGGAAAAGCGCGATCGTTTGAAGGAAGAGGGGGCCGACCGCGAGCGTGGCTTTCTCGACGGGCAGTTCCTCATTGCCATGCCGGGCATGCAGGATGGCAATTTCGCCCGCGCGGTCGTCTATATCTGCGCCCATTCGCCCGCCGGCGCCATGGGCTTCATCATCAATCGGCCGCAGTCGATCTCGTTCACGGAGATCCTGCTGCACCTGAAGCTGGTCGACCAGCCGGAGGCGATCATGCTGCCCGGCGCCACCCGCGATTTTCCGATTCTCGAAGGCGGCCCGGTCGAGACCGGACGCGGCTTCGTGCTGCATTCGGACGATTACGTCGGTGAAAGCAGCATCCCCGTCAGCGACGATATCTCGCTCACCGCCACGCTCGATATCGTGCGGGCCATATGCGATGGCCGCGGGCCGCGCCGCGCCACCATGCTGCTCGGCTATGCCGGCTGGGGACCGGGCCAGCTGGAGGGCGAAATCGCCGCCAATGGCTGGCTGAACTGCCCGGCGACTGAGGAGCTGATCTTCGACCGCGCGCTGGAAGGCAAATATGAGCGGGCTTTGGCCCTTCTCGGCGTCAGCCCGGAAATGCTCTCGACCGAGGCCGGTCACGCCTGATCGCGTGACCGTGGCCGATCTTGGCCTGTCTCGGCCTCTCTCGGCCCGTCTCGCGGAACCAGATTGCGGGCTTTGCGTTCTCCCTGTCGAAGGCGCTGCAGCAAGCAACGCTAACAACCAAGGAGAAGCACCATGGGTAGCATGAGCGACAAGGTCAGCGGCAAGGCCAATGAATTGACCGGCAAGGCAAAGCAGGCAGTCGGCGACGCAACCGACAACCGTTCCATGGAAGCCGATGGCGCACGCCAGGAAGCCAAGGGCAAGGCCCAGCACGCCAAGGGCGAGCTGAAGGATGCCGCGAAGGACGTGGTAGACCGCGCCTGACGCCCCCTTTATTTTGTCATTCCCTCGAAGCCTGTTCCGCCTTTTCTGGCGGGGCAGGTTTTTATGTCTTCTCCATCCTGTTGAGCGGTCAGATAAATGCGCCTCTTCGAATGTGACCATTGCGGCCAGACGATCCATTTCGACAATCGGGTCTGCGTCAATTGCGGGCAGCGCCTGGCCTTCGTGCCGGAGCGCCTGGTTCTCCACGCGCTCGCCGAGGAGGAGAATGGCGTCTTCAATCTGATGGCGCGACCGGAGGTGAAGGTTCGCCTTTGCGCCAATCATGTCCAGGATATCTGCAACTGGACCGTTCCCGCCGAGGGCACTGAGACCTTTTGCGCGGCCTGCCGCCACAACCGGCTGGTGCCGGATGCCTCGACCGAGGAAGGCCTGTCGCAATGGCGGCGGATCAGCCAGGCCCAGCGGCATCTTTTTTACTCGCTTCTGAAATGGGGCCTGCCGGTTTCCACCCGCGCGGAAGATCCCGAAGGCGGCCTGGTCTTCGATTTCCTCGTCGACGAGGTGAAGCCGGATGGCACGGTGGTGCCGGCAATGACCGGCCATGAGGACGGTCTGATCGCCATTCGCGCCGCCGAGGCCGATGATGTGACCCGCGAGGCGGTGCGCGTATCGATGAGCGAACCCTACCGCACCATGCTCGGTCACTTCCGCCACGAGACGGGCCATTACATCTGGGACAAGCTGGTGCGCGATCGCGATCGCCTCGATCCGTTCCGTCTGGCCTTTGGCGATGAACGCGCCGATTATGCCGAGGCGCTGCAGAAGAATTACCAGGACGGTCCGCCCGCCAATTGGCAGGAGGATTTCATCAGCACCTATGCCGCCTCCCATCCCTGGGAGGATTTCGCCGAATGCTTCGCCCATTATGTGCATATCGTCGATACGCTGGAAACGGCCCGGGCCTTCGGCATGGCGATCGATCCGCGCGGCCATCTGGATCTCAGCGCCAAGGTCGCCTTCGATCCGTACCGGGCGCAGGACGCGCAGCAGCTCGTCGATGCCTGGGTGCCCTTCAGCGTGGCATTGAACAGCATTCACCGCTCGATGGGCGTGCCGGACCTCTATCCTTTCATCCTGACGCCGACCGTGGTCGCCAAGCTGGAATTCATCCATGGCGTGGTGCATGCGCGGCAGTAGTGTGCAGGCAGTAGTGTGCAGGCAATAGGCAATAGGCAATAGGCAATAGGCAATAGGCAATAGGCAGTAGGCAGTAGGCAATAGTGAGCGAATAGCGAATAGCGAATAGGGACGGGCGATCATTGATTGCTGCCGCAGCGCGGATGGTCCCCCTCTCCCCTTGGGGAGAGGGTCGCCGAGCTTTAGCGGAGGCGGGGTGAGGGCGACATCGATCCCCAATCCCTATTCGCTACTCGCTACTCGCTACTCGCTACTCGCTATTCGCTCACTATTGCCTACTGCCTACTGCCTACTGCCTATTGCCTACTGCCTACTGCCTACTCCTCACGCCCGCTTGGTCAGCGGGAAACGCTCCTTCAGCAGGCGCTGCACGGCGTCGGAGGGCATGGGCGAGCCGAAGAGATAGCTCTGGCCGAAATGGCATCCCATCTTCAACAGGTTGGCGGCATCCTCATCGCTGGTGATCCCTTCGGCGACAATGGTCATGTCCATTGCCCGGGTCATGCCGATGACGGAGCGCAGCAGCACCTGGCCGCGGTCGGACCCGTCGACCACGAGGCTGCGGTCCAGCTTGATCGTGTCGAATGGCAATTGCGTGAGGTGACCGAGCGAGGAATAGCCGGTGCCGAAATCATCGAGCGCCAGGCTGACGCCGATATCGCTGAGCTTGGAGAGAATGAGCCGCGCCTGTTCCGGATTTTCCAGCATCATGGATTCGGTCAGTTCCAGCTTCAGCCGGTCGGGCGCGCAATGCGAGCGGCTGAGCAGCGAGCGGATCTCGTTGAACAGATCGGCATTCAGCAATTGCGCGCTGGACAGGTTGACGGAGACGAAGATCGGCAGCACGCCCGTCTGCTTCTCCCAGCTCATCAGGTCGGCAATGGCGCATTCCAGGGCAAACATGCCGAGCGGCTCGATCAGGTCCGAGGTCTCGGCAATCGGTATGAACTCGCTCGGCGGAATCGTGCCGCGCTTCGGATGCTCCCAGCGCATCAGCGCCTCGAAGCCGCCGATTTCCCCGTCATTCAGGCGGATGATCGGCTGGTAGGCCAGCGAAAGCTCCTTGCGGTCGATGGCGCGGCGCAGATCGGTCTCGATCTGCAGCCGGTCCGACACGCTATTGGTGCGGAAGGCCGGCCGGAACGGCTCCACCCGGTTGCCGCCGCCCCGCTTGGCACGGTACATGGCAAGCTCGGCATTGCTCAGCATGCCGGCGGCGTTTTCCTGCTGATCGACAAAGGAACACAGGCCGATGGAGGCGGTCAGGATGACTTCGCGATTGGCGAAATTGATCGGCACGCGGATCGCCTCGCTCACCGCCTCGGCAAAATCGGCAATGCGGGCCGGATCCTGCTCGCAGGCGAGGATCAGGCCGAACTGGTCGCCGGAAATGCGGGCCAGCGTGTCCTGCGGCTTCAGCAGACGGCGCAGCCGCCGCGTGAGCGCGATCAGGATATTGTCGCCGGCCGCGATCCCCAGCACATCATTGACCTGCTTGTAGCGGTCGATATCGATGGCGATCACCGTCGGGCGCACGGCATCGGCGGTATTGGCAAGCGCCAGCACCGCCTGCAGGCGGTCGAGGAAGAGCTGGCGGTTGGGCAGGCCGGTCAGATTGTCGTGCAGCGCATCCGACAAGAGCCGCTCGACCGAATTTTTCGGTTCCGTCACATCGATGATCGTGCCGACGCAGCGGATGATCTCGCCATTGGAGCCGAGAACCGGCCGCGCGCGGATCTGCAGCCAGTGGAAATGACCGTCCTCGGCGCGAATGCGGAATTCATGGTTCAGCCGTCCCTTGCGCTGCTCCAGAAGCACGTCCAGCGTCGCCTTGAAGCGGTCGCGGTCATCTGGATGCAGGCGCGGCAGCCAATTGCGCACCGGCCCGTGCATGCTGGCCGGCGCCAGGCCGAGCAGCATCGAGATATCCGGCGTGGTCACCACGCGGTCGCGCGCCACATCCCAGTCCCAAACGGTGTCGCCGCTGCCCATCAGAGCCAGCGATTGCCGTTCGAGATCGGAAAACAGGCCCTGCTGATAGGCGCCGCCGGCAAAGGCGTGCTGCATCACGGTAAAGCCGATCAGTAGGACGATCAGCACCAGGCCGCCGCCGAGCGCCGGCTGGATGATGTCATTGTCGAGCTGGCCGCTGACGGTCAGCCAGCCGCCGAACAGCCAGACGAGAATGAGCGTCCAGCTGGGCACGAGAAGGATCGCCCGGTCGTAGCGGTTAAGGCCGAGATAGATGATCAGCGCAATGCCGGCCGTCGCCGTCAGCGACAGCGAGATGCGCGCAATTCCGGCGGCGATCGAGGGATCGTAGATCGCCACGCCGAATACCAGGCCGAGGCCGATCACCCAGGCAAAGCTCGCATAGCCCAGATGCACGTGCCAGCGGCTGAGATTGAGATAGGCGAAGAGGAAGATCACCAGGGAGGAGGCAAGTGCCACCTCGGCACAGGCACGCCAGATGCGCACATCGCTGGAAGTGATGGTGATGAGCTTTTCGAGAAAGCCGAAATCGACGCAGATATAGGCCAGCACAGCCCAGGCCAGGGCCGCGGCCGCCGGCAGCATGGAGGTGCCCTTGACGACGAAGAGAATGGTCAGGAACACGGCCAGCAGGCCGGCAATGCCAAGCACGATGCCGCGATAGAGCGTGAAGGAGTTGACCGTATCCTTGTAGGCATCCGGCTGCCAGAGATAGAGCTGCGGCAGTTCCGGCGTTGTCAGCTCCGCCACGAAGGTCACGACGGCGCCGGGATTGAGGGTGATGCGGAAGACATCGGCATCCGGGCTCGGCACGCGATCCAGCGCAAAGCCCTCCGACGGCGTGATGGCATTGATGCGCTGCGAGCCGAGATCCGGCCAGATGATCTTGGAATCCACCAGCCGGAAATGCGGCGCCACGATCACCCGCTCCAGCTGCTCCTCCGACACATTGGCCAGCGCGAAGACCGCCCAGTCGCCCTGATGGCCCGGATTGGAGGAACGCACCTCGATGCGCCGGCGGATGCCGTCGGAGCCGGCAGCGGTGGAAACCTGGAAGGCCTCGCCCTGGTTGACATAGATATCGGTGGTTGCGGTCAGATCGAGCGCAGTATCGTCGCGCGAGATTTTCACCGGTTCGAAGGCGAGCGCCTCGCCCATGGGCAGCGTCGCAGCCAGAAGCGTCAGCGCCACCAGCCACAGAGCAAGGCAAAGGCGGCCGCAGGCAAGCTTCGGCAGAAAGCGGACACTCGTCATGGTTCTGTCCGCATCCTGTCTTTCAGCGCCTGCATGTCGTCTCCCGCCAGCAGCGAATAGAGGATGTGGTCCCGCCACTCGCCATTTATTTTGAGATATTGCCGCAACAGACCTTCCCGTTCGAAACCGGCCTTTTGCAGAAGCCGTATGCTCTTCCAATTGTCCGGAATACAGGCTGCCTCTATGCGGTGCAACTCAAGCCCGGAAAACACATAGGGTACTACAAGGCGGAGTGCGGCAAACATATGACCCTGGCCGGCATGTCGTTCGCCCATCCAGTAGCCGACCATGCAGCTTTGCGCGGCACCGCGGCGGATATAGCCGATGGTAATGCCGCCCAACAGGGCGGCGTCGCGCCGGCGGAAGAGGAAAAGCGGCACGGCAAGGCCGGAGGCAAATTCCTGTGCATTGCGCGTCACGCGGGTGCGGAACGCGGCTTCGGTCAGTTCGTCATGGCGCCAGGTCGGCTCCCAGGGCTGCAGGAAGGCCCGGCTCTCGGACCTCAGCGCATACCATTGCCGATAATCCGAGGCGCGCGGCAGGCGAAGCAGATGGTGATCGCCATACAGTTCCGGTGATTCCGGTTGACGCGATAAAAACCGAAAGACCGATCTCGTCATGCGTTAAACAATCCGCTCCGGTTGAAGCGCCCGCCCTCAGCCCGTTGCCGTCTGCGTTCCGAAGCCCGGCGAGGAAAGCGCCGCCCTGATGTCTGAAAGCGGTGCGAGATTTTCGACCGGACCGATGGCCGACATTGTGGGAACTGTATCGAAAAACAGGCGTCCGGCAAGATCGGTCAGCCTTTGCGGCGTGATGCCGGCCAGCCGTTCCATCATCTCGACATTGGGAATGATGCGGCCATACAGGATCATCTGCCGGGCAATCTGGCCGGCGCGCGCCGCCGGGCTTTCCTGGCCCATCAGAAGCTGGGCGCGGATCTGCGCACGGGCCCGGTCGATCTCCACCGTCTCGATCGTGTCGGAGGCCTTGCGCAATTCATCGAGAATGACCGGCACCAGCTGCGGCAGGTCTTCGCCGCCGGTTGCGGCATGGATCCCGAAAATGCCCGTATCGGAAAAACCCCAATGGAAGGCGTAGACCGAATAGCAGAGGCCGCGATGCTCGCGCACCTCCTGGAAGAGGCGCGAGGACATGCCGCCGCCGAGGATATTGGCGAGGATCTGCGAACAGTAGAAATCACGCATATGGTACGCCTTGCCCTCGAAGCCGATGAGCAGTTGCGTATCCATGAGGTCGCGCGTCTCGCGCACATCGCCGCCGAGATAGCGGGCCGGCTCGAAGACCGGGCTTTCGGCGGGCGAGCTGGGCAGCAGCGCGAACCGCTCTTCCACCTGCCGCACGAGCACGTCGTGATCCACGGCGCCAGCGGCGACCACGAACATGCGGTCCGTCGTATAGTTGCGCGACAGATAGCCGCGGATCTGGTTCGGCGTGAAGGATTTCACCGTCTCCGGCGTGCCGAGGATCGGCCGGCCGATCGTCTGGCCGCGATAGGCGACTTCGGAGAAGCGGTCGAAGACCACATCGTCCGGCGTGTCGTTGGCGGCCCCGATCTCTTGCAGGATCACATGCTTTTCCCGCTCCAGTTCCTCGTCCTCGAAAGCGGATTCGGTCAGGATATCGGCCAGGATGTCGATGGCCAGCGGCACATGGTCCTTCAGGACGCGCGCATAGTAGGATGTGGTTTCGGTCGAGGTCGCAGCGTTCAGTTCGCCGCCGACATTCTCGATCTCCTCGGCGATCTGGCGGGCGCTGCGCCGCGCCGTGCCCTTGAAGGCCATATGCTCGAGGAGATGGGCGATGCCATGCTCGTTCTCGGTCTCGTTGCGCGATCCGGACTTGATCCACACGCCGAGAGCAACGCTCTCCAGATGCGGCATATTCTGGGTCACGACGGTCAACCCGGAGGCAAGCCGGGTGATTTCAACATTCATTGTCGGTCTTTCCGGCACTTCGCGCCTGTTCAAGCTGTCGCTCGGGCATGCTGGCGGATGAAGGTTTCCACCGCCTTAAGCTCAGGCTCCAACAGATCGAAGTGCTCCTCCCTGCTCATAAGATCAGCGAGCCATGATGGGAGCGACGGCGAAATTCCGCAAGCGGATTCTACCGCAGCGGGGAACTTGGCCGGATGCGCCGTGGCCAGGACCACCATGGGACTGCTGGCGCGCTGATGTTTGCGGGCGACGAAAACCGCGGTCGCGGTATGCGGATCGAGCAGATAGCCGCTATTGGCCAGCGTCTGGCGAATGGTGTCGGCAACCTGTTTCTGCGTCGCCCGGCCGGCACGGAATTCCTTGCGGATGGCCTTCAGCGCCTCCGGTGCGATTTCGAAGGCACCCGACTGGCGCAGCCCGGCCATGGCCGAGCGCACGACGCTTGCATCGCGTCCATGAGCCTCGAACAGCAGGCGTTCGAAATTGGACGAGATCTGGATATCCATGGAGGGTGAGGTGGTCGCCATGACCGGCTTCATTTCGTAGCGCCCGGTCTTCAGGGTGCGGACGAGAATGTCGTTGTCATTCGTCGCCACCACCAGTCTTTCGATCGGCAGGCCCATGCGCTTGGCCACATAGCCGGCGAAAACATCGCCGAAATTGCCGGTCGGGACGGTGAAGGAGACCTTGCGGTCCGGCGCGCCGAGCGCGATCGCCGCGGTAAAATAATAGACCACCTGCGCCATGATGCGGGCCCAGTTGATCGAATTGACGCCGGACAGGCGCACGCCGTCGCGAAACGCCTTGTCGTTGAACATGGCCTTCACCAGATCCTGGCAATCGTCGAAATTGCCGTTCACCGCCAGCGCATGGACATTCGCCTGGCCGGATGTCGTCATCTGCCGCTGCTGCACGGGCGAAACCTTGCCCTGCGGGAAGAGGATGAAGACGTCGGTGCGCTCGCGCCCGGCAAAGGCGTCGATCGCCGCGCCGCCGGTATCGCCCGATGTCGCCCCGACGATGGTGGCGCGTTCGCCGCGTTCGGCCAGCACATGGTCCATCAGCCTTGCCAGCAATTGCATCGCCACATCCTTGAAGGCGAGCGTGGTGCCGTGGAAGAGCTCCAGCACGAAATCATTCGGGCCTGTCTGCACCAGCGGCACGACGGCCGGATGGCGGAAGGTCGCATAGGCCTCGTCGATCATGGCGCGCAGTGCCGCATCATCGATCTCGCCCACCGTGAAGCGCGAAATCACCGCAAAGGCCACATCCTCGTAGCGCTGGCCGCGCAGGCTGCGGATCTCCTTCTTCGACAGAACCGGCCACTCACGCGGCAGATAAAGTCCGCCATCGGAGGCGAGACCGGCCAGAAGTGCGTCGCGAAAGCCGAGTGCGGGCGCTTCGCCGCGGGTCGAGATATAGTCCAAGATGCTGATCCCAAAGCAAGATGAGGCAGGAAAGCCGAGGCGATGTGCAGGCTCCGCGGAAAGCTTTCGGCCGGACCGCAAAGGGTTGCGAAGGGCGTCCCCCAGGGTCCGTGCCGGGCTTGCGGTGACCGGCTTGACCGGTGGCGCCGGCGCCGGCAGAGCGTCTCATCAAAATTCGGCTGTCTTGCCAATCGATTTTTTCGTGCGCCGCTGGTATAGACCACTAAAATTTGCTGTGAAAGCCCGCAATTCAGTATTCCGGGACGTTCAAGAGATAAAGGGTCGCAGTCACGTGTCTGGCAGGTCATCGCTCAAGTTTGTTTCGCTGTCGCTTCTCGCCGCGCTCGCCGGCTGCAACTCCTCTTCCCCGACGGGAGGGCTCGATCTCGGCCAGGACGCGGCGCAGCAGCCCGTCACGCCGGTGGTGCAGGCCTATTGCCCCTCGCTGGTGATGAACGACCTGACGGCCATCCGCAGCACCTATGTCGGCAATGCAAGGGACGATGATGAAAAGCTCATCTACCGCGCCTCGCTCGCCGATGCCACGCGCGCCTGCACGGCCAATGAATCGACTCTGACCATCACCGTGATGGCGCAGGGCCGCATCGTTCTCGGCGCCGCCGGCAAGCCTGGCCCCGTCCGGCTGCCGGTTCTGGTGGAAGTGCTGGAAGGCGACAATGTGATCTATTCCAAGGTCGCCGACTTCACCGTCAATGTGCCGCCGGAGGGCTCCACGCAATTCCTCTTCAGCAAGGATGACGTGGCCATTCCCAACACGGCCGGCGGCATTTCGCGCTTCACCCGCGTTCGTCTCGGCTTCGAGGAGCAGGGCACGGCGGGCAAGGCCGCGCGCCGGACCCGCTGATTGCCTCCAGCCAACCGGATCAAGCTAATTGGTTCAAGCCAACCGGCTCCGCCTGTTGGACTCTGCGAGACGGACCTGGTCGGATCGGCTCAGACGGCGCCCGTCCATTGCGACAGGGCGTCGAGCGTGGCGGGCAGGTCGCTCATGCGCGCAATCACCGTTTCGGCTCCGGCATCGGTCAGCCGGTCGGCATGGCTCGGATAGGTATGCGACGCGCCGGTGAAGCCGATCACCCGGCAGCCGGCGGCAACCGCGCCATGGATGCCGTGCACTGAATCCTCGATCACCACTGTGCGCGAGGCGTGGACCTTGAAGACATCGATGGCATGCAGGAATATGTCCGGACGCGGCTTGACCCGGTCGGCTCCGAGATCCTTGGCGGAAAAGATATTCGGCGCGAAATAGGGCTTCAGCCCCACTTTGGTCAGCATCAGGTCCAGCCGGTGGCTCGAGGAATTGGAGCAGATGCAGGCCTGGGTGCGGATGCGCGACAGCGCCAGCTTGACACCCTCGATGACCTTCACATCCCGCTCCAGCCGCGCATCCAGCAATTTCTCGGACCTGTCGATCAGCGAGGCGGATAGCGGAATGTTCACCTCCTGCTCGATGGCCAGGAGAATGTTCTTCCATGTCATGCCGGCAAAGCGCTCGCCCATTTCTTCCGCGCTGATCGGATAGCCCGCCTCGGTCAGAAGGCGCGATTCAACCTGCGCCGCGATGATCTCCGAATCGACCAATACGCCGTCGCAGTCGAAAATGATGAGGTCGAATTCGCTCATGTCAGAAGTGCTCTTTCGTCAAATCCTGGGATAAGGGGTCGTGCCTGACCTACACGAGGCGGGCGGCGATAACAATCAGGCGGCGTCGACCCTGTCGGCACGATTGCCGTTTCGGGTGTCGGCGCGGCCGTCCTTCCGGGCATCGTCGGAGGCGGAAAGCGGGAAGAGGGCGAGGAAGCGGCTCTCCCCCTCGCGGGTGAAGCGGATCGCGCGTCCCGCCGGCTCGCGCTTTGCCAGACCCTTTGCGAGAATATGCGACAGAAGCGCCTTGCCAAGCGAACCGGACAAATGGAAGCGCCGCTCGCTCCAGTCGAGGCAGCATTTGCACAGCGGCCGGCGCGCCGTCTCCAGCGCATCGACGTCGATCCCCATGTCGCAGACATAGGTCCGGCCGGCCGCAGTCAGCAGGGGCCTGTCATCCTCGATTGCAAGGGCGCCGCCTTCGATCAGGCTGTCCAGCATGCGCACGCCGAAATCGCCGGCCAGGTGATCGTAGCAGATGCGCGCCTGGCGCAACGCCTCATCCTTCGGGCCGGGCCGGTGACGCATATGGCCGCGGGTCGCGGCGAAGCCCATGATGTTCTCGATGAGATGCGCGACGGAACTGTCGGCAAGCGCGAAATAGCGGTGGCGGCCCTGCCGGCGCTGGGCGATCAGCCCGCCATCCTCCAGCCTCGAAAGATGGGCGCTGGCCGTCGGCAGCGTCACGCCGGCGCTTCCCGCCAGTTCGGTGGCCGTGAGCGCGCGCCCGTCCATCAGCGCCGTCAGCATATTGGCGCGGGCCGGGTCGCCGATCAGCATCCCGATGCGGGCAATGTCGGGTCCTTCTTTCATACTTCGATGGTAACCGAAGCATCATTGTTCGGCAATAGGGCAATCTACGGCGTGTCGTGCAAGGGCCTTCAGCGGTTTTGCGGTAACGACATGCGAAAAAACAAAGACTTGATACTCCCGGCACTGGAGACGACACTGATGATCACCTGCTTCATCCGCTACGAAATCGATCCTTTCAAGCACAGCCAGTTCGCAGATTATGCCAGGGCCTGGGGCCAGGCCATTCCCCGCTGCGGCGCCGATCTTATCGGCTATTTCGCCCCGCACGAGGGCTCGGCCACCACGGCTTACGGTGTCTATTCGATCGAAAGCCTCGCCGCCTACGAGGCCTATCGCGGCCGGCTCTCGCAGGATCCGCTGGGGCGGGAGAATTACGCCTTCGCCAGCCGCGAGCGCTTCATCCTGAAGGAGGATCGAATCTTCCTGCGCAACGTATCGCTGCCGCATGGCCCGGGAGTGGCGACATGATCGCCGTCATCTTCGAAGTCGTGCCCTATATGGGCCAGCGTCACCGCTATCTCGACCTTGCCGGAGAGCTGCGCCGGGAGCTGGAGACGATCGACGGCTTCATATCGATCGAACGCTTCGAAAGCCTCACCCTGCGCGGCAAGCTCCTGTCGCTGTCCTTCTGGCGCGACGAGGAGGCGGTGAAGGCCTGGCGCAATGCCGAAGCCCATCGGGCCGCGCAAAGGGAAGGGCGCCGCGAGGTCTTCGCCGATTATCGCCTGCGTATCGGCCTTGTGCTGCGCGATTACGGCATGTTCGAACGCGCTGAGGCGCCGGTGGATGGAGGGGAGGCAGAGCTCGCATCTTAAGCTTCGCCGATTTCCAACTGGATTGCCGCGATGGCCACGCCCAGTTTCGGCAATTCATCCATGATCACACCCCAGATGATCGGCTCGGACAGGCCGTAATATTCGTGCCTCAGGATATTGCCGATACCCCGGATTTTCGACCAGGGAATGTCGGGGTGCCGGTTCTGCAGATCTTCTGGTATCCGCCGGCTGGCTTCGGAGATGATCTCGATGGCGCGTTCGGCGCCCATCTTCAGAAGGAAGTCGGACTGATAATCGGCAAACGTCTTCCCCGCAACCGCCGCTTCGAGCATTCGGATCGTAGAGCTTATGTCATACAGGAAATGGCGGATGTCTCTGACCATCAGAAGATCTGCTCGGCGGAGGCGACGATCTTATCCTTCAGGATGGGATGCAGGCTGTCGCGCGTCGTCACGTCCACATCCGTCCGCAACTCTTCCTCAAGAAACAGCTTGATGCCGACGAGATCGAGCGCATTGAATCGTGACTTCGGATCATAATCGATGAACAGGTCGAGATCGCTCGTCTCCTTGGCCTCGTCCCGAACCACCGAACCGAACAGGTAAAGCGAAGTCGCGCCGAGTGCGCGGATGGCGTCGGCCCTCTCTGTCAGCTGTCTGATCGCATCGGCTTTTCGCATGGCGCCAATCTAGCGAAAAGCCGCGCGTCTTGCCATCGCGAATATTTCGCACAGGTTTCGCCAGCTCTTCAGCCTTTGGTAACCAAACTAGGTAACCATAACAGTCTGTAAATGTACTAGAGTCAGCGTTCAGCGAGTATCAGATGGCATCCGTTCTTCCGCTTAAGGATCTGAAGGCCCAGGCCAAGGCTCAGGTTCGTCCCGACACCTGGCTGAATACCATCATCAAGGGCGATTGCGTTGCCGCCCTCGACGCGCTTCCTGATCAGTCGGTCGACGTGATCTTTGCCGACCCACCCTATAATCTCCAGCTCGGCGGCATGCTGCACCGGCCGGACCAGTCGGTCGTCGACGCGGTCAACGACGATTGGGACCAGTTCGAAAGCTTCCAGGCCTATGACGCCTTCACCCGGGCCTGGCTTCTGGCCTGCCGCCGCGTGCTGAAGCCGAATGGCACGATCTGGGTCATCGGCTCCTATCACAATATTTTCCGCGTCGGTTCCGTGCTGCAGGATCTCTCCTTCTGGATCCTCAACGATGTCGTCTGGCGCAAGACCAATCCCATGCCCAATTTCAAGGGGCGCCGCTTCCAGAACGCGCATGAGACCCTGATCTGGGCGAGCCGCGATGCGAAGGCCAAATCCTACACCTTCAATTACGATGCGCTGAAGGCCTCCAACGACGACGTGCAGATGCGCTCCGACTGGCTGTTTCCCATCTGCTCGGGCCATGAGCGGCTGAAGGATGAGGACGGCAGGAAGGCGCATCCGACCCAGAAGCCCGAGGCGCTTCTGGCGCGCATCATCATGGCATCCACCAAGCCGGGCGATGTCATTCTGGATCCCTTCTTCGGATCGGGAACGACGGGCGCCGTTGCCAAACGGCTTGGCCGCAATTTCGTCGGCATCGAACGCGAGCAGGATTATATCGACGCCGCCTCCACCCGCATCGCCGCCGTCGAACCGCTCGGCAAGGTTGAACTGACCGTGCTCTCCGGCAAGAAGGCCGAACCGCGCGTCGCCTTCAACACGCTGGTCGAAAGCGGTCTGGTCAAGCCCGGCCAGGTGCTGAGCGATGCCAAGCGCCGCGTCAGTGCCATCATCCGTGCCGATGGAACCCTGGTCTGCGGCGGCGAGGCAGGATCGATCCACCGGGTGGGCGCCAAGGTTCAGGGTTTTGATACCTGCAATGGCTGGACCTTCTGGCATTATGAGGATGAAGGCGCCCTGAAGCCGATCGATGCGCTGCGCACGCTCGTCCGGAAGGACATGGCCGCGCTCGACTGAGCTGGCGTCCTTCGCCTTCGGCACGCCCTGTCAACGGCTTCGGCTGGCTCTTGCGATCCACCGCCATGCCAGCATTCGGCCTTTTCGGTCATGTACTCCAGTCCCGAGACGGCCGAAGCGCCCGGACCTTTATGAAAGGTGCCGGGCGCTGCCTTGTTCTATGCCCTGCCTTGCCTTGCCGCCTTGCCTTGCCTTGCCGCCTTGCCTTGCGTGGCCGGCTTGCTGTCACTTTTCGCCAGACCCGCACCTCTGCTATGAAGGCCCTATCGGGAGGAAAGCAGCAAACGCCGCGCCAGCCGGCGTCACCGGTGGGAATGAGCCGCACCGGCCGAGGCAGAGGCTCTGCTCCCGATCAGGAGTGACTGCATGTGGTGGATACCATTAAGCATCACGCTGACGATATGGAAAACCCGCACGAGCTGGCGAACTAGCGTGCGGGTGACATTCCGTATCTAAGCGAAACGGGTCGGGAGTCCTACCTCTCGACCCACTCCTGCATTATAGCAGATCGATGTTCGGTTTCAACATCACTGCCTTGCGCCCGTTTCAGACGGAAAAGCCGTAGTCAGCAAAATCGGCCCGAAGCCTCGCCGCATCAAAAAATTGCACCGTCTGCCAGCCGGCCTTCCTGGCGCCTTCGACATTGGCCGCGGTATCGTCGATGAACAGCGTGCGTGACGGCTCGAGACCAAAGGTCCTGGCATGCAGCCGGTAGATCTCGACATCCGGCTTGATCAGCTTGACCTCGCCGGAAACGGTGATGCCGCGCGATCGGTTGAGGAAGGGATAGAGTTTGCGGGCATGCACGAATGTATCGGCGGCAAAATTGGTCAGCATGGTCACATCCAGCCCCTGGTCGATCAGGCTCTCGAAGATCGCGACGCTGTCATCATAGGCATAGGGCACCATTTCGGGCCAGAACTTGCGGAAGGAACGAACGCGCTCCTCCTGTCCGGGAAAGGTCTTGATCAGTTCCGCTTCGGCCTCAGCCCAGTCGCGCCCGCGATCCTGCTCCAGGTTCCAGTCATGCGTGCAGACCGTGTCGAAGAATTGCTGGCGCTCCTGGTCGTCGGGGATGAGACGGCGGAAGGGCAGCGTCGGGTCGTAATGGATCAGAACCTTGCCGATATCGAAGACGATGTGGTCGATCTTCGCGCTCATGATATCTTCCTCTTCCACTCGTAAAATAAGGCTTTTCGTTCGTTTAAATCGATTTGAATGCGTTAGGAAGGGCTTGGGAGACGACTTTTTTCATCACCGTCGGCAAAGCCTGCTCGGACAGGGTCTCGACCTTGGCCCAGAAGCCTTCCGGCTGCTCGGCGGCATCGGGTCTTGCAGGCACGGCCGCGCGGAACACGGCCAGCCGCAGCTCGAAATGCGTGAAGACATGGGTCACCACCCCGCAGGCCTGCCAGTCGGCGGGGAAGGGGGCATGGTCTGCCGTGCTGCCGCCATCCAGCCGTGCGGTCCAGCCGGTGGTTGGCACTTCCGTCATGCCGCCGAGCAGGCCGGAATCCGGCCGGCGGCGCAGGAAGACCTCGCCATCCGCCGTTACCGCCACGAAAGCCGCGCCCTGGCGCACCGGCTTTTCCTTTTTTGCCGCCTTGACGGGAAACCGCTCCGGATCATCCTGCCGGAGCGCCAGACAGTCGTCGCGAAGGGGACAGAGCGCGCAGGCCGGCCGCTTGGGCGTGCAGATCGTGGCGCCGAGATCCATCATGGCTTGCGCAAAATCGCCGGGGCGCGTCTCGGGCGTGATCATGCGCAGCTTCGCCTTCATCTGCGGCTTGGAGCCCGGCAAGGGCGCATCGATGGCATAGAGGCGTGAAATCACCCGCTCGACATTGCCGTCCATCACCGCGGCCGGCCGGTCGAAGGCGATGGCCGCGACGGCGGCGGCGGTATAGTCGCCGATGCCGGGCAGGGCCCTCAAGCCCTCCTCCGTATCGGGAAAGACGCCGCCATGCTGTTCGGCAACCGCTTCGGCGCATTTCTTCAGATTGCGGGCACGGGCATAATAGCCAAGGCCCGCCCAGGCGGCCATGACATCCTCCACCGGCGCGGCCGCCAGATCCTGGATGCGCGGCCATCGGCTGCGGAATTTCTCGAAATAGGACTTGACCGCCTGCACGGTTGTCTGCTGGAGCATCACTTCCGAGAGCCAGACATGGTAGGGGTCTGCCTGCCGGCCTTTCGCTCTCTCCTGCGGCGTCACCCGCCAGGGAAGCTCCCGGCGATGACGGTCGTACCAGGAAAGCAGGGTCTCGGAGAGGCGGGCTTGTGTCTGTGCAGGCATCGGATCGGGACAACAGGTCATGTTCGGCCAAAGTGATAGAGCGCGATGACGTTGAAGCCAATGGCACACGAGATGGAATTGCCGGTCCTCCTCATTAATATCGAACGCGCTGCGGCACGGCGCGCTTTGATCGAAGGCCAGGCGGCCGAACTCGGCATCCGCCTGGAGCGGGTGGCGGGGGTGGACGGAAGCCTGGTTCCCCGTGAGGATTGGCAGGATGTGGATCTCGATCTCTTCCGCCGCCGCAACGGCCGGCCGATGATGGCTGGCGAATACGGCTGCTATCGCAGTCACATCAATGCCTTTCGCCAGCTGATCGACAGCGGCCGCAAGGCGGCCCTCGTCATCGAGGACGATGTGGCGCTCACCCGGGATCTGATGGAACGCGCCGCCGCCATCGCCGCCATGGCGCCGGATGATTGCGTGGTGAAACTCGTCAATCACCGCACGGTCGCCTTTCAGCACCGGTTCACCAGCGCCAGGGGCGACCGCATCGGCGTGTCACGATTTGGACCGCAGGGTTCATCCGCCTGCTATCTGCTGACCGAAAAGGCGGCCCGCCGGCTGATCGAGGCAATGCTGCCGCAATCTCTGCCGCTCGACAGCGCGCTGGAGCGCTCCTGGCAGCACGGCGTTCCGGTGCTGACCGCCGAGCGCAACCTGATCGATTTCGGCGCCCTGCGCAGCGAGACGCTGATTGCCAGCCGCGCCGATTACCGCGATCAGAAGCTGAGAGGCTGGAAGAAAATGCCCACTCATCTCTTCCGCATCCAGGAAGCGGCCCGCCGCTTCGCCGAGAGCATCCGCCAGCGCTAAGTCTTTCCGATCGGATCGGGTTGCGGGGGGATCGCGACCTGCGATGAATGCCGCCTCTTTCGCCCTGCCGCTCGCCTGCGCTTTTCCAGCATTCGCTTCAAGACCTGGTGCACCGTCGCCCGCTTGCTCTGCGTCCGGACTGCGTACAAACAGAGGGAAGAGCATCACAGGTGATCCCGTTTTTACCGGAACTGCTCTCCGCCGAAGGCGTGTGGTCGCGCGGCGGGTTGCGGGGGATGAGCGACGGCTCCTGCCGCTGTCAAATTGACTTTTTCGTGTGGAACGTGCAGCAACCCATTCGGAGCCATCGATCCTCTGCGGAAGAAGCGATGGAACCGGGGGCAGGGCAGGAACAGCGAAGCGAAAGCTCATTTTGAAATGGTTTCTTTCAAGACAATAATGCTGGTGCGCCGCCGCACGGACGGGCTTCTTCTCAGCCTGGCGGGCGTTGCCTTTCCTCTGTATTTCCCGTTGCCTGTGGCGATTGCCGCTTTCTTTGCGCTGTGCGGAGTTTACGTCACCTTTTCCAGCCGCCGGCGCCTGGCCCGCCAGATCGTCTCCCCCTATGCCGCCGTCTGGATCTACTGCGCCTGGTCCTTGCTCCTGATCGCCTGGCGCGGCGAAATCGCTCTTGGCAATCGCCAGCTCGGCTTCATGCTGCTCCTGTTCGGCGCAACCTTCATCGGCCAGGGCCTCTGCCTCGTTCGCCGGCCGCTGCGCATGCTGGTGATCGGCACGAGGATCGGCTCGCTGCTCGCCTTTGCAGTGGCACTCGGCCTCGATCTCTATTACTGGCACGATCTCTCCCGCTATAGTGGCGGCGGAAACGCGGCCATCGTCGCCATCCTCATCCTCCTGGGCGCCGTGGTCTCCTCGATCGATATCGACCGTCCGCCCCGCTTCCTGGCCAATGGCGTCCATTATCTGGCGCTGAGCAGCTTTCCGATCTTCCTGACGGAGACCCGCGCGGTCCTCATCCTTGTGCCGGTGATCTTCCTGGCGGAATTCATCTTCTGGTCGCTGCGCTGGCCGCCCCGCATCCGCAATCGCAGCTATGCGGCTCTCATCCTCGGCCTCGTCCTTCTTTTGCTGGCACCGCCCGTGCAGCAGATGATCTTCCACCGTTTCCTCAGCGTCTACGATTACTATGTCGGCGGCGTCGAAACCCTCGACATGGCGTCCGGCGATATCCGCCTCACAATGTGGCGCTCGGCCGTCACCGTCATCAGCCAGCATCCCTTCACCGGGGTCGGGCTGATGGATATGTTCAGCCTGATGAAGACCGTGGCCGGCGACAAGGCAGGCCTGATCGACGGCTTCAAGCATGTTCATAATTTCGTGCTGCAGGAGCTGCTCGCCAATGGCGTCGTCGGGCTCGTGCTTTTGCTGTCGATACCCGCGGTGTTCCTGGCGGCCATCTGGAAACATGCGCCCGACCAGAGCATCAAGCGCGTCGCGCTCTATTTCTATGGCAGCGTCGCCGCCTTTGGCCTTTTGCACGATCCGTATTATCATGAACTGTGTCTGTCCACGAGCATGCTGTTTTTCGGCACTTGCCTGATCCAGCTGCGGCGCTGGAACCTTTTGACCGCATCGGCGGTCAAAAGAGTGTAGGAGAGGCCTTTTCCGGCAGGCGTCCGGCAAAGGACGCCAGGCGCAGATGACGATGCGTCAGAAAGAGAAATCATGTCCCGCGCTGGCCCCCGCATTCCCCTGCAGATCGCCGAAATCGCCAATGGCCTGATGGATCCCGTGCTGGCCCGCCGCGCCGGGATCAATACCGCCCTGCTCGGCTCCTGGGACGAGATCGCCGGCGAAGACTTTGCCGATTGCACGCGCCCGGAAAAGATCGCCTGGCCGCGCCGCGATGGCAGTGAAGGGGCGGGCGGTCATCAGCCGGGCGTGCTGACGATTGCCTGCGAGGGCGCCCGCGCGCTGTTTCTCGCCCACGCGCAGGGCGAGTTGATCGACCGGATCAACGGCTTTTTCGGCTTCCCGGCCATCCGCCAGGTGCGGATCGTCCAGAAACCTGTCTCGATCGCGGCACGGCGAAAGCACCCGCCGCAACCCTTGCGCGGCGATGCGGCCAAGCGGCTGAACGACATGATGGACGGGCTGGAGAACGAAGCGCTGCGCAAGGCGGTCGAGCGCCTGGGCACGGCGGTGCTGCAGCCGCCCGCCCGCCGGCGGCCGTGAGCCTCGGGCGCATCAACGCAAAGAGAGCGTCAACCGGAGGCCCTGGGGGGCCAGAGCAGGTCCAGCAAAAGTGCGTCAGCGGTTTTGCGTCCGGACTGCGTAAAAGCAAAGAGATCGAGCGTTTCAGGTGATCCCGCTTTTGCCGGAAATGCTCCAGGATGGGGACAGGATGGGTTTAGCAAGGATAGGCCGCGGCAGGCCCGGTCATGACGCGTTCAGCTTTCGCGTGTCACGATTGTTTGAGAAAACCAGCCTTGAGAGCGCTTGTCGCGATCCGGCTGGCGTATTACGGAAGAACCAACTGCTTTTCATGAATAATGGGTGACCCAATGCCGATCAATGCGTTGACAATCTCCAGGCGCCAGCTTCTCGGCGGCGTCGCGGCCTCTGCCTTCAGCCTCACGCTGCTTGGCCAGATGTCGCAAGCCTTGGCGCAGGACGTGCCGGAATCCGCCGGCAAGGTGGATATGGGGAAGGTCCTGCAGACCGGGCCTCTGCCGGAAATGGCGCTGGGCGACGAGAAGGCGCCGGTCACGATCGTCGAATATATGTCGATGACCTGCCCGCATTGCGCCAATTTCCACGCCAAGACCTTCGAGGCGATCAAGGAAAAATACATCGATACCGGCAAGGTGCGCTTCATCCTGCGCGAATTCCCCTTCGATCCGGTTGCCACCGCGGCCTTCATGCTGGCGCGCTGCAATCCGGGCGATCCGCAGAAGCTTGCGGAGCCGAAGGAATATTTCGCCATGGTCTCCATGCTGTTCAAGCAGCAGCGCGCCTGGGCGGCTCCGGCGGACGGCAATGTGCGCGCGGCCCTGCTGCAGCAGTCGAAGCTCGCCGGTTTTACACAGGAGAGCTTCAACGCCTGCTTGACGAACCAGAAGCTTCTCGATGATGTGAACGCCACGATGAAACGCGGCGCCGACGAATTCGGCATCAATTCGACGCCCACCTTCCTCGTCAACGGCAACCGCTATTCTGGAGACATGTCGGTTGAAGCCATGTCGGCGCTCATCGATAGCAGTCTTTAAACCGGGCCGGCCTGACGGCGACCCGATCGGGATCATGCGGCTCCGGTGCGACCGGAGCCGCGGATCGGACGGAGCGCGCCGGTGAAGTTCAACAAACTGCGTCTCATCGGCTTCAAATCCTTCGTCGAGCCGACCGAATTCATCATCGAGCCGGGCCTCACCGGCGTGGTGGGGCCGAATGGGTGCGGCAAATCCAACCTGGTCGAAGCCCTGCGCTGGGTCATGGGCGAGAATTCCTACAAGAATATGCGCGCCTCCGGCATGGATGACGTGATCTTCTCCGGCTCCGGCAATCGCCCCGCCCGCAATTCGGCGGAGGTGGGGCTGTTCCTCGACAATAGCGACCGCACCGCACCGGCAGGCTTCAACGATAGCGACGAGATCCAGGTTTCGCGCCGCATCGAGCGCGAACAGGGCTCCGTCTATCGCATCAATGGCAAGGAGAGCCGCGCCAAGGATGTGCAATTGCTGTTTGCGGATGCCTCCACCGGCGCCCGATCGCCCTCGATGGTCGGGCAGGGGCGGATCGGCGAGCTGATCCAGGCCAAGCCGCAGGCCCGGCGTCAGCTGCTGGAGGAGGCGGCGGGAATTTCCGGCCTGCATTCGCGCCGGCATGAGGCGGAACTGCGCCTGCGCGCCGCCGAGACCAATCTGGAACGTCTCGAGGATATTACCGGCCAGCTGGAGAGCCAGATCGAAAGCCTTAAGCGCCAGGCGCGTCAGGCCAACCGTTTCAAGATGCTGTCGGCCGATATCCGGCAGCGCGAGGCGCTTCTTCTGCATATCCGCTGGGCTACGGCCCGCGAGGCCGAAAACGAGGCCGCCGCCGCGCTGAACGCCATCACCTCGCTGGTGGCGGAAAAGGCGCAGGCGCAGATGGAGGCCGCCAAGGCGCAGGCCATTGCCAGCCTGAAACTGCCGGAATTGCGGGAGGAGGAGGCGCGCGCCGCCGCGGCCCTGCAGCGCCTGCAGATCGCCCGCAGCCAGCTGGACGAGGAGGCCGAACGCCTGTCGCGCCGGCGCGACGAATTGATGCGCCGCCTTGCGCAATTGGCGGAGGATATCCGCCGCGAAGACCAGTTGATGGCCGATAATGCGCAGACCCTGGAACGGCTTGCCGAAGAGGAGGAGGAGCTGCGCGACATGCTGCTCTCTTCCGGTGAGGAGGCCGAAGGCCTGCGGCTCGCCTTTGACGATGCAAGCGAAAAGCTGGCCGAGAGCGAGAGCCTGTTTGCGGCGCTGACGGCGGAGCGGGCCGAGGCTGCGGCGGCACATACCCAGCTGGAGCGCAGCATCCGCGAGATTGGCGAACGTCGCCTGCGCCTCGATCGCCAGATATCGGATACCCGGGCGGAGGCGGAGGCGCTGATGGATCGCCTGGCAGGCCTGCCGGATCCGGATGAGCGGCGCGAGATCGTCGAAGCGGCCGAGCAGGCGCTGGAAGAGGCAGCACTATCCGCCGAGGCGATCGAAGACCGGCTTTCGTCGGCGCGGGCGCAGGAGGTGGAGGCCCGCCGGCCGGTGGAAGCGGCGCGGTCCAGCCTCAACGGCTTGCAGACGGAGGCCAGAACCATCCGCAAGATGCTGGCGAGCGGCGCCTCCGGCGGCGCCTTCACGCCCGTGGCCGAGCTGATCCGCGTCGATGCCGGTTACGAGGCCGCGCTTGGCGCGGCGCTCTCCGATGCGCTCGACAGCGCGCTCGATCCGGCAGCGCCCGCTTATTGGAGCGGCAATGGCGAGGGCGAGGAGGATGCCCCTCTGCCACACGGCATCCAGCGTTTGGCGCAGCATGTGACGGCGCCGCCCGAGCTTGGCCGGCGGTTGCGGCAGGTCGGCCTTGTCGCTGCGGCCGATGCTTCCCGGCTGATGCCGATGCTGAAACCCGGTCAGAGCCTCGTCACGGAGGATGGCGCCGTCTACCGCTGGGACGGGCATGTCAGCGGCTCGGAAGCGCCGAGCGCGGCGGCCCTGCGGCTTGCCCAGAAGAACCGGCTCTCGGCGCTGGAGGCGGAGATCGACGAGGCGGAAATCCTTCTCTCGGAAGCCGAAAGCCTGGAGGCTGCGGCCGGCGAGGCCATTCGCCGCGAGGAGGCGGGCCTTGCCCAGGCGCGCGACCGCAGCCGCATTCTCGGCCGGCAACTGGCCGATGCCCGTGACGCGCTGGCCGAGGCCGAGCGTGCCGCCGGCGATCTGATGCGCCGCCGGGCGGCCATCGACAGCACGCTTGAGCAATTGCAGGGGCAGGCGGAGGATCTGGACGCGCAATCGCAACTGCTCCTGGCCGAGCGCGAGGAGGCGCCGGATCTGACCGACGTCGATCGCCGGCTTGCCGCCCAGCAATTGGTGGTGGCCACCGATCGCGCTGACCTGGCCGAGGCGCGGGCAAGGTTCGAAGGGCTTTCGCGCGAAACGGAGCAGAGACGGCGCCGGCTGAGCGCCATCGCCCAGGAGCAGGCGAGCTGGACGGCACGCGCGGCGAGCGCCGGCGAGCATATCGACACGCTGCGGGAACGGCAGGAGGCGGCGCAGGAGGAGATTTCCGAACTCGACCTCGCGCCGGAAGAATTCGAGGACAAGCGTCGCGCGCTGCTGAACCAGCTGCAGACGGCCGATGCCTCGCGGCGGCAGGCCGGCGACCGGCTGGCCGAGGCGGAGACCCGCCAGAGAGAGGCCGACCGCCTGGCCGCCATGGCGCTTTCGGAACTGGCGGAGGTGCGCGAGAAGCGCGGGCGCGCGGAAGAGCGGCTCGTCTCGGCGGCCGAGCGCCGCCATGATGCGGAAAATGCCATTCGCCAGGCCCTTTCAGTCGAGCCGCATGAGGTCTTCCGTTCGGCCGGGCTGCAGCCGGGCGCGGCGCTGCCGGACAGCCAGCAGGTGGAGCGCGAACTCGACCGGCTGAAGATCGAGCGGGAACGGCTCGGCGCCGTCAATCTGCGGGCGGATGAGGAGCAGCAGGCGCTGTCGGAGAAACTGGCCTCGCTGATCCGCGAGCGCGACGACATCATCGATGCCATCCGCAAATTGCGCTCTGCCATCCAGTCGCTCAACCGCGAGGGGCGCGAGCGGCTGATCGCCGCCTTCGACGTGGTCAATACGCAGTTCCAGCGCCTGTTCACCCATTTGTTCAACGGCGGCACCGCCGAGCTGCAGCTCATCGAAAGCGATGATCCGCTGGAGGCGGGCCTCGAAATCCTGGCGCGGCCGCCGGGCAAGAAGCCGCAGACCATGACGCTTCTGTCCGGCGGCGAGCAGGCTTTGACGGCCATGGCGCTGATCTTTGCCGTCTTCCTGACCAATCCGGCGCCGATCTGCGTGCTGGACGAGGTGGACGCGCCGCTGGATGATCACAATGTCGAGCGCTATTGCAATCTGATGGACGAGATGGCGGCCACCACCGATACGCGCTTCGTCATCATCACCCATAATCCGATCACCATGGCCAGGATGAACCGGCTGTTCGGCGTCACCATGGCCGAACAGGGCGTGTCTCAACTCGTCTCGGTGGATCTGCAGGCGGCCGAACGTCTCGCCGAGGCAGTCTGAGAGACTGGTATGGCCCGTACATCCGCTCCAAGCCCGCATCCTGATGAGAGCTTTCCGCGAGCGTCCACATCGAGCGCGGGACAGGGCCAAGCGGCAGAGATTGCGGGAGCGCCAGAGATTGCGGGAGCGCCAGAGATTGCAGGAGCGGCAGAGATCGCGGGGGCAGCCCCTTCGGCCGGCGGCCGGTTGTCAGAGCATCTGCTGCTGCAGTGTCTGGTGCCACAGCGTCTGCTGCCACAGTGTGTGATGCCGTGGCTTTCGACGCTGCGGTGTCTGTCGCTGTGGCGGGGACGGCGCGTCCGGAGGGGCCCGGCCTGTCTCCTCGCCGGGCTTGGCCTTGCCTTTCCCGTCATCGGTCTGGCCGCGTTTCCGGTCCCTGTTCCTGTTCCGGCTTCAGGTCCGGGCTTTTCGGTTGCCGGTCAGGCGGCGGGAACAGCGGAGACAGGGGCCGGGGGCCGCTTCCTCCAGCAGGTGCTCAAGACCTCGCCCACGCATGAGGAGAGCCTGCGCGCGCTCTTGCACGGCGCCCGCGGCCTGCCAAGCTGGGTGCGCAACATGCTCTCCAATCCCCGTTATGTGTCGGGCGCCTCGCAAGCCGTCACCGTCGACGGGCAGGCCATGGAGCTGTTCTCCGCCTGCCTTGCCGGGCAATGTGCCGCAAGCCAGCTGCGTCTTCTTTTCCTGAGCGACGGGAAGGCTCTGGCGCTGCGCGTCGCCGATCATTCTCTCGGAGAGGTTGTGTTGGGCCAGCCCAGTTCGGCAGCGCTTGCGCAGTTGCGCCGCGCCGGCCTGTGATAGGGCCTGCGACGGCAGGCGTGGAGGGACGAAAACCTTGCGCCTGGGCCGACCCTGGTCCGATCCTCTGCCGGATCTCCCGACTTTGGTCGGACAGAGGTCATCCGTCACGAAAAGCGGTGCAATTTCAGCGTCTCGCGCTGCACTACAATTTATCATCCGCGGGTTCTGACCGCTATCGAAGGCCTGGAAGCTGTGCTATGAGCCAGACTTGATCGGCGCACCAGCCGAAATTTTGGGTTCATCCCACCCCCCGGCGGGTTTCCTGTGCCTGCCGGAAGGCTTTGCGGGGCCGGAGCAGGCGGCCCCGCAAAGCCTGATCTCCCCCAGCCACTCCGAAATCTTGGATCGCCGGTGAGTTGCGCTGCAAGGAGGCCGGCAGGAAGTGCCGCACTTTTGCTGCAATGCAGCATGATTCTCCGCCGGACCGGTTTCCAATTGGCTGCAAGTTCTGTAAATACTTGACAAAACAAGAAGCAGTGCATGCTCGGTGGAGGAGAGTGATGACGAAATGGGTCTACCGCTTCGGGGGCGGACAAGCAGAAGGGCGCGCGGCCGATCTGGCGCTTCTGGGAGGCAAGGGTGCCAATCTTGCCGAAATGGCCTCGCTCGGCCTGCCGGTTCCGCCGGGCCTGACGATCACCACGGATGCCTGCCTCGGCTATTTTTCCGGCGGCAAATGCCTGCCGGAGGGCTTGCAGGCCGAGGTGCTGGAGGGAATCGCCGCAATGGAGGCGCTGACGGGCCGAAGCTTCGGCGGCAGTGCCCATCCGCTGCTGCTGTCTGTCCGCTCCGGCGCCCGTGCCTCCATGCCGGGCATGATGGATACGGTGCTCAATCTCGGCCTGAATGATGAAACCGTGCAGGCGCTGGGCCATGATGCCGGCGATGCGCGCTTTGCCTGGGACAGCTATCGCCGCTTCATCCAGATGTATGGCGATGTCGTCATGGGGCTCGACCACGAGGTCTTCGAGGATATTCTGGAGGACGAAAAGGCCAGGCTCGGCCATGATTATGATACCGATCTCTCGGCCGTCGAATGGCAGCATGTTGTATCCCTCTACAAGCAGGTGATCGCCGAGGAACTGGACGAGGACTTCCCGCAGGATCCGCATGTGCAGCTGTGGCGGGCGATTGCCGCGGTCTTCTCCAGCTGGAACAATGCCCGCGCGGTAACCTATCGCACTCTGCACCGCATTCCGCATGACTGGGGAACGGCGGTCAATGTCCAGGCCATGGTCTTCGGCAATCTCGGCTCCTCCTCGGCAACCGGCGTGGCCTTTACCCGCAACCCCTCGACCGGCGAAAAGAGCCTCTATGGCGAATTTCTGATCAATGCCCAGGGCGAGGATGTCGTGGCCGGCATCCGCACGCCGCAATCGCTGACGGAGGAGGGACGGCTTGCCGCCGGCTCCGAGCGTCCCTCGCTGGAAAAGCTGATGCCGGCGACCTTTGCCGAGTTCAGGGCGATCTGCACCGCGCTCGAAACCCATTACGGCGATATGCAGGATGTGGAATTCACCGTCGAGCGCGGCAAGCTGTGGATGCTGCAGACGCGCGCCGGCAAGCGCACGACCCGCGCGGCGCTGAAGATTGCCGTCGATCTGGTGGATGAGGGGGTGATCACCGAGGAGGATGCGATCTGCCGCATCGAGCCGCCTTCGCTCGACCAGCTGCTGCACCCGACGATCGATCCCGGCATTGCGCGCACCGTCATCGGCTCCGGCCTTCCCGCCTCGCCGGGGGCGGCCTCGGGCGAGATCGTCTTCACGGCGGAGGATGCCGTTGCCGCCGAGGCCGAAGGCCGCAAGGTGGTGCTGATCCGCATCGAGACGAGCCCGGAAGATATTCACGGCATGCATGTGGCGGAAGCCATCCTGACCACGCGCGGCGGCATGACTAGCCATGCGGCGGTGGTGGCCCGCGGCATGGGCATTCCCTGCGTCGTCGGTGCCGGAGGCCTGCGCGTCGACATGCGCAATGAAATGCTGATCGGGCCGGGTTTCACCTTGAAGCGCGGCGAGATCGTCACCGTGGACGGCTCGTCGGGCCATCTGCTGAAGGGCGAGGTGCCGATGGTCCAGCCGGAACTGTCCGGCGATTTCGGCCGCCTGATGGAATGGGCCGACCGCGCCCGGCGGATGACGGTGCGCACCAATGCCGATACGCCGGCCGATGCCCGCGCCGCGCGCTCCTTCGGCGCCGAGGGGATCGGCCTGTGCCGCACGGAGCACATGTTCTTCGAGGGCGGCCGTATCCAGGTCATGCGCGAGATGATTCTCGCCGAGGACGAGGCCGGCCGCCGCGCCGCGCTTGACCGGCTCTTGCCCATGCAGCGCTCGGATTTCACCGAGCTCTTCACCATCATGTCCGGCCTGCCGGTGACCATCCGCCTGCTTGATCCGCCGCTGCACGAATTCCTGCCGAAGAGCCAGGAGGAAATCCTCGAAGTGGCGCTGGCCATGGAGATGGAGCCCGGCCAGCTGACAAGGCGGGTGGAGGCGCTGCACGAGTTCAACCCCATGCTCGGCCATCGCGGCTGCCGGCTGGCCATTTCCTATCCGGAAATCGCCGAAATGCAGGCGCGTGCCATTTTCGAGGCCGCCGCTGCCGCCGCGAGCGAAACGGGCGCTCCCGTCGAGCTGGAAATCATGGTGCCGCTGGTCGGGCTGCGGGCCGAGCTGGATTATGTCAAGGCCTGCATTGACAAGGTGGCCGCCGATGTCTCGGCGGAAACCGGCCGGCCGATCGGCTATCTCGCCGGCACCATGATCGAATTGCCGCGGGCGGCGATCCGCGCCCATGTCATTGCCGAAACGGCGGATTTCTTCTCCTTCGGCACCAATGACCTGACGCAGACCACGTTCGGCATTTCGCGCGACGATGCGGCCAGCTTCATTCCCACCTATCAGCGCAAGGGGATCATCGTCCACGACCCCTTCATCTCGCTGGATTTCGATGGCGTCGGCGAGCTGATCCGCATCGCCGCCGAACGCGGTCGCAAGACCAAGGCCAGCCTGAAGCTCGGAATCTGCGGCGAACATGGCGGCGATCCGACCTCGATCCGCTTCTGCGAGGAGGTGGGGCTGGATTACGTGTCCTGCTCGCCCTTCCGCGTGCCGATCGCAAGGCTCGCCGCCGCCCAGGCCGCCATCGAGGCAAGGCGGCGGGGGAGTGGGCAATAGGCAGAGGCAATAGGCAGTAGGCAGTAGGCAGTAGGAGGTAGGCAGTAGGCAATAGGCAGTAGGCAGTAGGCAGTAGGCAGTAGGAGGTAGGCAGTAGGCAATAGGCGGTAGGCAGAGGAAAGCCTCCGCTTTGCTGAGCCGCAAGCCCTCATCCGCCCTTCGGGCACCTTCTCCCCAAGGGGAGAAGGGATAGCGGTCGCGGTTCCCTCGGGAGAAGGGTTAGCGGCTGCGGTTCCCTCGGGAGAAGGGTTAGCGGCTGCGGTTCCCCTCTCCCCTTGGGGAGAGGGTCGCCGAGCGTTAGCGGAGGCGGGGTGAGGGTGACATGAGTACCCACCGCCTACCGCCTGTCTCCTATTGCCTATTGCCTATTGCCTCCTCCCTATTCGCTATTCGCTCCCTCTATTCCCTATTCCCTACTGCCCATTGCCCATTGCCCATTGCCTACTGCCTATTGCCTACTGCCAACTGCCTCCCTACTCCCCACTGCGTCCAGCCAGTCCCGCATGCCCTTGAAACTCTCCTCCCAGCTGGGAAGGCTTTGTCCGAAGGCCCAGGATGCCGCCGCCTGGGCCTGCAGCCGCTGCCGATCGGACAGGAGCGCCGCGATACAGGCGGCCGCGCCATCGGCATCCTCGGCCGGCGCTTCGAGAACACTGCCGGCCGCCCAGGTCAGCACGGCGCCAGAGGCCGTGGTGACCACGGGCACGCCATGGCGCAGCGCCTCGGCCACCGCCATGCCATAGCCTTCATAGCGCGAGGTGGCGACGAAGAGATCGGTCGTCTGCCACAGCGCCTGCAGCTCGCTGTCCGCCACATCGCCCAGAAAGGTGAAGCGATCTTTCAGGCCGGCCTCATCCACCCTTTTCTGCAGCGCGTCGAAGAGCGCCGGGTCGCGATGCGGGTCGCCGGCCACCTGCCAATGCCAGTCGAGGCCGCGCAAGCGGTCCGCCACGTCCAGCATGTAATCATAGCGCTTGCGCGGGATGACGGCGCCGACCGAGAGGATCGACAGGCGGCCCGGCCGGGTGCCGGCTGCCACGCGTGCAACCGTCTCATTGCCGGGAATGGCGATGCGGATCCTCGCGGCGTCGAGGCCGTAGCGGAGCCGGAGCAGGCGTCCGGTCTCCTGGGAGCTCACCAGCACGCCGCTGGAGCGGGAGACGGCCCGGCGTTCCGCCGCCGCCAGGGCATGGCGGCCCATATCGACATTCGGGATCGCGGCGGTTTCGCCATGCTCTTCCAAGAGGGAGTGATGGAAGATGCTGGCGACCCGGATGCGGCTTGCGGAGAAGACCTCGATGAGATCGCAGAGATAGATGTGATCGGTCAGGACCAGGCTGTCCGGCGGCAGGCCGGAAAGGGTCTGCGCCAGGCCTTGCCGCTCCCTCGCGTCGACGCTCGGAAAGCCGGTCTCCAGCGTCAGAAGGTCCAGCCGCGCGCCCTGCCGCGCCAGTTCGTCGAGAAGGCGGCTGTTATAGACATAGCCGCCGGTGCGCCGCGCATAATCGGCGCTGGCGAGAAAGAGCATCGAAGAGGGCAAGGCCTGGTATCCCGTTGCGGCTGTTGCAAACTTACCGGCGCTCTACGATGACCCGGCGCTCGAGGATCATCGGCCGGTCCCACATCAGGCTGCTGCGGGCCTGGAAAGCCCGCATGTCGGCACGCCGGTCCAGATCCAGCTGCAGCAGGCATTGCGCCATGGCATCGGTATTCATCTTGAAGCCATAGCCCCTGCAGGTGCGCTCATCGAGCGCGCGACGCTCCTGCGGCGTCATCGACTGGCAGGAGGACAGAAGCAGGGCGGATATCAGCGTCAGGCCCAAAATCAACGAGGTCCAGGCGGAAGGCGCGCTTGCGCGGGCGCGGAGGAACGGCCTGTGCAAAACGGCTGGCAAAATGGCTGGCAAAACGGTGGGCAAAGCGCTCATCGGTCATTCTCCACGAAAACCATCCGGCCGGCGAAAGCCCGTTCGAAAAGATTTCGTGCGCGCCGGCAGGCATCAGGTGACGAAACACGGTACATGTCATAAAAGGACAGCCGCAAGGCAAGGGAAATCGACAGATGGCGCCAATCGAAGGAAGCGGCCCATCCGGCGCCTCCCTGCGGCAAGGCGGCGAATGCCGAACGGGACAACCGACATTGGACAACCGACATTGGACAACCGACATGGGACAACCGACATGGGTGCGAGTGAATGGCCGTCCGTTTCGTAAGACCGGTATCCTCCTCCGCCTATGGCGCGCGGCGGCTGGCGCTCGGCGCCTTCCTGCTGCTTTTGATCGCCATGCTCGCGCACCGCTTCGGGCCGCTGCAGACGCCGCAATTCGTGGCCGTGATGCTGCTGTCGGCGGCAATTGCCCTGTTGAGCGTGCCGCTGGCGCTGACGGGCCTGATGCGGCTGTGGTCGATTGGCGCCAGGGGCGGCATAGCCTCCGTCCAGGCGCTGCTTTTGGCCACGCCCTCGCTTCTCATCCTGGCTTTCGGCATCTGGCGTTTCGAGACGGCCCCGAAACTGTTCGACCTCACGACGGACATGGCCGATCCGCCCGTCTGGGTGCGCGTGCCGGAGGCGGAGCAGATCTTCCTGCCGCGGCCGATGTTCGTCACCTCGAAGGATCGCGACCTGCAGAAGCGCGCCTATCCGGCCCTGACCGGACGGCGCTATGAGGGCGCGCCCGATCGCGTCTTCGAAGCGGTGATGAAGGTCGCCAAGGCCGAAGCGATCAGCCTGAAGACCGATGGCGCGGCACGCGCGGCAAGCCCGGGCGGGTCCCTTGCGCCGGCTCCGGCGCGCACTGCCGGCGGGAATGCGAGCGAGGGCGCCGATCCCCCGCCTGCCGAGGCAAGCGCCGGCGAGCCGAGGGCGACACCGCCGCTTCCCTCGATCGTGCCTGTGCCCCTGCCGCGGCCGATCAGCCAGGAGGTGCTGGCCACGGCGCAGCCGATGGGCGACGTGGTTCTGCAAGGCGCCACAAGGACGCTTGTTCTCGGCCTGCCTTTCGATGTTCTGGTGCGCCTGCGCGAGGAGGAGGAGACGGTGCTGGTGGATATTCGCGTGGCGGCGCGCTACGGCGCCCATGATCTCGGCTTCGGGGCCGGCATTGCCGACCGTTTCCTGCGCGCGCTCGATGCCGAAATGCTGGGCATCGCGGCCGAATGACCAGGCTTCAGAGGCCTCTTCGTGCGGCCGCGCAGCGGCGATGAGACATCAGGCGGCCCGGTAGCGGCTGGAAAGGCCGGGTGGGCCTTCCGTGATCACGTCGCCGCGCTCCACCAGATCCTCCAGATGGGCAAGCACCGAAAGCGCTGCGGCGGGATGCAGGCGGCTGTCGGTGCGGGCATAGATCGTCCTGACAATATCGGCAATGGCCGCATCGCCGGCCCGGACCCGCTCGAAGATGGCGCGTTCGCGCATGCGGCGATGGGTGCGCAGCCCGCGCAGAAAGGCCGGCGGATCGCTTATCGGACCGCCATGACCGGGAAAATAGATGCGGTCGATCGCGTCGCGGGCGATCAGTTTGTCGAGCGAGGCCATGAAATCGGCCATGGAACCGTCCGGCGGCGCAACGATCGTCGTTGCCCAGGCCATGACGTGATCGGCGGAAAACAGGATGCCTGTCTCCTCAAGCGCGAAGGCTGAATGATTGGCGGCATGGCCCGGCGTGTGAATGGCCGTGAGCGTGAAGCCATCGCCTTGCACCGAAGCACCGTCGGCGAGCACGATATCGGGCTGGAAGCCGTAATCGGAGCTTTCGGCGAAGGGGTTCTCCTCCCCCTGATGCAGCGGCCGCGAGGCCCGGTGCGGCCCCTCCGCTGCGGTCAGGGCCCCGGTTTCGGCCTTCAGCCGGGCGGCAAGCGGCGAATGGTCCCGATGCGTATGGCTGATGAGGATATGGCTCACCGTCCTGCCTTTCAGCGCCCGCATCAGCGTCTCGAAATGCGCGTCGTCCTCCGGGCCGGGATCGATCACCGCCACGTCCTTGCCGCGCCCGACAATATAGCTGTTGGTACCGCGAAAGGTGAAGGGCGAGGGATTGTGGCAGGTGACGCGCCAGACACCCTCCGCCACGCAGACGGCATCGCCATACGACGCCTCGAAGCTCAGGTCGAATTCGGGTGCATCGCTCATGATGGATTGCAACTCATTTATATTCGATTTCAATGAAGGACATGGGGGCGTCGCCGGCATTGACGACATTATGGGTCGTTCCGGCATCCCGGCGATAGGCCTCGCCCTGCTTCACCAGCGCGCGCCTCGTGCTGCCATTCTCTTCCTCGATCAGGAAATCACAATCGGTCATCGGCACCACGACATAGCCAAGCCCGTGGGTATGCACGCCGGTATCGGCGCCGGGCTCGAAATCCCAGCGGATGATGCGGACCACCGGATCATCGACCAGCGTTATGGAAGAAGCAGGGGGGCGAGCGCGAAAGGGCGGCATGGGACATCTCGGGTCTTTGCGGATCACGCCGGTCCGGCAGAAGGACAGACGGGAGGGGAGGTTGCGGCATGCCACCGGCCCCTGTCAATTCTTTTCGCCTAAAGGCTGTGCCTGGCCGGCGACGCAAAGCGACAGGCAGGGAGCAGGCCTTTCCAGACAATGAGCGCGCGCGGCCGATGCCACGAGGGATGAGGATAAGGGCGCAAGGGGCAAGACGCGTTGAACCACCTCTGCGAGTTCGCGGCAGTTGCTGCCGGATCGCGAAAAAAAACTGTCATCCGGCAAAACTTAGAGATTGTGGCCGCCTGCATGCTTTGCTAAACGCTGGCGCAACCCGAAGGCAGGTGCACGGCACCACGCTTCGCGGCTTTCCTGTTGGGGCGTAGCCAAGCGGTAAGGCAGCGGTTTTTGGTACCGCCATCCCCTGGTTCGAATCCAGGCGCCCCAGCCATGAAAATCTGTCTCCCAAAAGATCGTCTGCATTGCCGGCCTGATTTGCCAGCCTGATTTTGCCAGTCTGATTTTGCCGGTTTGAACATGATCAGCCCATCTTCGCCGGACTGGGCATTGCCGGCAAGCCCGGCACATGCAAGGCCTTTGGCATGGAAGGCCTTCCAGGCGCCCTCGCCATCAGCCGCGCGCCCTTAAAAAACAGGGGAGGCCGGTGCTGGCCGGGGAGGCCGGAGCGGGCAGACCTTGCCCGCGCCAGCCCCTGCCATCCCTCCGAACGCGTCTGCAAGCCTCTGAAAGCGCCTGGCCCGCATGGGCCACTCACTCCGCCGTCAGAAGTTCCTCGCAATAGCTCGGCCCCGTGGCGCCGGGGCGGTCGGTCACGACGCGAATGGAGCGGATGCGGTAATCGGCATCGGTGGTGATCTGCGCCGCGCAGCTGACGCGCAGGGAACGGCCATCCTTCGTCTTGATGCGGTTATAGCCGCCGCGCCAGTTATAGACCGTCTCCGATCCGTTGCGCGCATCGCTGAAGGGCGGCGCATAGCGGGCGAAGAAGGAGCCGGCGGACTTGCCGATCCAGCGCGTTTCAATGGGGTTGGATGCCGGGCCCGTGGTCGTGCATCCCGATACGAGGCCGACCGTGGCCGCCAACGCAATCAAGCGATAGTTCATGGTGTTCAAACGCCCTTGCTGGTGGTGCCGGCAGCCTTATGACTGCCGGAGAATGCGATGGGTGCAAGGCCTCGCCTGAGACTGCACCGCAGCATCGGATACATCCCGGCCGCACGCTTTTGAAGACGGTCGATGCAACTATTTTTGCAAGCCGCCACCCATGGCCTTGCCCGCTCTTCCCCGATCCGGGCCGGGCCTGTCTCTCACCGCTCTGGCCGGGTCGCCGCCTGCAGTGTTCCCCGCAAGCATAAATCAGATGGTTATATACTCCTAAAGTTGACTATACTTGCGAAGGTGCGGGTCTATGCTTTCGTCGATCATCGCGGTCGGCAGTCCCTGTCAGTATTGGCGGCCGGTCGTGAAAAACCGGCTTTGGCTGGCGCGGGCCGGAAAGGTGCAAAGGATAGAATGCGTTTGAGACGGGGACGGAGCGAAAGGACCACGCTGCACGACGTGGCGGACAAAGCGGGCGTCAGCGCCATCACCGTCTCGCGGGCGCTGCGCGAGCCGGAAAAGGTCTCACCGGCGCTGCGGGCGCGGATCCTCGATCTCATCACCGAGATGGATTATGTGCCCGACCAGGCGGCGCAGGCGCTTGCCAGCCGCCACAATTCCACCTTCGGTGTGCTGACGGCCTCGCTGACCAGCCGCGTCTTCCTGAGCTTCATGCAGGGCGTGGAGGAGCGGGTGCGCGATACGAGCTTCCGCATCCAATATGCCAATACGCATAACAGCCTGGAGGAGGAGAAGCGGCAGGTCCGCCTGCTCCTGTCGCAAAACACCGCCGGCATCGTGCTGGGCGGCGTCGGCGCCCATGAGGATGTGGCCGAAATGATCGACCGGGCCTCCTGTCCCGTCGTCCAGGTGGTCGATGTGGAGCTGAAGACGGGCTCCACGGCCATTGCCCTCAATCATTTCAAGGCGGCAGCGGCGGCCACGCGCCACCTGCTCGATTGCGGCTATCGGCGCATAGCGATTCTGGGCGGCTTGCGGGGCGAGCGCAGCCGGCGGCGGATCGAAGGCTATGCCGCGATCCTTTCAGAAGCCGGCCTGTACGATCCGGCGCTCGTGCATTTCGAAAACGCCTCCGCCAGCACGCAAATGGGCGCAAGGCTGCTTGCCCGGGCGCTGAAGGCCGCGCCCGATATCGATGCCGTCTTCTGCCAGAGCGACGATATCGCCCTCGGCGCGCTGTTCCAGGCGCAGCGCATGGGACGGCGGGTGCCGGAGGATCTCGGGATCTGCGGCTATAACGATCTGGATTTCGCCGCCGTCATGGAGCCGCCGCTGACGACGGTGCGCACGCCGCTCTTCGAGATGGGCTACCGCGCCGCCGATCTGATGATCGGCGCCGCCTCCGGCCGGCCGCTCGCCAACCAGGTGATCGATCTCGGCTTCCAGCTGATCGAGCGGCAGACGACACGGCCGCGGCAGGCCTGAACCGCCGGCTGCGGCGCGCCATGGCGGCGCAAGGCTCGAGGCTCAATCCAGCGTCGAGAGAAGATCGGCCGCCGTTTCGGTGCTGACGCGGCGGATGTCCACCTCGTCCCTGCGGGCGGCAAAGGCTTCGCTCGCCATCAGCTGGTCGGCCAGATCGGCCGGCACGGACAGGATCACCCGCTGGCTGTCGCGATGAATGCCGCTGAGATCGGAGCGCTTGGCGCTGATCATGCCGCCCGCCACCGTGTTCAGCGTATCCGGATCGATCAGGATGAAGGCCCCTGTATTGCGGTTCTGGTCGTAGGGATCGAAGATCGCCAGCTCGTCGAAGGTCAGGCGAACCTTGCCGATGGCGTTCATCGGCATGCCCTCGGCATTCGGCTGCCACTTGCCGCTGGTGAGGTCCAGCTGCGAGACGGGCTGAACGCTCACGCGCTGGCGGCGGGCCCCGGCCTTCAGCCAGTAGCGCTTGCCCGGCTCTATGCCGCCCGGCTGCAGCGCGACCAGATGCGCCTCGAAGGAGAGGCCGGTCATCGGCTGGGCGTCGAGCGAGACGATCATGTCGCCGCGCGCCACATCCACCTGGCGGTCCAGCACCAGCGTCACGGCATCGCCGGCGACGGCGGCATTGCGCACCAGGTCGAAGGTGACGATCCGGCTGACATTGGCGACCATGCCCGACGGCAGGATGGCGACCGAATCGCCCGGCTTGATCGAGCCGCCGGCAATCGTGCCCTGATAGCCGCGGAAACTTTCGCCGGGGCGGGAAACGCGCTGGACCGGCAGCCGGAAGCCGCCGGCGGCGGCCGTGCGCGTGGTTGCCAGTTCCAGCGTCTCGACCAGGGTCGGACCGTCATACCAGGGCATGGAGCCGCCGCCGGCATAGACGACGTTTTCGCCCTTTAGTGCCGACATCGGAATGGCGGTGACCTGCCTGACGCCGAGGGCCAGCGCCAGCTCTTTGAAATCATGGGAGATCTTCTCGAAGACGGCGCGGTCATAGGCGACGAGATCGAACTTGTTCACCGCCAGCACGAATTGCCGGATCCCCATCAGCGAGGCGATCGTGGCATGGCGGCGGGTCTGTTCCAGAAGCCCGGTGCGGGCATCGACCAGAAGGATGGCGAGATCCGCCGTCGAGGCGCCGGTGGCCATGTTGCGCGTATATTGCTCGTGGCCGGGCGTATCGGCGACGATGAAGGAGCGCCGCTCGGTCGAGAAATAGCGATAGGCGACATCGATGGTGATGCCCTGTTCGCGCTCGGCCTGCAGACCGTCGAGCAGCAAGGCGAAATCGGGCAGGCCGAGATCATTCTGACGCATGCCTTCGCCGGAAATCGCCGCCGCCTGGTCTTCCTTCACCGCCTTGGTGTCCCAGAGCAGCCGGCCGATCAGCGTCGACTTGCCATCATCCACGGAGCCGCAGGTGATGAGGCGCAGCGGGCGGCTGTCGCGCAAGGCGGCGGACGGTTCGGCGGCGGGTGCGATAAGGGCGGCGGTGGCGGTGGCGGTCATGTCATTTTACCTTCGTCGTGATTCTTGGCTGGATGGACGGGCCGGGCACCAGACCGTCAGAAATAGCCTTCGCGCTTCTTCTTTTCCATCGATCCGGCCTGGTCGCGGTCGATCGCCCGTCCCTGCCGTTCGGATACGGTGGCGATCTCGAGTTCGGCGATCACCGCATCGAGCGTTGTGGCGGTGGATCGAATGCCGCCGGTCAGCGGCCAGCAGCCGAGCGTGCGAAAGCGCAGCGAGCCTTCCTGAACCTGTTCGCCGGGCAGCGGCGCAAAGCGCGGGTCCTCCGCCCACATCAGCATGCCGTCGCGTTCCACGAATTTGCGGGTGCGGGCGAAATAGAGCGGCGGCAGCGGAATGTTTTCCGCCTGGATGTAGCGCCAGATATCGACCTCGGTCCAATTGGAGAGCGGGAAGGCGCGCACGCTCTCGCCGCGACGGATCATGCCGTTATAGAGGTTCCACAATTCCGGCCGCTGGTTGCGCGGATCCCATCTATGGTCCGGGGTGCGGAAGGAATAGATGCGCTCCTTTGCGCGGCTTGCCTCTTCGTCGCGCCGGGCGCCGCCGAAGGCCGCATCGTATTTCCCGGCATCGAGCGCCTGGCGCAGCGCCTCCGTCTTCATCACATCGGTATGATAGGCTGAGCCGTGGGTGAAGGGCGAGATATTCTCCTGCCTCCCGCGCGGATTGGTGTAGACGACCAGATCCAGCCCGAAGCGCTCCGCCATCTCGTCGCGGAAGGCGATCATCTCGGGAAATTTCCAGCCTGTATCGATATGCAGCAGCGGAAAGGGCACGCGGCCCGGATAGAAGGCCTTGCGCGCCAGATGCAGGAGCACGGAGGAATCCTTGCCGATCGAATACAGCATGACCGGGTTTTCGAACTCCGCCGCCACTTCGCGGAAGATGTGGATGGCTTCGTTTTCCAGCGCCTTCAGATGCGGATCGAGGGGCGGCTTGGCCTGCTTCTCCTGGATATGCGCGTCAAATTCGGAAATCTGCATTCTTCTTTTCCTTAGGGGCTTTCGGCCCGTGATACCGTCAATTCCAATGTTGAGAGGCAAGACCCCCTCTGGCTGCCGCCATCTCCCTCAGCAGGGGGAGATCGAAAGAGGCGATGCGCTCTCTCTTGAGGAGAGGGTTGGGGAGGGAGGCTTCCTCAGGCGCCGACCCGTGCCCCGCCGATCGGCGTCGCCTCCGGCACATGCAGGCCGCATTCCCGCTTCTCGTCGTTTTCCCACCACCAGCGTCCGGCGCGTTCCGGTTCGCCGGGCTTGATCGCCCGGGTGCAGGGCTCGCAGCCGATTGACGGATAGCCGCGGGCATGCAGGGGGCTGACCGGGATCTCCTCCTCCGCAACATGCGTCCTGATCGCGTCGATCTCCCAATCGGCCAGCGGATTGACCTTCAGGAGATTGCGGTCCGCGTCATATTCGACGAAGGGAATAGCCGCGCGATTGCCGGATTGGCCCCGACGCAGCCCGGTGATCCAGATTTCCGCGCCGGCCAGAGCCTCGGCCAGAGGCTTCAGCTTGCGCACATGACAGCAGGCATGGCGGGCTTCGACGCTTTCGTAGAAACCGTTCAGGCCATATTGCGCGGCATAGGCCTCGACATCCTGCGGCTGCGGCCGGTACCGGCGGATGGAAAGCCCGTAGCGCTGCTCGGTGGTATCGATGAGGGCGATGGTCTCGGCAAACAGCCGGCCGGTCTCCAGCGTCGCCACCGCAATCGGCAGCCGATGCGTTCCGATCGCCGCGGTGATCACCTGGTCCTCGATGCCGAGCGAGGTGGTGAAGACGGCGCGCCCGAGGCTTGCCGCCAGGGACAGGCGACCCTCAAGGTCAAGGCCGGCCATCTGCTGGTCGAGCGAAGCCAGGTGCTGCGGCGTCTCATGCTGGGTCATGATATGGTCAGATCCCTTCTGCCAGTGGTCTTCGTTTATCCCACCTTCCCAAGGATCCGGCCAGAAACAGCGGTTTCTGCAGGCCTCGTTGAAGAGCAAATATCTCTAGAAAAGCCGGATCGAGCGAAAAACGCCCACTCCGGCCGCTCTAAGACGCCCTTGCGACCGCCATCGCCGGCCGGGCTTGCGGCCAGGCTGTGGCAAAAGCGCCGCGTCTGCGGCTTTTCGCGCGATCTTGCCGGATTTCACGCTTTCGAAACCCTGACGCTTACCGCTTCTTTCACGGAAGCGTGAGATAAGCTTCATCCCATGCAGCGCCTGTATGGAGGCCGCGAGCCAAGCCGAGACGAACCATGGACATCCTATCTGCCCCTTCCGATTTCATTGCCCCGCGCGCCGCAAGAGGCGAGCGTTTCCCGAAATGGCTGGCGCTGCGCGCCACGGCGGAGCGCCTGTCGCCGAGCGGCGGCATGTTCGGCTTTGCCGGGCTTGTAGGGCTCTGTGCCTTCCTGTTCGTCTATCTTTTCATGGAAGAGATGCTCCTGGCCCTGCAACTCTGGGTCCTGCAGCTCTGGGCCCTGTCCTCGCTGCCGGGCGGCACCAGCGTCACGCTGTCCTTGACCCTTGTCGCCGGCGCCGTTGCCGGCCGCCATGTCGTACGGCCCATGACAAGGCGCAGGCGCGCACCTGCGCCGGCCGATCTGCAGCGTGCCCTTGCCATCCTCCACCAGCAGCCGAATGCCAGTGCCGGTCTCGTCCGGCTGGGCGACAAGCAGGTGATGTTTTCGAGCGCTGGCGATGCCTTCATCATGTATGGCGTCAAGGGACGCTCGCAGATCGCGCTTTTCGATCCGGTGGGGCCGAAGGAGGCCTGGCATGAACTGGTGGTCGCATTCGTGCGCCATGCCCGCCAGAACGGCCTGCGGCCCGTCTTCTACCAGGTATCGCCGCAATTTCTGCCGCTGGCGGTGGAGGCGGGTCTCTCGCCCCTGAAGCTCGGCGAGCAGGCGATCGTCGATCTGCAAAGCTTCAGCCTG
Source organism: Rhizobium sp. SSA_523 (assembly GCF_030435705.1). Classification (NCBI taxonomy): domain Bacteria; kingdom Pseudomonadati; phylum Pseudomonadota; class Alphaproteobacteria; order Hyphomicrobiales; family Rhizobiaceae; genus Affinirhizobium; species Affinirhizobium gouqiense. Next base: position 140,458 of record NZ_CP129382.1, read on the forward strand.
GCCGGCGGCGACTGGCTGAAACTGCGCCGCTCGATCAATCGCGCCGAGCGCGACGGGCTGGAATTCTCCTATATCGAGCCGGCGGATCTGCCGGCGATCCTTCAGGACCTGAAAGCGGTGTCCGATTCCTGGCTGTCCGGCCATCAGGCGGCGGAAAAGGGTTTTTCGCTCGGCACCTTCTGCGAAGCCTATCTGGCGCAGCAGTCACTCGCCGTCATCCGCGATCACGGCCGCATCGTCGCCTTCGCCTCGATCATGACGACCGCCGACCAGCAGGATGCCTTCATCGACCTGATGCGCCATATTCCCGGCACGCATCGCGGCATGATGGATCTGCTCTTTGCCCGGCTGATGGAAAGCCTGAAGGCCAAGGGCTTTGAGACGCTGAACATGGGCATGGCGCCGCTTGCCGGCCTGCCCACCCATGCGGCCGCGCCGGTCTGGAACCATATTGGCCGGCACGTCTTCGAACACGGCGAGCGCTACTACAACTTCAAGGGCCTGCAGGCCTTCAAGGCGAAGTTCGATCCGCGCTGGGAGCCACGCTACCTTGCGGTGGCCGGTGCCGGCCTGCCGCTCGGGTCGCTGCTCGACGTCACCATGCTGATCGGCGGCGGTCTTGGCGGATTGTTTCGCCGGGCGCGCGCCTGAATAAACTTCGCGGCCGCCCGTCTTCCGGACCGGCTCTCAGATCAGGAAGATCGAGATGATCGGAAAGGCGGTGAGGATGGCGATCCGCAACAGGTCGGCCGTCACGAAGGGCACGATGCCGCGATAGGTGTCGCGCACCGGCACCTCGCGCGACATGGCCGATATGATGAAGAGGTTCAGCCCCACCGGCGGGGTGATCATGCCGATCTCCGCCACCATCAGCACCAGAATACCGAACCAGATGGCGAACTGCTCCGGCGTCAGGCCGAAATCCATGGCCGTGACGATCGGGAAGAAGATCGGCACCGTCAGCACGATCATCGACAGCGAGTCCATGATGCAGCCGAAGATGATGTAGAGCACCAGGATGATGATCAGCACGGTCATCGGGGCGAAGCCCTGCGCCGTCACCCATTCGGCGCCCACCTGCGGCAATCGCGAAAAGGCGATGAAGGAGTTGAACACCGAGGCGCCGAGCACGATGAAGAAGATCATGCCGGTGGAGACGGCGGTTTCCTTGAAGCAGGCCATCATCGAGCTGCGGTCGAGCCCGCCATTCTTGAAGGCGACCAGACCCGTGCCGAGCGCGCCGACGGCGGCGGCCTGGGTGGGCGTGAACCAGCCGAAGTAAATGCCGCCGACGACGAGGAAGAAGATCAGCGCCACCGGCCAGACGGCGATGACGGCCGGCAGCCTGTCCTTCCAGGGCATGCGGGGCGCCTGGCCCGCCGCCTCCGGCTTCAGCCGGACATAGATGGCGATGACGGCGAGATAGGAGAGCGCCGCGATAATGCCCGGAACGAAGGCGGCGAGGAACAGCTTGGCGATATTCTGTTCGGTCAGGATGGCATAGATGACGAGCACCACCGAAGGCGGGATCAGGATGCCGAGCGTGCCGCCGGCCGCAAGCGTGGCGGTGGAGAGGCCGCCGGCATAGCCGTGGCGCTTGAGTTCCGGCAGCGCCACCTGCGCCATGGTCGCCGCCGTGGCGAGCGAAGAGCCGCAGATCGAGCCGAAACCGGCGCTGGCGCCGATCGCGGCCATGGCGACGCCACCCTTGCGATGGCCGACAAAGGCGGCGGCGGCATTGAACAGCGCCTGGCTCATGCCGCCGCGGGCGGCAAACTGGCCCATCAGCAGGAAGAGCGGCACGATGGAGAGGGAATAATTGGCATAGGTGGTCCAGGTCACCGTCTTCATCTGGGCCAGGATCGGCGTCCAGCGGCCGAGCACCAGATAGATGCCGACAGTGCCGACCCCGAGCATGGCGGCGGCGATCGGCACGCGCAGGAAGATCAGAAGGATGAGGACCGGGAAGGACCACAGCCCGATTTCGATGCTGGTCATCAATGAGCTCCGACCGAGGTGGCGATGGCGCGGCCGTCGCGAAGATCGCGCAGATCCGCCAGAATGACGTAGAGGCAGGTGACGAGATTGGCGATCAGCAGCACCATGGCGATGGCATAGCCCCACCAGATCGGCAGAAGCAAAAGCGGCGTCGTCTCGCCATTGCCGAACTTGTCCATCAGGCCGATGGCGTGGCGCCAGCTCAGGAGGCCGATCAGGAGCGCAATGATCACGTCGCCGGCCAGCTGGGTGATGTTCATGGCCTTCCGGCCGAAGGCCTCGATCAGCATGTCGACGCCGACATGGCCGCGCTTCAGCTGGCAGAAGGGAAGAAAGGCGAAGACGGCAAGGCCGCACAAGGCCTCGACGATCTCGATCTCGCCGGGGATGGGCCGCAGCGCAAAGGAACCGAAGATCGAAAAGCCGGTGAGCACGCTGGCGCCGACGAGGCAAAGGCCGCCCAGCGCGACGAGACCGGTGGCCATGGCCTCCGTCAAGCGCCCGAAACGATCGAGACCAGTGAAACGATGAGTTGCCATGCGGCACATCCTTCAAACATCGCAAAGAAAAATCCAGGCGCCGCCATCTCGTGCGACGCCTGGAGCCGGATCTTTGGTATTACTTGGTATATTGGCCGATCAGGTCGATGGCGTCCTTGTGAAGGGCGGTTCCGTCCATGCCCTTCTTGTCCATATCGGCGATCCAGGCCTTGGTGACCGCTTCGCCCTGCGCCTTCCAGCGCGCGGTTTCGGTCTCGTCCAGCATGATCGTGCTATTGCCGGCCTTGTCGGCGATCTCCTTGCCGCGCACGTCGCCGGCATCCATGGCCGCGCCGAACTTGGCGGCAAGATCCTTGCCGGCATTGGCGTCGATCACCTTCTTCAGATCGTCCGGCAGGGCGTCATAGCTGTCCTTGTTCATCGCAAAGACGAAGGCTGCCGTGTAAAGCCCGGTCTTGCCGGCAAAGCCGGTATGGTTGGGGGCAAGCTCGGCGATCTTGATCGACGGCGTCACTTCCCACGGCACGACGGTGCCGTCGATGACGCTCTTGGAAAGCGATTCCGGCACGGCCGTCACCGGCATGCCGATGGCCGCGGCACCCATGGCTTCCAGCATCTGGTTGACGACCTTGGACGTGCCGCGCAGCTTCAGGCCCTTCATGTCGTCCAGCGACTTGATCGGCTTTGCGGGGATCGTGTGCAAGAGGCCCGGCCCATGCGTATGCACGGTCAGCACATGCACATCCTTGAACTCGTCCGTCAGGTGCTTTTCGTAATAATCGTAAAAGGCCTGCGAGGTCGCCTCGCCGGTCGTCACCATGAAGGGCAGTTCAAAGGCCTCGGATTTCGGGAAGCGGCCGGGCGTATAGCCGACCAGCGTCCAGATGATGTCGACCACACCATCCTTGGCCTGGTCGTAAAGATCGGCGGGCTTGCCGCCAAGCTGCATGGCCGGATACATTTCCACTTCGATGCGGCCGTTCGAATCGGCCTTGATCTTGTCGGCCCAGGGCTGCAGCACCTTGGCCGGGATCGTGGCCTGGGGCGGCAGGAACTGGTGAAGCTTCAGGACGACATCGGCTGCGAAAGCGGACGCTCCCGACATCATGAGAGCGGCACCGGATAGTCCGGCGATCATCAATTTGCGCAACATCTTCTCCTCCAATCGCGCCAGCAGTGACTTCAGGAGATCGCGCCCGGCCTTGCCGGCTTTCCCGCTTTCCGCCCGCGCTCAAAGGCCATTCTGCCTGCCGCAAGCGACATTGCAAAGACCCGCGAACGGTCGGGTTCGGCTCGCTTTGACCGGGACATGACAGGCACAGGCCGCTGGCCCTTGCCGATATGTCCCGGAATGCCGCTCACCCGTATGACGCGCCATCTCCCATGCTGGTTATGCTTACAGAAGCCACAGCGGGCGGCAAATAAAAAGAGTCAAGGAACATATAACCGAAAGGATATGCATTATTGCGAGATGATCACAGCCCGCCGCCGCCTCAAGGCGCCGGGGACGGGCGTCCGGCAGGCCCGGCCGGTTCGGCGCAAAACCGATCCAGCAGCCCTTGCGCAAGCGGCAGCAGACCGGGGGTGCAAGACCCGGCAGGCGTGGGACAAGGGGCAGGGAAGCGGCGGCGGGGGGTCAAGCGGGGGGGCAAGCGGGGGCTAAGCCTAGCGTGTCGCCGGCGCCTGGCCCTTCTGGCCCTCCTCGTTGCGCTTGGCGCGAATGGCCTGCGCCAGGAAGGGACGCGACAATCCGTGATAGAGCGGCTCGGGCGAGAGCATGCGCGAGGTCACATAACCGATCATGGATGCAGCCATGATCGGGATCACGGCGCCCTGATTGCCGGTCATTTCGATGATGATGACGAAGGCCGTCATGGGAGCCTGCACCACGCCGGCGAAATAGCCGGCCATTCCCAGCACGGCGCCGAGCGCGATATTGCCGCCGATCAGGCTGCCGAGCGTGCCGCCCAGGCTGACGCCCACGGTGAGCGAGGGGGCGAAGATGCCGCCGGGGATGCCGGACGCCATGGAGAGGAAGGTGGAGACGAATTTCTCGACGAAGAACAGCGGATCGGGCGAGGCGCCCTCGAGGATGGCGCGCGACTGCTCGTAGCCGGTCCCGAAGCTTTCGCCGCCGGAGACGATGCCGATCAGGGCCGCGGCCAGGCCGCAGGCGGTGGCGAGGCCCACCATGCGCCGAAGCGGTGCCGGCTGGGCCCAGCGCCGCACGCGCCGCGCCACGCTCAGCGCACCGGCGCTGAACATGGCGCCCAGCCCGCCGCCGGCCAGGCCGCAGGCCAGGACCAGCAGCCAGTCTGCGCCGGTGGTGGCCGAGACGCCGGTCTCGCCGAAATAGGTATAGCTGCCGACAAGGCCGAGCGCGGCAAGGCCGGAGAGGATGACGGCGGTCAGGACAAGCCCGTTGGAGCGGGATTCGAAGGTGCGGCTCATCTCTTCGATTGCGAAGACGATGCCTGCCAGCGGCGTGTTGAAGGCGGCGGCGATGCCGGCGGCGGAGCCGGCAAGGATGAGGCCGCGCGCCTGCGCCATGCCGCCGATCCGCCCGCTGGCCAGCATGATCGCCGCCCCCACCTGGACGGTCGGACCCTCGCGGCCGATCGAGGCGCCGCAGAACAGGCCGATGATCGTCAGGAGGATCTTGCCGACGGCGATCCTCAACGACAGGAGATAGAAGCGCGAGCTCTCGTCATGCAGATGGCGCGCGGCAATCGCCTGCGGAATGCCGCTGCCCTGCGAATTGGGAAAGAAGCGGATGGCGAGGAAGGCGCAGAGCGCAAAGCCGGCGGGCGTCAGGAGAAGCGGGGCCAGATAGCCGAATTCGCCGGCGGTCCTCAGCGTCTGGAACAGATGCTGTGCCTTGTCGGCCAAGGCCGCAAAGCCGACGCTGACCATGCCGATGGCAATCGCGCCGATCCAGAAGACGATGCGCGGTTTCCAGACCTGCCAGGAGCCGCGCATCACGCGGGACCGACGAAAGACCTTGGACCGGCGATAGAAGAAGGGCATTGAACGCTTTTCCGTTGGCGACGCGGGGAAGGCCTCTCTAAACGCCTTTTGCACCGCCGCTTCAACCCTCAATGCCATTTTCTTGACCGGCGCCTTTGCGGATGGCCGTCTTTAAGGCGCATAGGCGGCTGGTCGGGGTGTCCATCCCTTCAATGACATTTCACGTCACCAGGCCTTTCATCGGCGCAACCGCGCCCGAGCCTGGAAACACCGCCTCGGCCAGATGTCCGGCATCGGCGCCGAGCAGGTCGGTCGCAATGCCCTTCACCACGGCGCGCAGATCCGTCGTGGCGGCAAGGTCGCGTCCCTCGTGAAGCTGGCTGTCCTTCAGCCCCGGCCAATCGGCAATCACCCGCCCGCCGCGCACGGCGCCGCCGGCGAGGAAGGCCGTGGTGGCGGTGCCATGATCGGTCCCGTCCGTTCCGTTGATGCGGGCGGTGCGGCCGAATTCGGTCGCCACCAGCACCACCGTATCGGTCCAGGCGGGACCCATCTCCGCCTGGAAGGCGGCGAAGGCGCGGTCGAGACCGGAGAGCAGCCTGGCCAGCCGCTCCGTCTCGCGGGCATGCGTGTCCCAGCCCTCGAAGGCAAGCGCCGCGATGCGCGGTCCTTCCTCCTCGGCAAGCAGCCGCGCGGCGCCGCGCGCCATCTGTTCCATGCCGTCCGGATCGCCCGCCCCGCCCTTGGCCTTCACGTCGAGCCCGCTCGCAATCCTCCCGGTCTCGATCCCTTCCTTCAGCAGTTGCGCCAGCAAAGGGTCGGTCTTGCCGTACAGGTCCATCAGCCGCGGCGGCAGGTCGCCATCCGCCGCCTTCAGCACCGAGGGCGCCCAGCCGAGCAGGGGAGCCTCGCCGCGGATGACGAGCGGCGCGGTCGATCCGACGGAAAGGCCGCGCACGCGCGGCTGCGTTCTGCCGGGCGGGATCTGCGCGCCGGCCGGCAGGCCCTGCAGCAACCGGTTCAGCCAGCCGTTATCCACATAGCCTGGCGCGGAATGGCCGCTTTCCAGCACGTCCTGGCCATCGAAATGCGAGCGCTCGCGATAGGGGGTGGCGCAGGCATGGATCACCGCCGCCTGTCCGGCGCGATAGAGCCGGTGGAAGTTCGGCATGGCGGGATGCAGCGCGAAGAAGCCATCCAGCGGCAGCGCCGCTCGCTCGCCGCCGGTCTCCAGGGCGATGGACCGGCGCAGGTCCTGATAGGCGGGATCGCCCACCGGCGGCACGGCGGTCAGCCCGTCCAGCGCGCCGCGCAGGATGATGGTGACGAAACGCGCATCGCGCCCCTGTGCCGCATGAGCGAATTTCGGCATGAAGGCCCAGGCGAAGAGCGCCCCGGATGCGCCGAGCACGGCCCGGCGGGACGGATTGAGACAATCGCAGGACATGGTTCAGCTCCTAACGCATTCGGGAGAAAGAAAGGCGAGCGACAAGCCCTGCGCCCGGGTCTCGGCCCGGGAAATGGCCTGCAGCGTCTCGTCCGAGAGAAGCGGCCCGAAACGGTCGCCGGCAAAGGTCCGCGGATCGATCTTGCCTTGCACCTGATGGGCAAAGAGATTGGCCGTCTCGATGCGGGTGGCGAGCCCTTCCGGCGAGGCCCAGCCATCGGTGACATCCGGAAAGCCGTTCGGCCCGGCGGGGTTCCAGAGTGGCTGGCCGAGCGCCTTGAGGGTGGAGACGATCTGCCGCGGCTTGGGACGGATGCCGCTGGCCCGCAGCACCGCCGTGACATATTGCAGCGGCGGGCGCATTTTCGTCAGCCTTGGCTCCCAGGCCTCCTCGGCTGAGATCATGGCGGTGTAGACGGCCGAAAGGTCGCCTTCCGTCTTGGTATAGGCGGCCGTCATGGCCGCGACCAGCGACGGCGGCGGCTGGTCGGCCACGAAATGCCGCGCGAGCTTGTAGGCAAGGTGACGGGCGGTGGCGGGATGGCGCGCGAGATCGCGCAGCACCGCGCGGCCCTGGTTGAAACCGCCTTCGGCATAGGTGGTGCCGAGCACGGCATGGTCGCCCGGCTCATGAGCCCTTTCATTGAAGGAGAAGACGCCGAGCGGCCCCGGCCGCTTTTCATTGCGGTTGACGGTCCAGCCGGTGATGATCCGCGCAAAGGCGGTCACATCGGCCTGGCTGTAGCCGCCGTCCACGCCAAGCGTATGCAGTTCCAGGATCTCGCGGGCCAGATTTTCGTTCAAGCCCCGCTTGCCGTTCCGGTTGGCCGGCGACCGCGGACCGATCGACTGGCGGTTGTCGAGGAAGATCAGCATGGCGGGATGGGTTTCCACCGCCACCAGCAGGTCCTCGAAACGGCCGAAGAGATGGGGGCGGATCGCCTCCCTTTCGAAGCAGCCTGCCAGCACGCGCACCTCGCCGCTCTTGCCGGCGGCGATGGCGAAATGGTTGGCAAAGAACATGGCCAGCCTTTCGCCAAAGCCGATCAGCGGTTCGTGGATCGTGCCGTTGAAGCGGGCATCCGCCTCCTGCAGCAGGATCTGCTGCGGCAGGAAGGGCCGCTTGCCGCCCTGGCTGTCGGCCCCTTTGCGGCCGCGCTCCGGCACCGGCCGGGTCGCGCCGGCCATCGGCTCTCCGGGCGATGCTGGCCCATCGGCTGCCTGAGCATCCTGCGGGCCAGGGGAGGAAGTTTGGGAATTGGAACGAGAGTCGCGCCGGGAGTTGGGCCCGGAACCGGAACCGGAACCGGGACCGGCCGCCGCCGGAGCGGAGGTGGGCTCCAGGGCGGCCGGAAGCGGGCGCTCGCGCTCCGCTTTCACCTGATCTTGATAGTCATAAAAGGCAAGAAGAAGGTCGCGCGACGACAGAAGGCCCGCGCCGACCGGTCGCGGCACCGCTTTTTCTGTGATTTCCTGCTGCAGAAGATCACGCGGATAGGGCTTGATGGCGCCAATGCTGCCGGCTTTGGCGCCGAGGCCGAAACGCCAGAGCGCCAGAGCCGCATCGAGATCCTTCGGGTTTGCCATGGCCGTGCGAGACTCCGTTCATCGTCAACGGCCCTTCAACGCGTCACACCCGGCAGATCCGTCGCTTCGAGATTGTGATCATTTCGGGGCAGGCATCCGCGGCGCCTCCCTCTCGATCAGCCCGTCGGCCAGCCTGCGCCGCTCGTCGACCGAAAGCCCCGCGGCAAATTGCAGGGCGCGCGCTTCCACGGCGGCGCGCACGGCACTCTCGGCCCGCCGCGCTCTGGAAAGCGCGTCCAAAAGCGCGGCCTGATCGAAATCGGGCTTGCCCATCAGCCCGGCGGCCTCCACCCGGGCCTGTCGCGCCTCGAGCTGGGTGGAGCGAAGCGCCCGCCGGGTTTCCGACAGCGCCTTCTGCAGCGCCTGTCGCTCTGCCGCCGGCAATTGTTCGCCCGCCAGCGGCAGTCGCTGGCCCGTCTGTCGCGCCGTGCCGGAAAGGTAGAACAGGCCTCCGCCGGCCAGGGCGCCCATCAGGAAGGTGTTCAAAACCAGCAGGCCGAGCACGAGCCTGCGATAACCGGTCTCCGTCATTGAACCTCCCCGCTCTCGTCCATCTGACCATTCCCATCGAACCCACCCTCTGGCTGGCTCCCAAGCTGGCTTTCAGGCTGGCCCTCTGGCCCACCCTCTGATCCATCCTCTGGCCCGTCCTCTGCCCCATCCTCTGGCTGACTCTCTGGCGCCAGCGCGCCGAATGCGGTCTCGAAGCGCTCCACAGGCATCCGGCCAACCGCGGCGGGCGACAGCACCATCACCGCCGTGGCGCCGGACACGGCGCCGGCCAGCGATATGCCGACCAGCCCGGCACCCGCCAGCCAGCGCCTGAGACCTCTTCGCCTGGCGCTTGCGGCACCTGTCATCCTCATTCCATCAGCCAGGATGCGGCCGGCCAGCGCGCCGCCCGGCGGGTCGATCCTGTGGCGACCGAGCAGGGACCGCAGGGCAGCCTCGCCGGCGCCACCGGTTCCGTCACCTCCAACGCTGCTATTCGTCTCACTCATTTTCGCCATCTCCCAGCAAGAGGGTCTGCAACATGCGGCGGCCGCGCGACAAAAGGCTTTCGAGGGCCTCCACGCTGATCGACATCACCGCGGCGGCATCGCGATTGGACAGGTCCTGGTAGTACACCAGAATGATGGCCTCGCGCTGCCGCGGCGCAAGCCTTTGCAGCGCGCGCTCCACACGCTGTCCATCATCGGCGGCATCGAGGCCGGCATCGGGCAGGGGGGCCGGATCGATGCCTTCGGGCACGCCTTCGCCCGCCACCTCGCGCCGCCGCCGCAGGCGGTCGTAACAGAGGTTCAGCGCAACCCGGTGGATCCAGGTTTCGAACTTTGCGCGCCCCGGCTGCCAGTGCCCGGCCTGTTTCCAGATGCGCAGAAAGGTCTCCTGCGCCACGTCCTCCGCCTCCGCCCGATCGCCCAGCATGCGCTGGGCCAGCGCCAGAAGCCGTGGCAGCTTTGCATCCACCAATGCGCGCATCGCCGCCTCATCCCCCTTCGCCACGCGCCGAAGCAGGACCGCATCAGGATCGGAATGAGACTCATATTCAACAGGATACAGGCGGATCTTCTCCCGGCGGTGCACGCAGTTCAGGTCTTGATTGAAGCTTGAACGCGGCGAGGATGCAAATCCGTCGGTTACAAACTCAGTCCGGTTCGATCAGCACGCGCAACTCGTTGATGACCTGCGCCGTCTTCGGCACGCCGGCTTTGCACAGATCCTCGACATAATTTTCGAAGCTCATGGCGGGCGCCTTGTAGTGCTGGAAATCCGCACGGACATAGGCAATGAAAAGCTCCTCCGAGATGCCGAACTGATCCAGCAGGAAGTCGTCGGGGTGGCAGATCTCGATGCCGAGCGGCTCGACGATATGTGCGGGGAAATCACGGTCGTTGAAGGTGAGGATCATATCGGCGCGCGTTTTCACGGCGGCGGCCAGGATATGCCGGTCATCCGGATCCGGCAGATCCAAGCTTGCCTCGATGCCTTCGTAGCCGGTGACGAGACAGTTCAATACGGAGCGGTCGATCAGGGTTCTGATTTTTTCGAGCCGCAAAATGTCAATGTTCCGCTTCTCTGCGACATTGCGCATCCACTCTTCGTGGACCTTGTCAGTCCACCGTGCGCGGAACATTTTAGACTGGGCCAGAAAAAGAACGAGGCTTCGCAGCCTCGCTCCAAAGAAGACGTTAGCATCGATGAAGACGGTGAACGTCGAAGTCATTCAAGCTCCAGGTCTCTCGTCTCTCGTGCCATTTCAGCCAATGCGTTCATTCTCTCGCTCTGAGACGCCTTCTCGAATGCGACCAGATCGGCAAATTTGATCCTACGGTGGCGGTTTACCTTTCGTGCAGGAAGCCTCCCTTCGTCGATCAGCTTGACGACAAAAGGACGAGACACATTCAGAAAGTCCGCCGCCTGCTTGGTCGATAACTCTGCCTGTTGGGGAATGACGGATATGGGTTGTCCATTGGCCATCGCCGACAGCACGGTGAACATCAACTCCACGGCACGAGCTGGCAGCGGCACGACCACTCTGGAACCTTCGATATGAATTGTAATGTCTTGTTGAGCCTCTGCAACGGGTTGCAGGCGTTCGGCAGCTCTGCGCGCGATTACAGCTTCCGTTTCAGTGGCTGTTACAGGCTCACCAGTCTGATCGAGACGTTTCAACATGATTGATCCTCTCAAAAACGGCTGCGCGTTCCAAGTACACCAATTGTGGGCTAAACGCAATAAACGAAACGAACGCAGAAAACGAAAGTTTCGCTTGACCCGTCCTACCGGTCGCTGACCTGCCAGCGCGGATTGATCCAGGGTTCCTGATTGGAGCGCGGCAGGGGGTCGCGGCCGAGAATGTGATCGGCCGCCTTCTCGCCGGTCATGATCGAGGGGGCGTTCAGATTGCCATAGGTGATATGCGGGAAGATGGACGAGTCCGCCACCCGCAGCCCCTCCACGCCGATCACCCGGCAGGCGGGGTCCACCACCGCCATCAGATCGTCCGCGCGGCCCATCTTGCACGTGCCGCAGGGATGGTAGGCGCCCTCCAGATGCTGGCGCAGGAAGGCATCGATCTCCTCATCCGTGCGCACCGCCTGGCCCGGCTGGAGTTCCGCCTCGACATAAGGGGCGAAGGCGGGCTTTGCGAAGATCTCGCGGGTGACGCGCACGGCATGGCGGAATTTTACCCAGTCGTCAGGGTCGCTCATATAGTTGAAGCGCAGGACCGGAGCCTCGCCGGCATCCGGCGATCGCAGGGTGACGCTGCCGCGCGATTTCGACATGTTGTAGCCCACATGCGCCTGAAAGCCATGGCCCGCCGCCGCCGACCGGCCGTCATAGGATACTGCGATGGGCAGGAAATGATACTGGATGTCCGGCCATTTCACCCCCGCCGCGGAACGGATGAAGGCGGCAGCCTCGAACTGGTTCGACGTGCCGAGGCCGGTCTTGAAGAACAGCCACTGGGCGCCCACCACGCCCTTCCAGAACCAGTTGTTCTTCGCATGCAGGGTGATCGGCAGTTTCGATGTGAACTGATGATAATATTCCAGATGATCCTGCAGGTTCTGGCCGACGCCCGGCCGGTTTGCCACCACGTCTATGCCCATTTCCGAAAGATGGGCGGCCGGTCCGATGCCGGACAGCATCAGGATTTTCGGCGAGTTGAAGGCCGACGCCGCCAGAATGACCTCGCGGTTCGCGCGGATGACCTCGATCCGGCCGCCGATCTCCACTTCGACGCCGACGGCACGGCGGCCCTCCAGCACGATCTTGCGCGCAAAGCAGCGGATGAGCCGGCAATTATCTCGCTTCAGCGCCGGCTTCAGATAGGCATTGGCCGCAGACCAGCGGCGACCCTGCCAGCTCGTCTGCTCCATCAGGCCGAAGCCTTCCTGCTGGCAACCGTTATAATCCGGCGTTACCGGAAAGCCCGCCTGACGGCCGGCCTCGATGAAGGCGTGGTAGAGCGGGTTCTTCGCCTTGCCGCGCCGCACATGCAGAGGACCATCCGTGCCGCGCCATCCCTCTTCGCCGCCATGGGCGTGCTCCATGCGCTTGAAATAGGGAAGCACATCGGCAAAGCCCCAGCCGGTCGCCCCCATGTCCTGCCAGCGGTTGAAGTCTTCCGCATGGCCGCGGACATAGACCATGCCGTTGATCGACGAGGAGCCGCCGATCACCTTGCCGCGCGGCGCAATCATCCGCCGATTGTTCAGATGCGGCTCCGGCTCCGACAGATAGCCCCAGTTGTAGCGATCCATGCTCATCGGATAGGCAAGTGCCGCCGGCATCTGCACGAAGGGGCCAAGATCCGAGCCCCCGAATTCCAGAACGATGACCCTGTGGCGGCCGTCCTCCGACAGGCGATAGGCGAGCGCCGAGCCGGCCGAACCGGAACCGATGATGACGAAATCTGCCTGGTGCGTCATGGAAGAGATCCAGTGATGTTAGTTGAGAGCGTGACAGGCGTATCGCGATACGCTATAATGGACCGTGTCGATATCGCTATGGGCGACGGTGGGGCGATGAAGGAGATCGTTGTCCCGCGCGAAGCCGGATACAGCCTCAGCCGGATGCAACCGAGGCGGCGTGCTGCCATTTATGCGAAACCCGACGCCTACGCTCGCGGGGAGCCGGTCGATATCAAAAAAATGAAGGGCTATCCTTACTACCGCATCCGAGTTGGCCAGGACCGGGTGATTATCGACGATCAAGGACAGGTCGTCATGGTGATTGACGCAGGTCCGCGCGGCGGCATTTACAAGGGTTAGGTTGAAATGGGCGAAATTCAGAAACTGACGATCGATGGCAAGGCGTATGTCCTGCTGAGCGAGGAGGATTTCGAGGATCTGGTGGACGGGTTGCGAGCGGAGGCGATCATGGCCCGTGTGCGGGCGGGGGAAGAAACCTGGCCGGCGGCGCTCGTCTACGAGCTTTGGGAGACCGACAGCCGCATCCGCACCTACCGCACCTACCGCAAGATGTCCGTTTCCGAGCTTGCAGAGGCCGCCGGTATCTCCCAGCCTTATCTCTCGGAGATCGAGAGCGGCAAGAAGACCGGATCGGTGGAGGTGCTGAAACGCATTGCCCGGGCGCTGAATGTCGATCTGGACGACATCGTCGTGTGACATGCGACAGGCCGATTGACGCCCTCGCCATGCCTGCGCCCCTCTGGCCGGCGCCCCTCTGACCGGCGCCCGCTTGGCCGCCCCCCCTCTGGCCTGCCGGCCATCTTCCCCACAGGGGGGGAGATCGGACGGAGCGACGCTTTTGCTCCTTTTGGACGTTGCGGGGCGAGCGGCGCCGGCACCTCTTGCCTTTCTCCCTTCTTGTGGGGGAGATGCCCGGAAGGGCAGAGGGGGGTGAGCTTGCGCGACAGCACTCCTCATCTCAATACGGTATCTCAATACGGTGCCTCGCAGGGGCCCATGCCGACATAGACCGTCTTCAACTGGCTGTAGTGATCCAGTGCCGCGGCGGAATTCTCCCGGCCGAATCCCGACTGCTTCGAGCCGCCGAAGGGAATTTCCACCGGGCAGAGATTATAGCTGTTGATCCACAGCGTGCCGGCTTCCAGCCGCGCCGCAACGCGGTGGCCGCGCGTCAGGTCGGCGGTGAAGACGCCCGCCGCAAGCCCGAATTCGCTGGCATTGGCGCGGGCGATCGCCTCCTCCTCCGTCTCGAAATCCAGAACGCACATGACGGGGCCAAAGATTTCCTCCCGCGCAATGGTCATGCCGTCGGTCACATCGGCGAAAACGGTCGGCTGCACGAAATAGCCTTCGCCGGTCACGCTGTTGGGAATGCCGCCGCCGGTCACAAGCCTTGCGCCCTCGGCCTTGCCCGTCTCGATATAGGCCAGCACCCTGTCGCGCTGGGCATTCGAGACCAGCGGACCCATATGGGTCGCCTCGTCCTGCGGATTGCCGAGCACAATCGCCTCGGTGCGCGCTTTCAGCCTTGCGAGGAAGCGCTCCTTCAGGCTGCGGTGAACGAAGACGCGGGTGCCGTTGGAGCAGACCTGGCCGGCGGAATAGAAATTGCCGAGCATGGCGCCGGAAACGGCGCTTTCCAGATCGGCATCCTCGAAGACGAGGATTGGCGATTTGCCGCCCAGTTCCATCGTCACATGCTTCAGCTGGCCGGCGGCCGCGCCTGCCACCTTGCGGCCGGTCGGCACCGATCCGGTCAGCGAAACCTTGGCAATGTCCGGATGCCCGACCAGCAAAGGACCGGTCTCGCGGTCGCCCTGGATCACGTTGAACACGCCCTTCGGCAGGCCGGCCTCCACCAGGATCTCGGCGATCTTCAGCGCGCCGAGCGGAGTGAGTTCGGAGGGTTTGAAGACCATGGCATTGCCGGCCGCCAGCGCCGGTGCCGCCTTCCAGCAGGCGATCTGCTGCGGATAGTTCCAGGCGCCGATCCCCGCCACCACGCCGAGCGGCACCCGGCTCGTATAGGCAAAGTCCCGGCCCAGCGGAATATGGCTGCCATTCAGCGCCGAGGCGATGATGCCGCCGAAGAATTCCAGGCTGTCGGCACCGGATGTCGGATCGGCAACGAGGGTTTCCTGGATCGGCTTGCCGGTATCGAGCGTCTCCAGCTCCGACAGCGCGCGATTGCGCTCGCGCATGATGTCGGCGGCGCGCTTCAACACCCGCCCGCGGGCCGAAGGGCTCATCGCGGCCCATTCGCCCTGCGCTCGCCTGGCCGATGCCACGGCGTGATCAAGGATCGCCGGCGTTGCCGCATGAAGACGCGCGATCACCTCGCCGGTGGCGGGATAGATGCTTTCGATCACCCGGCCGGCGTCATCCTCGATATAGGCGCCGTCAATGAAATGAGAGGCTTGCGGTTGGGCTTTCATGAGCGGTCTCCGGAGGCGGGGGCAGGGGAATGGGCAGGAGATTGGACGGGAGGTAGGGCGGCGAGCTGGCCCGTCACATAATCCTCGACCAGCGCGACGGAGGCCTTCAGGGACAAAGGGGCGGCGCGCAGCGACTGGCGGATATAGAGGCCGTCGATCATCGCCGCGGTGCCCTCGGCCAGCCGGCCGGCGACCGGAGGCGGGGCAAATGCCTTCAGCGCATGGGTGAGGTTGGAATGCAGGCGCCGGGCATAGATCACCAGCAGGCGGCGCATCTCCTCCGATCGCTGCGCCTCGACATAGAAGGCAAGCCAGGCAGCCACGGTCTCGGGCGTGAACTGGTCGGCCTCGAGCGAGACGCGGATGAGCGCCGAGACGCGTTCGCGCGGCGTGTGAGCGGCTTGCAGCGCGGTAACGGCATCCGCCCGCAAGGCATTCAGGAGACTCGCGATTGCCGCCAGAAGAAGGTGCTGCTTGCTGCCGAAATAATGATGGGCAAGGGCCGGCGAGACACCGGCCTCGCGGGCGATCTCCGACATGGTGACGTCGAGCGAACCCTGCGCGCCAATGGTCTTCAGCGCCGCCGCGACAAGCGCCTTGCGACGCACCGGCTCCATTCCGATCTTCGGCATCATGTTCTCCTGCAGTCATGCCAGGATAAACTTGATTGACTGGTCAATCAATAAAAATCCCGCTGTCTGCTGACCCGCTTCCCTGCCGCTTCCGCGCCACTCCTGCCGCCTCTTCCGGAGAGGGGGAGCCGCAATGCCGTCTCCGCTTGACGGGGATCAATGGCGGGCCCTCGTCTTCAGCTTAGGCTTTGCCCATCATCTGCGTCCACGAGGAAGAAGACCATGACCGATCCGTTCGCCAGACCCGACCCGCATCAGCTGCAGCGCAAGTGGGGCTGGTTTCTCGCCTTCGGCCTGTTCGCGCTGGTGGCCGGCACGCTGGCTTTCGCCAATCTCATGGTCGCAACCGCGGCCTCGGTCTTCTATCTGGGCGCCCTGATGCTGGTCGCCGGCCTCATGCATCTCGTGCATGCTTTCCAGGTCAAGGCGTGGCAGGACTGGCTCTTCTGGGCTGTCAGCGGCGCGCTCTACACGTTGGCCGGCTTCCTGGCCTTCACCAATCCAGGTCTTACGGCAGCCGTCTTCACCCTCATCATGGCCATTGCGCTGATTATTGCCGGTCTTGTGCGGCTATGGGCGGGCAACCGGCTGCGCCCCATGCCGGGTGCCGGCTGGGTCATGGTGGGCGGCGCCATAACCGCGTTGGCCGGCCTGGTGATCGCGACCGGCTGGCCGGTCAACAGCGTCTGGGTGCTGGGCCTGTTTCTCGCCATCGACCTGATCTTCCAGGGCTGGGCGCTGGTCGCCGTGGCGCTTGCCGCGCGCCGGATGGGATAGGCGCGGCGTCGCCTTCCAATCTTTCATCAAACTTTCATATTCGGGCAACGATTCCTTGAGGGTTGGCGTGTGAGCCTCTGTCGCATAATTTGATTTTTGGACATGCGGCGAGGACAAGATGTCGGCCACGGTGGCGCTCGAAAACGGACTGTTCCGGCGATATGCCAAGGACCAGTTGTTACCGCTGTCAAAGCTGGTTCTGGAGGCGGCCTTCCAGCCCATTGCAGAGGTCGCGACGGGCAAGGTCTTCGGCTACGAAACGCTGATGCGCGGCCATGAGCGGCTGGGCTTCGATTCGCCCGTCGAGCTCCTGGATACGGCCGCCGAGGCAGGCGAGCTGCTCGGGCTCGAGCAGATGACGGCAAGCCGGGCACTGGCCAAGTTCTCCACACTGCCCGACTTCGCCCACAGCACCTTGTTCATCAACCTGGACAACCGGTTGATCCCGCACGGTAATTTCGTGCTCGACAAGCTGGTGCAGCACCTGCACAAGGCAAGGATCCCCCCTTCCTCGGTCTGCTTCGAATTGTCGGAGCGGTTCGACAATACCCGCGATCCGGCCTTTTCCCCGCTGATCGCTCGCATGCGCCGCGAGGGGTTCAAGATCGCCATCGACGATTTCGGCGTCGGCCATGGCGAAATGAAGCTCCTGTGCGATTTCCCGCTCGACTACCTGAAGATCGACCGGCATTTCATTTCCGGCATCGAGGACAATGCGCGCAAGCGGCACCTGGTGCGCAATCTCGTCAACATCGCCCATGTGCTGGGGATCCGGGTGATCGCCGAAGGGGTGGAGACGGAGGCCGAATTCCTCGCCTGCCGCGAATTCGGCGTCGATATGGTGCAGGGCTGGTTCATTGCCCGCCCCACCACCTTCACCAGCGAATTGCAATCCGGCTTCCCGCATCTGGCCGATCTTGGCCGCAGCCGCCGCTCCAGCCAGTCGCTCGACGAGATCCTGATCCGCAAGCAGATCGAAAAGCTGCCGACCGTTTTCGAACATGAGAGCGTCGACAATGTCTTCGAACTCTTCCGCAGCAATCCGCGCCAGTCCTTCTTTCCGGTTCTCAACGCCAATGGCGAGCCGCGCGGCATCATCAGCGAATATCACCTGAAGGAATATATCTACCGTCCCTTCGGCCGCGACCTGTTGAAGAACAAGATCTACGAGCGCTCCATCTCGCATTTCGTCGAAGGCGCGCCGATCGTCGGCCTGGACGCCAATGCCGAACGGCTGATGAACATCTTCGCCAATATGGACGGCAGCGACTGCGTGATCCTGACCGAGAACATGCGCTATGCCGGCGTGGTCTCCGCCGCCTCGCTGATCAAGGTCATCAATGAGAAGCAGCTCAAGGTGGCGCAGGACCAGAATCCGCTCACCGGTCTGCCGGGCAATCGCGCCATCCGCGATTTCATGCAGGAGGCCGGCCGCGACGATGACGGGACGCGCTTCTTCTGCTATTGCGATTTCGACAATTTCAAGCCGTTCAACGATCATTACGGTTTCCAGCTCGGCGATCACGCCATCACCTTGTTCGCCGCCCTGATGCGCCGCTATTTCTTCTCCGACGGCGTGTTTCTCGGTCATGTCGGCGGCGATGATTTCTTCATCGGCCTGACGGACTGGACGCCGGAAGAAGTGTCGGAAATCCTGGAACGCCTGCTCTCCGATTTCCATGACGACGTCCTGGAACTCTATTCCGCCGAGGATCGCGCCGCCGGGCGCATACGCGGTCATGACCGCAGCGGCGCCGAGCGCGACTTTCCCCTGCTGCGCTGCTCGATCGGCGTTCTGGAACTGCCGGAAGGCCTGCTTTTGGATGATGTCGGAGGGATCAGCACCGCCATTGCCTCGGTCAAGGCCGAGGCCAAGGAGAGCGAGCACGGTCTGGTGTTCCGGGCCTTCAACGAGGATCGCTAGTGGTTTAGGTCCGACCTTTGAGACCGTTCGCAGCAGGTTTCGTGTGCGGATAGGAGAAGAGGCCGCTGTCGGTCTCCGCAAGCTTATGGAAGAGACGTCGAGAATGTGCTCGCCGTTAGGCAGGATGACGCGCCGCGTCAGCGCGCCGCCTTTCCAACCGCAGGCTCCTGTCCTACATCGGTACTCGCAATAGGAGGACGCCCACCCATGACCCTTCCCGATACGACCCTTGCCGACAAGAGCCTTGCCGATAAGAGCCTTGCCGATAAGACCCTTCCCGACATGATGCGCCATGTGGACCTGCCCGGTTTCGGCGCGCCGGAGGTGATGACCTTCGCCCGGTCGCCGCTGCCTCGGCCAGGCCCGGGCGAAGTTCTGGTGCGCGTCCTTGCGGCAGGCGTCAACCGGCCGGATGTGGCGCAGCGGCAGGGGATCTATCCGCCGCCCAAGGATGCAAGCCCGGTTCTCGGGCTCGAAGTGGCCGGCGAAGTGGTGATGCTGGGCGAAGGGACCGATGATTTTGCCGTGGGCGAAACGGTGTGCGGCCTCGCCAATGGCGGCGGCTATGCGGAATATTGCCTGCTGCCGGCCGGCCAGACCCTGCCCATCCCGAAAGGCTATGATGCGGTGAAGGCCGCCGCTCTGCCGGAAACCTTCTTCACCGTCTGGGCCAATCTCTTCCAGATGGCCGGGCTGACGGAGGGCGAAAGCGTGCTGATCCATGGCGGCACCTCCGGGATCGGCACGACGGCGATCCAATTGGCCAAGGCCTTCGGCGCCACGGTCTATGCAACGGCCGGCACCGCGGAGAAGTGCAAGGCCTGCGAGGATCTCGGCGCGGCGCGCGGCATCAATTACCGGTCGGAGGATTTCGCCGCGGTGGTCAAGCAGGCCACGCAGGGCAAGGGCGTGGATGTGGTGCTCGACATGATCGGCGCCGCCTATTTCGAGAAGAACCTCTCGGTGCTCGCCAAGGATGGCTGCCTGTCGATCATCGCCTTTCTCGGCGGCACCATCGCCGAAAAGGTCGACCTCAGGCCGATCATGGTCAAGCGCCTGACGGTGACCGGCTCCACCATGCGGCCGCGCACGGCGGAAGAGAAGCGCGCCATTCGCGACGAATTGCTGACGCAGGTCTGGCCGCTGCTGGAAGCGGGCACCATCGCGCCGGTGATCCACGAGGTTCTCCCCTTCGATCAGGTGGTGGAGGCGCATCGGCTGATGGAGACGAGCAGCCATATCGGCAAGATCATCATGACGCTGAAATGAGGGCAGGGCCCGGTAAACGCCCAGTGTGACGCGCTTCGATCCCGTGGTCCGATAACGATAGTTCGAACTTCGTCATAAAACGTGCCTTGCGCTTTTGCCCGGTCGCCCCTACCTTGTGTCCATGTTCAACGAAACGAAAGGAGGTGATCCGATGTCGAGTGAGATTGCGGTTTGCAACGCGGACATGGGAAAGGTTTTGGTTTTGACGGGGCAGCCCTCGGCCTGACCACACCTCCCGATGGGGTCTCTTTAGGGGTCCCGGTTCGCCTTCAGAACCGAAACTCATGGAAAGGGTCGCGAAAGCGACCCTTTTTCTGTTGAAGCGCAGGGTTCTTCGAAAGGCAGGATACTTCGAAGCGCAGGGTCCTTCAAAAAGCAGGGTCTCGCGAAGGAGGGGAGACCCGATGCGCCGGGCCGCTTCCCCTCACGTCCCGAACTGCCAGATACCGTTTTGCCAGATCCCGGTTCGTCAGATCCCGATCCGGCCGACCGCTGGGATCTTGATGCCGGGGCGGGCGAAATCCAGCCCTGCCACGAGGCCCAGGCAATGCAGCTCGAAGCCGCTGCGCAGGCCTGCCGATATCCCGATCAGGCCGCGAATGGTCAGATGCACATCGCGCCCATCGGCATCCACATGCAGGAAATCGCCATCCGGAAGGTAATCGCGGCCCACGGCATGCGGCGGCAGCACGGCGCCGAGTTCGGGCACGTTGCGCAGCACGAAGGCGACGAAGGTGTTGGAATTCGGCCCGGGCCAGATCGTATAGCCGCCGGGCTCGGCATAGGGATAGGCGGCGATCGCGCCTTCCACCTTGGGGATCAGCAGTTCGGCCTCGACGCCGGTCACTGCGGTCACGAGTTCCGGCGCATTGGAATACCAGAAGGCATCCGCGGGCCGGTGGTTGCGGCGGATCGGCGAACCCCAGCCGACCTTGTCATAGCGCGTATAGCTTGAAGCACCCTTGTCCTTCGTCACGATCCAGGCATGGCTCGCAACGGCGCCCTTCAAGCCGCCTGTCTTGGCGGAGAAGATGTAGATGGCGGCATCCCGGCTGTCGGCCGGCTTGGGCAGCAGGCCGGCAGAGCCCCAATTGGCCTCGCTCCAGCGGGCGGGATGATCCTGCAATGCCCACCAGCCCGCCGATGCAAAGGCCGGCAGCAGATAGATGATGGTGAAGGCGATCACCAGCCGTTTCAGAAATCTCGTCACCTTTGACCCCGTGGCTCCTTTGCGCTCGCTTGCCCGGCGCGCCGACCGTTTTGCTTTTCGCCGTAACGCGCTATGACCAATGCTTTATGGCCAACGCGCTATCACCACAGCAAAGCAGCATCATCAGGGCGCCCCAATGCAAAATCCCGTTACCGTTGAAGTCACCCGCGGCAATCGTGTCGAAAGCCGGCATCGCGGCGCCGCCATCATCGTCGATGGCCAGGGCCGGACCCTCTTCTCCGTGGGCGATGTGGAGGCGGGCGTCTTTCCGCGCTCGGCCTGCAAGGCCATGCAGGCGCTGCCGCTGATCGAAAGCGGCGCTGCCGATCGCTTCGGTCTGACCCGGCAGGAGCTGGCGCTTGCCTGCTCCTCCCATTCCGGCGAGGATGAGCATGTCCGCACGGCGGCCGGCATGCTGGCCAAGGCCGGCCACGATCACACGGCGCTGGAATGCGGCGCCCACTGGTCGTCGCATCAGGATGTGCTGATCCATCAGGCGCGGACGATCGACAGGCCCTGCACGCTGCACAATAACTGTTCGGGCAAGCATGCCGGATTCATCTGCACCTGCGTCCAGTCGGGCTTTGATCCGAAAGGCTATGTCGGTTATGATCATCCCCTGCAGGCGGAGATCCGCAGCGTCATGGAAGATCTGACCGGCATTGCCCTGGATGTCGATCGCTGCGGCATTGATGGCTGTTCCATCCCCACTTATGCCGTGCCGCTGAGGGCGCTGGCGGAGGGCTTTGCGAAAATGCTGACGGGTGAGCGGATTTCGCCGGCGCGCGCCGCGGCGTCCCGCCGCCTGATGGAGGCCTGCATGGCCGAGCCCTTCCACGTGGCCGGCACGAAACGCGCCTGCACCCGCCTGATGCAGCTGGCGCCGGGCAAGATCTTCGCCAAGACCGGCGCCGAGGGCGTCTTCGTTGCGGCCTTGCCGGAGCAGGGCCTGGCCATTGCCGTCAAATGCGAGGACGGCGCGACTCGCGCCGCCGAAGCCATGATCTATGCCGTCACTGCGACCTGTTTCGACCGCGACAGCGAGATCCGCACTGCCCTGATGGCCATGGCCAATCGCCCCATGCACAATTGGACCGGCCTGCATGTCGGCGATATTCGCGTCACGCAGGCGCTGATGCGGTGACGGTAAGGGCATCTGGTCTTGCCTGGCACGGGCGGCGGGCGGCTGAAGCGTGAGCCTGCCGCAGCCGAATGACCCGATCTCTCGTCCGAGATGTCAAAATCACACCACTTGGCTGTAACACACTGTAAGGTGACACCGAATCTGCAAGGGGCGCCCGAAACGGCAGGAGGCCAAGGCGCGCCCGAAGACTGGAGGATCGACATGCATACCCTATACGTCTCGCCCGGCGCCTGCTCGCTCGCCGCCCATATCGCCATTCACGAGGCCGGCCTGCCGTTTTCGCTGCGGATCCTCAATTTCGGCAAGAATGAGCAGCAGTCGCAGGATTATCTCGCGCTGAATCCGAAGGGCCGCGTGCCGGCGCTGGTGACCGAGCAGGGCACCCTGACGGAGACCTCGGCCATTCTTCTCTACATCGCCCAGATGGCGCCCGAAAAGAAGCTTGCGCCGCTCGATGATCCCTTCGCCTTGGCCCGCATGCAGGGCTTCAACAGCTTTCTCGCCACGACGGTGCACGTCAACCACGCCCATGGCCGCCGCGCCACGCGCTGGGCCGACGAGCCGACCTCGATCGAGGACATGAAGCGCAAGGTGCCGGCCACCATGCGCGATGCGTTTCAGTTGATCGAAGACGGTCTCCTCGTCGGGCCCTACGTGCTGGGCGAGGAATTTTCCGTCGCCGATTCCTATCTCTATGTCATGTCCAGCTGGCTGCGTAGCGACGGGGTGGACATTGCCGAATTCCCGCGCGTCCAGGCGCATTTCGAGCGCATGAAGGCGCGCCCGGCCGTGCAGAAGGCGCTGGCCGCCGAAGCCGCGGCCTGACCGCCCGCCTGAAGCTTTCCTTCAGGCGCAGCGGCGCGGCGGAGACATGGGTACGGTCGGCCCGGGCGGTGCTTCGTCCGGGGCCTTGAGGCCGACATCGGGGCCGATCGGCAGGTCGGCCAGTGCCCTTGCGCTCATCTGCCGGATGTCGGGATGCTGCAGAGGATCATCGGGGCAGGGCGGCTCCTCGCGCCTCGCCCAGTCGAGCAAGCATCGATAGAACAGGCTGGTTATGGCCATTGGAGAACCTCGCAAATAGAAGAATTTGCGGCTTCTTCATCGTCAAGATCGCTTCTGCCCGCAATTGAGGAAATCAGGGAGATGCTGTAGAAAATCTATATGCAGAACCTGAACCGCGTCCACCTCAACGGCCTTCGTGCCCTGGAAAGCGTCGCCCGTCTCGGCTCTCTCCAGGCGGCGGCGCAAGAGCTTGGCGTGACTGTCGGCGCCGTCAGCCAGCAGGTCATCAAGGCGGAGGCACAGCTTGGCCGCCCGGTCTTTGCCCGCACATCGAAGGGCCTGGTGCCGGTCGAGGGAGCGGCGGCCCTGACCGCACGGCTCGGCCAGGGTTTCCAGGCCCTGTCGGAGGCGGTGGCGCTGGCGCGGGCGCCGGATGATACGCTGCTGACCGTCTCGGTCGCGCCGGTCTTTGCCTCGCGCTTCATCCTGCCGCGCATTGACCGTTTCACCGCCCGTCATCCGCATCTGCGCCTGAGACTCGACGCAACCGCAAGGCTCGTCGATTTCGCCCGCGACGATGTGGATGTCGCCATCCGGATCGGCCATGGCGACTGGCCGGGCGTGACGGCCGATCTTCTTTTGCCGCAGACCGTGTTTCCGGTCTGCGCGCCGGCCTTGGCCCGGGATCTGCGCGCGCCGGAGGATCTTCTGTCCCTGCCGATCCTTCTGGATGGCCAGGCGATGTTTTCCTGGGATATCTGGCTTGCCGAGGCAGGCCTTGCGGGGCGCAGCATCCGGCCGCGCCACGTCTTCAGCGAAGCCTCCCTTGCGCTGGAGGCAGCCATTGCCGGCCAGGGCGTCATGCTCGCCTGGAAGCTTCTGGCGCATTCGGCGCTGCGCCAGAATTGCCTCGTCGTTCCCTTTGCCATCGAGGCCTCGACCGGCATGGGGCATTATTGCGTCACCCGCGCCGGGGCAAGGCGCCCGGCGAAGGTCAAGATGTTCGAGGCCTGGCTGAGGCAGGAACTGGCGGAGGCCATGGCCGAATGGGCACTGCTTGACGAAACGGCATTGGGGCGCTAACCCTTGATGCGCAAGGGTCAGCAGTTCACCCAGGCGCCACCGCCCGGTCATCGACCGGGAGCTAAACCTGCAATCTCATCCCGCACACACGACTGGATCTTCCATCGTGCCGGGTCGGAAGACGGTGGCCACCGGCTAAACGATCGGCGCGATTTTAGAGGATGAAACCATGTCGAGAGACGTGCATGCACTGACCGTTCCCGATATTTCCGCGCTTGCCCGGAGCCTGCGCCGGGCGCTTGAGGCGCGGGATGCAAGGCCCAGCCATCTGGAGCTCTTGAACCTACTGGCGCGGGGCGCCGGTTTTCGCAACTTCCAGCACCTGAAGGCCTCGGACAATGCCGCCGCAAGGCTGCAGGCGCTTGAGGCCGCGGCCCGGCCGGAGCCCGTCGATCATCGGCGGATCGAGCAGGTTCTGCGCTGCTTTGATGCGCAGGCCGTGATGGCGCGCTGGCCGAAGAAGACCTCGCAGCAGAAGCTGGCGCTCTGGTGGTGCTGGGCGCAGATCCCCGCCCGCCAGGACCTGCCGGAGACGAGGGTCAACGAGATCCTGAAGTCGCTGAACGGGTTTGGCGATCACGTGCTGATCCGCCGCGAGCTGATCGACTGGGGCATGATGTCCCGCTCGCAGGACTGCCGGATCTACCGGCGCATCGAGCAGCAGCCGCCGGCCGATGCAGGCGAGCTGATCCGCCATCTGCAGGCGCGTCTGCGCGCTGCAGTGCCGCCGCCCGTCTCGGCCCGCCCGTCCAACAGGCCGAAGCCGTCCAACGGGCCTCCAGTCGGACGTCCAGTGGACGAGGCAAGGGCTTGACGTCGCGTCCCGCAGGGATATGGCGAAAATCGCCCATTTTGGCGTCGCAAAGCCTTGAAAGGGGTTGGCCCTTCCTGCGGCTTCGCTCCTTAAACTGAACGATTTTCTCTCATACCACGCGCCAAATCCTGATTGAGTTTTGACCCTAGACCGGCCCGGTTGCGGGCTCCGCCAGCCGCTTCTCCCACATCGCCTTGAAGGCGGGGCGCGTCTGCAGCCGGTCCAGCCAGGCTTTCAGCGCCTTGCGGCTGGAAAACAGCTCCGCCTCGGCTTGCGCGTAGCGGACGATCTCGGCCAGATTGATGTCGGCGACGGTGAACCGGTCGCCGACAAGATAGGTCTTGCCGGTCAACTGCGTCTCCAGCACGTCGAAGGGGCGTTTCAGGCTGCGCGCCGAAACGGCGATCGTGGCCTTCGTCTCCTCGGTTTCGGGCCCCAGCGCCGCCATCGAGATCTTCAAGGCCGTGGCCTCGATCTCGGTTGCCGCAAACAGCGTCCATTGCAGCATGGCCGCATCCTCTTCGAGGTCCTGCGGGCCGAGGAGGCCGCCATATTTCTTGGCGAGATAGAGATTGATGGCGAGCGATTCGTGCAGGATCACGCCGTCATCATCGATCGAGGGAATGGTGCCCATGGGATTGATGGCGAGAAAGGCGGGCGACAGCGTGTTGATCGGCGCATCGGGTGCGAGCGGATCGTCGAGGCGCCTGGCCTGCAGCACCGGCACATGGGTGAATGGCAGGTCCAGTTCGCCCGCAAGCCAGAGATTGCGGGTCGCGCGCGAACGATAGGCGCCGTAGATGGTCAGCATGTCAGTTTGTCTCCCCATGAAGTGTCCGCGAAACCCGAGCACGCAGGCTCGGCCTGAAGGGACCCGTTCCGTCGGGCCGTTTCCGATCATTCGCCCGACGCTATAGCATGGCCCCAAGCGCTTTGACAAAGCGGCGCGTCAACGGAAAGTCGCGGTTTTTTTCGACCCCTTACGGCTCCAGGAGTTGACCGAGGGCGAGCAGGGACGTCCGGGGGCGGGCGGGGTTTAGGCGCCGCTGTTTGCTTCCGGTGCGAAGGCTCAGGAGCGGCGGTTGCCGGAGAGCATCAGGTGCGGGTAATCGCTCGATCCATCGACCAGATCGCCGCTTGCCGCATCATGCCAGCGATAGCCGATAATGGCGCCCTTCGGCGTCTCGGCAAAGAGATTGTTGGCGATCACGGCGGCCCCGGCATCGGGGGCCACGGAGACCGCCATGCCGGTCGCCGCCCGCCGCACGACATTGCCGGTCACGGCGAGGTTGCGCAGATAGGGCCCCCAGCCGGCCAGAATGCCGAATCGGGCAATGTTTTCCATGACATTGCCGCTGACGGCCGCATCGGCTTCCACGCTGATGCCGAAGCCGAAGCCGACATTGTCGTGCACATAGGGGCCCTTGTCGGAGATATTGCGCACGATGTTGTTGGCGATCGTCGCCAGCCGGCCGCCGCTGTCGAAATTGACGACGGAGATGCCGTTGGCCGCGCCATCGACGAGATTGCCGGTCACCAGCGCGCCTTCGAAGCCGAATTCGGCATAGATGGCGGTTTCGCCGCTTCCAAGGCACTGATTGTTGGCGATCATCGTATTGGACGCGGCATTGGCGCGTATGGCGGAAAAGGCCGCGCCGCGGATGAAATTGTCCGCCACCATGACGTCGTCGGCGCGAAACAGGTTGATGGCATTGCCGAAAGGTCCGGTGCCGCCATTGCGCGCGCCGATCGAGGTCAGCCGGTTGCCGGTAAGCTTGGTACCGTCGGCACCCTTGGTGAAGCGATGGACGAGGATGCCGCCATTGCCGCAGGTGCCGATCTCATTGTCGGCGATGAGCGTGTCGCGGCCATCCACGGCGTAGATCGCGTAATCGGCCGCGCCGGACAGGCGATTGCCCGTGATGCGCGCCGCGCAGCGCTCGAGATGCAGCGCCGTCTTTGACGAGCCGATGATCTCGCAATTGTCGAGGATGAATTCGTCCACGTCGCGCACGTCCACCAGGCTGCCGGTCTGGTCGGAGAGCCAGCGATTGGCGCCGTCTATGATGATATTGGAGAGTTCGAGGCGCCGCAGCCCCTCTGCCCGCAGCATCGATCCATCGCCGGTATAGACGAGGCGGGAGGCGCCGGCGACACCGGTCAGCCGCGTATTGTCCGGCAGGTCGAGGCCGGAAATCGGATAGGTTCCGGGGGGCAGGAAGACCGGCTTGTTCTCGGAAGCCGCGCGCGCGAGAATGGCGCGGAACTTGGCGCTGCCCATATCCTCCGCTTTGGGCGTGACGGCAAATTGCGCCGCCTGGAACGAGCCGCGCAGATCCGCCTCCGCCACCGTGCCGCGCGGTGCGGCAAGCGCCTGCGGGGCGTGGGCGGCGGCAAGGCCGGAGAGAATCAGCAGCTGTCGTCGCGAAATGGAACCATCTGTGCTCATACCCTGCGCCGATGCAGGAAGCGTGCCAGCCGTAAACTGTGCCGATCCGGCACAGGCTTTGGCGGCTTACGGGGCTTCCGGCGGCCGAACTAACGAAGCGATAAGGGTTTCTGAGCGAAGCTTCAGCATTGTGATCGCGCCGGCCTTGTGCAGATGGGGCTCGCCCTTAGTCTTTCCCGCAGAAGGGGACAGAGAAGAGGGCGTGTGTGCCGGCTGATACGCCTTTTGCGAGACCGGCAAGAAGAGAGGCTCAATGACGGATGCCATGATCTATGGAGCAATGACCGAGGGCGCGATCACGGCCGGAACCACCACGGCCGGAACGACCACGGGCAGCGTGATGGCGGCTGCGGAGATCGATCCGCTGGAGCGGGTCCGCCATCGTCTCCTGCGCATTGCCACCGCCCATGATATCGATGACGGCGAAAGCACCCGCATGATCCAGTCTCTGGATACCATCGCTCTGATGGACCAGTTCCCGGAATGGCTGACGCTGAAGGATCGGCGCGGCCGTCTCGTCTTTGCCAATGCCGCCGTTCTGGCCAAGGCCGGCGCCAGCGCACTGTCCGACATTTTCGGCAAGACGGTCTTCGACATTCTCGGCGAAGAGCGGGCGGAGGAACGCTTCCTGCTCGAACAGCAGCTGATGTCGCTCGGCGAAACGCATGAGCAGGAAGAACTGGCGCGGCTGCCGGACGGCCAGGAGGTCTGGCTCTGGACGACGCGCACGCCCCTGCGCGACAGAGAGGGCCGGGTGGCCGGGCTCATCGTGATGTCGCGCGAGATCACTGAACGCAAGCGGGAGGAGGGCTTGCGCAAGGACCAGGCCGCCGTTCTGGAAATGGTGGCGCGCGGCAAGCCGCTGACGCAGATCCTGGAAGGGATTTGCCGGCTGGTCCAGCGGCAGCTGAACGATATCCGGGCATCCTTCCTGCTGGCCGACGAGGAGGGCGCGCGCCTTCATCACGGCGAGGCGCCGGATCTGCCGCTGGCCTATACGCGCCTCGTCGACGGGGTGGAGATCGGGCCGCGGGCCGGCTCCTGCGGCACGGCCGCCTGGCGGCGCAGCACCGTCATCGTCCGCGATATCGAAACGGATCCGCTCTGGGCAAACTTCCGCGACATTGCCCTGATCTTCGGCCTGCGCTCCTGCTGGTCGACCCCCGTGCTCAGCAGCGAGCGCGAGGTCCTCGGCACGCTCGCCCTTTATTCCGCCACCGTGCGCGAGCCGACCGACCGGGAGATGGAGCTGGCGCTGATGGCGACCGATCTTGCCGCCATCGCCATCGAACGCACGCGCAACGAGGACCGGATCCGCCATATGGCGCATCACGACCCGCTGACGGGCCTGCCGAACCGGGCGCTGTTCTGGCCACAGTTCAGCCGCATGCTGAACGAGGCCCGCCGCGAAGGGCGCAATGTCACCGTCGCCTATATCGATCTCGATAATTTCAAGCAGATCAATGATGGCTTCGGCCATGCCGCCGGTGACGAGGTGCTGAAGATCCTGTCGTCCAGGCTGCAGCGCTCCGTCAGGTCAAGCGATCTTCTGGTGCGGCTGGGGGGAGACGAATTCGCCATCGTCTTCAGCAATCCGGCCCATGAACATGCAGGCGTCCTGCGCCGGCTGGGCGATATCCGCAGCCATCTGGGCGAGGCGATGGAGGTGGAGGGCGAGATCCTGCGCCCCACGAGCAGCATGGGCATTGCCTTCTTCCCGCAGGACGGCGCGACGCCGGAGGAACTCCTCGCTTGCGCCGATCGCTTCATGTACCAGGCCAAGGCGCAGGGGCGCGACACGATGGAAGTGGCGCCGCCGCCCAGCCGCTTCGCGGTTGCGGGGGAATAGAGCGCAAGGACCGGGACCGGCCGCAGGATCAGCGACCCCAAGCAGAGGTGCATTGGCCTGCCAAGTCTTCGTCCGCTTCGTTCATTGTTTTGACGCAGGTTCTGGTCGGAAAACCGGGGGGCGCTTTAGCCCGCGGCGCTGTCCGAGGGCGGTGGATAGCTTTGCGCCAGGCCGTCGAGAAAGCGGGAGAAGAGGGCGCTGAAGGCCAGCCGCTCCTCCTGCGACCAATCCTCGGTGGCCGAGGCGATCAGCCCGTGCTTGATGGCGCGGATCTCGCCCATCAGATGGTCGCCCTCGGCCGTCAGGCGCAGAATGGAGCGACGTCCGTCGCCCTGGCAGGCCTGGCGGCGCAGGAGTTTAAGGCTCACCAGCTCCGCCACCATGCGGCTGCCGCGCGAGGGATCGAGCCGCATCGCCTCGGCAACGGCGCCAACGCTTGCCTCGCCGCCCTCGGCGCCGATCCGGCGCACCACATCCAGAACATCGAGCTGGGACAGGTCGAGGCTCGGCGCCGCCCGGGCGATCGCCATCTTGCTGATGACCCGCCGCCCCATCATCACGCGCATCCGCGTCATGCTTTCGCCGATCAGCAGCACGGCATCGCCCGGCGCATCGGTTCCGGCATCCGGCGCGTCGCCCGGCGCATCGTGAATGGCCTCCGAGCCTCCCTGAATGGCTTTCAAGCCCTCATGAGCGGCCTCCGGCGGGCCGGCAGCGGTCAGGCCTTCCGTCTCGCTCGCCGTGCCGGAAGGGGCAGGGTCCGGATGCTGTGTCTTGGTGCGCACGCTGAACATGGTCCTTGTGATCTGCGCCTTGCGGTCGCGCTGCTGTCTTCGGGTCTCTGCATAGCGCAAGAAGTTGCGATTGACAATTATATGCTAAAGGCACATAAAAACGCTCCAGCATCAGGATCGCCCCATGGACATGTCGCAAACACAGTTTCAGCCGCTAATCAGCGAGCCTCGTCTCCGGCTGACTGTTTTCCTCTTTCTCCTGACGGCCATGTTCATGGCAACGCTCGACAACCAGATCGTCTCGACGGCGCTTCCGACGATCGTCGGCGAATTCGGCGCCTTCGAGCGCTTCGGCTGGGTCGGCTCGGCCTATCTTCTGGCCACCAGCGCCGTCATGCCGGTCTATGGCAAGCTCGGCGATCTGTTCGGCCGCAAATATGTGATGATTGCCGCCGTCACCATCTTCACCATCGGCTCGCTCTTGTGCGGTCTCGCCTGGTCGATGAACAGCCTGATTGCCGCCCGCGTCTTCCAGGGCCTTGGCGGCGGCGGCATCATGGTGTCGATCTTCTCCATCAATGCCGATCTGTTCGAGCCGCGCGAGCGGGCACGCTACCAGAGCTATTCCAGCCTTGTGATCATGGCCTCCGGCACGGTCGGACCGACGATCGGCGGCACGCTGAGCGATCTCTTCGGCTGGCGGTCGATCTTCCTCGTCAACCTGCCGATCGGCCTTGTCGTGCTGGCCGGCCTGATCTACCTCCTGCCGAACCGCCGGCCGGCGCGCCAGCCGAAGATCGATTATCTGGGCGCTGTTCTCCTGGCGCTGGCCAGCACCTCTGTCGTTCTTCTGACCGATGGCCTGTCGCTGTTCGGCGCGCTGTTCTCCTGGCAGAGCGGGCTCGTCCTCCTCATCGGCCTTGCCGCAGTGCTGTTCTGGATTGCGGTGGAACGGCGCGCGCCGGAGCCGATCATCCCGCTGCGCCTGTTCAAGGATTCGACCTTCTCGCTGTTTCTCGTCGTCTCGCTGATGACGGGCGGCGTCGCCATCGGCATGGTCAATTATTTCGCGCTCTTCCTGCAGACGACGACCGGGCTGAGCCCGACGCAGGCCGGCCTGTTCTTCATTGCCGTCACCGGCGGCATCGTCATCGGCTCGCTGTCGGCCGGCCGGCTGATTTCCATCACCGGGCGCTACAAGCCCTTCGTGGTCGCCGGCCTTATCCTCAACGTCGTGACCCTGCTGATCTTCTCGCAATTGCATGCCGGCAGTTCGCTCATCCTTGTCGCGGTGGTCATGCTGATGCAGGGCCTGTCGATCGGCCTTGGCCAGCAGGGCCCGATCATCGGCGTGCAGAATGCCGTGCCGCGGGCGGATGTCGGCTCGGCCACCGGCGCCGTCACCTTGACGCGCATGGGAGGAGCGGCCATCGCCATTTCGGTCTATGGCGCGGTGATTGCCGCCGTCATGCAGGGCGTGCAGGTGGCGGGTGTCGAGACCGTGACGACGCTGACGCCGGATCAGCTGTCGAAACTGCCCGATGCGGCCAGGCTTGCCATTGCCGAGGCCTATGCCGGTGCCTTCGAACCCATGTTCCTCACCGCTGCCGGCTTCGCATTTGTCGGCCTGATGGCGGCGCTGATGCTCAAGCCCGTGCGCCTGCCGACGGCAACGCTGAAGAAGCAATAGGCCACTCTTTCAAAAGCGCGGCGCCGGCCTATCTTCCTCGTCATGAAAGCCGAAGCCTTGCTGTGTCCCACCCCGGCGGGGCTGTTTTGCCCGCCCGGAAACTTCCATATCGATCCCGTGCGTCCGGTCGAGCGGGCGCTCATCACCCACGGCCATGCCGATCACGCCAGGGCCGGCCATACCCATGTCATGGCCACGCGCCAGACGCTGGAAATCATGGCGCTGCGCTATGGTGCGGATTTTGCCGAGACCACCCAGGCGGCCGAGTTCGGCGCGGTAACCGATGTCTCCGGCGTCTCGGTGCGGTTCCATCCGGCCGGCCATGTCCTCGGATCGGCGCAGATCGCCGTCGAGCACAAGGGCATGCGCATCGTCGTCTCCGGCGATTACAAGCGCGGCGTCGATCCCACCTGCGCGCCCTTCGAGCCGGTCGCCTGCGATGTCTTCATCACCGAGGCGACCTTCGGCCTGCCCGTCTTCCACCATCCGGATCCGAAGGCCGAGACCCGCAAGCTGCTGGCCTCTCTCGAACAATTTCCCGAACGCACGCATCTGGTCGGCGCCTATGCCCTGGGAAAGGCGCAGCGGGTCATCCGCCTGATCCGCGATTGCGGCTATGACCGGCCGATCTTCATCCACGGCGCGCTCGCCAAGCTCTGCGATTATTATGCCGGGCAGGGGATCGATCTGGGCGAGCTGCGGCCGGCTACGCAGGAAAAGAAGGACCCCGGAGCCTTTCACGGGGCTGTCGTGCTGGGGCCACCCTCCGCCTTCCAGGACCGCTGGGCGCGGCGCTTTCAGGAGCCGCTGATCGCCTTTGCCTCCGGCTGGATGATGGTGCGCCAGCGCGCCCGGCAGGGCGGCGTCGAACTGCCGCTGGTGATTTCCGACCATTGCGACTGGCCGGAGCTTCTGGAAACGATCAGCGAGATCGCCCCCGCGGAGGTCTGGGTGACCCATGGCCGCGAGGAAGCGCTGGTGCGCTGGTGCGAACTGTCCGGCATTGCCGCCCGCCCGCTGCATCTCGTCGGCTACGAGGACGAGGGAGATTGAGGATGACGAACGTGCCGATGCGGAGGCGCCCATGAAGGCCTTCTCCACCCTGCTCGATCGCCTGGTGCTGACACCCTCCCGCAATGCCAAGCTGCGGCTGCTCGCAGACTATTTCCGCACCACGCCCGATCCCGATCGCGGCTATGGCCTGGCGGCGCTGGCCGGCACGCTGGATCTGAAGGGGGTGAAGCCGGCGCTTCTGAAGGAACTGGCGCTGGAAAGGCTGGATCCGGTCCTCTTCCAATATTCCTACGATTATGTCGGCGATCTGGCGGAGACCATCGCGCTGATTTGGGATGGCGGCGCCAAGGAAAGGGTGCCGGCCGATCACCAGCCGCGGCTCTCGGAGGTCGTCCACAGGATGAATGCGCTGGGACGAACCGAGGTGCGCCCGGCCGTGCGCGACCTGCTCGATCATCTCGATCACTCCAGCCGCTTCGCCTTCCTCAAGCTTGCCACGGGTTCGTTGCGCATCGGAGTGTCCGCAAGGCTTGCCAAGCAGGCGCTGTCGGACATGGGCGGGCGCGACGTCACGGAGATCGAGACGCTGTGGCACGGTCTGGCCCCGCCTTACGAGGCGCTGTTTGCCTGGCTGGAAGGCAAGGCGGACAAACCGGTCCTGGCAACGCCTGCCATCTTCCATTCGGTGATGCTGGCCAATCCGGTCGAGGATGGCGATCTGAACCGGCTGGACCCGGACGATTATGCGGCGGAATGGAAATGGGACGGGATCCGCGTGCAGATCTCCTCCTTCGGCGGCACCCGCAAGCTCTATTCGCGATCCGGCGACGATGTCTCCGGCGCCTTTCCCGACGTGATTGCGGCGATCAATTTCGAGGGCGTGGTGGATGGCGAATTGCTGGTCGGCGGCACGGCGCGCTCCAACAGCGCCACCCGCACCTTTTCCGACCTGCAGCAGCGGCTGAACCGCAAGACCGTCACGCCGAAACTCGCGCAGGATTATCCGGCCTTCGTGCGCGCCTATGACCTGCTTTTCGAGCGCGACGAGGACATTCGGGCCAGATCCTATCTCGACCGCCGGGCGCGTCTCGCCTCGCTGATCGAGGATGCCCCGCATGACCGGTTCGACCTGTCGCCGCTGGTCGGTTTCGACAGCTGGGACGCGCTGAACGCCCTGCGCCTGTCGCCGCCGGATCCGGTGATCGAAGGCGTCATGCTGAAGAGGAAGGACAGCCCCTACCAGGCCGGCCGGCTCAAGGGCCCCTGGTTCAAATGGAAGCGCGATCCCTTCAATATCGATGCGGTGATGATGTATGCGCAGCGCGGCCATGGCAAAAGATCCAGCTATTACTCCGATTTCACCTTCGGCGTCTGGGCGCAGGGCCCGGAGGCGGAGCATCTCGTGCCTGTCGGCAAGGCCTATTTCGGCTTCACCGATGCCGAGCTGGAAATCCTCGACAAATTCGTGCGCGACAATACCGTGGAGCGCTTCGGGCCGGTCAGGGCCGTGCGGGCCGAACCGGATTTCGGCTTCGTGCTGGAAGTCGCCTTCGAGGGGATCAACCGCTCCACCCGCCATAAATCCGGCGTTGCCATGCGCTTCCCGCGGATCGCCCGCCTGCGCGCCGACAAGCTGCCGCGCGATGCCGATCGCCTCTCGACATTGATGGCCATGGTGGAGGCGAAGGCTTAAGGGGGCAGGGCCCCGCCATCTGGTCAAGGCACGATTGGGCAAGCACGATTGGACAAGCACGTGCGGCCAAGCACATATTGGCCAAGCATAATCGAGAAAGCGTGATGCCTCAGCCGCTTGCCGGAAAAGGGCGCAGTGCTAGACTTCGTCGGACAGAAGCCACTGCATCATGCCGCCACCCTTGCCCGCCGATCTTCTTCCGCCCGTCAGCCTGCCCGAGTTCGCCCGTCATTCGCCTGATCCATCCGCTTTGACTGTTCCACCCGGACCGTTCCATTTTTAAGTGTTCCAGTCCGATATCCACCTTTGAAATGGTGTTTCGATGCCGCTATCCCGTCGCCAGATCCTGTCCTCGCTCACTGCCGCAAGCCTTTTGCCGGCCCTGCCGATGCGCCACGCTTTCGCGCAGGATTCGCCACCGCCCTTTCCGGTTCCGGCCGTGCCGCCGCTCGACACGCGCGATTATGCACAGGCGCGCCAGTCCTTCCGGACCAATCTCCTGCGGCAAGGGCCTTCGCCGGAACAGTCCGGTCCGCTGGGCGAGCCGCCCGGCGCGCGCCGGGTCTTCTATCCCGGCGGTCCGGATGGCACGCTGAAGCTGATCGCCTGGGTTTCGCAGTACGAGCCCTCGGTGAAGCTGAAGCCGGCGGTCCTGTTCCTGCATGGCGGGAATGCCACCGGCGACGGGCATTGGGAACTCGTCATGCCCTATGCCAAAGCCGGCTTTGTCGTCATGCTGCCCTCGTTTCGCGGCGAGAACGGCCAGGCCGGCAATTATTCCGGCTTTTACGACGAAACGAGCGATGCGCTGGCCGCCGCCGATTTTCTCGAAAACCTGCCAGGCATCGACCGCAGCCGGATCTATCTGGCCGGCCACAGCAATGGCGGCACGCTTTCGCTGCTGGCTGGCATGACACGGCCCTTCCGCGCCGCCGTGCCGATCTCCGCCGGCGTCAGCGCCTGGCGCTATTTCGGCCGCTACCGCAAGGAAATCCCCTTCGATCCAAAGGATCCGAGCGAGCTCGTCATGCGCTCCTCGGTCTGTTTCGGCGCGAGCCTCAAATGTCCCACCCTGCTTTTGCGCGGAACGGAGGAGCGGCCCTTCGACGATAATCATCAATTGCTGATCACGCGCGCGCGCAGCGCCGGCCAGACGATCGATCACCGGCTTTTGCCTGGCACCCATAATGGCGTCGTGCCGGCCGCCGTCGAGGAGAGCATTCGCTTCTTCCGCCATTACGGCGCGTGAGCGTCGCGAAAGCCTCGCGCCAGCCGCACGTGGCAAGGTCGGCTCGACGCCATCTGCCGGAAGAAAGCGCCCCATGCCGTTTGCCGCCTCGATTTTCACGCCAGCTCTGGTCAGACGCTGCAGTCTTGCCGCCCTGTTTTCGGCCATCGGCACCCTGTCCGGCTGCATTCTGGTGACCGATACGAGCCGGATGAACCCGGATGTCTTCGTGCGGGAAACCTCGCCCGTCTTCCTGAACCCGGTCTATGCGACGCAGCTTGCCGTGCAGCCGCAGCCTGTGCCGCAGCGCGAGGCCATTCCGCAGAAGCGCGAGCTCTACCAGACCCAGTTCCACCAGACCTACGGCATTCCGGTCGCCAATCCGGTGCATCGCATCTATTACCAGAGCGTGCGCGATGACGGGCACACGCTGCCGGCCATTCCCTATTCGCGGATCGATGCCCGTTACCTGCGCCAGGAGGTTGATTACCGCACCAGCGAGGCGCCGGGCACGCTGGTCGTCGATACGAGGCAGCGCTTTCTGTATCTGGTGCAGCCGAACGGCAAGGCGATCCGCTACGGCATCGGCATCGGACGCGACGGCTTTGCCTGGTCGGGGCGCGGCGTCATCCAGTGGAAGGCCAAATGGCCGCGCTGGACGCCGCCGGCAGACATGGTGGCGCGCCAGCCGGAACTGGCGAGATTCTCCGCTGCCGAGGGCGGCGCCCTGCCGGGGCTCAACAATCCGCTCGGTGCCCGGGCGCTCTATATCTTCAAGGGCGGCAAGGATACGCTCTACCGCGTGCATGGCACGCCGGACTGGCAGTCCATCGGCAAGGCCACATCGTCCGGTTGCGTCCGCCTGCTCAATCAGGACGTCATCGATCTTTACGAACGCGTACCGTCCTCGACGCCGATCGTGGTGCTCTGAGCGGGGAGATCACGGCGCTTCCGGAAGCGATTCAAGCCAGATATTGTGGTGATCCGATCACAGTCGGGTCACGATAGAGTGCGGCGTGCCGCTCTGGTCAGGGGATTAAGGCGGTCTATACTTCTTCTCGCCACAATTGCGGAACCAAAGTCAGGTCCACCCGTTATCGTGCGTTCGTTCGCCCCATCAGTGAAGAGTATCTCCCGTAAAAATGACACGTGATACCATCAGCCGCCGCCGTCTCCTGAGCCTGCTCGCAGTCGGTACCGCTTCCACACTTGCGGGCTGCGCCTCTTCCGGTCCCGGCGGCAATCTGCCGCTCCGCACCGTTGCGCTCGGCCCTGCCGGCCTGCCGCCGCCGCCGACGGGCCGTTCGCCGGAACTCGACGCCACCTATGGCCAGATGGTCGATGGCGGCTATGTCATCCCTGCGATTCCCTATTGGAAGATCCCCTCGCAATTCTACCGCCAGCGGGTGGTGAACTCCACCGGCGAGCGCCCCGGCACCGTCGTGGTCGATACCAATGCGCGCTTCCTCTACCTGGTCGAGCCGGGCGGCGAGACTGCCATGCGCTACGGCGTCGGCATCGGTCGCGAAGGCTTTGCCTGGCAGGGTGAGGGCGTGATCCAGTGGCGCCAGAAATGGCCGAAATGGACCCCGCCGGCAGAAATGATCGCGCGCCAGCCCGAACTGGTGAAATATTCCGCAGCCAATGGCGGCATGCCGCCGGGCCTGATGAACCCGCTGGGTGCGCGCGCGCTTTATATTTTCCAGAACGGCCAGGACACGCTTTATCGCCTGCATGGCAGCCCGGAATGGAACTCCATCGGCAAGGCCGTATCCTCCGGTTGCGTGCGGCTGATGAACCAGGACATTATCGACCTTTACGAGCGCGTGCCGAACAAGGCACGGATCATCGTCTGGCAGTAAAGGCCTGCCTGTCAGGATCTGCCAGTCAGGATCTGCAAGTAAAGATCTGCCAGCAAAAATCTGGCATGACGGAAAAGGCGCCCGGCGCTGCGTAAGCGCCGGCTCAAGGGCGGGATCTCGCCGGCCTTCGGCATGCGCGACCAATCCCAGAATCCTGGCTGAGCACCCTATGTCAGCAATCCTTGGCCCATCCCCCTGGCCAAGCATTTTGGCCAATCCCCGGGGCCGATAAGCTTGGCCCATCCCCCTGGCCCATCACCGTGGCCCGGCAGGCTTGCGGGCAGATGCCGGTTTGACCGAAACCGCCAGTCCATCCCGCCAGTCAATCCGACAGTCACCCCAGACTCCCCAGACACCCCAGACTCCCCAGACCCCCAAGGGCCATCCCGGCAGCAATACCGAAGGCCGGATTTTAGCCGCCTGCCGGCACCACCTCGCAGGCGAGGCTGTTCTGCTTCAGGGTCTTGCAGGCCGACAAGGCCGTCGACTGGTCGGCAAAGCCGGAGAAGCGGGCGCGGTAGCGGGCGCCCGCGGCACCATGCACGGAATCGGTATAAGGCGTCAGACCGCCAAAGCGGCCGTCAAGCATGGGCATGGCGCGCGACAGGAGGGTGATGGCCTCGGTCTCGCTTCCGGCAGTGCCGAGCTGGACGCGCCAGCCGGCCGCGCTGACCACCTGGAAGGGGAGGGCGGCCTGCGATGGCGCGGCGTCCGAAAGGCTTGTCGCCTGGTCGGCAAAGGCCAGTTCGGCGGGAGGAGCCGCACGGGTGACGGTAGGCGCGCGGGCAACGGGCGGGCGCGCCGCTGTTGCATAGCGATCCGCAACAAGGGCTTGTGCCGGCAGCTTTTCGCGCGCTGGGGCTGCGGCTTCCGCCCGGGGAAGCGGCGGCAGCGGCGCGACAGCCTGCGCCGGCGCGGCGGGACGGGCCGGGAATTTCGACAGGTCGGCGGTTTCGGCAGCCCGCGGCATGACCGGCACGGGCACGGCGGCAGCCGGCGGCGGCGTGAATTCGGCGGCCTTGCCGGGGCGCAGCGCTGCCATCAGCGTGCCGCCGCGCGTGGCGGCCTTGGGCATGGCCGCATCCAGAAGCTCGGCCATGCGGGCATCGCGGCTGCGGGCGGTCTTGCCGCCCAGGACGACGCCGATGACGCGCCGGCCATTGTCGTTGACGGCGCTGACGAGGTTGAAGCCGCTGGCATTGGTAAAGCCGGTCTTGATGCCGTCCATGCCCTTGTAGCGATACATCAGATTGTTGTGGCCGCGCAGCGTCCTGCCGCGGAACTTGAAGGTTGCCGTGGAGAACAGGGCATATTCCTTGGGATAATCGCGCATCAGCGCCAGACCCAGCCGGGCCATGTCGCGGGCCGTCGTCACCTGCCGGCTGTCGGGCAGGCCGGAGCCGTTGCGAAACACCGTGCGGCTCATGCCGAGCTGGCGGGCCTTCGCCGTCATCGCCCGGCCGAAGCCTTCCTCCGAGCCGTAAAGATGATCGCCGATCCCTTCGGCCACATCATTGGCGGAGCGGACGATCATGCCGTAGACAGCCTCGCGCACCGTATAGGTCTGGCCGGCCCGGATGCCGAGCTTGGTGGGAATGGTGCGGGCGCCATTGGCCGACATGACGATCTTCTGGTCCCAGCTCAGGCGGCCGTCGCGCAGCGCCTCGAACACCATGTAGAGCGTCATCATCTTGGTCAGCGAGGCGGGATGGTTCAACTCATCGGCATTGGTCGATTGCAGCACCTTGCCGGAATTAACGTCCAGAATGAAATCGGCATAGCCGGCCCTGGCTTCGGCTCCAAACAGAATCGCGCCGATCATCAGCATCATGGCCGCAGCATTGCGGCCATATCCGCGCCTCGTCTTTGTCATCCCCACACCCCTGAAATCCGGTCAAGAGACGAAGATAATGCGCGAAAGCGGCGGAAAATAAGTTACAGTTTTAATATTTAAAATTGTGGTTAATGGACACTTACCGAAGAACCTGGGGATCCGTGACCCTGGCGGCAGCAGTTTTATGCCGCGCAAAGGCGCCATAAAGGGGCATGATTGCCCTTTGCGTTTTTGTTGCATATATTGATCTTGTGAAATCCAAACGTAATAGCCGCTCCCATCTGTTAAGAAAGCCGCATCATGCAGCAAGGCGCCGTCTCTCGCTATCTGGGAGAATTGCAGGAGGTCGGGGGCCTGAAGGGCACCGACATCGCAAACATTACGGATGTGTCTAAGGCGACGGTTTCCCGCTGGAAGGCAGGAACGATGAAGCCGCATCCCCGCATCGAACTGATATTGAGCGATCTGTATTATATCGTCGGCCGGCTCTCCGACTATTATTCAGGAGATGAAATCCGTCTCTGGCTTTACGCTCGACACCCGCAGCTCGACGGCCAGCGTGCGATTGATCTTATCCACGATGGCAAATCGATCGACGTGCTGAGCGTGCTTGATCGGCTTGATGCCGGAGCGTACCTGTAATTCATGGTGCACCTGCGAGACAGTGCCCTGATCGACGCTTTGGACGCCCTGCCGCCACGCTCGTTCAGCGGGACAGTGTGGCGCGTTGCGAGCGAGACCCGTGACCCGTGTCAGTGTAGCGCTTCCGGTGGTCGTTGGGACGACAAGACGTTCGATGTCCTTTACACCTCTCTTGAGAAAGAAGGTGCGCTGGCCGAAATGTATTTTCACCTTCTTCGCGGACAGCCGGTGTTTCCCTCCAAGGTGCGCTTCAAGCTCTATGAGCTTCATGTGGAGCTTTCGCAGGTGCTGGATCTTGGATCCCTCGATGATCTGACTGCTCTGGGGCTTGATCCTGCCCGGTATAAGCAGTTGTCATACGAGGAGCGAGTGGCAGAGTATCCACGCTCCCAAGAGATTGCCGAGGTGGCGCATTTTCTGGATATAGACGGTCTTATGGTTCCGAGCGCCCGGCGCGCGTGTTCAAACCTTGTCGTGTTCTGCGATCGGTCGAGGCCGGACGCGATCGAGATCGTCAATGATCATGGGTTGATCGACTGGGCAATGGTTGGCAAGCCGGTGCACGGATAGCCTGATTGTCTCCATGCCCGCCTTGTCCCGGCACTTTGCGAGCATTGATCTGGCAAGACGAAATGCCTGCAGTGGGTGACAGTTGGGGGAGAGAAAACGGGCGCTGCGCGTGTCGGCCATCCGAGGGATGCCGATGATGGGCCGGACCCTCAAAGGGCCCAGCCTGATCTTCCAAGGACCGGCGGGCTGCAGGCCCCAAGGCGGTCACATCACACGAACTGGCTCAGGCCCGGAACGGAATTGACCACTTCATCCACCGTTTCGGAGCCGGCATGTTCGCGGGCAACGGCAATCGTCTCGCGCGCCAGAGCGGTGATCTCGCCCATGCCGAGGCCTTGCGCCATCAGCTGCTGGCCAAGCGCCATCACGCCGCCGCCGAAGCTCGACATCAGGCCGCCCAGCAGGCCGCCGCCGCCGGCGCCTTCGCCGTTGAACTTCGCCACCAGTTCGGCTGCGCCGGGAATGGCCGCGATCATCCGCGCCACGGCGCCGTCATCGGCCTCGCGCTGGAGAAAGCCCAGCATCATGCCAACGGCCTTTTCGGCCACATCCGGGGTAATGCCGACATTGTCGGCGACGCGGGTCACCAGCTCGTTCATCAAACTCTCCTCAAAGCTAATTGACGTTCACGTCAACGTAAATAATTCCGCCGCCGCATGCAAGCGGTCTTCCCGCGTCGGCTCTGACAAGTCAACGCGCATGCGGTCTGTCCTTTCAGGCTTTCCCTCGCTGCCTTGGCCACGGACCGCGTGGCGCGGCGGATGAACATGAAACGGGGCGGCGGCGGCACAGAAGGGGCTGGTGGAACCTTCAGGAGGGTTTGCCCAGCGTATCGGCCATATAGGCGCCGCGCTTGCCCATCGGCTCTTCCGGGCCGGTCGTGCTGTCCCGCGCCGTCTGGTGCTCCAGCTCGGCATTGATCTCGGCGCCCAGGATCACGATGATGACGGAGATCCAGGTCCAGAACAGGAAGCCAACCAGCGCACCGAGCGTGCCATAGGTCGCATTGTAATCGGCAATATTGGAGAGGTAGAAGGAGACGCCGAGCGAGCCCAGCAGCCAGAACAGCGCCGCAAAGCCCGCACCCCAGGTCACCCAGGCCAGGCGGGCGATCTCCCGGCTTGGTCCGTAGCGATAGAGAAGCGTGATGCCGAAGGCGACGATCACCAGAAGCACCGGCCAGCGCAGCACATTGATCAGCAGTTCGGCAACGCTGCCCAAATGGATGAAGGTCATCACGGCCGGGATGACGCCGAGACCGATGACGATGACGATCACCCCGAAGATCAGGCCGAGGGTGAAGGTGAAGGCGACGAGGTTGAGGCGGATGAAGCTGCGCTTCTCCTCCTCGGCATAGGCCACATTCATCGCCTCGAACAGGGCTTTCACGCCGTTATTGGCGCTCCACAGCGCAATCGCCAGACCGACGATCAGGCCGACATTCAGCGTATTCTTGGCCTCGCCGGCCAGCGCCTGCAATTGCGAGAAGAAGATCTGCAGCCCTTCCGGCGGCATGATGCTGTTAAGAAAGCCGAGCCTTTCGGTCAGCGTCGCCGGATCGGCGATCATGCCGTAGAGCGAGACCAGGGCGGTCATGGCGGGAAAGACGGCAAGCAGCAAATAGAAGGTCACGCCGGCCGCGACCAGCATCACGCGATCCTCCTGCACGGCGGCGAAGACACGCCAGAAGACATCCTTGAGGCCGGTGAACGGAATCTCGCGCGGATTTTCGGCATTGCGGCCGCGCTCGTCATCCGTCTTGTCCCCCACCTCAGCCATGCATGTCACTCCTGTGCCTGAAAATCGTCTACCCGGTCGATGGATGCGATGCGTGTTGCCGTTCCCTTGGCCTCGACCTATACATGCGCAAGGGACAAACGAATTGAGGGAAGGGCGGTTGCATGGACGAGGCGGGAAAACTCTTCATCGGCGGCAGCCGTCATCCGGACGACAGGCTGAAGAAGGCCGAATTCCTCACGCTGAAATTCGGCAATCGCCATGGCCTCATCACCGGCGCCACCGGCACCGGCAAGACCGTCACTTTGCAGATCCTGGCGGAGGGATTTTCGCAGGCCGGCGTGCCGGTCTTCTGTTCCGATATCAAGGGCGACCTCTCAGGCATTGCCGCCCTGGGCGAGCCCAAGGATTTCCTGCTGAAGCGGGCGGAGCAGATCGAATTCGCCGATTATGACAATGCCGCCTTCCCCACCATCTTCTGGGATCTCTATGGCGAAAAAGGCCATCGCGTCCGCTCCACCATCGCCGAAATGGGCCCGCTTCTCCTGGCGCGGCTGATGGATGCCACGGATGCGCAGGAAGGCGT
This sequence comes from Rhizobium sp. SSA_523, assembly GCF_030435705.1. Taxonomy (NCBI): domain Bacteria; kingdom Pseudomonadati; phylum Pseudomonadota; class Alphaproteobacteria; order Hyphomicrobiales; family Rhizobiaceae; genus Affinirhizobium; species Affinirhizobium gouqiense. Next base: position 183,580 of record NZ_CP129382.1, read on the forward strand.
CCTCAACATCGCCTTCAAGATTGCCGACGAGGGCGGGCTGGCCCTGCTCGACCTGAAGGACCTGCAGGCGCTGCTGACCTATATGGCCGATCATGCCGGCGAGATTTCCAAGCGCTACGGCTTTGTCTCCAAGGCTTCCATCGGGTCGCTGCAGCGGGGTCTGCTGGTGCTGGAACAGCAGGGCGCCGAGCATTTCTTCGGCGAGCCGGCGCTGAGAATCACCGATATCATGCGCACCACCCAGGACGGACGCGGCGTCGTATCGGTTCTGGCTGCCGACCGGCTGATGATGAATCCCAGGCTCTACGCCACATTCCTGCTCTGGCTGCTGTCGGAACTTTTCGAGGAATTGCCGGAAGTGGGCGATCCGGAAAAGCCGCGGCTGGTCTTCTTCTTCGACGAGGCGCATCTGCTCTTCTCGGAAGCGCCGAAAGTGCTTTTGGAACGGGTGGAACAGGTGGTGCGGCTGATCCGCTCCAAGGGCGTCGGTGTCTATTTCATCACCCAGAACCCGCTCGACGTGCCGGAAACGGTGCTCGCGCAGCTCGGCAATCGCGTGCAGCATGCCCTGCGCGCCTATACCCCGCGCGAGCAGAAGGCGGTGAAGACGGCGGCCGATACTTTCCGCCCCAATCCGGATTTCAAGACGGACGAGGTGATCACCCAGCTCGGCACCGGCGAGGCGCTCGTCTCCACGCTGGAGGGCAAGGGTGCGCCATCCATGGTCGAGCGTACGCTGATCCGGCCGCCTTCGGCGCGCATAGGGCCGCTGAGCGACGAGGAACGCCGCCAGATCATCGCAGAGAGCCCGGTGGCAGGACAATATGACAAGGATCTCGACCGCGAATCGGCCTTCGAGATCCTGACCGCGCGCGCCGAAAAGGCCGCCGGGGCGCCCGTGCCGGAGCGGGCGCGGCTCGATCCCGCCTCGCCCCCGGATGGGCGGAACGCCGGAAATGACGGCCGCCCGGAGGGCGGCAACCGGCAGGGAGAGAGCGGGGAAGACGAGACCCGCGACAGCGCGGCCGGGCGCTGGTCGCTGCCGGGTTTCGGCGATGCGGTGGAGGAGGCGCTCGGCACCGACCGGCCGAAGCGGCGCTCCACCTCCGGCGGCCGGGCATCCGGCTATCAGCGGGAAACGGTGATCGAGGCGGCCATGAAAAGCGCGGCCCGCTCCGTCGCAAGCTCGGTCGCCAACCAGATCGGCCGTGCTTTGGTGCGCGGGATATTGGGCAGCCTGAAGCGCTGATGCGGGGCGGGACCCCTGATCATGGGGATCCGTCCATGCGATTCCGCGTCAGGATGCCGTGGCGATCGTCGCGGCCTCTTCGCGGATGCGCTTGATCATTGAGCGAAGGCCGTTGGCGCGCTGCGAGGAGAGGTTTTCCACCAGTCCGATCCGGTCGAAAATGCCGATAATGTCCATATCGGCAATGTCGGAGGCATGCTTGCCGGACACCGCCGCCAGGACGATCGCCACCAGGCCGCGCACGATATGCGCATCGGAATCGCCCTCGAAGGTCAGCACCGGATCCGCGCCATCGCCGCCCGCCTGCCGATGGGAGACCAGCCAGACCTGGCTGGCGCAGCCATTCACCTTGTTTTCCGCCGTGCGCTTATCCGCCGCCAGCTCCGGTAGCGCCTTGCCCAGCTCGATCACATAGCGGTAGCGGTCCTCCCAGTCGTCCAGGAAGGCGAAATCGTCGATGATCTGGTCGATGCTGCTCATGTCTTATCCTTTGTCTCCGCTCTATATAGGCACCTCCGGCCGCGGCGAAAACGAAAAAAAACGCCGCATGACAGGGTCACGCGGCGTCAGCAGGCGCTGATTGAGTTGGGCAGATCAGGCGTCGAGGGATCTCGGCGCAAGTGGGGTGTCAACGAAAGGGAAGGTCTTCCAGCTGGCCTTGCGAGATTCGCAGTTTCAGCGGGCTTGCGCAGTTTCAGCGGGTGTCCGGCCGGGGGCTGGGCAAAGGAACGGTGCCGGTCACCACGCCGTCGGCGGCTGCAATGGCGCCGGTCACGCGAGCCTGGGACGGCTTGGGCGGAAAGGGTTGAAGGGTGGCGGGTGCATCGGCCGCGCTGACGACGGTGATCTTCGGCACGGCCATCCGGTCTTGTGCAAGCGAAGCGGCGGGCGCCGGCTGTCTGGCCGCACCATTTTCAGAGGCGGCCCCAGAGGAGGTTGCCGAGGAAGGAAACTGCGTGTCGAGGAAGTCATAGGCGACGCGTGCGCCTTCCCTGGCCCGGATGGCAAGTGCGGTGAAGGTTTCGGCTCCGGTCTCACAGACATCCGGCTTTTCGGCGCACAGACCGCTGACATAGGAATAGGCTCCGGCCGCGGCCGACAGCGCGTCGGTCAGCTGCAGCGGATGTGCCTCTCCCTCCGCGGTCGCCTGCGGCGCCTGGCTGAAATAGGACAGCGCAACAAGGCCTGCTCCAAATACCAGTGTCGTCTTGATCAGGAACCACATCTTCGTTCACCTGTCCCGGTCGACTTCTCTTGAGCGCCTGTCTTCGGCGCCCTTGTCTCTGCGTCTATGTCTGCGTCAGTTTCCGTCTGCCGGTCTTGACGTGAAACCACCCTAGCGGCCCATTCGAAACGTCCCCTTGCGGTAAAAGCTGCGATTTGACGCAAATTTGTCTCGAATTTTATCGAACCCGCCGCATCCTCTCCGAAACAGCCCTTTCCGGAGCTTTTTAGCATTCGCCGTTAAGCATAAATGCGGCAGTGCGTCAGCGGTTGCCGCCTTTTCTTGCACAGGCTTTGCCCCAATCCTTAACGAATTGCCGAAAATTGAAGAAAATCCGCTGCTTACGCCCTGTTAACCACAAGCGGAATTGCTTCGTTCCGGCACAGGCAGAGGGCCTGTTTCCGGCCTTCCCACCCCCTTCCGGACCTCTTCTTTTATAGTTTCCTTAAGTCGCTGACGCCTATGGTCGTGCCATCAAGATTCGCGGTATTAGGTAATTGCGTTGCGCGTATTCGAAGACATCGGCGGAAAGCTGGCCGGCGGGACTGACCGTCTCGTGCTCGGCTGGATGAAGCAGCTCGGCAGGGGCGACACCATGCGCCTCGGCGATGTGGCGAACCTGCGCCGTCTGGCCGTGCTGTGCGGCGCCTGCCTCATCATGCTGCCTTTCGCCGCCGGTCTGGCGCTTGGCCCGGCGCTCGGCGCTCCGGTCGGCGCGGCGCTGATGCTGGCAACTCTTCTCTCCTTTTCCGCCGCCGGCCTCTTCCTGCTGCGGCCCCAGGATGCTCTCGAAACGCCGGCTGCCGATGCGGCGGACGCCATCTTCGACGCCTGCCCGGGCGTGATGCTCCTGTGCGATGCGCAGGGCGTCATCTCCAGGATCGGCGGCCGCGAGCAGGCCATGTTGCCGGCCGGCCGGCGAGATCCGCGCGGCCTGGCGCTTGCCGAACTCGTGCATGTTTCAGATCGCATCGCCGTTGCCCAGGCGCTGGACGCGCTGCGTCTCGGCCAGCGCAGCGTCTCGGTGGATGCGCGTGTCGAACAGGGGTTCGATCCGCAGGGCGGGCGCCAGTTCCTGCCGGTGCGGCTCGATCTGTCGGCCATGGCAGGCGGCGAACCCGGTCTCCACCCGGTGCTCGTCCAGATGCGCGATGCCTCGATCGAGGCCGGCCTGCGCGAGGAGATCGTCGAATGCACGGCCGAAGCCGCCTCTGCCCATGAAACGAAATCCCGCTTCCTGGCTGCCGTCAGCCACGAGCTCAGAACGCCGCTGAACGCCATTCTCGGCTTTTCCGACGTGCTGGCCGGCGAATATTTCGGCGCCCTGCAGAATGAGCGTCAGCGCGAATATGTCTCGCTGATCCGGCAGTCGGGCGGCCATCTTCTCTCCGTCGTCAACACCATGCTGGATATGAGCCGTATCGAGGCGGGGCGCTACGAGCTGATCACCGAGCCCTTCCGCATTGCGGAGGCGGTGGAAACCTGCCGCGCCATGCTGGATCTGCAGGCCCGCAACAAGGGCGTCACCCTCACAACGCGGATCGCCCGCGGTCTGGGCGATGTCGTGGCCGATCGGCGGGCCGTCCAGCAGATCCTCATCAACCTCACCGGCAATGCGGTGAAGTTCACGCCGGCGGGCGGCGTCGTGTCCATCGATGCCGAGGAACGCGGCCGCACTCTCGTCATTGTCGTCAGCGATACCGGCATCGGCATCGCCGCCGACAAGATGGACCGGCTGGGCCAGCCCTTCACGCAGGTGCAGGGCGATTACAACCGCGCCTATGAAGGCACGGGGCTCGGCCTGTCGCTGGTCAAGGGACTGGTCTCGCTGCATGGTGGACAATTCGCGATCGAAAGTCGCCTGGGGGAAGGAACCGTGGTAACCGTCACGCTGCCGCTGGAGGGGCCGCAGAGTTCGAGCATCGCATGCGAGGAGGACGGGGCGGTGGAATTTCCGCCACGCCTGCGAAAGACGCAGGACGTGGCGGCAACGCAAGAACAGGGATTTGCGCATGACCGCGCGAAAGCGAAAAGCGCCTGACCGACGCAAGAAGCCGGTGAAGGACTTTGGCCGGGAACCCGGCGTGCTGGGCAGCGTGCTGAAACGCCTGCTGCCGGGCCTGCTGTCTTCAGCCTGCCGCTATGCCCTGCGCCATCCGCGCGGCGTGGGCGGCAGTCTTTGCGTGGCGGTGGCCGGCAGTTTCGTCATGGCCAATGCGCTCTGGTACCAGCCGGGCGGCCATCCGCACCCTTTCCTGCGGACCCGCGATGCCGAACATCCCGATGCCATTGCCGGCTACCGGCCGGCGCCGCGCGAACCGGCGGGAGACGTCACGACATTTCATATCGAACGCCAGGACCTGGCCGAGCGGCCCGCGAACCAGCCGGAGGGCGGCCCGTCGGCCCGTCCCGTGCCGGTCGACCTGCCGGAGGCCACGGCTGCGACCGGCAGCCGGTCGGCCCCGTTCGAGGATCCGCTGGTCACCCGGCAGGCGGCAACCATGCCGGCCCTCTCGACCCCCGACCTGACAAAAGACCCGGCGCACAACCCGGTGCAGAACCCGGGTCAGGCCTCGCTGCAAACCGCCGCGCCGCAAACACCGGCGCCCGGTGCAGACGTGCCGCCCAACCGCGTCGTGGTGCCCCTGCAGCGTCCTGCCGGAGACCTCAAGGCGGAAGATCCGGTGGCCGTGGCAATCCGGGCGGCCGAACGCCGGCCGGCCGCAGCCCCGCCAAAGCCGCCCTCGGCCGCTCCGCAGCCCCCGCGCGAGGTGGCGCAGTCCGCCAGCGCCAGGCAGGAGGACCAGGTCGCGGCGCAGATCACCAATGCCGCCAGCAACGGGCTTCCGCTGGCTGATGTCGATCTGGTGATGCAGATCCAGCGCGGCCTCGCCAATATCGCCTATACCGATGTGCAGGTGGATGGCGTGGCCGGCGCCCAGACGCGTGCCGCCATCCGCCATTTCCAGAAACATTATCGCCTGGCCGAAACGGGCGAACCTTCCGATGCCGTGCTGAAGAAGCTGAAATCCATCGGAGCCCTGTAAAGCAAGGTTTAGCAAGGCGGCGTCCGGACGCTCTCCGCCGGACCCGCCACGGAGCCTTTCAAGCCGCGTGCCGCTTGGAAAACCTCAGCGCGGATGCTCCTGGGCGAAGACCAGCAATTGCCAAACCACCGGTCCCAGGACCGGATGCTCGTGATGAGCGGTGGGGATCGGCTGGCGCCGGCCGACGACGATCTCGTCGCCGCAGGTCTTGCAGCGATAAATGCCGGCATTCAGCGTGATCTGCCCCGGCAGCCAGTCCTTGTCAAAGGCGCTGACATCGCTTTGGACGAGATGGTGCGGATATTTGTATTTCGCCATGGGGCCTCCAGATGCTGCAAAGGGCAAGAACCGTTCTGGTTGCGGGTTTCTCTCGCGACCGATGTCTCGATACAGACGATGCGGCCGACCGCTACCACGTCAAGCTTGCGCCGGGCGGAGGCGGGCGCCACAGTGCCGTGCCCCAACCGGCTTTGGCCGCAACTCCATAGGAGCAGGAACAGGATATATGCGACTTAGAAGCGATCTCGTCGTCTCCGCCCTGATCCGGCGGGTCTTCTCCATGGGGGGATTTGCCGCCGTAGACCATCGCGGCGCCGACGAGGCGGGCGCCATCTTCATCCGCCAGCGCCACCGCGACGGCCTGGAGGATCTTTTCGGCCCGGCGCCGCAGATCCTGGCGGATGAGGGCGGTGCGCGTCGTTTCGAACGGCGTCTCACCCGCGCCGAGCCGGACGCGGTCGCCGCGCTGATGGAGAAGGAGCGCCGCTTCGATCCGGATCTTTGGCTGGTCGAGCTGGAGATCGACGATATCGGCGATCTGATCGAGGTGACCGACGGGCAGCCGTGAGCCGCCGCTCTTGCACCGTTCGGTCAGAACGGGACGCTGCGAAAACTCTGTCTGCTTGGCTTTTTCCCCCGCGCGCCCGGACGGAAAACCGGTTCCCACTTTTCCTGGCCGCGCTTTTTCCCCGCGCGTCCGGACGGAAAACCGGGTTCCACTTTTCCTGGCCGCGCTTGTTTCCCGCGCGTCTGGACGGAAAACCGGCTCCCACTTTTCCTGGCCGCGCTTGTTTCCCGCGGGTCCGGACGGAAAACCGGTTCCCACTTTTCCTGGCCGCGCTTTTTCCCCGCGGGTCCGGACGGAAAGCCGGTTCCCACTTTTCCTGGCCGCGCTTGTTTCCCGCGCGCCCGGACGGAAAACCGGTTCCCACTTTTCCTGGCCGCGCTTTTTCCCCGCGCGTCCGGACGGAAAACCGGGTTTCACTTTTCCTGGCCGCGCTTTTTTCCCGCGCGCCCGGACGGAAAACCGGTTCCCACTTTTCCTGGCCGCGCTCTAGGCCGAGCGGGCAGGGCGAGCAGCCGGCGTCGCGGCTGTTTGGTCGGCATAGGTGTAGCGATCGGCGCGCCGCCAGGCCTCGACCCGCCGGCCGCACTCATTCTCGTCCAGCTGATCCCACAGGATCGCGCTGCGGGTCACGCCGCCAACCTTTTCGCGCAGGTGGCCGTAAAGCTGTTCCAGGATCGCCAGCGAATCCGTCTGCTCCATCCCGATGCCCTTCAGCGTGGTGGCGAGCTGGTGGCCGGAAATATCCAGCATGATCCGCTCGGAAAGCCAGCGGCTCGCCGACAGCGTGTCGGATAGCGTGGTGGCAAAGGCATCGGCCTCGCGGGCACGGGCAAAGCGCGTCAGCAGCGCCTCCTGAACCGGCGTCACGGTGCGCAGGCCGAGGCGCTCGGCCGTATGGGCGGATTGGCTCTGCGCCATCTGCTTGATGGTATTGCGCAGCGCCTCCTCGCGGGACAATCGCGCATCGCTGTGGAACCGGGCTTGCTCAGTGAGGTCCGGTGCGTTTTGGGGCATCGCAAGGGCGTCGCTGCTCGCCTCGGCCACGCCGGCCTCCTCCGCAACCGGGCGCGGCGGCCGGGAAAGATCGCGGCTCTGGCGCAACCCGACCAGCGCGTCGATCACGGCCGGTGACAGCTGATCGCGGCGCACGATGGCGCGGGCATGATCGGCACCCTGCGTGCGGGCAATGGTGATCAGAGCCTCGTCGGAGAGGCTGGGGGATTGTGAGAGGAAGGCGGCGGAAATCGCGATCGGCTGACAGCCGATGAAGAAGGCGACGGCCGAGGGCACATGGCGCGAGCGCGCCAGTGCCGCAACGGCCTGGCGGCGCGCCTCCGGGCTGGAGGCGTCGAAGAGCGGCGAGAACAATTCGGCAAATTGCCGGAGCTCGGGTTTGCTGGGATGCTCGAGGTCCTCGAAACTCGATACCGTGGCCATCAGGACCACATCCTTTCTACGCATCGCCTGCGGCCTCTCAAGATCACGATACCGGTCCACGCACTCATCCACCAACGCACATACAAAAATGATAGACACTCGAACCCAATTCGCGGGCGACCCAATCCGCCGGCGATCCAGCCGCCGGCAGAGCCTGTCCGCGACAAGTCATGCCGGCAGACCTCTCGCCAAAGTCTTGTGCCATGCGGCCAGCCCCGGAAAGTCCCCCTGCTTTGCCGGCCCTGCCGCTGCCGTTCAGCGTGCCGCAAGGCATGTCCCGCGTCAGGTGACTGTAGGCAGGACAGGGTTAATCGCTGGTGAAGATCGCCGGCTTTTGCGCCGGAACAGGCCACACTTCAGGGCCCGGAACATCCGGCTTTGTGCCGCGGTGTGACAGTTATATCATCAATGGCTAATATAATTGCTCCGCCAACCCTTGAAACCCTGCGCAAGGCAAGCCTGGCGCAAGCTTCGGAGGAAAACTGGAGAGCTGTGGCCGGTCCGGCATGCCTGTCGTTCCAAGTCCCAACCGTTCTGACGGCTGGGTCAGGGTCAAGACAGGCCAGGCGGTGATGTGAGTGTGGCATTTGTGACGAGCTGCGACAAACTTGCGCGAAATGTCAAAAACGGAAGATGAGTATTAGCATTTTATTAAGGAGCGTGGGGTTCAATTCGGGTTAACGCAGGGTTTTCGCGTCAGCTCTTGCAAGATGGTCGGCCGGTTCGAACCCGGTTGCGGTTTCTCTTCCAAAGGGCGTGAACTCCGGGGCAACTTGTGCGTTGAAAGTATCGCTGAGCCATTTGGTTCCGCCGGAACCGAGGTTCTCCGAGAAAGGCGCAAACTGCCTTGGATTCAAGGATGCGTCAGCCCGCCTAGATGCGGGCAGGGTGAAATCGGTCCGTCCTTCATCCGTCTCGAATCCCCTTGAGGAGACGTGCATGGCAGAGATCGTTGTATTGAAGAAATGGCGCGACATGCATCCCGAGCGCGGCTTCCTGCGGCTTGACCGCCGCGAGGGTGCCGATGTGGTGCTGTTCACCGGCGTGCGCTACGAGCGCATCGAAGATGTCACACACCGCACGATGGACGACCTGTCGCTGCGCGCCGACAGCGGCAAGACGCACTGATCTGGGATAAGGGACCCTAAATCATCGCCGCCGGCAGGCCGGCGGATCTTGCCTCACTGCCAGGTGACCGGGCTGCAATCGGCCTCGGCCAGAAATTCGCTGGCCATCTTGCGGAAGCTCTTGCGCGGCGCCGCCGCCCGCAGCACCGCATAACCCTGCGCCTCGCGCGCTTCCACGATGATCGGCTGCATCAGGCTGGCCGGCATGGCCTTGCGCAGGGCCACCGCCTGCACCGGCGTCGCGACGATGACGTCGAGACCGCCGCCCGAGGAGGTTCGGTCATTGATGCTGAAGGTTTCGTTGGAGGCCGCGTCGAAGGTGGCCAGGGACCAGAAGGGAACGCCGCTGCCGCCCGAGAGGCGGACCGGGGCCTCCGTCAGGTCGAAAGCGCAGACGGCCACGTCGAGAAAGGGATCATCCTTCGACAGGCTGTCGGGATCCGGCCTGCTGCCGAGCGCATGGAACTGGAAGGGCTGGCCCTGGCCGACCACCTTGGAATAGGCGTCGCGTTCGCTGAAGCCGGGCAGGGCAAGGATGATGGTGAGGTGCAGGAGCGCTGCGCCCACAAGTCCGGTGAGTATGGCCAGCAAAATTCTAAGCATCATCGCACCCGATGCGTTGCAGCGCCGGCATTGTCAGGTCGATGAGGCCGGAACTGCCGGCGGTCGGCGTGTCCAGCAAGGTCAGCACCAGGCGGAAGGGCTTGTCCCGCTCCACGGCGATCCAGTTGCCGGGTGCGGCAAGGGCCGCAATCGTGACCTCGAAACGGCCATCGGGCTGGCGCATCACGCTGCGCGAATTCAGCGCCAGAGGCTTCGCGCTATCGGCAAGCGGCGGACGACCGTCGATTTCCGCGTAAAGCGTCCACAGCCGTGTCGGCGGCGTCTCTCCCGCCAGCCGGTAGCGGCATTGGCCGGAGAGCTGGCGATTGCTGTCATCCACCCGTGCGGTAAAGCGCAAGCCCTCGGCACTGCCGAGCAAGAGGCGCCCGGCATTGGCGCGGTGCGCCTTGGCGTAAGGATCGGCCGCCTCGGTCTGCGCCTGCGGAAAGGCTTCCCAGGCGCCAAGCCGGATGGCGCCGAAGCCCACCGTCGCGTCCAGCGCGACAAGGGTGGACCAGATGCCGGCGCCAAAGGCGATGGCAAGGCTCAGCGCAACGAGGAGGGGGAGGCGAAACAAGCGGCAATGGACCTAGGGGCTGTTGACATTCGGGGTGTGAGACGCGGTTGCGGGCGTGACAATGGTTCCGTTATCGAAAGCGATGCCGCAGGCGGCCGGGCCCGTCAACGTCTAGAGCGGGATGGCGAGCATATGGCAGTGGTTTTCGCCGACTATCCCGCTCCTCCGGCCGGGTTTCGATCATGATGGAGACCTTAGACCCGGACAAAGCCAAGATCATCCTGCCGCTTTGGCAAAATGGGCGAGTTTCCCCAATTCTCCAGCACGGTGGTGCAAGAAAATCCCCGCTGTGCCAAAATCCAACATCTGCCGGACCGTGCGGTCAAGGCTTTGCCTTGGCCGGGTCGAGGCTGCCGCGCACGGTGACCTCGGCCACTTGCCGCACCGGCTGTGTCAGCGGCTCGGCCGTGGAGAGCGCGCCGGCAATGCCGCGCAGCACCCGCGTGCTCTCCGCCGAGAGCGATCTTGGCCGGATGAGCGCGGAAAGACCCGCCTGGCCTCCCTGGCCGCCTGCTGCCGCCTGGCCCGCCTGCCGAGCCTGGCCGGCCGGCGCTTTCCCATCGGCCGCTGCAAGCGTCGGGCCCGGGCCGCGATTGCCGTTCGGCAGCGGATTGTCGATGCCGGGAATGGCGCGCAGCTCGATCCCCTGATGCGCGTAATCCATCAGCTTCTTGAAGGTCATGGCCGGAAGCGATCCGCCCGTCATGTTCTTCGTCGAGGTGAAATCGTCATTGCCGAACCAGACGGCGGTCGTGTAATTGCCGGTATAGCCGATGAACCAGGCATCGCGGTAGCTTTGCGAGGTGCCGGTCTTGCCGGCGGTCACGATGCCGCCATCGAGGGCTGCGCGCTTGGCGGTGCCGATGACCGGGATCTGGGTCAGGATGCGGTTCATCGAAGACAGCGCCTGCTCCGACACCACGCGCGCGGGCGCAGGCTCGTCGCGGGCGAAATCATAAAGCACCTCGCCCTCGTAATCGCTGATCTGCTGGATGCCGTGTCGCTGCGCCTGAAGGCCGCCGGCCGGCATCACCGCATAGCCGCTGGCCTGGTCGAGCACCGTCACTTCCGAAGTGCCGAGCGGGATCGTCTTGTCCGAGCGCAGCGGCGTCTCCACCCCCATCTTGCGGGCGGTCTCGACGATGACGTCGATGCCGAGCTCATCCTTGGCCAGCCGCACCGGCACCGTGTTCAGCGATTGTGCCATGGCCGAGAGCAGCGAGACGCGCCCTTTGTAGGAGCGGCCGTAATTCTGCGGCGACCAGCCGCGCCAGGTGATCGGCGCATCCGAGACGACCGATTCCGGCGTGAATCCCTTCTCCATGGCCGCGGTATAGGTATAGAGCTTGAAGGAGGAGCCCGGCTGGCGCAGCGCCTTGGTGGCGCGGTTGAACTGGCTCTCGCCATAATCGCGCCCGCCGACCATGGCCCGCACGGCGCCGCCATGCTCGATCATCACCAGCGCGCCCTGCTTGACCTTGTAGGCCTCGCCGAATTCGCGCAGCGAGGATTCGGTCGCTTCTTCGGCGGCCTGCTGCAGGCCCATGTCGATCGTGGTGCGCACCACCACCGAATGTTTCTTCAATTTGCCCTGGGCGGCCAGCCTCTGCACCTCCTCGAAGGCCCAGTCGAGGAAATAATCGGGCGCCACCTTGTCGGCCCGGTCCACGACGCTGGCCGGATTGCGCCTTGCGGCAACCACCTGGCCCTCGGTCATCAGGCCGCTCTGGACGAGATTGGTCAGCACTTCATTGGCGCGGCCGCGCGCCGCCGGCAGGTTCACATGCGGGGCATATTTGGCCGGCGCCTTGAACAGGCCGGCCAGCATGGCGGCCTCCGCCAGATTGACGTCGGTGATCGGCTTGCCGAAGTAAAATTGCGCCGCCGCCGCGGCACCGAACGTGCCGGCGCCCATATAGGCGCGATCGAGATAGAGCCGCAGGATCTCCTTCTTGGAGAGATTGGCCTCCAGCCAGAGCGCCAGGAAGGCTTCCTTGATCTTGCGCTCGAGCGAGCGTTCATTGGTGAGGAAAAGGTTCTTCGCCAGCTGCTGGGTGATGGTGGAGCCACCCTGCACGACGCCGCCGGCGCGGGCATTCTCGCTCATCGCGCGCAGGAGGCCGAAGAAATCAATGCCGAAATGGTCGAAGAAGCGGCGGTCCTCGGTGGCCAGCACCGCCTTGACCAGATGGTCGGGCAGGTGGTCGATCGGCACGCTGTCTTCGTGGATGATGCCGCGATGGCCGACCACGCTGCCATAGCGGTCGAGAAAGGTGACGGCAAAATCGCCGCGCGAGCGCCAATCTTCCTTGGTTTCCTCGAAGGCGGGAATGGCGAGCGCCAGAAGCAGCACGAAGCCGGCGGTGCCGAAGGTCAATCCCTCATCCGCCAGTTCGACAAGCACCCGCTTGGTGCCGCGGACGCGGAACTTGCGCGAGAAGATCGTGACTTCTTCCCAGATCTCGCCCAGCTTGAAGCCGAGGTTCCAAACGGTCGAATCAATCCAGCTGTCGAGGCGCAGCAAAAGGTGGCGCCGTTTCGGTCGCATCTCCGAGCCGCGATCGGGATCGTCCTGCACGTTCTGATCTTCCTTCACTTGCCATACGGGCGGTTTTCGCCACGCCGCTTGACGGCTTCCTTACGAAAGACGAAAAGCCATCGCACTATCCCTGTCGAGGCGCACCATAGAGGCGCAATGGCTGACAATAGGTTGACAGGCCTTGGCTATCCACAGGCGCGTGTCGGTTTGGCACGGTGCCGCCCTTCTGGAATATGGTCAGGCAGTGCTGAAAAAAACAAGATGCAAAATCCGTTCTGGAAGACGAAAAGCCTTGAAGAGTTAACGCCGGCGGAGTGGGAAAGCCTCTGCGACGGCTGCGGGCTCTGTTGCCTCAACAAGCTGGAGGATTGGGAGACGGGCGAGGTGGCCTTCACCTCGGTCGCCTGTCGCCTGCTGGACGGCACGTCATGCCGCTGCAAGGATTACGAGAACCGGCAGGCAACCGTGCCCGATTGCATCCAGCTGACGCCGGAGGCGGTGCGCGACATCGGATGGCTGCCGCCCACCTGCGGCTATCGGCTGTTTCGCGAGGGCGAGGATCTCTACTGGTGGCATCCGCTCGTCTCCGGCGATCCGGATACGGTGCACCAGGCGGGCATTTCCGCCAGGGGCCGCACCATTTCGGAAGAGGAGGTGGATGTCGAGGATTTCGAGGATTATCTCGTCGACTGGCCGCTGCATGTCGGAGAAAAGGGCTAGGGCTCAAAGCCTTGGGGCGCGCGCGCGCGGGCCTGGCAGAGGCCTTGCGGCGGGTGGGCCTTGTGACGGGCAGGGTTTGTGACGGGCGGGCTTTGGAGCGAGCCAGCCGAGTGCCGGCCCCATTCCCATTTCTCCTTGGCTCCCCTATCTCTGCGCCAGGCATTACGTCAGCGGAGGAGCCTTTATGGGCAAGCGGATCATCTTTACCGGCGGCAGCGGCAAGGCCGGGCGTCACGTCATTCCCTCTCTCATCGAACGCGGGCATGAGGTGATCAATCTCGACCGAAACCCGTTTCCGGGCGGCGCGGTGCAGACGCTGATCACCGATCTCACCCAGTCGGGCGAAGTCTTCAACGCGCTGTCGCAGCATTTCGGCTTTGCCGGCCTGGAAAGCGGCGATGGCCCGGCCCGGGTGGATGCGGTGGTGCATTTCGCCGCCATTCCGCGCATTCTCATCCGGCCGGACAATGTCACCTTCGCCGAAAACGTCACCTCCACCTACAATGTCATCGAGGCGGCGATGAAGCTTGGCATCGCCAAGGTGATCATCGCCTCCAGCGAGACGACCTATGGCGTCTGCTTTGCCGAAGGCGACAAGGATTACCACGCCTTTCCGCTGACCGAGGATTACGATGTCGATCCGATGGACAGCTACGGCCTGTCGAAGGTGGTGAACGAGAAGACGGCCCGCGCCTTTGCCATGCGCTTTTCGGCCGATATCTACGCGCTGCGGATCGGCAATGTCGTCGCGCCGGAGGATTACGCGCAATTTCCCGCCTATCTCGCCAATCCGCCGATGCGCAAGCGCAATGCCTGGAGCTATATCGATGCCCGCGATCTCGGCCAGATCGTGCATCTGTGCGTGGAAAAGGACGGGCTGGGATTCCAGGTGTTCAACGCCGTCAACGACACCATCACCGCCTCCGAACCGACGCGCGACTTCCTGGCCAAATGGGCGCCGAAGACGCCGATCAGCGGCGATCTCGACGGATATCAGGCGCCGATCAGCAATGCCAAGATCCGCAGCATGCTCGGCTTCCGGGAGGAGCACGACTGGCGCAACTACGTGTCGGAGGGCAGGGGGTAGAGAAGGGGGTAGGCAATAGGCAATAGGCAATAGGCAATAGGCAATAGGCAGTGGGTAGCGAATAGCGAGTAGTTTGCAGGCAGTGGCTCGAAAAGGAGAGGCGCGCGATCGGCATTATGTCAGATTTACTGTCTTGGGCCGTCGAGTGATTTGGAGTTAAAGAATAGCCGCGGATTTTAACAGCAACGTACCTTGGAATACTGACAGAACATTAAATGCCTCTCTTGCTTTCTGTATCACGGAGTGATATATAAATTGTCAGTCAGGGTTTTGAAGGATGTGGAATTCCACAACTGGGCGGTCGCATACGACGTGACGGATGCGACGCTCTGTGTCGCCGCAAGAGAGATCGAAAACGGCCTGATTGATGCCAGGCTCGGCGGCTTCCTGCTGAAAAAGCGGGTTGCTGCGCCCGGTCGGGGAAAGTCGGGAAGCTACCGCACGCTTGTCGGCCACAGACAGGCTGATCGGCTGATTTTCGTGCATGGATTTGCCAAGAACGAGGCCGACAACATCAGCAAGAGTGAAAAGCTCGCGCTTCGCAAGTTGTGTGACATCTATATGCTTGCCGATAACAAGACGCTTGCCGAGATGATTGGGAAGAACGCGATACTGGAGATTGACTGCCATGAGCCGCATACTGAAGAACGTCCACACGTCTGCTGAGCGATTGCGGCATGCCGGTTTCGTCGATGATGTCACGATGCGGGAATTCGACGCGCTCTGCCTCCCTCCTTTGCGTGATTATTCCCCTGAGGACATCAAGCGGATCAGGGCCGGAACGAAAGCAAGCCAGGCTGTATTTGCAAGCTTCATCAACGTGAAGAAGATCACCGTTGCAGCGTGGGAACAGGGAACCAAGAAGCCGAGTAGCACCGCTGTCAAGATTCTCGATCTCGTTGAGCGTAAAGGGCTGGATATCCTTCGCTAGGGACGTGCAGCCGAAACTTGTGGTCAACCGGCGATCGATTCCAGCCGGGTGAGGGGCGTGTGCCGCGTACCGCGAGAACTGAAGCTGGCTTTCCCTGACCGCTAACCCCATTCCCTACTCCCTACTCCCTACTCCCTACTCCCTACTCCCTATTCGCTATTCGCTCCCCACTGCCCATTGCCTACCGCCCACTGCCCGCATTTTCTTCCGCCGCGGCCTTGACCTTCCCATGATGGGAAGCCCTATCTGAGCATGGAACGTGAAGGATTCCATGCCATGAGTGACACTGCCGTCCGCATTCAAGCCGCCCATCCGCTGACCATCGAAGTGGAGGGCATGAGCTGCGCCTCCTGCGTCAGGCGCGTCGAAAATGCTGCCGCGAAAGTGCCGGGCGTTGCCAGGAGTTCGGTGAATTTCGCCAGCGAAAGCCTGACGGTGGAGCCGGGCGAGGGATTTTCCGCCCCGGCCCTGGCCGATGCGATTCGCAAGGCCGGCTATCAGCCCAAGGCCGAGAGCGTCACGCTCACGCTTGAAGAACCGCTTGGCGCCGAAGGGCCGGATCAGGTAAAGGCCGCCCTTGGCGGTCTTTCCGGTCTCGTCTCGGTGAGTGCGGCGCCGGGTTCGGCTGCGGTTACGGTGGAAGCCTTCGGCCGCGATAGCCGGCAGGCGGCCGCCAAGGCCCTGCGCCAATCAGGCTTTCTTCTGGAGCGGCCAAAGGCGGTGGCTCCAGAGTCTGCCGGCCAGAATCACGGCCACAGCCATCACGATGAGGATGCGGGCCGGCTGAAGCGCGATCTCGTGATTGCCGCGGTCCTCACCCTTCCCCTCTTCATCGGCGAAATGGGCGGCCATCTCTATCCGCCCTTCCATCACTGGCTGATGACGGTGATCGATCCGCAATGGCTTCATTACACCTATTTCGTGCTGGCCACGGCCGTGATTTTCGGCCCCGGTTTCCGCTTCCTCAAAAGCGGCATTCCGGCGCTTCTGCGCGGCGCGCCGGAAATGAATGCGCTGGTGGCGATCGGCGTGCTGGCGGCCTATCTCTATTCCACCGTCACCACCTTTGCGCCGCATCTTCTGCCGGTGGCTTCGCGCTTCGTCTATTTCGAGGCGGCCACCGTCATCGTCACGCTCATCCTCACCGGGCGGCTCCTGGAAGCACGCGCCCGCGGCCGCACCGGCGCGGCCATTCAGCGGCTGGTCGGCCTGCAGGCCAAGACCGCACGGGTGGAGCGCGATGGCGAGACCGTCGATATCCCGGCGGATGCGGTGGAGGTGGGCGATATCCTGATCGTCCGGCCGGGCGAGCGCATCGCCGTCGATGGCCAGGTGATCGACGGCGCCTCGAATGTCGATGAATCCATGATGTCCGGCGAGCCGCTGCCGGTGGAAAAGACCGCCGGCGCATCCGTGACCGGCGGCACGATCAACGGCACCGGCAGCTTTCGGTTTCGCGCCGAAAAAGTCGGTGCGGACACCATGCTGGCACAGGTGATCCGCCTCGTGGAGCAGGCTCAGGGCGCCAAGCTGCCGATCCAGGCCATGGTCGACCGCATCACCGCCTGGTTCGTTCCGGCGGTCATGGCGGTGGCCGCGCTGACTTTCCTCGTCTGGCTGCTGGTCGGGCCGGAGCCGGTGGTGCCGCATGCGCTGGTGGCGGCCGTCGCGGTCCTGATCATCGCCTGCCCCTGCGCCATGGGTCTCGCAACGCCAACCTCGATCATGGTCGGCACCGGCCGCGCCGCAGATCTGGGCGTCCTCTTCCGCAAGGGCGATGCGCTGCAGGACCTGCAGGCTGTCACCCATGTAGTGCTGGACAAGACCGGAACCGTCACCAGGGGCAGGCCGGAACTCACCGATATCCGTCTGAGCGAGGGGTTTGAGGAGGAGGCTGTGCTGTCTGCCATCGCGGCCGTGGAGGCGCGCTCCGAACATCCGCTGGCCGAGGCCATTGTCGCATCGGTCAGGGCGCGCGGCCTTGCCGTGCCTGCGGCTGAAGATGTCCAGGCCGCCGCCGGCTACGGGATCGAGGCACGCGTGGCCGGCCAGCGGATATGCGTGGGCGCCGATCGCTTCATGCAGAGGCTTGGCCTTTCGGTGGAGGCCTTCAAGGCCGAGGCCGAAGGGCTCGCCGATGACGGCAAGACACCCATCTACGCCGCCATCGACGGCCGGCTCGCGGCGATCCTCGCCATTGCCGATCCTGTGAAGCCGGACAGCCGCGACGCCATCCGGCGCCTGAAGGCCATGGGCCTCACTGTAGCCATGGTGACCGGCGACAACCGCCGCACGGCCGAGGCGGTGGCTGCGAAGGTCGGGATCGACGAAGTCGTCGCCGAGGTCCTGCCGGCCGGCAAGGTGGAGGCCCTGCGGCGGCTGAAAGCCCAATCGAGGCAAGGCGAAGGCCGCATCGCCTTCGTCGGCGACGGGATCAACGATGCGCCGGCGCTGGCCGAGGCCGATATCGGCCTGGCGATCGGGACGGGAACGGATGTGGCGATCGAAAGCGCCGATGTCGTCCTGTCCGGCGGCAGCCTGACGGCGGCCGTCGATGCGATTGCGGTCAGCCGCGCCACCATGCGCAATATCCGCGAGAACCTGTTCTGGGCCTTCGGATACAATATCGTGCTGATCCCGCTGGCGGCCGGTGCCCTGTATCCGGCTTTCGGCATCCAGCTTTCGCCGATGCTCGGTGCCGGCGCCATGGCGCTTTCCAGCGTTTTCGTGCTGGCCAATGCGCTGCGGTTGAAGACCGTCAACCTGAAGGAATCCCAGTGAAGCAGGAGTCCCAGTGATGCAGGAGGGAAAAGTGATGACGGAGGCTCAGGATCCGGTCATGACCATCGGCCAGGCCTCGCAGGCCTCCGGCGTCTCGGCCAAGATGATCCGCTATTATGAGGGGATCGGCCTGATCCGGCCCTCCGTGCGGACCGGCAATAACTACCGCACCTACCGCTCTGACGAGGTGCATGTGCTGCGCTTCATCAAGCGGGCGCGCTCGCTCGGCTTTTCGCTGGAGGAGACGGAGCGGCTTTTGGCGCTCTGGCAGGATCGCGACCGGGAAAGCGCGGCGGTCAAGGCGGTGGCGGTCGATCACATTGCCGATCTGGAGCGCCGCATCGCCGAGATGCAGGGCATGGTGAACACGCTCAAACATCTCGCCCATTGCTGCGGCGGCGATGGCCGACCCGATTGCCCCATTCTCGAAGATCTCGCCGGCCATGCTGACCCGCCCATGGGCGGAGCGGGCAAGGCAAAGCGGACCGAATAACATCCCATAACAAGGAGAAACCCATGACCACCACTTTTCTCGTTCCCGACATGACCTGCGGCCATTGCGAGCAGACTGTGAAACAGGCGCTCGACAGTGCGCTGCCCGGCGTGCCGGTAGCCGTCGATCTTGCCAATCACCGCGTCACCCTGGATGGCGGCGATGCGGCACGCGCGGAAAAGGCCATTCGCGATGCCGGCTATTCGCCGGAGCGGACAGGCCTCGCCTGAACCGCGGCTCTGTGCGCCGTCCATTCCGCACCTCGGAATGGCACGAAAAAAAGGCCGGCACCCTTGGGTGCCGGCCTCCTGTCGATCATGCTGTGACCGGATGATCCGGCCAGCGGCTGGATCAGAACTTTACAGCAACGCCGACATTGACGACATGCTGGTCGAACTCGGCATTGACCGGGCCGATGTTCTTGTCACCGTAATCGTTGTAGCGATATTCGACGCGGCCGAAGACCTTGTCGGTGAAGGCCCAATCAACGCCACCGCCAACGGTCCAGCCATGCATCGTCTCGCTGGAGTCGATGCCCGGGCCTTCGATGGAAGCATTGGTTGCCGTCCAACCGCCGGCTGCGAACAGCAGGGCGCGGTCCATGGCGTAGCCGACGCGACCACGGACGGAGCCGGAGAAGCCGGTGTCGACATTGTAGCCGCCGAAGTAGTCGTTGTCGTTCCAGTCGTAGTTCACATCGCCTTCGATACCGACGAGGAAGCCGCCAGACAGCTGCCAGTTATAGCCGACGAAGCCACCGAGGCGACCGCCGTCGAAATCGTCGGAAAGCGTGCCCGTTGCTGCCGTCGAGAAGTCGCCATCGGCCCAGCCGTAGCCGCCGTGGATACCGACATAACCACCTGTCCAGGAGAAGGTGGGTACGACAACTTCCTGTGCGACAGGAGCTTCCGGAACTTCGTAAACCGCATCGGCGGCGAAGGCGGCGGAGGAGCTGATGAGAGCAACGCCAGTGGCAAGGAGGAGGATTTTCTTCATGGTGTCATTCCCTTTTAACGAGACTGAACTGGATGTAGGGCGCCAGACTGTTTTGGCTGTAGCTAATATACAACACAGGATCATGATTGAGAGGCCAGGCCCTCTTGGCCCTGTCGAAACCGGCTCCATCGCCCCCTTGACGTCACCTCGAAGAGGGCCATGCAGCGCTTGCGCTTGACCGGCAGAGCCCCATATCCAAAGCCTGAAAAGCCCACGCACCGCTTGCCGAAAGCCGCCGTGCCGAAGGAGAAAGCCATTGTTTCCGTTCGATAATTCCTATTCCCGTCTGCCCGACCGGTTTTTCTCGTCCGTCTATCCGGAGCCGGTTTCGGCGCCGGTGCTGATTGCCTTCAACCGGGCGCTTGCAGAAAATCTGCGCCTGAACCTTGACGAGACCGACCCGCAGCGCCTGGCCGAAATTTTTTCGGGCAACACCTTGCCGCCTGGCGCATCCCCGCTAGCCATGGCCTATGCCGGCCATCAGTTCGGCCAGTTCGTCCCGCAGCTCGGCGATGGGCGGGCCATCCTTCTAGGCGAAGTGGTGGACGAGGCGGGGATCCGCCGGGACATCCAGCTGAAGGGCGCGGGGCCGACGCCGTTTTCCCGCCGGGGCGATGGACGCGCGGCTCTGGGACCGGTGCTGCGCGAATATATCGTGTCGGAAGCCTTTGCCGCGCTCGGCATTCCGGCCACCAGGGCGCTGGCGGCGGTGCTCTCGGGCGATCCGGTCTATCGCGAGACCGTGCAGCCGGGCGCGATCTTCACCCGCGTCGCGGCGAGCCATGTCCGCGTCGGCACGTTCCAGTATTTTGCCGCGCGCGGCGATGTGGAGGGCCTCAGAAGCCTCGCCGATTACGTGATCTCCCGGCATGATCCGGATCTCGCCGGAAGCGAGGCGCCCTATCTGGCGCTGCTCAACCGGGTTGCCGGGCGTCAGGCGCAACTGATCGCCCGCTGGCTCGGCGTCGGCTTCATCCACGGGGTGATGAACACGGACAATATGACGATTTCGGGCGAGACCATCGATTTCGGTCCCTGCGCCTTTCTCGACGAATACGACCAGATGAAGGTGTTTTCCTCGATAGACCAGCAGGGGCGCTATGCCTATCGCAACCAGCCGGGCATCGGCCAATGGAACATCGCAAGGCTGGCCGAATGCCTGCTGCCGCTTCTGGACGAGGACGAGCAGAAGGCGGTGGAGGCGGCCAATGGCGTGCTGAAGGGCTTTGGCGAGACCTTCCAGGCGGCCTGGATCGCCACATTCCGCGAAAAGCTCGGGCTGGAAACGGAAGAGCCGGAGGATGCCGAGCTGGTTCAGGCCCTGCTGTCGGCCATGCAGGATGGGCGGGCGGATTTCACGCTCACCTTCCGGCGCCTGTGTGATCTGGCAGCCGCCGATGCCGCCGCAGCCCGGGCGGGCGGCGGCCAGGCGGGGCGGCAGGATGCGACCACGCGCACTGGCGATGAAAGGCCGGACGAGACGCCGGCTGACCAGCCGGATGACAGGCGGCGGCTCGAAGCCGAAGCCGCCTTCCTGGAAGGCTTTGCCCCCTGGCAGAAGGCGGAAGCCTGGCTGCCGCTCTGGCGGGCGCGGTTTTCGGGAGAAGATGGCGCCGTTGAACGGGCGGCGCGGATGCGAAGGACAAATCCGGCCATCATTCCCCGCAATCATCGGATCGAGGCGGCGATTGTCGCCGCCTCCGAGGGTGATCTTGCCCCCTTCAACCGTCTCCTGGAGGCGGTGTCGGATCCCTATGGCGACCGGCCCGATCATGCCGAATTCACCGAGGCGCCGCGGGATGAGGAGCGCGTGCTGAGAACCTTCTGCGGCACCTGATTGCGGGGTGGGAAACGGCGCCGCAAGGGCCCGGCCTGCCGGTCAATCCCAATGCGGCGGGCGCAGATGGGCGGGATTGACGATCCGCCCATCGGCCCTGGCAAGGCCGTGGATCGCCTGCATGTCCGCGTCGGAAAGCTCGAAATCGAAGACGTCGTAATTCTCCTTCAGCCGGCTCTCCGTCGCCGTCTTCGACAGCGCGATCACGCCGTCCTGCTGCACGGCCCAGCGCAGCACGACCTGGGCGGCCGTCTTGCCGTGCCGGCTGCCGATCTCCTGCAGAACGGGATCCTTGGGAACGCGTCCATCCGCCATCAGATAATAGGCGGTGAGGGAAATGCCCTCGCTCCGTGCCGCCGCCAGCAGCTTCGACTGGTCGAGATAGGGATGATATTCCACCTGGTTCGTCGCGATCGGCGCCTCCGAGGCCGCGGCGGCCTCCTTCATCATGTCGATGTTGAAGTTGGAAATGCCGATATTGCGGACCTTGCCGGCTCGCTTCACCTCGTTCAGGCTGCCCATGCGCTCGGCCAGCGGCACATCGCTTTGCGGCCAGTGCAGCAGCAGCAGGTCGACATGATCTGTCTTCAGTTTCTTCAGGCTCTCATCCACCGAAGCGATGAAATCCTTGTGGGCGAACTTGTCGACCCAGACCTTGGTGGTGAGGAAGATCTCGTCGCGGGGAATGCCGGATTGCGCGATCGCGGCGCCGACCTCCGCTTCGTTGCCGTAGATCTGCGCCGTGTCGACATGGCGGAAACCGAGCTCGAGTGCCTTCGGCAGGACCCGCATCACATCCGCGCCAGGCATGCGGAACGTGCCGAAACCGAGAGCGGGAATCTGGGCGCCATTGGCGTTGACTTTATGCATGATATCTCCTGTGGAGGTTTTGACGATCAAGGGGCCGGCGGCGCAGCGGCCGACAACCAGAATGCCGGGGACATTGGTATAAGATGGGCCGCCGGGCCGCAGGATCAACCGGAACGGTCTGCGCCATGAGCGCGGCCCGGGCCATCGTCCCTCTTTCTAAGGGTCCTTTCGAGGGAAGGTACGGGCGATTTTCGGGGCCGGCCTCCCGCCAGCCCTGCTGGCGCGGCAGCGCCCCTCAGCCGGCGAGCGGCGGATCGAGCTTTGCAAAGCCTTCCTGGCGGCGATAGGGAAAGTGCGGATAGGGCGCGGTGACGGCGCTGGCCGCATCGAGCCTTGCAATCTGCTCCTGCGTCAGGCTCCAGCCGATCGCGCCGAGATTCTGGCGCAGCTGCTCCTCATTGCGCGCACCGATGATGACAGAGGCGACCGTCGGACGCCGGGTCAACCAGTTGATCGCCACCTGCGGCACGCTTTTGCCGAGCTCGCCGGCGACCTCCTCCAGCGCATCGACCACTTTATAAAGATGCGCCTCCTCGACGGGTGGACCGAATTCCGCCGTCTGGTGCAGGCGGCTTTCCGGAGGAATGGGTTTTAAACGGCTGATCTTGCCGGTCAGCCGTCCCCAGCCGAGCGGGCTCCAGACCAGTGCGCCGAGCCCCTGATCCGCCGCAAGCGGCATCAGGTCCCACTCGTAATCCCGTCCCAGAAGCGAATAATAGACCTGATGGGCGACATAGCGCGTAAGACCGTGGCGGTCGGCGGCGGCAAGCGATTTCATCACCTGCCAGCCGGAAAAATTCGAGACGCCGACATAGCGGAGCTTGCCTGCCTGGACAAGCCGATCGAGCGTTGACACGACCTCCTCCACGGGCGTCGACGCATCGAAGGCATGCAGCTGGAAAATATCGATACGATCGGTGCCAAGCCGCCTGAGGGCCGCGTCGACGGAGGCGATCAGCCGGCTCCGCGCGCTTCCCCAATCGTTCGGACCGGGGCCTGTCGGCAGGCCGGCCTTGGTGGAAATCAGTACCTCTTCCCGCCGGCCCTTGATCGCCTGGCCCAGAACCTCCTCCGAAGCGCCGTCGGAATAGACATCGGCCGTATCGAAGAGATTGACGCCGGCATCGAGGCAGATGGCGACAAGCCGTTTCGCCTCCTCGACATCGGTCGTGCCCCAGGCGCCGAACAGCGGGCCGGAGCCGCCGAAGGTTCCGGCGCCGAAGCTGAGAACGGGCACTTTCAGGCCGGATCGGCCGAGATTGCGATACTCCATGATGCTGTTCCTTTCGATTTGCCAAGCCCTGGCATCGGCCAGCGGCGGTCATTTGGGGGAAGGGCGGTGCCGGGTTCAGGACTGGGGGGATGTCTCGACCCCGAGCGGCCGCGTGGCGGAACGGTCTAGCGCCTTGCTCACCAGCGTCAGGCCAAGCGCGACGGCAACCAGAGCGGCGCCGAACAGCGGCGTGGCGGCAAGGCCGAGTGGCGATTCCACCACCAGGCCGCCGATGAAGGCGCCGCCGGCAATGCCGAGATTGAAGGCGGCGATATTCAGCGCCGAGGCGACATCGACGGCGCCGGGGCGAAAGCGTTTGGCCAGCTGCACCACGTAAAGCTGCAGGCCCGGCACATTGGCGAAGGAGAGGAAGCCGAGGGCGGCCAGCGTTATCAGTGCGGCGACGGGATAGGGGGCGGTGAAGGCGAGGATCACCAGAACCAGCGCCTGCAGCGCAAAGAGGATGGTCAGGGCCTTGAGCGGATCCCGGTCGGCCACGCGCCCGCCGGCCAGATTGCCGAAGGCAATGGCGAGGCCGTAGAGCACCAGAACCAGGCTGACGCTGCCTTCCGAGAATCCGGTGATATCCTGCAGCATCGACGCCAGATAGGTGAAGGTGACGAAGGTGCCGCCATAGCCGAAGGCGGTCATGGCGAAAACCAGGAGCAGGCGGCCGGACCCCAGCACCCGGACCTGCTGCATCAGGCCGGCCGGTTCGGCCTTGGACAGCCGGGCCGGCAGAAGGGCGAGGATGCCGAAGAAGGCGACAAGGCCGAGAGCGGAGACGGCGAGGAAGGTTGCGCGCCAGCCGAAGCTCTGGCCGATCAGCGTGCCGAGCGGCACACCCGTGACGATTGCCACCGTCAGCCCCATGAACATCAGCGCGATGGCCGAGGCACGGCGGTTCTCCGGCACGAGATCGGCGGCGATGGTCGCGCCGACGGAGAAGAAGACGCCATGGGCAAAGGCCGACAGCACCCGGCCGACCAGCAGCATCTCATAGGAGGGGGCTGTCGCCGCGGTCAGATTGCCCAGGATGAAGAGACCCATCAGGCCGAGCAGGAGCGCCTTGCGCGGCAGGCGGCCGGACAGCGCCGTCAGAACCGGCGCGCCGAAGGTGACGCCGAGCGCATAGATCGAGACGATCAGCCCGGCGAGGGGCAAAGTGATGGAAAGGTCTTCGGCCACCGTCGGCAAAAGGCCGACAATGACGAATTCCGTCGTGCCGATCGCATAGGCCGCGATCGTCAAGGCATAAAGAGCAAGCGGCATGGAGGATCTCCTGAAAAAGGGCCGTGGCGTGAGACGGGAGATAGACCTGCGCCTGCCTGTGAACTAGCTTGCGTAAAAGAACAGCACTTGTGAATAGAAGGACAAGATGGCGCGCCAGGACATCAACCGCTCGGGCGAGATGGAAGTGTTCATCGCCGTGGTCGAGGCAGGAAGCTTTTCCGCCGCCGCGCGCCGGCTGGCCATGACGCCATCGGCGGTGAGCAAGCTTGTCGCGCGGCTGGAAAGGCGGCTGGACGCCCGTCTGGTCAGCCGCTCGACGCGGCAGATCCGGCTGACGCCGGAGGGCCGCGACTTCTTCGAGCGGGCAAGCGCCATCATTGCCAGTATCGAGGATGCCGAACGGGCCGCCGGGGCGGCGGTGAAAGCTGTAGGGCGTATCCGGCTGAACAGCAGTTCGGTCTATTGCACGCATGTGCTGAACCCGCTTCTGCCGGATTTCCTATCCCTCTATCCGGGGGTGACGCTCGATATCGCCCAGACCGACCAGGTGATCGACCTGGTGGCCGATCATACCGATGTGGCGATTCGCGCCGGGCCGATGAAGAGTTCCAGCCTGCTGGCGCGCAAGCTCGGCGAGACGGAGATGGTGGTGGCGGCCAGCCCCGCATATCTTCAACGCTTCGGGCGGCCGAAAAACCCGGCGGATCTTGCCGCACATAATCTCCTCTCCTTCTCCTACACCCGCAGCATTCGCGAATGGCCCTTCCGGCAGGGGGAGGAGACGGTGTCGATCATGCCGTCCGGCGCCGTGCAGGTGAATGACGGCGAGGGCATGCGCCAGCTGGCGCTCGCAGGCGTAGGGATCGTCCGGATGGGAACGTTCGCGCTCGGCGACGATCTTGCCGCCGGACGGCTGGTGCCGCTTCTGGAGGACTTCAATCCCGGCGACCGGGAACCCTTCTATGCCGTCTATGTCGGGCAGGGCGGTCCCTTGCCCTCGCGGGTGCGGGCGCTGCTGGATTTCCTTGCCGGGCGCGGCCGGGTCGGATAGGCCGCGGGCAAAGCGCATGATCGTTTCCGGAACCGTTGCTGGAACCGTTGCTGGAAACGTCCGGGATCGTCCCTCGGATCGCTCCTTGGATCATGCGGCGCCGGTAATCACCGTATAGACGAGATAGACCGCGCTGAGCGAAACGAGGCCTGCCAGCACCGCCATCAGCCCATCGCGCGCCGTCAGTGAAAGGCCGAACAGCGCGATCGCGCCCATGGGTGCGCTGCTGGCAAAGGGAATGAGCTCCAGCGGCGGCACCGTGAAGCACAAGAGCACGGCGATCAGCGCCGCCACCTGCAGCCAGGGCGCCTTGGTCAGCCATTTCAGGCGCGGTGCCAGCAACCGGTCGACAAAGCCGGCCGCCGGCTTCATCTTGTCCATCGCTGCGGTGAGCTTCTTTCCCTCGACCTGGCGCTGTTCGAGAAATTGCGGCAGCCACAAATGCTTGCGGCCGAACAGGATCTGGACCGCAAACAGGCTGATGATCAGGGCGATCACCGTCGGCAGGCCGGGAATGCCGCCGATCGGCGACAATTCGATGAGCGCCGGCACCAGCAGGAATGGGCCGAAGGACCGTTCGCCGATCGCCTCGCGAACGTCATGGATCGTTACCTGGTCCTTGCTCTGCCCCAGCGATCCGATCGTGGTGATCACGCCGGTCAGATTGTCCTCGCCGCCATTGGCCTGCTGTCTGGCCGTCCCGTCCTGCTGCATCGGCTGATCCATGCTTGCCATTTCGCACCTGCTGGCCCGTCTGGTTGAGTGGCCTGGTTGAGTGGCCTGGTTGAGTGGCCTGGTTGAGTGTCCTGGTTGCGTGTCTTTGCAAAAACGGTCCCGATGCTCTCCGTGACCGGTCTCGCGAGCGGGCGCCGCGATCATCCCTGATGGCTGGCGAACATCCGCCGGCCGAATTTGTTGCGCAGGAAGCGCGAGGTCCGGTAGCGCACGCCCGCCGGCCGTTCCGGATCGACCAGATCGGATTCGGCCACGAGTTCGTCATCGGCGCGCAGCTTGCGCTCGCCGACCGGCCGCAGGCCGCGGCCATCGGGCCGCGACAGGGCCGCAATGGCGCTGATCAGCGAGCCGTCGGCGCGGTCGATGGCGGCGGTCACCGCCTCCACCGTTTCGCCGAGATGCTCGGCCAGGAGATCGTCGCGCCGCGCCCGGATGGTCTTGCGCAGGCCTTCATCCTCTTCGCCGACTTCGAGAATGACATCGCTCTCCGTGTCATAGCCCATGGACCGGTTGTTGAGATTGGCCGAGCCGAGCTTCAGGATCCGGTCGTCGGCGATCATGATCTTGGCATGCACATAGATCGGCGTTTCCTGCGCATTGACGGGATAGAAAATGCGGAAGCGGCCGAAGCGATCGCGCGATTTCAGCAGGCGCATGAGTTTCGCCCGCGCCGTATCCATCGTCTTTTCCTCCAGCCAGCCGCTGGCGCTCTTGGGATTGATGATGACGATTTCCGGCCCGTTCGGCTCCTCGAGCCGCTTGGCCATGGCCTCTGCGATGCGGCGGGAGGCGAAATACTGGCTCTCCACATAAAGGCTGTCACGGGCGGCTGCGATCATCGCAAGGGTCGCGGTCTCGATCTCCACCACTTCGCGCCTGTCCTCGTATTTCGGCGAGGTCCGGGCAATGCCGATCGTCACATGGCGAAAATCCGTCGGCAGGTCCTGCGGCCAGTAATCGCTGTCGGCCTCGTCGGGATCGACGGGCGCCAGCGTTTCGCCGGTTGCCATGCGCCAGCGGTCGCGCGCCAGATCGCCGAGCGCCCGGGCCGCCGCACCGGAGGTGCAGGTCGTCGCGTCATGCCAGGGCGGCTCCGGCCGGCCGAAGGGCGACAGCCGGTTCGGGTCGTTCTCGGCATGCTCGCGCGTGTCCCAGCGGCCGACGGTCATGTCGATCCCGCCGCAAAAGGCGAGCGCGTCGTCGATCACCAGGAGCTTCATATGGTGGGCGGCAAGCGGCGGATGTGCCCGGTCGAGCTTCAGGTGGATCTGCTTGGACAGCATCCAGCGCAGCATGTGGAAGGGCGTCTCGCCCCGCGTGATGGAGGAGAGGAGGCCGACATCCCATTTGAGAATGCGGATCTGCAAATCCTTGTCGCGCTTGGCCAGATGTTCGAGGAAGCGCCCGAGCTTGTCGGGCACGCCGTCATCGGGCTCGTCCGGCGACAGGCGGATGCGCGTATCGAAATCCCAGCCGATCAGGATGATGGAGCGCTTTGCCTTCAGCATCGCTCTGCGTGCCTGGCGGAAGAAGCCGCCGGCATCCACGATCACCGAGAAGCGGTCGGCCTCTGCCATGCGCCAGCAGGTTTCGCCCTCTGCAAGAATGGATGTCATGGATCTTCCGTCTGCTTCCCGATGGTCCGGTCTTGAACACACTCGCAAAGACGCGGGGCGGCGGCGCTTTGTTCCAGATTGATTTCGAAATCCTCCGGGGCGATGCCGGCGGCGGCGGCGGCGGCGGTCTCCGGGCGGCGCGGCGTGACGCCCGATCCATCACTTTGCCTGATGAACCGATGACGAAGCGTGGTCTATCGGGACAAGGCATTTCAAGGAGCGCGACCGGCAGCGCAACTTTCTGTCGAAGGCGGGGCGGGGGGCAAAAACATCTTGACCTTGGGATGTGAGGGGCCTTCACTTCCCGTGATCACGATGACCTGAGGAGCAGACCATGCCTGTCGACACCACCCCCCGCAGCACCACCTTCACCTTTGTCGACGGGGACTGGGTGGCCGGTAATCCGCCGCTGATCGGGCCCACCTCGCATGCCATGTGGCTCGGCTCGACCGTCTTTGACGGCGCCCGCTGGTTCGACGGCATTTCGCCCGACCTCGATCTGCATTGCCAGCGCGTCAACCGCTCCGCCACCAATCTGGGGCTGAAGCCGGTGATGACTGCGCAGGAAATCGAGGCGCTGGCGCTCGAAGGCGTCAAGAAGTTCGACGGCAAGACGGCGATCTACATCAAGCCGATGTACTGGGCCGAACACGGCATGCCGAGCTCGGTGGTCGCCGCCGATCCGGATTCGACGCGCTTTGCGCTCTGCCTCTTTGAAGCGCCCATGCACACCGCCAAGCCCTCCTCCATCACCGTCTCGCCCTTCCGCCGGCCAAGCCCGGAAGTGGCCATGACGCATGCCAAGACCGGCAGCCTCTATCCCAATAGCGGCCGCGCCATCATCGAGGCGCGCAATCGCGGCTTCGACAATGCGCTGATGCGCGACATGAACGGCAATGTGGCCGAAACCGCCGCCTCCAACATTTTCCTGGTCAAGGACGGGGTGGTCATGACGCCCGTGCCGAACGGCACCTTCCTCGCCGGCATCACACGCGCCCGCGTCATCAACCTGCTGCGCGGCGCCGGGGTCGAGGTGCGCGAATGCACGCTGACGGTGGAGGATTTCCACACTGCGGATGAGATCTTCACCTCCGGAAACTATTCCAAGATCGTGCCGGTCAACCGGCTGGACGACCACAATTTCCAGGAAGGGCCGATGGCGGCCAAGGCGCTGCAGCTCTATCTCGACTGGGCCCGCGCCAGCGTCAAGGCCGCGGCGTGAGGGCAGTGGGCACTCAGGCAGTAGGCAATAGGCAATAGGCAATAGGCAGTAGGCAATAGGCAATAGCGAGTAGCGAATAGCGAGTAGGGGGGCAGGAGTGGCGGCCGGCGCCGCAGCAAGGACGATCCCCCCTTGGTCCCCTTGAGGAGAGGCTCGCCGAGCATTTGCGGCGGCGTGAGGGCCACTCTACGCAGCAAGCGCCGCAGCCATCCTGCGCAACTCGGGCATCATCCGCGGCTCTTCAGGTTCAACAATTTCTAAGGCAATATCCATGACAATGGACTTGACCAATGTTGTCTTGTTCAGCGCGCTCTTCTTGACGAGTTCGTCGAACTCGTCGCCCACGCGTGGGGTCACTTTTATCGAAAGACGCTTCGACGGCGTATCCTGCCAGCTTTTCCACATCTCGCGATGGACCTCCGCATTTCTGCGGAGCCTCTCCACGAGGCAATCGTCGTTGACGGACCTGTGCACGAAATACGCGATCAGTGCCTTTCGAAGGATCACGCCGGCAGAAGGATCGATCCGATAGGACGCCAGGTCCAACGTGTCCATGAAAGGCGCAGCCATGACCACTTCCAGGGGTCTGGAGGCAATCTCGCGAGCAATCCGGATTGCTGGCGTCGACTGCGGCGGAATAGCCACGACGGTGCCGCACTCGTCGCAGGTGGCCGCCATGATCTGCTTCGCGACGCCGATCCCGCTTTCGAAAGGCACATCATGATAGTCGAAAGTCGTTGTCACGAGTTTCCGGCACTTTTCGCAGAGCGCCTTGCTCTTGTCTCCAGCATACCAGATTCTCATGCTTGCCTACCTTGATGGATGTACACTTATGAAGACCGTGTCAGGGTCAACGAAATAGAACTTTATATACCAGCCATCTCGCTTGAGTATGTGTACTTCAACGCCCTTGGATTCATGGTGTTCGGAACTCTCGTGATGCGTGCCATTGCACCGTTCGATGATCTTTATCAGGGCCTCGGGAGAAATATCTCCGGTCATCAAGGCGTTCTTGTCCTCAATGCTCCCGCGAGCCGCGTGCTGATAAGTCCCCTGCCTCAATGCCTTGATGACGCGATAGGTGACGCCCTTGAAAGCCATCTCATCCTCAATATACGAAAATCTTCGTAAAAATCAATAAGAAAGTTATGCCGGAAACGGTAGGAATAGGCAGTAGGCAATAGGCAGTAGGCAATGGGCAATAGGCAAAAGGCAATAGGCAGTAGGCAATAGGCATTAGCGAGTAGCAAGTAGGGGGCAGGAGTGGCGGCCGGTGCCGCAGCAAGGACGATCACCCTTGTTCCTCTCGAGGAGAGGCTCGCCGGGCATTTGCGGCGGCGTGAGGGCGCTCTGGTGCTCGTTGCCTCCTGTCTTCCGTCTCCTGCCTGCTGAACACTGCCGCGCTTTTGGTAATCGATGGCTCGCCTTGTCCAGCTCTGCTTTCCCGGATATAGTGGCCGGACATATAGAAATAAGGCGTTTCTATAGGAGTTTGCGATGTCTTCTACAGTTTCGGCTCATGTCGATGGTAGAACGGCCACGAAGTTGAAGCTGGTGGCTTCGATGGAAAACAGGTCCGTTTCGAGCGCCGTGTCGAGCGCAATCACGGTGTTCATCGGACTTCCCAAGGGTGTCCGAGACTTTCTGCTCGAACTCAATGCCCAAAACGATCAGGAAACGATCTCCAGGCTTGGTCGCGAAATGATGGCAGCGGCAGCGCGGGTCCGGCTTGAAAAGGCAACCGGCGACTTGGCGGACGAGCATCGCTTCGGAGGTCCGGACCGGGCATCCGGCGAGATCGACATGCTGGAGGAGGCGACGTCCCTCACGCGTGCCGCGGCGCTTCGAAAATAGCCATGGATCGTCCTGTCCGTGTGCTGCTCGACGTCAACATCTTCGTCGGCAACATCATGGCTTATGATCGCGGTCACGAAGGGACTGCAACTCAGACCCTGGTGTCCATGGTGAGCAGCCAGAAGTGGGGCATCAAAGACAGGGCGCAGCTCGTCATTTCTTTGGAGATGATCGAAACGCTCGAAAATGTCCTGAGGCGGTTGCAGTTCATGGAAGACCGCATAGCTGCCTATACCAGCTCCATCATCGACATCATGAAATACGGGCCAGACTCACTGGATCCCTATCTCATCCTTGGGGGAGAAGAACGCTTCGCGACGGCGGATATGGAGGATGCAGGCGTGCTGGCGACGGCCTTCGGCGCGAAGGCCGATATCCTTGTCACGGATAATCTGCGGGATTTCGCCACCAAGGATGCGTCTGTCCTCGACACGCAAGTGGTGAACTCCACCGGGTCGGGCCAGCGATCGCTTCAAGCTTTCCGATATCAGGTCGGGAGTGCGGATCTGGTCGTCGCGCATCCGTTCGATGTGGTGCAGTGGATGCGCCTGGGCCACGATTTCACACCTGACATGCTGTGGAAGGCCATTCAGAACCGCGGCCATTAAAACTGATCGCTATTCACTACCCCCTATTGCCAACTGCCTATTCCCTGCAAACTACTCGCTACTGCCTACTGCCTACTGCCTACTGCCTATTGCCTATTGCCTATTGCCTACTGCCTACTGCCTACTGCCTACTGCCTACTGCCTACTGCCCATTGCCTACTGCCTACTGCCAACTGCCTCCTCGCCACTCGCCATTGCCGCACCTCGCGGACAGCCGGCGAGGGGCCTAATTTTCCCCTGTTCCCCGTTGCCACGCAGCGCTCTGGAACCTATGTTCCGCCTCAACATCATTTCAGGTGTTCTGCCGAAAAGGAGTAAGATCATGGCTTTTGAACTTCCCGAGCTCCCCTATGCTTACGACGCACTCGCGCCCTATATGTCGGCGGAGACGCTGGAATATCACCACGACAAGCACCACAAGGCCTATGTCGATAACGGCAACAAGCTGGCCGCCGAAGCCGGCATGGCCGATCTGTCGCTCGAAGAGGTCGTGAAGAAGTCCTATGGCACCAATCCCGGTCTCTTCAACAATGCCGGCCAGCATTACAACCACATCCACTTCTGGAACTGGATGAAGAAGGATGGCGGCGGCACCAAGCTGCCGGGCAAGCTGCAGACGGCCATCGACAGCGATCTGGGCGGCTACGAGAAGTTCAAGTCCGATTTCCTCGCCGCCGGCGCGACCCAGTTCGGCTCCGGCTGGGCCTGGCTCTCCGTCAAGGACGGCAAGCTGATCGTCTCGAAGACCCCGAACGGCGAAAACCCGCTGGTGCATGGCGCCACCCCGATCCTCGGCGTCGATGTCTGGGAACATTCCTACTATATCGACTATCGCAATGCCCGCCCGAAATATCTCGAGGCCTTCGTCGACAACCTGATCAACTGGGACTACGTCCTGGAGCGCTACGAAGCCGCAACCAAGTAAGCGATCCGGCAGGATCACGTTCGACGCGCCCGGCCGGATCTCTGGCCGGGCGTTCTCATGTCGCGGCAGCGGCCGGCGTCTGCCAGCCGGATGTCCAGATCTGCCTGAGCCTGTCGCCTTCGCCACGGAAAAACCGCGCCGTTTCGCTGCACTGCGTGACGCGGTCGGCACGGAAACTGCGAATGCCCTCCCGCAATTCGCACCAGGCGACGATCGTCGCGGCCTGCGAATAATAGATGAGCGCGATCGGCCGGATGATCCGCTCGGTCTCGCGCCCCTGTTCGTCGCGATAGCCGATGGCAAGCTTTTCCTCCTCGCGAATGGCGCGGCGTACCGCCGACAGCGCAATGCTCTCCGGCTGTGGCATGGCGGAGCCCCAGGCATGCAGGGCACCGGCCACCAGCGGCTGCCGCAGCGGCGCCGGCATGGCATTGGCGATCTTGTCGGAAAGCCGGCTTGCCGCATCCGTCAGCTGCGGATCGCCCAGCCTTTCGAGGAGCCCCAAAGCCAGAACGATGGCCTCCGTTTCCTCGATCGAAAACATCAGCGGCGGCAGGTGGAAACCCGGTCGCAGCAGATAGCCGATGCCGCGCTCGCCATCGATCGGCACGCGCATCGCCTGAAGCGCGGCAATGTCGCGATAGATGGAGCGCACCGTCACCTCCAGCCGCTCGGCAATCTGCGCCGCGGTCACCGGCCGGCGGGCGATCCGCAAGATCTGGATAATCTCGAAAAGCCGTGACGCCTTGCGCATGGAGCTCCCCTCACAACTGACACAACCCTGTCAGTTGGTGCCTTGTACACCATGCCGCAAGCGATTGAAACGCAAGGCGGCATGGGGCCGCGGCGCGTTCGCGGCGGGGTGGCAACTGACATGACTTACGCGGATAATCTCTGGCTCTTCTTTCTTCTCGTTTCCGGCATCGTCATCGTGCCGGGCATGGATATGATCTTCGTCCTGGCCAGTTCCCTGTCGGATGGCCGCAGGGCCGGCCTCTCGGCCACGGCCGGCATCATGGCCGGCGGGCTCATCCACTCGCTCTATGCCGCGCTCGGCGTCGGCGTTCTGCTCGCCCTGGCGCCGGCCCTGTTCGATGTCCTGCTGTTCCTCGGCGCCGCCTATGTGGCGGTGATCGGCTGGCAGCTCTTGCGCAGCGCGATCGTGGTTGGCGCGCCGCAGCCGCTGCAGCGCCGCAGCCTCGGCCTGCGCTTTCGCCAGGGGGCGCTGACCAGCCTCATGAACCCGAAAGCCTATCTCTTCATGCTCGCCGTCTATCCGCAATTCCTGCGTCCGGAATTCGGCCCGCTCTGGCGGCAGGCCCTGGTCATGCTCCTGGTGATCTGGGCGATCCAGTTCGTGGTCTATGGCGGGCTGGCCATTCTCGCCGCCAAGGGACGCGACCTCCTGGTGGGCCATCCCGCCGGCACGCGCCTCATCGGCCGCGCCGCCGGACTGCTCTTGATCGTCATCTCCCTCATCACGCTCTGGCGGGGTTTTGCCGGCGCATAGGCGGTCCGCCGGGCACTGTCACGTTCCTGTCTTGAACCGCGCCTATCCCGCCTGTCATGACCCAGGAACCGCTTCTCCGCTTTGGCCTCATTGCCGATCCGCAATATGCCGATCTTTCGCCCAATCTTGCCCTCGACCGCCATTACCGCGCCTCACTCGGCAAGCTTTCGGAAGCGATTGCGACCTTCGAGGGGGAGGATCTGTCCTTTGTGATGACGCTCGGCGACCTGATCGACCGCGGCTGGGAGAGTTTCGATCCGGCGCTTTCCATCTACCGCCAGTCGCGCCACGAATGCCTTTTCCTGCCGGGTAACCATGATTTCCTCGTCGAGCCGGACCGCCTTTCCCATGTGCATGACAGGCTTGGAATGCCGGCGCCCTATTACGGTTTTACCCGCGCCGGCATCCGCTTCCTGGTGATCGACGGCTGCGAGGAGAGCCTGTTTGCGAGCGCCCCCGGCACGCAGGAGCATGCCCGTGCGCAGGCCCGGCTGGCGCGGCTGGAGGCGCGTGGCGCCCTCAATGCGAAAGCCTGGAACGCCGGCATGTCGCCCCGGCAGCTGGACTGGATTTCCGGCCAGCTGGACCTTGCAAGCGCTAGCGGCCAGCGGGTGATCGTGATGGGGCATTACCCGCTTTATCCGCCAAGCGATCACAATCTCTGGGAGGCAGAGGCGCTGGCCGATCTTCTGGCGGGCTCGCCCAATGTTCTGGCCTATTTCTGCGGCCATCACCATCCGGGCGGCCAGGCCCGGGCCGGGTCCTCCTGGTTCGTCAACATCAAGGGCATGGTCGATACGCCGGGCGAAAACGCCTTCGCCATTGCCAGCCTCTATCCGGACCGGCTGGAGATCGCCGGCTTCGGCCGCGAAGACAGCCGCATCCTGCCTCTCGCGTGAAAGGAGAAAGGGTCCCGTTCCGGCACAATCACATCTCTGTGTCCGCGCGGAAAACGTCATGTTTTTCCTAAACCTAGCATGTAAGCATTGTCTCGTCGAACGGCGTGCGGGAGCCATTCCCGGGCCAAAAATCAGGGGAGTTCATCGATGAAGTTCAAGATGCTGACAGCCGGGGTCGTGGCGCTCTGTCTTGGTGCCGGCGCCGTTTACGCCGCGGGCGAGCCGCAGGTCGTGCGCCAGGATCTGATGAAGAAGATCGGCGGTTCCATGGGGGCGCTCGGCGCCATCGCCAAGGGCCAGAAGCCCTATGACGCGGCCACCGTGAAGACGGCGCTGACGACGATTTCCGAATCGGCGAAGGATTTCCCCAATCACTTCCCGGCCGGATCGGAAACCGGCATGGACAGCGAAGCCGCCCCGGCCATCTGGCAGAACATGGATGATTTCAAGGCCAAGGCCATGAAGCTCTCCACCGATGCCGACACGGTTCTGGCCTCCATGCCGGCCGATCAGGCCGCTGTCGGCCAGGCCATGCAGACGCTCGGCGCCGAATGCGGCGCCTGCCACCAGACCTATCGTCTGAAGCGCTGATCACCGGCAGCGCGCTGCCGTCGCGGGCGGGCGGGATCGTCGATTTCCGCCGCTCCTGACATGCCATGGCGGCGGCGGCGGACGGCTGTCCGCTTGGATTTCTGGCGGAAAGGAAAGACCGATGGCCTCGATTGCAGCCAAAATCGCGCTGGCCGGGCTGGCAGCCCTCGCGCTCGGCGCCGGCGTCGCCTATGCGCTGACCAGACCCGATCCGCATCCGGCCGACTATTGGGCGGGCCTTGGCCAGCCGGACCTTGCGCATGGCGAGACCCTGTTCTGGGCCGGCGGCTGCGCCAGCTGCCATGCGGCCAAGGATGCGCAGGGCGAGGCGGTCAAGCTCCTGTCGGGCGGCCGCGCGCTGCCCACCGCCTTCGGCACCTTCAACGTGCCGAACATATCCTCCGATCCGAAAGCCGGGATCGGCAGCTGGACACTGGCGCAATTCGGCGATGCCATGACCCGCGGCGTCGGGCCGCGCGGCGAACATCTCTACCCCTCCTTCCCCTATGGCTCCTATGCGCGCATGAGCCGGGAGGATGTCAACGATCTCTTCGGTTACCTCAAGAGCCTGCCGGCCAGCCCCGATATTGCCCCGGCACATGCCTTGAACTTCCCCTTCAACCTGCGCCTGGCCGTGGGCGGCTGGAAGCTTCTCTATTTCACCGATGCCCCGCGCGTCGATCTCGCAAATGCT
Organism: Rhizobium sp. SSA_523; assembly: GCF_030435705.1. Lineage (NCBI taxonomy): Bacteria > Pseudomonadati > Pseudomonadota > Alphaproteobacteria > Hyphomicrobiales > Rhizobiaceae > Affinirhizobium > Affinirhizobium gouqiense. The sequence continues at coordinate 220,157 of NZ_CP129382.1, forward strand.
TCCGATGCCGTCAGGCGTGGCCAATATCTGGTGGAGGGCCCCGGCCATTGCGGCGAATGCCATACGCCGCGCAATGTGATGGGCGGCTTCCAGACCGGCCAGTGGCTGGCAGGCGGCCCCAACCCGGAAGGCGAGGGGCGTATCCCTGATATCACGCCCGGCTCGGACTCGATCGGCGCCTGGAGCGAAGAGGATATCGCCAACTACCTGGAAACCGGCTTTACCCCCGATTTCGACAGTGTCGGCGGCTCCATGGTCGAGGTCCAGCAGAATCTGAGCCATCTGCCGAAGGAGGATCTCCTGGCCATCGCCGCCTATCTGAAGGCCGTCCCGGCCCGCTGAGAGCTGTGGGGAGGAGGGAGTGGCAGTAGGCATCGAATAGCGAATAGCGAATAGGCAATAGGCAGTAGGCAGTAGGCAATAGGGAGTAGGGAGTAGGGAGTAGGGAGTAGGGAGTAGGGAGTAGGGAGTAGGGAGTAGGGAGTAGTTTCGCAGGGTCTGGGCGTTAGTGACAACAGAATAGTTCCCCCTCACCCCGCCTCCGCTAAAGCTCGGCGGAACCTCTCCCCAAGGGGAGAGGGGAGCAGCGGGCGCTGCGGCAGATCCCGCTTTAGGTAGAGGTGGACCGCAGGCGCTGCGGCAGATCCCGCTTTAGGTAGAGGTAGACCGCAGGCGCTGCGGCAAATCCCGCTTTAAGTAGAGGTAGACCGCAGGCGCTGCGGCAAATCCCGCTTTAAGTAGAGGTAGACCGCAGGCGCTGCGGCAAATCCCGCTTTACGTAGAGGTAGACCGCAGGCGCTGCGGCAGATCCCTTCTCCCCTTGGGGAGAAGGTGCCCGAAGGGCGGATGAGGGGGCCAATCCCACTGCATCTTGTTGCCTACTGCCCACTGCCTACTGCCTACTGCCCACTGCCTACTGCCTACTGCCCACTGCCTACCCCCTACTGCCTACCGCCCATTGCCCATTGTCTGCTCCCGCTTGGCCATGCGCGAAGGGGCAGCGCAGCGGTTCCGTCACCGGCACGGCATTGCGTTCGGACCGGAAGGCGGCGGAGCGTTCATAGGCGAGCTTGCGCAGCCGCATGATCTGGCCGAGCGGCTGATGCGCGGCAATGCCGTTCCACGGAGAGAACTTCATCCCGTCATCCACCTGTTCGGACCGCGCCGCGCTCCACGCGGTTTGCGGCGAGGCGGTGATGGTGGCAAGCGTCAGGTAGGGGCTCTTCTCCTCGTCCCACAGGGCCATGGGGTCTTCCACCGGCATGTCTTCGAGCGAGGTGCAGAGCTGCGCCTTCAGATGCCAGACGGCGGTTTCGCTCTCGAAAAATTCCTCGATCAGGTGCCGGTGGCTGTCGGCATCGCCATCGACACGGACCGAGCGGTCGATCAGGGCTTTCAGATTGTCCGAGGCCGGCACCACCCCGAGCTTGGCGATATAGGAGCCGAAGCGCAGCGGCACCTGGGTATAGAAGCTTTCGCCCAGCATATGCGTCATGGGCTGGCCGCCCATCACCTTTACCGGCGTCAATTCCTTGCCCAGCGCTTCCGCCGCGCTTTCCACCCCGCGCAGGACTTTCGACAGGATCTTCTTGACGCCCTCCGCCTTGTCCGTCGTGGCGGCAAGCAGTTTCAGACTGCCGAGAAAGGCCTCTCCGCTCGGGGAGTTGAACACCTTGCCGTTGACCATCACGAAATCCTGGGAGGTGGATTGCTCCGAACCCGGCAGCCGCTCGCCCGCCACGTCCAGGATTTTCAGCGCCATGCCGCGGGGCGCCGAGACACTGTCATGCAGAATATCGCCGGGCGTGGTGGAGAGGCGGATGACCGCCTCATAGCTGGCCGGCCGGGCAAACAGGCCCTGCGCCAGTTCCGGCGGAAGATTGTCGTGCACCTCCACCTCGGCGCCCAGCAGCGCATGGCTCTTGGCGTGCACGGACCGGATGGCATGGGCGCTGTCGGCATAGGTCTTGTAGGAGATGGACAGCATGGTATCGCTGAGCGCCTGGGCAAGCTGCGGCTCGTCCGGCGAGATCTCTTCGACATCCGGATGATAGCGCAGAGGCGTGTTGGCAAGACGGGTCATTCGGCTGCCTCCTTGGCAAAAAAGATCTTGTCGATGGTGATCGGCAGATGCCGGATCCGGGTGCCGGTGGCATGGAAAATGGCATTGGCAACGGCGGCTGCGACGCCGACAATGCCGATTTCGCCGAGACCCTTCACGCCGAGCGGGCTGGCCATGCCGTCATGTTCCTCGACGAAGATCACGTCGATATCGGCGATATCGGCATGCGACGGAATGTGATATTCCGCCAGATTATGGTTCATGATGCGGCCGTGGCGGTGGTCGGTCATGCCCTCCTCATGCAGGGCCATGCCGATGCCCATGACGACGCCGCCGAGGATCTGGCTGCGCGCCGTCTTCGGGTTGAGGATGCGCCCGGCGGCCACCGCGATGACCACGCGGGTCACCCGGATCACGCCCAGTTCCTCATCGATCCGAACCTCCACGAAGACCCCGGAATGAGTGTAGCTGACAAAGCGCTGCGCCTGTTTCTGGTCCGGCGCGACCTGCGCCTCTTCCTCGATGAAGGAGAGGCCGGACGCCTCGAAAATATCGTCCAGCGCGACGCCCACCTGATCGTTGACGTCCAGCACCAGCCGGCCGGCGCGAATGGCCGTCTGCTCCACGCCGATGGCCTCAAAGGGCGAGCCCGGCATGGCCTGCGCCCGCGACAGAAGCGTCGCACGCACGGCGGTGGCCGCCGCATCGACGGCCGAACCGGTGGAGGCGGCGGTCCAGGAACCGCCCTCGACCGAGGTTTGCGGCAGCGAGGAATCGCCGATCTTCACCGTCACCTCGTCCGGCGACAGGCCGAAGGCCTCGGCGGCCACCTGGGCAAGAATGGTCCAGGTGCCGGTGCCGATATCGGAGGCGGCGGCGGAGACGGTAACCTTGCCGCCTTTGTCCAGGCGGGCCCGCGCGCTGGCATTGGTAAGGGTTGCTTCCCATATGCCGGTCGCCACGCCCCAGCCGATCAGGTCATGCCCGTCGCGCATGGAGCGCGGCACCTGCGAGCGGCTGTCCCAGCCGAACCGCTTGGCGCCCTCCCGGTAGCAGGCATGCAGTGCCTTGGAGGTCAGCTGCAGGCCCTGGTTCTGGTCGAGATGGATGAAATTGCGCTGGCGCATCTCCAGCGGATCAATGCCTACCGCATAGGCCAGTTCGTCAATGCCGCATTCCAGGGCGACAAAGCCGGTTGCCGCACCCGGCGCCCGCATGTCGCCGGGTGTCGAGACATGCATGGAGGCCAGTTCATAGGTGAGTTTCACATTGTCGCATTTATAGGCGAGGCCGGACCAGTTGACGACGGTTTCCTGGTAATCCTCGTAGACCGAGGTGGCGGCCACCGCATGGTGCAGGATCGCCTGCAGCTGCCCCTGCGCATCCGCCGCCATGCGCACCGTCTGGATGGTGGAGGGCCGCCAGCGCAGGTAGAACATTTCCTGGCGCGACAATTCCAGCTTCACCGACCGCTTCAGGTCCAGCGCCGCCATGGTGGCGAGGAAGACCTGATGGCCGGGGCGAAGGCCCGAGCCGAAGGCGCCGCCGACGAAATGGTTGAAGACCTGGACGTTTTCCGGCTGCAATTCGAAAATGCCGCAGATGTAGTTCTGCACATTCTGCGAGCCCTGCGTCTTGTCGTGAATGGTCAGCTTGCCGTCGCCCTCATAGATGACGGTGGAGCCGTAAAGCTCCATCGGATTGTGATATTCGCCTTCCAGAACGTATTCGGCGGCGATCTTGTACGGCGCGGCCTCATAAGACCCTTCGGCATCGCCGCGCGGCGCCGGCGGCGGAGAGATGCCGCTGCGCTTTTCCTTCGGCACATAGGCCCTGTCGCGCTCGGCCGTCAGATCGGTGCGGGCCGGTTCGGCGACATAGGAGACACGGATCAGCGATGCGGCATCGCGCGCCGCCTCGAAGGTCTTAGCAATCACCAGCGCCACCGGCTGCCCGTCAAACAGCACGCGGTCATTCTCGAGCGGCCGGAACGGATGGCCGGGCAGGGCCACTTCATCCTTCCAGGCGCGATCCCACCAGGCGGTGCGCGGCCGGTTCTCATGCGTGTAGATCTTGACCACGCCCGGCATGGCCGCCGCATCCGCCAGATCGATCCGGGAGATGCGCCCGGCGCCGATCGTGGCCGTTGCGACGAAACCGTAGAGACAATCCTTTGCCGGATGCTCCATGGCATAGGGCGCCGTGCCCGTTACCTTCTTCGGCCCATCGATGCGCGACAGCGGAAAGCCGATCACGCGGCCGGTCTCGAGCTCTTCTCGTCTCATGGTCAACTCCTTCAGCGCACGCGCTTTTCGGCCTGGATCTGCGGCCTTGCCTCGGCCGCCTGGACCAGTGCCCGGACGATCGCCTTGCGGGCCAGGGGGATCTTGAAATCATTGTCGCCCTGGCCCCTGGCGCCGGCCAGAAGCCGGTCGGCCACCGCCTCGAAGGTGCGCCGCTCCGGCGCTTCCCCGGCGAATTCCGCCTCCGCCAGGCTATCGCGCCAGGGCTTGTGCGCCACGCCGCCGAGCGCCACCCGGAGGTCGAGAATGCGGCCATCCTCGATATCGAGCGCGGCCGCCACCGAGACCAGCGCAAAGGCGTAAGAGAGCCGGTCGCGCAGTTTCAGATAGGAATGATGCCGGCCGAAACGGCCGCTTTCGACCCGCACCGCGACGACCATTTCGCCGTCTAGAAGCGTATTGTCCCGCTCCGGATGCTCGCCCGGCAGCCGGTGGAAGGCGGTGAAGGGAATGTCGCGATGGCCATCCGGCCCCACCACTTCCACCACCGCATCAAGCGCTGCCAGAGCCACGCACATATCGGAGGGATGGGTGGCGATGCACTGGTCCGAGGCGCCGAGAATGGCGTGGATGCGGTTCACCCCGCCGATCGCCGAGCAGCCGCTGCCGGGCTTGCGCTTGTTGCAGGCCATGGCCGGATCATAGAAATAATAGCAGCGCGTGCGCTGCAGGAGGTTGCCGCCGGTGGTTGCGGCATTGCGCAATTGCGGCGAGGCGCCGGCCAGAATGGCAGAGGAGAGCAGCGGCAGCGCTTCGGCAATGCGGGCATCATAGGCAACCTGCGCATTGGTGGCGAGCGCGCCGATGCGGAACGTGCCGTTATCGGAAAGCTCGATCGCTTTCAGCGGCAGGGCGTTGATATCGATCACCGCGGTCGGATGGGCGACATCATATTTCATGAGGTCGACGAGATTGGTGCCGCCGGCCAGAAGCCTGGCGCCGGGATCGGCGGCAAGCGCCTTCACGGCATCGGAAATTTCGGTGGGGCGATGATAGGAAAAGGGTCTCATTCGGCAGCCTCCCGATGCGTCGTCCTGCGGGTGCCGGATCGTCCGTCCGAGCCGTTGCCCGGGCCATCCCCCCGACCATTCCCCCGACCAGGGCTTCCGTCCTCATCCAGGCCGAATTCGCGGCTGTGATCCATGACATCCTCGATGGCATCGGCAATATTGGTATAGGCGCCGCAGCGACAGAGATTGCCGCTCATCAATTCGCGGATCTCCTCGCGGCTATGGGCATGGCCTTCGGAAAGAAGGCCGGCGGCGGAACAGATCTGGCCGGGCGTGCAATAGCCGCACTGATAGGCGTCATGTTCGACAAAGGCCCGCTGCAGCGGATGCATGTTGTCAGGCGTGCCGAGCCCTTCGATCGTGGTGATCTCGGCGCCATCCAGGCTGACGGCCAGCTTCAGGCAGGAATTGATGCGCTGGCCATCGATCAGCACCGTGCAGGCGCCGCACTGGCCATGATCGCAGCCCTTTTTCGTGCCGGTCAGGTCAAGCGGGCCGCGCAGGAGATCGAGAAGGGTGACGAAAGGATAGATATCGAGCGCCCGGGGCGTTCCGTTGATCGTCAGCGTGACCGGCACAGTGGGCGAGGCAGTGGGCGAGGCAGTGTGCGAGGTGGGGCGCAGGGGGCCTTGAGGCATGGCATCTTCCTTTGCTTGAAGCGTGAAGCCCGAACGGCTTGCGGGAAGAACCCGGGGAGAGGAAGAATTGTTCCGCAGCCCGAGACTGCGGGGGCCGGGAGCGCAGGAGGAGCGCGGCAGAAGCGCCGGAGTCGCGCGCCAGGCTCGCGGTAGAAAGTGCGCCGGGGTGAAATCGCGGCGGGCTCTGCGGGGAGGGTGGTCAATCCTCGGAACGGCTGCCCGAGGGCCGGTCGCGCTCATAATGCCGCAGATCCTCGAAGGGCGGCAGGAAGCTTTCGCGGCGAATGGTCCACAGCTCGTAGGTCGGCTGCATGAGGCTTGGCTGATCGAGCGAGCCGAGATGCACCTCCACCTCGTCCTCCGAGCGGCCGAACACCGGCGATCCGCAGGCGGGGCAGAAATGCCGGCCGCGATACTGACCCGTCTCCCCTTCGACCGCGACGGCGGATTGCGGATAGATGGCCGAGGCGTGAAACAGGGCGCCGTGATGCTTGCGGCAATCCAGACAATGGCAGAGGCCGATGCGATAGGGTTTTCCGACCGCACGGAACCGCACGGCGCCGCACAGGCACCCGCCTTCGACGAGATCCTGACCCTCGGCGGCCTCTGGCCTTGCTGGGGTTTTCGGGGCTGGGGTTTTCGGGTTTTCCATGACCGCACTCCTGATCCGGGGACGAAACGCCATGGCCGCAGGGCCACCCGAAACCACTTAGCGCGGCAGGAGGTTTGCGCCAGTTGCCGGGGCGTGTCGAGCGCTGGTGGAAGCCTTACAACCGTGTTTTCCCGAAACAGTCCTAAAGGTTACCGATCGCCTCGCGAACGATGCGAGACACTGCGGCTTCTTCATCCTGACGGAATACAGGTACGGTGGTCAGGCGATTGGTTGCTCGTCGTCTCAGCGACGTGGATATGGAATTATCCTGCTCCAGAAGAGCGATAACGGACAGATCTTCTTTCACCTCATATGCTGCCGTTTGATGCAGAAAGATCGCATCGTGAACACGGCTCTCAGTGTTCCCAAAGAAGATGGCAACGGGTGGTCTGCCGATTGTCTCAACCACCAAATCCGGCATCACCTCCGAGAGGCGGGAGTTCACTGCCTCGCCTTCTCGAATATTGGCGCGTCCTCCAATTCCGGCGCGAATGGCATTTGCAGCATCGTCTCGGAAAGTGGATGCAATTTTTTCCTGCGTTAGGAGGAGGAAGTCGTTCATCCTAAGCAGAACGGCAACAAAATCGAGGGCTTGCGCAGCTAGCTCTTCACGCGGAAATGGCGCTGTCCTGATCGTCGCGTCCGCGCCATCGAAGGTCGCGTGCGCAGAGCACAAAAGCGTCTCGAAAGCGCGGCAGCGCGTGTCGGTTTCGAAATCGACGCCGGCTCCTTCCAGCATCTGGACTGTGCCGCCATCGTCCTCCAGACGGATAAGCCCGTTTTCCTCTTCAATAACGTAAAAGGCGATCCGGTCCCCATCATCGCGCCTGAAGACAGTGCTCACAGCCACCCCGGCGGGTACCGGCGTAACGATGATGTTGTTGCAGAATGCGTGGCACAGATCAGCTTTCATAGCCAGCTATCCCTCTTGTCAAGGCCGTAGACAGTCACTGCGCATTGAAATGCTGAAGCTTCGGAAAGTTCGCTTTTTCCGAACTTAAACTCAGTCCGCCTGTGCGGACGATTGTACCTTGGAAGCCTGACGCTGCCAAAGCGATTGGTGCCGGGTGAAAGTGTCGCCACATCATCGCATCGAGCATGGCAGTGCCAACCAGGTTCAGAGGCGTGAAATTCGTAATCGCACAAGACCCTGGTTTCACCGCCTTCCGTGATCCCGAACGAAGCCCGAAAGATCTGCTTTGTCTCGTTAAACAAGATTAGGACTCGGCAATCCGTATCGAGAGCAAAAAAAGAAATAACCCGCCATTTATATAGCGGCCCCCATTTGTAAAACTTGGGCTTAGCACGACGAGACGGCCAAAGCGAGCGAGGGATTTCCCCTTGCTTCCAGTCCCAGATCTTGATCGACACTTTTTCCGCAGAAATTAATGCTTTTAATCTCATCGCGAGCTCTCCGATAAGGAAGCAATAGCGAATCCCGCAGGCTTCATCAAGTCGCCACCTAGGAAAAAAATCCTTGACGGCGTGACGGTGGTTTGCTAGGGTTCAGGCACAGTCGAAGATCTGTATCCGGCGGCCGGTAGAAGGCTCGCAACCGTTCATCGGCATCGGCATCGGCATCGGCATCGGCATCGGCATCGGCATCGGCATTCACATGCACACCGGCAGAAGCAGGAACAGCTACGGCCCCGGATGAGCCTCTTCGGGGCTGTTTTCGTGTCCGTCGGGCCCGGTCCCGGGTTCCTGGCCGCTTGCCGTTCCGCTTCAGGAGAGAGTTTCATGATCGATCCGATCCAGACCTTGGAGACCGGCATGCCTGAGATCGATCTCAGGCTGTTCGGCACATTCGAGGACCCGCCTGCAGGCCAGCAGGTCCGGCTGGAGCTGAAAAGCGCCGAGGCGAGCGCGACTGCCGCCTGTGATGCCGCGGCACTTCGCCTGCTTCTCAACGAGATGACGCAGGAAATGCGCGCCCAGTTCGTCGCCTTCCGGGAACTCCGCGCCGCGGCGGAACATATGGCGGCGGGGGGCGATGAGGCGGCGCAAAAGCTGGCGCGCGCCGATTTGAAGGCGGCCACCGATGCCATGAGCCTCATCGTGCGCACGCTGGAAAAGGTCGACAGCCTGCAGCGCCAGCTTTCCCGCGATCTGGCGGATGAGGCGGCGCGCCAGACGGACGAAGAGGGTTTCCTGCGGGCGCTCGGCGATCTCGAGCAATTGATCGAGGCGCGGGCGGCGGAGCTTTCCCGGCACAGGCAGGAGGAAGAACCGGCTCCCGCCGTGGAAAAGCGGGCGCGCGATGGGCCGGAAACGGAGCGACAGGATCTGCGCGAGGCGGAATCTCGCTCTCTTTGATCCGCATCCTGTCAAATCGCAAACCCGGATCTTTTGGCCGGCTCGATCGGAGGAGGGCGGGAAGGCCTCGCTCACCCTGCGACGCAACAGTCTCTGTTTTTGTCGCGGATCCCTCAGGTCATGTCTGCGGGAGCGATTTGGCCATCCCTGGTTTCATTCCTGCAGGTTTTTAGCGCATGAAACGCCGCCGGGTGAAACAGGGCAGATGGCGCTCCAAAGGGCGCGTTCGAACGGCCCCTACCGCGCTTGATCTTGCCTCGGCGGTGCGCCGCGGCTCGGCGGCCCTTGCGGATCTTGCTTTGGACGTTGCCGCCGAGGCCAGCATGCTCGGCCGCGGCTGCGAGAAGGGCGCGACGAGGCTGACCCACCTGTACCCGACCCTGGCAGACGCCGCAGAAGCCGCAGGCACGCCGCTTGCCGCTCCGCTGCTTGCCGGCACGGCCGGGGATCTTGCCGGCACTGCCGATGGTTCTGCCGGCACTGCCGATGTTTTCGCCGGTGCTGCCGGAAAGACCGACATCGACGCTTCACCGGCCCTGCCGCAAGGGGTGAGGGAGCATGCGCTGCGGCTCAGCCGCGTCTGGCGGCTCTGCGGGCGGCTGGAGCAGCAGCCGCCCAAGGGCGATTGGCGAACCTGGCTTTTGATGGGCGGCCGCGGCTCCGGCAAGACGCGCGCCGGTGCCGAATGGGTGCAGGCGCTTGCCACCGGCCCGTTTGGCAAGGGGCTGCGCATTGCGCTGGTGGCGGAAACGCTGGGCGATGCCCGCGAGGTGATGATCGACGGCGTCTCCGGCATCTGCCGCATCGGCGGGCGACAGGCGCCGGATTTCGAGATTTCCCGGCGGCGGCTGGTCTGGCCAAGCGGCGCGGTGGCGCAGCTCTTCTCGTCCGAAGATCCCGAAAGCCTGCGCGGACCGCAATTCCACTATGCCTGGTGCGACGAGCTGGCGAAATGGAAACATGCCGAGGATACGTTCGACATGCTGCAATTCGGCCTTCGCCTTGGCCTGGATCCCCGCCAGCTGGTCACCACGACGCCGCGTCCGGTGCCGATCGTCAAACGGCTGATCGGCGATCCGGGCACGAAACTGGTGCGCATGTCGACCCGAGACAATGCCGGCAATCTGGCGCCCAATTTCATTGCCGCGCTGCAGAGCCGCTATGGCGGCACCCGCCTTGGCCGGCAGGAGCTCGACGGCGAATGGATCGAGGATCGCGACGACAGCCTGTGGAAGCGCGGTTTGCTGGAGGCGGTCCTCATCCGCATGGCCGGTCCGCTGCGCCGCATCGTCGTCGGCGTCGATCCGCCGGCGGGCCAGGGCGCCACCTCCTGCTGCGGCATCGTCGTGGCGGGGCTGGAGGAAAGCGGCCGGGCCGTGGTGCTGGCGGATTGTTCGGTGGAGGGCAAAAGCCCGGCCGGCTGGGCCGGCGAAGTGGTCAAGGCCTTCCGCCGCTTCTCGGCCGATCGCGTGGTGGCCGAGATCAATCAGGGAGGCGAGATGGTGGCCGCGGTGCTGAAGGGTATTGATGAGACCCTTCCCCTGACCTGCGTCCGCGCCACCCGCGGCAAATTTCTGCGGGCCGAGCCGGTGGCGGCGCTCTATGAGCAGGGGCGGGTGGTGCATGCCGGCCGCTTTCCGGCACTGGAGGACCAGATGTGCGATTTCGGCCCGGACGGTCTCTCCGGCGGCCGCTCGCCGGACCGGCTGGATGCGCTGGTCTGGGCCTTGACGGCGCTGCTGCTGGAGGGAGGCGGCGAACCGCGCGTACGCGGCCTGTGATGGACCACGGAACGATCCGGACAGGGCTGGCTCGCCGAATGGCTCAGCGCTGGCTATCGGGAGAGAAAGGCGCGGGCGGCGGCGCGCTGCTCGTCAGAATTAAGGGCTGCCGGCCGGATCGTGCCGGCCCGCAGCCTCTGTCTATGTCACTGTCTTTGTATGGTCTGGTCAGCGGGCCTTGACCGGCACCGGAGCGCTGTCGCGCATCTGCTTCCACTCCAGCTCCAGGCGTTCAACGAGATGAAGCGGGATCTGCTGCTTGGTCGCGGGCGAGGTCTGGGACACGGGGGCTTCCTGCTGCATCATCATGATCTCCTTCTCTTGAATGGCTTCTTTGGCAAGCGGCCTGCAAGGACCGGGTCTGCAAAGATCGGGCCTACAACTCGCAATGTGACGGCTTGGTTCCATAGCGTTACCCAAAAGTAAAGTAGGGGCTAAGAGCCTAAACCGATTAGTATTTTTGCAAATCGATTGAATCTCGTGCACGGCCCGGAGGGGGCCCGATCGAAGGCTGTTTGTGACAGCCGCCGCCGGCAGAAACCCGTCCGGCGCGAGAGGCGAACCGGCGCGGGCGCCCATCCCATTTCAGGAGGCAAGCGATGATCATCCCCGATCGCAAGGGCTTTTACGACCGCGTTCGACAGAGCCTTTATCCCGGTTACCTGACGAAGGAGGCGGTGGACGGGCATGAGACCATTCTCAGCGCCTGGGACAGGCTGCGGCTCAGCACCGACCGGCGCAAGCTGGCCTATGTGCTGGCCACCGCCTTTCATGAAACAGGCGGCCGGATGCAGCCGATGGAGGAAAACCTCCATTATTCGGTTGCGGGCCTGCGGCGGACCTTCCGCACCATGCTCTACTGGAACGAGCCGGAAGAACTCGCCGGCCATCCGGAAAAGCTGGCCAACCGCATCTATGCCAGCCGCATGGGCAATGGCGATTCCGCCAGCGGCGATGGCTACCGGTTTCGCGGCCGCGGCCTCGTGCAGATCACCGGACGCGTCAACTACCGCGCTTTCGGCATAGAGGACCGGCCGGAGGCGGCGCTGGAGCCGGAGCGGGCCGTGATGATCCTGATCCATGGCATGGTTCGCGGAAGCTTTACCGGACATCGTCTCGCCGATTATTTCGCGGGCAGCCGCGCCGACTGGCTCGGCGCCCGCCGCATCGTCAACGGTAACGATCGCGCCGCCGATCTTGCCCGCTATGCACGGCTCTATGTGCTGGCGCTCTCGGCCGGCGATTTGCCGGAGCCGGGACGGCCGGAAACTTCGGTAAAAGGAGAAAGCGCGGAAGAAGCAGGACTGTCTGAGGGAAGAGAGCCGGGAGCGCGCGCATGAGGTTTCCCTTTCCGAGGTCCTTTGGCGGCAGAGGGCGGAGTGACGACGCGCTTATGCGCAAGGCGGAAGCGGCAAAGCGCGCGGCAAGGGGCCTGGGCGGCGGGCCAGGCGCCGTCTCCGCCGGCCTCTCGGTGCTGGCGGGCAGCGCCGGCGGGGGCTGGAGCGGCCGGTCCTATGCTGCGCTTGCCCAGACCGGTTTCATGCGCAATCCCGTCGCGCATCGCGCGGTCACCATGCTGGCGCAGTCCTGCGCCTGCGTGCCCTGGCTCTGCTATCGCGGCGCGCGCGAAAGGCCGGATCATCCGATCCTGTCGCTTCTGGCCCGGCCCAATCCGCGCCAGAGCGGCCCGGATTTCTTCGAAACCCTGTATGGCCACCTGATGCTCTCTGGCAATGCCTATGTGGAGGCGCTGTCGCTGGAGGCAAAGCCGCGGGAACTGCACCTGCTGCGGCCGGATCGCGTCACCCTCGTGGCAGGCGCCGATGGCTGGCCGCTCGCTTACGATTACCGGGTCGGCGGACGGGTTCGCCGCATTGGCGCCGAGGGCGATGCGGCAGGGCCCGGCCTTCTGCATCTGAAACTGTTTCACCCGCTCGACGACCAGCTGGGCTATCCGCCGCTCGGCGCCGCGGTAACGGCGCTCGATCTCCACAATGCGGCGACGCGCTGGAACAAGGGCCTGCTCGACAATTCGGCGCGCCCATCCGGCGCCCTGGTCTACCAGCCGCGCGATGGCGGCAATCTCTCGCCGGATCAGTATGACCGGCTGCGCGCCGAACTGGAACAGGGCTATGCCGGCGCCGTCAATGCCGGCCGCCCGCTGCTGCTGGAGGGCGGGCTGGACTGGAAGGCCATGGGATTTTCGCCGAAGGATATGGATTTCATCGAGGCAAGGCATGCCAGCGCGCGCGATATCGCCCTGGCGCTCGGCGTTCCGCCCATGCTGCTCGGCATTCCAGGCGACAATACCTATGCGAATTACCAGGAGGCCAACCGCGCCTTCTACCGGTTGACTGTGGTGCCGCTGCTGGCGCGCACGGCGGCAAGCTTTTCGGCCTGGCTCGGCGCGGCCTATGGCGAGCCCCTGCGGCTGGAGGCCGATCTCGATCAGGTCGCAGGTCTTGCGGCGGAACGCGATGGCCTGTGGGACCGCATCGGCCGCGCCGACTTCCTCAGCGATGCGGAGAAGCGGGAGGCGGTCGGCTATGGCGATCGTCCATGGCGCTCGGGCGGCGACTGAAGCCGGAGAGGGCGGAAGGGGAGAGGGCGGAAGGGGAGAGGCCGGGAGGGGAGTGGCCGAAGGGCAGTGGCCGAAGGGGAGTGGCCGGGAGGGTGCTTTAAGTCGTTCAACCGGAACATGAAGAACCGGATTCACTCTCTCAACGCCCGCTGCCAAGCGATTCAGGGGATTCACGAAATGCCGCGCAGGCCTTTCGCTCGCGCCGGCGAAGACGGGTGCAGACAGGTGCACCCGCATCCAGGCAACCACCATGGCACGACAAGGTAAAGATTTTGGAGAAAAGGAAATGGCTGATCTCGGTCAGGATGGCGGCCTCCTGGCCGCAAAGGCCGTCGGTTCGGTGGCCGGCGCCTGGGTCTCGCTGGTCTATCTCGTGCCGAGAAGCGCGCGCGAGGCGGCCAGCCGGTTCATGACCGGCGTCTCCTGCGGCGTGATGTTCGGCGGCCCGGCGGGGCTCTGGCTGACGGCGCGGCTGGGACTGGCCGGCCAGCTCTCGCCGGTGGAAACGACGCTGACGGGTGCCGCCGCCGCCAGCCTCTCGGCCTGGTGGGTTCTCGGCATCCTCACCCGCTTTGCCAATCGCTACGGCACGAAAGTCGAGCCACCGCCGTAAGGGTCGCTTTTCGCTTTTCGCCACCGGCAGGATTCTGCCAGCCCGGCTTCCGATGCTCCAACCGCAGGAGAAACGTACCATGCACGCCTATCGCGGGCCGCGCCCGACCGCGCGCAAATTTGCAAGCCTTCAGCTCTCGGATCTCGGCGGCGATGGCAGCTTTGCCGGCTATGCCAGCGTCTTCGGCGAGGTGGATCTCGGCAAGGACGTGATCGAACGCGGCGCCTTCCGCACCTGCCTGCAGGAGCGCGGGGCTGCCGGCGTGCGCATGCTCTACCAGCACGATCCGCATGAGCCGATCGGCGCCTGGACCGTGCTTCGCGAGGACAGGCGCGGTCTTTACGTCGAAGGCCTGCTGTCGGGCGGCGTCGCCCGCGCCCGCGAAGTGCACGCGCTGATGAAGAGCGGCGCGCTGGACGGGCTCTCCATCGGCTTTCGCACCGTCAAGGCCCGCAGCGAGCCGAAAAGCGGCATTCGCCGGATCCTGGAGGCCGATCTGTGGGAGATTTCCGTGGTGACCTTTCCCATGCTGCCCTCGGCGCGGGTCTCCAATGTCAAACATGCCCGGTTCTACCGCGACCGGGAAACCGAACGGCTCCGCGCCATGCGGCGGGCCGCCAGAACCCTTCTCGCAACCCGTTTCAAAGGATGACCAGATGACCACACACGCACAGCAGCCGGCACTGGCCGCACACGAGGGCCGGCCGCCGGCAAGACGGGTGGCGCCCGAAGCGAAGGCCGTGCCTGACGTTCTGGACGCGGCCTTCCACGACCTGATGGAGGCTTTCGAGACCTTCAAGGAAACCAATGACCGGAGGCTTGGCGAAATCGAGCACAAGCTGACCGCCGATGTGGTGACGCGCGACAAGGTGGAGCGCATCAATAGCGCGATTGACGAGCAGAAGGCGGTGCTGGACCAGCTCGTCCTGAAGCGGCAGCGTCCGGCCCTGTCCGGCCGCGGCGAGGCGGATGCGAAAAGCCTCGAGCACAAGGCGGCCTTCGAGGCCTATCTGCGCCGCGGCGAGGAGGCGGGCCTGCGCGACCTGGAGGCCAAGGCGATGAGCGCCGGCTCCGCCACCGATGGCGGCTATCTGGTGCCGCCCGAAACCGACAGCGAAATCGGCCGGCGCCTGAGCATGGTCTCGCCCATGCGCGCCCTGTCGAGCATTCGCACCGTCTCCTCCGGGACCTTGAAGAAGCCGTTTTCCACCGCCGGCCTTGCGACGGGCTGGGTGTCGGAAACCGCCCAGCGGCCGCAGACCGCTTCGCCGGTTCTCACCGAGCTTACCTTCCCGACCATGGAACTCTACGCCATGCCGGCCGCGACGCAGGCGCTGCTCGATGATGCCGCCGTCGATATCGAGGACTGGCTGGCGGGCGAGGTGGATATCGTCTTTGCCGAGCAGGAGGGTGATGCCTTCATTCGCGGCGACGGGATCAACAAACCGAAGGGTTTCCTGGCCTATCCGAGCATTGCGGACGGCAATTGGAGCTGGGGCAATCTCGGCCATATCGCCACCGGGGCCGCCGGCGCCTTCGCCACGACCAGCCCCTCCGATGTCCTGATCAATGCCCTCTACGCGCTGAAATCCGGCCATCGCCAGGCGGCGAGCTTCATGATGAACCGCAAGACGCAAAGCGAGATCCGCAAATTCAAGGATGCCGACGGCAATTACCTCTGGCGTCCGCCGCAAAGCGCCGGCGAGCCCGCAACGCTGATGGGTTATCGGCTGGCCGAGGCGGAGGAGATGCCGGATATCGCCGCCAATGCCAATGCGATTGCCGTCGGCGATTTCCGCTCCGGCTATCTCGTCGTCGACCGGCTGGGTCTGCGCATCCTGCGCGATCCCTATTCGGCCAAGCCCTATGTGCTGTTCTACACCACCAAGCGCGTCGGCGGCGGCGTGCAGAATTTCGAGGCCATCAAGCTGGTGAAGTTCGCGGCCAATTGAGGGCCGGGGGGTAGGGCGTAGGCAGTAGCGGGTAGGCAATAGGGGGTAGGCAATAGGCAGTAGCGGGTAGGCAATAGGCAGTGGGCAATAGGCAATAGGGGCGAATAGCGAATAGCGAATAGCAAGTAGGGAATAGGGAATAGGGGTGAGTAGCGAATAGGGCATAGCCAATAGAAGGGCTGGGCCTGCTGCCGTTTCCCCACTCCCCCAACGCCTGCTTCCGAACTCCCAATCCCACCCCTTACTGCCGTCCTCCCAATCGCCGAAGCCACTCCTCACTGCCTACTGCCTACTGCCTACTGCCGATTGCCTACTGCCTACTGCCAATTGCCTCCTGCCTCCTGCCTCCTCCCCCATCGCAAGGATCTTTCCATGACTTACGCCGTCATTGCGGCGCCTGCCGTCGAGCCGCTTTCGCTGGCCGAGGCAAAGGCGCATCTGCGGATCGATTATCCGGACGAGGATGGGCTGCTGACCGACCTCATCACGGTGGCCCGGCACTTTCTCGAAGCCGAGACCGGGCTTTGCCTGATGCGGCAGCGGCTGCGGCTCTATCTCGACCGATGGCCGCAGAACGGCGTGATCACGATTGTCAGGGGACCGCTGCAAAGCCTTGATGCGGTGACGGTTTACGACGAGGCGGGCAGGCCGGTTCCGGTATCGACGGCAGGCCATCTGCTGGATGGCGAAAGCCGGCCGGCGCGTCTCTGGCTGCGGGATGTGCCGGCGCCCGGCCAGGCGATCAACGGTATCGAGATCGACGTTTCCGCCGGCTTCGGCGAGACGGGCGCGGCTGTGCCGCGACCGCTGATCCGCGCTCTCCTGCTGCATATCGCCGCCATGCATGCCATGCGCGGCACGATTCCGCTCGACCAGCAGCCGGCAGCCGTGCCGGAGGGTTATGAGCGGCTGATCGCCAGCCACCGGCTGCGGAGGCTGTAAGATGGAGACGGCAAGCTTTGACGTGGGGGCGCTGAATGCCAGGCTGGTGCGCGAGGTCCAGGTGGATGAGCCGGACGGCCAGGGCGGCGTAACGCGCCGTTTCGTCGCGGCGGGGCGGTTCTGGGCCCGGATCGACCCCGTCGCCCATCGCGCCGACCTGATTGCGGCGGCTGCGGAACGGGTGACGGTGACGCATCGGATCTGGATTGCGGCGAAAAACCCGCCTTCGCCCGGCGAGCGGCTGGTCAAGGGTCTGCGCCGCTTTGCCGTCAAGGCGGTGCGCGATCCCGACGAGACGGCACGGTTCTGGATCTGCGATTGCGAAGAGGAGATCTGATGAGCGCGCAGCAAGCCCTGATGCGGGCCATTCACGCACGGCTAATTGCCGATCCGGATCTGGGCCGGCTGGTCGGCAAAGACGAGATCCGCGATCACCTTCGCGCGCGCCGGCGGCTGCCCTGCCTGATCTATGGTCGGATCGAGAGCCGCGATCATTCCACCGCGACCGAGCCCGGCGAGGAGCACAGCCTTACCCTCAGCGTCTTCAGCGATGGCGAGGGCCGGGCCCTCGCCCAGGCCATTGCAAGGGCGACCCGCCTCGCGCTGCACCATGCGGCGCTTTCGCTCGAGGGCTTCCACCTCGTTCTCCTGACCTGCGAGGCCATGACCAGCCGGCCGGAGGAGAGCGCGAAGCTCTTCGTGGTCGATCTGACCTTCAGGGCGGTGACGGAATAGGCGGATCGTCGACGAGGTCGTCGAACGGGTCATCGGCCAGGGGCATCGAAGACAGTCATCGGACGGCATCATCGGAAACGATGATCGAAAGGGAGACAGGCAGATGGTGGCGCAGGCAGGCAAGGATCTTCTGTTGAAACTATCAAGCGGCGGCGGCTGGGTGACGGTCGCGGGGCTGCGCTCGCGCAGGCTTGCCTTCAATGCGGAGGTGGTCGACGTGACGGATGCGGAAAGTGCCGGACGCTGGCGCGAGCTTCTGGGGGGCGCCGGCGTGCAGCGCGCCTCGATTAGCGGTGCGGGCCTGTTCAAGGACCAGGCCTCGGATGCTTTGGTGCGCGCCACCTTCTTTGCCTCGACGATCCTTTCCTTCCAGGTGCTGATCCCCGATTTCGGCATTGTCACCGGGCCTTTCCAGATCACCGCGCTGGAATATTCCGGCGATCACAACGGCGAAGTCCGCTTCGAGATTGCGCTCGAATCGGCCGGCAGCCTGACCTTTGGAGCAGTGTGATGACGCAGAGGGACAAATTGGCAGGGCAGGGTCGGGCCAATCGGCGGCGCGGCGAGGTGGAGGCGGTGATCAACGGCGAACGGCGCATCCTGTGCTTGACGCTCGGCGCGCTTTCGGAACTGGAAACCGCCTTCGGCGTCTCCGATCTCGGCGCGCTTGCGGCGCATCTGTCGGCAGGGCGGCTGCGCTCCGGCGATCTCGTGAAGGTGATGGGCGCGGGCCTGCGCGGCGGCGGCAATCTCTTTGCCGACGAGGATCTCGCCGATGCCTATGTGGAGGGCGGTGTGGCGGCCTGCGCCGCTCTGGTCGGCGATCTCCTGGAACTGGCCTTCGGCACGCCGCTTCCTGCGCGGCCGCCGGAAACCGCAGCCGGGCCGCAGCCGCGGGGCGGCCCGTGCGAAAGTCCGGCCGGGGAGACGGCCGCTTCCCCTTGATGTCCGCAGCAGGCGGCGGGACGGATGCGGATGGCTTCTGGCCGGCCATCCAGCATCTCGGCCTCTGCCTGCTGCGGCTGCCGCCGGCCGCCTTCTGGCAACTGACGCCCGGCGAGGTGATGGCCATGGCGGGAGGTCTGGCGCTCTCGCCCTCCCGGCTCGCGCGGCTCGAACGGCGCGATCTGCAGGCGCTGATGGCGCGTTTTCCCGATGATTGAAAAGGCTTCGAGGCATGACCGACCGAAAAAGCTCCGCGCCCGAGGCGTTCTCGCAGTTTCGCGCCGAGGGCGAGGCGCTGTCCGGGACCATGGACGCGCTCGAGGCCCGCTCGGCGCGGTTCGGCGCGGCCCTCAGCGATGCGCTGCAAGCGGCGGCCGTGCACGGCAAGGGGCTGGACGATATTCTGCAGGGCCTGGGCCGGCGGCTCACCGATATGGCGCTTTCCGCCGCCATGAAGCCGCTGGAGGGCCTCGTCTCGCAGGCGGCGCAATCGCTGGCTGGCTCGCTTGGTTCGGTCACTGCCTTTGCCAAGGGCGGCGTCGTGCAATCGCCGACGGGCTTTGCCATGGGCGGCGGCGGTGTGGGGGTGATGGGCGAAGCGGGGCCGGAGGCCATCCTGCCGCTGAAACGCGGCGCGGACGGATCGCTCGGCGTCGCCACGGGGGGAGGCGGGCAGGCCGCGGGCCCGCCGATCGTCTTCAACGTCACCACCGCCGATGCCGACAGTTTCCGCAAGAGCGAGGGACAGATCAGCGCCATGCTGGCCCGCAGCGTGGCGCGCGGCCGGCGCGGCCTGTGAGACCGGCGACCCTTCCCGCTCGCACGACGACCGGGAAGGGTCCGGGTCTCGGAAGCGCCAGGGGCCATGAAGTGCCAGGGTCTTGGAAGGGCCGGGGTTCAGAAAAGATCGAGGCTTGGCAAGGGTCGCAAAAGGCTGGAAAGGATCGGCATGAGTGCGTTCCACGAGGTCCGCTTCCCGCTGCGGCTGGCGCTTGGCGTGACCGGCGGCCCGGTTCGCCGCACCGATATCGTCAATCTGTCGAACGGCCGCGAAAACCGCAATGCCCGCTGGCGCTCCGCCAGGCGCAGCTATGATGCCGGTTCGGGCATACGCTCGGTCAGCGATCTCTATGAGGTGCTGGCCTTTTTCGAGGCCCGGCGCGGCCAGCTGCACGGCTTCCGCTTCCGCGATCCGGTGGACTGGAAATCCTGCCCGCCGCTCTCGGTGCCCCAGGCCAGCGACCAGCGGATCGGCACCGGCGATGGCAAAAGCGCCAGTTTCGAACTGTCGAAGACCTATGCGGATGCCGCCGGCGGCGTCGTTCGCCGCATTGCAAAGCCGGTGGAAGGCACGGTACGGGTGGCGCTGGACGGCGAGATCCTGACCGGCGACAGCTTTGAGGTCGATTGCGTCCGCGGCCTGATCACCTTCCGGCCGGGTGCTATCCCCAAGGCCGGGACGGCGGTGAGCGCCGGCTTCGAATTCGATGTGCCGGTGCGCTTCGATACCGATCGCATAGCGGTCAACCTGTCCGCTTTCCAGGCGGGCAGCATCCCTGCCATTCCCATTACGGAGATCCTGCCGTGAGACAGATTTCGAAGACGCTTGCCGAACATCTGGCCGGCGAGGCCACCACTGTGTGCCAGGTCTGGCGCGTGACCCGCCGCGACGGAAAACGCTTCGGTTTTACCGATCACGACCAGGATCTTCTGGTGGACGATATTCTGTGCCTGGCCGCCAGCGGCTTTGCGGCCCTGGAGGAAGAGAGCGGCGAGGGGCTTGCCGCGGCAAGCGGCGAAGTGGCCGGCGGCTTTTCCAGCCAGGCGATCACCGAACAGGACCTTGCGGAAGGCCGCTTCGACGGCGCGCGGGTCGAGCTCTTCCTCGTCAACTGGGAAAAGCCCTGGCAAAAGGCGCTGCTGGCGGTGCGCGAGATCGGCGAGGTGGTCCGCGCCGGCCAGCGCTTTTCGGCGGAACTGCGCAGCATGGCTCATCGTCTCGATCAGCCGCAGGGGCGGATCTACAGCCGCCGCTGCGATGCCGAATTCGGCGACCGGCGCTGCGGCGTCAGGCTGGAGGGCTTCAGCGCCACGGCCAGCATGGCGGGGTTCCGCGACCGAAGCCATCTGCTCCTCAGCGGCATTGCGGGCTTTGCCGGCGGCACGTTCGACCATGGCATGCTGACCATAGGCGACACGCGCCACGCCGTCGATTCGCACCTGCTGCAGGCGGACGGGACGGCGCAAGTGAGCCTCTGGCTGCCGCTGGACAGCATTCCGGAAACCGGCACGCCGGTCACCATCGTGGCCGGCTGCGACAAGCGCTTTTCCACCTGCCGCGACCGGTTCCGCAACGGGCTGAACTTCCGGGGCTTCCCGCATGTGCCGGGCACGGATTTCAGCTATTCCTACAGTGATGGGCAGCGGCTGCATGACGGCCGTCCGATCGTGCCATGAGCCTGGACGCGGCCGGTCATCAAGAGACAAGACCCCGCGACATGCGCGGTCCGGGCAGGACTGCGCAAGCAGGAGAAGGCTTGGGCCTGAGGGTGGTGGCGCTGGCCGAAGGCTGGATCGGCACGCCCTATCGTCACCAGGGCTCGACGAAGGGATTGGGCTGCGATTGCATCGGCCTTGTCATCGGCATCTGGCGCGAGCTCTATGGTGCTCTGCCCCTGAACGTGCCGCCCTATGCGCCGGACTGGGCGGAACGCAGCGGCGAGGAGCGCCTGCTTGCCGCCGCCCACCGCCTGTTCGGCGAGCCCCTGCCGCTCTGCGAGAGAAAGCCCGGCGATCTCCTGATCTTCCGCTGGCGCCAGGATTGTGCCGCCAAGCATGCCGGCATTCTAAGCGGAGCTGACTGCTTCATCCACGCTTACGAACAGGCGGCGGTGATCCGCTCCGCTTTGGTGCCCGCCTGGTGCAGAAAGCTTGCGGCTGTGCACCGCTTTCCCCCTCAACCTCCGATCAAGGCCTGATCGCCTCCGGTCCGCATCCGGTCTGCATCCGGTCTGGTCAGCCTTTGCGAGCACGCCATGGCGACTATCCTGTTTCAGGCGGCGGGCGCCGCCCTCGGCTCGGTCTTCGGCCCGCTCGGCGCGATTATCGGGCGGGCCGCCGGCGGAATGGCAGGCGCCGCCATCGATCATGCGCTGATCGGCGACAGGCGCACCATTGCCGGCCCGCGGCTTGCCAATGCCCGCATTCCCGGCGCCGACGAGGGAACGCCGATCACCCGCGTCTACGGGACGGTGCGGATCGGCGGGACGCTGATCTGGGCGACGCGCTTTGCGGAGGAGGTGACGCGCGAGCGGCGCGGCGGCAAGGGATCCAGCCGCAAGCGGGTCGAGACCTTCAGCTATTTCGCCAACCTTGCCATCGGCATCTGCGAAGGCGAGATCGCCATGGTGCGCCGGGTCTGGGCCGATGGCCGCGAACTCGACCTGACCCAGATCGAGATGCGCCTGTATCGCGGCACCGAGGACCAGCCGCCGGATCCGCTGATCGAAGCCAAGCAGGGGACCGGCCGGGCGCCGGCCTATCGCGGCCTCGCTTATGCGGTTTTCGACCATCTGCCGATCAATGATTTCGGCAATCGCATTCCGCTGTTCCAGTTCGAGGTGGTGCGGCCGGTCGGCCAGCTGGAGCGGCAATTGCGGGCTGTTACCCTGATACCCGGCTCGAGCGAGCATGGCTATGCCACGGCACAGGTGACCGAGGAAACCGGCGAGGGCAGTGCGCGGATCGTCAACCGCCACACGCTGACGGCGGGCACGGATTTCGAGGCGGCGCTGAACGAATTGCAGGCCGTCTGCCCGCATGTCGAAAGCGTGGCGCTGGTTGTCAGCTGGTTCGGCACCGATCTGCGCGCCGGCGAATGCCGCATCCTGCCGGGCGTCGAGAGCCTGGAGCGGGGCCGGGAAAGTGCGGCCTGGTCGGTGGCGGGCATAGAGCGCAAGGATGCCTATCTGGTCAGCCGCAACGGCGCCTCGCCGGCCTATGGCGGCACCCCGAGCGATGCAAGCGTGCGCCAGGCGCTGGCCGATCTGAAAGCGCGGGGGCTGCGCGTCTTCCTCTATCCCTTCGTCATGATGGATGTGCCGGCGGAGAACGCCCTGCCCGATCCGCATGGCGCCGCACGGCAGGCGCCGTATCCCTGGCGCGGCCGCATCACCTGCCATCCGGCGCCGGGCCGGCCGGGATCGCCGGACGGGACCGCTTCGGCCGCAGGCGAGGTGGCAGCCTTCGTCAACCGCGCGGAGGGCTATCGCCGGATGATCCTGCATTATGCGGCGCTCGTCCGGGAGGCGGGCGGGGTGGACGGCTTCATCATCGGGTCGGAATTTCGCGGCCTCACACAGTTGCGCGGCGCGGCCGGCGATTTTCCTTTCGTCGGCGAACTCGTGCGGCTGGCGACGGATCTGCGCGCCATCCTCGGGCCTGCGACCGCCCTGACCTATGGCGCCGACTGGACGGAATATTTCGGCTATCATCCGGCGGATGGCTCCGGCGACGTCTTCTACCATCTCGATCCGCTCTGGGCCTGCCCCGCCATCACGGCCGTCGGCATCGACAATTACATGCCGCTCTCGGACTGGCGCGAGGAGGATCTCGGCCAGGCCAATCCGGACGGCATGCGCACGCCCGAAGACAAAGCGGCGATGACGGCAGCCATTGCCGGCGGCGAGGGCTTCGACTGGTATTACGAAGGCGAGGCCGACCGGCAGGCCCGCAACCGCCGCCCCATTACCGATGGCGCGGCCGACAAGCCCTGGGTGTTCCGGGTGAAGGATCTCGAAAGCTGGTGGACCAAGCCGCATTACGAACGGCGCGGCGGCCGGGAGCTTGCGACCCCAAGCCCCTGGCAGCCGCGGTCAAAGCCGATCTGGTTTACCGAACTCGGCTGCCCGGCCATCGACAAGGGCGCCAACCAGCCGAATGTCTTCCTCGATCCGAAATCCTCCGAGAGCTTTGCGCCCTATTTTTCCAGCGCGCAGCGCTCCGACAGCATGCAGCGGCGGTTTCTGGAGGCGCATCACGCCTGGTGGCAGGGCCCGGGTCCGCCGAAGGGCATGGTCGACCCACGCCACATCTTCGTCTGGACCTGGGATGCCAGGCCCTATCCGGCCTTTCCCGACGCCCTTGAAACCTGGTCGGACGGCGACAACTGGCGCACCGGGCACTGGCTCAATGGACGCATGGGCGCCACGACGCTTGCCGATGTGCTTGCCGCGGTGCTCACCGATCACGGCTTTACCGCCTTCGACGTCTCCGATGTCACCGGCGATCTCCTGGGTTTCGTCCAGGCGGAGGTGACCTCCGCACGCGCCCTGATCGAGCCTCTGGCGCGGATCTTCCTGCTGGATGTGATCGAGGAGGCGGGGCGGCTCGTCATCCGCTCCCGCATGAAGGCGAGCCTTGCGCCGCAGGTGATCGACGTGCTGGCCGAGCAGGACAAGGAGGCGGCCTGGCAGGAGACGCGCGGGCATGCCAGCGATTTTCCCGCCGAAGTGGTGATGGGCTTTAGCAATCCGGCGCTCGATTACCAGTCGGCGAGCCTGCGCTCGCGGCACATGGTTTCCGCCGCCAGCCACCGGATCCTGAGGGCCGATCTCGAAGGCGTTCTTTACGAGGCCGCGGTGCAGAGCGCGGCCGATGCCCTCTTGCGCGACAACCAGCTGTCCCGGCGCATGGTCCGGTTTTCGCTTCCGCCCTCGCGCATCGACGTGATGCCGGGAGATCCGATCCGCATCGCCGAGGGGCCGGAGGGGGTCTATCTCGTCACCCGGATCGAGGACGGCACCGTGCGGCGGATCGAGGCGCGGCGGCACGCGCCGGCCAATGCCGTCGTCACCCGCGACACAGGCGAGCAGAGGGCGGCGCCGGTCACCGGTTCGGCGGCCTTTTCGCCCGCCATCCAGTATCTCGACCTGCCGCGCCTCGACGGATCAGACCCGTCCGGCTTTGCCCGCGTGGCGGCCTTTTGCAAGCCCTTCCGGCGCATGCTCCTGTCCGCCTCGACGACCAGCGAGGCCTTTCGCGCCCGTGCCAATATCGATCGGCCCGCCATCATCGGGCGTTTGAGCCGCCCGCTCGATGCCGGCTTCGGCGTGATCGGCCGTTTCGATCGTCCGGGCAGCCTGGAGGTCGATCTCGCTTTCGGCGAACTGTCCTCCGCGCCGCCTGTGGCGGTGCTGGCGGGCACCAACCGGCTTGCCGTCCTCAGCGCCAGCGGCGCCTGGGAAGTGCTGGGATTTACCACCGCAAGCGAGGTGGCGCCCGGCCGTTTCCGCCTGTCCTGCCTGTTGCGCGGCATGGCAGGAACCGAGGATGCGATGGCCGCCGGCCATGCCGCGGGCGCGCCCGTGGTGCTTCTGGACGAGGCCGTGGTGCCGATGGGGCTCTCGCCGGATGAGCGTGGCATCCTGCTGAACTGGATCGTCGAGCCGGTGGGCGGGGGCGGGCGTCGGGCCGGTCCCGTCGCCTTTGCCGGCGCAATGCGCGCCGAGACGCCGCTTGCCCCGGTGCATGCCAGAGCACGGCGCATCGGCCAGGCTATCGCGATCACCTGGATCAGGCGCAGCCGCATCGATGCCGATGACTGGAATGCCAGCGAAATCGCGCTCGACGAGCCGCAGGAGGCCTACCGGCTGGAGATCCTGCAGGCGCAGACCGTCGTGCGGCAGGTGGAGGTCGGCGCGTCGCGCTTCGACTACGCTCTCGCCGACGAAGTTCACGATTTCGGCACGGCGCAGACGCGCCTGACGCTTCGGCTGCGGCAACTGGGCCGGGCCGTTCCCCTGGGGATTGCGCTTTATGTCGATATCCCCGTCAAACAAGAAGGAGATGCATGATGGACATGACCAAGACCTGGTGGCAATCCAAGACGATCTGGGGCGGGCTGATCGCCGTGGCAGCGGCCGTGATGAAAGCCTCGGGCGCGGATCTTTCGCTTTCGGACCAGAATGGGATCGCCGATGCGATCATCAATCTGTCGGGCGCGATCGGCGGGATCCTGGCGATTTACGGACGGCTCAGCGCCCGCGGAACGATCGCTCCCGGCTGATGACAGACGCGTGAGGTGGCGGGCCTGTGAATGCCACATTCATTTACCATTCAGCCGCCTTCGGTTACAAAGGGCAGCATCGATGCGGTGCAAATCACCGGCTTGTCACCGTCAGTGGAATGGGAAATTATGGCATCAAACTGGATGATCGCGATCGTCGCTGCGGCGATAATCAGCCTCTCGAGCAGCCAGAGCCTTGCCCTCGATTATCTGGTTCTCGTATCCGGTGATTGCGGAGATGCTGCCTCCAAAGTGGTGAAGGAAACGGGCGGATACCTGCTTTCGGCAGAGCCGACAAACGACGGACGCAGCTGCATCGTCACGGTCCTGGTGCAGGGCAGTGGCGAGCGGCCGCGCAAGGTGACGATGCGGGTACCCATGTAAGCAATAGCGTTGAGCCGGGAGCAGGCGTGTTGAGCAGGGAGCTGGTGAGCGGGGCGTGCAGAAGGATGAAGGCTCGAGCCGCCGTGAGGCCGGGCGGCGCTCGCATCCTCAGTTCCTGGGCCCAGAAGCCCGCTGATCGAGTCGCACCGGACGCCTTGCTCCTGATGCCTTTTTCCTGATGGCTTTTCCCCGATGCTTTGACATTAACGCTTTTCGTCTAATGCTTTCACCCTGACGGTTTTACCCCGACGATTTTACCCTGACGCTTTCGCAAAACCCGCTGTTTTCTGAGGATATGATGCGCATACTGGTCGTTGAAGATGATGAGAACCTGAACCGCCAGCTGGCCGATGCCCTGAAAGAGGCCGGCTATGTGGTCGATCAGGCCTTTGACGGCGAGGAAGGGCATTTCCTCGGCGATACCGAACCCTATGACGCAGTGATCCTCGATATCGGCCTGCCGGAAATGGACGGCATTACGGTCGTCGAGAAATGGCGCGAAGGCGGCAAAGTCATGCCGGTGCTGATGCTGACGGCACGCGATCGCTGGAGCGACAAGGTGGCCGGGATCGATGCCGGCGCCGATGACTATGTGGCAAAGCCCTTCCATGTCGAGGAAGTGCTGGCGCGCGTGCGGGCGCTCATTCGCAGGGCCGCCGGCCACGCCTCTTCCGAGCTCGTCTGCGGGCCGGTGCGCCTCGATACCAAGGCGTCCAAGGCGACGGTGAATTCGGTTACGCTGAAACTCACATCGCATGAGTTCCGCCTGCTATCCTATCTGATGCACCATATGGGCCAGGTGGTGTCGCGTACCGAATTGATCGAACACATGTATGATCAGGACTTCGACCGCGATTCCAACACGATCGAGGTCTTTGTCGGACGCTTGCGCAAGAAGATCGGCGTCGACCTGATCGAGACGGTGCGCGGTCTCGGCTATCGCATGCAAGCGCCTGCCGATGGTCATTAGATCGGTCACTGCCCGCGTTCTCCTGCTGGCAACCCTCTGGTCGGCCGTCGCCCTCGTGGTGATCGCGCTGGTCATCTCGGCGCTCTATGCCAAATCCGCCGAGCGCGCCTTTACCGATCTTTTGCGCGCGCAGCTCTACAACGTCATCAACTCGATCACCATCGGCGACGACAACAGCCTGAACGGCAATCCGCAGCTGGGCGACCTGCGCTTCTCGCAGCCCGAGACCGGCTGGTACTGGATCGTCGAGCCTCTCGGCACCTTCGCCGCGACGCCGCTCTCCTCCTCGTCGCTCGGCGTTTCCAACATCGCCGTGCCGTCCATCCTCACCGTTCCCTTCAACAACCGCTACGAACGCTTCTATCCCACCTATGACGCCTTCGGAAACCATGTTCTGGTGGCCGAGACCGAAGTGGTTCTGGACAGCGAAGGCCGCGCGGCGCGGTTCCGCGTGTCCGGCAATCTCAACATCGTCGACGGCGATATCCAGGCCTTCACCCGCAGCCTCTATATCGCGCTGGTGGTGTTCGGCCTGCTCAGCCTCGTCGTCAACGGTCTTGCCATCCTCTTCGGCCTGCGCCCGCTGGCCGATGCCCGCCGCGCCCTCGAACGGGTGCGGCGCGGCGAGATGGAGCGGCTGGAGGGCGAGTTTCCGCGCGAGGTGCAATCGCTGACCGTGGAAATGAACGCCCTCATCGACAGCAACCGGCGCATTGTCGAGCGGGCGCGCATGCAGGTCGGCAATCTCGCCCATTCGCTGAAGACGCCGATTGCCGTGCTGTTGAACGAGGCGCGGCTTCTGGAAAAGCCGCAGGCCGATGTGGTGCGCAGCCAGGCGGAGGCCATGCAGGCCCAGGTGCAATCCTATCTCAACCGCGCCCGCATCGCCGCCCAGCGCGAATCGCTTCTGGCCCGCACCGAGGTGGAGCCGGTGATCGAGCGGTTGATCCGCGTGATGCGCCGTCTCAATCCGGAAAAGGAATTCCAGCTGCATGCCGCCAGCGCCGGCCTGGCGCTCGCCATGGAACAGCAGGATGTGGAAGAGACGGTCGGCAATCTCCTGGAAAATGCCGCGCGCCATTCCGCCTCGGTGGTCTGGCTGAGCGTTTCGGCCGCGCCGGCACCGGAAGGCGCCGAGGGGCCGCGCCGCCACTGGGTGGAGATCACCGTCGAGGATGATGGCCCGGGCCTGACGCCGGCGGAGATCAAGGAGGCGCTGAAGCGTGGTCGCCGGCTGGACGAAAGCAAGCCGGGAACCGGGCTCGGCCTGTCCATCGTCGGCGAGGTGACGCGCGAATATCAGGGCCGCTTCGAACTGACGCGCGGCGAACGCGGCGGCCTGAAGGCGCTGTTGACGCTTCCGGGCATTGCCATGGACAATGGCTAGCGCATCCGGCCAGCGCATTTGGGCGTCGGTGTAGGCACGCCTCGCTTGATCGGAAGCGGGAGCGGGAGCGCGAGCGGTATCGGGATCGGTGCCCGATCCGGAGAACCGGCAGCCGGATCTTGGAAGGCCTTCCTGCATCACGCCGAGCTCGCGCCAGATCACGATGAGTTCTTGTTGGCAGGCGCTCTTTCGGCCTCGACCTTTGCGGCCAAACCGTTAAAAGGGGGGGTGGACGCAGCTAGACCGGGAACCCTTGCGGGAGGGGCCCGTCATTTGTCTTGAGACGGTTGGAGAAGAATGCGCATTCGCCCTCATAGCTTTGTTCTGGTGACGATGCTTGCCGCAGCCCTGCTGTCCGGTTGCACCACGGGCGGCGCAAACAGCGGCGGCGGCCTGTTCTCCCGCGCGGCCTCGCCATCTTCCAAATATATCGCGGCGCTGCAGGGCGGAATGGTCGGCCGCTCCGGCCTCAAGCTCAGCGACAGCGACCGGCAGCGGGCGCTGGAGGCTGAATATCGGGCGCTGGAAAGTGCCGGTGTCGGCCAGCCGGTTCCCTGGGCAGGCAGCGGCGTGACGGGCCAGGTGGTTGCCGCCGCGCCCTATCAGGTCGGTTCGCAGAACTGCCGGCAATATACCCATACGCTGACGGTTGGCGGGCGCGAGACCAAGCTGCGCGGCGCGGGCTGCCGCAACGACGACGGTTCCTGGACTCCCTTGACCTGACGGATCGGGCCGATCCCCTGCAATTGACGCAAATCAAGGCCGGGACCTTGGCAAGCGGCGAGAAAGGGACCGGAAACTTGCGGCGAAACGCCTCAATTTCGTGTCATCGCTCCGCTTCCGATTGGAATGCGAGCCCGCTTGAAGTATTTGGCCTGCATGATTTTATGGATCGCTCTCGCTGTTTTGACCGCTGCCGTGGCTGCAGTGCTGCTGGCGCCGCTGATGAAGGCGCGAGATCCCGTCGCCGCGGGGGCGGCCGATGAGGCTGCCGTCTATCGCGACCAGTTGCGCGAGATCGGCCGCGACCGCGAGCTCGGCCTGATCGGCGCACAGGAAGCCGATTATGCCCGGGCCGAGATCGGCCGCCGGCTGCTGGCCGTCAGCGCCGATTCCGGTCCCGCTGCCTCTGCCTCTGCAGCTGCCAGTGCCGCTGCCATGCCGGATGGGTCTGCCGGCGAGGCGCCCGCCGCCGCAAGCCAGAGCCGCCGCCATCCCCGCGCTTTCGCGGCCATCGTTGTCGTGCTGCCGGCCGTCGGCCTCTGTCTGTACCTCATGCTCGGCCAGCCCGGCCTGCCGGACCAGCCGCTGGCGGCACGGCTGGAAAACCCCGGCAGCAATATGGCGCTGCTGGTCGCCAAGGCCGAACGGCATCTGGCGCAGAACCCGGAAGACGGCGCCGGCTGGGATCTCCTGGCGCCCATCTATTTCCGCAGCATGCGGCTCGGCGATGCCGAAATGGCCTATCGCAGGGCGATCGCGCTTCTGGGCGAGACGCCCGAGCGCCTGGCCGGTCTTGGCGAGACCCTGGTGGCCGGCCGCGACGGCGTCGTGATCGACGAGGCGCAGAGCCTGTTCGAAAAGGCCGCATCGCTCGACCCCGGCAATATGCGGGCCCGCTTCTATGTCGCGCTGGCACTCGAGCAGAGCGGGCGCAAGCCGGAAGCGCTTGCCGCCTTCCGGTCGATCGCCGCGGATTCGCCGCCGGGTGCGGCCTGGGCGGATCTGGTGGAGGAACACATTCTCAGCAATGGCGGCACTGCGCCGTCCTCCGGCGGAACCGGAGAGAAGCCTCTGGCCGGTCCGGATGCCGAAGCGCTGGCCAATGCCTCTGCGCTCTCGCCGGCCGATCGCCGGCAGATGATCGACGGCATGGTCGCAAGCCTTGCCGCGCGGCTGAAGGACGAACCGGCCAATATCGACGGCTGGCTGCAGCTCGTCCGCTCCTATGCCGTTCTCGGCCGCAAGGCGGAGGCGCAAGCCGCCCTGGAGCGAGGCCTGAAGACCTTCGGCGCCGATGGGCCCGAGCGGGCGCGGCTGACGGAACTGGCCCGCGAGATGCGGATCGATATGGGGAATGCGCAAGGCGGAGCGGCGGATGCCGGACCGGACGGGGCGCCCGGCCAGGTGCGGGAGGGAACGGGACAATGACGCGCAAACAGAAACGGCTTGCCGTGATTGCCGGCGGCATAAGCTTCATCCTGGCCGCGGTGCTGATCGTCATGTTCGCCTTCAGCCAGTCGATCGCCTATTTCTATATGCCCGGCGACCTCGCCAAGGCCGAGATCGCGCCCGGCACCCGTATCCGCCTGGGCGGTCTGGTGGAGGAGGGATCGGTCAGACGCGACGAGGGCTCGAAAGTCAGTTTCCGCGTTACCGATGGCAGCGACAGCGTGCCGGTGAGCTATACCGGCATTCTGCCGGATCTCTTCCGCGAAGGGCAGGGCGTGGTCACCGAAGGCCAGTTCACCGCCGCCCATGCCTTTGTCGCCGACAGCGTGCTTGCCAAGCATGACGAGAATTACATGCCGAAGGACGTGGCCGACCGCCTGAAGGAAAAGGGCGTCTGGAAGGATCCGCAGGAGGCGGGCCGATGATCATCGAGATCGGACATTATGCCCTGGTCCTCTCGCTGGCGACCGCTCTGCTGCTCGCCGTCCTGCCGCTTGTGGGCGCGCGCCGAAAGGATGCAGCACTGATGGCGCTGGCGCCGGTGGGCGCCCTCACCATGCTCTGTCTCGTCGGCCTCTCCTTTGCCGCCCTGACCTGGGCCTATGCCGTGTCGGATTTCTCGGTGCGCAATGTCTGGGAGAATTCGCATTCGTTGATGCCGATGGTCTACAAGCTTTCCGGCGTCTGGGGCAATCACGAAGGCTCCATGATGCTCTGGCTCCTGATCCTCGTCCTGTTCAGCGCCATGGTGGCGGTGTTCGGGCGCAACCTGCCGGACAGTCTGCGGGCGACCGTCCTTTCCGTCCAGGCCTGGATCGCCTCGGCCTTCCTGCTGTTCATCCTCCTGACCTCCAATCCCTTCTCCCGCCTCTCGCCGGCGCCGGCCGAGGGCCAGGACCTGAACCCGGTCCTGCAGGATCCCGGGCTCGCCGTGCATCCGCCGCTTCTCTATCTTGGCTATGTCGGTTTTTCCGTCTGCTTCTCCTTTGCCATCGCCGCCCTCATCGAGGGCCGGATCGACGCGGCCTGGGCGCGCTGGGTGCGGCCCTGGACGCTGGCCGCCTGGACCTTCCTGACGGCCGGCATCGCAATGGGCTCCTACTGGGCCTATTACGAGCTCGGCTGGGGCGGCTGGTGGTTCTGGGATCCGGTGGAGAATGCCTCCTTCATGCCGTGGCTCGCCGGCACGGCGCTCCTGCATTCGGCGCTGGTGATGGAAAAGCGCGAGGCCTTGAAGATCTGGACCGTGCTGCTCGCCATCCTGACCTTCTCACTTTCGCTGCTCGGCACGTTCCTGGTGCGCTCCGGCGTGCTCACCTCGGTTCACGCCTTCGCCACCGATCCGACGCGCGGCACCTTCATTCTCGCCATTCTCAGCCTCTTCGTCGGCGGGGCTTTCGCCCTGTTTGCCTGGCGAGCGCCGGAGCTGAAGAGCGGCGGCCTGTTTGCCCCCATTTCGCGCGAGGGCGCTCTCGTTCTCAACAATCTCATCCTCACGGTCTCGACGGCGACCGTCCTGATCGGCACGCTCTATCCGCTGGTGCTGGAAACGCTGACGGGCGAGAAGATCTCGGTCGGCGCGCCCTTCTTCAACCTCTCCTTCGGCCTGTTGATGCTGCCGCTTCTGCTGGCGGTGCCCTTCGGGCCGCTGCTCGCCTGGAAGCGCGGCGATCTGCTCGGCGCCCTGCAGCGGCTGTATGGCGCCGCGGGCCTGTCGCTGCTGGCTGGTTTCGGCCTCTATTATGCCGAAAACGGCGGACCGGTGCTGGCGGGGCTGGGCCTGGCGCTCGCCTTTTTCCTGATGCTCGGGGCGCTGACGGATCTGTGGTACCGCGCCGGCTTCGGCAAACTGGCCTTCAAAACCGCCTGGGCGCGCTTTTCGGGCCTGCCGCGCTCCGCCTTCGGCACGGCGCTCGCGCATTTCGGGCTCGGCCTGACCCTGCTCGGCATCGTCGCCGTGACGACGTTCGAGAGCGAGACGGTCGTCGAGATGCGGCAGGGCGAGACGGTCGAAGCGGGCGGATACAGCCTGGTCTTTGACGGCATGCGCAAGGCTGTCGGCCCCAATTTCAGCGAGGAACGCGGCCATTTCACCGTCAGCCGCGCCGGCGTCGCCGTTGCCGATGTCTGGTCCTCCAAGCGCATCTATACCGCGCGCCGCATGCCGACCACCGAAGCCGGGATCCTGACTTTCGGCCTGAGCCAGCTCTATGTCTCGCTAGGCGACCCGATGGCCGATGGCGGCATCGTGGTGCGCATCTGGTGGAAGCCCTGGATCCTGTGCATCTGGGGCGGCGCGCTGGTGATGACGGTGGGCGGCATGGTTTCGCTCTCCGACCGCCGCCTGAGGGTGGGTGCGCCGGCCAGGCGCGCGAAGCCGGTCAAGGCATCGACGATGGAGCCGGCGGAATGACGAGACGATTTTTCTCCCCGACCCCTCCCCATGAAAGGGAGGTTGCGGATGCCTTTGATTGTCGCCCCCCTCGTGGAGGCGATGGCCCGCAGGCCAGACGGGGGATCTCTTCGGCAATCCTCACCCTTGGCCTTTTGCTCACCCCGCTGCCGGCGCTCGCCGTCAATCCGGACGAGGTGCTGAAGGACCCGGTCCTTGAGGAGAGGGCGCGCAATCTGTCGGCGCAGCTGCGCTGCATGGTGTGCCAGAACCAGTCGATCGACGATTCCAATGCCGAGCTTGCCAAGGATCTGCGGCTGCTGGTGCGCGAACGCATCGTCGATGGCGATACGGATGGCGAGGTCATCGACTATGTCGTCTCGCGCTATGGCGAATTCGTGCTGCTGAAGCCGCGGCTGAGCGGAAGGACGCTGGTGCTGTGGGCCGCACCCGCCTTCCTGCTGGTGATCGGCGCCGGCACCGTGCTGGTAATGATCCGGAAGCGGCGCACGCGGCGCGGACCGGAGCAATTGCTGACGCCGGAAGAGCAGGCAAGGCTGGACCGGCTGCTCGAGGAATAAGGCCCATCCCCTCCGGTCTTTGCGAACATTACGAAGTTTTCACCACCCAGACACGTGCAGTTAAGGTGGCGCTCCCTATATCTTGCGTCATCCACCGCCGCCGGCCAGTCCAGACGAACCGGCCCTCCAGTCTGAACGTGATGAAAAGAAGGTATTGATCCATGAGCAAGATCGGACGCCCCTCTCTGAAAACCGTGTTGAAGGGAACGACCGTCGCCGGCCTCGCGGCTGTGATGCTTTCGACCGGCATCCCCGCCCAGGTCTACGAATCCTTTGCCGATCCGGTAACGGTTGCAGCACCGCAGGTCCCAAGCTTTGCCGATGTCGTCGGCGCCGTCTCGCCCGCCGTTGTCTCCGTGCGCGTCAAGTCCGACGCGACGCCGGTCTCCGACGAGAACGGCAACGGCTTCTCGTTCAATTTCGGCGGCCGCGGCTTCGATGACCTTCCGGACGATCATCCGCTGAAGCGCTTCTTCCGCGAATTCGGCGGCCAGATGCCCGGCAATCGCGATCAGGGTGAGGGCCGGAACCGCGCCCAGCGCGATCCCAACCGTCCGCATTTCATGCGTCCGGTCGCCCAGGGCTCCGGCTTCTTCATCTCCGAGGACGGTTATGTGGTCACCAACAACCACGTCGTGTCCGACGGCTCGGCCTATACGGTCGTGATGAACGACGGAACGGAACTGGATGCCAAGCTCGTCGGCCGCGACAGCCGCACCGATCTTGCGCTGCTGAAGGTCGATGCCAAGCGGACCTTCACCTATGTCAAATTCGCCGATGACGCCAAGACCCGCGTCGGCGACTGGGTCGTGGCCGTCGGCAATCCCTTCGGCCTCGGCGGCACGGTGACCGCCGGCATCGTCTCGGCCCGCGGGCGCGATATCGGCTCCGGCCCCTATGACGATTTCATCCAGGTGGATGCGGCCGTCAACCGCGGCAATTCCGGTGGCCCGACCTTCAACCTGGAAGGCGAGGTCGTCGGCATCAACACCGCCATCTTCTCGCCCTCGGGCGGCAATGTGGGCATTGCGTTTGCCATTCCCGCCTCGACCGCCAAGGATGTGATCGCCGACCTGATGAAGGACGGCAAGGTGGAGCGCGGCTGGCTCGGCGTACAGATCCAGCCGGTCACCCAGGATATCGCCGAATCGCTCGGCCTTGCGGAAGCCAAGGGCGCGCTCGTCGTTGCCCCGCAGGAGAACTCCCCGGGCGCCAAGGCCGGCATCAAGCAGGGCGACGTGATCACCGCCGTCAATGGCGATCCGATCAAGGATGCCCGCGATCTGGCCAAGAAGGTGGCCGCCATCGGCCCGAACAAGAAGATCGATGTGTCGGTCTGGCGCAATGGCAAGTCCGAATCCGTTCCCGTCATGCTCGGCAACCTGGCCAGCGACGAGGCAACCAAGGCGGAAACCACCGAAGCCCAGCCGGATAACGAGCCGGCCAGTGAAAAGGCCCTGGCCGATCTCGGCATCACCGTTGCGCCCGCCGATGACGGCACCGGCGTGTCCGTGACCGATGTCGATCCGTCCTCGGAAGCCGCTGCCAAGGGCCTGCGCGAAGGCGAGAAGATCACCTCGGTGAACAACCAGCAGGTCACTTCCGCCGCCGATATCAGCAAGGCGCTGGAGGCTGCCCGCAAGGATGGCCGCACCCGCGCTTTGTTCCAGGTCGAATCGCAGAGCGGCAGCCGCTTCATGGCCCTGCCGATCAATGAAGGCTGATTGCCGCGTCTGAACAGTCAAAGGGCGTCGGGCCGGGCTTGGCCCGGCGCCTTTTTCAGATCGTCCTCCGCTCTAATGATCAGGAGCTTCCAGACATGCAGACGGATGCACCCCAAATCCACACAGCCGACGATTCCAGCTTCAATCAGGCTCAGGCCGAGTCTATTCTCCCGCATATGAAGATTCTGGTGATTGAAGACGATCTCGAAGCTGCGGCCTATATGACGAAAGCCTTTCGCGAGGCGGGCATCGTTGCCGACCATGCGAGCGATGGCGATAGCGGCCTGTTCATGGGGTCGGAAAATGCCTATGACGTGATGGTCATCGATCGCATGCTGCCGCGTCGTGACGGGCTTGCGGTGATCAGCGAATTGCGCAAGCGCGGCGTCAACACGCCGGTCCTGATCCTCTCGGCGCTTGGCCAGGTGGACGACCGGGTGACCGGGCTTCGCGCCGGCGGCGACGATTACCTGCCCAAACCCTACGCCTTCAGCGAGCTTCTGGCCCGCGTCGAGGTTCTGGGCAGGCGCAAGGGCACGCCCGAGCAGGAAATGGTCTATCGCGTCGGCGATCTCGAACTCGACCGGCTGTCGCACGAAGTGCGCCGCGGGGGCAAGGAGGTCCTGCTGCAGCCGCGCGAATTCCGGCTTCTCGAATATCTGATGAAGAATGCCGGGCAGGTGGTGACGCGGACCATGCTCCTTGAAAATGTCTGGGATTATCACTTCGATCCGCAGACCAATGTCATCGACGTCCATGTGTCGCGGCTGCGCTCCAAGATCGAGAAGGAGTTCGACAAGCCGCTCCTCAAGACCATTCGCGGTGCCGGCTATATGATCAAGGACGAGGGATAATACCGAATGTCGATGATGGAAACCGATTGCGCCGGAGCGATTTTTGGTTTGCGGCGAGGAGAAAACCACAGTCGGACCCATCGGTCCGGCGCGGATTTTCGACGACGCCCGGAGGCCAAGAGCGCCCGGTCCTCCGGATGGGCCGGATTTCCTTCACCGACTTTGTTGCAATCCTCGACTGATGCGGGAGCATCGCTCTGCGGTATGCGGCCCACGTCGGATGAAGGCCTCCGGTCCCACGCAACAGGTTCCTGTCATCGAGATTTGGGATAGGCCGAGAATGAGCCGCATCCGCATCGTGCTGCGCTCGACGACAGTTCGCCTGTCGGCGCTTTACATCCTGTTGTTCGCGCTCTGCGCCGCCTTCCTCGTCGTCTATGTCACGGCCATGTCGGAGCGGCTTCTGGCGCAGCAGGTGCGCGAGGGCGTGATGCAGGAAAGCTCGGAGGTCCGGGCCGCCTATGAGCGCGGCGGCATCAATCTTCTGCTGCGCACCATGGAACGGCGCGCGCGCCAGCCGGGCGCCAATCTCTACGTCATTGCCAGCCCGACCGGCGAAATGCTGGCGGGCAATGTCGCGACCGTCGAGCCCGGCGTTCTGGCACGGGAGGGGTGGACGGCACGACCCTTCCATTACGACCCCTTCACCGAAACCGGCCCGCCGCGCCCCCATATGGCCACCGCCAACGTCTTCTTTCTCGACAATGGCCTGCGCGTCATGGTCGGCCGGGATCTCGGCGAGCCGGGCCGCTTCCGCGGCATCGTGCGCCGGGCGCTGATGGTGGCGCTGGCCATCATGGGTCTCGGCGCCGTGATCATCTGGTTCGGCATCGGCCGCAATGCGCTCAAACGCATCGATCGCATGTCGGCGGCCAGCACGAAGATCATTGCCGGCGACCTGTCGCAACGCCTGCCGGTGGGGGTCTCCGGCGACGAGTTCGACCGGCTGTCGGAATCCCTCAATTCCATGCTGGAGCGCATCGAACGGCTGAACGAAGGCCTGCGCCAGGTCTCCGACAATATCGCCCATGATCTCAAGACGCCCCTGACCCGGCTGCGCAACAAGGCCGCCGACGCCCTGGCCGAGGAGGGGCCGGATGCAAGGCGCATGGCGCTGGAGGGCATTATCGCCGAATCCGACCAGCTGATCCGCACCTTCAACGCGCTTTTGATGATTTCGCGCGTCGAGGCCGGCTCCATCGCCGCCGAGATGACGACGATCGATCTCTCCGCCATTTCCGCCGACAGTGCCGAACTCTACGAGCCGGTGGCCGAAGAGGCGGGCCTTTCCCTGACGACGCGCATCGAACCGGGCCTGTCGGTGCAGGGCAATCGCGAGCTTATCGGCCAGGCAATCTTCAACCTCCTCGACAATGCGATCAAATACGCCGCCGACAGCGGCAGCGACAAGCCGATCGAGGTGAGGCTTGAGGCGACGAAAGACGGATTGCGGCTTGCCGTCTGCGACAGCGGCCCCGGCATTCCCGCCGATAAGCGCGCCGAAGTGGTCAAGCGTTTCGTCCGCCTCGACGAAAGCCGCTCCAAGCCCGGCACGGGCCTCGGCCTGGCCCTGGTGGAGGCGGTGATGGAGTTGCATGGCGGTCGCCTGGAGCTTTCCTCCACCCATGGCGATGCGGCGCCACAGCCGGGCCTGACGGCAAGCATGGTCTTTCCCGCCCAAAGGTCCTAAATGGGTTCGGGGTCGACAGACTCTCAGGGAGTCTGTGCAGGGAGTCTGGCCAGGGAGTCTGGGCAGGGAGTTTGGAGAGGAGGCACGAAATGTCGCTGCGACGCCTGGCGGATCTGCGCGAGAACCGGTTGAAGCCGTTCAATCAGACGGAGGCGAAGGCGGCACTCGCAACGCTTCGGGAGATTGCCGCGGATCAGCCGCCGGTGGCCGAGATGCTGGCCGAAGCCGGCGTGATGCGGGACTTTCTCTGCGCCGCCTTGTCGCTCTCTCCCTATCTCAGGGAGCTTGCCAGCCTGCGGCCGGCCATGGTCGCCGATGTTCTGGCAGAGCCTTTCGAGACCTTGCTGGAAAGGGCGGTGACGACAGCCCGCGACTGCTGGAGGCCCTCAGGCGATGGGAGTCTTCCCGGCGAGAGCGAGGTCATGGCGGCGCTTCGACGCGCCAAGGCGCGCGTCAGTTTCCTTCTCGCTCTGGCGGATCTGGCGGGGCTGTTCAAGGCCAGCGAGACGACTGGCTGGCTGACACGGCTTGCCGATGCCGCGGTCGCCGCGGCCATCGACCATCTTCTGCTCGCCCAGCATCAGGCCGGCAAGCTGTCCCTGCACGACCCGGCGCAACCCTCGAAAGGCTCCGGCCTGATCGTGCTCGGCATGGGCAAGCTCGGCGCCTGCGAGCTCAATTATTCCTCCGATATCGATATCGTCATCTTCTTCGATCCCGAGGCCGGTATCGTTGCCGACAAGCTGGAGGCGACGGAATTCTTTGGCCGGATGATGCGGCGGCTGATCCGCATCCTGCAGGAGCGCACCGGAGACGGCTATGTCTTCCGGACGGACCTGCGCCTGCGGCCGGATCCCGGCTCCACCCCGCTTGCGGTGCCGATGGAAGCGGCGCTGATCTATTACGAGGGGCGGGGGCAGAACTGGGAGCGCGCCGCCTATATCAAGGCGCGGCCCATGGCGGGCGATCTCGACGCGGGCGAGGCCTTCCTGCGCCAGCTGGTGCCCTTCGTCTATCGCAAATATCTGGACTATGCGGCCATTGCCGACATTCATTCGATCAAGCGGCAGATCCATGCGCATAAGGGCCATGGCGCGATCGCAGTCAAGGGCCATGACGTCAAGCTCGGCCGGGGCGGGATCCGCGAGATCGAATTCTTCGCTCAGACGCAGCAGCTGATCGCTGGCGGGCGGATGCCGGATCTGCGCCAGCGCCAGACGGAGAAGGCGCTTGCCGCTTTGGCCGAGGCAAGCTGGATCCGCCCCGACATCGCCAGCGAGCTGACAAAGGCCTACTGGTTCCTGCGCGACGTGGAGCATCGCATCCAGATGGTCCGGGACGAGCAGTCGCACCGGCTGCCGGAAACCGAGACCGAGCTGAAACGCATCGCCTATATGCTGGGCTTCGCCGATACGGCGCAGTTCAGCGACCGGCTGGTCGAGGTGCTGCGTCTCGTCGAGCGGCGCTATGCGGAGCTCTTCGAGCAGGAGGCCAAGCTCTCCGCCGGCGAGGGCAATCTCGTCTTCACCGGCCAGAACGACGATCCGGAGACGCTGAACACTTTGTCCAGGCTCGGCTTCGAACGCCCGGCCGACATGTCGCGCGTCATCCGCACCTGGCATAACGGCCGCTATCGCGCCACCCAGTCGGTGGAAGCGCGCGAGCGGCTGACTGAACTCATGCCGGATCTTCTCACCGCCTTCGGTCGCAGCAAGCGCGCCGATGATGCGCTGCTGCGCTTTGACGGCTTCCTGAAGGCCCTGCCGGCCGGCATCCAGCTCTTTTCGCTCCTCGGCAACAATCCAGGCCTTTTGTCGCTGATGGTGATGATCATGGCGGCGGCGCCGCGGCTGGCCGATATCATCGCCGCCCGGCCGCATGTCTTCGACGGCATGCTGGACCCCGGCCTGATGGCGGAGATCCCGACGCGCTATTACCTGGCCGAGCGCCTGGAGACCTTTGTCGGCGGCGCCCGGCATTATGAGGACAGTCTCGACCGCCTGCGGATCTTCACGGCCGAGCAGCGCTTCCTGATCGGCATCCGGCTTCTGACGGGTGCCATCAGCGGCACACAGGCCGGCCGCGCCTTTACCGATCTCGCCGATCTCGTCATCGAGCAGGCGCTTGCGGCCGTGCTGGACGAGATGGCGCAGGCGCATGGCGATTACCCGGGCGGGCGCGTGGCGATCATGGGCATGGGCAAGCTCGGCAGTTACGAGCTGACGGCTGGATCGGATGTCGATCTCATTCTGCTCTATGATTACGAGGAGGGGGCGCAGGGCTCCGACGGCGCCAAGCCGATCGATGCCTCGCGCTACTTCACGCGGGTGACCCAGCGCCTGATCGCCGCCCTCTCGGCCCCGACCGCCGAAGGCATCGTTTTCGAAGTGGATCTGCGGCTGCGGCCGTCCGGCAATAAGGGGCCGGTCGCGACGCGCATCAATGCCTTTCGCAAATATCAGCAGGAAGAGGCCTGGACCTGGGAGCATATGGCCCTCAGCCGTGCCCGCATGGTGTGCGGCGAGCCAAGTCTGGTGCAGGAGGCCGAGGCGGTGATCGCCGAGACCCTGGCAGCGCCGCGCGACCGGGCAAAAATCGCCGCCGATGTCGCGGACATGCGCGCGCTCATCGAAAAGGAGAAGCCGCCGGGAAGCGGCTGGGACATGAAACTCATCCCCGGCGGCCTGATCGATATCGAGTTTCT
The DNA here is from genome assembly GCF_030435705.1 of Rhizobium sp. SSA_523. NCBI lineage: Bacteria > Pseudomonadati > Pseudomonadota > Alphaproteobacteria > Hyphomicrobiales > Rhizobiaceae > Affinirhizobium > Affinirhizobium gouqiense. The sequence continues at coordinate 260,611 of NZ_CP129382.1, forward strand.
GGCGCAATATGCGCGGCTTGTCGCGCCGGATGCGAATGATCCGACGCCGGGATCCCAGCCCGAAAGCGGTACGGCCACGGCCCTTCGCCGCCATGGCCAGGCCCTGTTGAGCGCCGACGATCTGGACACCTGCGTCTCCGCGCTGTCCTTCTATACCGAATTGTCGCAGATCATCCGCCTGTGCGTGGGCAATGATTTCGATGAGAAGGATGCGCCAGCCGGCCTGATCGAGCGCCTCTGCACGGCGGCCGATCAGCCGACCCTGAAGCTTGTGGAAGCGGAAATCAAGCGGAGGTCAAAAGCCGTTCGCTCCGTGTTTCAGGCATGTCTCTCCGGCAAGGTTCGGCCGACTGAGGAATGAACAGGGCGACGACGGTGCCCTTGTTCACCCGCGAGCGGATGCGCATGGTGCCGCCATGCAGCGAGACGAGCGAGCGGGAGATGGCGAGGCCCAGTCCCGAGCCGCCTTTGCTCTTGGCATATTGGCTCTGCACCTGTTCGAACGGATGGCCGATCTTGCCGAGGGCCGATTTCGGAATGCCGATGCCGGTATCGGCAATCACCAGCCAGAGACCGGCCTCGCTCTTGCGGGCGCGCAGCTCCACCCGGCCGCCTTCATTGTTGAATTTCACCGCATTGGAAAGCAGGTTGAGGAAGATCTGCTTCATGGCGCGCCTGTCGCCCAGCATGCTCAGGCCGGCATCCACGCGCTGGGTGACGGCCACCGATTTCTCCTGCGCCTGTATGGAGGTCAGGCGAACGCTCTCCTCGATCAGCGGCGCAAGGTCGATGCTTTCGCGGTGGATGACCATGTGGCCGGCCTCGATCTTCGACATGTCGAGGATATCGTTGATGACGTTCAGGAGATGCTTGCCGCTCTCGTGAATATCGCGCGCATATTCGCTGTATTTCGGCGAGCCCACCGGCCCGAACATGCCGGCGAGCAGGATTTCGGAAAAACCGAGAATGGCGTTCAGCGGCGTGCGCAATTCGTGGCTCATATTGGCCAAGAATTCCGATTTCGCCTTGTTGGCGGCCTCTGCGCGCTCCTTCTCAGCCTGATAATTGGCATTGGCCACCGAAAGCTCGGCCTTTTGCCGCTCAAGCTTGCGCTGCGAGGCCGAGAGATCGTTGATGGTGGCCATCAGGCGCCGTTCGGATTCGCGCAGGCGCTCCTGGTTGCGCTTCAGAAGCGAGATATCGGTGCCGACCGAGACCATGCCGCCATCGCGGGTGCGGCGCTCATTGATCTGCAGCCAGCGTTCATCGGCGAGCTGAACTTCCGTGGTGCGCGAAAAGCCGCTGATATCGGGATCGGCAATGCGCCGCTCGATGACAGGGCGAGCGGCCGCGGCCATCAGCGCGCCGCGCTCGGTGCCGGGCACCAGCACATTGTCCGGCAAGCCATAGGCCTGCTGGTAATGGGTATTGCACATGACCAGCCGGTCATTCTTATCCCAGAGAACGAAGGCTTCCGAGGTGCATTCGATGGCATCGGCAAGCCGCTGATCGGCCTCGGCATAGCGCTGGGCCAGCCGGTGCTGTTCGGTCACGTCCATGGCGATGCCGATCACATGCGCCCGGCCGGGCGCCGTATGCATGACCTGCGCGCGCGCCCGCATCCAGACATAATGGCCGCTCGCATGGCGCATGCGAAAAACCTGGTCGATCTGGCGGGCATTGCCGCGTCCGACCGCGCGGGCAAGCGCAAAGAGATTGCCGTCGGCCGGATGCATCATCCGCGCCGCCTCGCTGAACGACATGACATTCTCGCCCGGCGGCAGGCCGAGCATGTCATACATGGAGCGCGACCAGAAGAGGCGGCGATTGGTGAGGTCGAAATCCCAAAGCCCGCATCGGCCGCGCGCCAAGGCGGTTTCCACCCGCACATTGGATTCCATGAAGATCTCGTCGGCATCCCGCGCCCGCTTCACCTGCAGGTAATAGGCATAGAGGATGACCAGCAGGACGGACGAAATGCCGGTGAACAGCGTGACGTTCAGCGACACCTGCTGGCGCCAGAATAGCTCGATCGTCTCCAGAGAATAGGAGGCAACCACCAATCCGCCGCCAAGGCTGCGCATGGCCGCATAATGCGGCATGTCGTTGAACGCGGTCTCGATCACGCCGTCCGCGCCGCCGAAGCGCTGGCGCGCCACCATTTCCGGCAGGATGGAGGAGAAGCGCAGGCCCGTATAGGCCGCGGCATTCGGCGATCCGCCGAAGATCCGGCCGGTCGAATCGACCAGCAGCACCATGGCGGCGGGATCCATCTGCGCCTGCGGCAGGAAAAGTGCCAGGCGCTGTTCGGCGCCGGCGCGATTGGCGGAGGCGAGGTAGGTCTCATGCTCGGCAAAGGCAGCGGAGCTTGCCGAAACCAGGAGCGCCACCGTCTGGCGCGCGGATTCCTCCATGCGCGTGCGCTCCGACAGGAGGCCCATCATGCGCGAGGCCGCGACGACCGCCAGAAAGGCGATGATGAGGATCGGAATCGATCGTTTCAGCCAGATCTCCGTCGTCGGAAACCGGCTCAGCTGCCGCCGCAGCGATGTCGAAAAACCCTTGTGAAACAGACTGCCAAACGACAACTGATCCGGAAATTTCGAACGCAACCGTCCTTCGGCCGCGGTTTCCCGTTGCACGTCCGCCATAATTCCGGATGATCCCTCGTCAGTGATTCGCAATGCCGCTTGCGATCTGAGGACAGTGAATCATCGAGGATTCGCCTTGTCCAGAGCCGCTGTAATAAAATTTTAAGACATCGCCCGACGGTTTGCACAAAAAAGGCGGCCGATTGGCCGCCTCTCCTCAAGATCATCGCGCCCTTGCATCAGGCCGTCAGCATGCGCTCGACGATATCACGCACATCCGTCGACAGTCCCGAATGGCGCTGGATCTCGGCCAGGACGGTGCGGGCCTGATCGGCGCGCACCGATTCCAGCGAGCGCCAGGAGCGCATGGAGGTGAGGATCCGCGCCGCCAATTGCGGGTTGCGGGGATCGATCATCAGGATCTGCTCCGCCAGGAAACGGTAGCCTTCGCCATCGGCGCGGTTGAAGCCGGTGGGGTTGGAGAAGGCAAAGGCGCCGACCAGCGACCGGACGCGATTGGGATTGCTTGCGACATAGCGGGCATCCTGGAGCAGCGCCTTGACCCGTGCAAGCGCATCCCGGCCCGGTATGGTCGCCTGGATGGCGAACCATTTGTCGAGCACAAGCGGATTTTCCTCGAAGCGCTGGAGGAAAGCGGAAAGCGCCTCGGCCGTTTCCGTCGCATCCGGGAAGCGATGTGCGAGAATGGTAAGGGCCTGCACCATATCCGTCATGTTGTCGGCGGTGTTGAAGGCGTCCGTCGCGCGTGCGGCGCCCCCCTCGACATAGGAGAGGTAGGAGAGCGCGCTGTTGCGCAGCGCCCGCTTGCCGGCGCCATCGGCATCCGGCGTGAAGGGACCCTCGATCCGCATCTGGGACAACAGCGTTTCGAAGACCGGCCGGCCGGCCTTGGCAATGCGTTCGATAATGCCGTGCCGGGCGGCGTGGATCGCATCCGGATCATTATTGCCGCCCAGTTCGCGCGCCATGTCGGACTCGCTCGGCAGAGCAAGCGCTTGAGCCCGGAAGGCCGGCTCCAGGCTCTCGTCGGCTGCCGCTTCCAGAAGGGCAGAGATGAAGGCCGGATCGCAGCTGATCTCCTTGCCGCTGCGGATGTCGCGGGCGGCCTGCAGGAGGTTGGGCAGAGCCAGATCCGTCAGCGCCTGCCAGCGGGAGAACTGGTCGGTGTCATGGCGGGCAATATGCACCAGATCTGCTGGCGTCTGCTTGAATTCCAGGTTGATCGGCGCCGAGAAGCCGCGATTGAGCGACAGGACCGGACGCGAGGCAATGCCGGAGAAGGTGAAGGTCTGCGCGCGCTCCGTCAGGTGCAGCACATCGCCGGTCACCTCGCCGCCATCGACGGCGCTCGGTTCCGCCGTGGTGCCGTTGTCGAGGATCAGCGCGAAGGACAGCGGAATATGCATGGCCTCCTTCACCGGCTGGCCGGGCGTTGCCGGCACCATCTGCTGCAGGGACAGCGTGAAGATCTGCCGGGCCGCATCATAGTCCCCGGAGGCCGTGACGAGCGGCGTGCCGGCCTGGTGATACCAGCGCGAGAACTGGCTGAGATCGCGCCCGCTCACATCGGCAAAGCAGCGGACGAAATCCTCCACCGTGGCGGCCTCGCCGTCATGGCGTTCGAAATAGAGGTCCATCCCCTTCTTGAAACCGTCGCGGCCCAGAAGCGTCGCGATCATGCGGGTGACTTCGGAGCCCTTTTCATACACGGTCGTCGTGTAGAAATTGTTGATCTCGCGATAGGTCGTCGGGCGCACCGGATGGGCGAGCGGACCGGCATCTTCGGGAAACTGCTCCGCCTTCAGATGCCGTACTTCGGCAATGCGCTTGACCGCGCGCGAGCGCATATCGGCCGAGAATTCGTGGTCGCGATAGACCGTCAGCCCTTCCTTCAGGCACAGCTGGAACCAATCGCGGCAGGTGATGCGATTGCCGGTCCAGTTGTGGAAATATTCATGCGCAATGATCGCTTCGATATTGGCATAATCCTGATCGGTGGCGGTCTCTGGATCGGCGAGAACATATTTGTCGTTGAAGACGTTCAGGCCCTTGTTTTCCATCGCCCCCATGTTGAAATCGGAGACGGCGACGATCATGAAGATGTCGAGGTCGTATTCGCGGCCGAAGCGCTCCTCGTCCCATTTCATCGAGCGCTTGAGCGCGTCCATGGCATAGGCGGCGCGCGGCTCCTTGCCGTGCTCCACATAGATCTTCAGCGCGACATCCCGGCCCGACTGGGTGGTGAAACTGTCCTCAACGACGCCCAGATCGCCGGCGACAAGCGCAAACAGATAGCTCGGCTTCGGGAAAGGGTCGAACCAGGCGGCGAAATGCCGGCCCTCGTCGTAATTGCCGCCGCCGAGGAAATTGCCGTTCGACAGAAGCACCGGATTGGTGGCCTTGTCGGCAATAATCGTCACCGTGTAGGGCGCCAGCACATCCGGGCGGTCGGGGAAATAGGTGATGCGGCGGAAGCCCTCCGCCTCGCACTGGGTGCAATAGACGCCGTTGGTGCGGTAAAGGCCCATCAGCTGCGTGTTGGCCTCAGGATTGAGCACGGTCACGACCGTCACCTCGAAAGGCGCGCTCTGCGGCAGGTCGCGGATGATCAGCTGATCGGCGCGCGCGTCGAATTGCGAAGCCGGCAGCTCGATCTGGTCTAGCCGCAGCTCGGTCATCGAGAGATCGTCGCCGTCGAGGACCAGAGGCAGGCCGGCATCCACGCCGTCGCGCCGGTGGAAGATCAGGCGCGATTCCACCCGTGTCGCTGTCGGGTCCAGTTCGAAAGTGAGATCCACGCGTTCCAGTACGAAATCAGTGGGGCGGTAGTCCGCCAGATGAATGATCTGGCCCGTATCTGTTCGCATGTTGTTCCCGGGTGCTGGACTTGCAGGTTGTTTTGGCGTCGATGTAACACGACAGTTTCTTGGCACTATTGCATCCAAAAACTGAACGATTGCTAAAGCTGTGCCGAAAAATAACACTTGATCCGGCCGGCCGCAGCCGATGGTTCAGGTCCTGCAGAAATTTTGATGGATTGATCACAAGTCGTGATGACAGACAACCCCTGCTTGCTATTACTGTAGTCGCGACGCACCGCCTGCAAAGGGCTTTGCCGCCCCTTCCGCCTCGCTGTCTGCCCTTCTTTCGACCCGTCTTTCCGCCATCTTTTCCGCCATCATTTCGTCCGTCCGCTCTGCCACCTTTTCTGCCACCGTTTCTGCCGCCCGTCCTGTTGCCTCCTGCCGTGAGCCTGCCGCATGCCGTTCGAAGCGCAAAATCCCCTGCGGGGGATCGCGATGAAAGTCATTTCGGTCATTGTTTTCCTTGCCATGCAGACCTGCATCAAATCCGCAGGGGAGGGCATTCCGGCCGGCCAGATCACCTTCTACCGTTCCGCCTTTGCGCTGGTGCCGATCTTCGGCTATCTCGCCGTGCGGCGTGAACTCAACACCGCCTTTCGCACGCAGAGCCCGTTCGGGCATCTCAAGCGCGGCCTTCTCGGCGTCATGGCCATGGCCTGCGGCTTTTACGGATTGATCCAGCTGCCGCTGCCGGACGCAATTGCCATCGGCTATGCCTCGCCGCTGATGGCGGTCATCTTCGCGGCGCTGATCCTCAAGGAAAGGGTGCGTATCTATCGCTGGACCGCCGTCGCACTCGGAATTTTCGGCGTCCTCATCATTTCCTGGCCCAAACTGTCCATGTTCGAGCAGGGTGGCATGGCTGCCAGCCAGGCAAGCGGTGCGCTGGCGGTGCTCCTGTCGGCCGTGATCGGCGGGCTTGCCATGGTGCAGACGCGCCAGCTGGTCACCACGGAAAAGACGGCGACGATCGTCGTCTTCTTCTCGCTGACGGCCTCGGTCCTGTCATTGATCAGCTATCCCTTCGGTTGGGCCGAACTGGGGCTCGACGACAAGCTGTTTCTTGTGGGAGCGGGGTTTTGCGGCGGGCTGGGGCAGATTTTCCTGACCGAGAGCTATCGCCATGCCGATGTGTCGACGGTCGCGCCCTTCGACTATTCGTCAATCATCCTCGGCATTGTCATCGCCTATTTCCTGTTCGGCGACGTCCCGACATGGCAGATGCTTCTGGGAACGAGCATCACCGTCTCGGCCGGGATTTTCATCATCTATCGCGAGCATCAGCTGGGACTGGAACGCAAGGCGGCCCGAAAGGCCTCGTCACCGCCGGCGTGACCGAAAGGGGTCAAGAGCGGCCTCGGAGAGGCTGGCGCAACAGGCCGGCAGAACCGCTTGCAAGACCGGACAAGATCCGGACGAGGCTGGGGTCAGGTCCGGATCAGGGCCGGACAGGCTCCACATCGGGTCCACATCGGCTCCGTACCGGCTCCGGAAAAGCCTTAGAGCGGAATGGCGCGCAGATCACCCGAGCGAGGATCACGCTGCTTGGCGGTGGAGTGCGAGGCAGCGGCGCTATATTCCGAACTGGCGCGCACGGCCGTTCCAATGGACCCGACCGCATGGCTCAAGGCGTGCAGGGCGCTTAGCATGGGCATCACCTCACCGTTCACGGAAATCGGTGAAGATCGCCGCCGGGCGGACGGCACCTGTCCTGCGCACATAGGCGCGGGCAGAGATCTGCTCGTTGGTGATGGAGCCGAAATTGTGGTAGCCCGGCGTGGAGCGGGGCGACAGGCCGGCAAGACGCAGGGTCTCGAAACCGGAATGGATAGGGCGGATGCGCGTGGTCATGGCCTTGGTTCCTAAATCTGTTCCTCCCAAGACACTCCGGTAATATTGCAGCGCAACATAGATTCGACAAGCTCGCCGGAAGCGGCGCTGCCATGCGCATTTTGCATGGCACGTTTCATAAAACGTTAAGGTTGATCAAAGCTTGGGCAGGCCCTGGCGAAAAAGCAGCAGATCCTGCCAGGCCAGCGCCTTGTTGGCGGGCGCGGTGATCAGATCCTGCGGATGCAGGCTGGCCATGGCCTGCATGGTGAGCCCCGCAAGGCGCACCTCATGCCAGGCGCCACGCAGCGAGAAGATCGTGCTGTCGGCGTCGAGGAAGAAGCGGGCGGGAAAATTGCCTAGCAGCAGCAGATGGGTCGGCTCCGCCAGCGCCACCTGCCTTTCGATGAAGGGGCGGCAGATGTCGATTTCCGCCGGCGAGGGCTGCCGGTTGCCGGGCGGTCGCCAGGGCAGCACATTGGTGAGAAGCACCGTCTCCCGAGACAGGCCGATGGCCGACAGCATCCGGTCGAGCATCTGCCCGAGACGCCCGGCAAAGGGCATGCCGTCGCGATCGTCATCTGCCGAGGGCATGGGGCCGATCACCATGATACCGGATGTGGGACTGCCGCTGGCAAAGACGGTGGAGCGGGCACCGGCCTTCAGGTTGCAGCCGGAAAAGCCCTCGATTGCGTCCTTCAGCTCGCCAAGCGTCCGGGCGGCCGTCGCAGCCGCCTTTGCGGCAGCCACGGCTTCTGCATCGGGAACGGCAACCGTCGGCATTGCCGCTGTGGTGGCGCGCCCCGCGGCCTGTATCCGCTCCTTGCCCGGCCGGCTCCGCTCGGAGGCGGCAGATGCTGCGGCGCCTGCCTCGCTCGCATAAGTTTCGTTCGAGCGGGTGTCGTTTGCATAGGCTTCGGCCGCATAGGGCTGGCTTGCAGGGGCCGCTTCGGGCTTCACCGCCGGTCGCGTCCGGATGTCCGCCGCCCGCGCCGCCTTTTGCGCATCGAATTCGGCAATGCGGTCGACCGGCGTCTCTTCCAGCAGCCAGTCGACGCCGCTATCGGCGTAATACTGCAAAAGCGCCTTCAATTGCGGCAAAGAGAGTTCGCTGGCAGGGGTCATGGGGCTGAGCTTACCGGAAGGAGGCGCAAGGATAAAGCGCCGATCACGCCACCCACTGTCCAACATCACCGCTTTCGCCGATCAGCGCCAGACCATGGGCGATCGACAACAATTCGCCGCCGCTTTCGATCCGCCGGTCGTCGAAGCGGCGCCTGAAGATGTCGCGCACGGCCGGCACGAAAGACGAACCGCCGGTGAGGAAGACCTTGTCGATCTCGTCCGCCGGCGTGCGGGTCTTCGTCAGCACCTCGTCCAGCGCATCCTCGATTCGTGTCAGATCGTCGGCGATCCAGCTCTCGAAATCGCGCCGCCTGACGGTCTTGCGGCCGGCCCTGCCGAGCGGCGCGAAGTGAAACTCCGCCTCCTCCTGCTCCGACAGCGCCATTTTGATGGCGGAGATCGCCTGATAGAGCGGGTATCCCTCATCATGTTCGATCAGGTCGATGAAGAGCTCCAGCTTTTCCGGTTCGGTGGCCGAGCGGACGAGCGATTGCAGATCGGCGAATTCGCGCGTCGTCTTGAAGATCGACAGCTGGTTCCAGCGGCCGAAATTCGCGTAATAGCCGGCCGGAACATCCAGAACCTTGCCGAAGCTCTTGAAATGGCTGCCCTTTCCAATTTCGGGCGAGACCAGGTTGTCGATCAGCCGGAAATCGAAGTGATCGCCGGCAATGCCGACGCCCGAATGGCCGATGGGGATGGCGCGCAAGATGCCGGCCTGGCGTTCGAAGCGGATCAGTGAATAGTCGGTGGTGCCGCCGCCGAAATCCGCCACCAGCACATTGGCATCCTGCGTCAGCGACTGGGCGAAATAATAGGCCGCCGCCACCGGTTCGTAGACGTAATGGATCTGGGGCAGGCCGAACCGCTCGAGCGCTGCCTGGTAGCGCTGCATGGCAAGCGCCTCATCCGGATTGGCGCCGGCAAAGCGCACCGGACGTCCCACCACCAGCCTCGAAATCTCGGTGGGCCAGTCCTCTCCGGCATAGGCTTTCAGGCGACGCAGGAAGATCTCCATGAGATCCTCGAAGGCCTGCCGCCGTGCAAAGACCAGTGTGGCCTGAAAAGCGGCGCTGGCCGCAAAGGTCTTGATCGACTGCAGGAAGCGGCAATCGCCGGGATTGTCGATGAACATGCGGATCGCCGCCTGTCCGGCCTCCACTTTCAGGGCTTCCGCCCCGAGCCCTCTGTCCTTCATGAAGGACAGCGCCGTGCGCATGCTGTCGCTATCGCCGGCGCTGCTGTGGAAGGGCACGGAATGCGTGGTGGATCCGCCGGCATCGGCGAGCGCCAAGACGGTATTGGTCGTGCCGAAATCGAGCCCGAGCGCGCGTGCCATGGCGAGATCCTTCCTGACGAAAATGGTGTGAGACGGGCCCGGCATTGCCGCGACCCGGATTATGATAGAAGAGCGGTCAGCGCCCTTCCGACACAGGTGAGGGGCGCTGATCGCATGTCAGGATGAAGATTTCAAGACAAAGCGCGTGCCCCGCGCGCCGGCCGCCGCGATCCTATTCGGCGGCCGCGGCAGGCGAGACCGCCACACCGGAACCGCGAGCTTGAGCGGGCGGCGGCGAGGCGCCAGAGCCATTAGACTGCGGCTCAGCCCGCCGGACGATCTTCGAGACAAGGCGCTGCAGAAAGGTGCCGAGGCGGTCCATCTGCAGGAAGATCACCGGCGTGATGAACAGGGTGAGCATTTGCGAGACGACCAGCCCGCCCACCACGGCGACGCCCAGCGGCTGGCGCAGCTCCGAGCTTGCGCCGGAGCCGAGAGCGATGGGCAGCGCCCCGAGCAGGGCGCAGAAGGTCGTCATCATGATCGGCCGGAAGCGTCGCACCGAGGCCTCGGCAATGGCTTCGGCGGGCGGCATGGCCTTGTCCCGCATCAGCTCCACCGCCACATCGATCATCATGATCGCATTCTTCTTGACGATGCCGATCAGCATCAGGAGACCGATCAGGGCGATGACCGAGAGATCGAAATCCATCACCTTGAGGGCGACCAGGGCTCCGAAGGCTGCTGCCGGCAGGCCGGACAGGATGGTCAGCGGATGGATGAAGCTCTCGTACAGGACGCCGAGCACGACATAGATGGTGATCACCGCTGCCAGGATCAGCAGCGGCGTATTGCCCTGGCTCTGCTTGAAGACGGCGGCATTGCCGCCATAGGAGATGAACACGTCGCTCGGCATGTTCACCTGCTGCCTGATGGCATCGATTCGTGCCGTGGCATCGCTGAGCGATACGCCGTCCGGCAGGTTGAAGGATACGGTGGTCGATACCAGCTGGCCCGTCTGGTTGATGGTGACCGGGGCCGGCCTGCGCGTCACCGTGGCGAAGCTGGACAGCGGCACCAGCGCACCCGTCCGTGACGACAGGATATTGATATCGCGCAGCAGCTGATCGTCGACGGGCCGCGACCGGTCGAATTCGACGATGACGTCGTAACTGTCGCCGGTCGACTGGATCTGCGCCGCCGTGTAGCCGCCAAAGGCCATCTCCAGCGTCTTTCGCAGCTGGTCATTGGTGATGCCGAAGGCCGCGGCCTTGTCCATGTCCAGTCTGATATCGGCGGAGATCGCGCTGTTCTGTGCATCGGAGGTCACGTCGGCAAACAGCGGATCGCGGCGCATTGCCGCCTGCATCGTGTCGGCCCACTGGCTGGTGGTGGTGGCATTCAGCGCCTGAATTACCAGCTGATATTGGCTGGCGGTGCTGCGGCCGCCGAAGCGAAGGCTTTGTTGCGGGTTGATGTAGGTTCGCATGCCCGCCACCGCAGAGGTCGCCTTGCGCAGGGCGTCAATCGTCTGCACCAGAGGCGGCCGCTCCGCCTTGGGCTTCAGCTCGACGAACATGGTGCCGTTGTTGAGCGGGCTGCGGGCATTGCCGCCGACAATCGAGGTGACATGCGCGACGGCGGGATTGGCCCGGACGATCGCGGCAACCTGTGCCTGCAGGTCCTGCATGGCCGTATAGGATATGTCTTCGCGCGCCCGGGTGGAGATCGACAGGCGTCCCGTGTCCTCCTGCGGAAAGAAGCTGGAGGGCAGGGCGACGAACAGCCAGGCCGAGGCCGCGACCGTGGCGAGAAAGCACAGCATCACCAGCGAGCGGTGCCTGAGACACCAGAAGACCGAGCGTTCATAGCCCTTGAGCGTCCAGTCAAACCCGCGATCGAACCAGCGGATGAGCATGGGCGGGCGGGAGCGGTGCGATGACAGCCTGGCAGCGAGCATCGGCGTCACGGTCAGCGAAACCAGCGCCGAGGCCATGATGGCGAGCGTCACAACCATGCCGAATTCGTTGAACAGCCGGCCCACGACGCCGCCCATCAGCAGGATGGGAATGAAGACGGCCACCAGTGAAACGGACATGGACAGGATGGTGGAGCTGACCTCTGCCGCACCCTGCAGGGCCGCCGCGCGCATCGGCAGCCCTTCCTCATGCAGGCGCAGGATGTTTTCCAGCATCACGATCGCATCGTCCACCACAAGCCCGACCGACAGCGTCAGCCCGAGCAGGGAGATATTGTCGATGCTGTAGCCGAGCACATGCATGGCGCCGAAGGTGGCGATCAGCGAAAGCGGCACGGCAAGTCCCGGAATGATCGTGGCGGCCAGATGGCCTGTGAACAGGTAGATCACCAGGATGACGAGACCGATCGTCAGGAACAGGGTGAATTGCACATCCTTGATCGCCTCGTCGATGGCCAGCGAGGCATCGTTCATCACAGTGAGATGCACCGAAGGCGGAAGTTGCTCCGCAAGCGCCGGCAACTTCGCCTTGATCGCCTTGACGACCTCGACCGTATTGGCATCGGGCTGGCGCTGCACGGCCAGGATGATCGATCGCTTGCCGTCGAACCAGCTGCCGGCATCGAGATTGGCGACGCTATCCTCGACACGGGCCACATCGCCGAGATGGATCGGCGCGCCGTTCCTGGTGGCGATTACCAGCGAGCGGAACTCGTCCGCATCGATACGCTGCGTCCGCGCGTCGATGGTCAGCCGCTGATCCGCCGTCTGCAGCGTGCCGACCGGCGCCTGGTTGTTGGCGCCGGCGATCGCGCTCGTGACGCTGTCGACCCCCAGCCCGCGGGCCTGCAGGGCGCCCGGATCCAGCCCGATCCGCACGGCATAGGTCTGGGAGCCGTAAATCCCCACCTCGGCCACGCCCGGCAAGGTGGAGAGCAGCGGCGACACCACGTTCTGCGCGATCTCGTCCACCTTGGATCGCGGCATTTCCCCCGAATCGATCGTCAGCAGCAGGATCGGCGCATCGGCCGGATTGGTCTTGCGGTAACTTGGTGCCGTCGTCATATTGCTCGGCAGTTGCCGGGTCGCCTGGGAAATGGCCGCCTGTACATCGGCTGCGGCGGAATCGATATTGCGGTCCAGGTCAAATTGCAGAACGATCGAGGTGCTGCCCAGGGCGTTCGTCGCGCTGATCTCGGTTATGCCGGGGATGGTCTCGAATTTCTTGATCAGCGGCGTCGCGACCGAGGTCGCCATGGTTTCCGGCGATGCGCCGGACAGCGAGGCCGAGACATTGATGGTCGGAAAATCCACCTTGGGCAAAGCGGCGACGGGCAATTGCCGATAGCCGGCAAGGCCCGCCAGCACCAGTCCGAGGGCCAGGAGGATGGTTGCGACCGGCCGGTTGATGCAAAATTGCGGGATCATGGCTGCGCCACCCCGCTCAGTGCCGCGGCATTGGCGACCGGCAGCGGCGGATCGCCGGCAAATTGCTCGATCACATGCTGCCCATCGGCAAGCTGCACCTGTCCCTCGACCACCACATGCCAGCCCTGCGCAAGGCCGGAGAGGATGGAGGTCCGACCGTCATTGGAACGCCCGACCGTGACGCTTTTGGCGCGGATGCGACCGCTCTCATCGACCGTATAGACGAAGGAGCCTTCCGCACCCTGACGCACCGAAACGCTCGGCACCAGGATCTCCTGTTCGTCCGGCCGGAAATGAACGGTCACGTTGACGTTCTGGCCGGGCCAGAGCGTGCCCTTGGCGTTTTCGAACTCGGCCTTGGCAAGCACGGTGCCGGACGTTTCATCAATGCTGTTGTCGAAGAAGGAGAGCACACCGCGATCGGCGCTGCCGCCCGTCGCGGCCGGATCGGCATCCACCTTAGCCCTGTCGTCGAGGCCGCGACGCAGGTCCGGCAGGTAGCGCTGCGGCAGCCGGAAGGCGATCGAGATCGGGTTGTAGCGCGTGATGGTGACAAGGCTGGCGCCGGCGCTGAGATAGGCGCCGGGACTGACGGTGATATCGCCGAGACGGCCGGCATAGGGCGCGCGGATTTCGGTATGCTCCAGCGCCACCTGGTCGGCGGACAGCATTGCCTGGTCTGCCGCAAGCTTCGCCGCGGCGATATCGCGCGCCGCCTTTGCCTGTTCATATCCCTGCTCTGACTGAACATTCTGCTTCAGCAGCGTATTGGCCCTCTGCAGCGCCGCCTCGGCCCCGGCAAGGCTTGCGCCGTCGCTGCAAGATTGGCCTGATCCTTGGCTATGCTGGCCTGGGCGGTGCGGTCCTCCAGCCGCGCAATCAGCGCGCCCGCCGCCACCTCCTCGCCGTCGCGCGCGACGACTTCAACGAGCAGGCCCGGCTGCACGGCCGAGATCACCGTCGTATCGGCCGCCTGGGCAAAGCCGTTGGCCGGCACGTCGAGCGCCAGCCGGCCAAGGGTCACCGCCTCGGTGCGCACCGTCAGCGGCCCGCCGCTGCGGCGCCCCTGTGCCGGATCGCCCGCATGGCCGGACTGCCCCGACCGGCCGCCTGCCTCTCCATTTGTGCCGCTCCTGCCATCGCCAGAGACATGGCTGGCGCCATCCGCTGGCATTGCGGAAGGCAAAGTGGAGGAAGAGGCGGAGGAAGAGGGCGATTGCGCGGCCAGAAGGTGAAACGGGCTCTCCAGAAGGGCGGGAAGGCGATCGCGAAGACACCAGGCGCCACCGGCGCCGAAGGCTAAAATGCCGAGGAAGATCCAGGTTTTTTTCATGGAGGAGCCCGAAAGCGTCAGGGAGTGGTATCTGCTGCACTGCGGCAATCCGCAGGGTCAGGGAACGCCTGAACGGGCGAAAAATCATCTTAAACTTCGGTAATGTCGATCGGCAGCTCCGGTCGTCCGGCTCCGATTATCCAGTTCGGGCATCCGGCCCGGCCGTGCTGAGGCCCGGCCGGGGCATTCTCGCGTCCCGTAGGGATATGGCGAAAATCGTTCTATTCCGCGTCGCGAAGCCTCGATGCCTGTCGGATCCACCGGCGGCTTCGCTCCTCGAACTGAACGAGTTTCTCTCATACCATGCGCCAAATCCTGCCATGCGCCAAATCCTGCCATGCGCCAAATCCTGATTGAGTTTCGACCCTGAAGGATGGGCGCCAGGATCATCGGCAGGAGGTCAGAGCGATTTGGCAGCCCCGCCGTCGACGCGGATCATGCTGCCGGTCACATAGGCGGCCGGCACGGAGCAGAGGAAGGCACCCACGGCGCCGAATTCCTCGGTGGTGCCCAGACGGCCGGCCGGGATGCTCTTGATCGAGGCGGCCCGCACCTCGTCGAGGCTCTTGCCCTGCCGCTTGGCATTGGCGCCGTCCAGTTCGTCGATCCGGTCGGTGTGGATGCGGCCGGGCAGGATCATATTGGCCGTGATGCCGAAGGAGGCGACTTCGGTTGCCAGGGTCTTGTTCCAGCCGACAAGCGCGCCGCGCAGCGTATTGGACAAAGCAAGGTTGGGGATGGGCTCCACCACGCCGGAAGAGGCAACGGTGAGAATGCGGCCAAAACCCTGTTCCTTCATGGCCGGCAGGAAGGCATTGGTCAGGGCGATGACCCGCAGCACCATGGTCTGGAAGAAGCTTTCCAGTTTTTCCACGCTCATGTCCTCGGACGTGCCGGGCGTCGGGCCGCCGGTATTGTTGACCAGAATATCGAGGCCGCCGAGCTTTTCCTGTACCGCCTTCTGCAGATTGACGACGGCATCGTCCTCGCCGAGATCCGCCCAGACCCATTCCGCCTTGCCCTTGCCCGCCGCATTGATGGCCTCGCAATTCTGCGCCAGCGTATCACCGCTGCGCCCGCACAAGAGAACATGCGCGCCTTCTGCAGCAAGCGCCCTGGCAATGCCGAGGCCAAGTCCGCGAGAGGAGGCGAGCACGAGGGCGCGCTTGCCGGAAATGCCGAAATCCATGGGTCTTCCTTCCTGATGCAATCATGGGTTTGAGAGGTGAACTTAACGCGGCTGGCCGGTCGGGAAAAGGCTGCGGCCTGCTGCAAATGGCTTGACAGGCGTTTTGACCCAGAACCAAGCCCCGTCGGCAGGGCGAAAGGCCGCCTGCGCCTCTGTCGAAAGCCGGGGCCGGGCCCTATCTTGAGGACATGAGCGATCTGACCTCCTTTGACGACGAAACCGCCGCCTTTGCCGTGTTCGACAGCCTGCCGCCGCTCCTGCCTTCGCAAGTGACCGGCCTCTGGCAGGGGCGGAGCCTTCCGAGCCATCACCCGCTGGATGGCGTGCTGGAAAATCTCGGATGGTACGGCAAGCGCTTTCACGCTGACCGTCGCGCCGATGCCCTGCTGTTTCGCTGGGGAGAGGACCGGCTGGTGCCGGTCGATCCCGCCAGGATCCCGCTTGTGCTGGCCCTCCATGCGCCACGCTTCGGCCGCAGCCGCGCCGCGCAGAACCTCTTCTCCCATCTCGTGCGGCGATTGAGGGCTTACGGTCCCGTCGCCTCGCTTCGGCTGGAGCGCTATCGCGGCGTGCAAAGCCTTGCAATGGTCTATGATCGCAAGCCGATCACCGACCATTTCCGGCGGCTTGATGAGGACCGGATCATGGGCGCCATGGCGGTGGAAGGCGAGGCGCGAACCTTCTTTTTCGAACTGGAGCGGACAGGCTGACCATGACCGGCGGGCCGGGGCCGGAGACTGCCTGTCGTTGACGTTTACGTGCACGTAATATATTCTTGCAGGTCAACGGGCGTTCCTGAAATTTCACAGCATGATGCCCTTCTCCGTGGCTCGACAAGGCGAGAGGCTTTTGTCAAGGAGGAGGGTGATAACGGGACAGTCCGAGCGGGAGAGAGTGGATGAGCGAACAGATGGAACTGCCGGAACGCGAAAGCATGGAATTCGACGTGGTGATCGTCGGTGCCGGCCCAGCAGGCCTTTCGGCCGCAATCCGGCTGAAACAGGTCAATCCGGACCTGTCGGTCGTGGTGCTCGAAAAGGGCGCGGAAGTCGGCGCGCATATTCTCTCCGGCGCCGTTGTCGATCCGATCGGCATTGATCGCCTCCTGCCCGGCTGGCGCGAGGAGGAGGGCCATCCCTTCACCACGCCGGTCACCGACGACCAGTTCCTGTTTCTCGGGCCTGCCGGCTCTGTACGCCTGCCGAACGTTTTCATGCCGCCTCTGATGAACAATCACGGCAATTACGTCGTCTCGCTCGGCCTTGTCTGCCGCTGGCTGGCGGAAAAGGCGGAGGCGCTGGGTGTCGACATCTATCCGGGTTTTGCCGGAACGGAAGTTCTCTATGACGAGAGCGGTAATGTCATCGGCATTGCGACCGGCGATATGGGCATCGAGAAGAACGGCGAGCCGGGTCCCAATTTCACCCGCGGCATGGCGCTGCTCGGCAAATATGTGCTGATCGGCGAAGGCGTCCGCGGCTCGCTGGCCAAGCAGCTGATTGCCCGCTTCAAACTGGACGAGGGCCGCGAGCCGCAGAAATACGGCATCGGCTTCAAGGAATTGTGGGAAATCAAGCCGCAGAACCACAAGCCCGGCCTGGTTCAGCATTCCTTCGGCTGGCCGCTGGACATGAAGACCGGCGGGGGCTCCTTCCTCTATCACCTGCATGACAATCTTGTCGCGGTGGGCTTCGTCATCCACCTCAACTACAAGAACCCGTGGCTCTATCCTTTCGAGGAATTCCAGCTCTTCAAGACCCATCCGGCGATCCGCGACACATTCGAGGGTGCCAAGCGCATTTCCTACGGCGCGCGCGCCATTACCGAAGGCGGCTACCAGTCGGTGCCCAAGCTCTCCTTCCCCGGCGGCGCGCTGATCGGCTGTTCGGCCGGCTTCGTCAACGTGCCGCGCATCAAGGGCAGTCACAACGCCGTCTTGTCCGGCATGCTGGCGGCGGAAAAGATCGCCGCGGTGATCGGGGCTGGCCGTGCCAATGACGAGCCGGTCGAGATCGAGAACGAATGGCGCTCCACCGCCATCGGCAAGGATCTGAAGCGGGTCCGCAACGTCAAACCGCTCTGGTCGAAATTCGGCACCGCATTCGGCGTGGCGCTCGGCGCGCTCGACATGTGGACCAATCAGATCTTCGGCTCTTCGCCCTTCACCTTGAAGCACGGCAAGACGGATGCGGCCGCGCTGGAGCCCGCCGCCAAGCACCGCAAGATCGACTATCCGAAGCCGGATGGCGTGCTCACATTCGACCGGCTCTCCTCGGTCTTTCTGTCCAATACCAATCATGAAGAGGACCAGCCGGTCCATCTCCAGGTAAAAGATATGGAACTCCAGCGCCGTTCGGAGCTTGGAGTCTATGGCGGACCTTCGGCCCGCTACTGTCCCGCCGGAGTGTATGAATGGGTCGAGAAAGAGGGCGAAGACGTCTATGTGATCAACGCGCAGAACTGCGTGCACTGCAAGACGTGCGACATCAAGGATCCGAACCAGAACATCAACTGGGTTCCGCCCCAGGGCGGCGAGGGACCGGTCTATCCAAGCATGTAGCGGCCGCGGTTGGGAGGAGGGCCGGCGGATATCCCGCAGGCCTTCCCGCGGCGCCGGAAAGGGAGTAGAGAGGGATGGCAAGGCATCTGCAGGACAGGACGTCGATGAAATATGCCGGACACCGGAAAGAACGCGACATCCAGCCGTCCGCCTGGCGGCGCATCCTCACGAGCCGAAGCCGCCTGCTGATCCTCGTCATCGCCGTGGCCGGAGCCCTGCTGTTCATCGTCAGCCAGACGCAGACAACGGTCGTCGGCCGCTGCCGCGCCGATGCGGGTCCCGGAATCGACTGGAGCGAATGCCACAAGCGCATGCTGATGCTCGAAGGCAGCAATCTGGAAGCCGGAAACCTCGCCGGCACCGATCTCAGCCGGACGGATCTGAGCCGCAGCAACCTCACCCGCGCCGATCTGCGCAAGGCCGTGCTGTTGCGCACCTCACTGGCCAAGGCCAATGCCCAGGGCGCCAATTTCGACAAGGTGGAAGGCTATCGCGGCGAGATGCAGGGCCTGAACGGCCAGGGCGCGAGCTTCGTCAATGCCGAGCTTCAGCGCTCCAATTTCGCCGGCGCCCAGTTGCAGAACGCCAATTTCACCAAGGCCGAGCTGGGCCGCGCCAATTTCAACGAGGCGGCTTTGGGGCCCACGGCCTTCGTCACGGCCAATCTGTCGCGCGCCAATTTCGGCGGAGCCAAGATCGAAGGCCCGCTCGACTTCACCAATGCCTTCCTGTTTCTGACGCGCATCGAAGGCGCCGATCTGTCGCAGGCCATCGGCCTCAGCCAGGAACAGCTCGATCTCTCCTGCGGCGACGATAGAACGGTTCTGCCGCAGGGCCTGACGCGGCCTCTAAACTGGCCTTGCCCCAGCGATTGACGCGTCAGCTTCGGCCCCCGTCCAATCCCTCACTTGGCTGAGGCGCGCGCGCCGCGCAGATCCGCTCCCTGCCTGCCTGTTTGCACGAAACTGAAAATGCGGGCAGTACCTTAGCGCTTCATTAACCATAAGTTCCTTAAGTTGCGGTCATCACACATTGACCGCAATAAGGACACAATCATGTCGATCTCGCGCCGCGGGCTGATCTTTGGCCTTCCGCTGTTCCTCGCCGGTTGTTCTGCCACCGGCATGAATCCGCAGGCCGATTACGCCGCCGTTCCGGATGAGAAATTCCCGCTGAAACAGGTGCCGATCGACAG
The DNA here is from genome assembly GCF_030435705.1 of Rhizobium sp. SSA_523. Taxonomy (NCBI): domain Bacteria; kingdom Pseudomonadati; phylum Pseudomonadota; class Alphaproteobacteria; order Hyphomicrobiales; family Rhizobiaceae; genus Affinirhizobium; species Affinirhizobium gouqiense. Next base: position 280,004 of record NZ_CP129382.1, read on the forward strand.
GATCAAGCCGGAGCTGCGCCGCACGGAAGTGGCCTATGAGACGAGCCACAAACCGGGCACGGTGGTTGTCGACACGCCGGCGCGGCGCCTCTATTACGTCATGGAAAACGGCAGGGCCATGCGCTATGGCGTCGGCGTCGGCCGGGCAGGGCTGGCCTTTGCCGGCAGCGCCTATGTCGGCCGCAAGGCCGAGTGGCCGAGCTGGACGCCGACGGCGAACATGATCCGCCGCGAGCCGCACAAGAACCTCAAATATGCCGGTGGCATGCCCGGCGGTCCGAACAATCCGCTCGGCGCGCGCGCCATGTATCTCTATCGCGGCGGCAATGACACGCATTTCCGCATTCATGGCACCAACCAGCCGCAATCGATCGGCCATGCCATGTCGAGCGGTTGCGTCCGCATGATGAACCATGACGTGATCGACCTCTATAGTCGCGTCAAGGTCGGCGATCGGGTGGTGGTCATCCAGGAGACGGCGCGCGTCTGAACGCAGACGCATGCCGCGACCGAAACCGGATTGGCCTCGACACCGGAACCTTAAGCGGTCTTGCGGTCAGCGGCTTTTCCAGGCCACCAGCATCAGCGCGCCGACAATGCTGATATGCTCGACCACCACGTAGAATTCCAGGGTCTTCATTGGCTCCTGCATGGCCCAGAAACTATGGGCGATGGGAATTGTCAGCAGGGTAAAGACCGCCAAGGCGCCGGCGCCGAGCCAGGCATAGCGGTTGAGGATGATCAGGATCGAGCCGCCGAGCTGGGTGATGATCACAGCGGTATTGAACAGCGCCGCCGGCTCAAGCCCGAAATGGCTCATCTCCGCCATGCCCGCCTGGAAATCGAGGAGTTTGGAAAGCCCGCTTCCCCAGAACATGAAGGTCAGGACGGTGCGGGCCAGATAGCCGAACCACCGTGTTGCGAATATATCGGTAAGGGACGCCGCGCGTCCCTGATCGGTCATTGCCATGATGTTCCCCCGCGCGCTTTGACTGAGGTTTGACCCTAAGCTTTATTAGCTAATTCTCGAGGTCTCGGTAAGCCCCCCAAGGCTGAGTGAGCGGCCCGCCACAGCGGGCGCGTCGCAGGCTAGCGGCTGCCGGCACGCGCCGCAGCATCCCGCTTTTCGATGGCCAGCGAAACGAGGAAGACCAGAAGGCCGAGCGCCGAGGTAACGGCCCCGACATAGCCGGTCGCGCCATAGCCGTAGCCGGCGGCAATGACGAGCCCGCCCAGCCAGGCGCCCAGCGCATTGGCAATGTTGAAGGCGGAGTGATTGGTCGCGGCGGCCAGCGTCTGGGCATCGGCCGCGACATCCATCAGCCGCGTCTGCACGGCGGGGCAGGCGGCAAAGCCGCATCCGGTGAGGAACACACAGACGCACAGCATGACAGGGTTTTCGGCGGTCAGCGAAAAGACGGTCATCATCACTACATTGAATGCCAGCATGCCGCCGATTGTGCCCTTCAGCGAATAATCCGCCATTCGCGATCCGAGTACATTGCCGACATTCATGCCGATGCCGAACAGCGTCAGCACCAGCGCCACGGCGCTCACCGGAAGGCCGGCCGTGTCGGTGGTGGTCTTGGCAATATAGCTGAAGATCGCGAACATGCCGCCAAACCCGATGGCCGCCACGGCAAAGGACAGCCAGACCTGCAGGCGTGTGAAGGCGCTGAGCTCGCGGCGGATGCTGGCGCCCTCGGCCACCTTGTCCTTCGGCAGATAGATGGCGATGAGGAGCACGCTCACCGCCGCAACGCCTGCCACCAGCAGGAAAGCCACCCGCCAGCTCATGATCTGGCCGAGAAAGGTCGCCAGCGGCGTGCCGAGAAGCGTCGCCAGCGTCAGGCCAAGCATGACGCGCCCGACGGCACGCGCACGCCGGTGCGGCGGCGCCATGGAAGCCGCCACCAGGGCAGCAACGCCGAAATAGGCGCCATGCGGCAGGCCGGTCACGAATCGCAGGACGGTAAAGCTCTGGAACTCCGGCGCCAGCGCACTCAGCGCATTGCCGATCGCAAAGAGCGACATCAACATGAGAAGCAGGGTCTTGCGCGGCAGTTTCGCGGCCAGCGCCGCGATGATCGGCGCGCCGATCACCACGCCGATGGCATAGGCGCTGATCACGTGACCCGCCTGGGGAATGCTGACGCCATAGGTCGCCGCGACCTCCGGCAGAAGGCCCATTATCGCGAATTCGCCGGTGCCGATGCCGAAGCCGCCAACGGCAAGCGCCAGTTCGATCAGGCCCACAGACAGGGGAGACAGGGTCAAGGCCTCGCTGTCGCGGCGGGCCACATCAATGGGGGCGGTCATATCGGTCATGGCACTTCAGGATGAATGCGGCGCAGTGCCGGAATGGCATGGGCCGAGGCTTTGGACTGTCTCTGTGAGGAGCGTGATCGTCTCTGTCAGGAGTGTGATATTAGTAAGGCTATCATATTATATTGCGCTGCGGGAGAGCCAAAAGCAGGCGAGCCCCGCAATCCCGTCACGTCGCGCCTGGAGCCTGCTGCACGCCTTTCATCGGCTTCTTCCTTGCCGGCAGCAGCCGGAGCAACCATTTATGGGGTTCAATCGTTTCCTGCCGCACCCCCTTGTCTGGAACAGACCCCATGAACCTCATCGCCATTTTCAACCGCGACGGCGGCACCTTCAAGACGACGGATATGGATGAATATTGCCGCAGGGCCGAGCAGGTCTTCCGGGCCGAGGGCCATGAGATCGAGTGCCGCGTGGTGGCCGGCGAGGATGTCGTCGATGCCATGGAAAAGGTTGCCGCCACAAGCGGCGTCGAGGGCCTGATCGCCGGCGGCGGCGACGGCACCATTTCCGCCGCAGGCGCGATCGCCTGGAAGAGCGGCCTTGCGCTTGGCATCGTACCGGCGGGCACGATGAACCTCTTCGCCCGCACGCTGAAGCTTCCCCTCGATATCTGGCAGGTGCTGGATGTGCTGGCCAAGGCAGAGGTTCAGCACGCCGACATTGCCAGCGCCAATGGCCGCAGCTTCGTGCACCAGTTCTCGGCCGGCCTGCATGCCCGCATGGTGCGCTACCGGAACCAGATGAGTTTCGCCTCGCGGCTTGGCAAGATCAGGGCCAGCACCCGTGCCGCTTTCGGCGTCATGCTGAACCCGCCGGCCTTCGAGGTGGAGTTCAGCGTCGACGGGCGCAAGGAATTGCGCCGGGTCTCCGCCATATCGGTCTCCAACAACGAGTTCGGCAATGACGGCCTGCTTTACGCCGATACCGCCACCGGCGGGCATCTGGGTTTTTACATTGCCGATGCGCTGAAGCCGCCGGGCGTCGCCTCGCTCGCCGTCGATATCCTGCGCGGGCGATTGAAGGAGAACGAGGCGGTCAGCGCCATGACGGCGACCGAGGTGGATCTGCATTTCCCTCACAAGCGCAGGGATATTCGCTGCGTCATCGATGGCGAATTGCTGCCCATGGATCGCGATGTCAGCCTGAAGATCCATGCCGGCGAGCTGAAGGTTCTGGTGCGCAATCCGCAACAGCCGATAGCCCAGGTGCAGGCGCAGGAAGGCATGCCGGACAAGCCGGCGGCGCTCTGATTGCAGGCCTTGAAAGGCCGACCGCCTAAGCAGACTTGCGTTGGCCTGCCAACGCTTCGTTGATTGTTTCGACGCAGGTTCCGGTCGGAAAACTGTGGGACAGTCTTCCGGAACCCGCTCAAATCCGCGGCAGATAGGTCTGGTAGTCGAAACTGGAGACGCTGCGCAAAGCGGTGATCGCCTCCTTGCGTTTCGTATCGCCATAGATGCGCTGATAATCGGCGCCGAAGGTTTCGGAAATGAAGGGCGAGGAGCGGAAGCGGTCCACGGCGGTCAGGAAATCATGCGTCAACAGATCCGGCGCCATCGGCGCGCTCTCCGGCGCTGTCACCGGGCCGGGATCGAGATCCTCGTCGAGACCGAGCAGCATTCCGCCGAGAATGGCGGCAAGCAGCAGGTGCGGATTGGCGTCGGCGCCGGCCACGCGGTGTTCCACCCGGGCGCCGGGACCCTCGCTCTCGGGAATGCGCACCGCCGTGCCGCGATGACCAAAGCCCCAGTCGACCTTGTCGGGGGCGAAGGAACCGGGCTGGAAGCGGCGATAGGAATTGGCGAAGGGCGCGAAGATCAGCTGCGCCTCCTGCATGGTCTTCAACAGGCCGGCGGTCACCGATTTCAGCCGGGTGGGATCGCCGCCGCGCGAATCGAGAATATTCCTGCCATCGCTGTCGATGATGCTCGCATGCACATGCAGCCCGGAGCCGGCATGCTCGGTATAGGGCTTGGCCATGCATGTGGCCTTCAATCCATGCCGCCGCGCGGCGAAATCGGCGACCCGCTTCAGATAGATGCAGTCATCGGCCGCCGCCATGGCATCGGGCCGGTGCAGCAGGTTGACCTCGAACTGGCCGGGGCCGAATTCGGCCGTGGTCGCATCGGCCGGCAGCGCCATGGCATCGCAATAGCGACGTATCGTCTCGAGATAGTCCTCCATGGCCGCGGTTGCGCGCATATCGTAGAGCTGGAAGCCTTCCACTTCGCCGTTCATCACCAGCGCCTTTGGCGGCATGGGCCTGCCGGTGGCGCGGAAATCCGGCTCCATCACGTAGAATTCCAGTTCGGTGGCGACGACCGGCGTCAGTCCCCGCGCCGCGTAGCGCTGGAGAACAGCCGCAAGGATCCCCCGCGGGCAGATGAAATGCGGCTCGCCGGTCAGCCGGTGCATGCTGGCCAGGACCTGCTTCGATCCGTCCGGCCCCCAGGGCAGGGCGGTCAGAGACCGCCTGTCGGCCACGCAAACGCCGTCCGGATCGCCAAGCGTCAGCGAAATCCCGGTAATATCGTCATTGTCGTCGCCCCAGATATCGAGGGACTGGGTGGAGGAGGGCAGGCGCACCTGGCCTTTCCACAGCTTGTCCTCGGCGCTGAGCGGGATCATCTTGCCGCGCAGGTCGCCATTCATGCCGACCAGCAGGACCTCGATGCGCGGCGCTGTCGGCGGCGCTTTTTCGCCCGAGCCGCTGCCCGTCCGGCTCTCCAGTCTGCGCTCTCTTTGCCCGCTGATGTCGTCCGTCATGAATGCCCGTCCTGTCGCGTTGGAACCGCGAAAACCTGCGACTGCTTGCCAAACCCGTTCCCCATGGTCCATGTTCGTAGCCGATCGGAAACCGCCTTACAATCAGCCAGGGCAAGCCGCCACCGGCGGTTCAAATCCTGCGGGGAAACTTGCGTGACTTCATCGACGTCTCATTCCAATCTCGGCGCCATCGATGCCGCCCATCACCTGCATCCATTCTCCGATATGAAGCAGTTGAATGCCACCGGCACCCGCATCATCACGCGGGGCGAAGGGGTCTATATTTTCGATGCCGCCGGCAAGAAATATCTCGACGGCTTTGCCGGCCTCTGGTGCGTGAATATCGGCTACGGCCGGCGCGAAATCGCCGAGGCGGTGCAAAGGCAGATGAATGAACTGCCGTACTACAATACGTTTTTCGGCACCACGACGCCGCCGACCGCGCTGCTGGCGCAGAAGATCACCGCGCATGGCGGCGGTGTCTTGAACCATGTCTTCTTCACCAATTCCGGCTCCGAGGCGACGGATACCTGGTTTCGCATGGCGCGCGTCTACTGGAAGGCGCTGGGCCATCCGACGAAGACGCAGGTGATCGCCCGGCGCAACGGCTATCACGGCTCGACGGTTGCCGGTGCCTCGCTTGGCGGCATGCGCCATATGCACGAGCAGGGCAATCTGCCGATCGAGGGAATATCGCATATCGGCCAGCCCTATTGGTATGCCGAGGGCGGCGATCTGACGCCCTCCGAATTCGGCCTGAAAATGGCGCGCGAACTTGAGGCGAAGATCGACGAACTGGGCGAGGAGAATGTCGCGGCCTTCGTCGCCGAACCGGTGCAGGGCGCGGGCGGCGTGATCGTGCCGCCGGACAGCTACTGGCCTGAAATCGCGCGTATCTGCAAAAAGCGCAACATCCTTCTCGTCGCTGACGAGGTGATCTGCGGTTTCGGCCGTCTCGGCACCTGGTTCGGCCATCAGCATTTCGGCTTCGTGCCGGATCTTGCTCCTGTCGCCAAAGGCTTGTCCTCCGGCTATCTTCCGATCGGCGCCGTGCTGGTCGGCGACCGGGTGGCGCGGGTGATGATCGAGGAGGTCGGCGATTTCAATCACGGCTACACCTATTCCGGTCACCCGGTCTGCGCGGCGGCGGCTCTGGAAAATCTGCGCATCATCGAGGAGGAGGGGCTGGTCGAGCGCGTCCGCGACGATATCGGCCCCTATTTCGCGGCAGCACTGAAGACGCTGGAGGATCACGAGGTCGTCGGACAGGTGGATGCCGTCGGCCTGATCGCCGGTATCCAGCTTGCCGCCGACAAAGCGACCCGCCGCCGCTTCCAGAAACCCGACGATGCGGGCGTCGCGGTTCGCAATCACTGCCTGCAAAACGGCCTGGTCATGCGCGCGACAAGCGACAGGATGCTGGCCTCGCCGGCGCTCGTAATCTCCCGCAGCGAAGTGGACGAGATGATCGGCATCCTGCGCAAGGGGCTCGATCATCTGCGCGATGCGGGACTTGCCTGATTATCGCTGTGCCTGCGGCGCCTGTTCCAGCCAGAGATAGCCGAAGCGCATGACATCCCCGTCCTGGGCGAAGTTGAAGGGCACGTTGATCGTTTCAACCGGCAGGGATTGCGGCGATATGCCGTGGCTTTCCAGAAGCGTCGAGAGCGATCCCGGCATCGTATCCCCGTCGGCGGGCCAGATCAGAAGGCCGGGCCCCCGCTTCTGGGCCGATGACAGCGGTATGGGCTCGACGAAATCCGGCATGAGGACCGGGATGTCCGGGCGCTGCAGACGAATATTGCCGGCGGTCATCAGATCGCTGCTGATGATATAGGCGGGGCGCTCGCTGCGCTTGGAGATCACCTCTTCCAGCATGGTCCGGTAGGGAACATGTTCCTTGCCGTATTTGCCGAAATAGGGTGCAACGATATTGCTGATCGCCAGATAGACGACGAAGCCTGTGATGATGCCGAGCAGCGGCGGCGCCATGCGGGCAATGCTGTCGCGGCTGTCTATCTCGGCGGCGGCCAGTTTCAGGGTCAGGTAGAGCGGCAAGAGCAGCATGAAGGGCGACAGCCATTTCTCGCGTATGCTGGACGCACCGAAGCCGATGCCGATCAGGGCCACCAGCACCAGGCAGGCGATGATCATCCGGCCGATGACGCGGGTCCACGGCGTCTGCGTGCGCCAGGCGGTGCCAAGGCTGCGCCGGAAGACCAGGGCGAAGAGGAGGATCACGGGCGCCCCGGCCTTCAGTGCCGACAGCAGGATGGAGATCTGCCCGCGGATCGTATCGCGGACCGGATCGCCGGACGAGCCGGCGCGCATGGCCTCCACCGTACCGGTCGTTGCGGCGTCCAGATGCATCAGCACCCAGATGAAATGCGGCAGCGTGATCGCCGCCGCCACCGCACCGGCAACCAGGATGCGCCAGTCGAACAGGCGCTTGCGGAAGGCATCCTCCGGCAGAACCGCAAGAGCGGCGGCCAGGGGAATGATCACGAAGTTATACTTGGTGATGGCGCCGATCCCCACGCAGATGCCAAGCAGGACATAATGCGTCAGGCTGGGGCTTTTGATCGTCCGGATGAAAACGCACAGGAAGATCGAAACGAGGCACAGATTGGCCACGGCATGGGTCAGGTCGCGCTGCGCCAGCACGGTCACCGAGGGAATGGCCAGAACGCCGAGCATGGCCACCAGCGGCAGCCGCCGGTCGTCGATGAGCATGGAGGCCGCCCGCCAGTAGAAGATGCAGCAGAGGAACAGCAGGATGTTCTTCAGAAGCGAAACGCTGGCGACCGACAGGCCGAAGAGCTTGAAGGTGCCGATCTGCAGCCAATTGTAGAAAGGCGGCTGGCCGCCATAGCCCAGAAGCAGGAATTGCGACTGGAACAGCTGTTCCGCCTCGTCATTCTGCAGGCTGTCGGAGCGCAGGATCCGCAGGATGACGGATAGCGCGAAATAGCCGAGGACAAGCCAGAAGACGATGTCCGGGCGGCGAACGAGGAGGTTATGGATTCGGGTGCTCACCGCTGTAGACGTCTCTCACAATGTAGCTGACGGAACTATCGTCCCGGTAATAGGTGCGGGCCAGCATTTCGGCCAGGATGCCGGTGGTGATCAGCTGCACGGCCGACAGGAACAGCATGACGCCGATCATGAACAGCGGCCGCGTGCCGATATCGTTGCCGAGAACGAATTTGTCGATGAACAGATAGGCCAGGATCAGACCCGAAAGCGCGCCGAGACCAAGGCCCAGCGAGCCGAAGAAATGCCCCGGCCGCGCCTTGAAGCGCATGAAGAACATGACCGAAAGAAGATCGAGGATGACGCGGAAGGTGCGCGAGATCCCGTATTTCGAGACGCCGTGCTGGCGCGCGTGATGGGTGACCGGCATTTCGCCGATCCGGGAACTGGGCACCACGCCGGCGACCCAGGCCGGAATGAAGCGGTGCATTTCGCCCATCAGCTTCACCTGCTTGATGACCGAGGCGCGATAGATCTTCAGGCTGCAGCCGTAATCATGCAGGCGCACGCCGGTGATGCGGCCGATCAGGCGATTGGCGATCCAGGACGGCACCTTGCGCAGGAAGAGCCCGTCCTGCCGGTTCTTGCGCCAACCGACCAGAAGATCCAGTTCGCGCCGCTCCAGTTCCTGGACCATTGTGGGAATGTCGCGCGGATCGTTCTGCAGGTCGCCGTCCAGCGTGGCGATCAGCCGGCCGCGGGCCTGGGTGATCCCCGCCTGCATGGCAGCGGTCTGTCCGAAATTGCGCTGCAGGGCGATCACATGCAGGTCGAGGCCAACGCGTCCAATGGCCGAGCGGGCATTGACGAGCGTCGCATCGGTGCTGCCGTCATCGACGAGGATCAGCTCCCAGCGCGCCGGATAACCGGCCATGGCATCCTGAATGCGGGCGATCAGCGGCCCGACGCTTTCCTCTTCATTATAGACGGGAACGACAAGCGACAGCTCCAGAGCGTCGGTCGATATGGGAGCGGTCCCGATCGTTTCTGCTGTTGTCGCCACCTGATCTTTCTCCTAAAGCTCACAGCGTCCGCAGATGGGGTGGAGGTCTTCTCTCCCGCACGGCCCGTACTATCGAAAGCGTCCTCTATATGAAGATTGACAGGCTTGCCAGTCGAAAACCGTGGCTGATTCGCAACGCCACCGCGCTTGTGACCCTGATCTCGGTTGCGGCCTATCTCGCCTTCATCCAGTGGTTCTTCGGCTGGGGTGAAATCCTCTCCCGCTGGCAGGAGGCGGGATGGACGGTCCTGGCCCTGGCAATGCTGCTCCTGCTGTCAACCTACGTGCTGCGAACCTGGCGAATCCACGACTATTTCCCCCTGGAAACGGGCGGCCGCTTCCGCCTGCTGCTGCGGCTCGTCCAGGTCCACAATCTCCTCAACATCATGATGCCGTTTCGCAGCGGCGAAGTCAGTTTCCCGCTCCTGATGAAGAAGGAGTTCGGCGTTTCCTTCACAAGGGCCAGTTCGGCGCTGGTCGTCATGCGCCTGCTCGATCTTCACGCGCTTCTGGCCGCTGCCGGCTTCGGCCTCGCTCTTGCAGAACGATCCGCGACGGCCTGGCTGCTCTGGCTGCTTTTCGCGCTGGCGCCCGGGCCGGGCTTCCTGCTGCGGCGTCCGCTCCTTCGTTTGCTGCGCGCCGGGCTTGGGGGCAGGTTGCAGACCATCCTGGACGAGGTCGAGGCGGGGCTGCCGGCAAGCCTTCCGGCCTTTCTCAGGGCCTGGGGCGCGACTCTTCTCAACTGGGCGGTCAAGGTGGCGGTTCTTGCCTGGGTGCTGGTCCTGCTCGCCGATCTGAAGCTCGGGCCGGCCTTTGGCGGCGCGCTGGGCGGCGAACTCTCCTCTGTCCTGCCGGTGCATGCGCCGGGCGGTGTCGGCACCTATCCCGCCGGCATCACAGCCGGTGCGCTCGGCCTCGGTGCCGATCACACCGAAGCCGCCATTGCCCGTCTCGCCAAGGCGGCGGTCAATGCCCATCTTCTGGTAATCGTCAGTTCCGTGGTCGGCACCCTGCTCGCCATGCTGGTCGCCGGACGCAGGGCGGAGCATTAGAGCATCAGGACAAAACGGGGAATCCGGTTTTTCATAGAGCCGCTGCGCCGAAGAAAGCTCTGTAGCGTCGGGCCGTCTCCGATGGTTCGCCCGACGCTATAAGGGTCGCCTTACGCCAGCGATCGTCCGGCATGCGATGTCACTGGAAAGCCGTCTCGTAGAAGCTGCGCAGCTTGCGCGAGTGGAGCGTTTCCGTCGGCATTTCGGCAAGTTTCTGGACGGCGCGAATGCCGATCTTCAGATGCTGGCGCACCTGCGTGCGGTAGAATTCCGTCGCCATGCCCGGCAGCTTCAATTCACCATGCAGCGGCTTGTCCGACACGCAGAGCAGCGTGCCATAGGGGACGCGGAAGCGGAAACCATTGGCCGCGATCGTCGCCGATTCCATATCGAGCGCGATGGCGCGCGCCTGGGAGAGCCGCTTGACCGGCCCGCGCTGGTCGCGCAGTTCCCAATTGCGGTTGTCGATGGTGGCGACCGTGCCGGTGCGCATGATCCGCTTCAGTTCGAAGCCTTCGAGCCCGGTGATTTCCTCGACGGCATCCTCCAGCGCCTTCTGCACCTCGGCCAGCGCCGGGATCGGCACCCATACCGGCAGATCGTCGTCCAGCACGTGGTCTTCCCGCATATAGGCATGTGCGAGAACATAATCGCCCAGCCGCTGGCTGTTGCGCAGACCGGCGCAGTGCCCGACCATCAGCCAGGCATGCGGCCGCAGGACGGCGATGTGATCGGTGATGGTCTTGGCATTCGAAGGGCCGACGCCGATATTGACCAGCGTAATCCCCGCATGCCCGTCCTTCTTCAGGTGATAGGCCGGCATTTGCGGCAGGCGCACCACTCCATCGACCGGCTTTGTAGAGCCGGCGCGGGTGACGATATTGCCGGGTTCGACGAATTCGCTGTAGCCCTCTCCGCCACTGGCCATCAGCTCGCGCGCCCAGGCGGCGAATTCATCGATATAGAACTGGTAATTGGTGAAGAGCACGAAATTCTGGAAATGCTCCGCGCCGGTTGCCGTGTAATGGCTGAGGCGCGCCAGCGAATAGTCGATGCGCTGGGCCGTGAAGGGTGCCAGCGGTGCCGGCTCGCCCTGGACCTGGTCATACTCGCCATTGGCGATCAGGTCGTCGGTGATGTTGAGATCCGGCGTGTCGAAGAGGTCGCGCAGGGACATGTCGGAAATCACGCTGGAGGCGGAAGCCTCCACATGGGCGCCCTCGCCAAAGGCGAAATGCAGCGGGATGGGCGTCTCCGATTCGGAAATCGTCACCGGAACATGATGATTGCGCATCAACAGTTCGAGCTGCTCGCGCAGATAGTCGCGAAAGAGCCGCGGTCGCGTCACGGTGGTCGTATAGACGCCCGGCGACGTGACATGGCCATAGGACAGGCGGGAATCGATATGGCCGAAGCTCATCGTCTCGATCGTCACCTGCGGATAGCAGGCGCGGAAACGGCCGGCAGCCGGCGCGCCCTTGGCCAGATGGCCGAAGGCCTCGATCAGAAAACCAGTATTGCGCTCATAAAGGGCAATCAGCGCGTCGACCGCTTTGTCGGCGTCACTGAAGACCTGAGGCTCATAGGCATCCGGACTGATGATGTTGGGAGAAGAGAGTGGGAAGATTCGTTTGCTCATGGCGCATTATAGGGCGCTCTTCTTGACAAGCCAATTACGTTGCGTCGGCTTCCGACAGAATCTACATGAGCCCATGTATTGCGAGGCGATCCTTAAAGCGTGCCGCTGCAGGCATTGCCGCTCAACGGGTCGCACAGAGCGATCTGCCCGGCCTGCAGGCGCGGCTCGCGGCGTTGCGCCTCGACAAAGGCCGAGAGAGAGACCGCGAAAACCGCCATGGCCAGGGTGATGATGGTGAACCGCCGCGCAATCTTGAACATTGCTCTTCTCCCGCTCTGCAATGAAAAACACTGTGCAGGGCGGCGACTGAACATTGGCTGAGACCGCCATTCACCTCATGTTCAAATATATGAAGATCCTTGCGGCTCCCGCGCCGGCCAGAACGTGGGGGAGCGCGGGAGAGCGCGGCTGAATCTCCCGTGCCATGCCGGCGCCGGCAAGCCTGTGTCAAGCGGCGATCAAAGACGGGTCCAGGTCTGCGTCTTGCAGAAGACGGACATCACGCAGCCCTTCATCTTCAGCGCATTGCCGGTGACGGAGCCCGACCCGCTATAGGTCTTGTCGGCCGCCGGGTCGGTGATCTCGCCCTTGTAGCTGCCGCCGGTGCCGCTCATCTTGCCGATCTGCTTGCCGGCATATTTGCCGGTCTTCAGCGTGACGCAATAGGCAGAGCCGCAGGCGGCGATGGTGGCTGTCTCGCCGCTGGCGGTCTTCCAGCTGCCGACGATCGGTTCGGCTGCCGAGGCCGATGCGATGCTGGAGAATAAAATAGCGGCCACCCATGCAGTGCGTCGGATCATCGAGTCATTCCTCCTGGCGAAAATCCCGTTCTCGACTGCCCGCGTGCCTCCTCGCAATCGACGGGCATCGATCAAGATCAAAATAACTTACGCGCACGTAAAGGTAAACTGTCTTCTGCGCGGCGTATTTTGGAGGTCGATTCTTTGTCGCTGCGCTGCGGACTGACATCAGATTGGCGGTTCATGGTGAAGGCCGGGTTAAGGCGGCGATGCTGAATCAAAGCTTTCCAGATGCCGCAATCGCCTGTCCTGCAAGGCCTCTGATGTTTAACGAAAACTCAAGTTTACCAAGTCTTTGGACTTTGTTTTCATCAAATTAATCATGCATTTTAGGCGAATTTTGAAAGCCGGCGGGCATAGTGGAGCCATCAAACGAGCAGGGAAAACCTGCCGGCCGGACGGATCGCAAAAGCCCCTGCAAGAGGGTGATCCGGACGGTTCTGCCCAGAGTGGCAAAGGCAAGACAGGGACTTCGACGAGAACAGGTTAAACAGGGATCTGACCAATGGCACGCTTTGACATGAATGCTTCCGAAATGGCTCCGATGGCCGGCGAAGCCCGCGCCGAAACCTTCTGCGACATGGGTCTCATGTATGCAACGGGTCGGGGTTGCGACGTCGATCTCATCGCCGCTCACAAGTGGCTGAACATCGCCGCCATCAAGGGCTCCGACCGCGCCGCCGAATTGCGCTGCGATCTGGCCCAGACCATGACGAAGATGCAGCTGGCCGCCGCCTTGCGCGCCGCCCGCGAATGGATGACCATGCACTGATCTGCAGGCCAGATCAGGCCAGATCAGGCCAGTTCAGGCCAGATCGGGCAGGCGGGGATCAGACAGGCGGGGATCAGACAGGCGGGAATCAGGCGGCCGGCGCATCATGGCCGATCGAGCGCGCGCAGCACCTGCGGCAAGGCCTCTTCCAGAAGCGCCATGTCCGCATCGATCCCGGCACTCACGCGGATGCAGCGGTTGAGCGGCGCGACCCCCGGCATGCGGATGAAGACACCGTGCTCCATCAGGCCATCGACGATGGCACGAGCATAGGCGCCATCGCGGCCGCAGTCGATCGCCACGAAATTCGTTGCGGAGGCAAGGGGGGTGAGGCCGTTCTGCCGGGCAATAGCGGCGATCCGTTCCCGTGAGCCTTTGATGGCGGCGATCGCTTCGCCGAGATAGGCCTGATCCTGCAAGGCGGCAAGTGCGGCCGCAATGCTGATCCGCGGCATGCCGAAATGGTGGCGGATCTTGTCGAAAGCCTGCGCATTCTCGAAAGTGCTGATCACATAGCCGATGCGGGCGCCCGCCAGGCCATAGGCCTTGGAAAAGGTGCGCGTGCGCATCACATTGGGCCGGTCGATCAGCGCGGCAATAGGGGGCGTCGTTCCGTCCGGCGCCGTTTCGCAATAAGCCTCGTCGAGTATCAGCAGGCAAGTTTCCGGCACCGCCTTCGCAAATTCCACGACCCGCTCCGCATCCCACCAGCTGCCCATCGGGTTATCCGGATTGGCAAGGTAGACGAGGGCGGCATTTTCGCGCCGGACGAGATCCAGAAGACCGTCGAGATCCTCCCGATCATTGCGGTAAGGCGTCGTCACCAGGCGCCCGCCATAGCCCGCCACATGAAAGTTGAAGGTGGGATAGGCGCCGAGCGAGGTGGCGACGGTCATTCCGGGCTCGATCACCATGCGCACGATGTGGCCCAGCAGCGAATCAATTCCCTCGCCGATCGCCAGGTTCTCCGGCCGGCACCCGAGATGGGCCGCCAGGGCCTGCTTCAGCTCGAAATTTTCCGGATCGGCATATTTCCAGGTCTCCCGGGCCGCCTGCGCGATCGCCTCGAGCACCGAGGGGGCAGGGCCGAAGCCGCTTTCATTGGCGCCGATCCGGGCTTGCACCTTCAAATGGCGGTTGCGCTCGATCGCCTCCGGCCCAACAAAGGGCACGGTGGCGGGAAGGCTGGACAGAAGAGGGGTGAAACGCGCGAAGCCTGTCATGCGAAGGAGATCCGGTTTTAGCAAAAGCCGCCGCACCATAGGCATGTTTCGGCGCGACGAAAAGCCGTTCCTCGCGGCAATAACAGGATCTCGGCCGGTTCTGCCTCAGCTGTGCCAAGGCGCGCCCGGAGATCAGTGCAGCGTCTGGAAACAGACGCGCAGCACATGATGCAGGAAATCCGGATCCAGCAGCATGTTGAAGGAAATCTTGACCTTTTCCTCTTCGCGCGTCGTCAGGGTCGCGCCAATTTCGCCGCGAATGCCGAGGATTTCGAGAAAGAAGTTCTTCGGCACGGTGAGGCTTGGCGCAATATCCAGCTCCGCGCCGGAGCGCGAGACGCGGCGGATCAGGCAGCGCACCTGCGTCTTCGTGCTCAGATGCCGCTCGACGAAAATGATCTTGCCTGGGCGGTCGATCTGGAATTTCTCGAAACCGTCGTCCTGCTTTGCTGTCATGCGCGTATCTCTGCGAATGTCCAAGGGCATCGCAAACCCTCCCATATTGGTCCTCACTGGTTCAATCTAGGCCATCTTTCTTGATGTCTGCTGAAAACGCCGCGTCAAATCCGATCGATCTGCCTGTTTTGTGCCATGTCGGTCGGGCGCTCTTGTCTTCTTTTCGCGTTGACGCCACGCCTTCGGCGGCGCTACCCCTTGGCCATCACGTATGTTTTTAACAGCAGGAGCTGAAGCGCAGATGACAGACAGGCTGGTCATTATCGGGGGCGGCCAGGCGGCATTCGCGCTGGCCTCCAGGCTTCGATTGCTGAAGGACACGCGTCCCATCACCATTCTCAGCGCCGAAGACGTGCCTCCCTATCAGCGGCCGCCGCTGTCGAAGAAATACCTTCTGGGCGACATGGAATTCTCGCGCCTCCTGTTCCGGCCGCAGGCCTGGTACGCGGAAAACGATGTCGACCTGTGGCTTGCGGTTTTCGTCGAAGAGATCGATCGCGACAAGCGCCGCGTGCGCCTGCAGGATGGCAGTTTCGTCGACTATGGGCAGCTGGTTCTGGCCACCGGTGCCGCGCCGCGTCGCTTGCCGCCGGCCGTGGGCGGGGAGCTTCAGGGCGTCTGCGTCATGCGCGACAAGCGCGATGCCGATCGCCTTGCCGGCGCCATGCAGGCGGGGCGGCACGCGCTGATCATCGGCGGCGGCTATATCGGCCTCGAGGCTGCGGCGGTTGCCTGCCACAAGGGCATGCGGGTGACCGTCATCGAAATGGCGGACCGGATCCTGAAACGGGTGGCGTCCAGCGAAACGGCCGATATCATGCGGGCCGTCCACCAGGGCCATGGGGTCACCATCCGCGAAGGGACGGGCCTGACCCGGTTGACTGGCGAAAACGACCATGTCGTTTCGGCCGAGCTCTCGGATGGCTCGGTCATCCCTGCGGATCTGGTGATCGTCGGCATCGGCGTCACGGCCAATACCGAGCTTGCCGAACTGGCGGGCCTGGAGGTGGGCAATGGCATTGTCGTGGATGATCATGCCAGGACGAGCGATCCGGCGATCTTCGCGGTGGGCGATTGCGCCGAACTGCCGTGGCAAGGGGAAAGGGTGCGCCTCGAATCAGTGCAGAATGCGGTGGACCAGGCCGAGGCCGTTGCCGCCACGCTGGCCGGAACGCCGACAGCCTATGATGCCAAACCCTGGTTCTGGTCGGACCAGTATGATGTGAAGCTGCAGATCGCCGGCCTCAATCTCGGCTATGACGAAACGATCGTGCGCGCGGGCGCGCGGGAAGGCGCGGTTTCCATCTGGTATTTCCGGCAGGATCGCTTCGTCGCCGTCGATGCCATCAATGACGGCAAGGCCTATGTGACCGGCAAGAAGCTTCTGGACATGGGACGGGTGGAGATGGGGCGGGATCTGGACCGCGCCGTGCTGTTAGACCCGCAAATGGACCTGAAACTGCTTCTTG
The DNA here is from genome assembly GCF_030435705.1 of Rhizobium sp. SSA_523. Lineage (NCBI taxonomy): Bacteria > Pseudomonadati > Pseudomonadota > Alphaproteobacteria > Hyphomicrobiales > Rhizobiaceae > Affinirhizobium > Affinirhizobium gouqiense. The sequence continues at coordinate 296,545 of NZ_CP129382.1, forward strand.
CGTAGAGCATTGGGCAAAGAAGCGGAAATCGGTCTTCCGCTTCGTCATCCGGCGAGGCCGTCGGGCCGGGGCCCGGCAATCGCAACAGGCATGACCGCCGAATTTTTGAAGGGAAAATCGGCGGCCATTCGCAAAATGCCTTGCAATCGCATGCCGACCGCAATAAGCACGTCCGCACCGGAGAGGTGGCCGAGTGGTCGAAGGCGCTCCCCTGCTAAGGGAGTATACGTCAAAAGCGTATCGAGGGTTCGAATCCCTTCCTCTCCGCCATTCCAGTGCCTGAGCGGGCACGTTGATCCCCCCAATTCCCCCCTGTTGCATCAACCAGCATCCGTACGAGTTTTGTCTTCGGCCCTGCGACGCGATATGGCTGTCACTCACGTCGACGCCCTGCGCCAGGGCGACGCAGAGGTGGCTTCATTTCCATCGCGCGGGGGTGCGGGGTTATGGCGTGCCTCTCGTCAAAAGGCTCCGCGCTGTCGCAACAGGCAGATAGAGGGTGTTTCGTCGATCAGCCAGCGGCGTAAATCCGAAGCCTGCATAAAAGGCGGCGGCCCTGTCGTCGATGGCATCGGCGAAAATTGCGTGCGCGCCAATCGGAGCCTCGGAGACCGTTTTGATCGCGTCGAACAGCAGAGCTTCGCCAAGCCCCAAACCGGCATAGGACTGATCGCGACCGAGCCGACCAATCAGCACAGCCGGCACAGTCGGATAGCGCGGCAGGCGGCTCTTTAAGGGCTCGGGAACTGCGGTCAACGGGACGTTGCTGGAGGAGAGGGTATAAAAACCCGCAATCCGATCGCTTCCAAGGTCGCGGGCAACAAAGCACGTCGCATATCGACGTTTGATGTCTTGCGTGACGGTCTCGCGAAAGTATTGATCGATCCTGCCGTTTCCGCAGGAAAACGTCTTGCGTCGATGGCTTTTGGCCAAAGCCTCTATTGCAAAACGCGCATTCACCGGGGCGCAATGAGCTCGGCGTGACGTTTGGCGGCACGTTCGAGCTTGGCATTGGGTGCCGGCGGATCGATCAATGCCTTGGCAAAGCGAAGCTGATCTTCGGCAGCGAGACGCAACACATCGGCTTCCTCAACCGTACGGCGGGCATCCTCGCCCGCAGTTGCAAGCAAAAATCCCGTAAGCGTCATGCCGCGAAGACGGGCGGCACGCTGCATCTGCTCGTAAACAGCGACGGGAACGCGCGCTTCGAGACGAGCGGTTTCGATTTCACCAGCGGGTCTTGGCATCGGATAGCTCCTTTGGACTGTAATATACGGCAAAATGCCGGTAGCATCAAGGTCGAGAGGCACCTGCAAGCGTGGTCTACGGCTGGCGCGAGTTTGCCTTTCCCGGCCAGTATGGACGCGCGGCCGTGATCTGCCTTCGCGGCTGACGAAGAGCCAGGCGCGCAGCGATCCGCTACAATCCGGCACGTTCACTGTCAACATTTTACGAACAATCTGGCGACGATAACCCGTCTATCGTTGAACGATGGATCGCTTACATTCGCCTCAGACACGGCGCCGCAAGGGCACCGTCAAACGCGTTGGAGCGTCAGAAGCGCCAGGAGTGTTCAAGATGACCCTCATTCACGAAAACATGTCGCGCGGCCATACCGATACCGGCTGGCTGAACAGCTACCACACCTTTTCCTTCGGCGGCTTTCAGGACCCGACCCGCATGGGCTTTGGCGCCCTGCGCGTCATCAACGAGGATCGCATTGCGCCGGGCTCCGGTTTCTCCGAACATGGTCATTCGGATATGGACATTCTGACCATCGTTCTGTCAGGCGCCCTTCGCCACAAGGATACGCTCGGCAATAGCGTCACCATCAGGACCGGCGAGGCACAGATGATGTATGCCGGAAGCGGGGTTCGCCATTCGGAAATGAATGCTTCCCCAGACGAATCGGCGCATTTTCTGCAGATCTGGCTGATCCCGGATGCGACGGGTGAAGCGCCGCGCTACCAGCAGGTGGCTCTGCCGGATCCAGAGGCAAGCCGTGGCTTCACGCGCATCGCCGCCGGGCGGGGCGAGGGGGCGCCGCTGGAATTGCATGGCGATACGCAGCTCTTCCTCGCCCATCCGCGCGACGGCGACCGGCTGAGCGTGCCGGCGCCGCAGGGCCGTCTGACCTATCTCCACATCGTGGAAGGCCTGGCCATGATGGATGATGAAAGGCTGGCCGGCGGCGACGGGATCCAGATCGGGCCCGATGGTATTCCGGACCTGCATTGGATCACGGATGGCCGGGCGCTGCTCTTCGATATGCGCCGCTGACACAAGAACGCCGGGCGTTCAGGCCCGGCGTCTCAATGCGATCGACAAGCCTCACACGGCCCAGCACGAGCAGCCGAGCGCGCCGAAGAAGCCCTTGAGATCCGCGATTGGAAGCTTCGATGTCCAGGCGCCGGCATGGTCATGGCCGTGCACGCCGCAGGTGCTGGCGCAGCCGCAGGTGGAGATTGCGGTGCGGCGCAAGGAGCGGGCGCCGGCACCGTCCGGTTCGCCCCAGGCCGCGTAACCGCCGAATGTGCGCACCGGCGACCAGTCCGGCATGGCAGGCGGGACATCGCTTTCGTCGAGTGCCTTGAACGCGCCCGCGCCATAGACGATCTTGCCACCGACCATGGTCAGGTCCGAGGTCAAGAAGGAGATCTCGTCCTCGGCGCAGGCGAAGAAATCCTTGTCGGGCACGATGAGGTCGGCGAACTGCCCTTTTTCAATGCGGCCCTTCTTGCCTTCTTCATTGGAGAACCAGGTAACCTTCTCCGTCCACATGCGAAGCGCCGTCTCGCGATCCAGGCAATTGGCGCGCGGATAGAGCTGCATGCCGCCCACCGTCTTGCCGGTCACCATCCAGGACAGCGAGACCCAGGGATTATAGGAGGCAACGCGGGTGGCATCGGTGCCGGCGGAGACATTCACGCCCTTGTCGAGCATGCGCTTGATCGGCGGCGTGGCTTCGGCCACGCCATGGCCGTAGCGTTCGACGAAATACTCGCCCTGATAGGCCATGCGATGCTGGGTGGCGATGCCGCCGCCAAGCGCTGCGATCCGGTCGATGGACCGTTCGGAAATCGTCTCCGCATGGTCGAAGAACCAGTTCAAGCCGTCGAGCGGAATATCCTTGTCGACCTTCTCGAACACATCGAGGGCGCGCGAGATCGTCTCGTCATAGGTGGCGTGCAGGCGCCAGGGCCAGCGGTTCTCGGCAAGCACCCGCACAACCTCTTCCAGCTCGCCTTCCATTTCCGGTGCCATTTCCGGGCGCGGCTGGCGGAAATCCTCGAAATCGGCCGCAGAGAAGACCAGCATTTCGCCCGCGCCATTGTGGCGGAAGTAGTCATTGCCCTGCTTGTATTTGACATTGGCCGTCCAGTTCAGGAAATCCTCCTTTTCCTGCTTGGGCTTCTGGGTGAAGAGATTGTAGGCCAGCCGCACCGTCATCTGGTTCTCGTCCGAGAGCTTCTGGATCACCTGGTAATCGTCCGGATAGTTCTGGAAGCCGCCGCCGGCATCGATGACGCCCGTCACGCCAAGCCGGTTCAGTTCGCGCATGAAATGCCGCGTCGAATTCACCTGGTAGTCGAGCGGGAGCTTCGGCCCCTTGGCAAGCGTCGAATAAAGAATGCCGGCATTCGGCTTGGCAAGCAGCAGGCCCGTCGGATTGCCCTTGGCATCGCGGGTGATCTCGCCGCCCGGCGGGTCGGGCGTGTCGCTGGTATAGCCGACGGCGCGCAGGGCGGCCGCGTTGAGCAGTGCCCGGTCGTAAAGGTGCAGCAGGAAGACCGGCGTGTCCGGAGCGACGGCATTGATTTCCTCGATCGTCGGCAGGCGCTTTTCGACGAACTGATGCTCGGTGAAGCCGCCGACGACCCGCACCCATTGCGGCGCCGGCGTGATCGCCACCTGCCGCTTCAACATGTCCATGGCATCGGCCAGCGAGCGGACGCCGTCCCAGCGCAGCTCCATATTATAATTGAGGCCGCCGCGCACGACATGGGTGTGGTTGTCGATCAGGCCGGGCAGGACGCGCCGGCCCTTCAGATCGACGATCCGCGTGCCGGATGCGGCAAGGGCCATGATGTCGCGATCCTCTCCCACGGCCAGGAACAGGCCATCCTTGATGGCGACGGCAGACGCCGCCGGCCTGGTGCGGTCGAGCGTCGTGAAGCGGCCATTGTGAAGGATCAGGTCGGGATGCATGTCATCTACTCCGGTCTGCTTGCGATCGGCGGCGTTTGCCGGTGCAATGAGGTTCGAGAAGGCCAGGCTCGACGCTCCTCCCAGGAAAGTGCGACGCGTCGTCATCAGCTCTGCTCCTCTATAGACGTCCCATGATGATGTGCAATCTGGCCGTGTTCGCCCCCTTTCGGAAGGTGGCCGAACATATGCGGCTTGATCTGCTGCAGCCAGGAAAGGGCCGCGGGCTCGCTCTTCAGCAATGTCCTGGCAAGCGGAATGACCTGCTCGCCGAGAAGGATTCCGAAGAGGCCCACCAGCGCGATGACCGGCGGGGCCGGCGAGCGGACATTCAGCAGGCTATAGACAATGCCGACGAGAAGGCCGGCGCCGAGCGACATCAGGTAGATTTTCATGGTTCAGTTCCCGTCCTTCGAAAGCCCTGGGCATGCGAATAGTCAAATCTAATCCACGTCAGGGGCGGCCGCTTGTCCATGCTGCAGAATTTTGGACGTTTCGCTTGTGAAGGGATTGCAAGGCTCCGACCGGCCTTTGCCGCGGCACGCTGACACGGCTGCGACAAAGGCACGGAGAGAGTAAGAGAGAGAAGGGAGAGAAGAGAGAGAAGGGAGAGAAGAGAGAGTAAGGGAGAGAAGAGAGAGTAAGAGAAGGAGAAAGACCAGAGACAGCGTCTCGTGGCGCTCCGCCTCAGGCTCACCCTTTCGTCCTGTCCGGCGAGACCGCGCGAATGCCCAGCGCCACTATGGCAAGCGCCGCGCCCATGAGCGCCACACCGCCCCATCCGCCATGCGACCAGAGGAAGGTGGAGAGCGCCGCGCCCGCGGCGCCGCCAAGGAACATGGAGGTCATGAAGACGGTATTGATGCGGCTGCGGGCTGCGGGATCCAGCGCATAGACAATGTGCTGGTTGGAAATGAGCGCGCTCTGCACGCCGAAATCCAGAACGATGACGCCGATGACGAGCGCCGCCAGCGAGGTCCACAGGCCGAAGATCATCCAGGCGGCCATGACCAGGAGCGCGCCGAGCCAGACGACCAGATGCGGTCCGTGACGATCGGCGACGCGGCCGGCCAGCGGAGCGGCAAAGATGCCGGCGGCGCCGATAATGCCGAACAGGCCCGCAATATCGGCGCCGAGGCCGAATTGTGGCGAGGCGAGGTAGAGGGCCAGAACGGTCCAGAAGGCGGTGAAGGAGGCAAACAGCGCCGCCTGCATCAGGGCCGCCGTGCGCAGCCGCGGTTCACGCTTCCAGAGATGGACGAGCGAGCCGAGCGCGGAGCTGTAGGACAGAGGCGAGACCGGCCGATGATGCGGCAAAGTGGCCGCCATCAGGCCTGCCGCCGCCAGCGCCAGCGGCACGCCCAGCCAGAACATGTCGCGAAAGCCCGCATTGGCGCCGACGAAACCCGACAGCGTACGGCTCAGCAGAATGCCGGACAGCACGCCGGCCATGACGGTGCCGATGGTGGCGCCGCGCCGGGCGGGACTGGTCAGCGAGGCGGCGAAGGGTACGATCTGCTGCGCCACCGTCGAACTCGCTCCGACCAGCAGGGAGGCGATCACAAGCGTCCAGGCGGTCGGCGCCAGCGCTGTCAGAGCCAGGGCCAAGGCCAGCACGATGAACTGGCCGATGATCAGCTTGCGTCGATGGACCATGTCGCCGAGCGGCAGAAGAAAGAACAGACCCAGCGCATAGCCGAGCTGCGTCGCCGTTGGGATCAGGCCGATGGCCGGCTGGTGCGGGAATTCGGCTTCGATCAGCCCCAGCATGGGCTGGTTGTAATAGATATTGGCAACGGCAATGCCGCTGGCTGCGGCCATTGCGAGAAGGGAGCCGGTGCCGAGCTCCTTTTGCGCCTGCGCATGTCGCGGCTGCAAAGCCGGCTTGCGAAGAAGGGTGGAGGTCATGAGGATCGCCTTTCAGCTGAATTTGGATGACCTTATCTAGCTCTCTTTCGAAATTCGATTTAGTCGGTAATAATGATGTGCCTGTATAACGAAAGAGGTTATGATGGAGACGAAGGACGTTCAGGTCTTCACGGCAGCCGTCGCGGCCGGCAGCCTGGCCGGGGCCGCCCGGCACCTGGGGGTGTCGGCGATGAATGCCAGCCGCAGCCTTGCCAGCCTCGAGGCGCAGCTCGGCGTCCGCCTGCTGCATCGCACGACCCGATCCCTGGCTCTGACGCCGGAAGGCGAGACCTTTCTGCCCTTTGCCCGGGCGCTGGTGGAGAATGAAGCGGAAGCCCTGGCGAGATTGCGCGCCGACAGCATCGGTGCCTCGGGTCTGCTGCGCGTTTCCGTGCCGATCTCCTTCGGCTTGAAATTCATCATGCCTTTCGTCCCGGCTCTGCTCGATGCCAATCCGGACCTGCGCATTGCCGTGGACCTGAGCGACAGCCTGCCGGATCTTGTTTCGACAGGAACGGATCTTGCCATTCGCATTGCGCGCCTGCGCGACAGCAGCCTGATTGCGCAGAAGCTGGCGGATAATCCGCGCATCCTGGCGGCCAGCAAAGACTATATTGACCGCCACGGCATGCCGGCCTCCGTGGAGGACCTCGCGGCGCATGCCTGTATCGTGCTGGGCAGCGCCACGCATTGGAGCTTTGCCGCCGCGCAAGGGGAGCGCTCCATCCGCATCAATACGCGGCTTTCCTGCAGCAGCATTGCCGGATGCCGGAGCGCCGCCCTCTGCGGTGGCGGCATTGCCCTGCTCTCCAGCTGGTATGTGGATGAGGATCTGGCCGCTGGCCGCCTTGTCGAGATCAATCTGGCCGATGCCCGGCCGGAGCAGATCAGCATCTGGGCTGTCTATCCGACCAACCAGCTCGTGCTACCCAAGGTGCATGTGTTCATCGCCGCCCTGCGCCGCGCAATGCTGCAGGCCGGGATCCTGGTCACGGCCGGGCCGGGGGCGTCAGAGGCGAATGGCGACCGGCGCAAGCCGTGACGCGAGCGGGTCAGCGACGAGCCTGCTTGGGCGGGCGACAGAATCACTCTCTGCCCTGGCTCGCGATTCTCATCCGCCACCGCAAGGATTCGCCCCGCCTTGGTGAGTGTGCCGCGACGGGACAAGGTCCACCACCGCCCGCAAGAACAGGTCGCGGCAGGCGCGCTTGCGGCGAAAGCCGCCGAAATCGACGAGATTCGCAGGGAACCCGGCTTATCCCCAGCGTGTCGCGCATCGCTGCCAGGCGCCTAAATATCTGTCCCACAAGGATTTTCTTAACGAAAGGTAAAAATTGAAACACCTCGGGAGGCGCTTTTGTGTCTTCTGAGCAACAGCATGAAGCGAAGCTAATGGAAGCGGATGCGCCCGCGGCACTTCACGATTGCACCGTGATAATCTCCTTGTATGTTCACATTCAGAAGCGAGGCGGTGGATCGTCCGTCTTCTAAATCGACGGGGATGGGGCAGGGAACGCTGTCCTTCAGCCAAAGAACCCAGACCCATACGAAACTTGACTGGAGGTCATTATGAACATCAAGAGCCTTCTTCTCGGCTCCGCTGCTGCACTTGCAGCAGTATCCGGCGCTCAGGCTGCCGACGCTATCGTTGCCGCTGAGCCGGAGCCGATGGAATACGTTCGCGTGTGCGATGCTTTCGGCACGGGCTACTTCTACATCCCCGGCACCGAAACCTGCCTCAAGATCAGCGGTTACATCCGCTTCCAGGTTGATGCCGATGAGCGTGACTCCTCTGCTAACTGGAACGCTCGTACGCGTGGTCTGGTAAGCTTTGCTTCGAAGTCCGACACCGAATACGGCCCGCTCGGCGGCACCATCACCATCCGTGCATGGGCTGACGACTCCAGCAACAACCTGAACGCTAACGACGGCCAGGTCGAAATCGACGAAGCCTTCCTGACGCTCGGTGGCTTCCGCGCTGGTTACGGCTACAACTACTGGGATACGGGCCTCGTTGGCGAAACCGACGAACTCGGCTCCAACCGCATCAACCAGATCGGTTACGAGTTCACTGCTGGCGCCTTCAAGGCCGGCATCTTCCTCGACGAGCTGAACAGCCCGACCTTCACCAACAACGACACGCTCGGCGTCGAAGGCCAGATCTCTGGCGCATTCGGTCCGGTTCAGGCTGCCCTGCTTGGCGGTTACGACATCGATCGTGAAGAAGGTGCCGTTCGTGGTATCCTGAGCGCCGCTATCGGCCCGGGCAAGCTCGAAGGCGCAGTCGTCTACTCGTCCGGCAGCAACGCCTACTTCAACACCTCCGAGTGGGCATATGCTGTAGCATACGAAGCCAAGATCACCGACAAGTTCAAGGTGACCCCGGGCTTCCAGTACTGGGACAACCTCGGCTGGAACGACGATCGTGACGGCTGGAAGGCTGGTCTGACGCTCGATTACGCAATCACCTCTGGCCTGGCTGCGAAGATCTCGGCTCAGTACACGGACCGCGACGATCAGGTTGACGATTACTGGTCGGGCTTCTTCCGTCTGCAGCGTTCGTTCTAATCGTATCTTAGGATTGGTTGGAGAAAGCCCGGCATTGCCGGGCTTTTTTCGTTTGTCGCCCTCTCTTTCGTCCCCCGTCTCTCTTCCCCTTTGCCGCTCCCGTTTGCCGGATCCGGTCGTTAGCGCTGCGCTGGACGGGGTGAAGGCGCATCTTTAGCCGGACGGATAGCCGCGGGCTCTCGCGTCGCCCATCCGCCGCACATCACATCGGCAAGGCTTTTGGCAGCGCCCGGACTGCCTTGCGCAGACGCGTTTGCCGGCGCCGGACCAGTTCCGGGCCTCGTGTGGCGCCTCTGTGGTTGCGGCTGCCTCGCGCCGGTCTTTCTCCTCCCCACCTCTGCTCGTTTTCCGACCGCCGCGACCTCCTCTCGCTGCTTGCGCTCCTGCGCGCTGACTCCCCCCGGGCGGCCGTTTTGCCGTGCCCAATCCGCGTGAGGGGATGCTGGCTCGCAGCATATCCGCTGTTAACGCGCCTTAAGTATAAAATGTATTTTATAATATAAGGACATTATGTAGAGCGAAAGAGATCATTTAAAGTGGTGCATAAGAGATTGTACTAATGTATAAACGTCTTAAATGTTTCTGTTTGGCAACATAGTTCCGCATAGAAGTGTTGGTTTTGACGAATCTAGACGGTTTGTAATTTACGATATCCATCGGTGATGCTTCTTTATGCTTACTCAAGACGACGGCGACTCGTTGACTTAGAGTGTCATTTCTTTTCATCGGGGAAACACATGAAAATCAGAGATTTCATCTTCAGCTCGGTAGCGGCGGTGTCGTTCGGCACCGTTGCTCATTCGGCTGATGCCATCGTTGCCGCCGAGCCGGAGCCCATGGAATATGTTCGCGTCTGCGATTCCTTCGGCGCCGGCTATTTCTACATCCCGGGCACGGAAACCTGCCTCAAGATCAGCGGCAGCGTCCGCTTCCAGATCGATATCGACGAGCGTCTGGGCGGCGAGGCCGGCCGGTCTGGTACCAATGGCAGCTGGAACGCCCGTACGCGCGGTCAGCTGAAGTTCGAAGCCAAGTCGGACACCGAGTTCGGTCCGCTCGGCAGCGAAATTAACGTGCTGGCCTGGGGCGATCAGTCCGGCGGCGGCGACAGCCTCGCCATCGATACGGCCTTCTTCACGCTTGGCGGCTTCCGCGCCGGTTACGGCTTCAACTACTGGGATACTGGCATTGTCGGCGAGACGGATTCGCTCGGCGGCAACCAGATCAACCAGATCGGTTACGACTTCACCGCCGGCGCCCTGAAGGCCGGTATCTTCCTGGACGAACTGAAGAACACGACGGCCACCAACAACGACACCTTTGGCGTTGAAGGCAAGCTGTCTTACAAGATCGGCAGCGTCACGGCCACGCTGATCGGCGGCTACGACGTCGATGCCGAGGAAGGTGCCGTACGTGGCATCGTCAGCGCCGCCATCGGCCCGGGCACCTTGGAAGGTGGCGTGGTCTATTCATCGGGCAAGAACGCCTATTACGGCACGTCCGAATGGGCCTATGCCGTGGCATACGAAGCCAAGATCTCTGACAAGCTCAAGATCACGCCCGGCTTCCAGTACTGGGATAACCTGGCCTGGAACAACAAGAAGGATGGCTGGAAAGCCGGTGTAGCCCTGGATTACACCATTACCCAGGGTCTCGCCGCCAAGGTCTCGGCTCAGTATACGGACCGCGACGATCAGCAGCTGAAGGGTGACGGCTACTGGTCGGGCTTCTTCCGTCTGCAGCGCTCGTTCTAAGCAGACATTTCCCGCAGTTCGAAAGCCCGGCATCGGCCGGGCTTTCTTATACGAGAAGTCTCGCAAAGCGAGCTTGCGGATAAGTCGTAAGCCGGATGTCCCGTCGGCCTGACCATCGCCGTCTTTCTCGCAAAGTTTGGGCCGATGCAGAAGCAAAGCCCTCCTGGCGGTTTTGCCTCATGTGTGTTCTGCGTCCTGCCAGGTTCGCGCCCTGCGGGTTTCTCGCCATGCCGGTTTCTCGCCATGCCGGTTTCTCGCCATGCCGGTTTCGCGCCTGGCTTATCGCGCCCAGCCGGGTTCGCGCCCAGCCAGGTTCGCGTCCAGTCAGGCTCGCGTCCAGTCAGGCTCGCGCCCAGTCAGATTTGCGTCCTGCGGGTTTCGCGCCTGACTTATCGCGTCCTGTCTTCGGTGCTCTGGTGAAGCCCATCAATCCTGCGCCATCCGATCCTCTGTTGTTATCTGGCCTCAGTCCTTTCAGCGCATCCGCTCGTGACAAGGCGAATGTGGCATTTGTGTTTTCGGATATAAATATATCGGCGATTTATATAGTAGAAAAATATCTTTATTATCTATCGGTGAACATAGGCTTGTAAACTATCCGGATTTATACCCTGTAAATCTACGAATAGACGCTGCAAATAAATTTATATTCATCTCATTCATCAGGTTGGATCTTTGGGGCGACCTGGAATCAATAATGGCGAGATGAGGGAAACAATGACTATGAGAGCTATCATTTTCGGCTCTGCGGCAGCGCTGGTGTTCGGTACCGTTGCGCATTCGGCTGATGCCATCGTTGCCGCCGAGCCGGAGCCCATGGAATATGTTCGCGTCTGCGATGCTTTCGGTGCCGGCTATTTCTATATTCCGGGCACGGAAACCTGCCTCAAGATCAGCGGTAGCGTTCGCTTTCAGTTCGATATCGATGAGCGCATGGGTGGTGAAGCCGGCCGGTCCGGCACCAATGGCAGCTGGAACGCCCGTACGCGCGGGCTGCTGATGTTTGAGGCCAAATCGGAGACGGAACTGGGTGCGCTCGGCAGCGAAATTACTGTTCTGGCCTGGGGCAATCAGTCCGGTGGTGGCGATAGCCTGGCCCTCGATACGGCCTTCTTCACGCTCGGCGGCTTCCGTGCCGGTTACGGCTATAACTACTGGGATGATGGCCTCGTTGGAACGACGACCGATCTCGGCTCCAACCAGATCAACCAGATCGGTTACGACTTCACCGCTGGCGCCTTAACGGCGGGCGCCTTTCTGGATGAATTGACGAACACCTCTGCCAGCAACAACGATAGCTGGGGCGTCGAAGGCAAGCTCGGTTACAAGTTCGGCAGCGTCACAGCCACGCTGATCGGCGGCTATGACGTCGATGCCGAAGAAGGTGCCGTGCGCGGCATCGTCAGTGCCGCCATTGGCACGGGAAAGCTGGAAGGTGGCGTGGTCTATTCATCAGGCAAGAACGCTTACTTCGATGCCTCCGAATGGACCTATGCCGTCGCTTACGAAGCCAAGATCACCGACAAGTTCAAGATCACCCCCGGCTTCCAGTACTGGGACAATATCGGCTGGAACAACAAGAAGGACGGCTGGAAAGCCGGTGTCGCCTTCGACTATGCCATCACCCAGGGTCTCGCCGCCAAGGTCTCGGTTCAATATACGGACCGCGACGATCAGCAGCTGAAGGGCGATGGCTACTGGAACGGGTACTTCCGTCTGCAGCGCTCGTTCTAGACGGTTCCCGCAGCGCGAAAGTCCGGTATTGGCCGGGCTTTCATGCGTCTGACATCAAGCCGGTGAGGGAGAGCCGGCGCATTGGGAGGTTCGGGAGGTTTTGGCCGGCGCAGCGCGTCGGCAACCCGCTCCGGCACGAGGTGAGGGCAGGCCGCTTCGATCGCGGCCTCTGCCCAAGCGGACGGACCGCGCCGTCGTCGAGGCTGGACGAACCATGATGACCAAAACGACCCGGCCAAGTTCGGGCAATGTGTGAATAAAATCAAGTAATAATAAGTGGCAAGCAAGTCACAAAAGTCATAAATAGAGTATCACATCTCGCAATCTTATGAGGTCTATGTTTTACCCGTGCTTCTTTCGGTGGTTTAGTTCTGGTTCAGGTCATCACGGAGTCGTTGATCTGACGATTTATCTCATTCCCGAGGGAAGCCTATGACTATGAAAGCTCTTATTCTCAGTTCGGTTGCCGCTTTGTCCTTTGGCTCGGTTGCCCATTCTGCCGATGCCATCATTGCCGCCGAACCGGAGCCGATGGAATATGTCCGCGTTTGCGACGCATTCGGCACCGGCTATTTCTACATTCCGGGCACCGAGACCTGCTTGAAGATCACCGGTTATGTTCGTTTCCAGGTCAATGCCGATGAGCGTCTGGGCACGGATACCACAGTCAATTCCGGCGGCAACTGGAATGCCAGGACCCGCGGCCTGGTGACCTTCGAGTCGCGGTCCGACACTGAATATGGCCCGCTAGGCGGCACCATTACGCTCCGCTCCTGGGGAGACAGCTCCGCGACCGGGACGATCGAACTCGACGACGCCTATCTCACGCTCGGCGGCTTCCGCGCCGGCTATGGCTATAATTACTGGGATGAAGACATTGTCGGTGAAACCGATGATCTCGGCTCCAACCACATCAACCAGATCGGTTACCAGGGCTCCTTCGGCAATTTCAAGGCCGGCCTTTTCCTGGATGAGCTCAACAATACGACCAGCACCAATAACGACACCTTCGGCATCGAAGGTCAGATTTCCGCAGAACTCAGCGCCTTCACCTTTGCCCTGCTCGGCGGCTACGATGTCGATAAGGAAAACGGCGCGGTCCGCCTCATTGCAACGGCCCCGATCGGTCCCGGCACCCTCAGCCTCGCGGCGATCTATGCCTCCGGCGACAATGCCTATTTCAACCAGGCGGAATGGACCATTGCCGGCTCATATGAGCTGAAGGTGACCGACAAGGTCAAGGTGACGCCCGGCTTCCAGTATTGGGACAAGATCGACCTGGCGAACGGCGATTTCTCCGGCAGCCGCAACAAATGGAGCGGCGGCGTCACGCTGGATTACGCCATCACTAAGGATCTGGCTGCCAAGGTCTCTGCGCAATACACCGACGAAGAGCGCCGCAGCGAGTATTGGAGCGGCTTCTTCCGCCTGCAGCGCTCGTTCTGAGCGCGTCACTGGGCTCGCGCCGTCGGGCTGACGGCGAGTGATCAAGGAGAACCCGCCCCGCGGGTTCTCCGCCTGCTTGTTTGTCTGTCGGATGCCGGGATGGCGGGAAACCGCGCCGGCAGGCGGGCGATGTGTTCACACCTGTGCGGGCGGCGCTCGGTACGGTCGAAGGCGAGCGGGCGGCGCTTGGTAGGCTCGGATACATGCGGGCTGCGCTCGGGGCGCTTGGATGTGTGCGGGCTGTGCTCGTATGTGCGTGGATGCGTGCGGGCTGCAACCGGGCCAGAGCGCAGCGCCTGACTTATGCCGCGGGTGTGGCCTGCGCCAGTGTTGCAGCGATCGCCTTGTCCAGTCCGTCGAGATGCAGGAGCGGCGCATGGCCCTGACCCTGCGCAGTGAGGCTCTGCAGGCCCGGCCGCCTGGCCTGCATGGCGGCAATGGTTGCCGGACTGAGCAGGCTGGAGTTCTCGCCCCGGACCACGAGAATCGGGATATCGGCGAAAAGGTCGAATTGCGCCCAGAGGTCGGGCAGCGGCGTATCGAGCGGCGCCGCGGCAAATGCCGTCGCGATCGCCGGGTCGCAGTCGGCAATGATGGCGCCGCCAGCCCGAATATCGACGGCCTCTGCATCGACGGCCTCTGCATCGACGGCCTCAGCATTGACGGCCTCGGCATTGACGGCCCGGACATTGACAGCCTCGGGATTGCCAGCCCGGATATTGACGGCCTGAGCATCGGCATCCTGGTCACTGGCGATCTGGACATAGACGGCCTGGGCCCAATCCTGCCAGTCCTGGTCGCCGAGCCGCGGAAAGGCCGGCCCGTGAGCCTTTTTCAGATGCGCCGCCGCCGCGTCCCAGCTGTTCAGCAGGGGCGGGTCCTTCAGATAGGCCTGTATGTCGCGCAGACCCTGCAGCTCCAGCACGGGGCCCACATCGTTCAGAACCAGTGCCGCCACGCGCTGCGGCTGCAGGCTCGTGAGGATATGCAGGATCAGGCCGCCGCGCGACGTTCCGATAAAGCCCGCCTGCTGGATGCCGAGTTGGTCCAGCAGGAGGATCAGGTCCTGGCACTCCATCGCAATCGTGTACGTCCCGGCATCATGGGCACGTCCGGACGTGCCGCGGCCGCGATAATCCGGGCAGATGACCCAGTGAGAACCGCCATCCGGAGAGGCGAGGAATGTGGCGAGCGCGTCGAAATCCCGGGCATTGCGGGTCAGACCCGGCAGGCAGACCACCGGCAGGCCGTGCCGCTGGCTGCCATAGAGCCTGTAGCCAAGCGGCACGCCATCCTGGGCCATCAGCCTATGCTGCGTAAAAATCGTCACCGCATCCCTCCCTTTTGCTGCACTCGTCCGGCCGCAATTGGCCCGCTGCGATCGTCCCTTTGCGAGTGTCCCGCAGCACTGGTCCCGCGCTGCAACGCTCGCCTTGCAATGGCCATGGGCCGTCAGCCTGAGCAGCATTTCAGGCCGCAGCGGATCGGTCAACACGGGAGGGGCTCGCGAGAGTGAGGGGCTGGCGAGAGGAAGGCATGCGCCGCAGACCGGGCGCTCGCATATGAGGCGCTGAACCTTCCGACGATCGAGACAACGGCAAAAGTGACAACGAACGCAACAACGGCGACACTCTCCGTCCTTGATCGCAGGCTGCAGGCGCCGGCCGAAAGGCGAAGATGGCTTGCGAAGATGTCTGGCGAAGATCGGGCTTGCCAAACCTCTCGCCGAACCGGGTCTCCCGCATCCTCGCCGAACATTGACGGGCGAGACCGCAGCCGGCTTGCGGCAGGTGATAGCGGAGAGGGCTGTTCACTTCGTCCCGTATTGACCACAGAGTGTCAGCGCCGGCCGAAGCGCAGATCGTCCTCGATATCGGCTTCCTGGCCGAGCCGCATCTTGTAGACCTGATAATTCTCCATCACCCGCTGCACGTAGTTGCGGGTTTCGGGAAAGGGGATGCGTTCGATCCAGTCGATCACGGCATCGATCGACTGTCCGCGGGGATCGCCATATCGCTCGATCCATTCGGGCACGCGGCGCGGGCCGGCATTATAGGCGATGAAAGTGAGGATATAGGATCCGCCAAAGGCATCGATCTGCTCGCCGAGGTAATGGGCGCCGAGCGTGGCATTATAGCCCGCATCGCTGGTCAGCCGTGCCGGCGTGAAGGTCATGCCGTGGCGGCCGGCCACGCCCTTGGCGGTTCCCGGAAGCAGCTGCAAAAGGCCGCGCGCATTGGCGGGCGACACCGCCGCCGGGTTGAAGGCGCTTTCCTGCCGGGCAATGGCATAGGCCAGCGCCTTGCCGGAGCCTGCAATATCGGCATTGGCCGGAATGACGCCGATCGGGAAGGCCAATGCCGCTACATCGATGCCGCGGTTGAAGGCGGATTTGCCGATCGACAGCGACAGAGCGTGGCTGTGATAGGTCTCGGCGCGGGCGGCAAGGATCGCCAGCTCCGCCGGATTGGCGAGCTCCTCGCCCAGCGCCCGGTAGAGCGCCTCGGCGCGATCGCCATGGCCAACCTCTTCCAGCCGCTTGATGGCGCGCACCGGCTCGCGCGCTTCGAAACTGTGCCGGTCCGCCTCGGCGGGCGCGGGGTAAGCCAGGTTGATCTGGCGCTTCTTCAGCTTCGCAGCGGCCAGCTGGCCGTAAAAGGTCGCCGTATAGCGGGACGCCTTCTCATAATAATCCTGCGCCGTCCCGGGGCCGCCTGCCTCCGCCGCACGGCCCAGCCAGTAAAGCGCGCGGGAGGCGGAGAGGGGGCGCGAGGAGGTTTTCAGAATGCGCTCGAAATGGGCGGCAGCGCTGTTTGCGTCGTTCAGCCCGCGCAGGGCATACCAGCCGGCATGGAATTCCGCATCGACGATATCGGTGGCCTGGCGCGCCGAATGCGCGGCGGCGATCTTGTAGGCCTGTCTGAAATCACCCTGATCGGCAAGGCCGCGCGCCACGATCCGCCGCTCGTTCCACCATTCGGTCGTGTTGATCTTGTCGGCGGCGTCACGCGGCGACCGCTCCAGAAGCCGCGCCGCCGCCTCATACTGATCCTGATGGCGCAGATATTCGATGCGGACAAAGAGATAGGCGGGATCCTGCGTCAGCGAGCGATCCACGGCGTCCAGCAAAGCGCCGGCATTTTTGGCCTTGGAGGCCACGGCAGACCAGGCCGCATAGAGCGATTGGGCATTGCCGAGGGTTGCAAAGCGCTTGGCCTGGCTCACCCGGCCGCGATACATCAGATAGTCCATACGCGCTTTGTGATCGGCGGCGCGCAAGAGCGGCCCGAATTCCGACAGGATGCGGTCTTCCGTGCCCTTGTCGAGCGGATAGCCGATCCAGAAGGGACGCAGGGCGTCAGCCGCCTTGGACGCCGCCTTGCCCTCCTGATTGGAGGCAAGCAGCGCACGCGCCAGGATCATCGCTCCCTGAACCGTCTCCGGCCGGGTTGCGCCAAAGGCCGTCAGCACCTGTTGCGGCGTCGGGTTTTCGCGCCACAGCGCCCGTTCCGAAGTGGCGCGCAGCTGCGACAGGCCGGGCCAGCCCTTCAATTCGCCTTGCGCCGCTGCGATCTCATAGGAGGGGACGGCGCCAAGGCCGGAGGTCACGATCGCCCAGGTCAAGAGGTGCCGGTCGAGACTTCCGGGCGCCAGGCCATCGCGTGCCGCAAGGGCGGCCGCCGCATTGCGTTCGGAGAGCGCGTCCAGTCCGGTTTTCAGAAGCGATTGCGGTGCATCGGGAAGAGCGGGGCGCGGAATGGCGCCGGTGATCATGGAAGGAGGAAATGCCCGCGCTGCGGGATTGTCGGGCCGCGCGAACGGCAGGGGGATGGCGCGTTCGGGAAGCGAGGATGCAAGAGCCCCGGACAAACAAAAGGCCGAGGCAAGGACAGCAGTCAGAAGCGTTTTCGTCATGGCAGTGCCCAGCCTCGCACATCGAGACGCGTGTCGATAGGCATAGTGAGCGTCCATTTGGCTTAACGCTTCCTTACCATTTTGTCCGATTGACCTGTTTTTTGCCATCACGTTCCGTTGCAAATCCGTCATAAGCACGCTTGTCGGGGCATCCACGCCGATCTATGGTGCGCACCCTATATCGAGAGTTTGCGGCCGAAGGATGAAATCGGTCGATCGGGAGTATTCGCATGTTCAAGGGTTCCATGCCCGCACTTGTCACACCCTTCACAGATGCGGGCGCGGTGGATGAGGCGGCCTTCGCTGCCCACGTGGAGTGGCAGATCACGGAAGGATCAACCGGCCTCGTCCCGGTCGGGACCACCGGAGAATCGCCGACCCTCTCCCATGCGGAACACAAGCGGGTCATCGAATTGTGCATCGAGGTGGCCAATAAGCGTGTTCCGGTCATTGCCGGCGCCGGCTCCAACAATACCCGCGAGGCGATCGAACTGGCGCAGCATGCCGAAAAGGCCGGCGCCGACGGCATATTGGTGGTGACGCCCTATTACAACAAGCCGACCCAGAAGGGGCTGATCGCGCATTTCGGGGCCATTGCCGAGGCCGTCAGCCTGCCGATCATCATCTACAATATTCCGCCCCGCTCGGTGATCGACATGCTGCCGGACACCATGGGCGCGCTTGCCAAGGCCCACAAGAACATTGTCGGCGTCAAGGATGCGACCGGCAAGCTGGAGCGCGTGTCCGAACAGCGCATGAGCTGCGGCAAGGATTTCATCCAGCTTTCGGGCGAGGATGCCACGGCCCTTGGTTTCAACGCCCATGGCGGCGTCGGCTGTATCTCCGTCACTGCCAATGTGGCGCCGCGCCTATGCGCCGAATTCCAGCAGGCGACGCTGTCGGGCGATTACGCCAAGGCGCTGGACTATCAGGATCGGCTGATGCCGCTGCACAAGGCAATCTTTCTGGAGCCGGGGGTCTGTGGCGCGAAGTATGGCCTGTCGCGCGTGCGCGGCACCAGCCGGTTTGCCCGCTCGCCGCTCATGTCCAGCCTGGAACCGGCAACCGAAGCCGCCATCGATGCGGCGCTGCGCCACGCCGGCCTGCTGAACTAGGGTCTGTTGACAATCAGGTTTCGGACGTGGCGCGTGTCGGATTTGGTTGCTGAACAGGCGAAAAGCGCAAGGGATACCCAATGTATCACGAGCATTTTCAACGCATTCAGCGGGCAAATCCGACGCGTCCGCAGGATTTGGAGAAGAACGGCCCATTTTGACGTCGCGAAGCCTTGAAAGGGGTTGGCCCTTCCTGCGGCTTCGCTTCTGAAACTGGGCCGTCTTCTCGCAAACCACGTTCCAAACCCTGAATGTCAACAGACCCTAATCCGGCGCCGGCGCAAGGGTGGCGCCGGGGCCACCCTTCTCATGCGCATCGGGATGCACTACATTCCTTCCGCAAGGCCGCGCTCTGCGGCGCAATGACCAAGAAGACCCTCTTCACGGGCGGAGTATGTAGTTCCCATGGCACCCAAAGGCAGCCAGCGCATCGTCAACAAGATCGTCGCGGAAAACCGCAAGGCGCGATTCAACTACGAGATCCTCGATACCTACGAGGCCGGCATCGTCCTGACCGGGACGGAGGTGAAATCGCTGCGCGACGGCAAGGCCAATATCGCCGAATCCTATGCCTCCGACGAGGGCGACGAGATCTGGCTGATCAATTCGCATCTGCCGGAATATCTGCAGGCGAACCGCTTCAATCACGAGCCGCGGCGGCGGCGCAAGCTTCTCCTGAACAAGCGGGAGATCAATCGCCTGCGCGCCGGTATCAATCGCGAAGGCATGACGCTTGTCCCGTTGAAGATCTATTTCAACGAAAAGGGTCGCGCCAAGCTGGAGCTGGCGCTGGCCAAGGGCAAGAAGCTGCACGACAAGCGCGAGACGGAGAAGGAACGCGACTGGAACCGCCAGAAGAGCCGGCTGTTGAAAGCCGGCTGACCCGTTCAATGCAGATCAGCAAAGGGACCGGCCGCTCAAGCCGCCGGTCCCTTTTTTCGTCGATCTCCGTGGGATGATTTCACGGTTGATCCTGGCTGCCGCTCGCTCACAGAGCAGATGCAAAACTCTGAAAATCCATCAGGAACATGTAGTTGCTGCTGGATGCTGCGAACGGGTGCAAATGTCGCAATGGAACCGCTAGCGGCCGCCGATATTGCGCGACAGCAGAATGGCCTTGGCCTGCGCCTCCCGGAGAAGCGCGTCCTGCCGGGCGGCGCGATCGACCGCAAGGCCTCCCTCTAGCCCGGCCTCAAGCCCGATATCGCGCAACTGGTGGCGATCAAGGTCGCAGGTCCGGTTGCGGCGTCGGGTGATCCGGTTCTGCAGGATCGATACGAGGCGTCGCAGCACCGTTGCCGCGCGCGACAGCGGGCGGGGCGCGGAATAGGCGGAGACGGGGTCTTGAACTCGATCGATCGTGCGCATGGTCCTGTCCTTTCGAAGAGGCACGAAGAAGGGTCGCTCCGCGGCCGCATGGACGCGAAGAAACGGTGGAGGTTTGGAGCTTCGGTGAAGGGTGAGTGCGGCGCTGGGCCCTAGGGCTGCGGGCGGCAAACTGTCGCAGATCAGCCCATTCGTCCAGTGAATGTTTCGAATGATTTCAATCAGGCGGATTGATGATACGCACGGCTTGCGCGCATCTTCGCCTCGTGCCGCAGCAGCCATTGCTTGCGCCAGAGCCCGCCGCCATAGCCGGTGAGGCTTCCATCGGCGCCGATTACCCGGTGACAGGGAATGATGATGGCGATCCGGTTCGCGCCGTTTGCCCGTGCCACGGCGCGTATCGCTGTCGGCCGGCCGATCTGACCGGCAATGGCGGAATAGCTGCGGGTCGCCCCGGGCTGGATCTCGCGCAGCGCCTCCCAGACCTGACGCTCGAAGGGCGTGCCATGGCCGCCTATCCGCACCGAAAAGCCAAGAGATCCGCCGGCGAAATAGCGCTCCAGCTCCGCCTCTACCTGATCGGTGGTGGCGGTCCGGCCGAAGATCACGGCGGATCTCGACCTTTCCTGCAGGTGGCGCAGCTCCGCGGGGAGCGCCGGGCGGTCGGCAAATTCCAGCAGATGCAGGGCATGGTCGCAGGTGACGCACAGCATGGGACCGATCGGCGTCTCGATCCAGCAGGCCCTGAGAAAGCCCTCGCGGGTTTTCAGCTTTTGTGGCGCCTCTCCAAGCAACTGGTTGATCGCGCTTCGAAAGCCGCTGCCGGATTCGAAGCCTGCATCGAGCTGCGCTTCGATCACCGAGCCGCCCTTGCCGAGCGTCGCCGCCGCTTCGCTCAGCCGCCGCCTCCGGGCAAGCTCCAGAAAGCTCATGCCGAACCGTCGCTTGAACAGGCGGCGGATGGTGGAGGGATCATGGCCCAGCCGCACCACGTCCTGCTCGCTCCAGCGGCGATCCGGCCTCTCCTCCAGCATGTGCAGCAGCGCGCTGACCGAGGGTTCCATCATGCCGTAATGCTGCAGCGGTGTGCAGCGCTTGCAGGGTCGATAGCCGGCCTCGAGGCAATCGGCGATCCTGGCCTCGAATCGGCAATTCTCCCGAAGCGGCTTTCGCGCCGGGCAGGTCAGGCGGCAGAAGATCCGGGTTGAGGTGACGCAGACATAGGCAAAGCCTTCATAGGCTGCGTCCCGCTTGAGCAGGGCCTGATAAAGCAGATCGTCAGTGGGGCGTAAGGTCAACATGCCGTCGACTATACCAGCCCGGCTTCCGGACGACGCCGAAAAACGGGCAGCTATTTCGCCGAAGCGGTCGGGGGCAGCGGAGACATGCGAAGCCTTGGGGGGAGGTCGCCCTTATTCGTCGGCCGGCTCGGCCACCGGCTCGACATGGCGCTGGACACGCTCCGACGGATCGCGGCCAATCTCCGCCTTCAGCGAGATCAGATCGATGAAATGGTCGGACTGCCGGCGCAGATCGTCGGCGATCATCGGCGGCTGGGTGGCGAGCGTCGAGACGACGGAAACCTTGCGTCCCTTGCGCTGCAGCGCCTCCACCAGCGTGGTGAAATCGCCATCGCCGGAGAAGAGCACGAGATGATCGACCGTTTCGGATTGCTCCATCGCGTCGATCGCCAACTCGATGTCCATATTGCCCTTCACCTTCCGGCGACCCATGGAATCAGTGAATTCCTTTGCCGGCTTGGTGACGACCTTGTAGCCATTGTAATCCAGCCAGTCGATCAGCGGCCGGATGGAGGAATATTCCTGGTCTTCAATGAGCGCCGTGTAGTAATAGGCCCGCAGCAGATAGCCACGCTTCTGGAACGCCTTCAGGAGTTTGCGGTAGTCGATGTCAAAGCCGAGACTTTTCGAGGCAGCGTACAAATTCGCGCCATCGATAAAGAGTGCGATCTTTTCCCTGGGGTCGAACATTAAGCGTGGTCCTCCTCAAATTATTTTTGTAGCATCATCATGTTTCCGGAGCAGAAGACCGGCCCATCGCGCTCGTGAAAACGAGTGTCTATTATGATGTTTTCATCCCATTGAATGTTAAGCTATGATTCAAATTCATCCAAGCAATTTCTAATTGAAGGAGATCGCAGCCGCGTCCCTGGCCGCGCCGCGCGGCCGCCTGGCAGGCGTCGGAAATCGGCATCCGTTCCCGGGTTCATGCCCGGGATAATGATCGTGTGCCTCATCGGCTCGTGATCGGATCAATGACGGCGTCTCTCGGCAGCGGTCTTTGGCCAGTATAGGGTGTGACAGGAAAAACTTGAATTCTGTCGCCAATCCCTGTATCGCCATGCCAATCCCTGAAATACCGATCGCAAAGGACAGGCAATGGCCCGTGTCACAGTAGAAGATTGCATCGACAAAGTCGACAACCGCTTTGAGCTGGTGCTGCTCGCCAGCCACCGCGCCCGTCAGATCTCGCAGGGCGCTGCGATCACGATCGATCGCGACAACGACAAGAACCCGGTCGTCGCGCTGCGCGAAATTGCCGATGAGACTCTGTCGCCCGACGATCTGAAGGAAGATCTGATCCATTCGCTGCAGAAGCATGTGGAAGTGGACGAGCCCGAGCCCGATCCGTCCAGCCTCCTGTCTGCCAATGCCGGCGCCGTGACCACGGCCGACAAGGGCCTGGACGAGGACGATCTGCCGGAAACGGTCACCTTCGACCAGATGTCGGAAGAGGAGCTCCTGGCCGGCATCGAAGGTCTCGTGCCGCCGGAAAAGAGCGACGACTACTGACGCCGCCTCTGCATTTCTCATTGGCATAATCGTCTGAAGCTTGACTAATATCAATCGGCTGCGCCAGTCTGTGACTGGCGCGCCTTTTCTTTTTGTGACGGTTGAAGGTTTTCGCAAGCATGATGCGGCAATACGAGCTCGTCGAGAGGGTTCAGAAATACAAGCCCGACGCTAACGAAGCTCTGCTCAACAAGGCCTATGTCTACGCCATGCAAAAGCATGGGCAGCAAAAGCGCGCCAGCGGCGATCCCTATATTTCGCATCCGCTCGAAGTCGCCGCCATCCTGACCGACATGCATCTGGATGAGTCGACCATTGCCGTCGCGCTGCTGCACGACACGATCGAGGATACCACGGCGACAAGGGCCGAGATCGACGAATTGTTCGGCGAAGGGATCGGCCGGCTCGTCGAGGGGCTGACAAAGCTGAAGCGCCTCGACCTCGTGACGAAAAAGGCCAAGCAGGCGGAAAATCTGCGCAAGCTGCTCTTGGCGATTTCCGATGACGTGCGGGTCCTGCTCGTCAAGCTGGCCGACCGCCTGCACAATATGCGCACGCTGGAGCATATGTCGCAGGAAAAGCGCGCCCGCATTTCCGAAGAGACGATGGAAATCTATGCGCCGCTCGCCGGCCGCATGGGCATGCAGGACATGCGCGAGGAGCTGGAGGATCTTTCCTTCCGCCACCTCAATCCGGAAGCCTATGAGACCGTTACCAAGCGGCTGGCCGAGCTTTCCGCGCGCAATGAAAATCTGATCACCAAGATCGAAGACGAGCTGCGCGAGCTTCTGGTTGCCAATGGGCTGCAGAATGCCACGGTGAAGGGCCGCCAGAAGAAACCCTATTCCGTCTTCCGCAAGATGCAGTCGAAATCGCTTTCCTTCGAACAGCTCTCGGATGTCTATGGTTTCCGGCTCATCGTCGATGACGTGCCGGCATGCTACCGCGCGCTGGGCATTGTCCACACCCGCTGGCGCGTGGTGCCCGGGCGGTTCAAGGACTATATTTCGACGCCCAAGCAGAATGATTACCGCTCCATTCACACGACCATCGTCGGACCGTCGCGGCAGCGGATCGAACTGCAGATCCGCACCAAGCGCATGCATGAAATCGCCGAATACGGCATTGCCGCGCATAGCCTCTACAAGGATGGCGAGATCGGTGAGGGCGGTGACCTGCTGTCAAAGGAAAGCAATGCCTATTCCTGGCTGCGCCACACGATCGAAGCTCTGGCGGAAGGCGATAGCCCGGAAGAATTCCTCGAGCATACCAAGCTTGAACTGTTCCAGGACCAGGTCTTCTGCTTCACCCCGAAGGGCAAGCTGATCGCTCTGCCGCGTGGCGCGACGCCGATCGATTTTGCCTATGCGGTGCATACCAATATCGGCGACACGACCGTGGGCGCCAAGATCAATGGCCGGATCATGCCGCTGGTGACGAGGTTGAGCAATGGCGACGAGGTCGAGATCATCCGCTCCGGCGTGCAGGTTCCGCCTGCGGCCTGGGAAGAGATCGTCGTAACCGGCAAGGCGCGCGCCGCCATTCGCCGGGCAACGCGCATGGCCATCCGCAAGCAATATGCGGGACTGGGGCATCGCATTCTCGAGCGCACCTTCGAACGCGCGGGCAAGCAGTTCTCGCGCGAGGTGCTGAAGCCGGCGCTCTTCCGCCTCGGCCAGAAGGATGTCGAGGATGCCATCGCCGCCGTCGGCCGCGGCGAATTGTCGTCGCTCGACGTTTTCAAGGCGGTCTTCCCGGATTACAAGGACGAGCGCACGACGATCAAGCCGGCGGTCGATCAGGGTTGGTTCAACATGCAGAGCGCCAGCGGCATGATGTTCCGCTTGCCGGGTCAGGAACGCACGGCCAAGGAGGCGACGGAAGCCGCCAAACCGGTCGAGGGCATGGATCCGCTGCCGATCCGCGGGCTTGCCGGCAATGTTGAGGTCCGCTTCTCGCCGGCAGGTGCCGTGCCGGGAGACCGGATCGTCGGGATCATGGAAGAGGGCGAGGGAATCACCATCTACCCCATCCAGGCCTCGGCGCTTCAGAAATTCGACGACCAGCCGGAGCGCTGGATCGATGTGCGCTGGGACCTCGATGAAGCCAACAAGTCGCGTTTCCCCGCCCGCATCACCATCAATGCACTGAACGAACCCGGAACGCTTGCAACGGTGGCGCAGGTCATCGCCCGGCTGGATATCAATATCCGCCTGATGACGATGGGCCGCGTGGCAATCGACTTCTCCGAATTGTCGCTCGAACTGGAGGTCTGGGATCTGCGCCAACTGAACCAGCTGATCAGTCAGTTGAAGGATCTGGACTGCGTATCGACGGTCAAGCGCGTCTATGACTGATCTGCCCTCTGCGAGGGCATGTCCGCTTCACTAAGGCCGCGGGGGCATGCGTTTAGCGCATGGCTGCCGCGGCAAGCCGGCGTTGGTGATAAGAGCCGGTAATCCTTATATTGTGCACAGCAACATAAGGAAGACGATCATGTTCAAGCCTCTCAAGAAAATCGCCCGCGCCCTTCGCGCTCCCACCGCTCATGACCGCGAAATGGCCTATCTGAACGAGTCGAGCGACGCTATCGAACTGGAATACCGCATCCGCCAGATCGATCGTGGCATGTTCCGCAAGAACTACTGAGTTCGCTGCACCGCACCATTTGTCTCGGCGATCCTGGTCGCCGACGCGGCGGCGCCGGTCCGGCGACGCACTTGAGATTTGCCCTTTGCCGCCATGCTTTTCGCGCATGGCCATGCGAAGGCGGCCCTTTTTTATCGCGCACCGGTCGATCAAGGGGCGGAAAGGCGCTTCCCATAGCGACGCTGACTTTCTCTCGTCCAGGTCAGTTCTTGCCGGCAACAGATCCTATTCTTCAGCGAACACGCGCCGTCCCTGGCAAGAATGTGGAATGCGCGCCTGTTGTATCTGCCCCGCCGCTGCGATATCGCCATGACATCCGGTATCGCATGATGTCGGGCATTTCGGCCTCCATCAAAGGACGCTGAACCCTTGGCCGTCGACAGGCGAAGTCTTATCTGACAAGGATTGGCGAGGGGAAGGCGAAAAGGATCCCGCATGATCATTGGCATGGGCAGCGACCTGATCGACATCAGACGGGTCGAGAAATCCATCGAGCGCTTCGGCGAGCGCTTCACCCATCGCTGTTTCACCGAAATCGAAAGACGCAAGTCCGATGGCCGGCGCATGCGCGCGGCATCCTATGCCAAGCGTTTTGCCGCCAAGGAGGCCTGTTCCAAGGCGCTTGGCACCGGTCTGGCGCAGGGCGTCTTCTGGAAGGATATGGGCGTCGTCAACCTGCCGGGCGGCAAGCCCACGATGCAGTTGACCGGCGGCGCGGCGGAACGCCTGGAGGCGCTGCTGCCGGATGGCCATGATGCCGTCATTCATCTCACTATCACCGATGAATTCCCCTATGCCCAGGCCTTTGTCGTCATCGAGGCGAGGCCTCGGGCGGGCTGAAGAGGTCTAGGGGTCAAAACTTAGTCAGGATTTGGCGCTTGGTATGAGAGAAAATCGTTCAGTTCGAGGCGCGAAGCCGCAGGAAGGGCCAGCCCCTTTCAAGGCTTCGCGACGTGGCATAACCCGGAACCTGATTGAGTTTTGACCCTAGAGCCCGCGGGTGCCATTGCCCCGGTTTTGCGAAGGGGTTAGAGAAGCGCACATTGCTGAAAACGAAAGACGTCACCGTGTCTCAAAAAGTCGAAACGAAGCAGAACGCCCTCTGGGAAAACATCAAGGTCATCATCCAGGCGCTCCTGCTTGCCATGGTGATCCGAACCGTCCTGTTTCAGCCCTTCACTATACCCTCCGGCTCGATGATGCCGACACTGCTGGTGGGTGACTATATTTTCGTCAACAAGTTTGCCTACGGCTTTTCGCGCTATTCGCTGCCGTTCTCGCCCGATCTCTTTTCCGGCCGGATCCTGCAATTCTCTGAGCCGAAGCGCGGCGACGTGATCGTTTTCCGCCTGCCGACGGATCCCGATGTCGATTACATCAAGCGTCTGATCGGCCTGCCGGGTGATCGGGTGCAGATGATCGACGGCGTTCTGCAGGTCAATGGCGAGCCGGTTCCCAAGCAGCCGGACGGTACCTTCACCTCCGATTACCGCCTGGATCCCGGTTCCGACGTTCCGGTGTTCCGCGAGACCCTCGACAATGGCAAGAGCTTCGACACTCTGGATCAGAGCCCGAATTCGCGCGGCGACAATACCCGCGAATTCGTCGTGCCCGAGGGCCACTATTTCTTCATGGGCGACAATCGCGACAATTCGCTCGATAGCCGCTTCGACGTCGGTTACGTGCCGGCGGAAAACCTTGTCGGCCGGGCAAGCGTGATCTTCTTCTCGCTCGGCAACGACACCTCGTTCCGCGAAATCTGGAAATGGCCTGCCAATATGCGCTGGGATCGGTTGTTCAAGGTGGTGGATTGATGAGGGCGGCGCAATTGTCCGCGGATCAGCGTGCGAAGCTCGAAGCGGTGATCGGGCACGCTTTCACGGACAAGCAATGGCTGGACCGGGCGCTGACCCATGCCAGCACCGGGACGGCCAAGAGCGGCAATTACGAGCGGCTCGAATTTCTGGGCGACCGCGTTCTTGGACTTTGCGTCGCCGAACTGCTGTTCAACACCTTCCACGCGGCGACCGAAGGTGAGCTGTCCGTGCGTCTGAACCAGCTGGTAAGTGCCGAAAGCTGCGCGGAGATCGCCGATGAGCTCGGACTGCACCAGTTCATCAAGACCGGTTCGGATGTGAAGAAGCTGACCGGCAAGCGCATGATGAATGTGCGGGCGGATGTGGTGGAAAGCCTGATCGCCGCGCTCTATCTCGATGGAGGGATGGAGCCGGCGCGCCGCTTCATTCTGCGCCATTGGCAAAAGCGCGCGACCAGCGAATTGGCCGCCCGCCGCGACGCCAAGACGGAATTGCAGGAATGGGCGCATGCCAAGTTCGGCCTGACGCCTGTCTACCGCGTCGACGACCGGTCCGGTCCGGACCATGATCCGCGCTTCACCGTGACGGTGGAGGTCAAGGGCGTGGAGCCGGAGACGGGCGTTGAACGCTCCAAGCGCGCGGCAGAACAGGTCGCCGCTACGAAAATGCTGGAACGGGAAGGCGTATGGCAAACCCCGCCATCGCAGACTGAAGGATAAGATGACCGAAGACAACACCATGGATGGCCCTGAAGAGGCGGCGCCTGCCACCCGATCCGGCTTCGTCGCGCTGATCGGCGCCACCAATGCCGGCAAGTCGACGCTGGTGAACCGCCTTGTCGGCGCCAAGGTGTCGATCGTCAGCCACAAGGTGCAGACGACGCGGGCGATCGTGCGCGGCATTGCCATTCACGACACTGCGCAGATCGTCTTCATGGATACGCCCGGCATCTTCAAGCCGCGCCGTCGGCTGGATCGCGCCATGGTGACCTCGGCCTGGGGCGGTGCCAAGGATGCCGACGTGATCATGTTGCTGATCGACAGCGAGCGCGGTCTGCGCGGCGATGCCGAAGCCATTCTGGAGGGACTGAAGGAGGTTCGCCAGCCGAAGATCCTGGTCCTCAACAAGATCGACCAGGTCAAGCGCGAGGATCTGCTGAAGCTCGCCTCCGAGGCCAATGCCGCCGTCGCCTTCGACGACACGTTCATGATTTCCGCCACCACCGGTTCCGGCTGCGACGACCTGATGGACCATCTGGCCAAGCGGCTGCCGGAAGGCCCCTGGTATTATCCGGAAGATCAGATTTCGGACCTTCCCATGCGGCAGCTGGCCGCGGAAATCACGCGCGAGAAGCTGTTTTTGCGCCTGCATCAGGAATTGCCCTATTCCTCCCATGTCGAAACCGAGAAGTGGGAAGAGCGCAAGGACGGTTCTGTCAGGATCGAGCAGGTGATCTATGTCGAGCGCGAGAGCCAGAAGAAGATCGCCCTCGGCAAGGGCGGCGAAGCCATCAAGGCGATTTCCACCGCGTCCCGCAAGGAACTGGCCGAAATCCTCGACCAGCCCGTGCACCTTTTCCTCTTCGTCAAGGTGAGGGAAAACTGGGGTGACGATCCCGAACGTTTCCGCGAAATGGGCCTGGAATTCCCGAGAGGCTAAGCAGGCTCCGCGAAGCCCGTCCCACGGTTTTCCGACCGGAATCTCGGTGAAGACGATGGACGAAGCGGCCGATTCGCCTATTTCTGCCGGTCCATCAGCGCCTTCACCTCGGCAAAGCGGCGCTGGCGCTCCGGATCATCCTCGTTCGGCGCGTAGCATGTATTGGAAATGCAGAAGCGGGTCAGGCCGAAGGGTGCCTGGCTCTGCTTGAATTCGCATTCGATCGTATCCTGGAAATCGGTCGCCTCGGGGTTTTCGCGAGTCGAATAGGTGAGCCTTGCACCGGGCGGCGTCAGTTCCGGGAAGGACTGGACCACGCCCGTCTTCAGCACCGGCGTCAAAAGGAAGGTCTTCGCAACCGCGACGCAAGCCTGTTCAAGCCCGGGAGACTGCGCCAGGGCCGATCCGGTGAAGAGGGCAGGGGCGAGGCTGAAGGTGACGCTGGCGGCGATGAGAAGATGGCGCATGGTGTTTTCCCGGTTTCTGTGCGCGGGGAACACGCAAAACCGGTTTTGGTTCCATGCGGGCGTTTCGGGGGGAAAGCGGAGGCCGTGAGCATGCGACATCTGGGATCAGGACCTGCCCGGCGTGCGCAAAGGCTCCGCAGCGCTGCCCCTGTCGCTGCTCCCGGGCCGCCCATGGCGGCTCCCGGGCTGCTCGGGACCTGCTGTTTCCCGCGCAACGGATGTCCGCGCCGTGCATTTGATGTAAGATGATGGCGAGGCAGGAGATCGGCAGGCTTTATGCAATGGCAGGATGAGGGCATCGTGATCGGGGTTCGCCGGCATGGCGAGACCAGCGTCGTGGCGGAGCTGATGACCCGCGCGCGCGGTCGCCATCTCGGCCTCGTGCGCGGCGGCCGCTCCCGGAGCATGCAGCCGGTGCTGCAGCCGGGCAACCGGGTTGATGCCGTGTGGCGGGCCAGGCTGGACGAACATCTTGGCGATTATCGGCTGGAGCCGGTGCAATTGCGTGCCGCGCGGCTGATGGAGCAGGCCACGGCCGTCTATGGCGTTCAGGCCATGGGCGCGCTCCTGCGCCTCCTGCCGGAGCGCGATCCGCATCCGCACCTTTACGAGGCGCTGAATATCATCCTGGATCATATGGATGATCCGGCCGGCGCGGGGGAGCTTTTCGTGCGCTTCGAACTCGCCGTGCTCAACGATCTCGGCTTCGGTCTCGATCTGACGGAATGCGCTGCGACGGGCCGGCGCGAGGATCTGATCTATGTCTCGCCGAAAAGCGGCCGCGCCGTATCGCGGGAGGCGGGAGCACCTTATGCGGATCGTCTGCTGGCCCTGCCGCCATTTCTAGCGCCTGATGCCTCGGTCGGCGCGACGAGCAAGAGCCTGGTGGAGGCCTTCAGGCTGAGCGGCTTCTTTCTGCATCGCCATGTCTACGAGCCGCGCGGGATCCAGCAGAACGCCGCCCGCGAGGGTTTCGTCCAGGCGGCGTTGAAGGTGATGGCGCGTCTCGAAGCGCCAGGCTCACCGGCCGAGACAGGCCGGGCCGGTGAGCCGGTGCTTGCGCCTCCGGCCGAGGATCTTATGCCGCCGCGGGAATGAGCGGCCGTTCGACGGGCTTTTCGACGATCGGCCAATGCACGGCAGCCGCAAAGAGACCGAGCACCACGCCCAGCCACCAGACGGGATCGTAAGAGCCGAACCGGTCGTAGAGATAGCCGCCCATCCAGACACCGAGGAAGGAGCCGATCTGGTGGGTGAGGAAGACCATGCCGCCCAAAAGGCCGAGATGGCGCGTGCCGAACATGATGGCCACCAGACCGTTGGTCGGCGGAACGGTGGACAGCCAGAGCAGTCCCATGACCACGGCGAAGATCACCACCGATGCAGGCGTCTGCGGCAGAAGCAGGAAAGCGGTGACGACGACCGAACGGGCAATATAGATCAGCGCCAGGAAATAGGGCTTCGAATAGCGTTGGCCGATGACACCGGCGGCCAGCGAGCCGATGATGTTGAAGAAGCCGATACAGGCCATGGCGATCACCGCATAGCGGGCATCAATGCCGATATCTCCGAGATAGGCGGGAAAATGCGCGGTGATGAAAGCCACTTGATAGCCGCAGACGAAGAAGCCGGTCACCAGAAGCACGTAGCTGCGATGGCTGAAGGCTTCGCGCAGGGCCTCTGCCGCCGTCTGCTGGAAGGCGACGCCCGGCTGCGTGCCGGAGGTGGAATTGCCGCGCAAGGGCAGGGCGAGAAGCGGCACGGCCAGCATCATCACGCCCATGATCACCAGGCTGTCGGACCAGCCATAGAGGTTGATCAGAGCCTGGCTGACCGGCGCAAACAGGAACATGCCCGCCGATCCGGCTGCGGTGCCGATGCCGAAAGCCATGGAGCGCTGCTGCGGCGTCACATGGCGGGCAAAGGCCGACAGGACGACACTGAAGGAACCGGCGCCGATCCCCATGCCGACAAGGATGCCGCCGCCGATATGCAGCCATAGAGGCGCTGCCGCAAAGGCCATGACGCAAAGCCCCGCCGCATAGAGCAGGCCGGACATGACCAGCACGCGGCCGGTGCCGTATTTATCCGCCGCCGCGCCGAAAAAGGGCTGGCTCATGCCCCAGAAGAGGTTCTGCAGCGCCATTGCCAGCCCGAAGGTGGAGCGGTCCCAGCCGGTTTCCGTCAGCATTGGCAGCTGGAAGAAGCCCATGGCGGAACGCGGCCCGAAGACCAGAAGAACGATGAGCGAGCCGCAGACGATGATGGTCCAGGGCAGGCGGGGGGATGGTGTCTCAGTCATGGCGCGATTCCCGATGTCGCCGGAGAATACCCCTGCCTGCCAGGAAGCCAATCATATTTTATTGGACCATTCCATCACTGAGTTTGATAGATCGCGCGGCTGGGACCGCTCAGCTCCCCGCCCGAACGCCGCACAACCAGCAAACCCTTTGCTGGAGCGCCGATCTGACAAAACCGCAATCTGCTTTAGCGGAAGAGCGACAGGATCGACTGCGGCTGGTTGTTGGCGATCGACAGGGCCTGCAGCGCCAGCTGCTCCTGGGCATCCAGCGCCTTGATCCGGGTCGCCTCCTCGTTCATGTCGGCATCCACCAGCGTGCCGATGCCATCGGCCATCCAGTCACGCAGTTTGCTCATGAATTCGGTCTGGATTGCCACGCGTGATTGCATGGCGCCGAAGGTCGCGCCGGAATCGGCCATCATCTGCAGCATGCCGTCCACCGTCTTGATCATGTCGTTCAGCTGGTCGGTGGTGGTTGCGGCCGTCAGCTCGATCTCGCTTGCGCTGCCCCGGTTGCTGTCGTTGACCACGAGAACATAGCCAGTCGTCGATCCCGCCATGCCGGCAAAGCGCGTACTGGTCAAAATCCCGGCTTCGCCTTGCGTTCCCGTGGAGCGGCCGTCGATCAGGGAGGTGATCGATCCATTGGCATCCCAGAGCTTCGTCTCGATCGTCTCCATGAAGACGCCGCCGTTCAGGTCGCGGTAGAAGGATGCGGCCACCTTGGCGGTCGTGTCGGAGCCGTCGCGGATCTGCAGCCAGTTGACGCCGTTGAAGCTGGCCGAATCGGCAATGGCCTGCAATTGCCCCTTCAACTGGTCGATTTCGGTGTTCACCTTCAGCCGGTCCATGCCCGGCTCGCTGGCGGCCACCAGCTTGGCCTTGATCTCGTCGACCACGCCGATGGCGAAGGACAGGCCCCGATAGGCCACATCCATGGTGGCGGCGCCGAGATTGAGCGCATCCTGCACGGCGGCAAGAGCCTTGTCGTCGGAGCGCATCGTCGCAGCGATGGACCAGTAGGCGGCGTTCTGCGACGATTTCCCCACCCGCTGGCCGGTCGACATTCGCCCCTCGGCGATTTCGCGGTCTTCGGAAATGCTCCGCAAGGTGGAAAGCGCCACCATGGCGCCCACATTCGTCCTGATACTCGTCATGATACGCAATGACCCGAAAATACGCTACACACACACGCAGGACCGACGCGCCAACCGAACAAACATGGTTAGCGCCAACCGTCATGTCCCGGGTCAAATTTAAGCACCGCTAACCTTAATGTCGGCTTAATTCACGCCGGGTCCTGGTGCGTTTTCTACTTAAAGCTGTTGCCTACGCGATGATCGGCTCTCCCGCCAGATGGTGAAGAGGCCCGCTCCAATGACAAGCAGCGCGCCCACCACCATGTTTGCGGTGATTAGTTCCCCATAGATCGCAACGCCGAGGATGCAGACCAGCACGACCTGCACATAGCCGATCTGCTGGACGGTGACGGCATCGACGAGATCATAGGCCCGGATCAAGAGATAATGGCCGCTGATGCCGGTGCAGCAGAGCGCCGCCATCCAGATCCAGTCCTGGGCCGCAAGGCTCGTCCAGAAGAAGGGCCCGACAAAACTGATCGCGATGGCGCCGGCAACGCCCGTATAGAAGAAGCTGGTTTCTGAACTGTCGGTGCGTCCGGCCAGCCGGGTGGTAATGGCATAGAGGGCGAATACGGCCGAGCCTGCAACCGGAAGCAGCAGTTTGATGTCGAGGCTCGCTGTGGTCGGATTGATGATCAGCAGGACGCCGAACAGACCGAGCGCGATCGCCGTCCATCGCCGCCATCCCACCCGTTCGCCGAGCAGGGGAACCGAGAGGGCGGCGACAAACAGCGGCGTGGCGGCAAAGATTGATTGCGTATGCGACAGGCCGACCAGCGCGAAGGAGGTGATGGCCATGACGATCTGCGTCACCAGGATAAGGCCGCGCAGGATCTGCAGCAGCGGCCTTGCGCTCCTGGCCGCCCCGGCAATGCCGCCCTTGGAGCGGGCGCTGAGCAGGATGACGAAGATGCCGAAGACCCAGTAGCGGATCATGGTGATGAAGATGGGCGGATAATGGGTGGCGAGATGCTTGGAAATGGCATCCTGTCCGGCAAATATGGTTACGGCTGCAAGGGCAAAGACGAGCCCGCGGGTTTTTCCGGTCATGGCATGATCTCGCAGGGCCTTTGTCCTTGGGGACGCGGACACCGCACTCCTTCGTCCGCCGATCAGCGGCGCTTGATGGACCAGGCCTCGCGGGTGTCGATGACCCGCGCGCGATCGCCCAGTTTCAGATGGCCGCTCGATCGCGGCACGGCATTCCAGCCGAAGAGCGGCCCCGGAACACGCCGGTCGCCGGACATTCGGATACGGCCCATGGCCGGCATGGGCGATGCGCCCTCGCGCGAACCGGTTTGCTGGTCCTGCGTCGTCATGATGCAACGCGCACAGGGCTTTACGAGATCGAGCACCACATCGCCGATGGCGATGGCGGACCAGCCGTCTTCCGCCCAGGCCTCGTCATGCTCCAGAACGATATTGGCGCGGAAGCGATCCATGCCGACCGTTTCCTCGCCATGGGCCGCCATGTCGGCATTGAGCGCCGCCAGGGAGCCGGTGGTGGTGACGAGAACCTGGTAGCCGTCGCCGAAGGCGACCGGAGCCTCGCTTCCCGCCCATTCCGGGCTGGCCACGCGCCTTGCCCTGTCGTCGAAGAAGACAAGCCGCACCTCCCGTTCCAGCCAGTGCGACAGCCTCGCATTGACCCTGTCATCTGCAAGCGCGGCGGAGACCGAGGACTTCCAGATCACCACCTCCATGCGCCGGTCGGGAGACGGAATGGCGATGTCGAGCCGTTCCTCGTCAAGCCCGAGCGTCAGCCCGCTCTGCGTCGGCAGGGCGATGAGGCGTGCCAGCTTCGGCATGTCGCGCTGGGTGATGAAATAACCGGTCTCATCGGTCAGCATCCAGCGGCGGTCGCCGGCCAGCCCCATGGCATCGATCGGGCTTTCCTCAAGCGCGATGCCGCGCGCGCTCTTCATGGGAAAGATGTTCAGGGCCGAAATGCGCATGAGATCCTCATAACTCGTCAAAAAACATGTCGCGGAATGCCACAAGCCGCCGGTGTCTCTCTCCGGCGAGCCGGCGGCCGGCCCCGGTCTGGAAGCCCTCGGCGAGCTTCAGCAGTTTCGTCTCGAAGTGATCGATGGCATAGGCCCGGTCGTCAAGGTCACGCGAGGCGGCTTGCGGATCGCCGGGATGATAAAGTTTCGATCCCATCCGCGCGGCGGTGTAGAAAGTCCGCGCGATCCCCATGGCGCCCAGCGAGTCCAGCCGGTCGGCATCCTGCAGGATTTTCGCCTCCCGCGTCTCGGGCGTGAGGCCAGCCGAAAAACTATGCGTGAGAATGGCATGCGCGACCGCCTCGACCCGGTCTTTCTCCCAGCCTAGGCCGGACAGGATGCCGGCGGCCTTCTCCGCGGCAAGCCGTGAGGATATGGCGCGGTCGGGATGATTTTTCGGCAGCGAGACGCAATCATGCAGCAGGACGGCAGCGGCGATCACCTCTGCGTCGCCACCTTCCTCCGCCTGAATGCGCATGGCATTGTGAAAGACGCGCAGCAGATGCGCCACGTCATGCGCGCCGTCGCCGGCCTCCACGGCCTGTGGCAGAAGCGTTTCGGCCAGCCCGTCGAAGGGCGTGAAGCCGAAGCGGGAAACCTCGTCGTTCATGCTGTATCACCGGCGGGCGGAGACACCCGGTTGGAGCGCGCCAGAATGCGCTGGTAGAACATGCCGATGCCGATCAGCACGCCGCCCAGTCCGATGAAGGACAAGGCGCGCAATATGCCTTCCAGGTTCGACATGTCGATCAGAAAGACCTTGCAGACGGAGATCAGCACGAGTCCCGCCGAGGCAAGACGCAAGGTTCTTGCATCGAGTCGCGAGCCGAGCGCAAGCAGGCCGACGCCGATCAGCAGCCAGACGACCGAATAGGTATAGGTCTCGCCCTGCAGGAAGCCTTTCCAATCCCCGATCATCGAGCCATGCCAGAACCAGCGTACCGATAGCGTCGCCCAGGCAAAGGCCAGGACAGCGCCGGAAAGGGCAAGCATCACGACATAAAGCTGGGGCCGCTTGTCGCGGGCATAGAGGGCAAGCCCAGCAAAGCCGAGCGCCGGCAGCAGATAGCCGGGCAAAAGAAGATTGACCAGCGGCCAGGTGCCGATCGGCTCATTGGTAAAGAAGGGGTTGAGCATGAACAGATGCACGAAGAGGATATTGATGGTCGCAATCACGCCGGCCAGCATCGATCCATAGCGGAACGTCATGCTCGGGCTCTTCAGATCCAGCGTCATCAGCAGGCCGGAGGCACCGACCAGCAGCAAGGTATGGATCGATTGCTCCCCGAGCGTCGGAACATGCTCCGTCAGGACGCCGCCATTCATGGCGTGGCGGACGAGGATCGAGAGGGTGAGCAGGCCGGACAGAGCCGCCAGCCCCTGCAGCGCATTGAGGGCGCGCCGGCCCGGCCAGTGGCGCAGCAGCCAGCAGGACAGGATGAGAAGCGCAGCCGGAATGCCGTAACCGGCGAGAAGCGCATTGAACACCGGCGTCTTGGCGAGCGCCTCCGGCCCGACGATCGTCGGTTCCCAGGCAATGCGGGCGCCGACCACCACGGCGGCAAGGACCATGGCGAAGGGGAGGCCGCGCCAGGACCGGATCGAGGCGGCCAGAACATAGGCAAAGCCGAGCGCTGCCACGGCGAGCGTCGTTGTCAGCCCATGGGTGAGGGCATGGAGGCTGAAGGTGAAGGCCGCAAAGGAGCCGGCAATCAGGAGGTCGCCGGCAAGGGCCGGCAACCGCCCTTTGCGGCTTGCCAGTTCGACCGAGAGGATCAGCGCTGAGCCGATCGCCAGCCCGTAGAGCCCGTGCAGCCAGTCGCGGCCGAGCTTGCCTTCGGTCAGGAAGGTGAGGGCCGCCAGGGTGACCGGAACAAGGGCGGCCAGAAGCGCCCAGAGCGCCGCAAGATCGGGATCCTCCGGCCCTTTGCGGCGCAGGAAGATCAGGCCGCAGACCGTAAAGATGGCCCCGAGGGTGAGGGCGCCGAGCACGCTTGGCGAGACAGCCAGGAAGGAGCCGGACCCAGCCTCCGAGACCGGCGGTGTCGAAAGGGCGATCGGCTGGATGAGAAGGATGATGCCGATCCCGAGAATGGCGGTGACGGCAGAGGTGACGGCGGGAATGGCTCCGGCGCGGCGTCCGGCGCCGAGCGCGGCCAGCGTTCCCGTGACCGCCGTGAGCATCATGACCGGATGCGTCGGGCCGGGTGTTGCGAGCACGACCAGGCAAAGCAGGCCGAAGAAGACGCAGGCCGAGGCCGACCAGACGATGGCGCGCGGCCGGCGGGTCAAGAGAGACCGCAGGCGTCGCCAGCCGCTCGGCGCGGCCGCAGAGGGTTCGGCAGGGGGTTCGGAAGGGGGCTCGGAAGGGAGATCGGCAGACGTTCCGGCCGCCTGCACCAGATCTTCGGCAGACGGTGCCTTTGTGGGGTCAAGCGGCACGGTCTCGAGACGCGTGCCCTCCGCCGTCTCGAAGGCGCGTCCAGGCCAGAGAAAGGCGGTGCCGGCCACCAGCACCATCAACGCGACGCCCGGCGGTACCGGATCGAGAAATGGCGTATTGACGGCATAGGCGATGACCCAGAGGGTCAGGCCGATATTGGCCAGCACCGGCAGCACATGCCAGCGGCGGATGCGTGCCGCCGCCGCCGCGGCAAGCCAGACCAGGGAAAGATAGCCGAACAGGAAAGCAATATCGGGCGCGTCCGTGGCGACAAGTGCCGGCGTCAGAAGCGAAGCGGCAAGTCCCAGCCCTGCAAGGCCCTGGCCGTGCAGCAGGGAGAGCAGCAGCGTGGCAAGCGCGATACCGGCCAGCCCCAGAAAAGCGGTGGTCGGGCCGATGAAGCCGTAAACGCCATAGGCCGTGAAGATCGTGGCCATCAGCGTGACGCTGGCGGCGGCGGTGAGGATGCCGGGGATCATCGCGCCGGAATAGGCCTTTGGCAGGCGGGGCATGGCGCCGCGCCGCAGGATTTCGCCGCACGAAGCGAGCACAATCCCGAAGAGGGCGGCAAGAGTAAGCCGTGCGGCCGGCCCCAGAAGTCCGGCATCGATCGAATAGCGCACGAGGAATATGCCGCCCAGCGCCAGCGCAAGTCCACCTACCCAGACACTCCAGCGGGCGCCGAACCGGCTTTCGAAGCTCTCGCGGGCCGCTCTTTGCTCAGGGAGAGGGGGCTCGTCCGCGGCCTGCGGCTTGGCCGGATCGTCCAGGGCGGGTTCTGCGGATGGCCCGTCTCCGGGACCCAGCGCGCCTGCCTCTGTTCCTCCGGCCGGGGTCTGGGCAAGGGTCCCGTCAAGAGCCTCCGTCGCATCGCGCGGCTCGGCCGCTGCGGCCGCCGCAACAGGCACGTCCTCGAGTCGGCCTCGCAGTTCCGCAACCGTGAGTTCCAGAGCCTGGAGGCGTGTCGACAGCTTCCGGTGCCAGACGAGCAAGGCGAACACAAAGACCAGCAGAAGAAGTTCGAGCATTGCATGTCCCGCATTGACAGTCCCGCCCGTTATATCGGCTCCGGAGCCGGAATGGAAAGAGCTGCTGACGAATGCCGATTCTGGTTAAATGGCAGGCATTGTCCGGCGCCGAAAAAAGCAATTGATGAAATCATAGCCGTTACAAACAAATGATTATAATATGTGCAAATTCCGCTTGCGTCACCTCCGCAGATTGGCTTTGATGCGACCCAGTCTCATGAAATCCAGGGGGAAACACAGGACATGCTGACCCGTCGCCTTTTTGCCAAGCTTCCGGCTTTTGCCGCTCTCGCTCTGACCGCCGGACTGGCCGCGCCGGCGCTTGCCGAAACGCCCGTCAAATTCACGCTCGACTGGAAATTCGAAGGCCCCGCCGCCGGCTTCCTGCTGGCGCTCGACAAGGGCTACTTCAAGGCGGAAGGCCTTGATGTCACGATCGATACGGGCAATGGCTCGGTCGAGGCCATTCCGCGGGTCGCCACCGGCGCCTACCAGATGGGGTTCGGCGACATCAATTCGCTGATCAAGTTCCTGGATGAAGATTCCAGCCAGAAGATCAAGGCCGTGATGATGGTGTATGAGCGCCCCACGTTTGCGGTTGTCGGCCGCAAGTCGCTCGGCGTGACGGATGATCCGAAATCCCTGGAAGGCAAGAAGCTGGGCGCCCCGCCGCCGGATGGTGCCTTTGCGCAGTGGAAGGCCTTCAAGCAGGCGGCCAAGATCGACGACAGCAAGATCACGATCGAGAGCATCGGCTTCCCGGTTCGCGAGCCCATGCTGGCCAAGGGCGATGTCGACGGCGTCTTCGGCTTTGCCTTTTCGGTGATCCTGAACCTCAAGAAACAGGGGATCAAGGATGAGGACATCGCCACCATCCTGATGGCGGAACACGGATTGAACCTCTACGGCAATGCCGTTCTGGTAAATACCGACTTCGCGGAAAAGAACCCGGACGCCGTCAAGGGCGCTCTCAAGGCCCTGTCGAAGGGCTTTGCCGATGCGGTGGCCAAGCCGCAAGAGGGTGTCGAAGCCGTTCTGAAGCGCAATGAGACGCTGGACAGCGATATCGAGCTTGAGCGCCTCAACATGGCCAATGCCATGAACATCAAGACGCCTTATGTGATCGAAAACGGCTTCGGCGGCGTCGACATGGGGCGCCTTGGCGCTTCCATCGACACGTTGAAGATTTCGATGGGGCTGAAGGGCAATGTCAAGGCGGAGCAGGTCTTCGATCCGAGCTATCTGCCGGCCAAGGCGGAGCGCATGCTGCCGTAATTGGCTCTGCCCCTTACCCCAAGCCTCTCTCCGCCTGCGGAAAGGGGGTGGCGGCAGCCGGGTGAGGGGCGTCTGCCCTTGCATGATCACGGAAGGAGAACGGATGGCCCACCTCGTGTCCATCGATAATGTCGATATGCGCTATGGCGGCGCCGCCGGCACGCTGGCCGTGGCCGGCCTGACCATGCGGGTCGACAAGGGCGATTTCGCGGCGGTCGTCGGCCCGTCCGGCTGCGGCAAGTCAACCCTGATGAAGCTCGTCACCGGCCTGCATATTCCTCAGACGGGCGTCGTGATCGTCGGCGGTCAGCAGGTGACCAAGCCGGTCTCCATTGTCGGCATGGCCTTCCAGAACCCGACCATGCTGCCCTGGCGAACCACGCTCGACAACATCCTCCTGCCGCTCGAAATCGTCGAACGGCATCGTCATCGCCTGCGCGCCAACAAGCGGGAATATGTCGAAAAGGCCGAATTTCTTCTGGAGACGGTCGGGCTGAAGGGTTTCGGGTCGAAATTCCCCTGGCAATTGTCAGGTGGCATGCAGCAGCGCGCCAATCTTTGCCGCGCGCTCATTCACGAACCGGATCTCCTGATGCTGGACGAGCCCTTCGGCGCGCTCGACGCTTTCACCCGCGAGGAATTGTGGTGCGTGATCCGCGACCTGCACGCTGCCCAGGGCGTGACGATCATCCTCGTGACCCACGATCTGCGGGAGGCGGTGTTCCTGGCCGACAAGATCTTCGTCATGAGCGCAAGGCCCGGACGCATTCTGAAGGAGCACCCCGTACCTTTTGCGCGGCCGCGCGCGCTGGATGTCATGTATGAGAAGCAGTTCAACGACATGGTGCATGAACTGCACGGGGAAATCGCCAGCGCAAGGGTGACGGCATGAGCATCGTTTCCGACAATCCCGCCGGCATGACACCCGCCAGGAGGCCGATGCTGGCCCGGATGAACTGGATTGCCGCAGCACCCTGGCTCTATACCATCGCGCTGTTCCTGTTCTGGGAACTTCTGGTCATCGCGCTGGACATGCCGCCGACAATCCTGCCGGCGCCCAGCGACGTCTTCGCAGCGATCGTCAAATACTGGTCGCCGATCTGGAAGAATTCCATCCAGACCCTCTATACGACGACGCTCGGCTTTGCGATCGCGGTCATGGCGGGGCTCGGCCTCGGCCTGTTCATCGGCTGGTCCAAGACGATCTATGCCGGGCTCTATCCGCTGATGATCGGGTTCAACGCCATCCCCAAGGTCGCGCTGGTGCCGATCCTCGTCATCTGGTTCGGCATCGGAACCGTGCCGGCGGTGCTGACGGCCTTTCTGATTTCCTTTTTCCCGATCGTCGTCAATGTCGCGACAGGGCTTGCAACGATCGAGCCGGAAACGGAGGATGTCCTGCGGGCGCTCGGCGCGCGCAAGATGGATATCATGCTGAAGGTCGGCATTCCCCGCTCCATGCCGTATTTTTTCGGCTCGCTGAAGATCGCCATCACGCTCGCCTTTGTCGGCTCTGTGGTGTCCGAGACGGTGGCCTCCAATTACGGTTTGGGCAATATGATGAGCTCGGCGCAGAGTCAGTTCAACGTGCCGCTCGTCTTCGCCGGGCTCCTGATGCTCGCCGTGGAGGGAATTGCCATGTATGCGCTGATGGCTTGGCTGGAAAGACGGATGACCGGCTGGGCGCACCGCTCCACCATGGCCCAATAGCGGGCAGCGGCCCCGGTCGTCGGATCGGGGCCACGCGAATGGTCTAGACCAGTTCGAGCGTCGGCTTGTCCTCTGGCGGTGCGACCTTCTCGCTGTTGTGGTAGGTCACCTGCGGGAAGGGGATGGAAATGCCCGCCGCATCGAAAGCCTCCTTGGTGCGCTTGGTCATATCGCGGGAGGTCATCCACCAGACATTGCTGTTTGCCCAGTAGCGCAGCGCCAGGATGACGGCGCTGTCTCCCAGATCCATGACGAAAGCGGCGGGGGGCGGATCCTGCAGCACCCGCTCGTCCTTGTTGGCAAGCTCGAGCAGGATGGCGATCGCCTTCTCGATATCGTCCTCATAGGCGATGCCGACCTTGAAATCATGCATGCGGGTGGACAGGCGGCTGTAATTGGTCACCGGCACGTTCCACAGCAGCGAATTGGGGGCCAGCCGGTACAGACCGTCATAGGTCTTCAATTCGGTGGCGAACAGGCCGATCTCCTGGACGATCCCGTTGACGCTGCCGGTATCGATATATTCCCCGACCCGGAACGGCCGCAGCACCAGCAGCATGATGCCGGCGGCGATATTCTGCAGCGTGCCCTGCAGCGCCAGGCCAATGGCCAGGCCGATGGCGCCCAGGGCGGCGAGGATCGAGGCCGTCTGCACGCCGAACTGGCCGAGGACCATCACGATGACGATGACCAGCACCGCATAGCGGATGATGTTGGAAA
The DNA here is from genome assembly GCF_030435705.1 of Rhizobium sp. SSA_523. Lineage (NCBI taxonomy): Bacteria > Pseudomonadati > Pseudomonadota > Alphaproteobacteria > Hyphomicrobiales > Rhizobiaceae > Affinirhizobium > Affinirhizobium gouqiense. Next base: position 338,548 of record NZ_CP129382.1, read on the forward strand.
AGAACTGCGCCAGCGTCGCATCGATGCCGTGAATGCGCCCGAGGCCCTGCTTGGCCCAGCGGCCGAACAGACCGGAGGCGAACCAGCCGACGGCCAGCAGGATCACTGCGCCGAGAACGGAAAAGGAATATTGCACGGCCAGGGCCGTCAACTGGGCGAGGGCTGCCTGCGTCGCAACCACAAATTCGGATGCCTGATCTTCCATGCCGGAGAAACTCCTGTTCGTCTTTTGATCGGTCTAACTGGTGCGGCAGGCCATGCGGTCAAGCCTGATCGTCTTCTGCAACCCGCGGCGGTCCTCACGCTTTTTCCTTGATCTTGCGCAGAAGGGCTGTAGGTGAGGAGGAGAAATCTTAGGAAACGCGGATGCACGAGCTGCAAAAGACCAAGCCGCAGCACGCCACCGCCGGCATCGTGCTGATGATCGCAGGCGTTGCCTGCCTCTGCGTCAATGACGGGATCGCCAAGACGCTCACGACCGGCTACTCGCCGGTGCAGATCATGTTCCTGCGCAATATCATCGCTTTGCCGTTTGCCGCATTGATCGCCTGGAAGGCCGGCGGCAGGGCGGCCCTGCGCTCGCATCGGCCGGTCGCCCATCTTCTCAGGGGCTTTGTCTGGATGGCGGCCACGGTGCTGTTCTTCACCAGCATCATGAATCTCGGCCTTGCCGAGGCCACCGCCTTGATCTTCGTCGCACCGCTGTTCATCACGGCCGTATCCGCGCTCTTTCTCGGCGAACATGTTGGCTGGCGCCGCTGGCTTGCGGTGCTGGTCGGCTTCATCGGCGTGATCGTCGTGGTGCGGCCGGGCTCTGCCGCCTTCCAGCCGGCCTCCATGCTGGCAATCGGCACGGCCTTCGTCTATGGCCTTCTGATGCTGAGCGCACGCTTCGTCGATCCGCGCGAAAGCGTCTGGACGCTTCTGCTCTATCTGACCGGCGTCGGCAGCCTGCTGAGCGGCCTCCTGGCGCCCTTCTTCTGGACCCCCGTTGCGGCCGGCGATCTCTGGCTGTTCCTCAGCATCGCCCTGTTCGGCACCGCCGGCATGACCATGATCACCCAGGCCTTTCGCCTGTCACCGGCGGTGGTCATCGCACCCCTGGATTACACCGCGCTGATCTGGGCGACGCTGATCGGCTGGCTGTTCTGGAACGAGATCCCCGATGCCATGACCTTTGTCGGCGCGGCGATCATCATCGCCAGCGGCATCGTCATCATCTTTCGCGAAGCCGCGATCGACAAGAAGGAAGCGACTTGATACCAATCCGCGCCGGACCGATGGGTCCGACTGTGGTTTTCTCCTCGCCGCAAACCAATATCGCTCCGGCGCGATCGATCCCTATCACCGACATTTGGTATAAGCCGGTTCAAGCCGTCAGGGGCAGGACGAAACTCGCACGGCCATCGGTTTCGGCGCCGCGGCCGATGGATTTGATCGCGGCACTCAGCCGTCCATTGCGGCCAAGCGCCCGGTCGCCGATCTCGATCAGCCGCGCATTCGGCGTCGCATGCGGCGCCACGGCCCGCAGCCTGGTGGCCAGGGCCACTTCATCCTGATCGGGATGAAGTGCAAGGGCGACGATCAGTGCCGCGGCAGGCGAGCGCGAGACGCCCATCCAGCAGTGAACGACAAGCGGTGCCGCCCGGTCCCAACTCTGCGCAAAACCGATCAGCTGCGCGACGTGATCTTCGCTCGGGGCGACGAGATCGCCCGTGCCGGCAAAGGCGATATCGTTCATCCGGAGGGTCAGGTGCCGCTCGGCGCGGATGACGCCCGGCCGGTGGAAATCCTGGCCATTGGCGATCAGGCTCACCATGTCCGTGGCGCGGTGGCGCACGGCGATTTCGGCAATGCTGGCGAGCGGGCAGACGATGATGGAACCCATCAGCCGGCGGCCTCCCGCCTGGCCCGGTCCAGTTCCGCAAAGCGCAGCAGGAAACAAGACTGCGCCTCCGTTGCGGCCATCGGCTCCACCGCCAGCATCTCGCGGGTGATTCCGCGGGGCGTGCCGAAGAAGCGGCGTGCTTCCTCCTGGGAAAAGCCGGCCAGTTCGGTGGCTTCGAAATAGGCGGCAATCGTATCCGCCTTCTTGATCTTCGTCTTCAACTCGCGCGAGGGATGCGGCGGCAGGCCGAACCGCAGATGGATGGCCGCCTCCAGCCGGTGCTCCACCGTCTTGTAGCCGCCGCCGACCACAGCCTTGAATGGCGAGATCATGTCGCCGATCACATATTCCGGCGCGTCATGCAGCAGGGTCATGCACAAATCGAGCGCGCTTGCCGTGGGATTGGCCAGGCGGAAGACCTGTTCCACGATCAGCGAATGCTGCGCGACGGAAAAGGCATGATCGCCACGCGTCTGGCCGTTCCAGCGGGCAACCCGCGCCAGGCCATGGGCGATATCGGCAATTTCGACGTCGAGCGGAGAGGGATCGAGCAGGTCGAGGCGGCGGCCTGACAGCATGCGTTGCCATGCCCGCAGGGAGGCAGTCTGGCTCACGGATGCCCCTCGGCCGGTTCGGTGGGAAAGGCAAGCCCGGTCCAGGCGGGCAGGGTCAGCGCGATCTCCATCCCGCCGGCAAGGATAGGCATTTCGGCGGCAAGCGCTTCCCCGACCCGGTCGATGCGCACGATCGCAAGGCCCTGTGCACCATCCACGGTGCCGAGACTGCCGAGCGGCTTTCCGCCGGCGGTAATTTCTGTGCCCGGTGCGGGAAGCGGCGACTGTGCGGCGACCTGCACGAGACGTCTGCGGGCCGTGCCGCGGTGCTGCATGCGCGAGACAACCTCCTGCCCGACATAGCAGCCCTTGCGGAAGGAAAGCCCGCCATTGAGGTCCAGCGTCACGTCATGGGGAAAGGCATCCTGTAACGGATAATCCTGACCGGCCAGGGCAAGGCCTGCCTGGATGCGCAGACGATTATACGCCTGAGCCGCGACAGGCTGCACCTCATCGGCTTGCGGCCCGCCGGCCTGGCGCTTGACGAGAATACCCGCCTTCTGGAAGGCCAGATCGATAACGCCTTGCGCATGCTTCGCCTCCTCACCCCAGACGACAAGCACGCCGGTGCCCGCCGGCGCAAGCGTGACGGCGGCGCGCAGCTTGTACATAGACAGCCGCTTGATCAGCGCTTCCTGCTGGGCGGTGTCGCATTCCAGGCGGAAACCCTCCAAATGGCGCCAGATCAGAAAGTCGAAGAGGATCTTGCCCTGAGGCGTCAGGAGGGCGCCAGGCCGCGCTTCGCCTTCCGGCATACCCTCGACATCCGTCGTGATCAGGTTGTGCAGGAAGCCTTGCGCATCCGCGCCGGCGATATCGATCAGGCTTCGGTCAGACAGGTGGATTGAAGGCATGAGATTGAGGTCCGCGTCGTTTCACGCCAGAGATAGGCCGGGCACGATCCGGGTGCAAGCGATGACGCCGGCAAGCCGGCGGCTGACCGATCAATCGCCGCCCGCAAAGAGCCGCCACCGGCCATCGACGGTGATGCCGATCCGGTAGAAATTATAATTATTCGTTTCCGCCATGGTCTCAAGATCGCCGGCGGTGATGATCCGCAGCAGCTCGACGCGCTCGGGAGCACTCAGGCTGTTGATCGGCTTGCCAACGAAATAGGGCCAGACATACATCTCATCGGGCGTGCCGATGCCGACATGCGCGGCTCCCGTCTGCAGGATGTCGAGCATGATCGCCAGGATTTCGAGACCCTGGGAATCACCCGAAAGGCTCTTGAAGGAGGCAACGGGATCGCCGCCATCGGCCTTCAGCTGCTCCATCACATCGGCATCGAAACTCATCAGCGGGCGCAGGCGCTCCGGATCGCCGGAGGCGGCAGCCTCGGTCAGCGCCTGCCGCATGGCCCGCACGGGCTCGGGAAGCGTCGACAGATCGTGGAGGATCTCGATGGACGCCTTTCCATCCTCGGAGGCGGAACCGGACACGCCCGTCTCCGGCGCGGCCGTTGCCGCCGGCGACTGGACAGTCGATCCGGGCACCGGCAGAGGCGCCGGCTGACTTTGCGAGGAAGGAGAAAGGCCGGGGCTTTGCGCAGCCGGAGCCGTTTCGCCGGACAGGGCGAAGGCCGCGGCCGGCAGGCAGGAGACAGAGGCCACGAAACCGGCCGCTGCGATCCGTCTGAGGGAAAAATGCCAGGCAGAGACGGGCATGAAACTGGGCCTCGTGATCTTACTGCACCGTCCGCTCGGGCGAGAACTCGCCGGCCAGCATGCGTGTGCGCAGCGATTCCAGCATGGCCTCGGCGCCTTCTTCGCCATGCAGACGAATCGTCTCGCGCATGGCAAGCGCTATCGCGGCGTCGGCAATGATCTCCGGCTCGATACCGTCTGCACGACCGTCAGCCCAGGCTTCACTCTGATATTCGAGCGCCACCTGCATCTTCTCATGCACGATCATGTCGTCGATGTCGTTGCGCGCTGTGTGCATTTTCATTCCTCTTGCAACGGAGGCCGGATGTTACCGGCACGTTAACAACTCTAGCAGCCTTTTATCAAAACGACACGCTTGCGGCGGAAAAGAGGTTAACAAAGCTCTAATTTCCATATCGCGCAGCAATTTCTGCCGCCAGTGTTGCTCCTTCGCGACGGTAGCGCTCTTCCGCCAGGCGGGTCGCTGCCGTGCAGGCAGTGTGGACGCCGGCAAAGGCCCTGAATCCACGGTTGAAGGACGCCGTCAGCTTCTCGCGTCGTTTCGGTTCGTTCAGCGTCTCGGCATCGAGCAGGGTCTGCATCGATGTCCGCCAGTCCGACGAATCGGCGCCGCAAAGCGTGCGCAGGTAGTGAACGGAGCCAAGGATTTCCGCAAGCCGCATCAGCTGGCCATCATAGGGCGGCGGCTTATCTTCTGTCGGTATGGTTACCGGCGGGGCGGGCGGGGCCGGCGTTGCTTTCTGGGCGAAAGCCGGGGGACAAAGCGCCAGCGCGCCGACAATCAGGGCAATGAGAAGGTGAGGGCGCATCATCTCCGGCTTCGCTCGGGCTTCGGCTTGACGCCTGGGTCTCGCGTCTGTGTTTGGCGTCTGGTTCAGGCCCGGCGTCTCGCTCGCCCGTGTGGCGGTCGGCATCTGTCGGGCCGCGTCAGGGTCGAGGCCGCGAGCGGTCCCAACTAGGGTCTGTAGCCTCATTTGCCGCGTCTCGAAAGTCTGTCCACGCAATCCAGCACGCTTGGCGGAACGGGCAGCGCCCGGATCTCGTCCGGCGTGAACCAGCCGGCATCGGCCGCATCGTCGGCGGCGATCGCCTGCGTTGCCGCATCGGCGCGCACGCAAAAGACCGAAAGGTGGAAATGGCTGGTCAGATCTCCTGCCTCATCGCGCGTCTCCAGATCATAGGTGGCGAAGAGTTCCGGATCCTGCGCCGCAATGCCGGTTTCCTCGGCAAATTCGCGCAAGGCCGTCTCCCCGGGTGTTTCGCCGGGCTCGGCGCGCCCTCCGGGAAAGGCATAGAGATCGGCGGAGGGCGGATTGCGCCGCCGAATCAGCAGAAAGCGGCCATCCCGTTCGAGAATGGCGGATGATGCGGCGTGTGGCCACGCGGTTGCGGTCGATTGCGTCGGGTCATTGGTCATGACCGCAAGGATAGGAGGTTTGCGCACTTGCGCAAGCCGGGCGCGTCTGCAACGACTGGGCAATGCGGACCTATCTTCTGTTTGCGGTGGCGGCACTCGCCGAGATTGCCGGCTGTTTTGCCGTCTGGGCCTGGTGGCGGCTGGACAAGCCCGTCTGGTGGCTCCTGCCCGGCGGGGCCTGCCTTGCCCTCTTTGCGCTCTGCCTGGCGCTGGTGGAAAGCGCCGCGGCCGGACGCACCTATGCGGCCTATGGCGGGATCTATGTCTGCGCCTCCATTCTCTGGCTCTATCTGATCGAGAGGCAGATGCCGGACCGCTTCGATATCGCCGGCGCGGCTCTCTGCTGTCTCGGTTGCGCCATCATCCTGTTCGGCCCGCGATCGGCGTGAGCCGCTCTGGGCCTTCGATCGGCGAAGCGCCGGAGAGAACGGTCCCCACCTATGCGACAAAGAGGGGCGCAAAAGGCCTTGGGCTTGACCACCCGTCATGCCGGTGCCATCTGATCCTGCATGTGCGGACGCTTTGCCCTGACAGCCACGCCGGAAGAGGTCGTCGAGTTCTTCAGCACCGTCTCGATCGATGATTTCCCGCAGCGATACAATATCGCGCCGACCCAGCCGATCCTTCTGGTCGCGGCCGGCGATCGCCCGGCGCCCGGCAGCAATCAGCCGGCGCGCAGCAGTCTTCTGGCGCGCTGGGGACTGCTGCCCGGCTGGGTGAAGGATCCGAAGGAGTTTCCGCTGCTCTTCAACGCGCGGGCCGAGACGGCCATCGAGAAGGCGTCCTTCCGGGCCGCCATGCGCCACCGGCGTGTTCTGGTGCCGGCCTCCGGCTATTACGAATGGCATCGGCCGGAAAAGGGCGGTGAGCAGAAACCGCAGGCCTATTGGATCCGCCCGAAGCGCGGACGACTGATCGCCCTTGCCGGGCTCCTCGAAACCTTCGCCTCTGCCGATGGATCGGAGCTGGATACCGCCGCCATCCTGACGACCAGCGCGAATGCAGGGCTGGCGCCCGTCCACGAGCGCATGCCGGTGGTGATCGATCCCCAGGATTTCGACCGCTGGCTGGATTGCAAGACGCAGGAACCGCGCGACGTGGCGGATCTCATGCGTCCGGCGCCGGACGATCTGCTGGAGGCTGTTCCCGTATCGGACCGGGTCAACAGCGTGGCCAATATGGGCCCGGACCTTCAGCTGGCGGTCGTGCCGGAAAATCCTCCATCCAGGCAAGAGGCGGCCGCCGGAAAAGACGAGGCCGGCCAGCTCTCGCTGTTCTGACCGGGGAGGCGCATGCCGCCGTCGCGTCAGCCCAGGCCCGGCTCACCGTCAAGGCCCAGGTTCGGCTCAGGCCGACTTCAGCGTCTTGCGCTTCAGCATCAGCGCAGCCGCGACAACGGCCTTGATGGCCAGCGGGCGCAGCGGGGCATGCAGGTCCTGCTTGGTCTGCAGGGAGGGTTTGGATTCGGTGGCCATGTCTCGTCCTCTGAAGCGCGACGCGAATCCGATATGAATTGCGTCCGGGCGCGCCAAATCATCAGAAAACAGGGCGGAATTTTGACGCAACGGAAGATCGCGCAAATTGCCTAAAATTTTTGCGGTTATTTGTTAACCTGTTGTTAAGAAAGCACAAAATTCCGCACTGCAAAATGGTTCCTCATGCCATTTCGCAATGCGGCAAGGATCTCAGATATTGGCGTGATCGTCCTCGATCGTCAGCGTTCCATATCGGCGTTTCCAGGCCCTGGCGCTCAAGGGCAGGATACACAGATAGGCGAGGGTGGTGATGGCCAAGACTTCCCAGGTGAAGCTCATCAGAAGCGCGACGTAAAGGACCACGATCAGCAGCACCGGCAGCATCAGGTCGCGGCGCACGCGCGTTTCGGATTTGCCGGACCAGACGGGCAGGCGGCTGACCAGCAGATAGCCGATGAGGATGGTATAGCCGGTCGCGGCATAGGCGAAGGCGCGGCTGTCGCCCATACCGAGAAAGCCGAGATAGACCGGCAGCATCACCAGCAGGGCGCCCATCGGCGCCGGCACGCCGACGAAGAACTCGCTTTGCCATTTCGCCTTGTATTCGCGGTCGGCCATGACATTGAAGCGCGCCAGCCGCAGGCCCGCGGCAATGGCATAGATGAGAGCCGCAATCCAGCCGATGGAGCCCACCCTGTCGAGCACGAAGACATAGAGGACAAGCGCCGGCGCAACGCCGAAATTGATGATGTCGGCCAGCGAATCCATCTGGACGCCAAATTTCGACGTAGCCTTCAGGGCCCGCGCCACACGCCCGTCGATCCCGTCGAGAAAGGCTGCCAGAAGCACCATGCCGACAGCCAGTTCGAAGCGGTTTTCGAAAGCCAGCCGGATCCCCGTCAGGCCCGCGCAGATGGCGAGCACGGTGATGAGGTTGGGAACCATCAGCCGGAGCGGGATCTCACGCAGCCTGGGGCCTCGGGCGGCATCGTCATCGGGCGGTTCCACGGGCGTGTCGGCGTGCATTGAATAACTCCGTCTTGGTTAGCTGCGGCGGCTGAGCATGGGTCCCTTGGTCGAACCGAATTCGGCAATCACCGTCTCGCCGCCGATGCAGCGCTGGCCGAGCGAGACGCGGGGCTGGCCGCCTTCCGGAACATAGATGTCGAGGCGCGAGCCGAAGCGGATGAGGCCGAAACGTTCGCCGGCATCGACCGGTTCGCTCTCATGCACGAAGCAGAGAATGCGCCGCGCCACGAGACCGGCAATCTGAACCACGCCGAGGCGGCCATGGCTCGTTTCGATGACAAGGCCATTGCGTTCATTGTCGGTGCTGGCCTTGTCCAGCTCGGCATTGACGAACTGGCCCGGCCGGTAGACGATCTTGGAGACGCGGCCGCGCGCCGGCGCCCGGTTGATATGGCAATCGAAGACATTCATGAACACGGAAATGCGCAGCATGGGCTCGATGCCGAGTTCCAGTTCGGCTGGGGGAATGACCATCTGCACCGACGAAACGCGGCCATCGGCCGGCGAGATGATGAGATCGTCGTCCTGCGGCACCATGCGCTCTGGATCGCGGAAGAAATAGGCACACCACAACGTGAGCACGAGACCAATCCAGAACAGCGGCTGGGCGATCAGTCCAAGCACGAGCGATGCTACGAAGAAGGCAATAACGAAAATATAGCCTTCCTTGTGGATCGGAACGAGCGTGTTGCGGATAGTGTCGAACAGATTGGACAACGGCGGTCTCCAGCAAGTCAGCGTCAGGGTTTGAAACCCAGCTGAGTACAGGCAAACGGATTTCGGGGCAATGCGGTTCCGGCGGGGCTGTGGACTCAAGCCAGTCCGAGAAAAACAACCAACAGGCGCGTGACGGAGAGCATCGTCTCGTCATCCAGTCGACCGAAGACCGGACCGATGCGGGGCGGCATGACGGCGAGAGGACGTCCTGATTTGCAGCATCGGCTGCTGCGACGGTCGTCGATGGCCAACGGAATTCCGCCATGGCTCAGGCGGCGTGGAGAACACGCACCTCAACCGATAACCCGGCTGCGACGATCATGTTGACCAGGCTGTCGAGGGCAAACAGATTGATCTTGCCCCGCAAGAGATCGGAGATCCGCGGCTGCGTCACGCCCAGATGGCGTGCTGCTTCGGCTTGTGTCCAATTTCTCGCGCGGATGTGTTTCTCAAGGGCGATCATCAGGGTCGAGCGAATGCGCATGTTCTCCGCCTCTTCCGGCGTATCCTCAATGGCATCCCAGACGCTGGCAAAACCATCTTCCGTCATGGCGTTCGCTCCTTCATCAGGTCCTCGTAGCGTTTGACGGCGAGAGACATATCGAGTTTCGACGTCTTTTGCGTCTTTTTCTGAAAGCAGTGCAGAATGTAGACAGCGTCCATCAACTTGGCGAGATAGATGACCCTGAATGCACCGGATCCGTCGCGGATCCTGATCTCTTGGACACCTTTCCCGACGCAGGTCATCGGCTTCCAGTCCGTCGGGTCTTGCCGCGCTCACACCGCCGGCTCCTTGCGCACCACCACGCCCAGATCGTCGCTTTCGCGCACCTGGCGCAGGTGCTCTTCCGCCTGGGTCGCCTCGCGCTGGCGGTTCCACATGGAGGCATAGAGGCCGTTCTGCTCCAAGAGCCCCGCATGCGTGCCGCGCTCGGCAATCTCTCCATGGCGCAGCACGATGATCTCGTCGGCATTGATGACGGTGGACAGGCGGTGGGCGATGACGAGCGTCGTGCGGTTTTGCGACACCACATCCAGCGCCGCCTGGATTTCCTGCTCCGTCGTCGTGTCCAGCGCCGAGGTCGCCTCGTCGAGGATGAGGATTGGCGGGGCCTTCAGTATGGTACGGGCGATAGCCACGCGCTGTTTTTCGCCGCCCGAAAGCTTCAGGCCGCGCTCGCCGACCATGGTCTGGAAGCCATCCGGCAATTGCCGGATGAAGGTGCCGATCTGCGCCACATCGGCCGCCGCCAGCATTTCCTCCTCGCTGGCCGACAGGCGGCCATAGCGGATATTGTAGGCGATCGTGTCGTTGAACAGCACGGTATCCTGCGGCACCATGCCGATGACGGCGCGCAGGCTCTTCTGGGTGACGGTACGCACATCCTGCCCGTCGATCTCCACCGCCCCGGACTGGATGTCGTAGAAACGGTAGAGCAGGCGCGAAATGGTGGATTTGCCGGCACCCGAGGGGCCGACGATTGCCACCGTCTTGCCGGCCGGCACATCGAAGGACACGCCCTTCAGGATCGGCCGTTCGGGGTCATAGGCGAAATGCACGTCGCGGAAGGTGATGCGGCCGTTCTCGATCGCCAGCGGCTTTGCGTCCGGCCGGTCCACGACCTCCGCCTCGACCTCCAGCAGATCGAACATCTGCTCGATATCGGTCAGGCCCTGGCGAATTTCGCGATAGACGAAGCCGATGAAGTTGAGGGGAACGGAGAGCTGGATGAGGAGGGCATTGACGAAGACGAAATCGCCGATCGTCTGCTCGCCGCGCTGGACGGCCAGTGCCGACATCACCATCATCACGGTGGTGCCGAGACCGAAGATCACGCCCTGGCCGAAGTTCAGCCAGCCGAGCGAGGTCCAGACCTGCGTGGCGGAGGTCTCGTAGCGCGCCATGGATTCATCGAAGCGCCTGGCTTCCATCTCCTCATTGCCGAAATATTTGACGGTCTCGAAGTTCAGGAGCGAATCGATCGCCTTGGTATTGGCCTCGGTATCGCTGGCATTCATGGAGCGGCGGATGGCAATGCGCCAGTCGGACGCCTTGACCGTGAACCAGATATAGGCCCAGACGGTCACGGCCGTGACCGCGACATAGGCAAAGCCATAGGAATACCAGAAGATGATTGCCGTCAGCACGAACTCGACAAGGGTCGGCACCGAGTTGAGGATGGTGAAGCGGACGATCGTCTCGATGCCCTTGGTGCCGCGCTCGATGATGCGCGAGAGCCCGCCCGTCTTGCGCTCCAGGTGGAACCGCAGAGACAGCTGGTGCATGTGCACGAAGGTCCGGTAGGCAAGCTGCCTGACCGCATATTGGCCGACGCTGGCAAACAGCGAATCCCGCAGCTGGTTGAGCCCGAGCTGCAGGACACGAGTGAGGTTATAGGCGATAACCAAGGCCACGGCACCCATCAGCAGAGCCGGCAGCAGGCCCGCCATGTCCAGCTTGCCGTTCAGCGCATCGGTCGCCCATTTGAAGAAATAGGGAACCGCCAGCAGCACGAATTTGGCGATGAAGAGAAAGAGCGTCGCCCAGACGACGCGCGCCTTCAGATCCGGGCGGCCGCTCGGCCACATATAGGGCCACAGATTCACCAGCGTGCCGAGCGGATTGCCTGAATCCGCCGAAACGGTCTTCTTTTTCTCTGCCATGAATGCCTCCGGAAGGAGGCTCTCACATAAGCCGGAGACGGGGCCAATGCAACGCCGCCGTCGAACCGCTGCCGCGAAAGGCCGGGCGCCGGCCTTTTCCCGTCAGCCTCTGGTGAAGCGGCGGTGAATTTTCTCCGCCTCGTCGTCCGGCAGCGAATCCTTCGGCACGCCGAAGATCTGCCCGGGCTCGATCCTGTTCGGGTTGGAGATCTGCTGCTGATTGGCAATGTAGATCGTCGTGTAGCGAACACCCTGGCCGTAAATGCGCCGCGAAATCTGCCAGAGCGTATCGCCGCGGCGAATGATCACGGAGGCGGATTCGCTCTGCGTCAGCGGCGCCTGGGCAATGGTCTTGGGTCCGCTCTGCTCCTGCGCGGCAACGCCGGCCTGCGGCAGCGGCGCCTCCTGGACGGGGGGAGCCGTGCCAACAATGCCGGCAATCATTTCCGACAAGGAGGCCAGTCCCTTGCCCAGTCCCACGACATCCCGCGGCAGCGCATCCAGAGCCTTCAAGGCATCCATGGCGCCCTTGGCGGCGTCGGTCACGATGGCATTGGCATTGGCATCCGCATCGGCGGGCAGGCGGTATTCGGCAAGCGAACGCAGGGCGATCGCGGTTGCCGAACGCGCAGCAGCGACCTGCTCCACGGAAGGCGTGGCGCCGCCGGCATAGAGCGCCTGCAGCAGCTGGAAGGCTTTCGCCACCTCGTTGCGCAGCTTGTCGAAGGCTCCCTCGTCGATAGGGCTGAGGGCAGGGGCCGCAGCCGCGGCGGACGGGGTCGCGACAGCCGCGATCTGGTCGCCTGCAGGACGGTTGAACGGCACTTCGACCCGCACGACCGCCTTGCCGGATGCGTCCAGCTGGTCGACGGCGATGCGATGGGAGCCGACCGGCAGATCCATGATGCCGTCGATCACGAAATGTCCGTCGCTGCCGGCCTTGGCCTCGCCGATGACACTGTCATTGGCATAGCCGCGCAGCTGCGACGAGGGTTTGCTGAGGCCGGCAATGAACAGATGATTGCCTTCGATCTCCACGGCACTGACCTGCAGTTCCGGCGTGCCGGCAGCGGCGGCCGGTGCCGTGCCTGCCGTGCCTGCCGCGCCTGCCGCCGCCGGGGCGGATGCCGTTTCCATCTGCTTTTGCGGGTCTGCCGCAGCCGGTTCATTGGCAGCCGGCGCGTTTGTCGCGGCATCTGCCGGACCGGTTGCGTCCGGCTGTGCCGGTGGCATGGCCGGCTCCTGCATGACCGGAGGCGGAACGATGGCTGCCGTGTCCGTTGGTCCCGCGGTGACCCGTTCGGCCTTGGCCACTTCATTGATCTTGGGCATGGCGATGATTCGGCTTGCCGTTCCCGGCTTGCTGACCATGGCCAGAAGCTCGCCGCCCTTCAGTTTCGGTACGGAGACGGTGGCGATTTCCTCCGAAATGACGGTGCGCCCATCTTCCGAGGTTGCCTTCAAAACAAGCTGGTGATCGCCGGGCGGCAAGGGTGCCTGCGGAATGGCGACGAATTCGCCGGCGTGATCGACGCTTGTCATGGCGATGGTCTGGACCTGATCGGCGACTTCCAATCTGGATTTCGGCTCGGCGCGGCCGGCAATCACGGTGGAACCATCCGGCTCGACGCGCAGAACGTCGAATGTCGGGATGACCAGCGGCCGCTGGTCGGCCGTCGAAGGCTTGGCCATTTTCACCGCGGGTGCGGGAGAAGGCAGCGTATCGGTCCTGGTGGTCGTGCCTGCGGCCTTGTCGGGCGTGGGATCGACGAGTTCGCGGGCGGCATCGCCTCCCAGCGTCACGGCGTCCTTGACCTCGCGTCCCGCGGCATTGATGGCCTCTCCCACCGGCTGTCGTTCCGGCGAAAGATGCGGCATCACGAAAAACACCATCAATAGGGTCGCTACGGCAAGCACCGATAGCGCGAGCCATCCCGCGCGATTGTTCAACATCAGATCTCTCCAGACGGAATACCGCCAACTGCAATAGGAATTACAGGTTTCACGCCTTCTTAACAAGGTTTTACAGGCCTTTGCGCTTGCCCGATGCTTGATTTCCCGTCACTTTTGACAGAGGTGCGACGCAAAGCGAGAGCACCCGACAGTGCAAACCGGAGAAACCTGTGTCAATTCGATCCATCTGTGTTTACTGCGGCTCCCAGCCGGGCCGCGATACCGCCTATGTTGCCGCCGGGCGTGAGCTTGGCAAATCCATCGCCCAGCACGGCGCCCGACTCGTCTATGGCGGCGGCACCAAGGGCATCATGGGGGCGGTTGCCTCGGGCGTTCTGTCCAATGGCGGCGAAGTCACGGGAATCATCCCCGAGTTTCTTGTCGACATGGAGGCAACGCGGCATTCTCTCGGACAGTTGAACGAGCTGATCATCACCGCCGACATGCATGAGCGCAAACACAAGATGTTCGAACGCGCCGATGCCTTCGTGACGCTGCCGGGCGGCATCGGCACGCTGGAGGAAATCGTCGAGATCATGACCTGGGCGCAGCTCGGGCGCCACCGCAAGCCCATGGTGTTTGCCAATATCGGCGGCTTCTGGGATCCGATGCTGCAATTGATCGAGCACATGAAGCGGCAGGGCTTTATCCACAGCGCCAATCTCGTCCAGCCGCTGGTGATCGGTTCGGTGGAGGAGATCGTCCCGGCCATTATGGATGCCTGGAGCGAAATGCCGGTCGATGAGGGCAACGAGGCCGTCATTGCACGCCTTTAGGTCTGCTTCGCGGGCCGAAGCAGTAAGGCAAGGATCGGTCGATGAAGGGATGGGCCGAGGAATCGACTTGTCTGCGAGCGTGCCCTTTCGACAAGGGGCGCTCTCAAGGCTCAGCGGGCGCGGTAGTTCCGCAGCATGGAAAACGTGTAGAGCGCCAGGGCCGACCAGATGAGAATGAAGGCCGAGAGCTTTACCGGGTTCATCGGCTCGCGGAAGACGAAGACTGCGATCAGGAAGATGATCGTCGGCGTGATATATTGCATGATGCCGATGGTGGAGAGCCGCAGCAGCTTGGCGGCATTGGCATAGATCATCAGCGGAATGGCCGTCGCCACGCCGGCCGCAGCCAGAAGCCAGGTATCGGCCTGCGTGCCGTGGGTGAAATGGCCGCTGCCATTGGCCTCCAGCCACAGGATATAGGGAAGGGCCGGCACCGAGAGCAGCGCCACTTCCAGGAAGAAGCCCTGATTGGGGCCGACCGGCAGCGTCTTGCGCAGCAGCGCATAAAGGCCCCAGCTGAAGGTCAGCGTGAGCGAGATCCAGGGCAGGCGGCCGGCATCGAAGGTCAAGATCCCGACGGCGATGAAGGCAAGCGCGATCGCCACCATCTGGGTGCGGGCCAGCCGCTCCTTCAGGATGATCGCACCGAGCAGAATGCTGAAAAGGGGATTGATGAAATAGCCGAGCGCGCCCTCGATGGCATGGCCGGAGCCGACGGCATAGACGTAGGTCACCCAGTTCACCGTGATCAGCGAGGCCGTCACGATGGCCATGATCAGCGTGCGCGGCGAGCGGAACGCCGCCTTGATATCGCCGAATCGCCTGGTGATCAGGAGAATGATGGCCGCGCAGGGCAGCGACCAGATCACCCGGTGCGCCAGGACCTCGAAGGGCGAGATATGGCCGAGCGCCTTCAGATACAGCGGCAGAAAGCCCCAGATGCCATAGGCCGCCAGCGCATAGGCAAAACCTTGCGGCGTATCACCCGTCTGCTGCACCGGAACTGCGGTTTCTGTCGACATCTTGCTACGATCCTCTGCTGATATGGCTCCTCTTATGCCGGATTGGCTGTAACTGCCAATTCATTCGCTTGCTGCTTGCATCACTGCAAAGCATCGCCCATCGTGAGGGAAGCAGGGCAGCGGCCAGGTCGACGAAGCGCCGGCCGGGCTGCAGGGAAACCGTCAGACCGTCCGTGCAGCGTCGAAAGGCTGCCCGGCGCTTTGCCATGGAGGCTCGACATGAGCGATAACCCCATTCATCGCCGGCTCTTTGCCCAGCAGATGCTGGCGCGAGCTTTCGTTCAACGGGACGAGCGGCTTCTCACCGCCATGAGCCGCGTGTCGCGCGAGGCCTTTGCCGGGCCGCCGCCCTGGTATATCCGCGACCAGGAGGGCTACCGGGCATTGCCCTCCGAGGATCCGCTGGTGCTCTACCAGGACGTGCTGATCGGCCTCGACATGGCGCGCGCCATCAACAATGGCAGCCCGTCGCTGCATGTGGGCCTGCTGCACAAGGCGGCTGTCCAGGAGGGGGAGCATGTCGTGCATCTGGGCGCCGGCAGCGGCTATTACTCGGCAATCCTGGCCGAACTCGTCGGCCCGTCCGGTCAGGTCACGGCAGTGGAATATGATGCGAAGCTGGCAGACATGGCCAAGGCCGCCCTGGCATCCTACAAGCATGTGCAGGTGGTGCATGGCAGCGCCTTCGACTGGCCGCGCGAGAAGGCGGATGTCATCTATGTCAATTTCGCGCTCGATCATCCGCCGGCGCGCTGGGTCGATAATCTCTACCTGAACGGCCGGCTGATCTTCCCCTTCGGCGTGCCTGCCCAGGATGCCTCCGGCGGCCGCACGGGGGTGACCGCGCGCGCCGGCATGCTGATGATCGAACGCCGGACCGCGGGTTTCGAGGCCCGCTTCCTGCAGGGCGTGAGCTTCATCTGGGCCGAGGGGCTGGAGGAGGTGGCCGGGCGCCACGAGAGCGTGATGCGCGCGTTTCGCAGCGGCGGACATGGCAAGATCCGCAGCCTGCGCTGGGGAGTGCAGGCACCCCATCGCCAGCCAGCCAATGGAAATGCACCAGATGAACAGGCATCGGCTGCGCAGGAATGGTATGGCGAGGAAAGCTGGGGGCTCTCCTTCGACATGCTCTGATATTATTCGGCGGCCAGCCGCCCCGCCATGTGGCGGTTCTTCATCAGCTTGTAGACGATCGAATCGATCAGCGCCTGGAAAGAGGCATCTATGATGTTTTCCGATACGCCGACCGTCCACCAGCGGCTGCCGTCGCCATCCATGGATTCGATCAGGACGCGGGTTATCGCCTCGGTGCCGCCGTTGAGGATGCGCACCTTGTAATCCACGAGTTCGAGATCCTCGATCTCCCGGTTGAATTTACCGAGATCCTTGCGCAGCGCCAGGTCCAGCGCGTTGACCGGTCCATCGCCCTCGGCCACCGACATGACCCGCTCGCCATCGATGACCAGCCGCACCACCGCCTCCGACACCGTCTTCATCTGGCCATTGGCATCGAAGCGGCGCTCGACCATGACCCGGAAGCCGTCAATCTCGAAGAAGGACGGAATGGTTCCAAGGGTCCGGCGGGCCAGAAGCTCGAAACTGGCATCCGCGCCCTCATAGGCATAGCCCTCCGCCTCGCGCTCCTTGACAAGCGAGATCAGCCGGTCGAGCCGCGGATCGTCCTTGCCGACCTGGATGCCGCGCCGCTTCAACTCGTTCAGGAAATTGGCCTTGCCGCCCTGATCCGAGACCATGACCTTGCGCAGATTGCCGACCGATTCCGGCTCGACATGTTCGTAGGTGCGCGGATCCTTCAGGAGCGCCGAGGCATGGATGCCCGCCTTCGTGGCGAAGGCCGAAGCGCCGACATAGGGGCTTTGATGGTTGGGCGAACGGTTCAGCAGTTCGTCGAAGGCATGCGAAAGCTGCGTCAGGCCGGTCAGGCCTTCGGCATCGATGCTGGTTTCGAAGCGATCCTTGTAGACGGGCTTCAACGAAAGCGTCGGGATCAGCGTCACGAGATTGGCATTGCCGCAGCGCTCGCCAATTCCGTTCAGCGTGCCCTGGATCTGCCTTGCGCCGGCTTCTACCGCAGCAAGCGAATTGGCAATGGCCTGGCCGGTATCGTCATGGGCGTGGATGCCGAGCCGATCGCCCGGAATGCCAGCCTGGATGACGCGGGAGACGATCTCCCGGATCTCGCTTGGCTGGCTGCCGCCATTGGTGTCGCACAGCACGATCCAGCGTGCTCCGGCATCCAGGGCGGTCCTGGCACAGGCCAGCGCATAGTCCGGATTAGCCTTGAAGCCATCGAAGAAATGCTCGCAATCGACCATGGCCTCGCGGCCGCTGGCAATGGCCGCCTCCACGCTTTCGCGTATCGATTGAAGATTCTCCTCGTTCGAACAGCCAAGGGCCACGCGAACATGATAGTCCCAGCTTTTGGCGACGAAACAGATGACGTCGCTTTTCGCCTGCAGCAGCGTCGCCAGGCCCGGATCATTGGCCGCCGATACGCCGGCGCGCTTGGTCATGCCGAAGGCGACGAATTTCGCCTGGCGCGTGCGCTTGCTCGCAAAGAAGGCCGTATCCGTCGGATTGGCGCCCGGATAGCCGCCTTCGACATAGTCGATGCCGAAATCGTCGAGCAGCTTCGAAATGGCAATCTTGTCCTCGACGGAAAAGTCGATGCCGGGCGTCTGCTGCCCGTCCCGCAACGTCGTGTCGAAGAGATAGATCTTCTCGCGTGTCATGTTCGTGCCGCTCCCTGGCATGTCCTGTAGAGACCGTGGCTACCCCCTCTGCCCGGCAGGGTAGAGGGGGTAGAACACTTCCTCATTCGTCTCAGTTCTTTCCCGCAAACCTGTCCGTTGCCCGGACGAGGCAATCCAGGATGCCGGGCTCGGTCAGCGCATGGCCGGCGCCTTCGACGATCATCAGTTCGGCGTCGGTCCAGCGCTTCGAAAGGTCCCAGGCGTATTTCAGCGGGCAGGGCATGTCGTAGCGGCCATGCACGATGACGCCGGGAATGCCCTGAAGCTTATGCGCATCGCGCAGCAACTGGCCCTCTTCCAGCCATCCGGCATGCATGAAGTAATGGTTCTCGATACGGGCGAAGGCGATGGCATAATGATCCTCGCCGAAGCTGTCGATCTGCGCCGGATCCGGGATCAGCGATATGGTCGACCCCTCCCAGCGGCTCCAGGCCTTGGCGAATCTGAGCTTCTCCGCTTCGTCCGTCCCTGTCAGGCGGCGATGATAGGCGGCCATCATCTCGTGGCGTTCGGCCTCCGGCACCGGCGCCAGGAACTCCTCGAAACGATCGGGATACATTTGCGAGACGCCGAACTGGTAGTACCAGTCGAGTTCGGCCCTGGTCAGCGTATAGATGCCGCGGACCAGAAGTTCCGTCACCCGCTCGGGATGCGTCTCGGAATAAGCCAGCGCCAGCGTCGAGCCCCAGGAGCCGCCGAACACCATCCAGCGCTCCACCCCGATCATCTCGCGCAGCCGCTCGATATCGGCCACCAGATGCCAGGTGGTGTTCGCCTCAAGGCAGGCATGCGGCGTCGAGCGGCCGCAGCCGCGCTGGTCGAACAGCAGCACGTCGTAAAGCGCCGGATCGAAGACGCGGCGCTGGTTGGGATTGCAGCCGCCGCCCGGCCCGCCATGCAGAAAGACCGCCGGCTTGGCGCCCCTGGTTCCAACCCTCTCCCAGTAGATCTGATGGCCGTCGCCGGCATCCAGCATGCCGGTTTCATAAGGTTCGATCTCGGGATAATAGCTGCGCAATTGGCTCATCTCAGTCTTCCTTGGGCGGCCATTCGGCCGTGTCGTGGTCGGGATGCTGGAAGCTCTCGATGGAGGCGAAGAAGGCTTCCATTTCGGGGCTGGTGAAGGCGGGCTTGTCGAACAGCCGGTCGATCCAGGGCAGGCGCTTGTCGTGGTTTACCTGAACCTGCGGCTCCAGCTGTTCGGGATGGTCGAAGGCGCCGATCGCCAGCTCCACCCCGCCGGGATGATGATAGGTGAGCGGCGTGCCGCAGCGGTTGCAGAAGCCGCGATGCACCTTGGCCGAGGATCGGAACAGGCTCGGCTGGCCGCGCGTCCACGACAGATGCGCCTGGTCGGCCGTGACGAAGGCGCCGAAGAAATGGCCGAACTGTTTCTGGCACATGCGGCAGTGGCAGATCGAGGGCCGGCCGAGCTTGCCTGCCCGAAACCGCACCGCGCCGCACTGGCAACCGCCGGTAAATTCTCCTTCCATTCCACTCTCCTAGGTCTGGCTTACATAGAGGACAATGCCGATGGTGATCGCGGCAAGCAGCAGGCCCTTGCCGATCAGTCCGTAGAGCAGCCATTTCGGCATTTTGAGATTGGCGTTCGGCTTGAGGTTGGCGTTCGGCTGCGTCACGGCGTGCCCTCCGGCGGCCATTCGGCCGTGTCGTGGTCGGGATGCTGGTTGGAGACGACATCCGGCAGAAAGGGTGCGTCGTCAAGATCGTCCAGCGTGGCGCGGGCCGGCAGCGCCGGGATGCGATCGGCGAAATCCAGTCTGCATTCGATGCCGAACTGGATGGTCGGCGGCAGGCGGCCGGGCGTGTCGAAGGCGCCGGCTGCCAGTGACAGGCCGTCCGGCGCCTCATAGGTCAGCGGCGTGCCGCAATTCTCGCAAAAACCGCGCTGGACGAAGTTCGAGGAGGCGAACCGCTTGGGCGCGCCGCGGGTCCAGGTCACGCGTGCCGTGCCGACCGCCACCAGCGGTGCGTAATAGGCGCCAAAGGCCTTCTGGCACATGCGACAGTGGCAGACGGACACATCCTTCGGCACACCGTCCATGCGGAACCGCACCGCGCCGCACTGGCAACCGCCGGTATGGATCTCGCTCATGCTCGTCTCCTTCTGCCTCCACATTCAGTCGCTCTATGCCCGGCTGGTAAGATTCCTGTCACGCCCTCATCCGCCCTCCGGGCACCTTCTCCCCGAGGGGAGAAGGGACAGATGGCAACCGCCTCTCGCGTATCTCAACCGTCTGCCTCTGCATGACGGCGGCGCGGACATCGCGGCGATGCGGCCCTTTCTCCCTTCTCCCCTCGGGGAGAAGGTGCCCGAAGGGCGGATGAGGGGGCTGCTCCCTCTGATATCCGCTGTCCAAATGGTCCTACCGCTTCATCTCCCAGCTTGTGATCCGCTCGCCGGTTTCCTTGTCCTTGCCGTCCTTCAGCTGGATGCCCTTTTCCGCAAGTTCGTCGCGGATGCGGTCGGCCTCGGCAAAATTCTTCGCCTTCAGGAGTTCGAGACGCATTGCGATCAGCGCGTCGATGCCGGCGGCGATCGCCTCATCGACCTCTGTCGGTTCCGGCAAAAGGCCGAGCAAGGCGGCAGAGGCGGCAAAGCGCGCTGTGGCCTGCGCATCCGTATGCGAGGCCTGGGCCAGGGCATGCAGCGCCTGGATGGCCGCCACCGTATTCAGATCGTCGGCCAGGGCGTCGAGCACGGCCGGATTGGGTTCGGCATCGCCCGGCTCTGCCACCGGCCATTTGGCAAGCAGGCTCGCCGCCTCTTCCAGCCGCTTGACGGAAAAGTCGATCGGCTCGCGATAATGCGTCATCAGCATGGCCAGCCGCAGAACCTCGCCCGGCCAGGCGCGCCCGCCGAACCTCTCGGTTTCCAGAAGCTCGTTGATGGTGACGAAATTGCCCTCCGACTTCGACATCTTGCGGCCTTCCACCTGCACGAAGCCGTTATGCATCCAGACATTGGCCATGACATGCGTGCCGTGGGCGCAGCGCGATTGCGCGATCTCGTTTTCATGATGCGGGAAGATCAGGTCCAGCCCGCCGCCATGAATGTCGAAGGTCTCGCCGAGATAGCGGGCGCTCATGGCCGAGCATTCGATATGCCAGCCCGGCCGGCCGCGGCCCCAGGGACTGTCCCAGCCGGGCTCGTTATGGCCGGACGCCTTCCACAGCACGAAATCGCCCGGATTCTTCTTGTGCGCATCGACGGCGATGCGGGCGCCGGCCTGCTGCTCGTCCAGCGGCCGCTTGGAGAGCTGGCCGTAATCGGCCATCGACCGCGTGTCGAAGAGCACTTCGCCTTCGGCCGCATAGGCATGGCCGCGGGCAATCAGCTTTTCGATGATGTCGATCATCTGGGCGATATTGTCGGTCGCGCGCGGCTGAACCGTTGGCTCGAGGCAGCCGAGCGCCGTCGCATCCGCCTGGAACTGCGCCTCGGTCCGCTCTGTCACCGCGCGGATCGCCTCGTTCAGCGGAAGGCCTGGATGATCCCTCAGCGCCCGCGCGTTGATCTTGTCGTCGACATCGGTGATGTTGCGGGCATAGGTGACGTGGCTGTCGCCATAGAGGTGGCGCAGCAGCCGATAGAGCACGTCGAAGACGATCACCGGCCGCGCATTGCCGATATGCGCGAAATCATAGACGGTCGGGCCGCAGACATACATGCGCACATTGTTCGGGTCGAGCGGCTGGAACTCCGCCTTCTCGCGGGTCAACGTGTTGTAGAGCTTGAGCATGCGGCTCATGAAGTGGTCTCCCGAAACGGACTGGAACCGGCCGGACCGGTTCAGTGTCTTCTTGTCGGATCGAGAGACGCGAACGGCCAGCCAGCAAAATGCTAGCGAATGATAATCCCGCAAATGATGCAGAGGGCCGTGGTCATGGGACAAAGCTTATGGCGCTGAACCTCGAGGCGGTCAAGGGGAGCGCAAGGTCGAAACGCGCGCAATGTCTTCGACACGGGAAATATTCTTCTCGCAGGCACATCGTCCCGCAGTGACCATGGCAGTGTCGCCAGAGCCGGCTCAAGCTCGGGCTTGCGGCTGCAAGACGATCTTCGATCTGCCCCGGATCAGCCCGAGCACCAGCGCGCAACCGAGCATGATCACCACCCCGCCGGCGACCTGCAGCAGGCTCAGCGGCTCGTCCAGCACCAGGGCGCCGACGAGAACCGCCACCACCGTGACGGCAAATTCCACGCTGATGGCGCGGGTCGCACCGATGCTGGAGACCAGGCCGAAATAGAGAACATAGGTCAGCGCGCTCATCAGGCCGGCCAGCGCAAACAAAGCGAGGTAATCGATGGCGAGCGGTGTGCCGGGCACGGGCACGATGATCAGCAGCGGCAGGGTCATCACCCCGCCGGAGAGGAAGGCGCCGATGGTGACCTCCCATGCGCCGGTGCCGGCGAGGAAACGGTTCGCATAATTGCTGCCGAAGGCTGCGGAAAAGGTCGAAACCAGCATGGCGGCGCAGCCATAGAGGAATTGCGCCGTCACCGGCACGGCCGGGAAACCGACCAGCATGACAAGCCCGATCGTGCCAAGCACGAGGCCGAGAATGCGGGTGGGGGTGATCGCTTCCATGCCCCAGAGCCTGGAGATCACCATGGAGAAGAGGGGGATCGAGGCCACGAAGATCGCCGCCATCGCCGTGCCGATGCGCGGCGTGGCGAAGGAGAGGCCGATCAATTGTCCCGCCACCGTGGTCGCGCCCACGACGGCAAGCGGCGCCAGGCGGGCCGGGAAGGCGAGCCTGCGGCGGGTGATGCGCGCCAGGACCAGGAGGATCGCCGCTGCGATGAAGCACCGGAAGGTGACGGCGCCGGCCCAGCCGAACGCCTGCACCACCGTCAGGAGCAGCAGGAAGGACAGACCCCAGGCAAGGGCGAGGAACAGGTAGGAGAACAGGTCGCGCGGGCGCATGGCGAGGTTTCGAAGAGGCCTGTCAGGCGGGACGCTGCCCCGCCTCGGGCGGTTGACGACGCTATTCGGGCAGGCGGTAATCGACGAACCTGTCCTGCCGGACGAGGTATAGGCGGCCGCTCTCCGTCATCTCGGGGGCACAGAGCGGCACGAGCTTTTCGGCAACCTCGGACGGATGGGGCAGCGTCGCCGGATCCTCCCCCGGCATGGCCTGGGCGCGCATGGCGGTGCGTGTCGCGCCGGGATTGACGTTGATGACCTTCAGTTTCGTCTGTCTGGTTTCGGCAGCCCAGGTCCGGCCAAGCATTTCCACGGCCGCCTTGGAGGCCGCATAGGCGCCCCAGAAAGGCCGGGCATCGGTCGCCACGCCGGATGACAGTAGCAGCGCACGGCCGGCATCGGATTTGAGCAGCAAAGGTTCCACCGAGCGGATCAACCGCCAGGTCGCTGTCACATTGGTGAGCATGACCTTGTCGAAGACCTTCGCCTCGATATGGCCGACCGGCGAAATGACGCCGAGAATGCCGGCATTGGCGACCAGAATGTCGAGCTTTCCCCAGCGCTCGAAGATCGAGGCGCCGAGCTTGTCGATCGCCGCCATATCGGTGAGGTCGAAGGGAACGAGGGTGGCGCTGCCGCCCTCAGCCTTGATGGCATCGTCGAGTTCTTCAAGCCCACCGACGCTGCGGGCGCAGGCGACGACATGCGCTCCGGCCCTGGCAAGCGACAAGGCGGTGAAATAGCCGATGCCCCGCGAGGCGCCCGTAACCAGCGCGAGCCGGCCCTTCAGATCAACAGTCATACCATGTCCCGTTCACGACGTCCGGCGCCGGCAAGCCTGCCGGCCTGCCGCAATCTGCGCCGTCCCCTCTCACCCGTTGCTGGCGAGTACCGAGAGCTTCCGTCCCATCGCTTCACCATCCTTGTCAAGCAGGCGCGTGGGATAGTCTCCGGTAAAGTAGTGATCGGTGAACTGCGGGCGGGCAGGATTGCGGTCTTCCCCGCCGACGGCGCGGTAGAGGCCGTCAATCGACAGGAAGGCGAGCGAATCGGCGCCGATATAGCGGCACATGGCCTCTGCACCGTCATACTGGTTGGCGAGCAGCTTGTCGGCATCCGGCGTGTCGATGCCGTAGAAGTCGGGATAGAAGATCATCGGGCTGGCCACCCGCAAATGCACTTCCCGCGCGCCGGCATCGCGGATCATCTGCACGATCTTCAGCGAAGTGGTGCCGCGCACGATCGAATCATCGACGAGGATCACGCGCTTGCCTTCGATCATCGCCCGGTTGGCGGAATGCTTGAGCTTGACGCCGAAGGCGCGGATCTGCTGGGTCGGCTCGATGAAGGTGCGTCCGACATAATGGTTGCGGATGATCCCGTATTCGAAGGGAATGCCGCTCTCCTGCGCATAACCGAGTGCGGCCGGCGTGCCGCCATCCGGCACCGGCACCACGACATCGCCTTCGATGGGCGATTCCTTGGCCAGGTTGATGCCCATATTCTTGCGCGCCACATAGACGCTGCGGCCGCCGACAACACTATCGGGCCGGGCGAAATAGACATATTCGAAGAGGCAGAGCCGCTCCGGCTGCACGTTCGGCGCCTTGCGCTCCTCGATCGAGATCGAACCGTCCGGCTGGATCTCGCAGATGATGACTTCGCCGTTTTCGACATCGCGAATGAACTTGGCGCCGATGATGTCGAGCGCGCAGGTTTCCGAGCAGAAGATCGGCTTGCCGTCCAGTTCGCCCATGACGAGCGGGCGGATACCGGTGGGATCGCGCGCTGCAATCAGCTTGGTGCGGGTGATGCCGAGCATGGAATAGCCGCCTTCCATCTGGCGGATCGCATCGATGAACCGGTCGGTGGTCGATGTGTAGCGCGAGCGGGCGATCAGGTGCAGCACGACTTCGGTATCGGAGGTGGACTGACAGATGGCGCCGCCGGCGATGAGTTGCCGCCGCAGCGTCAGGCCATTGGTGAAATTGCCGTTATGCGCCACCGCAATGCCGCCGACTTCCAGCTCAGCAAACAGCGGCTGCACGTTGCGCAGCGCTACTTCGCCTGTGGTGGAATAGCGGGTGTGGCCGATGGCCATGTTGCCGGGCAGCTTCGCCAGCGTCGCCGGATTGGTATAATGGTCGCCCACCAGGCCCATATGCTTTTCGGTATGGAATTGCCGGCCGTCGAAAGAGACGATCCCGGCCGCCTCCTGTCCGCGATGCTGGAGCGCATGCAGTCCAAGCGCCGTCAGCGTGGCGGCATCGGGATGTCCCAAAATGCCGAACACGCCGCACTCTTCATGCAGCGTGTCGCCATCAAGATCCTCTGAAGCGAAAGACTTGGAAAAATGTGGGGAAACCAGCTGATCCATCTACGCAGGTCCTCGAGCTCTATCAGGAAACGTAAAGAGGCCGGAGGGGAAGCGTCCCAAGTCCGGCCTGCTCTTTCGGGCGTCTATAGCATGATTGCCGCCGCTTGGCTGCATCTAGAATAGCAACAAAGCGTCAATTGTTTGTCACACCCGGCGCCGGCGCGTCATCGGAGGGTGCCGTCTCGGTTGTTGCGGGCGGTGCTGTGCCATCCGGCTTGCCCAGAATGCGGGCCCGGATCTGCGGCTCGATATCGGTTGGCAGCACGGCCTCCAGCCGGCCGACCAGCGTATCGAGAAAGGGCTTCGACTTGGCGTTGGTGACCCAGTCCGGCTGCTGGCGGACATCCACCAGCCAGTTCCAGAAGGCAACGGCCACCACCAGAAGCAGGACGCCGCGGGCGGCACCGAAGACGAAGCCGAGCGTCCGGTCCAGCGGACCGATGCTGCTGTCGATGATGAAATCGGCGATGCGCGTGGTGATGAAGGTGATGATGATCAGGGCGATCAGGAAAATCACGCCCGCCGAGCCGGCAATCGCGATGCGGTGGTCGGTGGTGTATCGCTCCGCATAGGGCAGGAGGATCGGGTAGAGATAATAGGCAGCGGCGATCGACCCGACCCAGCTTGCGATCGACAGCACTTCACGGGAGAAGCCGCGAACCATGGCGAGCACCGCCGAAAAGAGGGTGACGCCGAGGACGATGCCGTCGAAGATCGTGATGGGCATGGATGAGCGAACTCCAAGATGGCCGGCCGGAACCGGGGGACCTGTGGTGGATCGGCGATTGTCACGTTGATCGTGAACCGCCCTTCGGGGCACCTTCTACATCAGGGAAACGGCGGGGGAAAGATCAATCCTCCTCCGGCGCTTTCCCGAGCTTCCTGGCCGATCCGGCAATGTCGACAACCAGATCCGGCAGGCCTTCGATCTCGCTCCAGCCCTTGCGGCCGCCTTTGGGAATTTCAGCGGAGGAGGCCGGAAGCATGGCAGAGGAAAAGCCGAGCTTTTCGGCCTCTTTGAGGCGCTGGGCCGTCTGCGAGACGGGGCGGACCGCGCCGGACAGGCTGACTTCGCCGAAATAGACCCGTTCGGCGGGCAGGGCCACGCCGGCCAGCGAGGAGACGAGCGCCGCGGCAACGGCAACATCGGCCGCCGGTTCGGAGATCCGGTAGCCGCCGGCTATATTCAGGTAGACGTCATGCTGGCCGAGCTTCACGCCGCAATGCGCCTCCAGAACCGCGAGAATCATTGACAGGCGGGCGGAATCCCAGCCCACCACCGCGCGGCGCGGCGTGCCGAGCGAGGTTGGGGCAACCAGTGCCTGGACTTCCACCAGAACCGGCCGCGTGCCTTCCATGCCGGCAAAGACGGCCGCGCCCGGCGCCTTGGCATTGCGCTCCCCGAGGAAGAGCTCCGAGGGGTTCAGGACCTCTCTCAAGCCCTTGTCGGACATTTCGAAGACGCCGATCTCGTCGGTCGGGCCGAAGCGGTTCTTCACGGTGCGCAGGATCCGGTAGTGATGGCCGCGATCGCCCTCGAAATACAGAACCGCATCCACCATGTGCTCCACCACGCGCGGCCCCGCGATCTGGCCTTCCTTGGTGACATGGCCGACCAGCACCATGGCGGCGCCGGTCTGCTTGGCGAAGCGAATCATGGCCTGCACGCCGGTACGCACCTGCGTGACGGTGCCGGGCGCCGAATCGACCACGTCGCTCCAGAGCGTCTGGATGGAATCGATGATGACGAGATCGGGCCGCTTGCCCTCCGCGACGGTGGCCAGAATATCCTCGACATTGGTTTCCGCCGCCAGCAGCACATCGGTGGATGCCGCCCCCAGCCGCTGCGCCCGCAGCCGCACCTGGGCCACCGCTTCCTCGCCCGACACGTAGATGATCCTGTGGCCGCGCCGCGACAAGGCCGCCGCCGCCTGCATCAGAAGCGTCGACTTGCCGATGCCGGGATCGCCGCCGACCAGCACCGCCGAGCCGCGCACGAAGCCGCCGCCGGTCACCCGGTCGAGCTCGCTGATGCCGGTCTGAACGCGCGGTGCCTCCTCGGTCTCGCCGGACAGCGTGGTCAGCGCCACCGGCCGGCCCTTCTTCGGCGTCTTGCCGGGGCCGCCGCCGATCCCGCCCATCGGGTCTTCCTCGACGATCGTATTCCATTCGCCGCAGCCGTCGCATTTTCCGGCCCAGCGATTATGCACCGTGCCGCAGTTCTGGCACACGAATTGGGTCTTGGGCTTTGCCATCGGTCAATCAGTCTTCTTGTTGTTCTTCGTCAAAGTGATCGGCCGAGAGATCCTGGTGGCCGTGCAGCACGCGCAGGATCGTGATCGCCTGCGGCGATACTTTGAAAAACAGGATGCGCGAGCGATAGGCGATGCTGCGGACATCTGCCGCCAGATCGCTGCGATCACGTCCTGTGAGGCCGCTCTCGGCAAGCATTCGCGCCTTGGACTCCAGGCCGAGGATCAATCGATCAGCAGCCTGTTCGTTCAATTCTGCGAGATAGTGATAGGCCTCGACAAGGTCCGACCGCGCCGACTGGGTCCAGACGAGGCGCCGGCGTCTAATGGCCATTCCCTTTCGCCATTCGACGCCTGCCGGTTTCCTCTTTCGCCGCCTGCAGGCGAATATCACTCAGGAGATCGTCCGCCAACACATATTCGTGCACACGGCCGGCGTCCGCATCATTGATGCCTTGTTGCAGGCGGCGGCGCAGCTCTGCTGCCTCCCTGTCCTGCAGATCCAGCAAATGCAGGCCCGCCCGCACGACCTCCTCGGCGCTTTGATAGGCACCTGTCCGCAGCTTGGTATCGATGAAGGCCTGTTCTTCTTCTGTCAGATGGATCTCGGGCATTTCGATCTCCTTTTGTTCTCTTGTAGCGCATTCAGATTGGCCTGAACAGAGGGGGCGGCGCGGAACGGAGGGTCAGCTTCGAAAAGAACGGGACAAGACAGTATCAGACATCATCTTCGCCAAGCCAGCGCCGTTCGTAGCGCAGGCCGAGCGCGGTCAGAAGCTCGTAGCCGATGGTACCGGCGGCGGCTGCGACATCGTCCAGCGCCAGATTGTCGCCGAACAGCTCGATGTAATCGCCGGCGCGCACCGCGCCCGCCGGAAGGTCGGTGACATCGAAGATCGTCAGATCCATAGTGATCCGTCCCGTCACCGGCACTGGCCGGCCGGCAATGAAGCCGCAGGCGCCGGCCGGGATCTGGGAACGCAGCGGCACGCCGGCACCGGAGAGGTTGCGCAGATAGCCATCGGCGTAGCCGACAGCGGCAATGGCCAGGCGGCTGTCGCGCGTCAGGCGGTGGCTGCCGCCATAGCTGACCGTCTCGCCCGCCTTTGCCTCGCGAAGCTGCACGATACGCGCCTGCGCCGTGGCCACCGGCCGCATCGGATTGTCCATGCCCGTAACGGCCTTCCCGCCGTAGAGCGCTATGCCCGGACGGGTCAGGTCGAAATGATACTGCGGGCCAAGGAAAATGCCGGCCGAGGCGGACAGGCTGGCCTCGATCCCCTCATAGGCAGCGCTCACCGTCCTGAAGAGATCGAGCTGCCGGCGATTGCCGTCGGACTCATGGGTGTCGCCGCTGTGCAGGTGCGAGAGGACGAGGACGGGATCGAAACTCGTGGGACGCGACACATCCTCGGCAAGCGCCAGCGCCTCATCGACCGACAGGCCAAGCCGGTTGAAGCCGGTATCCACCTGCAGCGCGCACGGATAGGGACCGCGTTCGGAGAGAACCGACATCCAGAAGGCCAATTGTTCCTCGGATGCCAGAACCGGCACAAGATCATTGTCGAAGAAGGTGCGCTCCTGGCCGGGCCAGATCCCGGAAAGGACGAAGATCCTGGCCTCGGGCGCATAGGCCCGCAGCGTCTCGCCCTCGCTTGCGGCGGCGACGAAGAAATCGCGCGCGCCGGCCCGATAAAGCGTCTCGCCGCAATCCTCGATCCCCAGGCCATAGGCATCGGCCTTGACGACGGCCGCGGTCCGGGCGCGGCCGGAGCGCCTTGCAAGGTCGCGCCAGTTATCGGCCAGTGCAGCAAGATTGACCGTCAGGCGCAGTGCGGTGGCATCGAAGGGATCGAGGTCGGGCATGTCAGTCATTACGGTGTCCATTCCAAGCGATTGGAAGGGACACTATCACTTTTGTTCAAGACGGGTGCGACGATCGGGATTATTCTGCCGTCATGCACAATGTTTCGCAGCAGCAGGCGGCGCAGGCCATGCCGGTGACAAAGACGGAAACCACCCGCTTCTGGCGGGATAGCCGTTTCCGCAATATGGAATGTCTGACGGCCTCCTTCATCACCCACGAATTCGCACCGCATTCGCACGACACGTTTTCGATCGGCGCCATCGAGAATGGCTGTCAGGTGGCGAAGATCCGCGGTGAAAGGGAGCATACGGGTCCAGGCGCCCTCTATCTGATCAATCCCGGCGAGGTGCATGATGGCCAGCCCGGCGCACCGGACGGCTATCGCTACCGGATGATCTATCCGGACATGGCGGTGCTGACCGAGATCATCGAGGACATGACGGGCCGCGCCTTTCACGGCATGCCGAGCTTCACCCGCCAGCTTCTGACCGACCAGGGGCTTGCCGCAGCCTTCAACCGGGCGCATCAGGCAATCGAGGAGGGGACCGCGCTGGAAGGGGAGGAGGCCATGTATGGCGTGCTCGCCACCATGTTTGCCTGCCATGGCAGCGAGATCATCCGTGCGCCCGATTACCGGGAGCCCATCGCCATGCGACGGGTGAAGGACTATATCGCCAGCCATTTCGACGCCGAGATCGGCCTGGAAGCGCTGGCGAAGGTGGCGGGCCTCAGCCGGGCGCATATGATCCGCGCCTTCCGCAAGCACTATTTCATCACGCCGCATGCCTACCAGACGGATCTGCGCATCCGCCACGCCCGCCGTCTGCTGCGCCAAGGTGCCACACCCTCGGATGTCGCCGCCGCCTGCGGTTTTGCCGATCAGGCGCATCTGACGCGCCATTTCAAGGCGCGCACGGGTCTGACGCCCGCCGTCTTTCGCGCTGGCTGATCACTTTCCTTCAAGACCGGAAGGGGCGTTGCAGGCTACAGCCTGCGGCAACAGGAGGCCTCCATGACTTCGATTATGCCCCGGCGCGAGTTCCTTGAGGGAATGCGCACCATTCTACCGCTCGTCCTTGCCGCCTTGCCGATCGGCTTCGTCTTCGGCACGGTCGCCACCGGCAATGGCCTGTCGCCGCTGGAAACCGTGCTGATGAGCGCGCTGGTCTTTGCCGGCGGCTCGCAATTCGTCGCCATGGACCTCTGGACGCATCCCGCCTCGTGGAGCGCGCTCGGCCTTGCGGCGCTTTTGGTCAACCTGCGGCATGTTCTGATGGGCGCCTCGCTGGAGC
This sequence comes from Rhizobium sp. SSA_523, assembly GCF_030435705.1. Taxonomy (NCBI): domain Bacteria; kingdom Pseudomonadati; phylum Pseudomonadota; class Alphaproteobacteria; order Hyphomicrobiales; family Rhizobiaceae; genus Affinirhizobium; species Affinirhizobium gouqiense. The sequence continues at coordinate 369,284 of NZ_CP129382.1, forward strand.
GTAGCCTCGGCCTGTTCCGGCTCTGGCAGAAAGTGCCGACGCTGCTGGTGATGGCGGATGAGAACTGGGCACTGGCAGAGGCGCGTGCGCGGCAAAGGCCGCTGACGCCCGCCTTCTATCTCGGCCTCGCGCTGCCCTTCTATTGCGGCTGGGTGCTGGCAAGCCTTGGCGGCGCGCTCTTCGGTGCGCTGCTCGGCGACGTGGCCGTCTATGGCCTGGACTTCGCTTTCCCGGCCGTCTTCATCGTGCTTCTGATGGGCTTCTGGAAAGGACGGGAGACCGGCCTCATTCTCGTCGCCAGCGCGATTGCCTCCGTCACGGTGCACAGCCTGCTTCCCGGCGCCTGGTATATTGCCGCCGGCGCGCTTGCCGGCCTCGCCGTCGCCCTTGCGGCTCCGGTCGGCGGAAAGATCCGCGCATGACGATCGATCCGGCAAGTCTTGCCGCCATCCTCGCCATGATGGCGGCGACCGTCTTCACCCGCCTCATCGGCGCGATGCTCGTCAACCGTTTCACGCTGACGCCGCGCATGGAAAAGGCGCTGACGGCAGTGCCGCCGGCCGTGCTGATGGCCGTTGTCACGCCCACGGCCATCGCCACCGGCATCGCCGAAACGCTCGCCTGCGCCGTGACCGCTCTTGCCGCCCTGCGTCTGCCGCTGCTGCCGGCGGCAGGCCTTGGCGTGCTCGCGGTGGCGCTTTTGCGCGCTGCTGGGCTGTAAGCATCAAAAAACGCCCCGCTTTGTTCGAGCGGGGCGCTGTCCGAGGCTCAGTGCTCCTCGTACTGGGTGAAGCTCGGATCGGCCAGATCGGCAAAACGGGTGAATTCCGACTGGAAGGCGAGCTTGACGGTGCCGGTCGGTCCGTGACGCTGTTTGGCGATGATCACGTCGGCCGTGCCTTTCACCTTGTCCATCTGCGCTTCCCACTCCGCATATTTCGGATCATTGGGATCGCGCGGCTCCATGTTCTTCACATAATATTCCTCGCGGAAGACGAAGAGGACGACGTCGGCATCCTGCTCGATCGAGCCGGATTCACGAAGGTCGGAGAGCTGCGGACGCTTGTCCTCGCGGCTCTCGACCTGACGCGAGAGCTGCGAGAGCGCGATGATTGGAACATTGAGTTCCTTGCCCAGCGCCTTGAGGCCGGTGGTGATCTGGGTCACTTCCTGCACGCGGTTTTCGCCGGACTTGCCGGAGCCGGTCATCAGCTGGATATAGTCCACCACCAGTACATCGAGGCCGCGCTGACGCTTCAGGCGGCGCGCCCGCGCCGAAAGCTGGGCAATCGAGATACCACCGGTCTGGTCGATATAGAGCGGCACCTTCTGCATCATCTGGCTGCAGGCCACGAGCTTCTCGAAATCGGATTCGGTGATATCACCGCGGCGGATCTTCGAGGATGAGACTTCCGTCTGCTCGGAAATGATACGGGTGGCCAGCTGCTCGGACGACATTTCGAGCGAGTAGAAGCCGACGACTCCGCCATTCCTGGCCTTGAAGGATCCATCCGGCAGGACTTCGTGCTCATAGGCGGCGGCAATATTATAGGCGATATTGGTGGCAAGCGAGGTCTTGCCCATGCCGGGTCGCCCTGCCAGAACGATCAAGTCGGACCGCTGCAGGCCGCCCATCTTCGCGTCCAGCGACATGATGCCGGTGGAAATGCCCGACAGATGGCCGTCGCGCTCGAAAGCCGCGCCCGCCATGTCGATCGCCTGCGCCACGGCGTCGGCGAAGGACTGGAAGCCGCCGTCGTAACGGCCCGTCTCGGCCAGTTCAAACAGACGCCGTTCGGTATCCTCGATCTGGGTCTGCGGCGGCATGTCGAGCGGCGCGTCATAGGCAATATTGACCATGTCTTCGCCGATGGTGATCAGCGCACGGCGCAGCGCCAGGTCATAGATGGCGCGGCCATAATCCTCCGCATTGATGATGGTGACGGCGTCGCCGGCAAGACGCCCGAGATATTGCGGAATCGTCAGTTCTCCGACCTTGGTCTCGGCCGGCAGGAAATTCTTGATGGTCACCGGATTGGCGATCTTGCCCATGCGGATGATGTCGCCTGCCACCTCGAAGATCTTGCGGTGCAGAGGCTCGTGGAAATGCGAGGGCTTCAGAAAGTCCGAGACGCGGTAATAGGCATCATTGTTGACGAGGATGGCGCCAAGAAGGGCCTGCTCCGCCTCGATATTGTTCGGGGCTTCGCGATAATGCGGCTCTGCCGGCAGGGCATTGCCCAGCTTGCGCGCTGCTTCGTTCATTGTCCTGATCCCATCATTCTCGTCATTGTCGCCACACGCCTCATCCGCGCCCCGTGCCTTGAGGGCACTCTAGAGCGCCGCTCTTCGCAACACACGCCCCAAAGCGTCAACCCACACCTCTTCACAGGCTGACCTTGCAGAAAACAAAAATTCCGTCTCTCGCCGCAGATTCTCGTTGACTGTGGTCACCACGCGAATCGCGTCCGGCGGTCCTGTAGCATAACGCACTCCGTCAGCAGATGGCAGGCGTCGCCCCACAGGTCGCGCCTGAAGGACGGCGACGTCATGATCCGCGGCCGCCGGATCACGGTCTCGACAGCCTGGCTGCGAGTCATGCGCGGCATGCATGGCTAAAATTCCAGATATGCGCTTGATCGTCGACGGACCCCGCCATAAATAGGGATCAAACAATTAGCAACCTAATAATATGTCTGGGTGATCAATGTCCCGCCCCTTGCTCGACGAGCGCCTGTTCGATGAAATGTCCGCCTTCAACAGGAAGCTGCGGGCGCTGTTCGACATGAAAAGCCGGCGAAGCGGGCTGACCCTGGCGCGTGCCCGCACGCTGTTTGCCCTGACCCGGCGGGGAAGCCTGTCGCAAAAGGACCTGGCACAGGAGCTCGATATCGAGACCCCGACGCTCGTGCGCCTTCTCGATGCGATGGAAAAGCAGAACCTGATCGAAAGGCGGGCAGGGGATCTCGACCGGCGGGTGAAGGAGATCCATGTCACGCCGGAGGGCAAGGAGGCCGGCCGGCACATCCAGGCGCTGGCGGGCGATCTGCGCCGACAGATCACCGAAGGAATCACGCCGGAGGATCTGCAGGTCGCTTTGCGCGTTCTCTTGGCTCTCAACCGCAATCTTTCCGATGCGAGCGCGCAGGAGCAAGACCAATGACGGCGTCGATGGAGAACAGGCAGGACAGCGCCGCCGCCGCTACGGAGCCGGCAGAGGCGGCAAGGGATTCGTCGCAGCCATTGCCTGCGGCACCGACGCCGCAGGATGGCGCGCCTCTTCCTCGCCTGCCCCAAGATTTGCCGAAACAGCCGGTTCCGCTGGAAGAGCGGCCGGCCTGGTTGACGCTCGCCTATATCCTGTCCGGCCTGCTGATGTTTCTGACGCAGGGTCTCGGCATGAACATCGTGTCGGCCAATATCTACCAGTTGCAGGGTACCTTCTCCGCAACGCTCGCGGAAGTCGCGGCCCTGTCGGCGGCCTATGTCGCGCCCTATGCCAGCCTCTCGCTGGCCCTGTTCAAGATCCGTGTCCAATACGGGCTAAGGCCCTTTGCAGAACTCAGCATCGCCGCTTTCGTGGCGGCCGCCTGCCTCAACCTCTTCGTCACCGATTATCACTCGGCGCTCGTCATCCGCTTCGTCAGCGGCATGGCGGCAGCCCCGCTCTCCTCGCTCGGCTTCCTCTACATTCTGGAGGCCTTTTCGCCGCAGAAGAAGCTGACGATCGGCCTCAGCATCGCCTTGACGGGCACGCTGCTGGCCAGTCCCGTCGCCCGCATCATCTCGCCGGGCCTGCTGGATCTGGACGGCTATCAGGCGCTGTACACGATGGAACTGGGCCTGGCCCTCTGCGCCCTGCCGATCATCTATCTCCTGCCATTGACCGCGCCGCCAAAGGCGAAGGTCATCGAACGCATGGACGTCTTCACCTACCTGCTTCTGGCGGTCGGCCTTGGCGCCTTCGCCGTCTTCTTCACCCTCGGCCGCTTCTACTGGTGGTTCGAAGCGCCATGGCTCGGCCTTCTGCTGGCCACGTCCATCGTCTTCCTGACGCTGTTTGCCGTGATCGAACTGCATCGGAAAAACCCGCTGCTCGATCTTCGCTGGATCTTTACCTGGCCCAATCTGCATCTGGCGGGCGTTCTGATCGTCTTTCGCGCCGTCACATCGGAGCAATCCAGCACCATGGTCGGCTTCCTGCAGCAACTCGGCATGCAGAACGACCAGATGAGCCAGCTCTTCGTCTTCATCCTTCTGGCCTCGATCGCCGGCGGCGCCGTCTGCGCCGTGATGATGGCAAGGCAATGGTCGGGCGCAGCCCATGTGATCGCGCTCTCCCTCATTGCCATCGGCGCGCTGATGGACAGCCAGTCGAACAATCTCACCCGGCCCGAAGCCTTCTATGTGAGCCAGTCGATGATCGCCTTCGGCGCCGCCATGTTCCTGCCGCCGGTCATGGGACGAGGCTTTGCCGCGGCGATCCAGAAGGGCGTGCCCTATCTGGTCAATTTCATCGCAATCTTCCTTTTCACCCAGATCAGCGGATCGGTGATCGCCACGGGCCTGCTCGGCTCCTTCGTCACCATCCGCGAAAAATTCCATTCGAGCATCCTCACCGAAAGCATCAGCCTGACCGATCCCGATGTGGCTGCGCGCGTCGCCCAGCTCTCGGGGGCCTATGCCAGGACGCTGACGGACCAGGGGCTTCTGCATGCCGAAGGCCTGGCGCTCCTTGGCCAGCAGGTCGCGCGCGAGGCCTATGTGCTTGCCTATAACGATACGTTTCTGCTGCTCGGGCTCGCCACGCTTGCCGCGTTGGCCGGCCTTCTCATCCATCTCTCCTTCGACTGGCTGAAGGCCCGCTTCGAGCGCCGGAATGCCGATCGCGGCGAGCTGCACATCAACCCCCAGGGCTAATTGGTATAGTTCCATGTTCAGACGCTTCTTCTCTCCCGCAACCCTGATCGTGCTGCTGGTCGGCGTGGTCGGCCTCGGCCTCGTGCTCTATGCCTGGCGGCTGCCGCCCTTTGCCAGCACCATCGAAATGACCGACAATGCCTATATCCGCGGCTACGTCACCACCTTGAGTCCGCAGGTCAGCGGCTATGTCGTCGAGGTTCCGATCAAGGATTACCAGACGGTCAAGGCCGGCGAGGTCCTGGTGCGGATCGACGATCGCACCTATCGCCAGAAACTGGCGCAGGCGCAGGCAACGCTCGACAGCCAGAAGGCGGCGCTGGCCAATTCGCACCAGCAGGAAATCTCGGCCAAGGCCAATATCGCCTCCAGCCAGGCGGCCGTGTCGGCAGCCGAGGCGGCCCGGACCCAGGCGCAGCTCGCCAATGAGAGGCAGATGAACCTGTCGCGAAGCGGGGTCGGCACGACCAGCGGCCAGGAGCAGTCCCAGGCGGATCTGGAGAAGGCTCAGGCCGCGCTCCGGCAGGCGGAGGCGGCGCTGGAGGTGTCGCGCCAGGAGGCCCAGACGATCGTCGTCAACCGCGCATCGCTGGAGGCTGCGGTTTCCAGTGCCGAGGCCGCCGTGGAACTGGCGCAGATCGATCTGGCCAACACGGTCGTCCATGCACCGCGCGACGGGCGTCTCGGCGAAGTCGGCGTCCGGCTCGGCCAGTATGTCACCTCCGGAACCCAGCTGATGGCGGTGGTGCCGCAGGATGTCTGGGTGATCGCCAATTTCAAGGAAACCCAGCTCCAGGGCATGCGGGTCGGCCAACCGGTCGAGATCAGCGTGGATGCGCTCGATCATCGCGAACTGCGTGGCCAGATCGAGCGCTTCTCGCCGGCCACGGCATCGGAATTCGCGGTCATCCGCTCGGACAATGCCTCCGGCAATTTCGTCAAGATCGCCCAGAGGGTCGGCGTCCGCATCCGGCTCGATCCCGGCCAGCCGGCGCTCGAAGAGCTGCAGCCCGGCCTCTCGGTGGTCGTGAGGGTGGATACGGCCGCCAAGCCGGAGCTGGGCTGAGGCGGCGCGACAGCGGGCTTGCGCAAAGCCGCGCATCGGCAGATTGCGATCCGGCATCGCGCAGGCAATCGGGCTACATTTGAGAAAAAAGACCCCGGATCCGCAGGCGGATCCGGGGTCTGATCATGCCTATTGGCAGGATCTGGATCAGGCGTCGTCGCCGTCTTCGTCTTCATCCGGGTTGAAGAAGTCTTCCGGACGCAGGGCGTCTTCGTCCACGCCGTAGATGGCGTCGACGGAGTTGAGGTTTTCACCCTTGGCCTGACGCTCGGCTTCTTCGGCCGAACGGGCGACGTTGAGGTCGATTTCGATCTCGACTTCAGCATGCAGATGCAGCGTCACCTTGTGCAGGCCGATTGCCTTGATCGGGTTGTTGAGGTCGATCTGGTTGCGGCCGATGTTGAAGCCTTCCGCAGACAGAGCCTCGAGGATGTCACGGGCAGCGACAGAGCCGTAGAGCTGGCCGGTTTCGCCGGCAGCGCGAACGATGATGAAGGACTTGCCTTCGAGGGCTTCGGCAACCTTCTGGGCTTCCGACTTGCGCTCGAGGTTGCGGGCTTCCAGCGTGGCGCGCTCGGCTTCGAAACGGGTCTTGTTGGCGGCGTTGGCGCGCAGTGCCTTGCCCTGCGGCAGCAGGAAGTTGCGCGCATAACCGTCGCGAACCTTCACGGTTTCGCCCATCTGGCCAAGCTTGGAGATGCGTTCGAGGAGAATGACGTCCATTGTAGTGTCCTTTCTGATCAGGTCTTAAGATTCGTCGGTGTCTTGTTTGCGCGCCGGCGTCAGGGCGATCGTCCGGCGGGTATCGGTGAGGCCGAGCACGACAACTGCGAGCAGCGGCAGAAACAGCAGGCTGGAAAGATAAGCGAGGACGAGGGCGGGCAGCCGCCAGTCCTTGCCTTTCAGGTTGAAGTGGAGCGCGGCGAAGCCCGCCATCAGGAAGCCGGCGCCGAAGGTGCCGCAGACGGTCGCGCCGATCATGGCCGGAACGCCGCCCACGAATGTCAACAGAATGCCGCCGAGAAAGATGAAGATCGCATTGCGGTTCATGCGCAGCGCCGAGGGCATGTCTTCGCGCGGGCGAAGCGCGCGGCCGCTGCGGGACACGATCCTCACCGCCAGGTAGAAGGCGGTGAACAGCAGCATGACCCACAGGCCGCCCTGGATCATCGGCAGCATCAGCACGATCAGCGCCTTGGTCTGGGCAAGCGAAGCGGCATCCGGAACGAGCGAAGGATCCTGCCGGTTGAAGCTCTCGGCCATGGCATCGACCAGCGCATTGGTCAGTTCGGGGCCGTAGCCGATGACGACGCCGAGGATGATGACCGCGATCGTCACCAGGCCGCACAGATGCAGGAGAATATCGGAGATCGGATACCAGGCCACCAGGTCCGCCGGTCCGCCGAGCTCGGCGGCGGGGCGGGCGAGATTGGCCAGGTGGGAGAGCCAGCCGGCCGGAATCAGCGTGAAAATGGCCATGGCAAGCGCGAACATCGGCGAGCCGAGCACCACGCCGAGTACGGCTGCGGTGGTGATGGCGACGATTGCGGTGCGATTGCCCCAGCCAAGGCCGGCAACGAGCACGGGAAGCGCCGAAGACGCATAGAGAACGAAGGCGAAAGACGGCTGCGCATTCGCGCCCAGCACGAGCAGGGCGGCGGCAATACCGGCAAGAATGCCGGTGGTCAGCACTGTCTGGTTCAATCCGTACACGTCTCGCTGTCCTGCCGGTTCAAGCAGTTAGGGGAGGGCCCTGATGGATTAGATCAGCGGGTCTGTCCCCAACATGGGTTTTAGAGAGGTTCCGATCCGCGCCCATCGCGGAAGGGCCATCCTTGTAAGTAAGGAGATGCCGCCGGACGAAATCCGGCGGCAGGATCATGATCAGGATACGACGTAGGGCAGCAGGCCGAGGAAGCGGGCGCGCTTGATGGCCTGGGCCAGCTCGCGCTGCTTCTTCTGGGAAACGGCCGTGATGCGCGACGGAACGATCTTGCCGCGCTCGGAAATGTAACGCTGCAGGAGGCGAACGTCCTTGTAGTCGATCCGCGGTGCATTGGCGCCCGAGAAGGGGCAGGTCTTGCGGCGGCGATGGAAGGGACGGCGTGCCGGAGCAGAGGATGCGTCAGCCATGGTAATTCTCCTTAAGCTCTCGAATTACGCACGATCTTCGCGCGGACGACGCTCGAAGCCGCCTTCACGCGGGCCACGATCTTCACGCGGGCCACGATCCGGACGCGGGCCGCGGTCGCCGAAGGAACGCTCCGGACGGTCGCCATCGCGGCGCGGACGGTCGTCGCGGTCGCGCTTCTGCATCATGGCAGACGGGCCTTCTTCGTGCTTGTCGACGGCAATCGTCATGTAGCGAAGAACGTCTTCGTTGATGCGCATCTGGCGCTCGACTTCGTGCACGGCGGCAGCCGGTGCATCGATGTCCATCAGCGCATAATGAGCCTTGCGGTTCTTCTTGATGCGGTAGGTGAGGGACTTGAGGCCCCAGTTTTCTACGCGCCCGACCTTGCCGCCATGAGCTTCGATGACACCCTTGTACTGTTCGACGAGGGCATCAACCTGCTGAGCGGACATATCCTGCCGGGCAAGGAATACATGTTCATAAAGAGCCATAGTAGCTTGCCTTTCTTGCGGTTGTCTTGGCCCGGTAATCGGCGGCTAAGCCTCAACGACTGGTCTTGGGAGGAGCCTGAAGCTCCGGCAAGAAAAGCGTGACGATCGAGACGGTCGAGAGCGGAGACACGGGAGGCCGGAACGCTTGCGGTTCCTGCGGTTCCAGTAACGGAACCGGCCCTCCGTTCAGCCACCAGCCAGATGACCGGGCGGTTCGAACAGGGGCGCTTATACGCGCATTTTCCCCAAAAGCAAGCGCGGGGGGCGATTTAGAGCAAATCAACAAGGGAATTTGGTCGCGGGGGGGGGGCGCGAGGGGCGCACAGGGTCGCAAGGGGTCGCAAGCAGGGGGTGCTGACGGCAAGCGCGCCGGGCCTCGCCGTCAGGGCGCCGATTGCTCGATCATCAGCATGGTCTGCCCGTCCTTGACGGCGAACCGGTAGGAAAGGGGATCTTTGCCGGCCAAGGTCACTGAAATACGGTCGGTGCTTCCCTGGATACTGGCGGTCAAACTGTTGCCGCTGACGGTTACCAGAAGATCGCTTGCCGCAAGCGATCCGAGCGCCAGCGAAAGCGGTCCATTGCTGGTCACCGCGTCCTGCCCGCCGCCCCGGCCGAAGCCGTATTCCACCACCGCATCCCGCCCGGTTGCCTGGATATCGACAGTATCGTCGCCTTCGCCGCCGGTGGCGAAAATCCGGTTGCCCTGCAGCACCAGCCGGTCATTGCCTTCGCCGCCATCCAGGCCGCGAATGGTCTGCGCGGCGACTTTCAGGCTATCGTCTCCCGCACCGCCGAGAATGTCGAGCGCCAGGGCAGCCTTGATCCTGAGGTCGTCCCGGCCGTCGCCGCCATCGATCGAGGCGATGAAGCGGCCGGCCGCGTCGATCGTGTCGTCGCCGGCGCCGCCCGCCAGGCCCGAAATCGTGGCGCTCGACAGGGTGAGGACATCGTTGCCGGCGCCGGTATCGAGACCGAATATGCCGCGCGCCGAAACCGTCAGCCTATCCTCGCCTTCCGTGCCCTGGCCGCTCGTGACATAGCCGAGCTGCTCGTTCATCCGCGCCTGACCGCTCTCTTCGCCACCGCCGAGTGTCAGGATCTCGATGATGCGCGACAGCGCGCGCTGGCCTGCCGTCTGGCTTTCGGCCTGACCCGCCGCCCCGGCTTCAAAGCCGCCAAAGCCGCCAAAGCCGCCAACTCTGTCAGATGAGGATTGCGCTCTTGAAGCGCCGGCCGGGCTCGACGAAGCGTTGAGCGGCGAAAACAACGTGTCGACATAACGCGATGCATTGGGATTGGCGAAGAAGCTGTTGGTTATGCTCAAGTTCGTCGCCTCTTGAATTGGCGCAGGCCTGTGATCCGGCGTCGACATGGCACCGGATCACCATTCTATGCTCGCGGACCCCAAGAAAGCCTTAAGGCCTGCCATGCCCGGCTGGCCAGCGGAACCTGCGGGAAAGGTTAGCGATCGGCAAATCGCTGGTGGCGCAGTCCCTGCGGCCGCAAACCCGCGCGTCAGATCGGCATCGGATATTGCCGGTGGATCTGGCTGATCCCCTGCATCACCTCGTCGCTCAGCGTCACATCGGCCGCGCCGATGTTTCGCGTCAGCTGGTCCATCGAGGTGGCGCCGATGATGACGGACGCCATGAACGGCCGGGTCAGGCAGAATGCCAGCGCCATTTGCGAGGGATCGAGGCCATGGGCGCGCGCCAGCTCCAGATAGGCCCGCGTCGCCGGCTCCTGATAGGAGACGAGGCGGCCGCCAATGTCGCGATTGATGGAGCCGCGCGAGCCTTCCGGCCTTTGCCCGTCGAGATATTTGCCCGACAGAATGCCGCCGGCCAGCGGCGAATAGGCAAGCAGGCCGACATCTTCGTGATGCGACAGCTCCGCCATGTCGAGATCATGATGCCGGTAGAGCAGGTTATATTCGTTCTGCACGGTTGCCACGCGCGGCAGGCCGAGCCGCTCGGCAATGGTCAGGAAGGTCTGCGTGCCCCAGCTCGTCTCGTTGGAGAGACCGATCGCGCGGATCTTGCCTGCCTTCACGCATTCGCCGAGCACCTCCAGCTTTTCGGTGATCTCGGCAAGAGTACGGGCCTTGTCATGGGTCGAGGGATCGTAGTTCCAGGCGCCGCGGAAATGGAAATGGCTGCGGTTCGGCCAGTGGATCTGGTAAAGGTCGATATAATCGGTCTTCAGTCGCGACAGGCTGGCGTCGACGGCAAGCCGGATCGTCTCGGCATTGATCGGCGCGCCGTTGCGGATATAGGGCCGGCCGGCGCCCGCGACTTTGGTGGCCAGGACGACGTTGTCGCGCTTGCCCCTTGCGACAAGCCAGTTGCCGATCATCTTCTCGGTGTCGGTATAGGTCTCGGGCGAGACCGGCGTCGTGGGGTAGAGTTCGGCCGTATCGAAGAAGTTGACCCCGGCTTCCAACGCATGATCCATCTGCGCGAAGGCTTCGTCCTGCGTGTTCTGCGAGCCCCAGGTCATCGTGCCCAGGCAGATTTCGGAGACACGGATATCCGTCCGGCCAAGCGTCTTGTATTTCATGAATGTGTCCTGTCTTTCGCCTTGAGCGGCAGGTGATGGAATGGCGAGGCGAATGTAGGGGGCTTTTGCTGCAACGCAAGCAAAACCGCCCGTCCACCCTTGGTGCCGGCCGCGCGATCGAAGATGACGTTGACGAACAGGCAACCTTTCGCGGCCAAAACACTTTGTGTCCTTTCGAGGTCAAAATCATGTCTTTTGAATTGCATGGAGTGTTGAGATGGAAGAGCGGAACACAGCGGGCGGCAGGCTGAACGAACCAGCCGATGCCGCTCTGCCGCCGGTCGGTGCGGCGCGGTGGAAGCTGATCGGACCCGGCATCGTGGCGGCAGCGACCGGTGTCGGCGCCGGCGATCTGGTGGCGACGCTCATAGCGGGGTCGAAATTCGGCTATGCGCTGCTATGGGCTGCGGTCATCGGCTGCATCGTCAAGATCGCGCTCGCCGAAGGGTCCGCCCGCTATCATCTGGCAACCGGCTCGACCATGCTGGACGGCTGGCGCTCTCTGGGGCGCTGGACGACGTGGTATTTCGGCGCCTATATCCTGATCTGGGGCTTTGTCTACGGCGCGACGGCAATGAGCGCGACGGCCCTGCCGCTGGCGGCGCTCTTTCCGATCCTGCCCCTTTGGGCCTGGGCGATGACGGCCGGCATCGTGTGCGCGCTGTTCGTGGCCATGAACCGTTACGAAATGTTTGAAACGGTCATGAAACTCTTCATCGGCACCATGTTCGTGATCGTCGTGGGCGTGGCCATTCTCGTCGGTCCCAATGTCGGTGAGGCGATCACCGGCCTGATCCCGTCCATTCCGGAAGGCTCCGCCATCTACACGCTCGGCCTGATCGGCGGCGTCGGCGGCACCATCACCATGGCCTCCTATGGCTATTGGGTGAATGCCAAGGGCTGGCGCACGCCGGCCTGGATGGGCGTCATGCGGCTCGACAATCGGGTGGCCTATGTCATGACCGGCATCTTCGTCGTCGCCATGCTGATCATCGGCGCCGAGCTGCTCTATACCGCGCAGATCACCCTTTCGAGCGGCGATCGCGGCCTTCTCGACCTCGACGAGGTCTTGCGCGAGCGCTTCGGCGGCGTCGTCTCGACGCTCTTCCTCGTCGGCTTCTTTGCCACCTCGGTGTCCTCCATCCTCGGCGTCTGGCACGGTGTCTCGCTGCTGTTCGCCGATTTCGTCCGCAACCACATCCAGGGCGAAACGGGTTCGCGCGAGGGGCTGGAACGTACGCCGGCCTTCCGCTTCTTCCTGTTCTGGCTGACGATCCCGCCGATGGTGCTGCTATATTTTGGCCGCCCCTTCCTGCTCGTGGTGATCTACGGCGCGCTGGGCGCCTTCTTCATGCCCTTTTTGGCGCTGACCCTGATCTGGCTCTTGAATTCATCACGCGTTCCGGCGCAATGGCGCAGCGGCTGGGTGTCGAACGGCCTGCTCGGCATTGCCGCCCTGCTGTTCATTGTTCTGTGCATCAACGAGGTGATCGGCCTCCTGACCTGACGGCCAGGCACCTGCGGCCTTGACTTGGCGCGAGAGAATGTGAATGGAAAGGCGAAAAAGGGAAGGACTTATCCCATGAGCATTGCATTCACGTTCCCCGGCCAGGGCAGTCAGGCCGTCGGTATGGGCAAGGATCTCGCCGAGGCCTTCCCGCAGGCCCGTGCGGTTTTCGAGGAAGTCGACGAAGCGCTTGGCCAGAAACTGTCCGACATCATGTGGAATGGGCCGGAGGATCAGCTGACGCTGACGGCCAATGCCCAGCCGGCGCTGATGGCGGTCTCGATGGCTGTCATGCGCGTCCTGGAAGCCGGCGGTCTGAAGCTCGCCGACAAGGTCGCCTATGTTGCCGGTCATTCGCTGGGCGAATATTCGGCACTCTGCGCGGCAGAAACCTTCACCATTGCCGATACGGCAAGGCTCCTGCGGATCCGCGGCGATGCCATGCAATCGGCCGTGGCGGTCGGCGAGGGCGCCATGGCGGCCATTATCGGCCTGGAACAGGTGGATGTCGATGCCGTCTGCACCGAGGCCCGGGACGCCGGTGTCTGCCAGATCGCCAATGACAATGGCGGCGGCCAGCTGGTCATTTCCGGCTCCAGGGCCGCAGTCGAGAAGGCGGCGGCGCTGGCGACGGAAAAGGGTGCCAAGCGGGCCATCATGCTGCCGGTCTCGGCCCCCTTTCATTCGGCTCTGATGGCGCCTGCCGGCAATGCCATGCAGCATGCGCTGGCGCAGGTGGCCAAGCGCGATCCCGTCGTTCCCGTCATTGCCAATGTCCGCGCCGCACCGGTGCGCGATGCCGATGAGATCGCGCAATTGCTCGTCACCCAGGTGACCGGCCAGGTGCGCTGGCGCGAGACGGTCGAATGGTTTGCGGCCAATGATGTGACGACGCTTTACGAAATCGGCGCCGGCAAGGTCCTGACCGGCCTTGCCCGCCGCATCGACAAGACCGTGACGGGCATTGCCGTCAACACGCCGGCGGATATTGATGCCGCGCTGAAAACACTTCTCGGCTGAGAACGAAGGAAAAGATCATGTTTGACTTGACCGGCCGCAAGGCCTTGGTAACCGGCGCAACGGGCGGTATCGGCGAAGAGATTGCCCGCATGCTGCATCGCCAGGGCGCGACCGTCGGCCTGCACGGCACGCGCGCCGAAAAGCTGGAGGCGCTGGCGGCGGAACTCGGCGAGCGTGTGCATGTCTTCCCGGCCAATCTCGGCGACCGCGAGCAGGTCAAGGCGCTGGGTGAAAAGGCCGAGGCGGAGCTCGGCGGTGTCGATATCCTGGTCAACAATGCCGGTATCACCCGCGACGGCCTCTTCGTGCGCATGAGCGACGATGATTGGGACAGTGTCATCGAGGTCAATCTGACCGCGACCTTCCGGCTGACGCGCGAACTGACGCATCCGATGATGCGCCGCCGGTTCGGCCGCATCATCAACATCACCTCGGTGGTCGGCGTGACCGGTAATCCCGGCCAGGCCAATTACTGCGCCTCCAAGGCGGGCATGATCGGTTTTTCGAAATCGCTCGCCCAGGAGATCGCCACCCGCAACGTGACCGTCAACTGCATCGCGCCCGGATTCATCGAAAGCGCGATGACCGACAAGCTGAACGACAAGCAGAAGGACGCCATCCTCGGCGCCATTCCGATGAAGCGCATGGGGGCCGGCGCCGATATTGCCAGCGCCGTCGTCTACCTCGCTTCGGCAGAGGCCGGCTATGTCACGGGCCAGACCCTGCACGTCAATGGCGGCATGGCCATGATCTGAGGGGCTCGCCCCCTCGACATCCGCCGTCACATTTGCCTGTTGGCGGCGGATTAGTGAGTGATTTTGTGGCTTTGCGGCGCGGTGAAACCGTGTTAAGCGGGCCATGACTGTGTACAGTCACCCCGATGGCTGGCCTTCCGCCTGCCCATTTTGGCAGCGACCATGTCGGCAGCTTCCCTCGGGTGATCGAATTTGCCCTCTATGCCGGCCGAAGGGGCGGAAAAAGGGTTCCAACAGCGTTCGGATGGCTTAATCTCCATCCGGTCAAGATAAAGGTCGAGGAAACCGACATGAGCGATATCGCAGAGCGCGTTAAGAAAATTGTCATTGATCATCTCGGCGTCGATGCCGACAAAGTCGTCGAAAGCGCCAGCTTCATCGATGACCTCGGCGCCGACTCGCTCGACACCGTCGAACTCGTCATGGCCTTCGAAGAGGAATTCGGCGTTGAAATTCCCGACGACGCTGCCGATTCGATCCTGACGGTCGGCGACGCCGTGAAATTCATCGAAAAGGCCCAGGCCTGATTTCGATCCATTCTGGACGGACCACCCCATGGGGCAGGTCCATCGACGGCCCGGCATGTTCGGGCCGTTTCAGTAAGATCAGATCGCATTTGAGATCGCATTAAGACAATGGGGGGTGGGACGCTGGCATGAGGCGTGTCGTTATCACCGGTACCGGAATGGTATCTCCTCTCGGCTGCGGAACGGAGATCACCTGGTCCAGGCTTCTCGCGGGCGAAAACGCAGCGCGACGGGTCACTGACTTCGAAGTCGAAGATCTCCCGGCCAAGATTGCCTGCCGCATTCCGTTCGGCGACGGTTCCGACGGGACCTTCAATGCCGATGACTGGATGGAGCCGAAGGAGCAGCGCAAGGTCGATCCCTTCATCGTCTATGGCATGGCCGCTGCCGATATGGCGCTTGCCGATGCCGGCTGGCATCCGCAGAGCGACGAGGACCAGTGCGCCACCGGCGTGCTGATCGGCTCGGGCATCGGTGGCCTCGAAGGGATCGTCGATGCGGGCTATACCCTGCGCGACAAGGGTCCGCGGCGCATCTCCCCCTTCTTCATTCCCGGCCGCCTGATCAATCTCGTTTCCGGCCATGTCTCGATCCGCCACAAGCTGCGCGGTCCCAATCATTCCGTCGTCACCGCCTGTTCGACCGGCGCGCATGCCATCGGCGATGCCAGCCGGCTGATCGCGCTGGGCGATGCCGACGTGATGGTCGCCGGCGGTGCGGAATCGCCGATCTGCCGCATCTCGCTCGCCGGTTTTGCCGCATGCAAGGCCCTGTCGACGCAGAGGAACGACGAGCCGCAAAAGGCGTCCCGTCCCTACGACCGCGACCGCGACGGCTTCGTCATGGGCGAGGGTGCGGGCATCGTGGTGCTGGAAGAGCTGGAGCATGCCAAGGCGCGCGGTGCCAAGATCTATGCGGAAGTGGTGGGCTATGGCCTGTCCGGCGACGCCTTTCACATCACGGCTCCTTCCGAAGATGGCGACGGCGCCTATCGCTGCATGAGTGCCGCCCTCAAACGCGCCGGCCTGACGGCTGCCGATGTCGATTACATCAATGCCCATGGTACATCGACCATGGCCGATACGATCGAACTCGGTGCCGTCGAACGCCTGGTCGGCGATGCCGCCTCGAAGATCTCGATGTCGTCCACCAAATCCGCCATCGGCCATCTTCTGGGTGCGGCCGGTGCCGTGGAAGCCATCTTTGCCACGCTCGCCATTCGTGACAATATCGCGCCGCCGACGCTCAACCTCGACAATCCGGATGTCGAGACGAAGATTGATCTTGTGCCGCATGTGGCGCGCAAGCGCGACATCAATGTTGCCTTGTCCAATTCCTTCGGTTTCGGCGGAACGAATGCATCGCTGGTGCTGCGTCGCTACCAGGGCTGAAGTCGCAAGCCAAAGCAGCCGGCCAGGTGCCGGCTGGCCGCCTGCCGGTCCCTGTTTTCGCCGCATTGCGCAGTAAGACAGGGGCGTGCCTGACGATCAGAAGGAGTGCCGGTGACTGACACGAACAGCAGCAGCGACAAGGGAGCGGGCCGCGACGTCAATGGCGGCGGGCCCTTCATACCCAAATCGCCCAACGAGGCTCTCAAACCGGAAAAGGTTCCGGAGCCGCCGCGCCGGTCCAAGAAGGCGCGCAGCCAGCTCGTCATATTCCTGAACTTCGTGATGACGATGATGGTCTTTGCCTGCGTGGCCGCTGTCGCTGGCTTCTATTATGTCATGCAGGAATATCAGTCGAAGGGACCGCTTGAGGTCAATACGCATTTCGTCGTGCCGAGCGGCGCGGGGCTGGCGCAGATCGCCCAGAGCCTGGAGCGCAACGGCATTGTGTCGGATGCACGCATCTTCCGCTACATCACGGGCAGCTATCTGGATGACGGCGAAACGCTGAAGGCCGGCGAATACGAAATCAAGGCCGGTGCCTCGATGAAGGAGATCGCCACGATTCTCGAATCGGGCAAATCCATCCTCTATTCGGTCTCCATGCCGGAGGGTCTGACGGTCCAGCAGATGATGACCCGGCTGTCCGACGATCCGGTTCTCGAAGGCGACCTGCCGAACGAACTTCCGCCGGAGGGCAGCCTGCGTCCGGATACCTACAAGTTTTCGCGCGGCACCAAGCGCGTCGAGATCCTCAGCCAGATGCGGGTGGCCCAGGAGAGGCTGATCGACCAGATCTGGGAGCGGCGCGATCCCGACCTGCCGGTCAAGACCAAGCAGGAATTCGTGACGCTTGCTTCCATCGTCGAGAAGGAGACCGGCAAGGACGACGAACGCGCCCATGTCGCCTCCGTCTTCATCAACCGTCTCAACAAGGGCATGCGGCTGCAATCGGACCCGACCATCATCTACGGAATCTTCGGCGGGCAGGGCAAGCCGTCCGACCGGCCGATCTACCAGTCGGATCTGGAAAAGCAGACGCCTTACAACACCTATCAGGTGAAGGGCCTGCCGCCGACCCCGATCGCCAATCCAGGCCGGGCCGCGCTTGAAGCCGTGGCCAATCCCTGGCGCACCAACGACCTCTATTTCGTGGCGGACGGCACCGGCGGACACGTCTTCGCCGCGACGCTGGACGAGCATAATGCCAATGTACGCCGCTGGCGCAAGCTGGAGGCCGAGCGGGCGAAGCAGGATGGCACCACAGCGGAGATCGTCGACGACGGGCTTCCGGGCGGCAATGAGGCGGAGAAGCCGCCCAAGGGAAATTGAGGTTTCAGCTTGGCCGCCTTTCGGGCGGCCTTTCTTCATGTAAAGGGAATTGCGGATGAACGTTCAGTCCATGACCGGTTTTGCCCGGCGGGAAGGCTCTGTCGGACGCCATCGCTGGGTCTGGGAACTGCGTTCGGTGAATGGCAAGAGCCTGGATCTGCGCCTGCGGCTGCCGGGCGGCTTCGAGGCGCTGGAGACGGATGTGCGACGGTTGGTCGGTGCGCGGCTGACGCGCGGCAATCTCCAGGTCACGCTGTCCACCGCGGTGACGGAAGCAAAGATGGAGGCTGTCGTGAACCGCGAGGCTCTTTCGGCGCTCAAGGCCCTGCGGACGGAGCTCGGCGATCTCGTCGATCCGTCTCCCCTTCGCCTGGACAGCCTGCTGACCATTCGCGGCCTCGTGGATTTCCGCGAAGCGGCGGAGGGGGAGGCGGCCGTCGCCGAACGGGATGCGGCCGTGCTGGATGGCCTGACCCTGGCGCTGGACGATCTCATCGCCATGCGGCTCTCGGAGGGCCGGGCGCTCGAGGATATCCTGTCCGGCCATATCGCTACCGTCGCCCGGCTGGTGGAGGAAGTGGAAGCGGATCCGTCCCGCTCGACGGAGGAGATCGCCCGGCGCCTGAAGCAGCAGGTGGCGCTCCTGATGGAGAATGGTGCGAGCCTGGACCGCGAGCGCCTGTATGCCGAGGCCGCGCTTTTGGCGACCAAGGCGGATCTGCGCGAAGAGATCGACCGGCTGAAGGCGCATGTCGCCGCGGCCAGGGAATTGCTCGACAAGGGCGGCCCGATCGGCCGCCGGCTGGATTTCCTTGCACAGGAATTTAACCGCGAAGCCAATACAATCTGTTCCAAATCGAACGCCGCTCCGGTAACGGCAAGGGGATTGGAGCTGAAGGTTGTGATCGATCAGTTCCGCGAACAGGTTCAGAACTTGGAGTGACCCCATGAAGCCGGCCTCGCCTGCCTCCATCAAGATTGCCAGACGTGGACTGATGCTGGTGCTCTCCTCGCCGTCTGGAGCGGGAAAATCGACGATCGCCCGCAACCTGCTCGATGAGGATCGCAGCCTGGAAATTTCCGTCAGCGTGACCACCCGCGCCAAGCGGCCAAGCGAGATCGCCGGCAAGCACTATCATTTCATCTCGGTGGCGCAGTTCGAGCGGATGCGCGATGCCGGAGATCTGCTGGAATGGGCGGAAGTGCACGGCAATTTCTACGGCACGCCGCGCGAACCGGTGGAAATGGCCATGGCCGAAGGGCGCGACATGCTGTTCGACATCGACTGGCAGGGCGCGCGGCAGCTGCAGGAGAAGATGAAGGCGGATGTCGTCTCGATCTTCGTTCTGCCGCCCAGCATGACGGAGTTGCAGTCGCGCCTGCACCGCCGCGCCGAAGATACAGAGGCAGTCATCCGGACGCGGCTGATGAATTCGCGCTCCGAAATCGAGCACTGGCGCGAATATGACTATGTCATCGTCAATGACGATCTCGACGAGGCCTTCGGCCATGTCAATTGCATCGTCAATGCGGAACGCATCCGGCGCGATCGCCGGCATGGCCTCTTCGATTTCGTTCGCAATCTCCTCGAGGAAGAGCCGGTCCTGCCGACCTGATCTCCCCCGACAAGGGTTTCGTCAGACGGCATTGGCGAGGGCGACGAATTCCTCGATCGACAGTGTCTCCGCACGACGCGCCGGATCGATGCCGACCCGGTTCAGCAGCGCCTCGCCGCCGACCGGCTTCAGGCTCTGGCGCAGCATCTTGCGCCGCTGGCCGAAGGCTGCCTGCGTGACCCGTTCCAGAACAGCCACATCGCAGGCCAGCGGGGCGTCCCGCGGCGTCAGGTGCACGACGGTGGAGGTGACTTTGGGCGGCGGCGAAAAGGCCTGCGGCGGCACGTCGAAGGCCATGCGCGCTTGCGTGCGCCAGCCGCACAGGACGCCGAGGCGCCCATAATGGTCATCGCCCGCCCGGGCGACGATCCTCTGGCCGACTTCCTTCTGGAACATCAGCGTCATGGACTGCCAGAAGGGCGGCCAGCGAGACGGCAGCAGCCAGTTGACGAGAAGCTGCGTTCCCACATTATAGGGAAGATTGGCAATGATGCGCACCGGCCCTTCGGGCGCCAGTGCCTCGAAATCCGTCTTCAGAGCATCGCCCTCGATCACGTCCAGGCGGCCGGGATAATGCCGCTCGATCTCGGCCAGCACCGGCAGGCACCGGCTGTCCCGCTCGATGGCGATCACTTTCCGGGCGCCGAGCGACAGGATGGCTCGCGTCAGGCCGCCAGGGCCGGGGCCGACCTCGAACACGGTGGCATCGTCCAGAGGGCCGGCGGTGCGCGCAATCTTCTGGGTGAGGTTGAGGTCGAAGAGGAAGTTCTGGCCGAGCGCCTTGCGCGCGTCGAGACCATGCTGCGCGATCACCTCGCGAAGCGGCGGCAATCCGTCCAATGTTCCCATCAATCGACCCTGCCGGCGTGTTCGGCCAGTTCTGCAGCAAGCTTCAGCGCTGCGATGAGGCTCGTATCGCGAGCCAGCCCCGTTCCGGCCAGGCTGAAGGCCGTGCCATGATCCGGCGAGGTGCGGATGAAGGGCAGGCCGAGCGTGACATTGACGGAATCGTCGAAGCCCAGCGCCTTGGCCGGAATGAGCGCCTGGTCGTGATACATGCACACAGCCACATCGTAGCGGCTGCGGGCTTCGTCGTGAAACATGGTATCGGCGGGCAGGGGACCGAAGGCATTGATGCCCTCCGCCCGCAATTCGGCAATGGCCGGCTCGATCACGTCCAGATCTTCCTGCCCGATCGTGCCGTCTTCGCCGGCATGCGGATTGAGCCCTGCGACGGCAAGGCGGGGGTGATCGAGGCCGAACCGGGATCTCAGATCATGGGCGGCGATCCGGCAGGTCTCGACGATCAGCGGCGTTGTGAGGGAGGCGGCCACATCCTTCAGAGGGATATGGATCGTCACCGGGATGGCGCGCAGCTTCGGCCCGGCAAGCATCATCACCGGGCGCGTGCTCAGGCCGGTCGCCTTCTCGGCGAGATCGGCGAGAAATTCGGTGTGGCCGGGAAAGCCGAAGCCGGCCTCGTAGAGGACCGATTTTGCGATGGGATTGGTGACAAGCGCCGCGACCCGCCCATCGAGCGCGAGGGCCACGGCCGTCTCGATGGCGCCGATCGTGCTGCGCGCGCCGGCTATATGCCCGCGTCCCACCTCGATCTCGCTGCCGACGGGCACGGGCAGGACCGGCAAGGCCATCTCGAACAGGGAGGCCGCCGTTTCCGGCTCGCTCTCGCGGAGCGGAACCTCAAGGCCGAGCATGCGCGCACGCTGCGACAGTATGTCGGGATCACCCAGATAGAGAAAAGGCGAGAGCGTCTGCTCCCGCCGCTTGAGCCAGGCGGAAAGGGCGATGTCCGGACCGATCCCGGCCGGATCCCCCTGTGTCAGCGCCAGAAGCTGGTCCTGTCGCGCAATGCCGCTCAAGGATAGACGATCTGCGCCTTGCCGCGCAGTTCCTCCAGATATTTGGCATCATTCGGGTTCTCACCCGTCTTCTTCTCCTTGCCGAGATCCTCGGCGCGGAAGACGACCTCTGCGGCCGTATCGTCGGATACCTGCCTCTGATTGCAGATCGCCAGGAATTCGACGCCGCGTTCGGTCACCCGTGTGCCGGTCGTGCCGTTGGCGGCGGCCTTCTCGATCAGCGGCCTCCAGTCATCCGGCAGTTCCGGCTGCATCACGCGGCCCAGATTGCGGATGGAAACATCCAGCATGGTCTTGGCGAATTGCTTGGACTGGTCGCAGCCGGGGAAGCTCGCGCGGGATTTTTCCGCCTCCGCCTTGCGCTTGGCCAGGATGGCATTGCGCTTGGCCTGCGGCACGACGAAGATGACCTGCTGCAGGAAATATTCGGTGGTGACCGGCTTTTCCTTCTTTTCCATCATCCGCTTGACGAGTTCCTCGGAAGACATTCTGCCGCTTCCGAAACGCGCATTGACCACGCGCGGCCAGCTCATCTGGACGGCGATATAGGCCTTGAAATGCTCCACGCCGACGCCGGCCTGGTTGAGGATCGTCGCCATCTGGGCGGCCGAAAGCTTGTTGCCGGCGGCGAAACGCTCGAAGGACTTGTCGACATCTTCGGTGCTGACCGACATCCTGACGCGGGCGACTTCTTCACGCTTCAGCGCTTCGTCAACCAATTCGTCGCGCGCCATCTTCTGCAGATTGCCGGTGCGACGCTGGAGCTTCAGAAAGGCCACCCGCTTCGCCACGTCGGTGCTCGTGATCGGCGTCCTGTCGACGACCGCAACCACCTCGCTGGCAGCGAATGCCGGTGCGTGGATCGGTTCAATCGCGAAGGAAACAGCGAGTGCCGTTGCGGCAAGTGCCACGCGACGCCATGCTGCCTGTGCAAACATCTTACGTTCCTTCCACTTCGTTCTGGTGCCGGGCGTGTCGCAACAGGCCCGGCCGCTCCTTTGCACCGTCATGCGGCGAAACGATGACGTTCGCCGCGCCGGTGCGGTCTCACTCGGTACTGTCGTCCGATCCCAATGCGATCTCGCCCAGCGTCCTGAAGCTCAGCCGCGCCGTGACCGTCCAGTCGTTCGGATCCGTATTGGCCGGCTTGTCCGAATAGGCCACGGTGAAGATGGTGCACTCGTCGGCATAGGTCACGCCGATGCCGCGGCGGATCACCGTTTCCTTGTTGATGTCCCAGGTCGCCGAGCCGGCCACGGACCAGTTCTCGTTGATCCTGACGGCGGAGCTCGATTTCAGGAATTCCGCCTTTTCGGCCAGACCGTACTCGGGCTGTGCCTGGACATTGGTGTAAACGAGCGAGCCGCTGACGCGCGGCAGGTTGTAGTGGAACGAGGCATCGGCGCGCTGCAGGCCGAGCGTCTTCTCGTCGAAGCGGCCATGCGCCTGCACGCTGTAGCCCTGCGGCAGATCGATCGCGGCCATGGTGACGAAATCCGAGACATCGGTCTCAAGCCCGGAATCGGCGCCGACATTGACGAGATCCGGCGATGCGAAGGAGTTCAGCCCGGCCAGGTGATAGGATTGGCCGAACAGGCCGCGAACGCCGAAGCCATTGTCGAAGGACCCGGTATAGCGGATGCCGACATTGGCACGCGTGCCGCCTTCGATCCGGTCGAAACCGGAGAACTTGTCGCGATCGAAAAGCGACGTCGCGTCGAAGACGAAGCTCTGCGCATCCTCATTGGGCAGACCGCCCGCCATCTGCTCGTCGGGCCGCGCGAAGATCTGCGCGATCGGCTCGATCACATGGCTGGAATTTGGGGTCGTCAGCAGAAGCGGATAGCGCGCTTCCAGTCCGGCGGTCAGCATGTAGCGCGTATTGCCGCCGGAGCCCTCGAAATCGCCGGCATAGCGATATCCGTCAAAGCTCGGTGCCGAGGAGCCGGTCGTGCGCAGGGCATCGCCGCGGGCCGCCAGGATCGGCGTCAGCAACAGGCCCTGATCGGTGGTGAAGGTGCGCTCCCATTCGGCTTCTGTGGTGAAGCGGGTATAGCTGCCTTCCAGGCCGCGGAAGCGCTTGGAGCCCGACCAGTCGTAGAAATCGTCTTCGCGGCGCGACAGATTGGTGAAGTTGGTGGTGATCTTCAGCTCGCCGCCCGCCACCGATTCCGGGGCGTAATAGGTGTAGTCCAGCGACGGGTAGACGACCGCCTGCTGCCGTTCCGGAAGCCGGTCATAGCTCTGGTCCTGCACGTTGAAATAGTAGTTGTGCAGGTCGAAATAGTTTCGCTGGCCGATTCCGGTCAGGTAGATGTCGTTGGTGAAGGGCGTCTCGGAATAGCCGGGCAGCCTGTAGGTCTTGGAGAAATTGTTGTCCGACTGCACCATGACGTCCCAGCCGAAGGTCCAGCGGGGATTGATCTCGAAGCGGCCCTTGGAGGCGATCATCGCCCGCTGATCGGCATGCGCATCGCTGGTCCAGTTGTCGAAGGCGCCGGGATCTCTCTGGACGATGCCGGC
This sequence comes from Rhizobium sp. SSA_523, assembly GCF_030435705.1. Classification (NCBI taxonomy): domain Bacteria; kingdom Pseudomonadati; phylum Pseudomonadota; class Alphaproteobacteria; order Hyphomicrobiales; family Rhizobiaceae; genus Affinirhizobium; species Affinirhizobium gouqiense. The sequence continues at coordinate 393,005 of NZ_CP129382.1, forward strand.
GGCACGCAGGCGATGCTCGCCCGATTCGAAACGGTTGCGGATCTCGCCCGCCAGCAACAGGCCCTGACGGGTGTAGAAGGTCGGGCTGATCGTTGCATCCATGCTTGGCGAGAAGACATGGTAATAGGGCACGGTCAGGCCGAAGCCGAGCTTGTCCGTCAGCGTCATGCGCGGAAACAGGAAGCCCGATTTGCGTTCGACCGTCTCGTCCGGCACCGTCACGAAGGGCAGGTAGCCGATCGGCAGGCCGAACAGTTCGAACTGCGCATGCTCGAGCCGGATCGTGTGATTCTTGCCGTCACGGATCACCCGCTGCGCCTTGACCTGCCATAGCGGCGCCTTGTCGGGCTGCTGGGCGCAGGGAAGGCAGGCGGTGTAGACGCCATTGTTCAGCACCATTTCGTCTTGCGAGAGCTGCTCGGCGCTTTCGGCCGCAAGGCGCGTATTGTCGGTGGTCTCGACCCGCAGCGAATTGACGAAGCCCTGGGAGAAGTCGTCCGTCACATCCAGCGAATCGGCATAGATCCGGTTTCCGTCCGGCTCAACGAGTTCGATATTGCCGGTCGCCATGACACGGCCGGTCTTCTGATCGTATTCGACGCGCTGCGCCACCATGCGGTGACGATTGTAATACATCTGGACACCGCCCAGCGCCGTGACGCGTTCGGTGTCCTGGTTATAAACGAGTTCATTCGCACGCAGGAGCATCTTTGCTCCATCCGCGACTTCCGGCGAAAGGGGCGTGCCCTGTGCCAGAACCGTTGACGGGTAGACGACGCCCAAGCTGACAGCCGTGCTGGTCAGCAAGGCCGCAAAAAGCCGTCTGATATTCCCGCGGTCACTTACCGCCACTAGCCATCCTCCTGATGAAGCAGAATAGTTGCCCCGAGTGCCATTGCGACGACGACTGGAATCCAGACCGCCACAATGGGTGGGACCACCCCGCTGCTCCCAAATGCTTTCACAAGCACTGTCACGACATAAAGCACGAAGCCGCTCACGATTCCACCCAGAATCACCGAACGGGACTGAGCCATCCGACTGAATCTGAGGGACACCGTGGCAGCGATGAGAGTCATGGCCACCAGAAGCAATGGCAATGACAGAAGCGAGTGGAATTGCGTCTCGAGCGCCTTGGTGGAGATGCCGAAAGTTCGAGCTGCTTCGATTTTTCTTAAAATGCTAAAAAAAGCAACGCTTTCCGGCCGGGTGATCGACTCCTGCAGGAATTCCGGCCGGACATTTGTCGGCACCTCGGCGGCGGGCTTTCGCGCCGGCGGCGCATCGGCGCGCGTTTCCAGAACGTCCTTAAGATCCCAGTAACCATCTTCCAAGGTCGCCGATGCCGCGTCCTGTCTCAGCGTGATGCGGCCGTTCTCGTTGAAGTGGAAAAGCACCACGTTGAACAGCTCGCGCCCTCCCTCTTCGAAGTTCTTGGCGCCGATGATCGTATCGTTCTCGCCGCTGATCTGCCGAATCCAGGGCAGGAAATTGGAGGGCTTGGTTGCGTTGCTGGCCTTGCGCCAGTCTGTCTCCATATTGGAGGCGACCGTCTGTCCCCAGGCACCCAGCGGATTGACGACGAAGGAGGCAAAGACGCCGATCAGGAAGGCGCCGAAGACGAAGGGCATGATGAATTGCCAGACCGACAGGCCCGCCGCCCGCGTGACGACCAGTTCCGACCGGCGGTTCAGCGCGATCAGCGTCGTCATGCCGATGAACAGCGTCAGCGTCGGCACCGTCTGCTGGAAGATCAGAGGCAGGCGCAGCAGGCTCATCAGCAGGCCGCCGGTCACCGTATAGCCGACGAAATTGGACATGCGGCGGCTCGTCTCGCTGAAATCGGCGAGAAAGATGATGCCGCAGACGCCGATGAAGAACCACAGGGCGGTCAGCATGTAGCGCTTGAAGAAATAGCGGCTGAGGGTCTGGGGAATCATGCGCCGCCTCCCTTTCCTGCGGCGCCGGGGGCGCGCAGAAGCCGGGCCTTGGCACGTTCTAGCCAGGTTGCGGTGACGCCCGAGACGACGCGCGGCAGGGTAAGCTGCCTGTTCGTCGCCAGCATCACGATCGCCAGCAGCGCCACGCCCACCGGCACGGCATAGATCAGCGGCACGGCGCTGACGCTGTTCTTGCTCATATTGGTAATGTAGAAGGTCAGCCACTTCAGGGCGAAGGACAGGGCGAGCGCCGCGACCATGGGATGCAGCCGCGCCCGCCGGCTCGATCGCGCGCCGCCGATGATCACCAGCGAAATCAGCGTGAAGACGATGGGCAGCATCCAGTCCGACAGGCGGCGATGCAGTTCCGAGCGGAAACTGCCGGGCGAGAAGAGGAAGGTCTTGTCAGTCGGGTCCGGATTGAGCAGGAAGGCCAGGCTGCGATCGCTCGAATAGACCGGTGCCTCGCCGGTCGATTCCGTCATCGACGAGAGATCGAAGGCATAGGAGAGGAACTTGACGATCGAGATGCGCCCGTCCGGAGATTTGCGGTGCACCTCGCCATCGCGCATCGTCAGGGTCTTGCCGTCTTCGGCAATCGAGCCCTCCCGGGCGTAATAGATCAGGTCCCAGTTGGGATCGCGATAATCGACGAGGAAGATGCCGGTGAGAATGCGACCGGAATGGCGCTCGGAAATCTGCACATAGAGACCGTCTTCGACACTGCGGAAGGTCTTTTCCTCGATGACCGAGGAGAGCAGGTCGGCATAGGCCTCGGCCACCATCTCCCTGGCCTTCACGCGCGACGCGGGCTCGACGAAATTGGTCACGAGGAAGGAGAAGGCGGCCATCAGGACCGCCAGGAGCAGCATCGGCCGGTAGATGGTCAGGCGCGAGGCCCCGGCCGCATCGATGACCGCAAGCTCGGAATCATTGTTCATGGCGTTCAGCGTCTGGGTGACGCCGATGACCACGGCAAAAGGCAGGACGACCGGGATAATGGTCGGCAGGATGAAGGTGGCGAGCGTGGCGAACGAGCCGATCGACTGGCCCGTATCGGTCACCAGGTTGATGCGGCCGAGCACCTGGATCGTCCAGATGATCGTCAACACCGGAAGCAGTGTGACCAGGAACATCTGGAAGGCGCGCCGAAATATGTAAGCTTCGAGTATCTTCATCCTGGTCCGTTCGGCCAACCGTCTCAATATGGCGTCGGGAGCGTCGCCCCGTCAGGACCACGGCCGTATTCGGCTCTTACGCATTTTGTGAGGCAATGGCGATATCGAGGCTGTCACAAAGCCGTTTTCGACACACGTTTTTTCACCGACTGTGTCATTTGAAAATAACAGGCGACGGCGGCATAGACGACGCAGGACGACAGAAAGCCGAGCAGCACATCGGAGATATAGTGCCCGCCAAAGGCCACTCTGAGGGTCGGCGACAAAAGGCAGAAGCCGATGATCGGCGGAGCGACGATGAGGCGCCAGCGCATCGGCAAAAGCACGATCAGGCAGGCGATCCAGCCGGCGCCGGCCGCCTCTCCGGAAATGAAGGAACAGTTCTTCAGGCAGCTTCCGTCCAGCGTGCCGGCAGCCGTGAATGGCGAGACGCCGCCGAAGAGGTCCGTCTCGTAAGGCCGCGGCCGGCCCGAAATGGTCTTAAGGATAAGGTTCACCAGGACATAGGGGCCAAGCGCGAAGGAGATCAGCGCGATCGAATAGCGCCTCGTCTTCTCCGCATCATAGGTCGCGCCGTGATGCTGGAGATTTTTCACGAGCCCGATGAGGATCAGGATGGCAATGAATCCCGGGGAATAGAAGAGGATCTTGCGCAAGAGGATCAGTTCGCTGTCGCCGGCATAGGGAAACAATCCGCAGATCTTCGCGGTCGGGGAATCGGCGGCACAGGCTGCCTGCTGGAAGAAGGCGCGCGCCACCAGGATGTCGAATTGCGGATTGAAGAAGAAGAAGGCCAGAATGATGAACCAGGCGGCCGTCAGCGTCACAAGCCAGGCCTGCGGCTTTCTGAACAGCGCGCGCAGGCGTCTCTGGGAGAAGGAACGGGTTGTCTGGAAGATGTAGGCCAAAGCAGCTATGCCTCTTTCATCATCGGCGAAAAGACAATGGGGACGACAACGGAGACGACGGCGGGGACGACGATAGGGCAGGGCGCGCCTGAGCCGCCATCCGCGGCACCGGGCCCTTGCAAATCGTCACAGGCCGCACGAGCGCCGGGCCTGCCTGAAGCGGCAAAGACGGCAGGCGCCTGATGATGTCCTCCTCTCGGATCCACTGATTGTCCTCTATCCTCAGGTGGAATGGCCGTTTCGCCAGCCGAAGCTGCCGAAATGCTGCAAAGAGCATGAAATGACAATTTCCCGTCACTGGCAAGCTTCTCCTGAAAATCGCCCCGTCCTGTCAAGCAAAAGCCTGGAAAAGGGATCGGCAGACGGCCAGGTTTAATCCTCGCTTTCGCATCGCAAGGCCTTGTCTTGGACCATGGAAGAGGTCTAGGCCTTGCGGCGGTCGTGCTCCTGAAACGATCCCTTTGTCTCGGCCAGCGAGGCGGCTGACCGAAGCCGCCGACTGGCCGGGTTCCCCGGCGGATGCACGCTGGTCTTTGTCCGCGGCCATATTGTCTTTGACGGCGAAATGTCCCAGATCTGTCCGATCGTCCTGCAAATTTTTCATCCGGAGACGAAATGTCCACGAAATTCAATATCACCTTTGCCTCTTCCGTAGCCGAGAAAGCCGGTCTGGCCATTCTCCTGCAGCCGAAGGGAGCCGCCGTTCCGGCCGCAGCACAGATCGCCGATCCCGGCTCCGTCGTCAGCCGCGCAGCGGAGATCGCAGGTTTTTCTGGCAAACAGATGACGGTGCTCGATATTCTTGCGCCACAACAGTCCTCCTTCGACCGCCTTGTGGTTCTCGGCGTCGGAAAGCCCGGCAAGCTGAGCGCGTATGACTGGCTGCGCCTGGGCGGCAAGGCGGCTTCGATGGTCAAGCGCGCCCGCGCCGTGACGGTCTTTCTCGATGCAGAGGGCCTGGACATTGATGGCGAAAAGGCGGCGGATCTCGCGCTCGGCATGATCCTGCAGGCCTATGTCTTCGACAGTTTCAAGACCAAGAAGAAGGATGACGAGGACAAGCCGGCCGAAGAGGTCTCGGTCACCATCGTCACCGAGGCGCACAAGAAGGCCGCGGCCGCCTTTTCCACGGCGCAGGCCGTGGCCGGCGGCGTCAACCTGGCGCGCGAGCTCGTCAATCTGCCGCCTAATGTCCTGGGTCCGGTGGAATTTGCCGCCCATGCCAAGGATCTCGAAGCTTTGGGTGCAACCGTCGAGATCCTGACGGAAACGGAGATGGGCGAGCTTGGCATGAATGCGCTGCTCGGCGTGGCGCAGGGCTCGGCCCGTCCGCCGCGCCTTGCCGTCATAGAGTGGAATGGCGGCAAATCCGGCGAGACGCCGGTGGCGTTCATCGGCAAGGGCGTGGTCTTCGATACCGGCGGCATTTCGATCAAGCCGGCCGCCAGCATGGAAGACATGAAGGGCGACATGGGCGGCGCCGCCGCGGTGATCGGCCTCATGCACACGCTTTCGGCCCGCAAGGCGAGGGTGAATGCCGTCGGCATTCTCGGGCTGGTGGAAAACATGCCGGATGGCAATGCCCAGCGCCCCGGCGATATCGTCACCTCTATGTCGGGCCAGACGATCGAGATCATCAATACCGATGCCGAAGGGCGCCTGGTCCTGGCGGATGCGCTCTGGTACTGCAAGGAGCGGTTCAAGCCGCAGATCATGATCAACCTCGCCACCCTGACCGGGGCGATCATGGTCGCGCTCGGCACGCAGCATGCCGGCCTGTTCAGCAATGACGACGATCTCGCCGACGATCTCCTGAAGGCGGGCAAGGAGACCGGCGAGCGGCTCTGGCGCATGCCGCTCAGCAAGGATTACGACAAGATCATCGACTCGCGCTTCGCCGACATGAAGAACAGCGGCGGCCGCAATGCCGGCGCCATCACCGCCGCGCAATTCCTCAAGCGCTTCGTCGGGGAAACGCCCTGGGCCCATCTCGATGTTGCCGGCACCGCGATGAATTCGCCGGCCACGGAAATCAGCCAGAGCTGGGCCTCGGGGTACGGCGTCCGGCTTCTCGATCAGCTCGTCCGCAACCGCTACGAGGCCTGAGCCGAGCCATGACAGAGGTGCTGTTCTACCACCTGACCGAATCGAAGCTCGAGGAGGCGCTGCCCGCCCTCCTCGAGAAGAGCGTCGATCGCGGTTGGCGCGTTGCGCTGCAGACGGTGGACGACGAGCGTCGCCAGGTGCTCGACCAGCATCTCTGGACCTTTCGCGAAGACAGCTTTCTGCCGCATGGCACCGACCTGTCGGATTTTCCCGAGCAGCAGCCGGTTCTGGTGACCGTGTCCGGCGATAACGTGAACGGCGCTACCGTTCGCTTCATCGTCGATGGGGCGGAGCCGCCGGATCTGTCGCCTTACGAGCGGGTGGTGTTCATGTTCGATGGTTTCGATACAATCCAGGTGGAGGCGGCGCGCAGCCAGTGGAGGCGGCTGAAGGGGGAGGGGCACCAATTGACCTATTGGCAACAGACGCCGGACAGGCGCTGGGAGAAGAAGGCCTGACCAGGGTCAAAACAATCAGGCTTTGGCGCGTGGTATGAGAGAAAATCGTTTGGTTTGAAGGCGCGTTGCTCGGCACGCCGGCGCGTCGGATCATTGCTCTCATGCTGCTTGTGTGCGGCGCACCATCGGCCCTATGATTTTCACCGAAAGATTTTCTGAACAGGAGTTTTCAATCCATGACTGTCAACAGCCCCGTCTCGACCCGCAAGGCCGATCACTCCATTTCGGAGATGTTTCTGGAGCGCTGGTCGCCCCGCGCCTTCAGTGGTGCCAGCATGACGCAGGAGGAGCTGAACCGGATACTGGAAGCGGCGCGCTGGGCGCCCTCGGCCTCGAATGCGCAGCCCTGGCGTTTCGTCTATGCGCTGCGCGGGGACGAGGCCTTCGACAGGCTGGTGGCGGCCCTCGTTCCCTTTAATCAAAGCTGGGCATCGAAAGCCTCGGCGCTCGTCGTCGTCGCCTCCGCCAGAACCACGACGCCGCCGGGCCAGAGCGAGGCCAAGCCTAATCCCACCCACGCCTTCGATGCCGGCACCGCCTGGGGCTATATGGCGCTGCAGGCGCATCTGGCGGGCTATATTTCCCACGCCATGGGTGGTTTCGACAAGGCGGCCATGGCTGAAGCGGTGGCGCTTCCCGACGATCACGACCTGCATGCCGTCGTGGCGATCGGCAGGCACGGCGAAACCGCCGAGCTGCCGGAAGGGCTGCAGGCGCGGGAAATCCCCAATTCCCGCCGCCCGCTGGACGAACTTGCCGTCCATGGCGCGTTCAAGGCCTGAACCAGGCTCAAATACCCTCGAATGAGGCCCTGATCCGACGGAGCCCCGCGCCCAGGCCGGGCTCCATCAATCCGGCTTCAGGATCGTCTTGCGCAGGAAGCTGTAGCCCATGGCCGTGCGGCGTGCCATTTCCGCCGAACTGCCGGCGCCGCCATGGCCGCCCGATCCGTGCTCGTGGAAAAGCGGCCGGTGGCCGGCATCCTCCAGCGCCTTGGCCAGACGCCGCGCATGGGAGGGATGCACGCGATCGTCATTGCTCGAGCTTTCGATATAATGCGGCGGATAGGCTCTGTCCGCGGCCGGTGCCACATTGTGGAGCGGCGAATAGGTCAGCAGGTAGTCGCGATCGGCCGCATGTTCCGGATCGCCATATTCGTCCATCCAGGCCTTGCCGGCCGGAAAGAGGTGGAAGCGCAGCATGTCTGCGACCGGAACGCGGCACCAGACGGCCCCGAAATCCTCCGGATAGCGCGTCAGCATGACCCCGGTCAGCAGGCCGCCATTGCTGGCGCCGGTGCAGGCAATCCGGGAGGGCCTGGAATAGCCGCGCTTTACCAGATCGCGTGCGATCGCCACGAAATCCTCATAGGCCTTGTGACGGCCATGGCGCTTGACGGGCGTATGCCATTGCGGCCCAAGCTCGGAGCCGCCGCGGATATAGGCCTGCACATAGGCGCAGCCCTGTTCGAGCAGGCGGCCGGTCGTGCCCGAATATTGCGGTCCGAGAGAGGCGGAAAAGCCGCCATAGCCATAGATCAGCACGGGCAGTTCGCCCTTCGTCCAATGCTTCGGCACAACCAGGTGATAGGGGACCTTGGTTCCGTCCTCCGACGTCGCTTCCAGCAGTTCGGAGGTCATGCCCTCGGCGTCGAAATAGGCTGGCGAGGTCTCCTCCGGCACGAGTTTCGGCACTGTGCGCACCGGGAGGCCCTCGTCGTTCGAGAGTGCAAGCCTGTAGCGGGTGGGCGGCACCAGGAAGCCGTAGCCGATCACGGTCAGCGTGTCGTCGCCGAGATGCAGATCGGCATGCAGCGGGCTGAAGGAAATCGCCTCCACCCCCGCCGGCAGATCGATGCGCTGCGGCTGGGCATCCTCGCGTGTCAGGTCGAGCACATAGAGGGACGGTGCGAGGCGATCATTGACCGTATAGACCGCCCAGTTGCGCATCAGCGCGAAGTGATTGACGGCCCGCCCGGGCTCTTGAGCAACGAGGATCCGACGGGCGGGCGCGAGCGCCTCCTCCGCCATCGGCGTCAAGGCCTGCAGGACGAGGCTGCCGCCCGGCACCTCCTCGTCATCCTTGGCGAGCCACAGGCAATGGCTGTGATTGAGGTCGAAACCGATCGTCGTCGGCAGCGGCAGGCGCCGCGCTTTGCCCACTCCAGTCTCCACGTAAACGCTCATCTGGCCGATGGCGTGGACGGCAACGAAGACCCGCAGCTGGCGTGGATCGGCATGCTGATAGCCCCCCAGCTTCGGATCGATGATGAAACCATAGCCGGTGACGTCGGTCGGTGCCGCCTCGAACAGGATCTCCGCATTGGCCGGATCCTCACCGCGTCGCAGCCGCCGGCCGACCCGCGGCCAGCCGGACTGGGTGGCGGAGGCGGAGTCGATCGAGCCGAAATAGGCGATCTCGTCGGGGTTGAGCCAGGCGGCATGGGCCCGCACGGCCGGCGTGTCGAACCCCTGCTCGACACGCGCCTTCGCCTCCAGATCGAATTCCAGGAAGCGCGTCAGGTCCGACCCGCCGTCGGACAGGCGCAAAAGCACCCGCGTCGGCTCGAAAGGGCAGGTGACGCAGCCGCTGAAGATCCAGCGCCGGCCGTCTTCCTTGCAGAATTGATCGACATCGAAGACCGTCTCCCAGGCGCCATCAGCGCGGGGCTGCTGGTCTGCCGGAAGCCTTCGCAGGACGCCCAGCGGATGTTCGACGGAACGGTTGAAATCGAAAAGCCATTTGCCGCGCCTGGCGGGAATGATCAGCCTGTCCTGCCGCTCCATCATCGCCTGGATCGCTGCGGCATCGGCATCCATCGCCGCGGAAGCGAGCGCCTTCTGCGCTTCGGCATTGCGGGCCGCCACAAAGGCCAGGGTTTGCGGATCGTCGTCCTTTTCGAGAAAGAGATCCATGCCGCAACTCCTTTGTGTGTGATAGGCCTGAGATGGTGGGTGGCTTCCCGTGAGAGCCGGTCGAGATGGGTAGAAACGGTTCCATACCGAATCGATGTGGCGAAAGTTTCGCGCCTGGTGAGCGAGCCACCTGTTGACCTATTCTCGTTTAGGGCACTGCGCGGGTGAATGTCCAGCGAGCCACGGCCACGGCGCTGCACACCGTGGCCGGACCCTTTGAAGATCCATGTGCTACTGCATGAAAGCCATGAGTGCTGTGACGAACCTCTTGTTGCGCATTTCCCTGCTTCCGGCAATGCGCTGGAAAACGAAGTCACGGCGGGTTTTGTCGGCAATAGACCATCCGGGCTGAGTAAGCTGGCCGATGCAGTCGCCCGGCATCATCGGATCTGCGGGATTGTCCTTGGCTCTGCAGCGATTCCGCACCCCGGTCGCAAGTGGGATCAGGGCGCTGTCGTTGGCGGCCTTCATGGCGGATGTGACGCTTGCTGCCATAACCTCGTAACCGAGCGAGGACAGATGCATATTGTCGAAGCTGAAGAGTCCGCCGGCTTTATGATTGGCGAGGAAGGCTTCGCCGGTCATGGCTTGGCTGGAGCCTGAGGCTTGCAGCGGACGATTGTCGAAGAGGTGGTCGCTCCGCGTCCCGCTCATGCTGCCCGGCACGATAAGGCGCTTGTCTTCGCAGGCTCTCTGTCCTTTCCGCATGCAGAACTTGTAATCATAGCGGCTGAGCACCGCAGCCACATCGACGAAGACGAATTTCGGTCCGATCAATCGATTGGCATTGGCGATTTTGGCCGCCATGTTGCGGTTCGCGTTGCGTACCAGATCATCGCCTGATGTGATGAGATTAAGAGCAACATCGCGCCCCGCCAGAATGTCGAGTTGGGCCATTCCGCGCGCCTCAGCCTCCGGCGAATAGACGACATTGGCCACCTGGCTGGGCAGCGCAAGACCGTTGATATAGACGTATTCCAGCCCCTTCACCTTCGAGAGCCGCGCCAGGAGTTCGTCCATGTCCTTGTCGAGTCGCACCTCGATGAACTTATGGATGGGAGACACGCAATGCGGCTGGCCGCTCATGGCGATCACTTTGTCCTCGCCCGCGCAACTGCCTTGCGCTTTCGGTGCCGTGCCAAAAAAACCGATCTTGTAGAGCCCGTTGTTCGAGCCGATATTGATCAGCAAGCGTTTGGGACGTCGCAATTCGACTTGCTCGAGCGGCGTCATGGTCTCCAGGCAACGGTCGTGCATGGGATTGAGGACGAAGGTGGCGTTGGAATAGGTAAAGGCATCGGAGAGTGCCGCGAAGCTCGTTCCGATTCCGCCTGACATTCTCGATAAGGCAGATTTTGCCAGCCTTCGGTAATCCTTGGGCGTCCAGGCGACGAGATCGATCGAGTTTGCCCCGGAGAAGGCGATGTTGTCGACCATGGCTCTCTGGTTGGGGGGACGGTAGTAGGTCAGCAATTCCGTCAAAAGCGTTCGCTGAGCGGCGGGAACATTCAGGAGATTGACCGTGCGGTGGATAAATGTATGCAGCCCACGGGTCTCAAGATTGAAGCCGTAATTCTTGACAGATGATGGTTTGCCGCCATGCCCCGGATATTGCGGAGCATAAAATTGGCGACGGCCCGTGCGATCCGCGGCCCTTTCCTGGATTAGGCCGAGACGGATAGCAATCAGAGACGGCGGCGACCATTCCGACAGCCACCAATTGATCCGCAATGACTGCACGCCGTTGTAGAGGCTATCGCCGAGCGCCATGAGTGGCGGAGAGGCGTAGGAAGGATTGTCGCGTGCAAATAAATCCGCGTCGCGGTGGCACGTCCCGCCCCATGCCAAAGCCGGTGATATCGACCCATCCCAGTATTTCTGAGCAGTACTGGCATCATAGGAATGAGCTTGTGTAACGACAAGCAATAGACCAGCGATAGCGCCGGAAAGCACTTTGCAAATAGCCATTTTGTCCCCCAATCGCCCCAACGTTAGGCAAGCGGAGTTTCCGTTAGCGTTAAGCTTTCGTCAAGTTGTGTTCGAGAATCTTTATAAATTTAAACGCGCAATCTCTGCCGCGGAGCTTGCTGTGGTGGCCCGCCCAAGGTTTAGCCGTTCATCGCTTCTTCATATTCGGTGGAAAGCTCCAGCCATTGCTCCTCGCAGGCGGCGAGTTTCTCCACCGCGTCGCTGCGCTGCTTTGCCTTTTCGGCGGCCTTGGCGGGCGATGTCTCGTAAAGCTTCGGATCCGCGAGGTCTGCATCCAGAGCCTTGATGAGTTTCTCCAGTCTGGCCGTCATCGCCTCGGTTTCGGTGATCTTCTTCTTCAAGGGTGCAAGCTGGGCGCGCCGCTCGGCGCTGGCCTTGCGCTGATCCGATTTCGACACCGGTTCTTCCGCTGCTGCCTCCGCCCGCTCGCCGCCCTTGCGGGAGGATGAAACGATGATCGAGCGATAATCCTCCAGGTCGCCCTCGAAGGCTGAGACCGTGCCCTTGTTGACGAGCCAGAGGCGATCCACCGTAGCCTCGATGAGATGCCGGTCATGGGAGATCAGGATCACGGCGCCCTCGTAATCGTTCAGCGCCTCGATCAGCGCCCGGCGGCTGTCGATATCCAGGTGGTTGGTCGGCTCGTCGAGGATCAGGAGGTTCGGCGCGTGGAAGGCGGCAAGCCCCATCAGCAGGCGCGCCTTTTCGCCGCCCGAGAGGTCCTTGGCCGCGGTGTCCATCTTCTCCGTTGCGAGCCCCATTTGCGCCACGCGGGCGCGCACCTTGGCCTCCGGCTGTTCCGGCATCAGGCGGCGCACATGATCGACTGCGGATTGCGTCGGGATCAGGTCGTCGAGCTGGTGCTGGGCAAAGAAGCCGATCTTCAGGTTGGGCGCCATCTTCAGCGTGCCGGCCTGTGCCTCCAGCCGCCCGGAGATGAGCTTGGCGAAGGTGGATTTGCCATTGCCGTTGGAGCCGAGCAGCGCGATGCGATCGTCATTGTCGATGCGCAGCGTGATGTTCTTGAGGATCGGCTTGCCCGGCTCGTAGCCGACCGCGGCCTTGTCGATCGCGACGATCGGCGAAGAGGGCTGCCTTTCCGGCTCCGGAAAGCGGATCGGCTGGACGTGCTCCTCGATCACGGCGGAAACCGTGCCCATGCGCTCCAGCGCCTTGATCCGGCTCTGCGCCTGGCGCGCTTTGGAGGCCTTGTAGCGGAAACGGTCGATATAGCTCTGGATATGCTTGCGGGCGGCGTCGCTTTTGGCCTTCGCCTTCATCTGCAATTCGTCGGCTTCGGCCTTTTGCCGCTCGAAACTGTCATAGCCGCCGCGATAGAAGGTGAGCTTCTTCTGGTCGAGATGAACGATCGCGTTGACGGCATTGTTCAGCAGGTCGCGGTCATGGCTGATGATGACGACCGTGTGCGGGTAGCGCCGGACATAATCCTCCAGCCACAGCGTGCCTTCGAGATCGAGATAATTGGTCGGCTCGTCCAGCAGAAGCAGGTCGGGCTCGGCAAACAGCACGGCCGCAAGCGCCACGCGCATGCGCCAGCCGCCGGAAAAGGAGGAGGCGGGGCGCGCCTGCGCCTCGGCATCGAAACCGAGGCCCGCGAGAATGCTGGCAGCGCGTGCCTCCGCCGAATGCGCGTCGATATCGACGAGCCGCATCTGGATCTCGGCAATGCGGTTGGGATCGCTTGCCGTCTCGGCCTCTTTCAGGAGCGCGCTGCGTTCCTTGTCGGCGGCCAGGACGATCTCGATCAGTGGATCTTCCGTGCCCGGGGCTTCCTGCGCCACCTGTCCGATCCGCGCATTCTTCGGCAGCGAGACCGATCCGCTCTCGGCGGCGAGATCGCCGGTAATGATGCGAAACAACGTGGATTTGCCCGCGCCGTTGCGCCCCACGAGGCCAGCCTTGGTGCCGCCAGGCAGGCTGACGCTGGCATGGTCGAGAAGAAGGCGGCCCGCGATGCGCGCGGAAAGGTCGGTAATGGTGATCATGCGCCGGGTTTTGGCTGAAGTTTCTCAGCGATGCAAGAGAGTGGACCGCTGCCAATGGCCGCTATTGCCAGCGCCTGCGACCCCTTGGCAGGAAATAGCCCTGCGGTCATCGCCGACTATAGCCGAAGGCTGCAGCAGAGAGTGTGATGCAACCGATGAAATTTCCTGATTTGATTGCCGGCGCACAAAGCCGTTGTATGGATAAGAAAACCGAATTCGTGAGGAGAGCCGATGACCCGCATTCTGTATTCCCTTTGCGGCCGCGATGCGAATCGCCCCTTTTCCCCGCATTGCTGGAAGGTCTCCATGGCCCTGGCCCATAAGGGGCTGGACTTTTCGGAAAAGCCGGTGGCCTTCACCGAAATTCCCAAGCTGGAAAACGGCTTTTCCAAAACGGTGCCGATCCTGAGGGATGGCGAGCATCTCGTGCGCGACAGCTTCGATATCGCTGTTTATCTGGAAGAGGCCTATCCGGATCGCCCGACGCTGTTTGGCGGGGAGGGCGGCAAGGCGCTGGCGCGTTTCGTCGAAGGGTTTTCGCAGATGGTGGTCCATCCGCTGCTGACCCGGCTTGCGGTCAAGGACATCCACGACATGCTGGCCAAGCCCGATCAGGACTATTTTCGCGAGAGCCGCGAGGCGCGTCTCGGCCGCCGGCTTGAAGATGTCGCCGGCGAACGCAGCGAGGCGCTGGCAATGCTCTCGACACAGCTGGAGCCGATGCGGTTCGCCTTGAAGTTCAATCCCTTCCTGGGTGGCGAAACGCCGCTCTTTGCCGATTACATTTTGTTCGGCGCGCTGCAATGGGCAAGGGTGACGACGGGTCAGGCGCTTCTGCCGGCCGATCATCCGGTCTCGCTCTGGTTCGACCGCTGCCTGGACCTGTATGACGGGTTTGGCCGCAAGGTCGCCTGAGGCGGATCGACCGGTCTCTGTGACGGGTGCGTGAAATTCCCGTCACCCTCTTGTCTTCGTGATTCGGTGCGGCTAAACACCGCCCACTTATCCCTGAAGAACAAGGACTTTCTCACAATGGCGATCGAACGCACTTTCTCCATGATCAAGCCCGATGCAACGAAGCGCAACCTGACCGGCGCCATCACCAAGGTGTTCGAAGACAATGGCCTGCGCGTCATTGCCTCCAAGCGCGTCTGGATGAGCAAGCGCGAAGCCGAGGGCTTCTACGCCGTTCACAAGGAACGTCCCTTCTTCGGCGAGCTCGTGGAAGGCATGACCTCCGGCCCGACGGTCGTGCAGGTTCTGGAAGGCGAGAACGCCATCCTGAAGAACCGCGAAATCATGGGCGCCACCAATCCGGCCAATGCCGATGAAGGCACCATCCGCAAGACCTTCGCGCTGTCCATCGGCGAAAACTCGGTTCATGGTTCGGATGCCCCGGAAACCGCTGCTCAGGAAATCGCCTATTGGTTCTCCGAAACCGAAATTGTCGGCTGATGACTATGCCTGATACCGACGGACGCCCGTTCGCCTGGTAAGGGTGACCGGACCCGTCGATCAGGGTCGAACGAGATCCGGAACCGCCCGCAAGCCCTGTGCTTCGGGCGGTTTTTCGTTCGAGCCGACCAAGAACTAAAGCCCTGTCTCCGCAAGGCCCTGCAAAGCCCTGGCCAATTCGTCCCTGGCCTGCGCGGCAATCGGCAGGACCGGACGCGGCGGCTCGGCGTGAAAGAGGTCCAGCTCCGCGGCAATGGCATACATGACCCGGAAACTGCCATGGGCCTTGAACAGTGCCCAGAGCGGCGCAAACATGGCATCGAGCCGCTGTGCCCGCTCCGCATCGCCGGCCTGCGCTGCGCGCGTCAGGGCCAATGCCGGGCCAGGCAAAAGGCCCGCCACGACGCTGTACCAGGCGCTGGCGCCACACAGCAGCGCCTCGGCTGCCATCCAGTCCCCGCTATAGCCTATGGGAAAGCCGGGCGGCGTCGCTGCCCGCAGCCGCGCCAGTTCGTCGGACAGCCCGTCCTGTGCCGGCGGCGGCATCTTGACGGCGGCGATCCCTTGCAGGTGCGAGAGCCTGCCGATCAGCGCCGGACTGAAGGAGAATTTGGTCGTGGCCGGATTGTTGTAGATCACCAGGGGCAGGTCGGTGACCTCGGCCACGGCGACGAAATGCTGGAAGACCTCCTCCTCGGTCAGCGGCGTATAGGAAACCGGTGCCAGCAGCAGGCCGTCGGCGCCGGCCTCTGCGGCATCGCGGGCCAGAGCCGTGGCCGCATCGGTGCGCAGCGCCCCGATGCCGACGATGAGGGATTGGTCCTGTCCGGCCGCCTCCCGCGCAATCTCGATGGCCCTTCGCCTTTCCTCCCGCGTCAGGAAAGCATAGGCCCCCGTGCTGCCCAGAAGGCCGATGGAATCCACCTTCGCCTGCGCCAGCCGTTCGACAAGCAGACCAAGGGCCTCCGGCTGCACGATGCCATGCTCGTCTGTCGGCGTGGGCGGGAAGGCGGAGAGACCCTGAAACATGGCAATGGCTTTCAAGCAGGAGGCGCGGCGAGGCGAGGCTTGTGAGATCTATCAGGACTAGCGCCTGCGGGAAAGCATCAGGGCGGGCAATCCCGATCTGGCGAAAGATCGAGCCGGCCGGCCGGTTGGAAGACCTTCGGGTTTCGGTCATAGGCAGGCCCGACGACCAGGGCGTTTTTCGGCAGGATGCTCTGGTCGAGCGTGGCAAGAACCTCGGTGCTGAGGCTTTGCAGGACCTTGCCCGACGCGTCGGCGAGATCGATGGACACGCTGTAGGATCGCCCTTCACGAACGCAGCGGAGGTCGGGGCTTTCCAGCACGATCTTCTGCATGTTCGGGTAAAGCCTCGCCTGCGTCACGAGCCGCTCGCCGCCGAGGGGATCCTCGAAACGGGCGATCGCGCTGCCGCCCTCCGGCAGGGGCGCCATCGGCCGTAGCGTGACGACGTAATTGGCCTTGGAGAGGCGGTAGTTGAAGACGAAGATATGGCCGGAAAATTCGGCCAGTTTCTCCGCCTCACGCTGGCAGCCGAAGAGAAGCAGCAGGCCGGCAAGCAGCATCGCCCCCGATGATCGCATGGCTCACATCTCCTTTTTGCGCCGATAGTGGCGGGCGGCCTTGGCGCGGTTGCCGCACACCGCCATGTCGCACCAGAACCGGCTCCTGTTCTTGCTGCGGTCGATGAACAGCCAGCCGCAATGGCTGCAGATCTTCAGCCGCTCCGGCTGAGGCGATGCCTGGAGCCGCAGGGCCGATTGCACGGTGTGGTAGTCGAGGCCCTGCGCATCCCTTGCCAGGCGCAGCACGCGGGCCGCACCGTCAAGCAGGTCGGCCAGAGGCAGGGCTGCAAGCTCTGTCGGCGCTCTAGCCGGCCCCGGTGCCGATGGCTCGCCAAGAGCCCGGCCGCGAAAGTAACGGTCGACGATCTCGCGAAACTCCAGAAACGCGGGCACGGCATCCGGGCGAACGGGCACGAGCGCGCCGAAGGAGCTGCGTTCGGCGCAATGCAGACGGGCGGCGGTCGGAAACGCGGCAAGCTGGGCGGCATCGGCGAAACGGTCGAGGCGCCTCGCCTCGTCAGCCCGCAGAATGACGCTATTGGCGACATCCAGCGCCAGCGCGCCGCCGGCAAAACGGTGAGGGGTCCAGGAAAAGGTCATGCTCCGACTATAACTGGTAAAAGCTATTTTGCCAGTTATAATCATCGGCGGGAGGAACCATGATCTATGGTCTTCAGCAGGTCCTGAATGGAGCGCCGGTGGCAGCGTTTTACGCTGCCCTGGCCTTTGGCTATTCGCTGGCCTTCAGCCTGACCAAACGCGCCGACATCACGTTCGGCGCGCTGGTCGCCTGTGCCGGCCATCTCTTCCTGCTGGTCGCGCATATTGGCTGGAACCGGCTGGTCCTGACCTTTCCGGCGGCTCTCGGTTTCGGCGCGCTGGTCGCGCTGCTGGCGGTGCCTGCCGCCGGAATCGCGCTGGGAGGCCGGGTGATCGCCCCCCTGGCGCTGCGCTCGCCCAATGCGGTCATGGTCGCCGCGCTCGGCATCATGCTGGTTCTCATGGAGGCGGCCCGGCTTCTGTCCGGCACGCGCGAATTGTGGCTGCCGCCTTTCCTCAACAGTCCTGCTTTCATCGTATCCGACGGCAGCGTCCGGATGTCGCTGACCATGCTTCAGGTGATCAACACGCTGGTGCTTCTTCTCTTGATTGCGGTCGTCGCCCTGTTCCTGCGGCGCAGCGCCTTTGGCCGGAACTGGCAGGCCGTGTCCCAGGATCCGCTGGCCGCTCGCCTCTGCGGTATCGATCCGGCTGCGATCCATGCGGGCGCCTACGGCCTTGCCGCCGTCTTCGCCGCCCTGTGCGGCCTGCTTGCCACCGCCCATTACGGCACCATGGATTTCGGTGCCGGGCTTGTCTTCGGCCTGAAAACCGTGCTGATCGCTGCGGTCGGCGGCCATCATCATCCGCTGCGGGCCGCGGGCGGAGCGGCACTTGTGGGTTTCGCGGAAGCGCTCTGGAGCGCCTATCTGCCTCTCGCCTGGCGCGATGCAGCCGTGTTCGGGGCGTTGATCGTGCTTTTGGTGCTGCGCCGGCGGGTGCCGGACGATCTCTGATCGCGATGCCCGCAGACGCGCGCGCGTTTCCTTTCAGCCTTTCCTTTCCCCTCCCGGCCTGTCCCTCCCGGCCTGTCCCTCCCGGCCTGTCCCTCCCGGCCTGTCCCTCTCCCTTGAAACCTCCCGCAGCCGCTCTGCCGGAGACCTGACGCCGTCAGGGTTGGTCGGTCAGCTTCAGACAAGAAACTACGAATATTCGTACAAAAGAAGAAAACACTGAACGAAGCCGATTCTTGGAGGTCGCTTGATGGACAGCAGCTCGATCCTGCAGGGCGTCAAATTCACGCCCTATCCCGCACAGGCCCCCGCAGCCGCATCGACGGAGAACGAGCTGACGGCGCTGAAGGAGATGATGCAGAACACGGTTCTGAAGCTCCACGCCGAGAACCAGGCGCTGCGGGCGCGGCTTGCACTGCTGGATGGGATTTTCCCCGAGGACACGCTTCCCGACATTCTGCCGCCGGATTTCCAGGGCTTCTTTGCCAACCGAGCCCTCCACAAGCTGGTCCGCGATTTCGATTTCAATACCGTCCTGGATATCGGTTCCGGCCAGGGCATGCAGGCCAAGGTGCTTCTTCGCCATGGCAAGCAGGTAACGGCGCTGGATTATGGCAAATCGCCTTACTATCAGTGGCGCGATCCTGCCATCAAGACGGTGATCGGCGACTTCAATTGCATGGATTTCGATCAGCCTTTCGACTGCGTCTGGGCCTCGCATGTGCTGGAACACCAGCCCAATCCCAACCTTTTCCTGAAGCGCGTGCATGCGGCTGTGCGGGAAGGCGGCGTCGTGGCGATCACGGTTCCGCCGCTGAAGCACCAGATCGTCGGCGGCCATCTGTCGCTCTGGAATGGCGGCATGCTGCTCTATCACATGGTGCTGGCGGGCTTTGACTGCAGCCAGGCGAGCCTTCTGCAATATGGCTACAATATCAGCATCATCGTGCGCAAACGCTCGATTGATTTCCCCGGCATCGTCTATGACATGGGCGATATCCGGACGATCCGGCCCTTCCTGCCGACGGAACTCGCCTTCCAGCCGAACCAGAACGACGATCCGTTCAACGGCGATATCCACCGCCTGAACTGGTAGGCGCGCTCGCGCCTCAAGCGGTTCACCCTCAGTGCAAAGAGGCAAGAAGGTAGATTGAAATGCCAGCCGATATGCTTTCCCCCGTCCGCGACGCGCTCTACGTGCCGCTGATCATGATGACGAGCTTTGCCCGCTCGGGCGAAACCATGATGCTGAGGGCGCTCAACGCCCATCCGCGCATCGAGGTCGTCAGCCAGATCCTCGATGCCGATGAACCGCCGCAGGATGTCCGCCTGTTCGAGGCGCTGCAGGATTACCCGGATTTCGTGCTGCGCCGCGCCAACCCGCTGCTCGCCCATCGCCGGATCGCTCCCGACAGCATTGTCATCGTCAAGCACGGCATCTGGACCCATCGCTGGCCGCATATCGATTTCGTTCTGGCGCGCAACCCTTTTGCCATCGTCAAGAGCCTTCGCCAGTATGCCATCGACAATCATGAGGACGAGCAGCATCGCCGCAACCGCCTGGCCCGCTGGGCCGGCAAGATCGACGCCTCCCTGGTACCGCTCTGCCTGAAGGGTGATGAGACCGAGGCGATCGCCTATCTCTACCGGTCGAAAATGATGGCAAACAGCAGCAAGCGGCTCGGCGTCGTCCGCTACGAGGATTTCGTCGCAGCGCCCGAGCGCGAAATGCCGCGGGTGCTGCAGATGATGGGCCTGCCTTGGGATGAACGGGTTCTCAAAGCCCATGAGGACTATCCGCAGGGCAAGCTCGGCCATGGCAAGATCAAGCTCTGGGAAGCCATCCGCCTGACACCGCACAAGGCCGAGACGGGCATGCCGCAGCGCGAATTCGATATCATCGCTTCGGTCACACGGCCGGTGCTCGACCTTTACGGCTATGCCGCGCGCGACGGGCGGGTGGAGCTTCTCTGAGGCGATCTCGGAAACGGCCGGCACCCGTGACGGGCTGGCGCCGCCGGCGTCACATTTTGGTCCAACGCTCCCTGGCGCTGTCGTCGACATCCTTTGCCGGCACCCAGCCGCCGGAGGATCCGTCTTTCGGATGCTCCTTCTTCCAGAAGGGCGCCGCCGTCTTCAGGAAATCCATCACGAAATTGGCGCCGTCGAAGGCCGCCTGCCGGTGCGGCGAGGCGGCGATCACCAGAACGATGTTCTGGCCGGGTGCGATCGTGCCGTAGCGGTGAATGGTCGTCAGCCCCTGAAGGGAAAAGCGCTCGATGGCGAGGTCCGCGATGCGGCGCATTTCCGCCTCCGCCATGCCGGGGTAATGTTCGAGTTCGAGCGCGGTCAGGCTGCCGCCCTCGTCGCGGCAGAGGCCGCTGAAGGTGACGACGGCGCCGATATCCGTGCGCCCCTCGGTCAGCCGGTCGATCTCTGCCTGAAGGTCGAAATCCTCGCGCTGCACGCGGATGGTCGGGACGGTCGTCACCCTATCCACCCGTCATCGGGGGGAAAATGCCGATTTCGCGGGCGCCGGCGATCGGCTCGTCCTGGTCGACATGTTCCTGATTGACGGCAACGCGGATCACTTCCGGATATTGCAGCGCCGACTCATAACCCTCGCCAAGCGTCTTCAGGTGCTCCAGAAGGTCGCGGGCGGTCACGACATGCGCCGGAAGCTCGATCTCTTCCTCCGGCTTGTCGATCCTTTCGCGCACCCAGGCGAAATAGACGAGTTTGACCTTCATTCTTGTTCCACCACATGTTTCAGGCCGGCTTTGAAATAGTCGTAGCCGGTATAGATGGTCAGGATGGCCGCCAGCCAGAGCAGGGTAATGCCGAGCGCCGTGGTATGCAGGCCGAATTTGTCGCCGGCCGGCCCTGCGAGCAGGAAGGCGATCGACACCATCTGGATGGTCGTCTTCCATTTTGCGATCCGCGTCACCGGCACCGCCACCTTGAGGGCGGCGAGATATTCGCGCAGGCCGGACACCAGGATTTCCCGGCACAGGATGGTGATCGCCGCCCAGAGCGACCAGCCGGCAATTGTCCCGTCGGCGGCCATCAGCAGGAGCACCGACGCGACCAGAAGCTTGTCGGCGATCGGATCCAGCATCCGGCCGATATTGGAAGTCTGGTTCCAGATCCGCGCCAGATAGCCGTCCAGGTAATCGGTGATGGAGGCGACCACGAAAATGGCGAGCGCGGTCCAGCGCGCGAAATCCGAACTCTGCAGCCGTCCTTCGACGAAAAAGCAGGCGACCACGATGGGCACGGCCAGAATGCGCGCATAGGTCAGAAGGTTGGGAATATTGTATGCGCGCGACGCCATGAGAAACCTGTTGTCTTAAACTGCAAGTCTAGTTGAAGCCTTGAGGCGGGAGCGTCAACCGTAATTGTGACCGAATTGGTCCGCCTGCCGCATCATCCGCTGCGGCTCTCGTGGAAATGCTGGTAGATCTGCCGGGCCACGGCCTCCGATATGCCGTCCACGGCCATCAGATCGCTGATTCCCGCGCGCGAGACCGCCTTTGCCGTGCCGAAATGCTGCAGCAGCGCCCGCTTGCGGTTCGGTCCGATGCCCGAAATCTCGTCCAGCGGGTTGCGGACCATCTCCTTCTTGCGCCGCGCGCGATGCGAGCCGATGGCGAAGCGATGCGCCTCGTCGCGCAGGCGCTGGACGAAGTAGAGCACAGGGTCGCGCGGCGGCAGGGAGAAATCGCTGCGCCCATCGGCAAAGAAGCGCTCGCGCCCGGCATCGCGATCGACCCCCTTGGCAACGCCGATGGCGGTCACCACGTCGCGTATGCCCAACTCGTCCAGTATCCCCCGCACGGCCGACATCTGGCCTTGCCCGCCATCGATCAGGATCACGTCCGGCCAGGCGGGGAAGGGGGAATCGGCACTGTCTTCGCCCGTCGTCTCGAGCTTGCGATCCGGCAGGCCCTGTTCCTTCAGCAGGCGGCTGAAGCGGCGCGTCATCACCTCCCGCATCATGCCGAAATCGTCGCCGGGGGTGATCTCGGTCGATTTGATGTTGAACTTGCGATACTGGCCCTTCACGAAGCCTTCCGGGCCGGCCACGACCATGCCGCCGACGGCATTGGTGCCCATGATGTGGGAATTGTCGTAGATTTCGATCCGGCGGGGCACGTAGGAGAGGCCGAATGTTTCGGCAAAACCTTTCAACAGGCGCGCCTGCGAGGCGGTTTCCGCCAGCTTGCGGCCATGCGCCTCCCTGGCATTGGAGAGAACGTGATCCACCAGATCCCGTTTTTCTCCCCGCTGCGGCACCTGGATGGTAATCCTGTGCGAAGCTTTTTCCGACAGCGCCTGGGCGAGCAGGTCCTGCTCCTCGACCGTCTCCGACAGCAGGATCTGGCGGGGCACCGGCTTGTCGTCATAGAACTGCGCCAGGAAGGCGTTCAGCACTTCCGAACCCGACAGCTGCGGATCGGCCTTCGGAAAATAGGCCTGGTTGCCCCAGTTCTGGCCGGCACGGAAGAAGAAGACCTGGATACAGGTCAGGCCGCCTTCATGATGAATGGCAAAGACATCGGCCTCTTCGACCCCGGCCGGATTGATGCCCTGATGGCTCTGGACATGCGACAGGGCCGCCAGGCGATCGCGATAGACCGCGGCGCGCTCGAAATCCAGATCCTCGGAGGCTTCCGCCATCTGCCGGCCGATCGCCGCCTTGACGTTCTGGCTGCGGCCGGAGAGGAAATCCTTCGCCTCCTGCACCAGCTCGCCGTAGTCGGCATCCGAGATCTCGTGCGTGCAAGGCCCAGAACAGCGCTTGATCTGGTAGAGCAGACAGGGCCGTGTGCGCGTCTCGAACACGCTGTCGGTGCAGGTGCGCAAGAGGAAGGCGCGCTGCAGCGAGTTGATGGTCCGGCCGACAGCACTTGCCGAGGCGAAGGGGCCGAAATAATCGCCCTTCCGGGCCCTGGCCCCGCGATGCTTGTAGATGGCCGGTGCCCGGTGGTCGCCCGTCACCATGATATAGGGAAAGGACTTGTCGTCCCGCAGAAGCACGTTGAAGCGCGGACGGAGCCGCTTGATCAGATTGGCTTCGAGCAGGAGCGCCTCGGTTTCCGTGCGGGTCGTGACGAATTCCATCTGTGCCGTCTCGCGCACCATGCGCGACAGGCGGTTGGAATGCACGCGACCCTGCGCGTAATTGGAGACGCGTTTCTTCAGGCTGCGCGCCTTGCCGACATACAGAACATCGCCTGCTTCGTTGAACATGCGATAAACGCCGGGCGCATTCGGCAGGTGCTTGACGAATTCGGCGATCAGTTCGGCGCCCTTCAGCCCGTTTTCATTGCGCAGGGCGTGGGTCCATTCGATGCCCGACGTCGACCGTGCGGCCTCGGCTTCCGGCAGCGCGACGTCGTCTTCATCCTCGTCCGATTCGTCATAAAGAACGCCGCCGTCAGGCAGTTTCGTTCCATTCATTCAATAATCTCCGCCACATCTGGCGTTTCCCAGGCCAGGTGCTGGCCTCCATCCAAGGCTATCATTTGGCCGGTGATGGATGGTGTGTCAAAAAGAAATCGGATCGTCTGACCAAATTCGCAAGGGGCAGGTCCGCGTTTTAACGGCACGCCCGCCACCTGCCGGTCGAAATCCGCCTGTGCCTGCCGCTCGCTCCGGAACGAAGGGCCGGGGCCGATCGCGTTGACGCGGATGCGCGGCGCCAGCGCCTGGGCCAGGGTCTGCGTGGCAGTCCACAGAGCCGCCTTGGAGAGCGTGTAGGAATAAAATTGGGGCGTCAGTTTCCACACGCGCTGATCGATGATGTTGACGATCAGGCCGTCCCGGTCAGGCGGCAATTGCCGCAGGAAAGCGGCGGCGAGGATGGACGGCGCCCGGACATGGATGCCGAAATGCCGGTCGAAGATCTTGGGCTCGAAGCGATCGGCCGAATCCTGTTCGAAGATCGAGGCATTGTTGACGAGAGCGACGACCGGCCCGAGCGCCGCCGCGGCCTGATCCAGCAGCCCTTCGGCCTCACCTTCATCGAGAAGATCGGCCCGCACCGCCGCCGCGACCAGTCCCTGCCGCTGCAGGTCGTCCGCCAGTGCCCTGGCCGCATCGATCGACCTGTCGGCATGAATGGCAACCGCGAAACCATGGCGGGCAAGGTCCTCGCTGATGGCGCGTCCCATGCGACGTGCGCCTCCGGTGACCAATACAGTGGGAAGGGTAGTCACGACGTCTGTCATCCTGTGAAGCTGTTGGCGGTCTGGCGAATGAGTGGCGCAGGGGATTTTGGGGGCCTTAGATGACAAGCCTTTACGACCGGATCAAGCGGCTGGATCGTCTGCGCAAAACTCTTTCAACGCTCACAGGAACTATTGCGTATTCACACTTTGTTGATTAATATTACTGTCGGCATTGAGCGTTAACCTGGCAGTAGGGTTAATGATATCCATGTGGCTTTAAAGCAACATCCAAATTTAGCCGTCGCTGTGCCACAATGAATTCACATTTCGGTACTGCGAATTCCTCAATTGCAGACCAATTTCCTCTCAAGCGCAGGCAGATGAGCCGAACGTTGGTGTTCGTCCTCCCCCATCTCCTGCTTGGCTTTGAAAGGAGTTTTTATATGCGTACTCTCATCGCGGGCTTGCTGATTTCGACGGCGTCTCTCGTGGCTGTTTCGGCACAGGCTGCCGACGCCGTAACCCAGGTTCCGGAAGCACCGATTGCCGTTGACACGCCGGTGGCCGTTTCCAACTGGTCCGGCTTCTATCTCGGTGGCTACGGCTCGTATGATTTCGGTAGTGCTTCCGGCGGCCCGAGCGACACCAATGCTGACGGTTGGGGCGGTGGCCTCTACGGCGGTTACAACTTCCAGAGCGGCCAGATCGTTTATGGTGGTGAAGCCGATATCGGTTACAACGACCAGAAGGGTTCGGCTGGCGCCGGCGTAACGGCAGAGCAGAAGGTCAACGGCTCGATCCGTGGTCGCGTCGGTTACGACATCAGCCCCTTCATGATCTACGGCACGGCAGGTCTGGCCGTCGGTAATCATGAAATGTCGAATGCCGTCGGTTCCGACAGCAAGACGGCTCTCGGCTACACGGTTGGCGCCGGTGTCGAAACCATGGTCACCGACAATATCTCGGCTCGTGTCGAATACCGCTACACCGATTTCCAGGACAAGGACTACAACCTCGGCGGCACGACCGTGTCCCGCGGCTTCGACGACCAGTCCGTCAAGGTCGGTATCGGCGTGAAGTTCTGATCCGCGTATTCTGGATCGCGAAGAGGCCGGAGGGAGACCTCCGGCCTCTTTCGTTTCCGAGCTATCCAGCCACGGCACGCATGTTTTTACGCAGTCCGGACGCAAAACCGCTGACGCACTTTGCTGGACCTGCTCTAGACCGCAGCCCTTCTGCGCGACATCTTCCACGTCACGTCGCGCGCCGGGTTTCCGGTCTCACGCGCTTGGCTTCACCGTCTCGTATTCCGGAAAAAGCCGCGAGAATTCCTGCGGCCAGGCGGCCAGCTTCGGCCGACCCTCGGCCCATTGCCCGGCAAAGCGCAGGTCCAGATAGGCGATCAGCGCAGCCAGAGCGAAATGGCCGGCATTCAGCTTCTTGTCCGTCTTCGGCAGGTTCTCTTCCAGATAATCGAGCCCGCGGACGACCTTGCCCCATTGCTTGTCGATCCAGGGCTGATGGACGATCTCGGCCGGCCGGAAGCGACGCTCATACATGATGGCCAGGAGGCAGTCGGTAATTCCGTCGCAAAGCGATTCCATTACCTCCACCTCGGTGCGCTTGTCGTCTTTCTTCGGATAGAGCTTGCCCTCGGAGAGGCGGTCGAAGAAATGCATGATGGCGACACTGTCATAGACCGGAGGTTCGCCCTCGCGGATCAGGACCGGGATCTTGCCCAGCGGGTTGTTGGCCAGCAGTTCCTGCGGCTCGGCATTGGTGTCGGTCTTGACCGATTCTACGTCGATGCCGATATGGCGCGCCGCCATGCGGCACTTGGCGGAATAGGGGGAGGCGGGGGAATACAGCAATTTCATCTGGTCTGTCCTATGCTTCAGCGTGCCGGCGGCACGGTGATCTGGTTGAGCGTGCAGCCCTTGCGGTCGACATCGCGGCAATCGCGGAAGGTCAGGTCCTTCGTCAGGCAGATGCGCACTTCCTCCAGCCGCTTGCGTTCGCAGCTGACGGCGATTGCCGAGGCGGTCAAGCCGGGATTGGCGCCGATAAAGCTCTGTTCGATCTCTCTGGCGGAATAATCCGACGGATTGGCGATGCCGGTCAGCTGTTCGGGCAGGTTGATCCTGTCAAAGGCCTGCCGGGTCTTGTTGAGATAGGCTTCGAGATCGAGCCCGGAGCAGCTGCCATGTTTGCGCCACTGATGGGCGATCAGGCCTATGGAGGGCATGATGTCGAGATAGCGCCGGCCTAGCGCTTCGGGAATGCGGCGGGGGCCGGCGGCCGCGCAAAATTCCGGATAGCCCGTCTCGTTCTGTGGCCACAGACCATGGACGATGAAGCCGAACCTCTTGTCCAGGCCGCATTGCTCCGGGCTCTTCTTGCCGCGGCTGCCGCTGCAGAAGGTCGGAGACCAGGAGAGCGACAGCACGTAGAAGTCGAACTTGCCGGGCGTCTCGTCCCGGGCAAGGGCCGCCGGCGCGGCCGGCAAGAAGAGGGCAAGGCTTGCGGCGGTCGCCGCTGCCAGGATCAGACGCGAGCCAAGCTGACGGAAGTTCATCTATGCCTCCTGAACGGGTCGCGCAGACCATGGCGCAGCTCCCCCTTGGCGGTCAAGCCACCCTTTCGGCGCGGCTCGATCGGATGCGGTCCGTACACTGCCCGAGAGCTGCCCGAACGCCGCCCGATGGCTTCTTCATTGCCGTTCCTTCTCCTCGCCGCGCAGCCAGAAGGTGCGCGTCGAGGCATAGCGGTCCTGTGCCAGAATATCCTTCAGGACCGGCAGCAGCCGGTGCAGCTCGTCCTTCAGCGTGAACGGGGGATTGACGATGACAAGGCCGGAGCCGGACAGGCCGGTCGCATCGCGATCGCTTTTCACCGACAATTCGCTGCAGAGCATTTTAGGGATGTCCAGGGCCTGCAGCGCCTCGTGGAACTCGCGGATCGGCGCGCCGCGCTTCAGGGGATACCAGAGGCAGTATGTGCCGCCGGGAAAGCGGCGATAGGCGGTGGCAAGGCCCCTCACCATGCGCTCATATTCGCCCTCCACCTCGAAGGGAGGATCGACCAGCACGATGCCGCGCTTCTCCTTGGGCGGCAGATGGGCGCCGAGCGAAAGCCAGCCGTCGAGGGCGGTGACGCGGACCTGGAAATCGCCTTCGAACAAGCGGGCAAGCCGGAGAACATCCTCCGGATGCAGCTCCATCGCCGCCAGCCGGTCCTGCGGCCGAAACAAAAGGCGCGCGAGCTTGGGCGAGCCCGGATAGCGGGTCACCTCGCCATTGGGGTTCAGCGACCGCACCGCATCCAGATAGGGGGCCAGAATGCCGGCCGATTGCGCGTCGAGTTCTGCGGCCAGCAGGCGTCCGATGCCATCGCGCCATTCGCCGGTCTTCTGCGCCTCCTCCGAGGAAAGATCGTAGAGACCGATGCCGGCATGCGTATCCAGAACGCGAAACGCCTTGTCCTTGTTCTGCATGTAGCGGATCAACAGGCACAGGACGGCGTGTTTCAGGACATCGGCAAAATTGCCGGCATGGTAGATGTGCCGATAGTTCATGAACGGGCCTTCTGGCTCTCTTCAATTGATGTGATGCATCGCGAAATCGTCTTTCTGCGCGGGCTCGCTTGTCCTATAGGAAAGACATGAACCTTGCGACCCCGATCTCCCTGAAAAACCTCGACAGCCCGACCACTGGCCCCACCACTGGCCACACCGTCTGTCCGCATGACTGTCCCTCCGCCTGCGCGCTCGACGTGGATCTGACCGCCGACGGCAGGATAGGCCGCGTCCGCGGCTCCAGCGCCAACAGCTATACGGCAGGCGTCGTCTGCGCCAAGGTCGCCCGCTATGCCGAGCGCCTCTATCATCCCGACCGCTTGCTGACGCCGAAGCGCCGCAGCGGCGCCAAGGGCGAGGGGAGCTGGCAGGAGATCTCGTGGGATGCCGCGCTCGACGAGATCGCCGAGGCCTTTGTCAAGGCCGAGGCCCGGCATGGCAGCGAGGCGGTCTGGCCCTATTTCTACGCCGGCACGATGGGGCAGGTGCAGCGCGATTCGATCGAGCGCCTGCGCCATGCCAAACGCTATTCCGGCTTTTTCGGCTCGATCTGCACCAATATGGCCTGGACCGGCTATGTGATGGGAACAGGTGCGCTCAGAGGCCCCGACCCGCGCGAAATGGCCAAATCCGATTGCATCGTCATCTGGGGCACCAATCCGGTCTCGACCCAGGTCAATGTGATGACCCACGCGATCAAGGCCCGCAAGGAGCGCGGCGCGACGATCGTTGTCGTCGACATCTATGACAGTCCGACGATGAAGCAGGCGGATGTGAAGATCGTACTAAAGCCCGGCACCGATGCCGCGCTGGCCTGCGCCGTCATGCATGTGGCCTTCCGCGACGGCCATGCCGACCGCGCCTATATGGCCCGATATGCCGATGATCCGGCCGGGCTCGAAGCGCATCTTCGGTCGCGGACGCCGGAATGGGCCGCCGCCATCACGGGCGTGCCGGTGAAGGAGATCGAGGCCTTCGCCCGGCTTGTCGGCACCACAAGGAAGACCTTTTTCCGGCTGGGTTACGGCTTCACCCGGCAGCGCAACGGCACGGTGGCCATGCATGCCGCGCTGTCGGTCGCAACCGTCCTGGGATCCTGGCAATATGAAGGAGGCGGCGCCTTTCACAATAATGGCGAGCTCTTCAGGCTCGACAAGCGGGAGCTGATGGGCACGGCCTATATGGATCCGGAGATCCGCATGCTCGACCAGTCGCAGATCGGCCGCGTGCTCACCGGCGATCCGGTTGCGCTGCGCCAACGCGGTCCGGTCACAGCACTTCTGATCCAGAACACCAATCCGATGAATATCGCGCCCGAACAGCGGCTGGTGCGGCAGGGTTTCCTGCGCGATGATCTCTTCGTCGCCGTGCATGAGCAATTCATGACGGATACCGCCAAAGTGGCGGATATCGTGCTGCCGGCCACCATGTTCGTGGAGCATGACGATCTCTACCGGGCGGGCGGTCAGAACCACATCCTGCTCGGGCCGAAGCTGGTGGAGCCGCCGCAAACGGTGCGCACCAATCTCTTCGTCGTCGAGGAATTGGCCAAGCGGCTGGGTGTCGATCACTATCCGGGCTTTGGCTTGAGCGAGCGCGAGCATATCGACCGCATGCTGCTGCCCAATGGCTATCCCGGCTATGAGCAATTGCTGGTCGACAAATGGATCGACTGCCAGCCGGGCTTTGACGAGTCGCATTACCTCAACGGTTTCGGTTATCCCGATGGCCGGTTCCGCTTCCGCCCTGATTGGCAGAACGGCCCTTCGCCGAACAAGACGCCGGCCAGCATCGGGCCGCTCGGTCCGCATACGGCGCTGCCGGCCTTCCCGGACCAGGTCGATGTGATCGAACTGGCGGATGCCGAGCATCCCTTCCGTCTTGCCACCTCGCCGGCGCGCAACTTCCTGAACTCGACCTTTGCGGAAACCAAGACCTCCCGCGACAAGGAAGGACGCCCGGAGGTCATGGTTCATCCGGAGGATGCCGCCGCATACGGCCTCGAGGACGGCGCCATTGTTCGCATCGGCAACCGCCGCGGCGATCTCCGCATCCATGTGAGGATCGCGGCAACCGCAAGGCGCGGCGTGCTGATCGCCGAAGGGCTCTGGCCCAACGCATCGCATCTGGACGGCGAGGGCATCAATGTGCTGACCGGTGCCGATCCGGTCGCGCCTTACGGCGGAGCCGCCGTGCATGACAACCGGGTCTGGCTGAAGAGAGCAGAAGCATGAATACGGCTAAGCGCAGAACAATCGCCATTGTCGACGAAAAGCTGCTGTCCGACAACTGGTACCACCTGCACCGCGTGACCTTCGATTATACCGACAGCAAGGGCCGGACCGAGCGGATGAACCGCGAGGTCTATGACCGCGGCAATGGGGCGACAATCCTGCTCTATGATCCCAAGCGCGATCTCGTGGTTCTGGTGCGCCAGTTCCGCATGCCGGCCTACAAGAATGGCCATGACGGCTTCCTGATCGAGACGCCGGCCGGGCTTCTCGATGGCGATCATCCCGAAGAAGCAATTCGTCGGGAGGCGGTCGAGGAGACCGGCTACCAGGTCAGGGATGTGCGTTTCCTGTTCAAATGCTTCATGTCGCCCGGCGCGGTGACCGAAATCATCCACTTCTTCGCCGCCACGATCGATACCACCGACCGCGTCTCCGAAGGCGGCGGGCTGGATGAGGAGCATGAGGATATCGAAGTGTTGGAAATCCCCCTCGCAAAGGCGCTTGCCATGATCGAGAGCGGCGAGATCTGCGACGGCAAGACCATCATGCTGCTGCACTGGGCGGCCCTGAACCGCGACCGCCTCGGCTGACGGCCGGAACAGTTGCAAGGGTTAGGGCGTTTCCCCGGTCCCCCAAACCGAGGACCTCGCATGACCAAGATCAAGACACGCTCCGGCACCGAACTCTATGTGAAGGATTGGGGGCGTGGCCGACCCGTCGTGCTCCTGCACGGATGGCCGCTGACCTGCGATACCTGGGACGATTTCGCCATGCAGGCCGCGCAATCCGGATTCCGCGCGATCTCCTATGACCGTCGCGGGTTCGGCCGGTCCGATCAGCCCTTTGACGGGTATGATTATGATACGCTGTCGGATGACCTGGCCGATGTCCTCGCGGCCACAGGCGCCGAGGATGCGGCTCTCTTCGGCTTTTCGATGGGCGGCGGCGAGGTCGCGCGCTACATGTCGCGCCATGGTGGCCGCAATGTCTCGAAGGCGGCGCTCATCGCCTCCGTCGTTCCTTTCATGCTGAAGACGCCGGACAATCCGGACGGCACGCCGCAATCGACCTTCGACGAGATGACGAAGGGCATGATGGAGGACCGCGCAGCCTTCTTCCAGTCCTTCTTCAAGACCTTCTACGGTGTTGGCATGTTCACCGGCTCGGTCAGCGACGCGGTGATCGACTGGTCCTTCAACCAGGCAATGATGGCGGGCCTGAAGCCGACTTTGGCCTGCGCCGAGGCTTTTGCGACGACCGATTTCCGGCCCGATCTTGCGCATTTCAAGGTTCCGACGCTGATCATCCACGGCACGGGCGACGAGACCGTTCCGATCGATGCGGCTGGACGCGCTGCGGCGGCCGGCATTCCTGGAGCACGGCTGGTCGAATATGATGGCGCACCGCATGGTCTCTTCGCCTCTCACAAGCAGAAACTCACCGAGGACCTCATGACCTTCTTGCGCAGCTGAGCGCAGTCCGCATCGCCGGATCACGGCCTCCATGAAGAAAGACCCGCCGTCGCACATCGCGCCGGCGGTTTTTTTCGCGCTCCGGCGCCGGACCCTTCGCCGGACGGGCTGTCGTGCCGCTTGAACGATTAGACGATATACATTATATTAAAGCGTATATTGTATTGCAGCAGGCGCTTCAGACCATGATGAATCACGTGCATTCGCCCTCCCTGCTCATGGGAAATACGGACGCGCTCCAGGAGCGCGCTGCGGAAGTGGCCGGCCATCTCAAAGTGCTGGCCCATCCTGTCCGCCTGATCCTCGCCTGCGCGCTGGTCGAGGGGGAATTTTCCGTCGGCGCACTGGAGGAGAAACTTCAGGTCCGTCAGCCGACGCTCTCCCAGCAGCTGACCGTCCTCCGGACGGCGGGCATTGTCGAGACGCGCCGGGAGGGTAAGCAAATCTTCTACGCATTGAGCCAGACGAAGACGAGAGACCTGATGGCCGCCTTGTTTGCCATCTTCTGCAGCGAGGACCAAGCAAGATGACCCCTTATCTTCCGTCCTTGGCCGGCGGGCTGCTGATCGGCCTCTCGGCCATCCTCTACCTCGTTTTAACCGGCCGCATTGCCGGCATCAGCGGCATTCTCGGGCGGTTCGTCCAGGGCGGATCGCCGCTTCTGAACGGTGCTTTCGTGCTCGGCCTCGTGCTTGGTCCGGTGGTCTTTCGATCGGCCAGCGGAAGCTGGCCGCAGGTCACGATCACGGCCGGTCTGCCGCTTGCCATCCTGGCCGGTATGCTGGTCGGCATCGGAACGCGCATGGGGTCCGGCTGCACCAGCGGCCACGGCATTCTGGGGCTGGCGCGCCTGTCGCCGCGTTCGATCGCCGCCGTCGTCACCTTTCTGGCGGCCGGCATCGTCACCGTGACGCTGATGCGGGGGAGCCTCTGATGCAACGCTATGCGCAACCGCTTGCCGCGCTCCTCTGCGGCACTCTGTTCGGTTTTGGCCTGGCGCTGTCCGGCATGCTGAACCCGGCCCGCGTCCAAGGCTTCCTTGATCTCTTCGGCGCCTGGGATCCAAGCCTGATCTTCGTTCTGGGCGGCGCCGTTCTGGTGGCCATGGCCGGCATGCTTGTGGTTCGGCGGATGCAGCGACCGGTGCTGGCCGACAGCTTCCAGATCCCGGAAAATCGCTCGATCGACGCGAAGCTCCTGCTGGGCTCGGCCCTGTTCGGCATTGGCTGGGGGCTCGGCGGTTTCTGCCCGGGACCGGCGCTCGCGGCCCTGTCCATGGGCTATCTCGCACCCGTCATCTTCGTTGTGGCGATGATCTGCGGCATGGTCGTGCATGACCGGTTTCTTGCCGGCCGCCTCTGATCGCGCGATAGGATCACGGAGAGACGTTGAAAAAGCCTCAGGCGCTGATCAGCATTTCCTCGGCGCCGACATTGGCTCCGTCGCGCTCGACCCGGCCATTCGCAGCCATACGCACCCGGCCTTCCGCCACCAGGCGCAGGGCCAGCGGATAGGTCCTGTGCTCGACTGTCAGGACGCGGGCGGCAAGACTGTCTTCGGTGTCCTGCGGCAGAACCGGCACGACCGCCTGGGCGATGCAGGGCCCTTCATCCATGCCCTCGGTGACGAAATGAACCGTGCAGCCGGTTACCCGGACGCCGGCATCCAGCGCCCGCCGATGGGTGTGGAGACCGGCAAACAGCGGCAGGAGCGAAGGATGGATATTGAGGATGCGACCCTCATAGGGCCGGATGAATTCGGCCGAAAGCAGCCGCATATAGCCCGCAAGGCAGATAATATCCGGCTTCAGCTCGGCCAGCGCCTGAAGAACGGCGGCCTCGTGCTCCGGCTTGCTGGCATAGTCCTTCCGCTCCAGCGCAAGGCTTGCAATGTTGCGGGCTTCTGCCTTGGCAAGACCGCCGGCCGCGGCCTTGTCGGAAATCACGCCGACGATTTCGGCCGGGAAATCCGAAGCCGAACAGGCCTCGGCCAGCGCTTCCATATTGGAGCCGCTGCCGGAAATCAGGACGACGACGCGTTTTCTGGCCGGGCTCATAGAGCAAGCGTGCCCTTGTAGAGCGTGCCGGCGGCGCCCTCGGCGCGGCCTACGATCTGGCCGAGCGGCACGACGATTTCGCCGTCCGCCGAGAGGCTCTCGGTCACCGCCGCGACATTGGCGGCGGAGACGACCGCAATCATGCCGATACCGCAATTGAAGGTGCGCAGCATTTCCTGCGCGGCGACCCCGCCGGTTTTGGCAAGCCAGGAGAAGACAGGCGGCACCGGAATGCTGTCGAGATCGATCTCGGCAGCCAGATTGTCGGGCAGAACCCGCGGAATATTGTCGGGAAAGCCGCCGCCGGTGATATGGGCGAGCGCCTTGATGCCGCCGGTGGCGCGGATCGCCTTCAACAGCGGCTTCACATAGATGCGGGTCGGCGTAAGCAAGGCTTCGCCAAGCGTCTTGCCCTCGGCAAACGGGGCAGGGGCGTCGAAGCCGAGCCCGGAGAGCGTGACGATCTTGCGCACCAGCGAGAAGCCGTTGGAATGCACGCCGGACGAGGTGAGGCCGAGAATGACATCGCCCTCCATCAGGTCGCCGGTCGGCAGCAACTGGCCACGCTCGGCGGCGCCGACGGCAAAGCCGGCAAGATCGTAATCGCCATCGGAATACATTCCGGGCATTTCGGCCGTTTCGCCGCCGATCAGGGCGCAGCCGGCCTGCCGGCAGCCATCGGCGATGCCGAGCACGATGGCGGCACCCTGTTCGGGATCGAGCTTGCCGGTGGCGAAATAGTCGAGGAAGAACAAGGGTTCGGCGCCCTGCACCACGAGATCGTTGACGCACATGGCAACCAGATCGATACCGACGCTATCGTGGCGGCCGGCATCGATGGCGATCTTGAGCTTTGTGCCGACGCCGTCATTGGCAGCCACCAGAACCGGATCGGTGAAGCCGGCGGCCCTGAGGTCGAACAGGCCGCCAAAGCCGCCGATCTCGCCATCGGCGCCGGGGCGGCGGGTCGAGCGGACGGCCGGCTTGATCTTTTCCACCATCAGGTTGCCGGCATCGATATCGACACCCGCGTCGCTGTAGGTCAGACCGTTCTTGCCCGTATCGCTCATTGCCCGTCTCCGCATGTCCGAGAGCCACGTCCTGGAAGAAGCGTCGCCATTGCACGGAGTGTCGCCAGATGCAAGGCTCGCGCACCAAATCGGCCCGGTTTTCCAAGCTCTCCCGGTCCGCGTTGCGCAAAATCCGAGCCTGCCTTGACCTTGTCGTGAAGACACGCCATGCCTGTCGCCATCACCTGAAGCGCAAGGATCCCCAATGGCCTATCATATCAGCGGTGCGCGACTTCGTCGCTACGTCCTGTTCTGGCTCGGCGCCCTTGTGCTGTTCATCGCCTTTCTGCTGGCGTTCCGCACAATTCTCCTGCCCTTCGTCGCCGGCATGGCGCTGGCCTATTTCCTCGATCCGGTGGCCGATTGGCTGGAACGCCGCGGGCTCTCGCGGCTCATGGCCACGATCGTCATCCTCATCGGCTTCGTCCTGATGTTTGCGCTCGCGCTGATGATCGTCATTCCGCTGATCATCAGCCAGTTCAACCAGTTCGCGCAGATCCTGCCGGAATATGTGACAAAGCTGCAGCAACTGATCGCGAGCCCGGAAAATTCCTTCCTGCCGAAATGGCTGGTCAGCCAGATCGAGACCGCCAAGGAGAATTTCTCGAGCGTCATGTCCGAAGGCGCCGGCTTCCTCGGCGGGCTGCTCAGCCAGCTGTGGAATTCCGGCAAGACGATCATCGACGTGATCTCGCTCATGATCATTACCCCGGTCGTCGCTTTCTACATCCTGCTCGATTGGGACCGCATGGTCGGCAAGGTCGACAGCTGGATCCCGCGCGACCAGGTGGTCACCATCCGCCAGCTCGCCCGGGAAATGGATGATGCCGTTTCCGGCTTCATTCGCGGCCAGGGTTCGCTCTGCCTCATTCTCGGCGTCTATTACGCCGTGGGCCTGTCGATCGTGGGTCTGAATTTCGGCCTCTTGATCGGCTTCGTCGCCGGAATGATCAGCTTCATCCCCTATATCGGATCGTTGGTCGGCCTCGTTCTGTCGGTCGGCATCGCGCTGATGCAGTTCTGGCCCGAATATCCCTGGATCATCGCGGTCGTGGCTGTCTTCTTTTCCGGCCAGTTCATCGAAGGCAATATCCTGCAGCCCAAGCTGGTCGGTTCCAGCGTCGGCCTGCATCCGGTCTGGCTGATGTTCGCGCTCCTGGCCTTCGGCGCCATGTTCGGCTTTGTCGGCCTGCTGATTGCGGTGCCGGCGGCGGCTGTGGTCGGCGTGCTTGTCCGCTTTGCCCTGTCGCGCTATCTTCAAAGTGACATCTATTACGGTCATTCCGCCGCGCTCCCCTGGGACGAAACGGCGGATGTCGAGGCGAAGGCCCTCAAAGAACCTCCGACAGACGCATGAACGAGACGAAGGATACACGCAGGCGGCCGGCGGCGGAGCAATTGCCGCTGGCCCTCAATCATGACGCAGCAACCGGGCGCGACGATCTTCTCGTCGCACCGCAGGTGAGCGCGGCGCTTGCCATGATCGATGCCTGGCCGGCCTGGCCGGCGCCGGTCGTGATCCTGACCGGGCCGGCCGGCTGCGGCAAATCGCATCTGGCGCAGATCTGGCGGGACAAGGCGAAGGCCGTAACCATCGATCCGAAGGCGGGCGGCGAGGCGGCCTCCATGGCTGCCGAAGGCCCGGTTCTCTTCGAGGATGCCGACCGTGCCGGCTTCGACGACAATGAACTCTTCCATGTCATCAACAGCGTGCGCGAGAACGGCCATACGCTTCTGATGACCGCGCGGCTCTGGCCGATGTCCTGGCCGGTCAGCCTGCCGGACCTGCGGTCGCGCCTGAAGGCGGCGACGGTCATCGAGATCGGCGAACCGGATGAGGACCTGCTCGGCCAGGTGATCATCAAGCTTTTTGCCGACCGGCAGCTCTCCATCGACGACCGCCTCGTCGCTTTCATCGTCTCGCGCATGGAAAGATCCATGCAGGCGGCGACCGGAATCGTCGAGCGGCTGGATCGGTTGGCCCTGTCGCGGGGCACACGCATCACGCGCGCTTTGGCGGCCGAAGTTCTGCACAGTCTCTCCGCGCAGGATGGCGGCGATTGACTGTCACGGTTCCGTCGTTGAAAACATGTACGGGCCCATGGAATAGTCGATACCTGCTTTGGGCGGTGGCTTTATTTCGGGAAGGGAACGAGGATGGATCAATTGTCTGAAGCACAGGATGCGGCGCTGGCGGCCATTGGCGCTGCACGCGGCCAGGACGGTGCGGATCTCCTGTCCAGTCCCGAGCGGTTCATCAACCGCGAATTTTCCTGGCTGCAGTTCAATCGGCGGGTGCTGGAGGAGACGCTCAACACCGAGCATCCGCTTCTCGAGCGCGTCCGCTTCCTGTCCATTTCCGCCGCCAATCTCGACGAATTCTTCATGGTGCGCGTGGCGGGACTGGAAGGCCAGGTCCGGCAGGGAATCGTCGTACGCAGCCCGGACGGCAAGACGCCGGCCGAACAGCTGGAGGAAATCCTCAAGGAAATCGACAATCTGCAGATGGAGCAGCAGGCCTCGCTTGCCGTTTTGCAGCAATATCTGGCCAAGGAAGACATCCTGATCGTTCGTCCGGCCGCGCTGTCGGATGAAGACCGCCTGTGGCTCGCGACCGATTTCGAGGATGACCTGTTTCCCATCCTGACGCCGCTGTCCATCGATCCGGCCCATCCTTTCCCCTTCATTCCCAATCTCGGCTTCTCCATGGGCCTGCAGCTCGACAGCAAGAGCGGGCGCGAGCCGATGACCGGGCTCCTGCGTCTGCCGCCGACGCTCGACCGCTTCATCCGCCTGCCGGACGAGGGCCCGACGATCCGCTACATCACCCTGGAAGATGTGGTGAGCATGTTCATCGACCGGCTCTTTCCCGGTTACGAGGTCAAGGGCGCGGGGACGTTCCGCATCATCCGCGACAGCGATATCGAGGTCGAGGAAGAGGCGGAGGATCTGGTGCGCTTCTTCGAGACGGCGCTGAAGCGGCGCCGCCGCGGCAAGGTGATCCGCATCGAGACGGATTCGGAAATGCCGGCATCCTTGCGGCAGTTCGTCGTGCAGGAACTGGGCGTGCCGGACAATCGCGTGGCCGTCCTGCCGGGGCTCCTGGCGCTCAACACGCTGTCGGAAATCACCAAGGCGCCGCGCGACGATCTGCGCTTCGAGCCCTATAATGCGCGCTTCCCCGAGCGGGTGCGCGAGCATGCCGGCGATTGCCTGGCCGCCATCCGCGAGAAGGACATGGTGGTCCATCACCCTTACGAAAGCTTCGACGTGGTGGTGCAGTTCCTGCTCCAGGCGGCGCGCGATCCGGATGTGCTGGCGATCAAGCAGACGCTGTACCGCACCTCCAACGACAGCCCGATCGTGCGGGCGTTGATCGATGCGGCCGAGATGGGCAAATCCGTGACGGCGCTGGTGGAGCTGAAGGCGCGCTTCGACGAGGAGGCCAATATCCGCTGGGCGCGCGATCTGGAGCGTGCCGGCGTGCAGGTCGTCTTCGGCTTCATCGAGCTCAAGACGCATGCCAAGATGTCGATGGTGGTCCGCCGCGAGGATGGCAAGCTGCGCACCTACTGCCATCTGGGGACCGGCAATTACCATCCCGTCACGGCCAAGATCTATACCGATCTGTCCTTCTTCACCTGCAATCCGAAGATCGCCCACGACATGGCCAATGTCTTCAACTTCATCACCGGCTATGGCGAGCCGGAAGAAAGCATGAAGCTTGCCGTCTCTCCCTATACGCTACGGTCCCGCATTCTGCGGCATGTGGAGGAAGAGATCGTCCACGCGAAGGAAGGGCGTCAGGCGGCCATCTGGATGAAGATGAACTCGCTGGTGGATCCCGATATCATCGATGCGCTCTACCGTGCCAGCCAGGCCGGCGTCGAAGTGGATCTGGTGGTGCGCGGCATCTGCTGCCTGCGGCCGCAGGTCCCGGGCCTTTCGGAGAATATCCGCGTCAAATCCATCGTCGGACGTTTTCTCGAGCACAGCCGCATCTTCTGCTTCGGCAATGGCTACGGCCTGCCATCGGAGCGGGCGCTGGTCTATATCGGCTCCGCCGACATGATGCCGCGCAATCTCGACCGGCGCGTCGAGACGCTGGTGCCGCTCCTCAATCCGACGGTGCATGAACAGGTCCTGTCGCAGATCATGCTGGGCAACTTGATTGACAACCAGCAAAGCTACGAGATATTGCCCGATGGAACGTCGCGGCGCTTGGAAGTTCGCCAGGGAGAGGAACCTTTCAACGCCCAGCAGTATTTCATGACCAATCCCAGCCTGTCCGGCCGGGGGGAAGCATTGAAGTCAAGCGCACCGAAACTCATCGCGGGCCTCATCTCCGCGCGCAAGAAATAGTGACGTATGGTACGATCTGAAGCACAGGGGCGTCTCCCCGGAAGCGCACCTGTTTCCGTAGTGGACATCGGTTCGAACTCCGTTCGCGTGGTGATCTACGAGGATCTGTCCCGATCCCCGACCATTCTTTTCAATGAAAAGGTGCTGTGCGGCCTCGGCCGCGGGCTCGGTTCCACCGGCCGGATGGAAGAGGAAGCGGTCAGCCGGGCGCTGAAGGCCTTGCGGCGCTTCAAGGCGCTATCCGACCAGGCCCGGGCGGTGCGGATCTTCGTGCTGGCGACGGCGGCGGCCCGCGAAGCCTCGAACGGACCCGCATTCATTGCCGATGCAGAGGCCATTCTGGGGCATCCCGTGCAGGTCCTGTCCGGCGAGGAGGAGGCGCTCTATTCCGCGCTCGGCGTCATCAGCGGCTTCAACGGCGTGGACGGCATTGCCGGCGATCTCGGCGGCGGATCGCTGGAACTGATCGATATCAAGGGCATGGATTTCGGCAAGGGCATCACCTTGCCGCTCGGCGGTCTCCGCCTGGCCGAATATTCCAGCAATTCGCTGCAGAAGGCACGCGCTTTCGCCAAGACGCAGGTCAAGAACGTCAAATTCCTCGACAAGGGCGAGGGGCGCACCTTCTACGCCGTGGGCGGCACCTGGCGCAACATCGCCAAGCTGCACATGGAGATCACGCAATATCCGCTGCACATGATGCAAGGCTACGAATTGCAGCTGAACGAGATGCAGAACTTCCTCGAGCAGGTGGTTCTGTCGAAGGATTCCAAGGATCCTGCCTGGCAGTCGGTCTCGAAGAACCGCCGGGCGCTCTTGCCCTTCGGCGCAGTCGCCATGCAGGAAGTGCTGGCGGCCATGAAGCCCGCACGGGTCGTGTTTTCAGCGCAGGGCGTGCGCGAAGGCTATCTCTACTCGCAATTGCCGGAGGAGGAGCGGGAAAAGGATCCGCTGCTTCTGGCCGCCGACCAGCTCGCCATCTTGCGGGCGCGTTCGCCCGAACATGCGCGCGAACTGGCGGAATGGACCGGCCGCATGGTGCCGATGTTCGGCATCGATGAATCCGAGGAGGAGGGCCGCTACCGCCGAGCCGCCTGCCTTCTCGCCGATATCAGCTGGCGCGCGCATCCCGATTACCGGGGATTGCAGGCGCTGAACCTGATTGCGCATTCGTCGCTGGTGGGCATTACCCATCCCGGCCGCGCCTATCTGGCACTCGCCAATTATTATCGTTTCGAGGGCCTGCATGACGATGGCGCGACGGGCCCGCTGTCGCAGATCGCCACCCCGCGGCTCCTGTCGCTCGCCAAGCTTCTCGGCGGGCTGCTGCGTGTCGTCTACCTTTTCTCGGCATCGATGCCGGGCGTCGTGCACAATCTCTATTTCCGCCGGTCCAGCGATCCCGATCTGGATCTCGACCTCGTGGTGCCGCACGAATATGCCAATTTCTCCGGCGAAAGGCTGGATGGCCGCCTGCAGCAATTGTCGAAACTGACAGGCAAGCGCCTCGCTTTCGTATTCGAGTAAGCGGTCAGGAGGCTTGCGAGAGCCTGGGCGCGCTTGCGCCGCTGCGATCCAGCGCGAAGACGGAGAGGGGCTCGTTGCGTCCCTTGACCAGATGATCGCCCTGCGGCTGCGCCTCGACGCCGGCCGGCAGGCTGAGATGGCGCAACAGATCCTGCGAGATCAGCACCGGTTGCTGCAATGTCTTGCACAGGCCCTCGATGCGCGCCGTGGTATTCACGACATCGCCGAAATAGGTGATCTTATGGTGCAGCACACCGATCTCGCCCGTGACGATCGATCCGCCATGCAGGGCGGCCGATAGCCGCGGCACCAGGCCGAAATGCTGCTGCCACCACCAGGCCTCACGGTCGATCTCGTCGAGAATGGCATAGAGGCAGCGAATGCAGCGCGCCTGTTCCACCCCCTCCTTGAGCGGCCAGGTGATGATGGCGCAATCTCCCACATAGTCGTCGATCTCGCCCTGGTGGCTGCGCACCGGTTCGGCAAAGCTTGCAAAGACCTCGCCGATGAATTCCTGCGCCTTGAGATCGCCGTGCTGGCGGGCAAAGGTGGTCGATCCCACGATATCGATGAAGAGGAAGAGGCGGTCCTCCTGGACCGGATGGCGATAGCGCCCGGTCAGCAGGCTGAGGAAGACCCGCCGGCCCAGCAATTGCCGGACCCGCAGGATTGTCAGGCCGAGCAGCAGGAAGGCGAGCGTATAGAGAAAGGCCGGCGGACGCAGAATGAGCAATTGCGTCCAGCTCGCTTGCGAAATCCCGGTGAGCTTCAGCGTCACCCCGCTAATGGCAAAGCCTATTCCCGACAAGACAAAATAGATGCCGAGGCTGGACAGGAAATAAGCAGGCGTCGCGAGCCGACGGATGCGCTCCAGAAGGCCCGGCATCAGCCCGCCGGTTTCGAAGATGATCAGTGGCAGGCTGCAGGCAAGCGCATAGATGGAGCCGATATAGAAGGCGCCCTCGACCTCGAAAACCATCATGTAGAGCATGCCGGTAAAGGCAATGAAGACGAGCAGCATGGACCAGCGCAGCCCGGATTGGAACGGTCGGCCCCGAAGCGCCAGTCGCGGTGATCTTGCCATCCTGTCCGTGCCCCGTGGCGGGTGATGTGGGTGAAGCTGGCCCCATCGTCCGCAGCAGAATAGAAGCTTTGACGGATGGTGCAAGGGGTGAGAGGGCGGCGAGAGGAGGGGCGAGAGGAGGGCCAAAAGGAGGGCGAGTGGAGGGCCAAGAGGAGGGGCTCAAGTGACCGGGAGGGAGGCTGGCAAGGGGCCGGGGGCGTGGCGGCTGGCTGGCAAGGGGTCGGGGGATGGCCGGCACCGGCTTGCGGCATGAGATCCATCGGGAGGATTGCAATGCCGGCTTCGGCTGGCCCGAGCACGCCGGACTTTGCCCCGGCGCGCTCTCTGTCAGCCTTGCCGCGGGCCGTGCTCAGCGCGCTTTCAAGAAATCCGCGACGTCCAGCAGCACGAATTCGCTGTCATCCGCCTTGTCGAGGGCGCGGCCGGCCGAGAAGGGCAGATTGTTGTCATTGCCGACGAGGATATGTGTGCCATCCACGATGTCGACATTCTCGATGGTGACGAAGGGCATGCTGTAGAGCCCGTCTTTGCCGCCCTGTCTTGCCTTGTGGTCCGGATCGGCAATGGCCATCAGGTCGATATAGCCGATCTTGCGCACGGGTTTGCCGAGTGTGTCATCGGTCATCTCGATCTTATAGATCCGCTTGTGCTTCGCCGGTTGGGCAAAGCAGGTCGGTGTGGGTGTCTTCGGATCCGCGCAGGCCTGCTGCATGCCGCCTTCGCCGCCATCCCGCTCGATTATCAGCGCCGTCGTCTGATCGATCATGTTGAAATCGCCGATGGCGACCCCGCCGGCGGAAAGCGGATAGAGCCAGCTGCGGCCAGTCCAGCCGGCGCTTGCCGCGTCGAGTTCGATGATGTGCAGCACCGTCTGGCCATCGACCTGCTCGACCGCGCCGGTCTCGGTATAGAGCGGCCCCTCCAGAAGCGCGTAGAGCTTCGCGCCGTCCTTGGATAGAGCCAGGCCCTCGAAACCGCCGGACCGCTTCAGGTTGAAGGCCGGCAGTTTCGCCGTTGGATTGGCAGGCAGCGACAAAGCGGGATTGTCGGGCGAGAGGACCGGCTTGCCGTCGACCTCTGTCGGAATGACCCTCTGCAATTCGCCCTGACGGTTGACCTTCAGAACGGCGGGCTGGAATTCCTCGCCCAGCCAGAAACCGTCTTCGACCGGCTGAATCGATTCAACATCGAAATCGGCCCCCGTGAGATAGCGCTTTTCGGCGCCTTCCAGGACGATCGGACCAGTTGCCTTGCGGTCGGGGTCCGACAGGAACACGGTTTCCAGCCGCTCCACATTGCCTTTGTCCCAATCGAAGCGGATGTGGTGCAGCATCAGCATGGCGTCGCTGGAATTGGCCTTTGCGCCATAACCATTGTCGGAAAGCGTCCAGAAGGTGCCGTCCGCCATGGCCTTGATACCGGAAAAGCCCTGCAACGGCTGGCCGGCAAAGGGCAAGGCGATCCCGGTGGTGCGGTTCGCATCCTTGCCGGGGATGGAGCCCAGCGCTTCCGTCCGCTTGCCGCTTTCGGTGAATTTGCCGGAGGTTTGCAGGAAGGCGGGGGCATCTGCCGGTGCCTTGATAATGCTATTGGCAGGCACGACCGCCTGGCCGACCAGAGTGGCCGGGAAAAGCCTGTCATCGGCAAAGGCTGGATTGCACAGCAGGATCGAAAGGCCAAGCGCGGCAAGAAGAGGACGAGACATAGGGGCACCTGACCACTGGGAATGAATGCCCTCTGTCTAGATACCGTCTGTGACAGTCTCACTATGGCTTGCTGAAGCTTTGATGACGGCTTAAAGCTCGACAGTCTCGACCTTCTTGTCGACGAAGCGAAGCGCGACCGATCCTGCGATCAGTTTCAAGGCCGGCTCTCCGAAGAGATCGCGCCGCCAGCCGGCCAGGGCCGCCACTTCGGCATTCTCGCCATCCACCGCGATTTTGTCGAGGTCGTCGGTATTGGCGATCACCTTGGCGGCCACCCCGTGCTTTTCCGAAATCAGCCGCAGCAGAACCTTGAGGAGTTCAACGGCCGATTGTGCGCCTTCGGGCGTGTGGACATGCTTGGGCGCATGCGGCATCTCGGCCTTGGGCAGTGCCAAAGCGGTGTTGACCGCGTCGAGAATGGCGCCGGCGGAGGAGGAGCGCTCCCAGCCCTTGGGAATGGTGCGCAAGCGGCCCAGCGCCTCGCTGTCCTTCGGCTGCTGCTGGGCAATCTCGTAGATCGCATCGTCCTTGAGGACTCGCGAGCGCGGAACATTCCGGCTGCGGGCCTCCCGCTCGCGCCATGCGGCGACATATTTCAGGATGGCAAGCTCCTGCGGCTTGCGCAGGCGCGATTTCAGCCGCAGCCAGGCATCATCCGGATGCATGTCGTAGGTTTCCGGATTTTCGAGCACCGCCATCTCTTCGGAAACCCAGGTTGCGCGGCCTTCACGCTCCAGCTGGTCCTTGAGGAAAAGATAGACGTCGCGCAGATGGGTCACATCGGCCAGCGCGTAATCCAGCTGCTTTTCCGAAAGCGGCCTGCGGCTCCAGTCGGTAAAGCGCGAGGACTTGTCGATCTGCACGTTCTTCGTGCGCTGGACGAGCTGGTCATAGGAAATCGAATCGCCGAAGCCGCACACCATGGCGGCGACCTGCGTGTCGAAGATCGGATGCGGGATCAGCTTGCCCAGGTGATAGACGATTTCCAGATCCTGCCGGGCGGCATGGAAGACCTTCAGCACCGCGCTATTGCCCATCAGGGCAAAGAAGGGCGCAAGATCCAGGCCCTTGGCCAAAGGATCGACAATCACTTCGAGATCCGGACTGGCCATCTGGATGAGGCAGAGTTCCGGCCAGAACGTCGTTTCCCGAAGGAATTCCGTGTCCACGGTCACGAAGTCGGATTGGGCAAGCTTGCTGCAGGCGTCGGCAAGAGCGGCAGTCGTTTCAATGATCAACATAGTCGTTCGTCAACAGACCCTAGATGGCGTTGTTCCACCTTCCTTTTCCCTTTCGGCCCCGGATGTCAACAGAAGCGGCGAAAAAGACGCTCAAGGCCTGCGGCTTGCGCCCTCCCGCCATCACGCAACGCGCAGATAGGAGGTCATGCCGGTCTTCTGGTGCTCGATGATATGGCAGTGCAGAACCCAGTCGCCCGGATTGTCCGCCACCAGCGCGAGTTGAACCTTTTCATCCGGCAAGACGAGGTAAGTGTCGGAAATCAGGGGTGAAACGGTGCGGGTGCTGGAGGCGATCACCTGGAAGTTCATGCCGTGC
Source organism: Rhizobium sp. SSA_523 (assembly GCF_030435705.1). Taxonomy (NCBI): domain Bacteria; kingdom Pseudomonadati; phylum Pseudomonadota; class Alphaproteobacteria; order Hyphomicrobiales; family Rhizobiaceae; genus Affinirhizobium; species Affinirhizobium gouqiense. The sequence goes on from NZ_CP129382.1 coordinate 437,917, forward strand.
AGGTGGATCGGATGCAAATGCGGCGTGAGGTTTTCCAGGTTTATCAGATAGGTTTTCCCGAGTTTAAGCTCCGCCAGCGGTGCCGTCGGGTCGGCGGTGTCTCCCGGCCAGGGAACCTTGTTGATGGCCCAGAAGGAATAGCCGAGAAAGCCGCAAAAGGAATCGCGACCGGCATTCTCCGCCGTCGCACTCAGGACGAGCGGGATCGTCTCGGCCGATTTGAGGTCGGGAACGGTCCAGGGATTGGGGGCCAGCGCGCTAACCGATCGCAGGTCGCGCTTCAGCGAGCCGCCGATCGCCCGCAGCGTGGCGACGGTCCTGGCGCTGGAAGGCCGGATATCGACAAGCGATGCCGTCTGACCTTCGCCCTCGGGCATGCGGATCACGAGATCCGCCCTCTGGCCGGGCGAAAGGGTCAGCTGGTCCAGCGGCACCGGCTGCGGAAGCGGCTGGCCGTCAAGCGCGATGATGGCCGCCTCGGCCCCCTCCAGCCTCAGCGAATAGATCCGCGTGACATCCGTGACCGCCAGGCGAAGGCGGATCAATCCGCCCGCCGGCGCATCGAAATTCGGCTGAACCTGCCAGTTGGCGCCTCTGACCGTGCCGAATGTGCCGTTCTTGGCGGCATCGCGCGGCTTGAACTGGGCGATGAACTGCCCGTCGCCGCCCAGCCGCCAATCGCGCAGGTTGACGGCGATATCACCGTCGAAAACCGGATCGGCGGGGTTTTCGACGATGAAGAGGCCGGTCATGCCGCGCCCCATCTGCGTCAGCGTGTTGCAATGCGGATGATACCAGAAGGTGCCCGCATCGGGCGGCGTGAACCGGTAATCGAAACTGTCGCCGGTGTAGACGTAAGGCTGGGTGAGGAAGGGCACGCCGTCCATGCTGTTGGCGATGCGCAGGCCATGCCAGTGAATGGTCGTCGGCTCGTCAAGACGGTTGGTCAGGCGCGCGGCAAAGCTCTGGCCCTGCTTGACGCGAAGCGTGGGCGGCATGGGTCCCATGGGCCCCACGGGCCCCAAGGCGGCATCCTGAAGGCCGTAGGTCATCACCTCGCGGGTCAGGTTCCGGCCATCCAGGACCGCTTCGGTGCGCTTTGCCTCGAGTGTCACCGCCGTTGCAGCCGAGGCGCTGCGATACAGTCCTGCGGCTCCGAGTCCCGCGCCATAGGCGGCAAGGCCGGCACCGGCTTTGAGAAGGTTGCGGCGGGACAGCACAGGCATGAGGGCGCTCCGACTTCAAACCTGACCGCGCGACACTGCGCGGCGGTTTTGCGAGAACAACATGCGCAAGACAGACCCTGAAAGCGTGACGAGCCGACCATGAGGATCGCGACACGCTTGCCGTCCGAAAGCATGCTTCCCGCTTCCTTTGCCTGCTTAAAGCTGAGCGGCACGATCATCAATAGGAGGCGCCCGGCGAAATTGCCGCAGGCCGGGACCGGCTTACGGCTTGTCGCCCTTGCCCTGGTCCGAAGGCGCTCCGGCCAGCCGGTTGAAATAGGGCGAGGTGCGCAACAGGGCCCGGAAGCGTCCGGGCCGCTGCGAGGGTGGCACCGGCGGCCGCACCCGCATGCGCACCACCGTGTACCAGAGGAAGCCGGCAAAGATGAAGGAGGTGTAGACGAAGAAGGCCTCCGGCCCGATGAATTGCAGCAAAAGCGAGGCCAGAAGCGGGCCGATCGTCGCGCCGATCGACCAGAAGAACAGCAGGCCCGCAGAGACCAGCGCATGTTCGCCCGGCTTGGCATGATCATTCCCGTGCGCCGAACACAAAGAATAGAGCGGCATGGCAAAGGCGCCATAGATGAAGACGCCGATGATATTGGACGTCTCATCCGTGCCGGCGAAGAAGGACAGGTAGCCGCCCGTCAGGATCGTCCCGATAGTGGCCCAGATGATCACCTTGCGGCGGTCGAGCCGGTCGGAGAACAGGCCGAGCGGATATTGCAGCACGACCCCGCCGATAATGCCGGCGCTCATGAAGGTGGCGATCTGCGTCACGTCCATGCCGATATCCTGGGCGTAAAGCGGCCCGATATTGCGGAAGGCGGCCATGCTGAGGCCGACGGCGACGACACCGACGACCGAAAGCGGCGAGATGCGCCAGACGGCGCGAATATCGTAGTTGATCGCCTCCGGCGGCGTCGGGCTGGATCGGTCGGCAACGGAGATCGGCACCAGCGAAAGCGCAAGGGCGATCGCCACCAGCGAAAAGATCACCGGTCCGTCAATGCCGAAGGCAGGGATGAGGTATTGCGCCAGCGTGACCGAGCTGAGGTCGACCAGGCGATAGACCGACAAGGTGCGGGCGCGGTTCTGGTTCGTCACCTTGGCATTGATCCAGCTCTCGACGACGGCAAACAGGCTGGCGACGCAGATGCCGATGGCAAAGCGCATCAGGGTCCAGAAGATCGGCGAGATCACCAGCGGCATCAGGATCGAACAGCAGGCGGCAATGGCTGCCATGGCGGCGAAGGTGCGGATATGGCCGATCGAACGCAGGATGCGGGTGACATAGAGACAGCCGATGGCAAAGCCGATGCTGTAGCCGGCTCCGATCAGCCCGATGACCGAAGGGGAAAATCCCTCCGACGATCCGCGAAGGGCAATATAGGTCCCCTGCAAGCCGTTCCCGCCGATCAGTATGCCCGCCGTAACGAGGAGAGGAACTAGCGGACGAATGGTCGACATGGGAACCGGCATGAGACTGAGGATGCAGCGCAACGCAGGATGCGGGCACGGCTTGATCCGTGTTGTAACCCTCCCCGACGGGCGATGACAATTCAGAGCGTGAATTGATCGATCAAATATATCGATGCACCGTTGTGCCGATCACCCGGTAGATCAGTCGATAAACCAGACGATCAACCAGTCATCGGGCGAGGCGGCGGATCCATCGGGGACCGGATCGCCACTCGGTGGCGGAACCCGCCTTCGCGGTGGGGCTTCCGGCGCCCTGTCTTCACGTCCTGCTCGGTACGCACGGGATGGCTTGAATCTTTGATGTCACACTTTTAGGAGATGCTGCATGCGGTCCGCGGGCTTGTGTCGGCCGGTCGCCAGTGAGGGAATGACGGTCTTGACGCGGATGGTGTTTCGAACGTGATCCTGCAAATGACCGTGGGGGCGGTGAGGGGTGAGATGGAATTCGTGCTGATCCTGTTGTTTGTCATCGGCGCTCTGGTGCGGGTGTCGAGTGTTCTGGTGTCCAGGCGGCATGAAAGCGCCCTGCGCAAGGCCGGGGCCATGGAATATGGCGCGCTCAATACCCGCCTTCTGGCTCTGGCGCATATCGCCTTCTATATCGCCTGCCTTTGCGAAGGCCTTGTCCGCGAAACCCGCTTCGATCCGGTCTCGCTGCTCGGTCTTCTGCTATACGCGGCGGCGATCGGAATGCTGGTGTGGATCGTGCAGATCCTCGGTCCCTTGTGGACGGTCAAGATCATGATCGCGCGCCAGCACGAGATCAATCGCCATTTCCTGTTCCGCACCATCCGCCACCCGAATTACTTCCTCAACATCCTGCCGGAGCTCCTCGGCTTTGCGCTGATGTTCCACGCCTATCTGACCTTGATGGTGGGCCTGCCGGTCTACGGCCTGTTTCTCGCCATCCGCATTCATCAGGAGGAGGCGGCCATGCGTGCGCTGGCCGCAAGGCAGCAGAAAGAGGCCGCCTGACCGGTTCTGCCTTGACAAAGCAGGCGCGTCATGCGCTTTTCCGCCCGATTTTCCCCTGCCGGCCCGGCCTTGCGCAGTGCGCCGGCACAAGTGATTCCAGGATTTCGACATGCACCGTTACCGCAGCCACACCTGTGCAGCCCTCCGCAAGTCCGATGTGGGCCAAACCGTTCGCCTGTCCGGCTGGGTCCATCGCGTCCGCGACCATGGCGGCGTTCTCTTCATCGACCTGCGCGACCATTACGGCATGACGCAGGTGGTGGCCGATCCGGATAGCCCTGCCTTCAAGATGGCGGAGACGGTTCGCGGCGAATGGGTCATCCGCATCGACGGCGTGGTCAAGGCGCGGACCGACGAAACCGTCAACAAGACGATGCCGACCGGCGAGATCGAACTCTACGCCCGGGAGATCGAGGTTCTGTCGGCCGCCAAGGAACTGCCGCTACCTGTCTTCGGCGAGCCGGATTATCCGGAAGACGTGCGCCTGAAATACCGCTTCCTCGACCTGCGGCGCGAGACGCTGCACAAGAACATCGTCCGCCGCACGCAGATCATCGCCTCGATGCGTTCGGGCATGACGGCTGAAGGCTTCGCCGAATATTCGACGCCCATCCTGACGGCCTCCTCGCCGGAAGGCGCGCGCGACTTCCTCGTGCCGAGCCGGATCCATCCCGGCCAGTTCTTCGCGCTGCCGCAGGCGCCGCAGCAGTACAAGCAGCTCCTGATGGTGGCCGGCTTCGACCGCTACTTCCAGATTGCGCCGTGCTTCCGCGACGAAGACCCGCGTGCCGACCGCTTGCCGGGCGAATTCTACCAGCTCGACGTCGAGATGAGCTTCGTCACCCAGGAGGATGTCTGGGGCACGATGGAGCCGATGATGACCAAGGTCTTCGAGCAGTTTGCCGAAGGCAAGCCGGTGACCCAAGAATGGCCGCGCATTCCCTACGATGTGGCCATCCGGAAGTACGGCTCCGACAAGCCGGACCTCAGAAATCCGATCGAGATGCAGGATGTGACCGAGCATTTCGCCGGCTCCGGCTTCAAGGTCTTCGCCAATATGATCGCCTCCAATCCGAAGGTGCAGGTCTGGGCCATTCCCGCCAAGACCGGCGGCTCCCGCGCTTTCTGCGACCGGATGAATGCCTGGGCGCAGAGCCAGGGCCAGCCGGGCCTCGGCTATATCTTCTGGAAGGAAGAGGACGGCAAGATTTCCGGATCCGGCCCGCTCGCCAAGAATATCGGCGAGGAGCGTACCCAGGCCGTGCGCAGCCAGCTCGGCCTCGAGGCCGGCGATGCCTGCTTCTTCGTCGCGGGCGAGCCCGCCAAGTTCTACAAGTTTGCCGGTGAGGCGCGCACCCGCGTCGGTGAGGATCTGAACCTCGTCGACCGCGACCGGTTCGAATTGTGCTGGATCGTCGATTTCCCCTTCTTCGAATACAACGAGGAAGACAAGAAGGTCGATTTCGCCCACAACCCCTTCTCCATGCCGCAGGGCGGCCTGGAAGCTTTGGAAAGCCAGGATCCGCTGACGATCAAGGCCTACCAGTATGATGCCGTCTGCAACGGCTTCGAGATCGCCTCGGGCTCCATTCGTAACCAGTCGCCGGAGCTGATGGTCAAAGCCTTCGAACTGGTCGGTCTTTCCAAGGCCGACGTGGAAGAGCGCTTCGGCGGCATGTATCGCGCCTTCCAGTATGGCGCGCCGCCGCATGGTGGCTGCGCTTTCGGCATCGACCGTATCGTCATGCTGCTGGTGGGCGCCAAGAACCTGCGCGAGATCACGCTGTTCCCGATGAACCAGCAGGCGCAGGACCTTCTGATGAATGCCCCGGCGCCGGCCATGCCGAAGCAGCTGATGGAATTGTCGCTGCGGGTCATTCCGCCGCAGAAGAAGGACTGAATGCGGGCGCGCCCGGCGTTGTTTCCGGGCGCTCCGAACCACTCCTGCCGCAAGGCAGGTCCGCATCTCGGCGGAACCATCTCCAGGGCTTTGCATTGTCACGCCAGCATCAACGCCCGAGGAGAGCATCATGCTGAAGACCCTCATGGCCGCATCGGCGGCACTATTCGTATCGAGTGCCGCATTCGCGCAATCGACCGTCATCGTCACGGAACCGGCCCCGGCGCCGGGTGCCGTCGTGGTGCGGGAAATGCCTGCCGAAGTGCGGACCTATGTCATGCAGCAGCAGGTTCCGTCCGTTTCCTATAGCGGCGACGTCCTGGTTGGCCGCGTGCTGCCGCAGGAAGTCGAGACGCATGTCATCGACGGCTATGGCAACTATGCCTATACGGTCGTCAACGAGCGCCGCGTCGTCGTCGATCCGCAGACGCGCCAGGTGATCCAGGTCCTCGACTGACCGACGCCACGCAAAGACAAGACCGAGTGCACAACAAAAAGGCCGGAGCAGCGATGCTCCGGCCTTTCTGTCGTCAGGCGCAGCCTGGCTTGTCGATCGTTGCGATCAGTCATTGGCCGTAACGGTGACGCCCAGCATATCGGGCAGGGTATTCGGTGCCGCCTGCGCCGTGCCGATGATCATCGGCAGCGGAACGGGGTTGGCCGGTTCTGCGGTGATGGTGATATTGCGCGGATTGTCGATGAAGGTGTTGATGGCCGTCGAGAGGCTGTTCTGCAGCGTCGGAACATTCAGCTGGGCCAGCATCAGGGGCGCCATGCCCTTCACCATCATGGCCATCTGTTCTGAGGAAACGCCCTGCGTCTTGCCGGCAAAGGCAAGGCCACGATTGGTAATGCCGCTGTCTTCGAAGCTGAGCGAGGCGCTGTTGAAGGTCAGCTGCTGCATCAGGCCCAGCATGGCAAGACCTGCGGCCTGTTGTGCGGCCTCCTTGTTGGGATTGGCTTCGGCGGCCTTCGCGGTTTCCTGAACCGATTTCAGGAAGGCGAGCGTATAGCCGGAAAAGCTGAGCGACATGTTGAGGCGGCCGACATTGTCGAAAGCCAGCGCATATTCCTCCAGATTGACCGTGCCCGGTTCCATCTCCCAATTGCCCTGCATTGTGAGCTTCCCGGTCAGCGTGGTGAGGCCCAGGCTTTCGATCGCTTCGCGCGTCTTCGGATCCTCGACAAGGCTGAGATCGGCGGAGACGCCATCCACCTTGGCATCGAAGCTCACGCCGGAATCATCGTCCTCACGCGTCAGGTTGGCCTCGCTTTCGCGAATGCCGAGAACCTGCTTGCCATTGACGGTGACGTTGATCGGGCCGGTATGCGCCTGTTCGTAGAAGAGGATGGAGTCGAGATTGTTGGCGGTCTGGTCGGCCGGCACGCTGACATTGGTCAGATACAGGCTGGACGCCGTGATCGCGGTTTCCTTTTCGGAAATATTCACGTCCGGCAGCGTGACGCGGGAGATGAAGTAGCCGCCATCACTTTCCTCCTGCACATCTTCCAGCTTGATGTCGCCCACCTTCAGCCGTTCGCCGCCCTTGTCGTCCCCGAGCGTGACACCCTTCAGCGTGACATCGCTGCCGCTGACATCCACGCCGGCGACAGCCAGGTTGCCGGGCTGGAGATTGGAGGCTGCGGTGATCTTGGACAGCAGGTCCTGCCCATCAAGTGCAAATGCCTGCGATGCGGCAAGGGCGAAGGAAGCGCTGGCCAGCAGAAGGCGAGCGGTACGGGTGCGGTTCATCGAAATCCTCCTGAGGCCGGCTGTCGCCGGTGTTGTGGTTCGTGCTGTTTTACATGAGCCTTACGGTCCGCGTCCATGCCTCGCACGCGCTCCTGCGCGCTTCTTGCAAACAGCGCGGCTGGCAAGAGGCTTTCTCCCTTCATCCACAGGCGGTTTGCAGCAGATGATTGCCGCGACCCGGCCTTTCCGGTAGTCAAATCGCATGGGAAAGACTGTGACACCTCCACCCGGCGACGGCGGCGACGGCGATGACAACATCCTGCCGGTCGATCTGAAGGCGGCGCTTGAAGAGCGCTATCTTGCCTATGCGCTGTCGACCATCATGCACCGTGCGCTGCCGGACGTGCGCGACGGGCTGAAGCCGGTGCATCGCCGCATCATCCATGCCATGAGCGAAATGGGCATCCGGCCCAATTCGGCCTTCAAGAAATGCGCGCGTATCGTCGGCGATGTCATCGGTAAGTTCCATCCGCATGGCGACCAGTCGGTCTATGACGCGCTGGTGCGGCTAGCCCAGGATTTCTCCCAGCGCTATCCGATTGTCGACGGGCAGGGCAATTTCGGCAATATCGACGGCGATAATGCCGCGGCCTACCGATATACCGAAGCCCGCATGACGGAAGTGGCGGCCCTTCTTCTGGAAGGGATCGACCAGGACGCCGTCGATTTCCGGCCCACCTATAACGAGGAAGACGAGGAGCCGGTGGTCCTGCCGGGCGCCTTCCCCAATCTCCTGGCCAATGGCGCCTCCGGCATCGCTGTCGGCATGGCCACCTCCATTCCGCCGCACAACGCCCACGAATTGTGCGATGCCGCGCTTTATCTGATCAAGCATCCCGACGCTTCGGTGGAAAAGCTGGTGGAATTCATCCCCGGTCCCGATATGCCGACGGGCGGCGTGATCATCGACAGCCGTGACCAAATCATCGAGGCCTACAAGACCGGCCGCGGCGGTTTTCGCGTGCGCGCCCAATGGGCAACCGAAGATCTCGGCCGCGGCGGCTACCAGATCGTCGTCACCGAAATTCCCTACCAGGTGCAGAAGTCGCGTCTGATCGAGAAGATCGCCGAGCTGCTGATCGCCCGAAAGCTGCCGCTTCTGGAGGATGTGCGCGACGAATCGGCCGAAGATATCCGCATCGTGCTGGTGCCGAAGAACCGCACCGTCGACGCGACGCTCCTGATGGAATCGCTGTTCCGCCTGACCGAGTTGGAAAGCCGCTTCCCGCTCAACATGAATGTGCTGTCCATGGGCCGGGTGCCCAAGGTCATGGCGCTGAACGAGATCCTGCTGGAATGGCTGCAGCACCGCAAGGAGGTGCTGATCCGCCGCTCGCGCTTCCGGCTGGCCGCCATCGACCGCCGCCTGGAGATTCTTGGCGGCCTGCTGATCGCCTATCTCAATCTCGACGAAGTCATCCGCATCATCCGCGAAGAGGATGAGCCCAAGCCGGTCATGATCGCCAAATGGGATCTGACCGACGTGCAGGCGGAGGCGATCTTGAACATGCGGCTGCGCAATCTGCGCAAGCTGGAAGAGTTCGAGATCCGCAAGGAGTTCGACGAGCTGACGAAGGAGAAGGCGGATATCGAAAGCCTGCTCGCCTCCGACGACAAGCAGTGGAAGGTGGTCGAGCACGAAATCCAGGATGTCCGCAAGAAATTTGCCAAGGGACGCGGCAAGCCCTTTGCCCGCCTGACCTTGTTCGCCGATGCCCCGCAGGCGGATGTGGAAGCCATCCAGCAGGCGATGATCGAGAAGGAGCCGATCACGGTCGTCATCTCGCAGAAGGGCTGGATCCGCGCGCTGAAGGGGCATATGGCCGATACGTCAAGCCTGACCTTCAAGGAAGGCGACGGACCGAAGCTCGCTTTCCCGGCGCAGACGACCGACAAGATCCTCCTGCTGACGACCGGCGGCAAGGCCTATACGCTGGGGGCAGAAAAGCTTCCCGGCGGTAGGGGTCATGGCGAACCGATCCGCATCATCGTCGACATGGAGAATGATCAGGATGTGCTGACGGCTTTCGTCCATGACGCCTCGCGCAAGCTGCTGCTCTCCTCCACCGCCGGCAACGGTTTTGTCGTGGCGGAAACCGAACTTGTCGCCAATACCCGCAAGGGCAAGCAGGTGATGAACGTGTCCATGCCGGACGAGGCCAAGCTCGTCGTGCCCGTCTCGGGGGATCACCTCGCCATTGTCGGCGACAACCGCAAGCTGCTGGTCTTCCCGCTGGCCCAGGTGCCGGAAATGAGCCGCGGCAAGGGCGTGCGGCTGCAGCGCTACAAGGATGGCGGCATTTCCGACGCCAAGTGCTTTGCAATCGCCGAGGGCCTGACCTGGGAAGACAGCGCCGGGCGCATCTTCACCAAGACCAAGGATGAGCTTCTGGAATGGATGGGTGACCGCGCCACTGCCGGCCGCACCGTGCCGAAGGGCTTCCCAAGAAGCGGCAAGTTCGGCGGGTGAGGGACAGCTGATCCGTTCTCAGCGCCCCGAAGGATAGGGCACTGTATGGTCACGCAGGAACCGCGCCGCGCCTTCCTCGTCGATGTCGCCTGCTGCGACGGAGCGTATCCCCGGCACGCACCCCCATTCGGTCAAGCACTTCTCTCGGAATGATGATACCTTCAGAATTGCCGATCTTGCGCAGCGTAACGTTCATCGCACCTCACTCCATGTTATAACAGCATTATAACATGCGGTAGAGAGCGTGACTATGACATCCGCTTATTCCGCGCCATCCTCGGCATAGAGTTCCCAGCCGCGCGGGGTCAGATGCTCCTGCGGCTGGAACCGCGTCTTGTAATGCATCTTGGCGGATCCCTTGACCCAGTAGCCGAGATAGACATGCGGCAAGCCGAGCTGGCGTGTGCGCAGCACGTGATCGATAATCATGAATGTGCCGAGCGACCGGCGCTCCATGGTCGGGTTGTAGAAGGAATAGACCATCGACATGCCGTCGCTCATCAGATCGGTCAGAGCCACGCCGATGAGTTCGCCCTTGGGCTGGTCGCCGATGCCGGCGCCGGGCACGCGTTTGCGATATTCGATCAGCCGCGTGCTGACATGCGTGTCTTCCACCATGATGGCGTAATCCAGCGCCGACATGTCAGACATGCCGCCCCGCTGATGGCGGGAATCGAGATAGCGCCGGAAGAGCATGAATTGTTCGGTGGTCGGCTGCGGCGGGCCGGCGGTGCCGACGAGATCGGCATTTTCGGCCAGAACTCGGCGCATATTGCGGCTGAGCACAAGCTCATTGGCGAGGATGCGCACCGAGACGCAGGCCCGGCACCCCTCGCAGGCGGGACGATAGGCGATGTTTTGCGAGCGTCGGAAGCCCCCTTGCGTCAGGAGATCGTTCATCTCAGCCGCACGCGGCCCGACCAGATGCGTAAAGACCTTGCGCTCCATTTCGCCGGCAAGATACGGGCATGTTGCCGGCGCCGTCAGATAGAACTGCGGTGAGGGCGTCGCCTGAGTATTCATTCGCGCAAATCGACCCCTGGTGCTGGACGAGGCGGCGAAGCAATCTCGCCTGCCATCTCAATAGCATGGCGCAAGTTTGGGAAAGGTCAACAGGCGCTCCGCCGGCAAAGCGCCTGAAAGCGACGATCCATCGGATCCCCGGTCAATCCGCCCGCACCATCACCGTGCCGAGCAACATGTCGTGAACGAGGCGCGAGCGATCGAGGAACAGGCCCGCCAGCAGAATCAGCGGCGTCAGAATGGAGTTGAGGATCCAGAACAGCACCATGTGCACGACGGCGGTCAGGAAATCCAGGCGACGGCCATCGACCCGCATCATCATGATGCCGGCGGCGCGCATGCCGGGGCTTGCCTGGGCGCGTCCGCCGACCGTCATGCCGAAATAGATCAGCGCCACGATGACGAAGAGGGCGGGATAGAGGAACCAGCCGAGGCCGAGCGTGAGGACGCCGAGGAAGAACACCACCACCGCCGCCGGAATGCACAGGATGAGGACCAGCAAATAATCGATGACGAAGGCAAAGACGCGGCGGGACAGCACGCCGCGATAGGCGCGCCAGTCCTGCGGGGCGGCAACGGCGGGATTGGTGTCGAACGACATCTCTCAGGTCTCCTTTTGAACCGTCCATTCATATGGTGAGCTGAAGGGGGCTTCACAAGAAGGTGACTGCGCCACCGGCAATCGATCCGGCCGCCACCCGCTGCCCCTTCCTCTCTTCTTAAGCGCCTTTCAGTTTGCGCGCGACATCCATGGCGAAATAGGTGAGGATCCCGTCGCAGCCGGCGCGCTTGAAACAGGTGAGCGTCTCCATCATGATCCGCTCGCCATCGATCCAGCCATTCATCGCCGCCGCCTTGATCTGCGTGTATTCACCGGAGACCTGGTAGGCGAAGGTTGGGAGACCGAAAGCCTCCTTCATCCGCCAGCAGATGTCGAGATAGGCGATGCCGGGTTTCACCATCAGCATGTCGGCGCCTTCCTCCACGTCCATCGCCGCATCGCGCAGCGCCTCGGTCGCATTGGCCGGATTGATATAATAGCTGTTCTTGTCGCCCTTGAGCAGCCCGCCGGTATTGATCGCCTCGCGATAGGGACCGTAAAAGCCGGAGGCGAATTTGGTGGCATAGGACATGATGCCCACATCCTGGTGGCCGCCGGCATCGAGCGCACGGCGAATGGCGCCAATGCGGCCATCCATCATGTCCGAGGGCGCGATGATATCCGCCCCCGCATCGGCCTGCATCACCGCGGCGCGGGCAACCTGGTCCACCGTCTCGTCATTGACGATCACCCCGTCGCGCAGGATGCCGTCATGTCCGTGGCTGGTGAAGGGGTCGAGGGCCACATCGGTAATGATGCCGATCTCCGGCACCGCCTTCTTAGCGGCGGTCGTGAAGAGGTTGATGAGATTGTTGCGCTCCAGGATTTCCGAGCCGCTGGCATCGCGCTTGTCCATTTCCACATCCGGAAAGGGAGCGATCGCCGGAATGCCGAGATCGGCGGCGGCGCGCACCGCCTCCACCGCCTTGTCGACGCTCATGCGGTTCACTCCCGGCATGGCGGCGATGGGATCCACGATATTGGTACCGGGGACAATGAAGATCGGCCAGATCAGATCGTCCACCGTCAGCCGGTTTTCCTGCACCAGACGGCGTGTCCAGTCGGCCTTGCGGTTGCGGCGCATGCGGCGATGGCCGGTGATTTCGTCGACGAGATGTGTCTTGTCTTTCATGGCAGTCTCATTATGGGATTGGCGCGGGGTTCGAATTGAAGTGCGCACAGCGTCTGCTTGCAAGATGCAGGCCCGCCGCGGCGGTGCCTTGGGGTGAATGTCAGGGGAACCTAAGCAGACTTGCATTGGCCTGCCAACGCTTGGCCCGCTTCGTTTATTGCTTTGACGCAGGTTCCTATCATCGACATTTGGTATAAGACACTTTTCCGGAACCTGCCTAGCATGGCCCGAGCCGAAATGCGACGCGCCGCGCTGCTGCATGCTGGCAGTCCTGACCAAACGGGGTTATCCTTGCCGCCATGGAGCCTGATTCACCCGTATCGCCGAAGCGCAGCCTGATCGAGATCCTGTTCGTGATCTTCCTTCGCGGCATTGCCATTCTGTGCTTCTGGTTCGGCCTGCAATATTGGGCCATGCTGGTCGGCTACACGTTTGACGGCCGCGCCCGCTTCGATCTTCTGAGCCTGCCATGGCGGGCGGCTGCCTCGGCGCTCGCCGTCGCCTATCCGGTAGTGTCGCTCGGCCTGTGGATGGCCACTTCCTGGGGCGCCGTGCTCTGGGTGATCGCTGCCGGCGGGCAGGTCCTGATGTACCAGGTCTGGCCGCAGATCTTCGGCCACAATGTCGTCATCCCGCTTCTGCATGGCCTCGTGGCAGCGCTCTATATTGTCTTCCGCCTGGCCATTGCGCTGGAAGAACGGCGCAAGATGGAAGAGCGGGTAAGGGTTGATTTACCCTGATCTTCAAGCTTTCACGGCTGCTTTTGGTCCGAAAAAATCCCCTAAAATATTGATTTTGTAAGATGTTTTATTTGCGACTGCACGCTGTCCCACAGCTTGGGGCAGGGGGGAGGCCGGCATTAACCGCTCATTAGCCGCGTGTTTTAAGTCGAATTTTATGCGCTTTCGATAGGGTCTCTCACAAGGCGGGAAGAAACAAACACCGCCAAACAAAACAGTGAGGCAGACATGTTGAACACCAAGATCAAGCCGCAGGCAACTGCGAACGCCGGCACCCACGAAGAAGCCCTCCACAACCTCTACCTGGAGTCGCTCCACCTGGTCGAACGTCTCCATCGCCGCCTGCTCGACGTCATCAAGGACGAATTCGATCGCCAGGGCCGCGATGATGTCAACGCCATCCAGGCACTGCTGCTCTTCAATATCGGCAATTCCGAACTGACGGCCGGCGAACTGCGCTCGCGTGGTTACTATCTCGGCTCGAATGTTTCCTACAATGTCAAGAAGCTGGTGGACCTCGGTCTCATCAACCACCAGCGCTCGCGGATTGACCGCCGCTCGGTGCGCATCAGCCTCACCAAGGCCGGTCAGGAGATCGCCGAAGTGGTTGCCAAGCTCTACGAGCGCCATATCGGCTCGATCGAAAAGGTCGGCGGGATCGGCGAGAGCGAATTCAACCAGATGAACAAGCTCCTGCAGCGCCTCGACCGCTTCTGGAACGACCAGATCATGTATCGCCTCTGACCCGTGTCGGGCATCGGGCGCCGATCCACCGGCCCCGAGGCATGCCCTCGACACCTGACCTCCCGTCGCGATCGAAACCGGATGCGCCTTGCCGCATCCGGTCTTCGCCCGTTTCGCGATATCGCCTGTCGTCTCGTCGTCTCGTGGTCTCGTCGCTGTGGGATCGCAAATCCGATCACGTTTGCAGGACCTGGCAACACAGGGATGTGAGGTGGCGGGCGCTGACAATAATTGGCCATATTGATATGGGAGCGCAGCTGCCATGAGGCCGTATTGCCGGGGCGCCGAATCGGGACTTTCGGAAATCCTGCGCTTGGACGCGTGTTTTTCGACAATGATGCTGACCGCTTGAGGCGGGCAGGGGCGTTTTTCGGCGAGCGGTGCTTTGTTAACCATATCGCTGTAGGCAGGTAAGATCGCCTGCCTGCGGATAACATGGATCGAATGATGTCGAAAAAGAGCGAAGCCGAACTGTTCTCCCGCCGTAAACTTCTGCGGTCCGCCGTCTCCCTTGGAGCAGCCTCCATCGCCGCTCCCGTTCTGGCACAGGATGCGCTGCAGGGGATCATCTCGGCTCCCCGCCGCGGCACCTGGGACGACCAGTTCGATGCGACCGCCGCGTCGCGCACCGCCGCCACGGTGACGTCCAACAATCCGGTGCTCGGACCCATGGGGCCCGCCAATATCCAGCAGGCCATCATTCAGTATCAGCAGATTGTCGGATCCGGCGGCTGGCCGCAGGTGACCCCCATGCAGGACGGCCTGCGCCTCGGCGCTGCCGAACCTGCCGTGCAGCAATTGCGTCAGCGCCTGATGATCTCGGGCGATCTGCCGCAATCGGCCGGCATGTCCAGCTCCTTCGATTCCTATGTCGATGGCGCGGTCAAGCGCTTCCAGGCCCGCCACGGTCTCCCGGCGGACGGCGTACTCGGCGAATTCACGCTGAAGGCGATGAATGTCTCCGCCGATGTCCGCCTCAACCAGTTGAGCACCAATCTCGTTCGCCTGCAGTCGATGGCCGGCGACCTCGGTCCCCGTTACATGATGGTCAATATTCCGGCGGCCTATGTGGAAGCCGTGGAAAACGAACGTGTCGCCCTGCGCAACACGGCCGTTGTCGGCCGGATCGACCGCCCCACCCACACCATCAATTCCAAGGTCTATGAGGTCATCCTCAATCCTTACTGGACGGCGCCGCGCTCGATCGTCGAAAAGGATATCGTGCCGCTGATGCGCAAGGATCCGACCTATCTGGCGCGCAACAATATCCGTCTCTTCGACGGCAAGGGCACGGAAGTATCGCCGGAAACCGTGGACTGGTTCGCACCCAAGGCGCCGAACCTGATGTTCCGGCAGGACCCTGGCAAGATCAACGCCATGGCATCCACCAAGATCAATTTCCACAATCCCAACAATGAATACATGCATGATACGCCGCAGCAGGGCCTGTTCAACAAGCTGATGCGCTTTGAATCCTCCGGCTGCATGCGCGTCCAGAATGTCCGCGACCTGGTGACCTGGCTGCTGCGCGATACGCCCGGCTGGTCGCGTCAGGAGATCGAGCGGGTGATCGCCGCGCGCGTCAGCACGCCGATCAAGCTGGCACAGGAAGTCCCGGTCTATATCGTCTACATCACGGCCTGGTCGGCGAAGGACGGCGTCGTGCAGTTCCGCGACGATATCTATCAGCGGGATGGGGCGACGGAGCTTGCCCTGCAGACGAGATTCGGTGTCGAGCAGAATCCCGGTTCGATCGACGACGATATGCTGCCTCCGCAATAAGACCTGCAAATTTCGAATTATCTTGACGGCCGCCCCATTCCGGGGTGGCCGTTTTCACGATTGGACCATGGTATGCCCCATAGATGCCGCGCGGCCTCGAGCGATCGGCCTATGGCAGGGCAGGAAGGCAGGAGCGCGTGGTGGACAGGAAATGGACGGTCCTCGATCAGGAGGTTCTTTTGAGGGACCGGTGGATCAATGTCAGGGCGGACCGCTGCGTCACCGCCTCCGGCGCCAGGATCGAACCCTATTACGTGCTGTCCTATCCGGACTGGGTGAATGTGGTTGCCATTACCGCACGGCAGGAACTGGTCTTCGTCCGCCAGTACCGGCATGCAATCGGCGACTGGGTCACCGAACTGCCCGGCGGCATTGCCGATCAGCAGGACGAGGCCCTGCACCTTTCGGCCCGGCGCGAACTTCTGGAGGAGACCGGCTATGAAACGGCCGCGGATCTCGAGCCGGTCTGCGCCCTGCATGCCAATCCGGCAACGCATACGAATACCATCCATACCTTCCTCTGCCGGCAGGTCGTGCTCGAGCGGGATCCCGTGCTGGAAGCCGGCGAGGATGGGCTGCAGGTGGTGCTGATGCCGATTGCGCAGGCGATTGCCCTGCTGCGCAGCGGCGGCTTTGCCTCCGCCATGCATGCCGCCGGCCTCTCGCTTGCCCTCATGGCTGCCGGCTACCTGAAAGGGTAATGCCGGCCTGGATCATGATGATGTCAGACTGCCCGGTCTGGCATCCAATCCCGCGCCAAGCTGTTGAAGACCCGGCCTTGATCACTGCACTGTGTTGCCGTCGGCGGCTGCATTTGCTTCAGTGACGAAAGCCGCCGTCCTGCGCACCGGCGCGGCGCATCGATTCGTCTGTCGAGCCCTCCGTCGGCGTGGCTGTCGATCTGTCCGGCCGGCAGGCAATCGTGGCGCCAACGGGATCATAGCGAAAACATGCAAGTTCGGTCATTCCTGTGCCTGTCCCTGTGCCTTTGCTCGTGCCTGTGTCGCAAAGGCAGCCTGATCCTGGGCTGGCTGCTGCTGGCCATCCTTCTGGGCGCCGGCCCCGGTCCCGTCGCCACACCCGCCTTCGCCCAGAAGACCGATCGGTCAGAGCGCGCCGATCCCGTCAGAACATGGTCGGAAACCGCCCGACGCGCCGAAGAAGTGCTGCAGGCGGGGCGCGCCTCTTCGGATTCGCTTGAAGTGCTGCGGGCCGAGCTGGCCGCGCAGAGGCAGGAGGCGGAAACGGCGTCCAGCGCCGCCGATGTCATCATTCGCTCGCTGACCGCGCAGATCGCATCGCTTGGTCCGCCGCCACCCAAGGATCAGCCGGAGCCCGAAATCGTTGCCGAGCGGCGCAAGCAGCTGACGGCGGAACTTGCACGGGCCCAGCAGCCGGTGGTCGAGGCGCGGCAGGCCTATGCCCGCGCCGATGTTCTGATCGAGGAGATCGACACGCTGGTCCGCTCCCGGTCCGCCACCAGCCTTCTGGAGCGCAAACCCTCGCCGCTCATCCCCGCCACCTGGGAACAAGCCGCCGCCGACCTCAGGATCTATGCCGAAAAGCTGGAGGATGATCTTGAGCGCAGCCTCCAGCCGACGGCGGAGCGGATGAGTTTCGTCGAGGATCGGCTGCTGCCGGCCCTGCTGATCATCGTCGTCGCGCTCGTTCTGCCGATCGGGATCGGGCATTTCGTCCTGATCTCGCTTGAGCGGCGCGTCCGGAGGGGCGGCACGCCCCTGCGCTTCATCATGAAGGTTGCCGGCCTCCATCTGATGCGGCTCGCTTTGTCCTTCATCGCGGGAATGGCCATCATCGCGGCGCTGATCCTGGTGCAGGACGGTATCCATTCGGCCGACAATCTGTCGGGCGCCCTCACCGTGATGATCCTCATCTTCATCATTGCCGACTGGCTGGGCAATGTCCTGTTCAATCCCAACCAGCCTTCGCTGCGCCTCGTCTCGCTCAGCACGGGTCTTGCGCGCACCTGCTACTGGCTGGCCATGGCCTTTGCCGCCTCGCTCGGCGTCGATGCTCTGGTGGACGGCGCGTCGGATGACTACGCCTTTGCGCCTGCGAGCCTTTCCATGCTCGAAGGCATCAGCATTCTCATCGGATGTCTGGTGCTGAGCGTGCTGGCGCGCGTCTTGCGGCGCGTGGCAGACGAGATGGAGGCGCCGGCGGATGGAGCGGCGGCCGCCATCGGGGAAGGCCCCACAGGAGTGGGCGGGGCAGGACCGACAGGCCTGGCCGGACCAAGCGGCCCGGCTGGCGCAGGCGGCCCGGCGGGAAGCAGTCCCGTCCTGGACGACAGCCTGTTCGGCCCGGCCTTCTTCCGCGTCTGCAGCCGGATGATGCAGGCGCTCGCCATCCTCTCGCTTGTGGCCGCAAGCCTCGGCTACGTGCCGCTTGCCCGCGCCTCGCTCTCGCCGACCATGCTGACGCTGATGGTCTTCGGCCTCGCCTTCATCCTGCATCACGCCCTGATGATGCCGATCCGGGCAACGCTTGCCAGGCGCTCTTCCTCCGCCGAACTGGCCTCGCTCCTCGTCGGCCTCGGCCTGTTTCTCGTCTGCCTGCCGCTGTTTGCCCTGATCTGGGGCGCCCGCGAAGCCGAAGTGGGCGAGGTCTGGCGCGTCCTCCAGAACGGCATCGATCTCGGCGGCATCCGCCTGTCACCCAAGATCCTGTTCGTCCTGTTCGGAACCTTCATCCTCGGCCTTTTCGTCACCCGCTGGTCGCAGCGCGTCGTCGACAGGATGATCCTGCCGAAGACCCAGATCGACCCTGGCGGCCGCAATGCGATCCGCACCGGTCTCGGCTATGTCGGGTTCATTCTGTCGGCCCTGCTGGCCATTTCCATGGCGGGCCTCGACCTCTCCAACCTTGCCATCATCGCCGGGGCGCTTTCGGTCGGCGTCGGCTTCGGCATGCAGACCATCGTCTCGAACTTCGTTTCCGGCATCATCCTCCTGATCGAAAGGCCGATCAAGGAGGGCGACTGGATCGAGGTGTCCGGCTTTTCCGGCACGGTGCGAAAGATCGCGGTGCGGTCGACAAGGATCGAAACCTTCGATCGCCACGACGTCATCATTCCGAATGCGGATCTGATCGCCGGAACGGTCAAGAACATGACGCTCAGTTCGCATGTCGGCCGCATGATCATTCCGATCGGCCTTGCCTATGGCAGCGACCTCGATCGCGCCCGGAACATCCTTCTGGACATCGCGCAAACGCATCCGGGCATCCTGTCTTATCCGGAGCCGCAGGTCTTCTTCCGCAATTTCGGCAATAATGCCCTGGATTTCGAACTGCGCTGCTTCCTGCGCGATGTCGGCACCGAGATCGGCGTGCGTTCGGATCTGCTCTTTTCGCTGAATGCCGCCTTTGCCGAAGCGGGCATCGAGATCCCCTTCGCCCAGAGCGACATTACCATCCGCAATCTCGACGAGATCCTCGCCAAGCTGCCGAACCGGAAGACCGAGACGGAAGCGAAGACGGAGACGGGGACGCAGAGCGAGAGGGAAAGGGCGCCGGGCGCAAAGGCAGACGGATCGTCGCAGCCTGCGGGCGAGTGACCGCTTGGACGGGGCGAAAGCTTCATGCTGAGCATTGTTTGATCCGCAAATCGCGCTCTGTGACTTGCCCTTGGCGGGCCCTCCCGCTAAGACGCCATCGCATCAGTTTCCTGCAGGAGCCCCGACATGTCGCATAGAGATGCATTCTTCTCCCGTCCGCTGGCCGAGACCGATCCCGAAATCTTCGGCGCGATCGAGAAGGAACTGGGTCGTCAACGTCACGAGATCGAATTGATCGCCTCGGAGAACATCGTGTCGCGCGCTGTGCTCGAAGCGCAGGGCTCGATCATGACCAACAAATATGCGGAAGGCTATCCGGGCAAGCGCTATTATGGCGGCTGCCAGTTCGTGGATATCGCCGAGGAACTGGCCATTGATCGGGCCAAGAAGCTGTTCGGCGTCAACTTCGCCAATGTCCAGCCGAATTCCGGCTCGCAGATGAACCAGGCCGTCTTCCTGGCGCTCCTGGCACCCGGCGACACCTTCATGGGCCTCGATCTCAACTCGGGTGGCCACCTGACCCATGGGTCGCCGGTCAACATGTCCGGCAAATGGTTCAATGTCGTCTCCTACGGCGTGCGCGAGGACGATCATCAACTCGACATGGATGAGGTCGCCCGCAAGGCAGAAGAGCACAAGCCGAAGCTGATCATCGCCGGCGGCACCGCCTATTCGCGCATCTGGGACTGGAAGCGCTTCCGCGAGATCGCCGATTCGGTCGGCGCCTATCTGATGGTGGACATGGCCCATATTGCCGGCCTGGTGGCCGGGGGCGTGCATCCGTCTCCCTTCCCGCATTGCCATGTTGCCACGACGACGACGCATAAGTCGCTGCGCGGCCCGCGTGGCGGCATGATTCTCACGAATGACGAGGATCTGGCGAAGAAGTTCAATTCGGCCGTCTTCCCGGGCCTGCAGGGCGGTCCGCTGATGCATGTCATCGCGGCAAAGGCTGTGGCCTTCGGCGAAGCGCTGCAGCCGGACTTCAAGGATTACGCCGCCCAGATCGTCAAGAATGCCAAGGCGCTGGCGGACACGCTGATCAAGCACAATCTCGATATCGTCTCCGGCGGCACCGACAACCATCTGATGCTGGTCGATCTGCGCAAGAAGAATGCCACCGGCAAGCGGGCGGAAGCGGCACTTGGCCGAGCCTTCATCACCTGCAACAAGAACGGTATCCCGTTCGATCCGGAAAAGCCCTTCGTCACCTCGGGTGTGCGCCTTGGAACGCCGGCTGGTACGACGCGCGGCTTCAAGGAGGCCGAGTTCATCGAGATCGGCAATCTGATCGCCGAAGTCCTCGACGGTCTGAAAGTCGCCAATTCCGACGAGGGCAATGCCGTCGTCGAATCAGCCGTGCGCGAAAAAGTCGTGGCGATGACCGATCGCTTCCCCATGTATCCCTACATGTAAGAGGCACCCGAAGCGATGCGCTGCCCCTATTGCGGTTCCGAAGACACGCAGGTCAAGGATTCGCGTCCGGCGGAGGATTTTACCTCCATCCGCCGGCGGCGCATCTGTCCGGATTGCGGTGGCCGGTTCACCACCTTCGAACGCGTGCAATTGCGCGAGCTGATGGTCATCAAGAAGACCGGCCGCAAGGTGCCGTTCGATCGCAACAAGCTGGTGCGATCCTTCCAGATCGCTTTGCGCAAGCGCCCGGTCGATGCCGACCGCATCGAACGGGCCGTATCCGGCATTGTCCGCCGGCTCGAAAGTTCGGGTGAGAGCGAAATCAGTTCGGAGCAGATCGGGCTGCAGGTACTCGAGGCGCTGAAGAGCCTCGATGACGTGGCCTTCGTCCGCTATGCTTCGGTCTATCGCGATTTCTCGCATGCCGAGGACTTCGAGAAGGTCATCGCGGAAATCAGCGCGCGCATCGGCCGCGATTCCACGGCGGAGTCCTGAGCGCCATGTCCGCCACGCCCGAGGACCGGCGCTTCATGGCAGCCGCAATCCGGCTGTCGCGGCGCCATACGGGCCAGACCTCCACCAATCCCTCCGTCGGCTGCATACTCGTCAAGGATGGCGTGGTGATCGCCTCGGCCGTCACTGCCAAAGGCGGCCGGCCGCATGCCGAGGCGCAGGCGCTTGCGCTTGCCGGCGAAGCCGCCCGCGGCGCCACCGCCTATGTTACGCTGGAACCCTGTTCCCATTACGGCCGGACGCCGCCCTGCGCCAATGCGCTGGTTGCGGCCGGCGTTTCGCGCGTCGTCGTCTGCCTTACCGATCCGGATCCTCGCGTCTCGGGCCGCGGCCTGGCCATCCTGCGCGACGGCCATATCGCGGTCGATAGCGGCATTCTGGAGGAGGAGGGTCGCCTGGCGCTCGAAGCCTATCTGATGCGCCAGATGAAGGGGCGGCCGCATGTGACTCTGAAGCTTGCGCTTTCTGCCGATGGCATGATCGGCCGGCACGGCGAAGGCCAGCTTGCCATCACCGGGCCGGTGTCACGCGCGCAGGTTCATGTCCTGCGGGCGGAAATGGATGCCATCCTTGTCGGCATCGGCACGGCGATCGCCGACGATCCGGATCTTACGGTGCGTCTGCCGGGCCTTGAGGAGCGCTCGCCGCTGCGCATCGTGCTGGATCGCCATCTGCGCCTGCCCCTGACGTCGAGGCTGGTGCGCACCGCAAAGGATGTGCCGGTGATGGTCGTCGCGCAGGGCGGTGCCGGAGGCGCCGAGACCCGCGCCGAACCGGAAATCCTGGCCGATCGCCGCAAGGCCCTCACACAGGCCGGTGTCGAGATCCTCGATGCGGCCGATCTGCCCCATCTCCTGCCGCAGCTTGCCGGCCGCGGCTTGTCCTCGCTGCTTGTCGA
This sequence comes from Rhizobium sp. SSA_523, assembly GCF_030435705.1. Classification (NCBI taxonomy): domain Bacteria; kingdom Pseudomonadati; phylum Pseudomonadota; class Alphaproteobacteria; order Hyphomicrobiales; family Rhizobiaceae; genus Affinirhizobium; species Affinirhizobium gouqiense. The sequence goes on from NZ_CP129382.1 coordinate 460,150, forward strand.
AGGCGGAGCCACTGTGGCGCGCGCTTTCCTGGACGCAGGGCTCGTGGATCGCATCCTTCTCTTCGAAGGGGAGGGGACGATTGGCGCGGCCGGCATTGAATCCCCCCTGACGGCACACGATATCCCGGAGGATTACAAGCCCGTGCGGCGCCTGCGCTTCGGTACGGACAGCTGTTGCGATTATGAAAGGGAATTCGAATGTTTACGGGTATCGTGACCGATGTCGGCAGCGTCTCGGAGCTTGTCCCGCTGGATGAAGGCATTCGGCTGCGCATCGCCACCCAATATGATCCCGCCGGCATCGATATCGGCGCCTCCATCTCGCATGCAGGAGTCTGCCTGACGGTCACCAATCTCTCCGACACCAACAGCAATAGCCGCTGGTATGAGGTGGAAGCCTGGGAGGAGGCGCTGCGACTGACGACGATCTCCTCCTGGGGCCCCGGCACGAGGGTGAACCTGGAGCGGGCGCTGAAAATCGGTGACGAGCTCGGCGGCCATATCGTTTCCGGCCATGTCGATGGCAAGGGCGAAATCCTCTCCGTCACGCCGGAAGGAGAGGCGGTGCGGATAAGGCTGCGCGCTCCGGCGGAATTTGCGCGCTTCGTGGCGCCAAAGGGCTCGGTTGCGCTTGATGGCACATCCCTCACCGTCAATGCCGTCGAGGGAGCGGAGTTCGATATATTGCTGATCCGCCATACCCTGGAAGTGACCACCTGGGGCGAGCGCAAGGCCGGCGATTTCGTGAATTTCGAGGTGGATACCATGGCGCGTTACGCAGCCAGGCTGGCGGAATTTCCTGCCGCGGGCTGAGGGCCGCGCTCGGACCGGCAGATGTGATCCCGCCGGTCCTTTCCTTTTTCTTCCCGCGCTTTTTCTTTTCGGAGAGCCTGACCGATCTTCAATGTGCCGCGGCGGACAGGGAAGCATGCTCCTTGTCGTGCAGGGCGTAGCGGTCGATCATGCTGCTGCTGGCCTCGTTGAGGCCGATCACATCCACGAGGATGTTATGGCGGCGGAACTTCAAAACCACCTGGTCGAGCGCCCCGACGGCGGAAATATCCCATAGATGCGCCCTTGAGACGTCGAGCGTCACGGCCTTTACCGGCTCGGCGAAATCGAAGGCCGCGATGAAGCCTTCGGTCGATGCGAAGAAGATCTCGCCGTCGATCCGATAGATGCGGTGACCGCCATCCTCGCTGAGGGTGGAGCGCACATGGAAGAGCTTGGCAACCTTGCCGGCGAAGAAGATGCCCGACAGCAGGACGCCGGCGAGGACGCCGAGCGACAGGTCATGCGTGGCGACCACAGTGATGACCGTGGCCAGCATGACGATCGACGAGGGCAGCGGGTTGCGGCGCAGATCCGGTATCGAGCGCCAGGAGAAAGTGCCGATCGAGACCATGATCATGACCGCAACCAGTGCCGCCATCGGAATGATCTTGACCACGTCATCCAGCACGAGGATGAGGAAGAGCAGGAATGTGCCGGCGACAAATGTCGAAAGCCGGCCGCGGCCGCCCGACGAGATGTTGATCACCGACTGGCCGATCATCGCGCAACCGCCCATGCCGCCGATCAGGCCGGAGGCGATATTGCTGGCGCCCTGGCCGATGCATTCCTGGCTCTTGCTGCTGGTCGTGTCCGTCATGTCATCGACGATGCGCGCCGTCAGCAAGGATTCCAGGAGGCCGACGGCGGCCAGCGCCGCGGAATAGGGAAAGATGATCTGCAGGGTCTCGAAGGTCAGCGGCACCTGCGGCAGGGCAAAGATCGGCAGGCTGGAGGGCAATTCGCCCAGATCGCCCACGGTGCGCAGATCCATGCCGAAGCCGATCGACAGTCCGGTCAGCACGACGATCGCCACCAGCGGCGAGGGGATCGCCTTGGTGACATAGGGGAAGAGGTAGATGATCGCCAGCCCGGCCGCGATCATGACATAGGTCGCGACCGGCACGCCGATCAGTTCAGGCAGCTGTGCCATGAAGATCAGGATGGCAAGCGCATTGACGAAACCGGTCATCACCGATTTCGACACGAAGCGCATGACGCGTCCGAGCCTTGCAAGTCCGGCCAGGATCTGCAGCAGTCCCATGAGAAGCGTTGCAGCGAAGAGATATTGCAGCCCGTGTTCCTTGACGAGCGTCACCATCAAGACGGCCGTTGCTGCGGTCGCCGCCGAGATCATGCCCGGACGCCCTCCGGTGATGGCCGAGACGCAGGCGATGGCGAAGGAGGCAAACAGGCCGACTTTGGGATCGACGCCGGCAATGACGGAAAAGCCGATCGCCTCCGGGATCAAAGCAAGGGCGACGACGATGCCGGACAAAAGGTCCGCGCGGATACTGGAAAACCATTCACGGCGGTAGGTGGAGAGAGATATCATGAGGATCGTTTCGCAAAAGACGTGCATCGGCCGGGAGCGTGTCCAGGTCGGAAAGGGCAGATGCTTTTCGCGTTGTCCGGCGGATCGGCGGCCGGAAGAGCCACCCGGGGATCGCACCCGGGTCCTGGTGATGGGCTGCTCTTAGACAAAAAACTGGGCCAGGGCAACATCAACGGCGCAGCGGCCAGAAGCCATGCTGATAGCGAGAAAAGTCAAAGCCCGCCCGTCAAGAGATCCGGGAGCGCCTGAGGACCACGACTTCGCCCTGGTGTTCGGCGCGCGCAAAGGCCTTGAAGCCCAGCCGGTCGGCAAGCTTGAGGGAGCTTAGATTGTCCGGCGCGATGATGGCTGTCATGTCCAAACCGGCAAAACGCGGCTCCGCCCAGGCAATGAGCGCGGACACGGCTTCGAAGGCATAGCCGAGGCCGTGGAATTCCGGCAGCAGAACCCAGCCGGTTTCCAGCGTGCCGATCAGCGACGGCGTCATGTCCCGCCGCACCTCGTGAAAACCGGCCTCACCGACGAAGCGGCCGCTCGCCCGCTCTTCGATGGCCAAAAAGCCGAATCCCATGAAATGCCACATGCCCGGCCGGTTCATCAGCCGCATCCAGCTTGCCTGCGGCGTGGACGGCACGCCGCCGATGAAGCGCACCGTCTGCGGATCGGCCCAGAGCGCGGAAAAGGCTTCGAAATCGCCCAGCGCGTGCGGGCGCAGGATCAGCCTCTCGGTGGTGATGGTCGGCATGAAGGACATCGCGGCAGACTCGCACGATAAAGGCCAAGATTGCGTTTCTACGGGGAAGCTGCGCAAGGTGTAAAGCCATGCCGCTTGCGAAAAGCGCTTGCCATTCCGCCCGTGGCATGGTTTGACCGCGCAAATCCCCAACATGAACAATCGCAGCCTTGCGACCAGGACGACCCATGACCGATTCTCAAAAGCCTCATCTTCTGATCGTCGAAGCCCGCTTCTACGATGACATGGCCGATGCGCTCCTGGATGGCGCAACCTCGGCGCTGGGAGAGGCTGGCGCCACCTATGACGTGATCACGGTGCCCGGCGCGCTGGAAATTCCGCCGGCCATTGCCATGGCGCTCGATGCGGCAGAGCAGGGCGGCGTCAATTACGACGGTTTCGTTGCGCTTGGAATGGTCATTCGCGGCGAGACCTACCACTTCGACATCGTCGCCAATGAATCCTCGCGGGCGCTGATGGATCTCGCCGTCTCGGAATCGCTGGCGATCGGCAATGGCATCATGACCGTCGAAAACGACGAGCAGGCCTGGGCGCGGGCTCGCAAGAGCGATAAGGACAAAGGCGGCTTTGCGGCGCGTGCGGCGCTGACCATGATCGAGTTGCGCGAAAGGCTGGGTGCCTGAGCCATGTCGAAGGATCTGCAGCAGCCGGTCAAGCCGGCCAATCAGAGGGGCGCGGCCCGGCTTGCGGCCGTGCAGGCCCTTTACCAGATGGATATCGGCGGCACCGGCGTTCTGGAAGTGGTGGCCGAATACGAGGAACACCGCCTCGGGCAGGAACTGGACGGCGATACCTATCTGAAGGCCGATCCCTCCTGGTTCCGCTCCATCGTCGCCGGCGTCGTGCGCGACCAGACGAAGATCGATCCGCTGGTGCGGGCGACGCTGCAGGAAGGCTGGCCGCTCTCCCGCCTCGATTCGACCCTGCGTGCCATCTTGCGTGCCGGAACCTTCGAAATCCTCGAGCGCAAGGACGTGCCTGTGCCGGTCATCGTCACGGAATATGTCGAGATTGCCCAGGCCTTCTTCGAAGGCGACGAGCCGAAGATCGTTAACGCGGTTCTTGATCGCATTGCCAAACAGATCCGCGGCGAAACGAAGAAATAGGCGGTCACGACATGGATAGCGCCGGCGGACACGGACTGGAACGGCAGTTGAAGGACGCCAAGCGCAATGTCGCCTTTCTGGCGGCGGCGCAGGCCATACTCGGCTCCGCCGCGCCGCTTTCCATCTCTGTCGGCTCGCTCGCCGGCTATCAGCTTCTGGTGGCGGACAAATCGCTCGCCACGGCGCCTGTCACCGGCTTCAATATCGGAACGGCCGTGGGTGCCATGGCAATCGCCTTCGTCTCCCGCTTCATGGGCCGCAAGACGGCCTTCATGACGGGCGCGCTGCTGGGCGCCGCGGGAGGCGCGCTCGCCACTATCGCGCTGATCCGCGCCGATTTCTGGTTGTTTGCCGCCGGCCTTCTAATGATCGGCATCAGCTCGGGCTTTACCCAGAAAATCCGCTTCGCCGCAGCCGATGCGTCGCCCGGCCCGTTCAAGCCCAAGGCGATTTCCTGGATTCTCGGGGCGGGCATCGTCTCGGCCGTCATCGGGCCGCAGCTGGCGATCTGGGCGAAGGACCTCTTCGCGCCGATCACCTTTGCCGGAACCTTTCTGGCGCTGGTGCCGCTCTGTCTGGCGGCCATCGGCATTCTCGTTTTCCTCAAGCTGCCGGAACCGGCGGCAAGCCATGCGGCCAGCGAGCCGGCCCGGCCGCTCAGCGAAATCATCACCACGCAGCGCTTCGCCACCGGCATGATCTGCGGCATCGGTACCTATGCGCTTATGTCTTTCGTCATGACCGGCGCGCCGCTGGCCATGGTGATCGGCTGCGGTTTTCCCACCGAGCTCGCCACCCTCGGCATCCAGTGGCATGTGCTGGCCATGTTCGGTCCGAGCTTCTTCACCGGCATGATCATCGCCCGCCTGGGGGCAGAGAAGGTCGTGGCCTTGGGCCTCGTCACGCTGATGCTGTGTGCGGTCATCGCCCATCTCGGCATCGAGCTGTGGAATTTCTGGGCAGCCCTCGTCCTGCTGGGGATAGGCTGGAATTTCGGCTTCATCGGCGCGACCTCGATCATCGCCTCCACCTATCGGCCGCATGAGGCCGACAAGGTGCAGGGCTTCCACGATATCCTGCTGTTCGGCACCGTGGCGCTCTCCTCCTTTTCCTCCGGCAAGGTTTTCACCGCCTTTGGCTGGAGCGTGATGAACCTCGTCATCTGGCCGGTCTCGCTGCTGTGCCTGATCCTCATCGGCCTGCTGATCCTGCGCGGCCGTCCTGCGGCTGCGGCCTGATCCGCCAAATACCCTCTCTCCTGTTCTCAACTCGCCTTCCGAGCGTACCCTTGTCGGCTTGGCCCTTGACGCCATTTCCGCAGGGTCGCAATCTCCCTGCCGGAATGGCATGGGAATCTTGGGAGGGATGCCCGGCCTTGTCCACGCCGGTGCAATCCTTGCGGCGGCTTTTTGGGAGAGGAACAAGCGTATGACAGTAATACTGGGTGTGATCGTCTGCGGCCTCCTGTCGGTGGTCTATGCCGCCTGGGCCACACGGTCGGTCCTTGCGGCCGATCAGGGCAATCAACGCATGCAGGAAATTGCAGGCTATATTCGGGAGGGCGCACAGGCCTACCTGACCCGTCAATATATGACAATCGGCATTGTCGGCGTGGTGGTGGCCATCGGGACCTGGCTTCTGCTTTCGGGCCTGGCCGCCATCGGCTTCATCATCGGTGCCGTCCTGTCGGGCGCTGCCGGCTTCATCGGCATGCATGTGTCCGTCCGCGCCAATGTGCGCACCGCCCAGGCATCCTCGCACAGCCTCTCGGCCGGCCTGGACATCGCCTTCAAGTCGGGTGCCATTACCGGCATGCTGGTGGCGGGCCTCGCGCTTCTCGGCGTCTCGCTCTATTACTGCATCCTCGTCTACGGCATGGCGCTTGAGCCCGGCAGCCGGCATGTGATCGACGCACTCGTCGCGCTGGGCTTCGGCGCCTCGCTGATCTCGATCTTCGCCCGCCTCGGCGGCGGCATCTTCACCAAGGGCGCCGATGTCGGCGGCGATCTCGTCGGCAAGGTGGAAGCCGGAATTCCGGAGGACGATCCGCGCAATCCGGCCACCATTGCCGACAATGTAGGCGACAATGTCGGCGATTGCGCCGGCATGGCAGCGGATCTCTTCGAAACCTATGCAGTCTCCGTGGTCGCCACCATGGTGCTCGCCGCGATCTTCTTCGCCGGCGCGCCGCTGCTCGGCGCCATCATGCTCTATCCGCTGGCGATCTGCGCAGCCTGCATCCTCACCTCGATCGTCGGCACCTTCTTCGTCAAGCTCGGCGCCAATGGATCGATCATGGGGGCGCTCTACAAGGGACTGATCGCTACCGGCGCCCTGTCGATCATCGGGCTCGGCGTCGCCACATCCGTCACCATTGGCTGGGGATCGATCGGCACCGTGGCCGGCATGGACATTACCGGCATCAACCTGTTCTTCTGCGGCATACTCGGCCTTGTGGTCACCGCGCTGATCGTCGTCATCACCGAATATTATACCGGCACCAACAAACGGCCGGTCAATTCCATCGCCCAGGCCTCCGTCACCGGCCACGGCACCAATGTCATCCAGGGCCTGGCGGTCTCGCTGGAATCAACCGCTTTGCCGGCCATCGTCATCGTCGGCGGCATCATCTCCACCTACCAGCTGGCGGGACTGTTCGGAACCGGCATCGCGGTCACCGCAATGCTCGGTCTGGCCGGCATGATCGTGGCGCTCGACGCCTTCGGTCCGGTTACCGACAATGCCGGGGGCATTGCCGAAATGGCCGGCTTGCCGCCGGAAGTGCGCAAGTCGACCGATGCGCTGGATGCCGTCGGCAATACCACCAAGGCGGTCACCAAGGGCTATGCCATCGGCTCGGCTGGTCTCGGCGCGCTGGTCCTCTTCGCAGCTTACGCCAATGACCTCAGCTACTTCGCGGCCAATGGCCAGCAATATCCCTATTTTGCCGATGTCGGCGAAATCTCCTTCAGCCTCGCCAATCCTTATGTGGTGGCGGGCCTGATCGTCGGCGGCCTCATTCCCTATCTGTTCGGCGGCATGGCCATGACCGCGGTCGGCAAGGCCGGAAGCGCGGTGGTGGAGGAGGTCCGCCGACAGTTCCGCGAAAAGCCCGGCATCATGCAGGGCACCGACAGGCCGGATTACGGTCGCGCGGTCGACATGCTGACCAAGGCCGCGATCCGGGAAATGATCCTGCCCTCGCTGCTGCCGGTCCTCGCGCCGATCGTCGTCTATTTCGGCGTCCTGCTGATTTCAGGCTCCAAGGCATCGGCCTTCGCAGCCCTCGGCGCGTCGCTGCTCGGCGTCATCATCAACGGCCTCTTCGTGGCGATCTCGATGACCTCCGGCGGAGGCGCCTGGGACAATGCCAAAAAGAGCTTCGAGGATGGCTTCGTCGACAAGGACGGCACCCGCCACATGAAGGGTTCGGAAGCCCATAAGGCATCCGTGACCGGTGATACTGTCGGCGATCCTTACAAAGATACGGCCGGCCCCGCCGTCAATCCGGCGATCAAGATCACCAATATCGTGGCGCTTCTGCTCCTGGCGGTGCTGGCGGCCTGAGCCGCGCGCCATCTTCCTTCCGACAGCATAAAAAAACCCGCGGATCGCTCCGCGGGTTTTTCCTATTGTAGAGACCTTGTCGCGGAAGGCGCGGAGGCGTGAGCCTCGTCGCGCGCTTTGCGATCAGCGGCCGCCCAGAAGGTTGCGCACCGCCGAGCCCGCAGCGCCGGCCGCCCCGCCGCCACCGGTCAGGAGCTGCTGCAGGAAGGTGAGATCCTTGCCGCCGGTCGGCGTGGTGCGGCTGATCATGTCGAAGACCTTGCCGTCCTGGAGCTTGTAGATCGCGCGACGCGCTACCGTGCCTTCCTTGTTGAAATAGACGGCGACGACCGTCTGCTCCACAAGGCGCGGCTTCATGAAAGCCACCGGACGCTCGCGCTTCTGCGAAATATAGTAGAAGACCTCGCCGTCGAAGGTCGCCGTGGTGGATGGCGTGCCCATCGACAGGAGAACCTGTTCGCGGCTCGATCCTTCGGGAATGAGATCCAGCGAATCCTGGTCCAGCACATAGCCGTTGTAGATGGTCTGCCCCATGTTCAGGCCCAGGTCGCTTGTCGTGCAGCCGGAAAGGCCAAGGCAAACGCCAAGCGCCACTAGAGCTGACTTGCCCGTCATTCCCATCTCGCTGTGATATGCACGCTTCTTCAACACCTTGACCTCTTAAAGCTCACCGGCCACGACTTCCGGCTTCTGCTGTAACAGCATTGTGGCTATTCCGCGAACGGTGCCGCAGGAAACCGCACGAACCGCGTCCGGATCATCCTGTGAAGGGAAATGCGCTCCGGCATTGCAATTCGTGCCTGCTTCGGTAAACCAGCTTTGGTTTCCATGCAACAAGGCTGGCAGCGCCAGCCGTCGCTTTGGCGGCGAAGAGAGCAGGCTTTTATGATCTTCGGTCTCTTCCGGAAGAAAAATAACAATCGGATCATCGTCGATCGGCAATACGCAGCCTTGACTTCGACGGCCCGGCTTCCTTTCTTCTACACAGAAATGGACGTGCCGGACACGGTGATGGGCCGTTTCGAGCTTTTGTCCGTCGTGATGATTCTGTTCTTTCGCCGCACGGCGGTATCGCAGACCAGCGGCCAGGAGCTCGCTCAGGAAATCATCGACGCCTTCTTTACGGATATCGATCACTCGATCCGCGAACTGGGCATTGGTGACCAGGGAGTGCCCAAACGCATGAAGAAACTCGCCGGCATGTTTTACGGGCGGCTGGAGGCCTATGGTACGGCGCTTGAGGCAGGCGACGAGCCGCAGCTTGCAGCGGCGTTGAAACGGAATATCCATCCGGACAGGCAGGATGCACCCGCAATGTTGTCGCTGGCGCGCTGGATGGTGGATGCGGAGCGGCAGCTGAAGGCCGTCCCGGAGGAGACCATCGCGCAGGGGCGGCTGGCGCTGCCCGTGCCGGGCCAGCATTGAGGTTATGATGAACGACAGAAACAACCGGCCGGCAAAGCCGCCTTTTTCCTACAGCGTCAAGGTGGGCCATATCTCGGCCAATCCGGTCGCCGTGCGGATCGAGGCGGACGAGCGCGAAAGGCTGGCGCTCGCCAAACTGTGGAAGGTCATGTCGGTTGAGGAACTCACCGCCGACCTGCATGTTTCGCGCTGGAAGAAGGATGGCGTGCGCATCAAGGGCGATGTCCGCGCCAGGATCACCCAGTCCTGCGTCGTGACGCTGGAGCCGGTGGAAAACGTGATTTCGGAGCCGTTCGAACAGGTCTACGTGCCCGAAGGCTCGAAGCTTGCCCGCATGATGGGCGCCGGCGACAGTGCCGAAATGATCCTGGACCCGGACGGGCCCGACCTGCCGGAGACATTCTCGGGCGATACGATCGATGCGGGCGAAACGGTGGCGGAAGCCGTGGCGCTGGCGATCGATCCTTACCCGCGCAAGCCGGGCGTGCAATTCGCCGATCATATCGAGGCGGATGAAACGAAGGGCACGGGAAAGCCCAATCCCTTTGCGGTGCTGAAGGATTGGAAAAACGAGGATTAGCGTTTGCATTCATCTGCCAATGAGTTGTATGGGGCGGCTTGACCGATGCAGTCGGTCGCGATTTCGCCAGAAGTGGGACAGAAGGACCAGGAACGCGTGATCAGAATTTCTCTTGATGCGATGGGTGGCGATTTCGGTCCCGCTGTCGTAATCCCCGGCGCCGCCAAGGCGCTGGAACGACATCCCGATGCGACTTTCATCATCTTCGGCCGCAAGGACGAGTGCGAGCCGCTTCTGGATCGCTTTCCGAAGCTGAAGGAAAAGTCCACCTTCCATGACTGCGAAGTCGCCGTGACCATGGAAGAGAAGCCGAGCGCGGCGCTGCGCCGTGGGCGCTACGTGTCCAGCATGTGGCGGTCCATCGAGGCGGTGAAGACGGGCGAGGCGGATGTCGTTGTGTCCGCCGGCAATACCGGTGCCCTCATGGCCATGGCCAAATTCTGTCTGCGGACAATGGCCACCATCGAGCGGCCGGCGATCGCCGGGATCTGGCCGACGCTGCGCGGCGAGAGCATCGTCCTGGATATTGGCGCGACGATCGGCGCCGATGCCCAGCAATTGCTCGATTTCGCGCTTATGGGTGGCGCCATGGCGCGCGCGCTCTTCGAGATCGACCGTCCGACGGTCGGCCTTCTGAATGTCGGCGTCGAAGAGGTGAAGGGTCAGGAAGAGGTGAGGGAGGCCGGCCGCATGATCCGCGAGGCCAACCTGTCGACCATTTCCTATCACGGCTTCGTCGAAGGCGACGATATCGGCCGCGGTGTGGTGGATGTCGTCGTGACCGAGGGCTTTACCGGCAATATTGCCTTGAAAACGGCCGAAGGCACGGCCAAGCAGATGGCGGAACTGTTGCGGGCGGCCATGTCGCGCACCATCTTTGCCAAGATCGGCTATCTTTTTGCCAAGGGCGCCTTCGACCGGCTGCGCGAGAAGATGGATCCGCGCAAGGTCAATGGCGGCGTCTTCCTCGGTCTGAACGGCATCGTCATCAAGAGCCATGGCGGCACGGATGCGGAAGGCTATGCCTCGGCGATCGATGTCGGCTACGATATGGCCCGCAATGCGCTGAACGAGAAGATAGCGCAGGATTTGAAAGCTTATCACGCCCGCCGCCTGCCCCCTGCAGGGCCGGAAGAAGCAGCGTGAAGACAGGAAACAGTCAAGTATGATCCGTTCAGTTGTTCGAGGCTTTGGTTCGGCTCTGCCCCAACGCGTGGTTCCCAACAAGGAACTGGAGGAACTCGTCGAGACGTCGGACGATTGGATCGTTCAGCGAACGGGTATCCGCCAGCGCTATATTGCCGGCGACGGCGAAACAACGGCATCGCTTGGCGAGCAGGCGGCCCGCGCCGCGCTCGACCGGGCCGGCCTGACGCCCGCCGATATCGACCTTGTCATCGTTGCCACATCGACGCCCGACAACACGTTTCCGGCGACGGCGGTGAATATCCAGCACCGCCTGGGCATGACGCATGGCTACGCCTTCGACGTCCAGGCCGTCTGCACCGGTTTCGTCTATGCCATGGCGACCGCCGATGCGCATCTGCGGGCGGGTCTGGCCAAGCGCGCGCTGGTCATCGGCGCCGAGACCTTTTCCCGCATTCTCGACTGGACCGACAGGACGACCTGCGTGCTGTTCGGCGACGGCGCGGGCGCTTTGGTGCTTGAAGCGGTGGACAGTGCGGGGACTGTCGAGGATCGCGGTGTCTTGACCGCCCATCTGCGGTCGGACGGCTCGCACAAGGACAAGCTCTATGTCGATGGCGGTCCCTCATCCACCGGCACTGTCGGCCATTTGCGCATGGAGGGCCGCGAGGTCTTCAAATATGCGGTCGGCATGATCACCGACGTGATCGAGGCAGCCTTTGCCGCCACCGGCACCACGGCCGAAAGCCTCGACTGGCTTGTGCCGCACCAGGCCAATCGCCGGATCATCGACGGCTCGGCGAAGAAACTCGGCATCGCACCGGAGAAGGTGGTGGTGACCGTGGACCTGCATGGCAATACCTCGGCGGCGTCGATCCCGCTGGCTCTGTCGGTTGCCGCAGCGGACGGACGCATCAAGCAGGGCGATCTGGTAATGCTCGAAGCCATGGGCGGCGGCTTTACCTGGGGCGCGCTCCTGCTGCGCTGGTAATCTCGCTTTTACAAGTGCTTGACCCTGGCCTGCAAGGAACATAGTGTTTGGCGGCGGTGACAGAAACGAAGTTCGACGGGCGGGGAAGATGGCCGGCAAAACAGTGACACGAGCAGATCTGGCGGAGTCGGTGTTTCGCAAGGTCGGCCTTTCCCGCACCGAGTCGGCGGAACTCGTCGAAACGGTGATCGATGAAATCTGCAACGCCATCGTGCGTGGCGAAACGGTCAAGCTCTCCTCCTTTGCCACGTTCCAGATCCGCTCCAAGAACGAGCGCATCGGCCGCAATCCGAAGACCGGTGAAGAAGTGCCGATCTCGCCGCGCAAGGTGATGACCTTCAAGGCCTCCAATGTGCTGAAGCAGCGCATCCTGAAGGCGCATCTGCTGCGCAAGGCCAAGCAGAAGCCGGTCAACCCGGCCAGCTGAATCCAGCGGGAAGATCGCCGCCTGTTTCTGAAAAAGCTTGAAATCCCCCACGCAAATCGTTGAAATGATGCCGATGTGGCAAACTCGCCGTTTGTGAGTCGCAAACAGCTTCTCGGAGATCAGTTGCGTGGAAAAAAGCCCGGACGCCTTCCGGACCATCAGTGAAGTGGCCGACGACCTTGATCTTCCGCAACATGTGCTGCGGTTCTGGGAAACCCGCTTCCCGCAGATCAAGCCGATGAAGCGCGGCGGCGGACGCCGCTATTACCGTCCGGAAGATGTCGATCTTCTGAAAGGCATCCGGCATCTGCTCTATGATCATGGCTATACGATCAAGGGCGTCCAGAAGCTCCTCAAGACCAATGGCAACAAATTCGTCTCCGCCATCGCCTCTGGCGACGTGGCGACGATGGAGGCCATCATGGCCGCCAACAGCGATCGCGGCGGCGCTGAGCCGAAGGTCGGCCTGGACGAAGAGGATCAGTTGGTGGGACGGGCCAAGCCCAAGCCGAGCGGCCGGTTCTTCGGCTTCGGCAATGGTGCGGATGACGGGGCGCCGGAACTCTCCATCGGCAAGAGTTCGGTCGGCAAGGAAGACCGCGCGCTGCTGCAGGAAGCCCTGTTCGATCTTCTGGAATGCAAGCGGCTTCTGGATCAGGTGCGCTAGAGTATTTCCGGTAAAAACGGGATCACCTGAAATGCTCTATCTCTTTGTTTTTTAGCGGTCCGGACGCAACCGCTGCCGCATTCTTGCTGGACCTGCTCTCGGTTCGCTGCTCCTCGGACCTGTCCGGTTCCGATCCAATCATGCTCCGATCGAACAGGTCCAAGCCCGGCGCGAGCCGATGGCGAGCTTCGGTCTCGTTCGCCATCCCGGAACTCGTCGTGCCTAATCATGTCGTGGTCTTCCGACCCTCGACAAGGGCCTTAGCCGGACAGGACATCGCCTTCACACCAGGCATCGCGGCCCCAGGCGCGGATGCGCATGCGCGGTGCGATTTTTGCGGCAATGAACGGCGCGGCAACGAAGCTTGCGACGATTACCGCCGGCAGAAGAATGGTCGCATGGGCGGAGAGGAGGGGAACGGAGAGAACGGCGATGGCGCCTGTTCCGAACAGAACGGCATTCACCATCATGCTGCAGATGATCGTCAGCCAGGTATCGGTTTTCATGTCAAATCCTCCATACTTCTGGAGATATTTCTCCAGAATGATGGAAGGAAAACCGGCTGGGCGGCCATCGGTTCCGCCAAAGGCGCAGTTGCGCGACGCCGCGGGGCGGAGGAGAGCCGCTCGTGGGGCCGAAACGGCCGTCTGACGCTGGAGGATTGGTGGAGCCATTCCTGGGGGAAATGGCTGTGGAAGTTGAAAATGGTCGGGGCGACTGGACTCGAACCAGCGACCCCTTGACCCCCAGTCAAGTGCGCTACCGGGCTGCGCTACGCCCCGACCCGCTTCACGTGTGAAGCACGACCTCCTTAAAGACTCGGGCTCGAAGGTGCAAGGCCAAAATGGCAATCCCGGTCAGCATTTATGGGGAGTATCGCAAAGCGCGATTGCTGGCATCGATGCGGATGCCGTGCGCCGGAAAGGCGCGCCTGTCCGCGAGGCAAAGACGGGCCTGTCCGGCGGGTCAGGCTTCGGGCAAAGCGCGTGACGCCAGACCGCCAAGCGATGAAGGCGGCCTAGCGGAAGATCGGCGCGCGGGTCGCGTTCATCAACAGTTCCTGTTCGGATGCATAGGGGCCGAGGAGCTTCAGGAGACGGTTCTCCTCGCGCTGGTCGAGCCGGTAGCGCCGCGCAAATTCGCTGACGTTCCACACCTTGCGAAGGCCCTGGCCGCTCACGCTCTGCTGATCAAGATGCTGCGTCATAACTACTCCTCGCGCTTTGCCGCCTCGAAGCTGCGGCTTTCGGCCGGGCGACCTTCGTCGCCGACACTGTCAATCCTTGCAGGGTGGATATCGCGCTTCGTCACAGCCTCAAGCGCCGCAGACTGGAAGCCTGCGGGCTCATCATCTTCCCTTCACGCGTAAACGTTGCAAAACCCGCAAGGTTCCTCGCGCGTGAAAATTTATCCGTCGTTGGCGGAGCTCAGGTTTTCGGGCCGGATCCCTTCCTCCGAAGGGCCGGTCCGAAGCCGCAGGCCAGGGCCTGCGCCGGGATCGTCTTCGCCCGATGCCAAGAACACGACGCCGTGGCGTTCGAAGACCGCCCTTAGCATTTCGAGACTTGCCAGGTCGCCGGGTTGCTGACCCGTCTCGATGGCCAGATAATCGTGATGCGAAAGCCCGGCCTCGGCCGAGAGCGCTTCCGGCGAGAGGTTGAGCATGGCGCGGGCGGCGCGGATCTGTTCCTTGCTGATCATGCCAACACCCAGGCCGATACCAGGGCTGAGATCTGCGCGGTCACTGAAGTCCGGCCGCGGCGCTGGAGCCCCTCTGCGCCGGCTGCAATGACCGGCGATGTCGCCGTCGGATCCGAACCTTTGATAGGCATGCCATGCTCCCAATCGTCTTGTGTCTGTCGATCCCCAGGATGTGGAACCGAGGGCGCCGAGGTCAAGGGTCGCGTAGGGTCGGGCTTAGGGCGTTGCCGGAGCTTGAAGCCGGGCGGAACCTGGTCGGGGCACGCGTCTGGCCCGGCGCTCGCTCGCCCGTTCCAGGGCGTGGCAGCCCCAGACAATGCCGAACAGGATATAGACGTGGCGCCAGTGATCGATATCGATGACATTGCCGATGAGGGCATGCCCCAGAAGGGTGATCCAGGCGATCATCAGGAATGGCTGCCATGGCCGCTCGCGAAGCAGGCCGCGAAACCCGATGATGAGCGTTGTCCACATCAGCGCGACATAGGCCACGAAACCAAGCCAGCCGTAAGTCGTCAGCGACTTCAGCCATATGTTGTGTTCATCTTCGCCGAATGTCTTGCCGAGCACCATGGGACCCATGCCCAGCGGACGTTCCATCGACATCAGGAAGCCGATCTTGTGCCGCTCGAAGCGTCCGAGCCGGGAATCATCGTAATCCTGCACCAGCTTCGCCCGGCTGAGGAAGAGATCGGACACTTTCTTGGATTGCATGGCGCCGGCAATGGCCAGAAGCACCACGACAATGGCAGCGATCGCCAGCGTGAAGATCTTCAGGCGGAAGGCTGCGGTGCGCTCCTTCAGCAGCATGATGACGACGAGGGCCAAACCGGCAAAGGCAAACAGCGCCCAGGCGGCGCGGGAGAAGGACAGGAAGATGCCGAGAACGAGGATCAAGAGCCCCGGCAGATAAAGCAGCGTGCGGGCCAGCGGCGCGCTCAGAATGCGGTACATCAGATAGAGGGCAGGGGCGACGAGATAGGGGCCGAAGACGTTGGGATCCTGAAAGGCGCCCTTGGCACGATCGTAAAGCGTGAAGATCTCGGCACCGGGAAAAGCATGGAAATAGCCCAGTATTCCGAGCAGCGAGGTGAGTGTGGCGCCGAGCACCCAGGCCTGGCAGATCAGCACCAGGCGCCGGTGGTCGTCTTCAACGATTGCCGCGTAGAAGACCGAGGAGAGCGCCAGGAACAGCGAAACGGCGATATACATCGGCGCGCCGGTGAGATCGCCCATGACTGTCAGGGAGAACAGGCCGCCGATGTTGAAGAGCAGGAAGAAGATCAGGAGCGCGCCGACCGTTTTTGAAATCTTCAGGCCGAGCAGGAACCACAATGCGATCTGCACCGCCATCAGCAGCTCGTAGGGCGCGGGCTCGGATATCACGAAGCCCGAGAGAAACACGCCGGCAAAGACCAGCGCCGAACCGAACAGGCGCACACCGGCGAGCTGCGGTTTGAGAAGCCGGGATCGACTGTCGACGGCGCCGGTCAATAGGCATTCTCCGTATTGAGAAGCCGGATCGGTGTCAGGAACAGGATCTTGAGATCGAGCCAGAGGGACCAGTTCTCGATGTAATCCAGATCGTGGGCGGTGCGGGCCCTGATCTTCTCGTCGCTGTCCAGCTCGCCGCGCAGGCCGTTGATCTGCGCCCAGCCTGTCACCCCGGGCTTGACCCGGTGCCTTGCGAAATAGCTTTCGACGACATCGACATATTTGCGTTCGCCGGTCTGCGCATGGACGGCATGCGGGCGGGGTCCGACGAGCGAAAGTTCGCCGCGCAAGACATTGAACAGCTGCGGCAGCTCGTCCAGCGAGGATTTGCGCAGGAAGCGGCCAACCGGCGTCACGCGCGGATCATTCTTGGTAACCGCCTTCTTGGCAGTGGGATCGCTCAGCTCGGTATACATGGAGCGGAACTTCAAGACGTCGATCACCTCATTGTTGAAGCCATGGCGCTTCTGCACGAAGAAGACCGGCCCCTTCGAGGTCGCCTTGACGGCGATCGCGCAGCCGATCATCACCGGCCAGGCCAAGAGCAGGGCCAGGACCGAAAAGGTGATGTCGAACAGCCGCTTGGCAACCGAGTCCCAGTCGCGGAGCGGCTTGTCGTAAATATCGAGCATCGGTACGGCGCCGACATGGCTGTAGGCGCGCGGGCGAAAGCGCAGCTGATGCGCATGGGCTGCGAGGCGGATGTCGACGGGCAGGATCCAGAGCTTCTTCACCAATTGCAGAATGCGCTGTTCCGCCGTTGCCGGCAGGGCAATGATCAGCATGTCGATGCGGGCAAGCCTGGCAAATTCCACCAGTTCACCAAAGGTGCCGAGCTTCGGATAGCCGGCCACCACGTCCGGCGAGCGGCCGCTGCCGCGATCGTCGAATATGCCGCAGATGCGAATGTCGTTATCGGCCTGTTTTTCGAGCGCCCGCACCAGATCCTTGGCGGGCTGTCCGCCGCCGACGATCACGGCGCGCCGTTCCATGATGCCGTTTCGCGACCAGTTGCGAATGCCGAATGCCACCAGATGGCGCAGGCCGAGAAGCAGGACCGTGCCGCCGGCGCCCCAGAGGATCAGCGTCGCAAGAGGCAGGCGAAGGCCGAACACACTGGTGATGAGGATCTGCAGCGCGAAAGCCGCAAGCCATGCCGCCACGAGGCGCAGCGTGATGCGGTGTGCCGCCCGCAGGGACGGGATCTGGTAGGCATCGGCGATCTGCAGGAAAAATACGCAGAGAGCGCCCGTCAGTCCCATTGCGAGGAGATGCCAGGCCAGGTCAGCCCGCTCGCCGAAGCCGGTCACGAGAGCGCTGGCGAGGCCCGCCAGCGACAGCATGGCGCCCTCAAGCAGCCGGATCTGGCCGATCAGCATGGCCGGGCTCTTGGTGGCGTCGCGGAACTGTTCGGCAATCTGGCGCGCGAACGGGTTCAGTTCCGGAAGCGCGGTCTGGCCGGCGGTCGTGTTGCGATCGTAAAAATCGGAAACCTTGCGGCGCAGGGCCTCCACATCGAACTCTTCCTGTGCCGGCTCGGTCATGGCCAGGCTCCTATCCCTCGGTCACCCGCGGCAAGCCCGGGAGGGGCGTCGAGGCATGATGCCTGCGCCCCTGAAGTGCCGCCAACAGCGCCGTGCGTCTACATGATGCGCGATGCTGCTGGAATATCAGCAAGAAGCTAAGAAAGTTTTGCGCTTATGACGGCAAGTCGTTCGCGATAGAGCCGCAACATGTCGTCGGCCATGCTGGTGGCGGAGAAGCGGGCGCGGAAGGCCTGCGCATCCGGCATCACGCGTTGCTGCCAATCCTTGTCCTGGATCGTGTCCTGCATCAGGCGGGCGAGATCATCCGCGTCGCCTGCTGTGGCAAGCGCCGCACTGTCACCGCCGAGCACTTCCGGAATGCCGCCGACGCGCGAGGCGATCAGCGGCTTGCCCGCCGCCAGCGCCTCGAGCACGATATAGGGCATCGCCTCCGCCCGCGACGGAACCACGACGATGCGGCCAAGGGCGAAGGCCTCCCGCGCCGGCATGGCATCGTATAGCCGCACGCGTTGCGTCAGGCCGCGCTCGGCAATCATGCCGCGGTAACGGTCCTTGTCCGGCCCGTCCCCCACCATCACGGCGGACAGCGTCCGGCCGAGGCGATGTTCGGCCGCCGCGAGCGCATTGATGAAGACATCCGGCCCCTTGAGGTCGCGCATCATGCCGATATAGAGAAAGTCCGCCGCGCTGGCCTGAGTCTCGACCGGTGCGAATTCGGCGGCGGTGATGCCGTTGTAGATGATCCGTGCAGGCGTGCGCGGCCGGCCGACCTTCTCCTCATAGACATCCTGCTCGTAGCGACAGACGAAGACCAGCTGATCGGTGAAGCGCTCCAGAAAGCGCTCCGCCCGCAGCACGATCTGGCCGGACGGCCGCTTGCGGTCGTAATGCAGGCTGCCGCCATGCGGGGAATAGAAGCGGGCGACGCAATACTTCTCTGCCCGCAGCTTCGAGCCGATCAACCGCACGACGAGGCCGCCTTTGGCGCCATGTCCATGCAGGATATCCGGCTGCAATTTCTTGATATGTCTGTAACTGGCTTGCAGGGCCAGGAGGTCGGATGGACTGATCGCCCGCCGGATCGGCAGACGGATCAGGCCGAGAGAAAGCTGCGGCAGCAGCGCCTTGAACAAAGCATCTTCATGGGCGCCGCCGGTCGAACTGTCGCACAATATGCCCACCTGGTGGCCTTCTGCCACATGCCGCTCCACCAGGTCGCGGACATGTCGGAAAATTCCACCCACCGGCGAACGGAAACAGTGGATGATCCGGAGGGGAGGAGCATCTGACATCATTGCGATCAGAACAGCCGCTCGCGGACATAGATCGTATCGCCGGCGAGCACCGTGCTGGAAATGCCGGTGCGCCCCGTAAGCACCCGGCCATTGATCTTGCGCGTCACATCGACATCCCGCTGATTGCCGCGCGCCGTGAAGCCGCCGGCGACAGCCACGGCATTCTGGATCGTCATGCCGGGCACGTAGGAATATTGGCCTGGGCGTCCGACTTCACCCATCACGAAGACGGGCCGGTAGCGGTCGACCTCGATGCTGACATCCGGATCGCGCAGGAAGCCCTGCCGGAGCTTGGCAGCGAGGCCGCCTTCGAGGCTCGCCAATGTTTCGCCGCGCGCCGGCACCTGGCCGACCAGCGGGAAGGAGATATAGCCGGCCTGGTCGACCGTGTAGGTATTGGTCAGGTTCGGCTGGTCGAAGACGGTTACACGCAGGCGGTCGCCGCTATCGAGACGATAGGGCTGGATCGTTGCCTGCTGGAACGAGCGCGGCGCCGGCTGATAGGAGGTGCATCCCGAAAGGGCTGCGACCAGGGCGCTGGCAAGCGCCAGGGCCATCATAGGTTTGCGACGTGCGAACACCATCCGCGCGGACTCCGGCTGAGAGAAGTAACGTTCTGCTGTTATCCAACCGTTAGGGTTAATGCAGGGTAAAGATACGCGCAGGTGTCGGTTTTTTCCGGCAGGACCGCCTCCGTTAACCCGGCGCTTACCACGTTGATTTAGGTTTGCTCTTCATTCATGAGTTGGAGTGGCGCAATGTCGGGCGTAAGCAGTCATCAGGATGCGGATATCGATATCGGACAGCTCTTCGCTGCCATCTGGGAACGTCGCACCTCCATCCTGACGACAACGGCCGTTGCCGCCGTGCTTGCCTTTGTCGGCTCCAGCCTGATGACGCCGGATTACAAGGCGGAAACGCGGCTCCTGATCGAAACCCGCGACACCAACCTGACCGGCAGTGCGTCGCAGGACGGCAATGAGCAGGTACTCGATCAATATAATATCGTCAGCCAGGCGCAGATCCTGCAGTCGGCGGACCTGATCCGTCAGGTTGCGCGCGACCTGAAGCTCTCGGACCTGAAGGAATTCGATCCGGATGCCCATGCGCTTCTGCCCGATCCCCTCGTGCTGATGGGGCTGAAGCAGGATCCGATGGACCTGCCGCCGGAGGACCGGGTCATCAAGGCATTCCGCGAGAAGCTGCAGGTTTTCCCCGTCGAAGGCTCGCGCGTGATCGCCATCGAAATGGCCTCTGAGGATCCGAAACTCGCCGCAGCCATCCCCAACAAGATGGCGGAAGTCTACCTGTCGACACAGAGCGGCGTGAAGCTGGATACGCATTCGGAGACGACGCGCTGGCTCGAACCCGAAATCGCGGGCTTGCGCGAACGCGTCCGCGAGGCAGAGAAGAAGGTCGCCGATTATCGCACCACGGCCGGGCTTTTCCAGTCGGGGGAGAATACGAGTTTTTCCTCGCAGCAGCTGAACGACATATCGCAGGAACTGGCACGCGTGCGTGCCGAGCGTGCCAATGCCGAAGCGCGTGCCCAGAATGTCAGCGCCGCCTTGAAGGCCGGCACCGGCTTCGACACGCTGTCGGACGTGGTCAGCTCCTCCGTCGTGCAGCGCCTGAAGGATACCGAGGCAAATATCCAGGCGGAAGTCTCGCAGGCCTCCATCTCGTTGATGGAAGGGCATCCGCGCCTCAAGGGCCTTCGTGCGCAACTGTCCGGCATTCGCCAGCAGATCGAAGCGGAGACCCGCAAGATCCTGGCGAGCCTGGAAAACGAAGCCGGCGTGGCGCGGCTGCGCGAACAGCAGCTGATGCAGCAGCTGAACGGCGTCAAGGCCGATTCGGCCCGCGCCGGCGAAGACGAAGTGGGGCTGCGCGATCTGGAACGCGAGGCGGCTGCCCAGCGCCAGCTTCTGGAAACCTACCTGGCCCGCTATCGCGAGGCGGCATCGCGGGTGGATCCGAATTCCAGCCCGGCCGATGCCCGCGTCGTATCCACCGCCATCGAACCGGTGGAGCCCTATTTCCCGAAGATCATTCCGATCACCATCGTCGTCGCGCTGGCGGCCTTCCTCTTCTATTGCATCGGCATCATCGTGCTTGCCTTGTTTACGGGTCGCGGACTTCGCCCCGTCGAGAGCGAGCATGACTATGACCGTCGAACGGATGCACGCCTGGCGGCCCTGCAGGAGCAGCGGCGGATGGCGCCGGCAAGTGAGCTGGACAGCCAGCCGGACAGAGAGCGGGGCCGGGCGGCCGACAATCCGCAGGACGATGAATTCGCGGCCTCTGCCGATCGGGATCTCGCCGCACTGACGCCGGCGACCGCGCCGCAGCACGAAGCGCAGGATCCCGCTGAAGACCAGCAGGACGACAGGCTGGAGATCGTGGCAGGCGAATCGGTTGCGCTCAGCCTCGAAGCGGTGCGCGACTACCTGCTGCGGCGCAATTCGCCACTGGCGATTGCCGTCTCGCCGACCGGCGACGAAGGATCGACCGCCACCGTGCTGCTGGCCCGGGAAATTGCGGAGGCCGGCCGGACGGTCGTCCTGGTCGACATGACAGGCTCGGGCTGCCCGACCCGGCTCATGGCCGAGAGCAGCCGCCTTCCGGGCATTACCGATCTTCTGTGCGGCACCACACCCTTCGGAGAGACGATCCACCCGGATCGCCTGTCGGAAGCCCACATCATCCCACAGGGCAATGCCGATGCCGAGCAGGCCATGCGCGGCGCCGATCGCCTGACGATGATCCTCGACGCGCTGACCGGCGCCTATG
This sequence comes from Rhizobium sp. SSA_523, assembly GCF_030435705.1. NCBI lineage: Bacteria > Pseudomonadati > Pseudomonadota > Alphaproteobacteria > Hyphomicrobiales > Rhizobiaceae > Affinirhizobium > Affinirhizobium gouqiense. The sequence goes on from NZ_CP129382.1 coordinate 482,029, forward strand.
ATCTGGTTCTGGTCGAATGCGGTCAGGCCGATGCGCGCGGATTGGGGCGTCTGACGCGCGGGGAGGCCGCAGAGCTCATCCTCTCCATGCCGCAGGCGGATGCCGAGGGGGTCAATGAGCATCTCCAGGCCTTCGAAGCCGCCGGACATCCCGAACCGCTGGTCATGTCGGCACAGATCGATGGGCGGCCGAGCCGCAGCGGACGCTACGCCGCCTGACGAGCATGCTAGAGCAGGTCCAGCAAAACTGCGTCAGCGGTTTTGCGTCCGGACTGCGTAAAAAACAAAGGGATAGAGCATTTCAGGTGATCACGTTTTGACCCTTAGGCCGGGCAGGCGTCAGTCCGCTGTTTCCGATACCGTCTGCCGCTTCGAGCGCAGGCGCTGCACCAGACGATAGGCGAGCGGGTGACGCTTGATCCTGGCCTTTGCCTGGGTCACCGCCGAATGGCCGAGCGAGGCCATGGCGCCGAGCCTCGAGATCGGCACGACCACGTCGTAAAGCACGGTTTCAACCGGGCACCAGCTGCGCTTGTAGAGCTGGTCGCCGACCCCGAAATCGAAAAGTGCGGCCTCGCTGCGGCAGCCCTCCTCGATCATGTGCCAGAAGAGCAGTTCGCCGGGGCTGGTCTCCGGCACGATGGTCTCGTCGATCGACCCGAACTGGCAGATGATGTGATCGCCCTTGCGGGTCAGGCCGGCAATGGCGGGAACGAGATCCTCATCGCCGGCCTTGAGGCGGATTGCCCGCAGCATCAGCGGATGGTCGAGGCCGGAAGGCCAGCCATCGAGCAGGCCGTGAAAGAACTGCCGGACAGCTGCTTCGGCAAACGCGTCCGGCAGGCCCTGAGCTCTGAAGCGGGCGGCCTTCTGCCGGAAGAAGAGGTCGAGAAGCGCATGGCTTTCGGCGTGATCGGCCGGCGTGACATAGTGATAGCCGCCGATCTCCTCCATGCGCCTTGTCTGGAGCCGGAATTTCTTGCGCCGCCGCTTCGCATTCACCTGCGCCAGGGTCTGTTCGAAGCTGGAAAGAAGCGGCAGCTGGAACGAATGATTGGCATGTTCGTGGCCGGCCAGATCGGAGAGGGCATGGCGACGCCCGCGCCAGACGCGCGGCATGGCTTCCAGCGCCACCAGGTCTACACGGCCTTTCAGCACCTCCCGCAACCCACTGGCAATATGCAGCTGCTCCTCGGCACCGGGCTGAAAGTCCTCGGCGAAGAGGCCGGTATTCAAATTGTTGTAGCGGCCGCCGGGGAACTGCGCGATGCGCAGGCCAAGCCGGCTTGAGACGGAAAGCGGCAGGAGAAAGACGGTCCGATCCAGCGTCCGGCCGCGTACGATGAGCAGGCTTCCGCCATGTGCGGCGCACCAGGTCTGGCACCAGGCAAGGCTCTGATGCGGGGAATTGTGCGGGAAAGGTTCCAGATCGCGCCAATCGGCAAGAAGGCCCTCGCTGAGGTCACAGAGCTCCACCACGCAGAATTTGCCGCCGGAGGGGGAGGGGCCGCCCTCGGAACCCCCGACAGGCAACGAACCGACCGTGGTTGCGGTGGCGGCAGTCTCGCCCGGGGGATCTGCCGCGCTGTCCGCCATCACGATCGCCGGATTGAGTTTTTGCACGCCTACGCTCCTTTGCCACCGCCGGCTAAGCAGACTTGCATTGGCCCGCCAACGCTTCGTCCGCTTAGTTTATTGTTTTGACGCAGGTTCTGGTCGGAAAACCGTGGGACATTTTTCCGGAACCTGCTCAGGGTAGGGCCAAGGTGCCAACAAGCCGTTTAAGCAGGCCTCTGCGACACCCGCTCATGATAGGCTGTGGTAAACAGAGCGTGAATTCAGCGAGCGCGAGGCCCTGCCATCCATTTGATGATCAGCATAGCGGGCAGGACCCACAGAATGCCGCTGAAGCCGAAATACAGAAGATGCACCCACCAGGGCTGCTGCGAGAGCGCCAGCGTTGCGATCGTCGTGGCCAGCACGGCATAGAGCGACACCAGGACGACCAGAAGGATCGTGCCGACGAGTTTTTTCAGCCGAACCGGCATGCTGCGCCTCCCATTACCATTGCGGTACCATCGCGGCCGTGCCGACCGCCTGCGACCCCATCTACCACATTCGTGGACCACGACCAGTAGAACGATCGGGATCATCACCCGCAGCATGACCTGTTCTGCGGCCAGCTGCCGCGACCGCATGCCGCAAAGCCCTTGGCCTTGTTTTGCACCGGCTAATGAGGCAAATCAACGCCAGATGACAGTAATGACAAATGTCAGGAGAAGGTCATGGTGGCCTCGCAGACGATCCTCGATGAAAAGCAGGTGCGCGACCGGGATGTGGAGCGCAATCGCCTGCTGCTGCGTCGCTGGCTGCAGGTTGTCATCATCACGCTTGTCTGTCTTGTGCTGGTCGGCGGCGCCACAAGGCTGACCGATAGCGGCCTGTCGATCACCGAGTGGAAGCCGATCCACGGCGTCATTCCGCCGCTCTCGGTGGCCGAATGGGAGGAAGAATTCCAGCTCTACAAGCAGATCCCTGAATATCAGCAGATCAACAGGGGCATGTCGCTGGACGAGTTCAAGACCATTTTCTGGTGGGAATGGGCGCACCGGCTGCTGGCGCGCACCATAGGGCTGATCTTCGGCCTGCCGCTCCTGGTCTTCTGGCTGACCGGCCGGGTCGAGAAGCGCCTGCGCATGCCGCTGGTCGGGCTCTTAGCGCTGGGCGGGTTCCAGGGCTTCATCGGCTGGTGGATGGTTTCCTCGGGACTCGCCGAACGCACCGATGTCTCGCAATATCGCCTGGCCACCCATCTGACGATTGCCTGTCTTATTTTCTCCGCCTGCGTCTGGATCATGCGGGGGCTGACACCGCAGTGCGTCGATGCGCCTCCGAGCCGCCATTCGCATCTTGCCGCGGGCGGGCTGGCGGTGCTGGCTCTGATCCAGATCTATCTCGGCGCGCTGGTTGCCGGCCTGGATGCCGGCTATGCCTATAATACCTGGCCGCTGATGGATGGGGCGCTCCTTCCCGGCGATCTCTTCGTCCAGCAGCCGTGGTGGATCAATCTCTTCGAAAATCCGAAGACGGTGCAGTTCGTCCATCGCTGCGGCGCCTACCTGCTGCTCACCTTGACCTTGGTCCACATGCTGGTCTCGATCGCCCGGCGGCCCGGAACCACCCATGCCAAGGGTGCCATGCTGCTGTTTTGCCTCGTCTGTCTGCAGGCCATGATCGGCATTGCAACGCTTCTGCTGCATGTGCCGATCGAGCTCGGCCTGCTGCACCAGGCGGGTGGCCTTCTGGTTCTGGCCTTCGCCCTGAGCCACTGGCGTGGCTTCTACGGAGAATTTCGCCGCAGCGAGCCGGCGCGCGCGAGCTGAGAGCGGATGAAGCCGGCGACGGCCAGTCGCTCGCGAATATTGGTCACCGCGTCGGCATCATCCGGCCGCTCCAGCGACCAGGCGACCGAGAGCATGGCATGGACGCCGCCATAGCGCAGGATCCTTGCAGGGCTGCACGACCCCACAGCCGGGGCGAATGCCTGCGCAAGGGCGGTAACGCGCTCCGGGGCAAACAGATGCGGACCAGACGGATTGCCGAAGAGATTGGCCACCTCGTAGGCGGGATCGCCGATCAGCCCCTGGGGGTCGATCGCCCGCCACCGCCGATCCGCACCCTGCAGGACATTGTCGTGATGCAAATCGCCATGCAGTGGAATGCGGCGCGCCTCTGAGGCCAGAAGGTCGCGTGCTTCCTCCGTCGCCCAAAGCGCCATCTCGCGGTGCGGGCCATCCGTGCCGGCAAGCATGAAGAGGCTTCGGAAATGCCGCTCCAGCGGCACGAGATCGGCCGGCGGCGATTGACGGGAAGGGGCGTGCAGGAGCGGTAGCAGAGCGCTAAGGATCGGGGTCGCGCCCCGATCTCCCTCGCGCGCGTGCAGGTCGGCAAGGCTCGTCGCACCGGCATCCTCCAGCAGGCAGGCGTCAGCATCCTGTGCCAGCAGGCGCACCGCGCCAGAACCGTCCCGCCAAGCGAGATAGACAAAACCTGCCCGCTCATGCTGTCCCTCCGGCTTCAGGAGCTTGAGGATGGCCCCCGTACCATCCGCCCGTCCAACGCGGTAAAGGCGGCTCGTATAGGTATCTGCGAGCAGGCGTGGCGCTTTCAACTGCCAGGCGGTCAGGCGGTCACGAATCAGCAGGGGGTCTTCCTGGGGATCGCCCTGGGAAAAGTTTTGCGGACCGTTCTGGAGACCGCCTGTCATGGCCGTTCACGGCGTCGCAGACGGGTGGTGGCACACGGCCTCGATATTGTGGCCATCCGGATCGAGCACGAAGGCGGCGTAATAATGGGGGTGATAGTGCACGCGAAGTCCCGGCGGACCGTTGTCGCGGCCCCCGGCGGCGATGGCCGCCGCGTAGAACGCGTCCACCGCGGCCCGGCTTTGCGCCACGAAGGCAAGATGGACGCTGCCGCGGCTGCGCCCGCCGCTGCCGATCCAGAAGGACGGTTTGCCATTCAGGCCGTAGCCCGCGCCCTCATAGGTGCCGCCGGTCTCCTGCGCCGTCACCGCCATCACGCAGGCTGCCCCGAGCGTCGGCATCACAGCCTCGTAGAAGGCGCGGGAAACGGCAAGATCCGCGACCGAAAGACCGATATGATCCAGCATTCCCGCCTCCTTTGCTGCTCTGTCAGGCCGAGAGCATCAGGTCCATGTTCTGGACGGCCGCGCCCGAAGCGCCCTTGCCCAGATTGTCCAGCAGGGCGACGAGGTTCACATGCGCGCCGCCCTCCGATCCAAAGACGAAGAGCTTCATCGTGTCCTGACCGGCCAGTTCCTCGGCATCGATGCGCGACAGCGCAGCGCTCTCCTCGAGAGGCGTAACGCGGACGATGTCCTGGCCGGCATAATGCGAGATCAGCGCGGCGTGAATGCTCTCCAGCGTCGTTCCCGCCTTCAGATCGTCGAGGAAAAGCGGCACCTGCACGATCATGCCCTGCGGGAACCGCCCCACCGACGGCGAAAAGAGCGGCGCACGATCGAGCAGGCCGTGGATCTTCATCTCCGGCACATGCTTGTGCTTCAGCGTCAGGCCATAGAGGAAATTATTGGCGGAGATTGCGTCCGCGCGGCCGGCATCCTCCATCTGCGCAATCATCTGCTTGCCGCCGCCCGTATAGCCGGAAACCGCATTGACCGAGACCGGATAGCCGTCCGGCAGGAGGCCCGCCGCGCGCAGCGGCCGGATCAGGCTGATTGCGCCCGTCGGATAGCAGCCCGGATTGGCGACGCAACGGGCCGAGCGGATCTTGTCTGCCTGCGCCTTGTCCATTTCGGCAAAGCCATAGGCCCAGTCCTCCGCCACCCGATAGGCGGTGGAAGTATCGATGATCCGCACCTTGTTATTGCCGGAGAGCATGGAGACCGCCTCCCGCGAGGCATCGTCCGGCAGGCACAGGATGGCGATATCGGCGCTGTTGAGAAGATCCTCGCGCATGGCGGCATTGCGCCGTTCCGCTTCCGGAATGGACAGGAGCTGGACATCGCGGCGGCCGGCCATGCGGGTGCGGATCTGCAGCCCCGTGGTACCGTGTTCGCCATCGATGAAGATTTTCGCGCTCATGTCATTTGTCCAGAAGATCAGAGGGTTGGCAGGATCGGCGGATTCAGTTTATCCGCAGCATGAATCAGTTTCTTAACGGGCAGCGGAAAGCCGCTCCGCCCGCAGGCCAAGCATATACATGGCGACGGTTGCACCGGCAATGGCGGTAATATCGGCATGATCATAGGCCGGCGCCACCTCCACCACATCCGAGCCGCGAATGTCGAGAGGGCCGAGCTTGCGCAGCACCGAGAGGATCCTGGCCGAGGACGGGCCGCCGGCGACAGGTGTGCCCGTTCCGGGAGCAAAGGCCGGGTCGAGGCAATCGATATCGAAGGTCAGATAGCAAGGGCGCTGGCCGACATGGTTGAGGATCGTCTGCGCGATCGCCTCGGCGCCCATATCCTCCACCTCATGGCCGAAGAGGATGCGGATGCCGAAATCCGCCGGTGCTTGCGTGCGGATGCCGATCTGGATCGAATGGCCCGCATCGATGACGCCCTCGCGCACGGCGCGGGCGACGAAGGAGCCGTGGTCGATGCGTTGTCCGTCATCATCCCAAGTGTCCTGATGGGCGTCGAAATGCACCAGTGCCAGCGGTCCGTGCTTGGCAAAATGGGCCCTGAGTAGCGGCCAGGTGACGAAATGGTCACCGCCGAGGCCGAGCAGATAGGCGCCGCCGGCGATGATCCTGGCAGCTTCCTGCTCGATCAGCGCCGGCGTCGCCTGGTGATTGCCGTAATCCAGCAGAACATCGCCGTAATCCGCCACCGCCATGCTTTCGAAAAGATCGCGGGCAAAGGGATATTGCGGATCATTGTCGAAGATCGCGGAGGCGCGGCGAATGGCCTGCGGCCCGAAGCGCGCGCCCGGACGATTGGAGACCGCCGCATCGAAGGGAATGCCGAGAATGACCGCATCGGCGTCTTCGACGGCCTTGGAAAAGGGGCGCCGCATGAAGGACAGCGCCCCGGCATAGGTCGGGTCGCTGGCGGCACCGCGCAAGCCCTTGGCCGTGAATGCATTGTCGATGGATCTGGAAGCCATTCTTTCTGATCCCTTCTTCGAGGCGATATCTTGCCATCCATTCTAGGACCGGCAGATCTTGAAACGTCATAGGGCGCTTTCGACGCGCAGGCAAAGCCGGTTTTTGTGGGCGTTGCCATGGTCACGGCGCCGGCGCGATCGGCTGGATCCTGCGAGCCCTTCAGCCGGCCGCCCGGACCATGCCCGGCAAAGCTGGCCTTCGAAGGTTGTGTTCGCAAACAAAAAAGGCGGAGCCGAAGCCCCGCCTGATTTCGTCGCATCCAGAGGATCCAGCGATTAACGCTTGGAGAACTGGAACGAACGGCGGGCCTTGGCCTTGCCGTATTTCTTACGCTCGACAACGCGGCTGTCGCGGGTCAGGAAGCCACCCTTCTTCAGAACCGAGCGCAGGCCCGGCTCGAAGTAGGTCATGGCCTTGGAAATGCCGTGACGGACGGCACCGGCCTGGCCGGAGAGGCCGCCGCCGGCAACCGTTGCAACCACGTCGAACTGACCCGAACGGGCAGCCGCGACGATCGGCTGCTGCAGGATCATCTGCAGGACCGGACGGGCGAAATACGCCGAATAGTCCTTGCCGTTGACGATGATCTTGCCGGAACCAGCCTTGACCCAGACGCGGGCGACAGCGTTCTTGCGCTTGCCGGTTGCGTAGGAGCGGCCCTGAGCGTCAACCTTGCGCTCATGAACCGGAGCGGAAGCCTGGGCGGCCGTGCCGAGGTCCTTGAGAGAGGAAAGGTCAGCCATAATCAGGCGCTCCTTGTGTTCTTGTTGCTGAGCTTGGCGACGTCGAGCGTCACCGGCTGCTGTGCTTCATGCGGATGATTGGAGCCGGCATAAACGCGCAGGTTCTTCATCTGGCGACGGCCGAGCGGGCCGCGCGGGATCATGCGCTCAACGGCCTTTTCAACGACGCGCTCCGGGAAGCGGCCTTCGAGAATGGCGCGTGCAGTACGCTCCTTGATGCCGCCCGGGTAACCGGTGTGCCAGTAGTACTTCTTGTCCGAATACTTCTTGCCCGTGAAGACGACCTTGTCGGCATTGATCACGATGACATTGTCGCCATCGTCAACATGCGGTGTATAGGTGGCCTTGTGCTTGCCGCGCAGACGGGTTGCAATGATGGTGGCGAGGCGGCCGACGACGAGACCTTCCGCGTCGATCAGCACCCACTTCTTCTCCACCTCAGCGGGCTTCTGTACGAAGGTAGACATAATAGCTCTCTTCTTGATGATCCCGTAGCGAGGAAACCTCGACCGCGGGCGTTTCTTGTTGCTTGAGTTCGGCCGATAGGGCCTGAGGACCGTCCACCGGTGAGTGGACCATCCAGGCGCGCTTATACTGAAGCGCACAAAATGCGTCAATCGCGGCCGATCCGGATGTCGCAAAAAGAAATCAGTAAATTCAGTGGCTTAGTTTTGTGGTATTAAAATACCACATATATTCTCACGGAAAACCGGAGCAGCTGGGTTCGAAAAAGCTGCCGCAGTCTTCAGGAGTGGGCCGTTTCACGCAGTGAAGAACGGGGCAATCCTCCCGGTCGCGCGTCGGGATCGTTGTCTCATCGGCCACGTCGTCGATCGTGCAGAAACGATTGGACGCGACATAGCGGTCATAGAGCGTGGCTCCGGACCGGCCGGGATAGCGCAGGACGGCGGCGCCTTCCCTGGCAAGGGTGGACTGGACCGCTTCGCAGCTCATGCTCCTGGAATTGTACCGGGATATGGCCTCGGCCGGCCCGGCGCAGGCCAGACACAGCGACAGGACGGACAGGAGGGCAATCAGGGTCTGGCGCATCTTCGACCTCTGTTAAAGCTGATGGAACGGAGATAGTGCACAATGCTTTATGGCCAAGTGCGCTGATGGCGAATTGGCCGAACCTGGAGAATGAGGCGATGAATCACGATCGATATGACGACGCTTATATTGCAGACATCCTGAAGACGGTGAAGACGATCGCGGTGCTGGGTGCCTCTCCCAATCCGGCCCGGCCGAGCTTTGGCGTGATCGGCTTTCTCTTGTCCAAAGGCTATCGTGTGATCCCGGTCAACCCGGGCCAGGCCGGCAAGACGATCCAGGGCCAGACCGTCTACGGCACGCTCGGCGCGGTTCCGGATGCCGTCGACATGGTGGATGTCTTTCGCGCGCCGGAATTTCTGGAGGAGGTGGTCGACGAGGTGCTGGCATTGCCCGCCAGGCCGAAGGTTCTCTGGACCCAGCTCGGCGTGCGAGACGACGCCGCAGCCGCCCGTGCGGAGGCAGCTGGCATCAAGGTCGTCCAGGACCGTTGCCCGGCCATCGAATATCCGCGCCTGCTCGGCCATTGATTCGGCCAGCACCAGCGGCCCCGGTGAGCGGGTTTGACATGGAAATCACGCATGTCCGTGGCCGCCAGGACGAAAGGCACCCTCATTTCAAGGGGCAGAGCGGAACCGGCTGAGAGGCGAAGCGGATCTGCGGCGGGGACCGCGCCCGCTTTCGCCCATCCGTTCTAATCGCGCAGAAGCGGCGGCTCCGCACGCATAACGTTGAGTGCCGGGGCATTGGCGCAATAATCGGCAAAATGCACCGGTGCGGTGCCGTCCTTCAGCTCATGGCGACAGCGGCTCTTGTCCTCGCAGGTGGCGCAGGTGACCTGCATGTCGCGAAACAGCGCCGGAAGATGGGCTTCGAGATCGGCCGGATCGATGTGAAGCGCCTTCAGCATCTCCACCATCTCGTCCGCGCCATGCGCGCCTGCCCGCACCACAGCCAGAAGCGTCTCGAAATTCACGTTGCAATCGGCGGCCAGCTGCCGGCGACCGTCCGGGTCCAGCTGCATCAGCGCGTCTTCATCCGCATGCCGCGTGCGCAGGTCGGAATACCAGTCCACCAGCTGTTTTCCGACGCGCTGGGCAAGATGCGATGTGGCATCGTTCATGGTCATGGGAAAGCTCCAGGTTTGCTTGCTGGTGCCAAACTGCCATAGCCGGCCGGCGCCACCTTGATCCTGGTCAAACCTGTCCTCCGGATGGTCCCCCGCAACCGGTCTCCATCATCGACATTTGATCTCGGACCGCGGTGGGAGAGATGCTTGCGCGCGGTCCCGGCAGGCGGGAGCAAAATTTTCCGCACCGGGCGACCGTTTTGTCATGCAGGCGGCTGTGCGCCCCGCCGCTCCCTGCCTATAGTCGGCCCGATGGGCGCCAATCGGCTCCCGGTCAGAGGATGACGTCAACCGCGAAACGGGAGGAAAGATCGTGAGCACAGACACTGCCGGCAATCCAGATCAATCAGGTGGCTCTGCAAATCCGGGCAATCCCGGCTTTTCCACGCTCGCAATCCATGCGGGTGCCAAGCCCGATCCCGCCACCGGTGCGCGGGCGACGCCGATCTACCAGACCACCTCCTTCGTCTTCGAAAATGCCGATCACGCGGCGGCGCTCTTCGGGCTGCAGCAGTTCGGCAATATCTATACCCGCATCATGAATCCCACGCAGGCGGTGCTGGAGGAAAAGGTGGCGGCTCTCGAGGGAGGAACGGCCGCGCTTGCAGTTGCCTCCGGTCACGCCGCGCAGATGCTGGTCTTCCACACGATCATGCAGCCGGGCTGCAATTTCATTGCCGCCAAGCGGCTGTATGGCGGGTCGATCAACCAGTTCGGACATGCCTTCAAGAATTTCGGCTGGGAGGTGCGCTGGGCCGATCCGGCCGATCCGGAGAGCTTCAGCGCCCAGGTGGACGAGAAGACGCGCGGCATCTTCATCGAGAGCCTTGCCAATCCCGGCGGCACCTTTGTCGATATCGCCGCGATTGCCGATGTCGCGCAGAGCCACGGCCTGCCGCTGATCGTCGACAACACGATGGCAAGCCCCTACCTGGTGCGGCCGCTGGAGCATGGCGCCGATATCGTCGTGCACTCGCTCACCAAATTTCTTGGAGGGCACGGCAATTCCATGGGCGGCATCATCGTCGATGGCGGCACCTTCGACTGGTCCGCCTCCGACCGGTATCCGATGCTGTCGCAACCGCGGCCGGAATATGCGGGGGTCGTCCTGCACCAGACCTTCGGCAATTTCGCCTTCGCGATTGCGGCCCGCGTGCTCGGTCTTCGCGATCTCGGGCCGGCCATCTCGCCCTTCAACGCCTTCATGATTCTGACCGGCATCGAGACCCTGTCCCTGCGCATGCAGCGCCATTGCGATAATGCCGCGGCCGTCGCGCAATGGCTGAAGGCGCATGAGAAAGTCTCCTGGGTGAACTATGCGGGGCTTGCCGATGATCCGAATCATGCGCTGCAGCAGCGCTATTCGCCCTCAGGTGCCGGCGCCGTCTTCACCTTCGGCCTGAAGGGCGGTTATGAGGCGGGCAAGAATTTCGTCGAGGGGCTGAAGCTCTTCTCGCATCTGGCCAATATCGGCGATACGCGCTCGCTCGTCATTCATCCCGCCTCCACCACCCACCGGCAATTGACGCCGGAGCAGCAGGTGGCCGCCGGTGCCGGACCGGATGTCGTGCGGCTCTCCGTCGGAATCGAGGATGTCCAGGACATCATCGCCGATCTGCAACAATCGCTGGCACGGGTATGACGGACGGCGGGTGGCGGTTGCAACGGAACCGCCACCCGCCTGCGAAGTTCGGTCTCTTCCGATACACTGACAGGAGACAGAACGATGAGCCTCAAGGCTGTTGCCCTCAATGGCACCCTCAAGCGCAGCGCCGGCGAACCATCCTCGACCGATCGCATGCTTGGACTGATCGCGAAGGCCATGGAGAAAGGCGGCGTGAAGACGGAGATCATCCGTCTGTCCGATCACAATATTCTGCCCGGCGTGACCTCCGACGAGGGACCTGACGACGCCTGGCCTGCCATTCGCGCCAAGATCCTGTCGGCCGATATCCTGATCCTGGGAACGCCGATCTGGCTCGGTCAGCCCTCGAGTGTTGCCAAGCGGGCCCTCGAGCGCATGGACGCCTTTCTGTCGGAAACCGACGATGAGGGGCGCATGGTCTCCTATGGCCGCGTGGCGGCCGTGGCGGTGGTCGGCAATGAGGATGGCGCCCATCACGTGTCCGCAGAGATCTACCAGGCCCTGAACGATGTCGGCTTCACCATTCCGGCCAATGCGGTTGCCTATTGGGTCGGCGAAGCCATGGGCAGCACCGACTTCACGGATGTCGACCCGGTGCCGGAAAAGGTAACCTCGACAGTGGACATGCTGGCGCGCAATACGGTGCATCTGGCGGGTCTGCTGAAGGCCAGCCAATATCCGGGCGAGGAATGAGGCCTGGCATGCCGGCCACGCTTCAGGCACAAGATCAGGATCAGGTACAATAACAGGCGGGCGTTCAGGCGGTTTCAGCCGGATGCCCGCGGCGGCGGCAGGCCAGGGTGGGCTGCCAGATAACAGAGGAATGGACCGGATGACCCATGCGCTTGCCTTCGATCTCTCCGCCATCCAGCCGGAGGAGGGGGCGCCGGCACCGGATCGGCTGATCTCTGGCAATCCGAGATTTCGCACCTGGAGCATCGAGGAAGCAGAGGGCGGGATCTATGCCGGCGTCTGGGAGGCGACACCCGGCGCCTGGCGCGTCTCCTATGACGAGTGGGAGTATTTCCACATCCTGGCCGGCCATTCGATCCTGACCGAGGATGGCGGCGAGCCGCTTTACCTTAAGACAGGCGACCGCCTCATCCTCAGACCGGGCTTCAAGGGAATCTGGGAAGTGGTTGAAACGACTCGCAAGGATTACGTAATCCGGCTGTAGGATAGGATCAAAGATTGGCGAGCACGCCATGGGCATGTGCCGCAGCGGCCAAGGCCCTGTCAAAGGTCGCCAGCTGCCCCTCCAGCCTGAGGGCCAGTTCCAGATAGGCCGCATCGTAGATGGTGAGGTTGTGGCGGGCGCTCAACCGCATAACCTGGTCCCAGCCATTGAGGTTGCCTGTTGTAATAGGCAATGTTGCGATGGTCTCCAGAGCCTTTGTCATTGCGAGAGAGCCAAGGCGTCCGCGTCTCTCGCAAATGCGAAGCACATTCCGCACTTCATAGTGCCAGATGACGGGCACAAACGCACCATTCGTGATCACGCGCTCCAGCCACAACTGGCCACGCGGATTGTCCTCGTCTGGCAAAAGCCATGCCGCGGCGATGGACGCATCGATGATGAGCAGTGTCAACGATGATGTCCTTCGTGGCGATAGCTCATCAACTCTTGAAGCGTAACGCCCTTCATCGAGGCACGCAACTCGGCCAGATCCCGCTTCAGCGCCTCGATATCCACCTTCTTCGGCACAGGTGGTGTCGCTTTCAGTTCACCCACCGTCTGCCCGCCCTCGGTCAGGATGACCGTTTCGCCCTCGCGCACCAGCGCAATCAGCTCATCGAAATGTTCCTTGGCTTCCGCAATGGTGACATGGCGCATGGTCGGGCTCCGCTGTTCAGAGAACGAGACTACACATAACGCTTGTCACAGGAAAGCTGGCACGGCTCACCACGCCAGATCAAGCCGCTCCAGGCCGTGGAAGTGGTAGACATCCTTGACCTTCGGCTGCGCCGCCATCCGCAGGCCGGGCAGCCGGCGGAACAGAAGCGGCAGCACGATGTTGAGCTCCAGCCTGGCCAGCGGTGCGCCGATGCAGAAATGGATCCCGGCGCCGAAGGAGAGGTTGGCGCCCTCGTCGCGGCTGGGCTTGAAGGTCAGCGGCTCGGAGAATTTCTGCGGGTCGAGATTGGCCGCAGCCAGAATAAGGCTCACTTTGTCGCCGCGCTTCAGGCGCACGCCGTCCACTTCCACATCCTCGAGCGCATAGCGCTGGAAGATGTGCACCGGCGCGCAGATGCGCAGGCTTTCCTCCACCGCTCGCTCGGTCCTGCCCGGATCGGCAAACAGCGCCTGCGGGTCGAGCCCGCTCTCCAGGATCACCCGGACCGAATTGCCGATCTGGTGCACGGTCGCCTCGTGGCCGGCATTCAGCAGGACGACGGTCGTGGAGACAAGCTCGTCTTCCGTGAGGAACTGGCCCTTGTGCTCGGTATGGATCATGTGGCTCAGCAAATCGTCGCGCGGGGCAGCGCGTCGCTCGGCAATCACCGTCTTTACGTAATCGGCGAATGCCTTGGCCGAGCGGTCGGCGGCGTCCTCGTCGGCGCGCGAGCGCTTGAACATGTACATGCCGACATAGTCATGGCTCCATCTCAGAAGCTGCGGCCCCATCGCGTCGGGAATGCCGATCATCCGGGCGATCATGGTGACCGGAATGATATCGGCAAAGCTCGACAGAAGCTCCGTCTTCCCATCCTTCTCGAACCCGTCGATCAGGTGGTTGGCGAGCATCTTGATCTCGCCGCTCATCTTCTCCACATGGCGCGAGACGAAGGCGCGGTTGACCAGCGTGCGCAGCCGCGTGTGTTCCGGCGGCTCGATCTCCAGCAGCGAATGGCGCTCGGCGAGATCGAAATGGGCCGTATGGGCCTGGGGCTCGGCCATGCCGAGCTCCTCGCGGCTCGCAATATGCAGGACCTGCCGGCCGAAGCGGCGGTCGCGCAGAAGCGCGTTCACATGGTCATAACCGCAGAAGAACCATTGTTTCTGCTCCTTCCAGTAGAAGGTCGGACAGTGCGCATGCAACGCCGCGTAAACCCGGTTCGGGTCGCCGTAGAAGGCGGGGTCGCGGGCATCGAGCGAGACCATGCGAGAGGCGGGGTCGATCTGCAGGCAATCGGGCACTTGTGTCATGCCCGATGGGGTAGATTATCTTGCGCGGCAAGAAAAGCGGGATTTTCTGGCTGGCCGACCCATTTCGCCAGTCCAGCCCATCTGCCGCGCCTTCGACGATCGAACCGGCGCCGAAATCCGGTCCTTAGCGGCCGGTCGCCACACCTTCGCGTCTCGGATCGGCGCTGCCGGCGAGGCCCTTGGCGGTGATCTCGATCGCCTGCAGCCCCGATGTCATCTCGCCGGCCTTCACCTCGTAGCCGATCGCCTCCAGCGGCGCTGCGAAACGTTCGGCCGCGGTGCCAGCCTCGATATCATAGCGGCCGAAGCGGTTGATGAGATGCGGCTGCGCAACGATTTCCTCCACCGGCATGCCCCAGTCGATATAGGCGATCAGCGCCTGGGCCACATAGCCGATGATCTGGCTGCCGCCGGGCGAACCGATGGCCAGCAGCGGCTTGCCGTCCTGCATCACGATGGTCGGCGCCATGGAGGAGCGGGGCCGCTTGCCGGGCTCGACGCGATTGGCGATCGGCACGCCGGCATCATGCGTCTTGAACGAGAAGTCGGTCAGCTCGTTGTTGAGGAGGAAGCCGTTGGTCATCAAGCGCGAGCCGAAGCCGTTTTCGATGGTCGTCGTCATCGAGACGACATTGCCCTGGCTGTCGACAATGCTGAAATGGCTGGTGGAGGGAAGTTCGATGGCCGCGTCGCGGCCGAAGAGAAGCGCATGATCCCAGCTCGGCTCGCCGGCCTTGGCCTGTTCGGCGGAGAGGGCCCGGTCGGTGTCCAGCAGATCGGCGCGGCTGCCGAGATAATCCTTCGACAAAAGCCCCTTGATCGGCGCGGGAACGAAATCGGTATCGGCGAGATAGCGCTCGCGATCGGCAAAGGCGAGCCGCTGGGCATCGCCGATCAGCCGCCAGCTTTCCACATTGTCCGGGCCGAAACCCTTGAGGTCGAAATTCTCGAGCATGCCGAGCATCTGGCCGACCGCAACGGCGCCGGACGAGGGCGGACCCATGCCGCATATATCGAGCGCCCGATAGGCGACGCAGACCGGCGGGCGCTCCTTCACCCGGTAATTGGAGAGATCGCGAAGCGAGAGCGTGCCGGGATTGCCTTCGGCCTCGCGCACCGTCCTGACGATCGCTTCCGCGATCGGTCCGGTATAGAAGGCCTCGGCGCCACCCTTGGCAATGGCCTGAAGGGTTGCGGCGTAATCCGGATTTTTCAGGAGCGTCCCCGCCTTGAGCGGCGCGCCGTCCGGACCGAAGAAATAGCGGGTCGTCGGCTGATAGCGCTTCAGCTTGTCGCCTTCGCCGGCCACCAGGCCCGCAAGCCTCGGAGAGACCGAAAATCCTTCGCTGGCAAGCTTTTCCGCCGGCGCGAAGAGATCGGCCCAGGCAAGCTTGCCGAAACGCTTGTGCACATCCTCCATCAGCCGCACCGTGCCCGGCGTGCCGACCGAGCGGCCACCGACAACGGCGTCCATGAAGGTCAGCGGCTGCCCCTTCTCGTCCAGGAAAAGCTTGGGATGCGCCTCCATGGGCGCCGTCTCGCGCCCGTCGAATGTGGTGAGTTTGCCGGATGCCCCATCGTAATAGACAAGGAAGGCGCCGCCGCCGAGGCCGGAGCTCTGCGGCTCGACGAGGCCGAGAACCGTCTGCACCGCCACCAGCGCATCCACGGCATTGCCGCCCTTTTCGAGGATAGCGTGGCCGGCCTGCGCCGCCAGCGGATTGGCGGCCGCAACCATGAAGGATGACGCTTCGACCCGCTTGGCCGATGTGGTCTCGGTCGCCTTTTCGGGGATCGCCGTATCGGATGCCTGCTGCGCCAGGGCCGGGGCTCGCAGACCGGTTGAAAGCAGCGCGCCGGCAAGAGCCGTGACGGCAATGGCGTACAGGACCGGTCGCCGCAGGGCGGCTGGCTTGACGGGACTTGGCGGCAAGGCGGGCGCTTTGCAAAGCGGATAATCGTTCTGGTGCCCTGTCGGGGATGAGTGCCGCATCGGATCCTCCTGCTGCCAAAGCCCGGAGTGTGGCCGACAATCCTTGAGATGACAATCCTCCCGGAGACAATCCTGCAGAAGGTAAGTCTGCGGAAAGACAATTGTGGGTTGCGCTTCGCCGCCGCTGGAAAATGGGGTGCCCGCGCGGTGATGTCCGGCTTGGGATGCGGCTGCCGGCATGCGCCAGGATGGCTGCAGCTGTGGACAGTGTGGCGCAAGACACCGTGCGGGCGGCGAAAGTCCCCGCTGATTAAGGATATCGATAGCCGACTCTTGAAGTGCGGGGCGTCGAAGCTCTATGTAGAGAGCTAACGTGATGATGACGATTCCTGGCGCGATTCTGTAACCGTCGGGCGCCGATGAAACAAAGGAAGACCATGAGAAACCCCGTTGATACCGCTATGGCCCTGGTTCCGATGGTCGTGGAGCAGACCAACCGCGGCGAGCGTTCCTACGACATCTATTCGCGCCTGCTGAAAGAGCGGATCATTTTCCTGACGGGACCGGTCGAGGACCATATGGCCTCGCTCGTCTGCGCGCAGCTCCTCTTCCTGGAAGCGGAAAACCCGAAAAAGGAGATCGCGCTCTACATCAATTCGCCGGGCGGCGTCGTTACGGCCGGCATGTCGATCTATGACACGATGCAGTTCATCAAGCCGGCGGTCTCGACGCTGTGCATCGGCCAGGCGGCGTCCATGGGCTCGCTGCTTCTGGCGGCCGGCGAGAAGGGCATGCGGTTTGCCATGCCCAATTCGCGAATCATGGTGCACCAGCCCTCGGGCGGTTTCCAGGGCCAGGCCTCGGACATCGAACGCCATGCTCGTGACATATTGAAAATGAAGAAGCGGTTGAACGATGTCTATGTGAAGCATACGGGCCGCACTTACGAAGAAGTTGAAAAGACGCTCGACCGCGACCATTTCATGGATTGCGACGAGGCGCTGGAATGGGGCGTTGTCGACAAGGTTCTGACATCTCGTCAGGAACTCGAAGGCGGCGCCGGGAATTGACTGGAGAGGTGACCGGGTTCTCGGGCCTGTCATCAGGCCCGTCCGGGGCCGCGAACTGGCTCTGGAACTGGTCTTCGTCCTTGTCAAAGACTTGAGCGGCCTCTTTGGCCAGTGTCTCGAGTCCGCGTTTTGGGTCCGCGTTTTGGGCCGGCTCCCGGGCCGCGATTGACCCGGGAAAGCGCCAGGGCGTATAGCCAGGAAAGGGTGTAACCCCGTTGTGACCGGAATAGGGGGTTTCACCGCTCCAATTTGGCGCTATGAGTTGTTATTAATGCTGTGTTGAAATTTTATGACATAGCATGCGGTCTGGACGGGGTTTCGTTGCCACCGGACCGGGGATCTTGAAGCTCCCTGCCGGCAGAGTACCCCTTGAAGGAGTGGCAGGCACTGCCTTTGTCATAAGGCATGGCCAGCCGGCAAGAGAAGTGTCCGCGCCCGCGTGACGGGCAGGCGGTGTGCTGGAAGGGAAGTGATATGAGCAAGGTCAGCGGCAGCAACGGCGGCGACTCCAAGAATACGTTGTATTGTTCTTTCTGCGGCAAGAGCCAGCACGAAGTCCGCAAGCTGATTGCCGGACCGACGGTCTTCATCTGCGATGAATGCGTCGAATTGTGCATGGACATCATCCGCGAGGAGAACAAGAGCTCCATGATGAAGTCGTCCCGCGATGGCGTTCCCACGCCGCAGGACATCATCAAGGTGCTGGATGAATATGTCATCGGCCAGCGGCAGGCCAAGAAGATCCTGTCCGTTGCGGTGCACAACCACTACAAGCGCCTGGCCCATGCGTCGAAGAACGGCGAGGTCGAGCTGGCGAAGTCGAACATCATGCTGGTCGGCCCGACCGGCTGCGGCAAGACCTATCTTGCCCAGACGCTGGCGCGCATCATCGATGTCCCCTTCACGATGGCCGATGCCACGACCCTGACCGAGGCCGGCTATGTGGGCGAGGATGTCGAAAACATCATCCTGAAGCTCCTGCAGGCGGCGGATTACAATGTCGAGCGCGCCCAGCGCGGCATCGTCTATATCGACGAAGTCGACAAGATCTCCCGCAAGTCGGACAATCCCTCGATCACCCGCGACGTTTCGGGCGAGGGCGTCCAGCAGGCGCTCCTGAAGATCATGGAAGGCACGGTAGCCTCGGTTCCGCCGCAGGGCGGCCGCAAGCATCCGCAGCAGGAATTCCTGCAGGTGGACACCACCAATATCCTGTTCATCTGCGGCGGCGCCTTTGCCGGCCTGGACAAGATCATCTCGGCCCGCGGCGAGAAGACGTCGATCGGCTTCGGCGCGACCGTCAAGGCGCCGGATGACCGTCGCGTCGGCGAAGTGCTGCGTGAGCTGGAGCCGGAAGACCTGGTCAAGTTCGGCCTCATCCCCGAATTCATCGGCCGTCTGCCTGTTCTGGCAACGCTGGAGGATCTCGACGAGGACGCGCTGATCCAGATCCTTTCGGAGCCGAAGAACGCGCTCGTGAAGCAGTATCAGCGGCTGTTCGAGATGGAAGATGTCGAACTGACCTTCCACGAGGATGCTCTGCGCGAGATTGCCCGCAAGGCCATCGTCCGCAAGACGGGCGCCCGCGGTCTGCGCTCGATCATGGAAAAGATCCTGCTGGACACGATGTTCGAACTTCCGGCGCTCGAAGGCGTTCGGGAAGTGGTGATCTCGGAAGAAGTGGCCCGCGGCGCTGCCCGCCCGCTCTACATCTATGCCGATCGACAGGACGAAAAGGCTAACGTTTCGGCCTGATCGCGACAAGACGGGCGAGGGGCCGCAAGGCGCCTCGTCCTGCCGCCTTCGCAAGCGGCCAACGCCTCTCGGTCTTGTTCCGCGGGCGAAGCAGCGCCGAAGCCTGTTCTGGCTGATCGGCGGCACGGACCGGGCAGATCCCGTTGCACGTCGAACGCCGTCGCACGACAGACGGCTGCAACAGAGGCCAGCGGCCGGACGGACATAATCAGTCACGCGTAAGCATCTCGTCATATACTGCCCTGATCGGCCTGCCCTCAGCTGCCTGCGTTGTGAGGTGCGGTTCGCAAGGCTTGAAATGACGTGTTGAAACCTCCACTTTGGGGAAGAAAGAAGCGCTCGCTCCTCGTGAACGAGCCGGTTCCCGGAAACGGGACGAGTGAAAGGAAATGACATGACGAATTCAGCGTCTACGGCACCTGGCGGCGATATCTATCCGGTCCTGCCTCTGCGCGACATCGTGGTCTTCCCGCACATGATCGTACCTCTTTTCGTCGGACGCGAGAAATCCATTCGCGCGCTTGAAGAGGTCATGGGTTCCGACAAGCAGATCATGCTGGTCACCCAGATCAATGCCGGTGATGACGACCCGGCACCCGCAGCCATTCACGATGTGGGTACGGTGGCCAATGTTCTTCAGCTCCTGAAGCTGCCCGACGGCACCGTAAAGGTTCTGGTCGAGGGCCGGGCGCGTGCCAAGATCGATACCTATACGCCCCGCGAGGATTTCTACGAGGCTCATGCCAATATCCTGGCCGAACCGGAAGATGATTCCGTCGAGGTCGAGGCTCTGGCCCGTTCCGTGGTTTCCGAATTCGAAAACTACGTGAAGCTGAACAAGAAGATTTCGCCGGAAGTGGTTGGCGCGGCAGGGCAGATCGAGGATTACTCGAAGCTGGCCGACACCGTTGCCTCGCATCTGTCGATCAAGATCACCGAAAAGCAGGAAATGCTTGAAACGGTGAGCGTGAAGATGCGTCTGGAAAAGGCGCTCGGCTTCATGGAAGGCGAGATCTCGGTTCTTCAGGTCGAAAAGCGCATCCGCTCGCGCGTCAAGCGCCAGATGGAAA
The DNA here is from genome assembly GCF_030435705.1 of Rhizobium sp. SSA_523. Taxonomy (NCBI): domain Bacteria; kingdom Pseudomonadati; phylum Pseudomonadota; class Alphaproteobacteria; order Hyphomicrobiales; family Rhizobiaceae; genus Affinirhizobium; species Affinirhizobium gouqiense. The sequence continues at coordinate 502,225 of NZ_CP129382.1, forward strand.
AGACCCAGCGCGAATATTACCTGAACGAGCAGATGAAGGCCATTCAGAAGGAGCTTGGCGAGGGTGAGGACGGCCGTGACGAGATGGCCGAACTCGAGGAGCGTATCGCCAAGACCAAGCTGACCAAGGAAGCCCGCGAAAAGGCGGATGCGGAACTGAAGAAGCTCAAGCAGATGAGCCCGATGTCGGCGGAAGCCACCGTCGTGCGCAACTATCTGGATTGGCTCCTGAGCATTCCGTGGAACAAGAAGTCCAAGGTCAAGGTCGATCTGAACCACGCCGAATCCATCCTTGAGCAGGACCATTACGGTCTCGACAAGGTCAAGGAGCGAATCGTCGAATATCTGGCGGTCCAGGCGCGTGCGACCAAGATCAAGGGTCCGATCCTGTGCCTCGTCGGCCCTCCGGGCGTCGGCAAGACCTCGCTCGCCCAGTCGATCGCGAAGGCAACCGGCCGCGAATATGTTCGCATGGCGCTTGGCGGCGTGCGCGACGAAGCGGAAATCCGGGGCCACCGCCGCACCTATATCGGCTCGATGCCTGGCAAGGTCATCCAGTCGATGAAGAAGGCCAAGAAGTCCAATCCGCTCTTCCTGCTCGATGAAATCGACAAGATGGGCATGGATTTCCGGGGCGACCCGTCGTCCGCACTTCTCGAAGTGCTGGATCCGGCGCAGAACTCCACCTTCATGGACCACTATCTGGAAGTGGAATACGACCTGTCGGACGTGATGTTCATCACCACGGCCAATACGCTGAACATTCCGGCGCCGTTGATGGACCGCATGGAAATCATCCGCATCGCGGGTTACACCGAAGATGAGAAGCGGGAGATCGCCAAGCGCCACCTTCTGCCGAAGGCGATCAAGGAACATGCGTTGAAGCCGGAGGAATTCTCCGTCAGCGACGATGCCCTGAATGCCGTGATCCAGCAGTATACCCGCGAGGCCGGTGTGCGTAATTTCGAGCGTGAGCTGATGAAGCTTGCCCGGAAGGCCGTTACCGAAATCATCAAGGGCAAGACCAAGGCGGTGGAAGTCACCGCGGCAAACATCCATGACTATCTGGGTGTCCCGCGCTTCCGCCACGGCGAGGCCGAGCGTGAGGATCAGGTCGGTGTCGTCACCGGTCTGGCCTGGACGGAGGTCGGCGGCGAATTGCTGACGATCGAAGGCGTCATGATGCCCGGCAAGGGCCGCATGACGGTGACCGGCAACCTGAAGGACGTGATGAAGGAATCGATCTCGGCGGCGGCCTCCTATGTCCGCTCGCGCGCCGTCGATTTCGGCATCCAGCCGCCGCTCTTCGACAAGTCGGACATTCACGTCCACGTGCCGGAAGGTGCGACGCCGAAGGATGGTCCCTCTGCCGGCATCGCCATGGCGACGGCCATCGTCTCCATCATGACGGGCATTCCCGTCTCGAAGGATGTCGCGATGACCGGTGAAGTCACCCTGCGTGGCCGCGTCCTGCCGATCGGTGGTCTGAAGGAGAAGCTTCTGGCGGCGCTTCGCGGCGGCATCAAGAAGGTTCTCATTCCGGAAGAGAATGCAAAGGATCTGGCCGACATTCCGGATAATGTGAAGAACAACATGGAAATCATCCCGGTTGCCATGATGTCGGAAGTACTCGGCCATGCGCTGACCCGCATGCCGGAGCCCATCGAATGGGATGGAACGGTGGAAACGCCGGTCATCGCAACGGTGGATGGTGCCGACGATAACGGGGCCTCTCTCGCCCATTGAGGGGCGTGACCTGTGTGAAAATGACACTCGATACGAAAAAAGGCCGGCACTACGCCGGCCTTTTTTGTGAAAACCGCCTGATACCCCTTGTTTTTAAGGCCATTGCGGAGCTTTTGAAAAGGCGAAGGGGCCTCGCCAACCGGAGAGTCGCCCCCGACTGATCCATTGTGTGTGAAACCATTGAAAGGGGTGGAAACATGAACAAGAACGAATTGGTGTCCGCCGTTGCTGAAAAGGCCGGTCTCTCCAAGGCCGACGCAGCTTCTGCAGTTGATGCCGTATTTGACGCTGTTCAGAGCGAGCTCAAGAGCGGCGGCGAAGTTCGTCTCGCCGGCTTCGGCAGCTTCTCTGTTTCGCGTCGTGAAGCTTCGAAGGGCCGCAACCCCTCGACCGGCGCGGAAGTTGACATCCCGGCACGCAACGTGCCGAAGTTCTCGGCCGGCAAGGGCCTGAAGGACGCCGTCAACAGCTAATGGCGACAGCCCGCTTCGAGCGGCGCATCCGCGAACCGGGCTCGGCAGTACTGCCGGGCCTTTTTTCGTCGCATCGAGGGCGATGTCCCGGCGATATCTCCCCGCGGCATCCCGCCCGCGAGACGACAGACCCGATCGCGTCATGTGCGTGATCCTGAACCGCCTGCGTCCGCCGGTCCCGGCGCCCGCACCATTCGCCAGGAAGCCGCCGTTGAAGAATCGCCCGCTGATGACCCTGTTCCGCCTGCCGGCCGTGCTGGGCGCCTCCTACATGATCCTGGCCGGCATCGTCTTCGCCGTGCTCAATGTCGTCACCCAGTGGCTGGCCATGTTGCTGCAATTCCCGGCGGCCTCCACCGCGTTCTGGCAATATGGATTTGCCCTCGTCTTCAGCCTGCCCTTGTTGTGGCGGCACGGGCTGGGCGCAATGCGCACCCGCTATCCCGTGCGCCATATTCTGCGCGTCGCGCTGGCGGCGCTTGGCGTGCAGGCCTGGGTCGTCGGACTGGCAACCGTTCCCATCTGGCAGGCCATCGCCTTGGTCATGACCTCGCCCTTCTTCGTCATCATCGGCGCGCGGCTGTTTCTCGGAGAGCGCATCGGCCCCTCCCGCTGGCTGGCGACGCTCTGCGGCTTTGCCGGCGCGATGATCATCCTGCAGCCCTGGTCGGACAGCTTCACGCTTGCCGCGCTCTTGCCGGTGGCCTCCGCCCTTTTGTGGGGCGGGTCCTCACTGATCATGAAGAACCTCACCCATTACGAGCCGGCGGAGACCGTCACCGTGTGGCTGCTGGTGCTGCTGACGCCGATCAATGCGGGGCTTGCGCTCGGCACCGGCTTTGCGGTTCCGGACGGCCTTGCCTTCTGGCTGCTGCTCTCCGCCGGCCTGCTGACCGCCTTCGGGCAATATCTCCTGACGCTTGCCTATAGCGCCGCCGATGCCGCTTATGTGCAGCCCTTCGACGATCTGAAGCTGCCCTTCAACGTGGCGGCCGGCTGGTTGATCTTCGGCTATGCCCCCTCCGGCACGCTGTGGTTCGGCGCGCTGCTGATCCTGGGGGCCTCGCTGACCCTGATGATGCATGAGGCTCGGCGCGAGCGGCAGCGCCGGCAGGCCTGATCCCAAGCCCTGGCCCGCTAACCGCGGCGGGCAGCGTGTCATCTTACTGTTACGCGTTTGCCGCAAAACCGCCCTGTTCGCTACAGGAACGAAAAGGGCTGTCCCATGAAGAACAGAATTTCCCGCGCGGCGATGACCGCCGCGCTCTTTGCCTCCGTCGCCGCACCGGCTTCTGCCGAGCCGGTCTTCAACCGCATCGCATCCTTTGCCGTGTCGCAGAACCTGCCGGCCGACAAGGATAAGCTGACGCCAAGCTCGGCGGAGATCATCACCGCCTCCGAAGACGGCACCATGCTGATCTATTCCGACAGCCCGCTTGGCGCGATCGGCTTTGTCGATATTACCGACCCCATGGCGCCGAAAGCAGCCGGCGCCGTGATGATGGACGGCGAGCCGACATCGGTGGCCGTGATCGGCTCGAAGGTTCTGGCGGCCGTCAATACGTCGGAAAGCTATGTCAAGCCGTCCGGTCAGCTGCGCGTGGTCGATATTGCCACCAAGACGATCGAGGCGAGCTGCGATCTCGGCGGCCAACCGGACTCCGTTTCGGTCTCTCCTGACAAGAGCTTTGCCGCCATCGCCATCGAAAACGAGCGTGACGAGAAGGTGAATGACGGCGCCATCCCGCAAATGCCGGCTGGCGACCTCGTCATCCTGTCTTTGAAGGACGGTGCCGCCGATTGCGCCTCGGTCAAGCATGTCACGCTGACGGGTCTGGCAGATGTTGCCGGCGACGATCCGGAGCCGGAATTCGTCGCGATCAACAGCCTCGGCGAGATTGCGCTGACGCTGCAGGAAAACAATTATATCGTCATCATCGATGGCAAGACCGGCACGGTGAAGACCAGCTTCTCCGCCGGCAAGACGGCTGTCGAAGGCGTCGACAGCAAGTCGGACGGTGCTTTGACCTTCACCGGCAAGGTGGACGAGCGCCCGCGCGAGCCGGATGCCGTGAAATGGCTGGACAATGATCGCTTCGTCGTCGCCAATGAAGGCGACTGGAAGGGCGGCACCCGCGGCTTCACCATTTTCGACAAGACGGGCAAGGTCGTCTTCGAATCCGGCGCCTCGCTGGAGCAGGCCATTGCCCGCATCGGCCATTTCCCGGACAAGCGCGCCAAATCAAAGGGCATCGAGCCGGAAGGTCTGGAAGCCGCGACCTTCGGCGGTCAGAAGTATTTCTTCGTGCTCTCCGAGCGCGCCTCGATCGTTGGCGTCTACAAGGACACCGGCGCCGAGCCTCAGCTGACGCAGCTGCTGCCCTCCGGCGTCTCGCCGGAAGGTGCCGTCGCGATCCCCAGCCGCAATCTGCTCGCCACGGCCAACGAACTGGATCTCGGCAAGGATGGCGGTGTGCGGTCGCATGTGATGCTCTACCAGTATGCCGAAGGCAAGCCAGCCTATCCGACGCTCGTCTCCAAGGATGTTGATGGCAAGATCATCGGCTGGGGCGCTCTGTCCGGCCTGGTCGGCGATGCGGAGAAGGACGGCATCCTCTATGCGGTGTCGGATTCCTTCTACGGCATGCAGCCGTCGATCTTCACGATCGATGCCTCCAAGATGCCGGCGGAGATCACCAATGTCGTGCGCGTGACGCGCGGTGGCCAGCCGGCACAGAAGCTGGATCTGGAAGGTATCGCGCTTGACGGCAAGGGCGGCTTCTGGCTCGCCTCCGAAGGCGATAGTGCCAAGCTCGTGGCGCATGCGCTCTACAATGTCGACGCCAAGGGCGAGATCAAGTCGGAGATCGCCCTGCCGGCGGAGCTTCTTGCCGGCGAAACCCGCTTCGGTTTCGAGGGCGTGACCACGGTCGGCACGGGCGATGACATGACGCTCTGGATGGCCATGCAGCGCGAATGGAAGGACGATCCGAAGGGCAGCGTCAAGCTCGTTGCCTATAAGCCGAAGACCAGGGAATGGTCTGCCGTGCGCTATCCGCTGGAAAAGGCGGGCGAGGGCTGGGTCGGCCTGTCGGAAATCACCGCCCATGGCGATTACGTCTATATCGTCGAGCGCGACAACCAGATCGGCGACAAGGCAATGCTCAAGAAGCTCTACCGCGTGGCGATTGCCGACCTGAAGGGCGCCAAGCTCGGCGGCGAGCTGCCGGTGGTCAAGAAGGAGGATGTGCATGACTTCCTGCCGGACCTGAAGGCTGCCACCAATGGCTATGTCCTGGATAAGCTCGAAGGCTTTGCCTTTGACAAATCGGGCAAGGCCTATGCGGTGACCGACAATGACGGCGTGGATGATTCCTCCGGCGAGACGATCTTCTTCCCCGTCAATATGACCGCAACGAACTGATCGACCTGGGGCTGCGATCGCTTTGACATGGGAGGGCTCCGGCTGTGCGGCCGGGGCCCTTTTTTTGTCCAGCGGAGCGGGAGGCAGGTCCTAGGGGCTTCGGGAATGCGGTTGCATCTCGCCCAAGGATGGTTTTCTATCCGCTCCGCAATGACAGGGATGCCCAGACGATGCACTATATGATCACCGGAACCGCAGGTTTTATCGGCTTTCACCTGGCCCGGCGCCTTCTGGAAGAGGGGCATCGCGTGACGGGGCTGGATGGTCTGACACCCTATTACAACCTGCGCCTGAAGGAGGCACGGCACGCGGCGCTGGGCCAGTTTCCCGCCTTCCGTCCGGTCATCGGCAGGCTGGAGGACCAAAGGATCCTCGAATCGACGCTGGAGGAGGGGAGGCCGGATGTGATCATCCACCTGGCCGCCCAGGCCGGCGTCCGTTACAGCCTGGACAATCCGAAAGCCTATTTCGATTCCAACCTTGCCGGCTCGTGGAATATCCTCGAATTGGCCAAGACCATCGGCGTGCAGCATCTGATGCTGGCATCGACCTCCTCCGTCTACGGGGCGAACGAAAAGATTCCCTTTGCCGAATCGGATCGCGCGGACGAGCCCCTGACCTTCTACGCGGCCACCAAGAAGGCCATGGAGGCGATGGCCCATTCCTATTCCCATCTCCACAAAGTGCCCACCACTGCCTTCCGCTTCTTCACCGTCTATGGACCCTGGGGCCGACCCGACATGGCGCTGTTCAAATTCGTCAAGGCCATGCTGGAAGGTGGCGAGGTGGAGATCTACGGCGAGGGGAAGATGAGCCGCGATTTCACCTATATCGATGACCTGGTGGAGGGGATCATCGCCCTCTCGCATGTCATCCCCGACGAATCGAATCGCGTCTTATCGGGTGGTATCACCGATACGCTGTCGCATCAGGCGCCCTTCCGCATCGTCAATATCGGCGGGGGTCAGCCGGTGGGACTCCTGGATTTCGTCGAGACGATCGAAAAGGTGATGGGCAAGCCGGCGCGGCGCAAGATGCTGCCAATGCAGAAAGGCGACGTACCGCGCACCTTTGCCAGCCCGGATCTTCTGGTGGCGCTGACCGGTCGCAAGCCGGAGACCGGTCTGGACGAGGGCGTCAGGGCCTTTGTCGACTGGTATCTCGATCACCGCGAGGAACTGGATCTTTAGGAACGGAGCAGCGCCCTGGGCAAGGATGTCCGGTAAGGAGAGGGGCGGTCACGTGCTCTCGTGACAGCGACGTGACGTCAATCTGCCGCCCGACCCCGTTCTTGAGTTAACGGCAGTCGCGCCCCGCGACACCTGTGGCAGAGGCGGGGCTGCGTGTCCAGACGGCGCGGGCACGAAGCAGGTGATGCCGCACCGGGCGGCCCGCAGTGTGGTTTAGGCGTCGGACTCATTGTGGACACATTGCCATACTATAAGATCCTCATCGGCGTTGATAAGCGGGTGAATGAACTCGCCGCTTTCAAGGCTGCAATTGCTCAAGCCTTTGACCATGGATGTACCGGCACTGGATTTAGAAGCAATGATGAGGAAGGTCGGTGCAATTCTGCCCCGGCCTTTTTTGTTTTGAACTTGCGGCTGCGCGCTGCTGTTATTCAGCCGCCGTTCATTAAGTAAACATGAATATTCCTCGTCCAGCCAGGCTGGGCTCGCTTCCGCCATTCGGCGGGCGGTTGGGACACAGTCCCGGGGGGAAAGTCATCGTGAAATTTCGTCTTGCAGCGGCCGTAGCAACGGCCATTCTTATGTCTGTCTCGTCTGTTGCGCTTGCACAGACCAAGGGCGATTGGGTGCTCGGTAATTACAAGGGCGCCGGTTATTGGTATCCGGGCGTGATCTCTTCTATCCAGGGGTCGAAAATCACCATCCAATACGATGACGGCGACCGTGAAACCGTGTCGATCAATGAAACCAGGCCCTATGACTGGTCGATCGGCAAGAAGGTCGAGTGCAATTTCAAGGGGCAGGGACAATGGTATTCCGGCACGATCTCGTCGCTGGCCGGTGAGAAGATCGGTATCGCCTATGATGACGGCGACAAGGAGACGACGAAGACCGGCCGCTGCCGCTCCAGCTGACCTCAATCGAGAAGAAGCCTCGGGTGGTCTGCAGTCCGCCGGATCTCGCCAGCGTGAAGCACGATTCGCCCGAGGCTTTCGCACCTCAAGCCAGTTTCAATATAAAAAATAGGGTCGCAAAGCCTGCCACGCTGGCTCCACGCGCCAGTCGAACGCATCGGCAAGGCCGTAACGATTGGCGGGCCAGCGTCAAGATTAGGTATTGCGGGAAAAATGGGAGATTGGGAAGAAATGGTGGGCGATGAGAGACTCGAACTCCCGACATCTTCGGTGTAAACGAAGCGCTCTACCAACTGAGCTAATCGCCCGGACGTGATGGCGAACCAGTGTCCGCCGCGTCGGTGGCCGTCATCTATGCGGATCGCGGAAAAGACGCAAGAGTGTTTGTGAATTTTTTTTGATTTTTTTCGCCGCCGCCTTCTGCCAGCTGCAAGAAAAGTTTTCAAATTCAGCGATTTGACTGCGGTGCCATGAAGTCTCGTCCACAGCTTTGGCAGCATGGGGCGGAGGGCTCTGGCATCATTTTCGGCTTCGTCACCGTTTTGTCTTGAAACCTGCTTGACACCTCCGGATGAACCCCTTAGAGAGCCGCACATCGATTGGCGCTGCCGGTCGACGGGGTTGGTTTTCCCCTTTGAAATGCGCGGGTGTAGCTCAGTCGGTTAGAGTGCCGGCCTGTCACGCCGGAGGTCGCGGGTTCGAGCCCCGTCACTCGCGCCATTCAAAATCAAACCCTTGTCACGCAAGTGGCAGCAATGCGCGGGTGTAGCTCAGTCGGTTAGAGTGCCGGCCTGTCACGCCGGAGGTCGCGGGTTCGAGCCCCGTCACTCGCGCCATTCTCCCACGCCGCTCGAGGCGTTGCCTCCTTTTTTCCCAATCTGTCTTTCCTGCCACCGCCGCGGACCAGTCACGCCGCATCCTGGAAACGGCGCTGGTCCCTGTCATCTTTCCGTGATCGGTCGTGCTCTTCTCCTTTCTGTTGACGTCGATTTCCGGCTGCTCAAACTGTCGAGACGTGCGAAAGTGCCATCCCGCCCAAACCGGCTGCGACATTTTATCAGCAACTGCTAAAATATTAATCCGGGCCATTGCAGGCGGCGGTGCCGAGTCTTATGTCCGGCGCATCAGTCGTGAGCGGGGGTTCGGGCCATGGCCCGGTTCCATGGTTTTGCCCCGTCGGTTTTGCCTGATGGTTCAAGGGCGCAGCGCAGCAAGTCCGTGCGCGACCTGCCACGGGCAAGGGCCTTGCTGCTCGGCCCTGCCAGGGCTTGACGTGGCGGCCGGCGAAGGGGGCTGGGGCAGGCATGATCCGGAATGGATCGCTTGCACTGCACCATGTGCCATTTTGGTTCGGGACCGGGCCCTCAAAGCTCTTGCGCCCGGACCCCGCCTGCGCTAGTCACGGCTTGTTGCAATGCACGTTCGCTTGCCGCGCATTCGCTTTCGTGCCGCCCGGCACTGCTTGGCAAGCAGGGATCGAATACCATGACAGAACTTCTCAGTTCCTATGTTCCGATTGCGATCTTCATAGGCATCGCCCTCGTGATCGGCCTGGCGCTTCTGATCGCGCCTTTCGCCGTGGCCTACAAGGCGCCCGATTCGGAAAAGCTGTCCGCTTACGAATGCGGCTTCAATGCCTTCGACGATGCGCGCATGAAGTTCGACATTCGTTTTTATCTCGTGTCGATCCTCTTCATCATTTTCGATCTGGAAGTGGCGTTCCTCTTCCCCTGGGCTGTGTCCTTCGGGGAAATCGGCTGGTTCGGCTTCTGGTCCATGATGGTCTTCCTCGGGGTTCTGACCATCGGCTTTATCTATGAATGGAAGAAAGGAGCGCTGGAATGGGAGTAGTGGATCATTCTACAACCCTTATGGCGCCGCAGCCCAAGGGCATCATCGATCCCCGCACGGGCAAGCCAATCGGCAGCGACGACGCTTTCTTCGGCGAGATCAACAATGAGCTCGCCGACAAGGGTTTTCTGGTCACCTCGACCGACGAACTGATCAACTGGGCCCGGACGGGCTCACTGATGTGGATGACCTTCGGTCTGGCCTGCTGCGCCGTCGAAATGATGCAGCTTTCCATGCCGCGCTATGACGTCGAGCGCTTCGGCTTTGCGCCGCGCGCCAGCCCACGCCAGTCGGACGTGATGATCGTTGCCGGTACGCTGACCAACAAGATGGCGCCCGCGCTGCGCAAGGTCTATGACCAGATGCCGGAGCCGCGCTACGTCATCTCGATGGGATCCTGCGCCAATGGCGGCGGCTATTATCACTATTCCTATGCGGTGGTGCGCGGTTGCGATCGCGTCGTGCCGGTGGATATCTATGTTCCCGGCTGTCCCCCCACGGCGGAGGCGCTGCTTTACGGCGTGCTTCTGCTGCAGAAGAAGATCCGCCGGACCGGCACGATCGAGCGATAAGGGCGAGGACGGACAATGAGTGAAGCCCTGAACGAATTCGCCGCCTACCTGGCCGAGGCTCGCCCCGGCCTGGTTCAGACCGCGACGATCGCCTATGGCGAACTGACCCTGACGACCGACCCGGACCGGCTGCTTGAATTGCTGACCTTCCTGCGCGACGACGTGCAGTGCGGCTTCGTCAACATGATCGATGTCTGCGGCGTCGACTGGCCGCAGCGGGAACGCCGTTTCGACGTGGTCTACCACCTCCTGTCGCCCCGCCAGAACATGCGGGTGCGCGTGAAGGTGGAGACGGCGGAAGACGTGGCCATTCCCTCGGCCTGTTCCGTCTATCCGGGTGCCGACTGGTTCGAGCGCGAGGCCTGGGACCTGTACGGCATCATGTTCACCGGCCATCCGGACCTGCGCCGCATTCTCACCGATTATGGTTTCGAAGGGCATCCGCTGCGCAAGGATTTCCCGCTCACCGGCTTTGTCGAAGTGCGGTACGACGACAGCGCCAAGCGGGTCGTTTACGAGCCGGTCAATCTCAGGCAGGAATTCCGCAGCTTCGACTTCCTCAGTCCCTGGGAAGGCACGGATTACGTGCTGCCGGGGGATGAGAAGGCCGCGAAGTAGGCTTCGGGCAATAGGCAATAGGCAATAGGCAATAGCCAGTGGGTAATGCCGGTAGGCAGTAGGAAAAACAACAGGGAGCAGTCAGACGACAATCAACTCCTACCGTGATCTGAAGGTGTGGCAACGCGCTATGGATCTGGCGGTTGAGAGCTATGAGCTTACGAGGAGCTTTCCGGCGAGCGAGGCCTACGGGTTGAACTCCCAGATCAAAAGGGCAGCCACTTCTGTCCCGGCGAACATAGCGGAAGGCTACGGTCGACATTCGACAGGTGCATATGTCCAGCACCTGAAGATCGCTCAGGGTTCTCTCAAGGAATTGGAAACGCATTTGCTCCTGAGTGTTCGCCTCAGCTTGGTCCCGGAAAGTCGCTTGAAGAACGCGATGATGCTGGCCGAGGAAATCGGGAAAATGCTGTGGTCGCTGATCCGCAGCTTACAGGATGAACGGAATGGTCGCACGAGTGATGAAAAGCCCTAATGGCTATTGCCTACTGGCTAATGCCTCGATGCGCGGAGCGCGCCAATGACTGAACACAACGTCCGCAATTTCAACATCAACTTCGGCCCGCAGCATCCTGCGGCGCACGGGGTTCTGCGTCTGGTTCTCGAACTGGACGGGGAAATCGTCGAGCGCGTGGATCCGCATATCGGTCTCCTGCATCGCGGCACCGAAAAGCTGATCGAGGCCAAGACCTATCTCCAGGCGCTTCCCTATTTCGACCGGCTGGATTACGTCGCGCCGATGAACCAGGAACATGCCTATTGCCTGGCGGTGGAAAAGCTGCTCGGCATCACGGTTCCGATCCGCGGCCAGTTGATCCGCGTTCTGTATTCGGAAATCGGGCGCATCCTGTCGCATCTGCTCAACGTCACCACGCAGGCCATGGACGTCGGCGCGCTCACGCCGCCGCTCTGGGGCTTCGAGGAACGCGAAAAGCTGATGGTGTTTTATGAGCGGGCGTCCGGTTCGCGCATGCACGCCGCCTATTTCCGCCCCGGCGGGGTTCACCAGGACCTGCCGCACGAACTGGTCGAGGATATCGGCAAGTGGTGCGATGCCTTCCCGCGGGCGCTCGACGACATTCACGGCCTGATCACCGACAACCGCATCTTCAAGCAGCGCAATGTCGATATCGGCGTGGTGAAGCTGGAAGACGCCTGGGCCTGGGGCTTCTCCGGCGTGATGGTGCGCGGTTCCGGCGCGAAATGGGACCTGCGCAAGTCGCAGCCCTATGAATGCTATGCCGACCTCGATTTCGATATCGCCATCGGCAAGAATGGCGATTGCTACGACCGCTATCTGATCCGCATGATCGAGATGGCCGAGTCGGTGAAGATCATGAAGCAGTGCGTCAATCGCCTTCTGTCGGATGCCAAGACCGGCCCGGTCTCGTCGATCGACGGCAAGATCGTGCCGCCGAAGCGTGGCGAGATGAAACGCTCCATGGAAGCGCTCATCCACCACTTCAAGCTCTATACCGAGGGCTTCCACGTGCCGGAAGGCGAGGTCTATGCCGCCGTCGAGGCGCCGAAGGGCGAGTTCGGCGTGTATCTGGTCTCTGATGGCACCAACAAGCCCTATCGGTGCAAGATCCGGGCGCCGGGCTATGCGCATCTGCAGTCGATGGACTTCATGTGCCGTGGCCACCAGCTTGCCGACGTGTCGGCGATCCTTGGTTCGCTTGACATCGTGTTTGGCGAGGTGGACCGCTGATGCGTGGCGTCGCTCTCGCCCTGTTGGGATTCTGTCTCGCCTCTGCGGCCAATGCCCAGAGCCTGAACGGCAGCGTCCAGACGGAGCGGGGCGCCGACGCCACCATGGCGGAACTTCTCGTCCGGGAGTATGAAATCAAATCTGCCGTGCCCAATGGATCGAAGCTGATCGTCTTCATGCAGAAGGGCACGTCTGCTTATGCCTGCGAATTCGTCAATGTCGCGAAGACGCGTTGTGCATCGATCAATTGATAAGGCGTGAGAAAGAATGTCCGTTCGTCGACTAGCCGAAGATCAGTTCCAGCCGGGCGCCTTTGCCTTCACTGCGGATAACGCAGCCTGGGCAGAGGCGACAATCCGGAAATATCCGGAAGGCCGCCAGCAATCGGCGGTCATTCCGCTGCTGATGCGCGCCCAGGAGCAGGATGGCTGGGTCACCCGGGCCGCCATCGAATTTGTCGCGCAGAAGCTGGCAATGCCCTATATCCGCGTGCTGGAGGTGGCGACCTTCTACACCCAGTTCCAGCTGAAGCCGATCGGCACCCGGGCGCATGTCCAGGTTTGCGGAACGACCCCTTGCATGCTGAGAGGCTCCGAGGCGCTGATGGATGTCTGCAGGCGCAAGATCCACCACGAGCCCTTCGAGCGCAATGCCAGCGGCACGCTGTCCTGGGAAGAGGTGGAATGTCAGGGCGCCTGCGTCAATGCGCCGATGGTCATGATCTTCAAGGACGCCTATGAAGACCTGACGCCGGAGCGTCTGGAAGAGATCATCGATGCTTTCGATGCAGGCAAGGGGGCGCAGGTGAAGACCGGCCCGCAGATCGACCGAGTGACATCCGCACCGGAAGGCGGTCCGAAGACGCTTCTGGAAGAGGTCAAGCCTGTCCGCACCAATCTGGAAGCGCAGCCGGAGGCGCCGGCCGCCTCGGTCCCGCCGGCGGAAGCCGGCCGGCCGAAGGACACGGCCGCTGAGACCAATCCTTCGCTGAAGACCCCGGTGACGGCACCCGAGGCTGCGAAATCCAATGCCAAGGCCGCCGAGACCGGAGAGCTTTCGGCGACCAAGGCCTCCGAGCCCGATCCGAAGGCACCCGGCAGCACCGCCGAGGGCGCACCGGTGGCGGACGCCGCAAAGACGAAGACCACGACATCCGACGGCGATCGGTAACGGAACCGCCTGAGGAACCGCGTCCGGCCAGCCGGCGCATCTTGCATTCGAAAAAGCCGACCTAAGGTGGCGGCGGACTGGTGGAATAGATCATGTTGAAAGATCAGGATCGCATCTTTACCAATATCTACGGTCTCAAGGACAAGTCCGTGAAGGGCGCCATGAGCCGTGGCCATTGGGATGGCACCAAGCAGATCATCGAGAAGGGCCGCGACTGGATCATCAACGAGATGAAGGCCTCCGGTCTTCGTGGTCGTGGTGGCGCCGGCTTCCCCACCGGCCTGAAATGGTCCTTCATGCCGAAGGAGAGCGATGGCCGTCCGCATTACCTCGTCGTCAATGCCGATGAGTCGGAGCCCGGGACCTGCAAGGACCGTGATATCATGCGTCACGATCCGCATACGCTGATCGAAGGCTGCGTGATCGCCGGCTTCGCCATGGGCGCGCATACGGCCTATATCTATGTTCGCGGCGAATATATCCGCGAGCGCGAGGCGCTGCAGGCGGCCATCGACGAGTGTTACGATGCCGGCCTTCTCGGCACCAACAACAAATGCGGCTGGGATTTCGATGTCTACGTGCATCACGGCGCGGGCGCCTATATCTGCGGCGAGGAAACCGCCCTTCTCGAAAGCCTGGAAGGCAAGAAGGGCCAGCCGCGCCTGAAGCCGCCATTCCCGGCCAATATGGGCCTTTATGGCTGCCCGACCACGGTCAACAATGTCGAATCCATCGCCGTCGCCCCGACCATTCTGCGTCGTGGCGCCTCCTGGTTCTCGTCGATCGGGCGCGCCAACAATGTCGGCACGAAACTGTTCATGGTGTCCGGCCACGTGAACAAGCCCTGCACCTTCGAAGAAGCCATGGGCCTGTCCTTCCGCGAGATCATCGAGCGCCATTGCGGCGGCATTCGAGGCGGCTGGGACAATCTTCTCGGCGTCATTCCCGGCGGGGCATCCTGCCCGGTGGTGCGCGGCGAGGACATGGCCGACGCGATCATGGATTTCGACGGCATGCGCGAGGTGAAGTCCTCCTTCGGCACCGGCGGCATGATCGTGATGGACAAGTCGACGGACATCATCAAGGCGATCTGGCGGATTGCGGCCTTCTTCAAGCACGAAAGCTGCGGCCAGTGCACGCCGTGCCGTGAAGGCACCGGCTGGATGATGCGCGTCCTTGAGCGTATGGTGAAGGGCAATGCGCAAAAGCGCGAGATCGACATGCTCTTGCAGGTCTCCAAGCAGATCGAAGGTCATACGATCTGCGCTCTGGGCGATGCTGCGGCCTGGCCGGTTCAGGGTCTGATCCGCAATTTCCGCCCGGAAATCGAAAAGCGGATCGATCAATATACCGCCAACGCCACAAGCGTCGGAGCGGTTCTCGAAGCAGCGGAGTGACGAACCATGGCAGGCGAGACGGACAAGAACGGTAAAGAGACAACGACAGGCAAGCCGTCTGTTGGATTTTCGCTGCCCTTCGCAGAACGTGCGCCGGCCAATCCGATGGAGATGATGGCTGCGGCGACAGCCGCGGGCATGGCGCTCAGCACGCATTTCGCCAGCGCCTTCTTCGGCATGATGCAGGCGGCCATGGAAGCATCCGGCAGGCCCGTATCGGCCAAGCGCCCGACCGCTCCTGAAGGCCCTGCGGCCGCTGAGGCAGCCACTCAGGCCAGCCCTTCGGCTGCCACTCCGGCAACCGCGCCCGAATCGGTTCCGCAAGCCGCGGCACCGGTTTCGCCAGTGGCGGGAGCGGAGCAAGCCGGACACGGCCGGACCGCAACGAGAGATGTTTCGCCGGCAGAAAGCCTGCCGACGGAGGGCCTGTCGATGGAAAGCGATCCGACGGCAATCTTGCCGACCGGAGATGTGACGCGCGCAGGACCGGTAAAGCCTGCAGGCAAGGCAGCGGCCCGGCCGCGCATTGCCAAGGAGGCCGCGGACGGATCGGCAAGGCAGGCGCCCGGCGCCGGTCGGGCCAAAGCCGTCGTGAAGACCGCGTTGCTGAGCGAGACGGCGGTTTTGCCGCCGGCAGAGGCAAAGCCGGCCGGCAAATCGGGCCTTGCCCGCAAGGCGAAAGGCGCCGCGCCGCTGGCAGATGAGGTGGTGACGGCCGCAACCGGCAAGGCCGATACGGCGCGCAAGCCGCTCGGGCCTGTCAAAGCCGGCCCTGGCCTTGCGGGATTGGATCAGCCTTCGGCGCCGAAACCGTTGAAGGACAAGCCGGTGGTGGCAAAGCCGGCAGGACGAAAGAAGGCTGCAAGCCAGGCAGTCGAGGCCGGTGACGATCTCAAGGCGATCGCCGGCATCGGCCCCAAGCTTGCCGAACTACTGGCCGGGATGGGTGTGCGCCGCTATGCGCAGATCGCTGCCTGGACGCAAAAGGATGTGGAGCAATTCGACCGCGAGCTCGGGCTCGACGGGCGTATTGCCAAGGACGATTGGATCGCGCAGGCCAAGGCCCTGCTGCGGTGACGGAAAGTGTCGCCGCTCTCTCGATCGGAGAGGGCAGGGGGACTGGAAACAGGACGTAAGTGACGATGGTTAAGCTCAAGGTTGACGGCAAAGAGATCGAGGTTCCGGATCACTTCACGCTGTTGCAGGCGTGTGAGGAAGCTGGTGCCGAAGTACCGCGCTTCTGCTTTCACGAACGCCTGTCAGTGGCCGGTAACTGCCGTATGTGTCTGATCGAGGTGAAGGGCGGCCCGCCGAAGCCGGCGGCCTCCTGCGCCATGGGCGTGCGCGATGTCCGCGGCGGCCCGAATGGCGAGCTCCCGGAGATCTATACCAACACGCCCATGGTCAAGAAGGCCCGCGAAGGCGTGATGGAATTCCTGCTGATCAACCATCCGCTGGATTGTCCGATCTGCGACCAGGGCGGCGAATGCGATCTGCAGGACCAGGCCATGGCCTTCGGCATGGACTCCTCCCGCTACACGGAAAACAAGCGTGCGGTCGAGGACAAGTATATCGGCCCGCTGGTGAAGACGGTGATGAACCGCTGCATCCACTGCACGCGCTGCGTTCGCTTCACCACGGAAGTGGCCGGCATTTCCGAGCTCGGCCTGATCGGCCGCGGCGAGGATGCCGAGATCACCACCTATCTCGAACATGCGATGACCTCCGAGCTTCAGGGCAATGTGATTGATCTGTGCCCGGTCGGCGCTCTCACCTCGCGACCCTTCGCCTTCACCGCGCGTCCCTGGGAACTGGGCAAGACCGAATCCATCGACGTGATGGATGCTGTCGGCTCGGCCATCCGCGTCGATACCCGTGGTCGCGAAGTCATGCGCATCATGCCGCGGGTGAACGAGCAGGTGAACGAAGAGTGGATTTCCGACAAGAGCCGCTTCATCTGGGATGGCCTGAAGACTCAGCGTCTCGACCGCCCCTATGTGCGGCGCGACGGTCGCCTGCAGGCGGCGAGCTGGGGCGAGGCCTTCGCCGCCATCAAGGGCGCGGTGTCGGCTACAACCGGTGCGCGGATCGGCGCCATTGCCGGCGACCTTGCCTCGGTCGAGGAAATGTATGCCCTGAAGGAACTGCTGACCGCACTCGGCTCGCAGAACATGGATTGCCGCCAGGACGGCGCCAAGCTCGATCCGTCGCTCGGCCGCGCCTCCTATCTCTTCAACCCCACCATTCAGGGCATAGAGGATGCGGATGCGCTGCTCCTGATCGGCGCCAATCCGCGCTACGAGGCCTCCATCCTGAATGCCCGGATCCGCAAGCGCTGGCGCCGCGGCAATTTCCCGATCGGCGTGATCGGCGAAGCCTCGGATCTGCGCTACACTTACGATTATCTCGGCGCCGGTCCGGAAACGCTGAACGATCTGGTCAACGGGTCGAACAGCTTCCTGGAGATCCTGCGCAAGGCCGAACGGCCGATGATCGTGCTGGGTCCGGGTGCGCTGACGCGCGATGACGGCGACAGCGTTCTGGCAGTCGCGGCCAATCTGGCGCAGACGGTCGGCGCGGTCGGCGAGGGCTGGAACGGCTTCGGCGTCCTGCACACGGCGGCCTCGCGGGTCGGCGGCCTCGATCTCGGCTTCGTGCCGGGGGCGGCAGGCGCCAATGCGGCCACCATGCTGCGCTCCATGGATGTCCTCTTCCTGCTCGGCGCGGACGAGATGGAATTCTCCTCCAAGCACGCCAAGTTCACCGTCTATATCGGCAGCCATGGCGATGCCGGCGCGCACAATGCCGACGTGATCCTGCCCGGCGCAGCCTATACCGAGAAATCCGGAACCTGGGTCAATCTTGAAGGGCGCGTACAGATGGGCAATCGCGCCGGTTTTGCTCCGGGCGAGGCCCGTGAGGAATGGGCGATCCTGCGGGCGCTGTCCGACGTGCTTGGCAAGAAACTGCCCTTCGATTCGCTGTCGCAATTGCGCCAGAAGCTCTATGCGGCCTATCCGCATTTCAACGATCTGGACGAGATTGCGCCCGGCACCGTCGACCATATTGCCACTCTGGCCACAAAACCGGTGGGCATGAGCAAGACGGGGTTTGCGTCGCCGATCAAAGACTTCTATCTCACGAACCCGATCACACGTGCTTCGGCGGTGATGGCGGAATGTTCTGCGCTGGCCCGCAACAACTTCAAGGCTGCGGCAGAGTAAAGGCTTAAAATAACATGGACTCTTTCTTCTTGACCTATCTCTGGCCGGCGATCGTCATGATCGGTCAGTCCCTGTTGCTCTTGGTCTGCCTGCTGGTCTTCATCGCCTATATCCTGCTGGCTGACCGCAAGATCTGGGCGGCGGTGCAGCTGCGCCGCGGACCCAATGTGGTGGGGCCCTGGGGCCTGTTCCAGTCCTTTGCCGATCTGTTGAAGTTCGTCTTCAAGGAGCCGATCATTCCGGCCGGCGCCAATAAAGGCGTCTTCCTGCTGGCGCCGCTAGTATCGGTGACGCTGGCGCTCGCCACCTGGGCCGTCGTGCCGGTGAACGAGAACTGGGTGATTGCCAATATCAATGTCGGCATTCTCTTCGTCTTCGCCATCTCCTCGCTCGAAGTCTATGGAATCATCATGGGCGGCTGGGCGTCCAACTCGAAATATCCCTTCCTCGGCGCGCTGCGCTCGGCCGCGCAGATGGTCTCCTACGAAGTCTCGATGGGCCTGATCATCGTCACCGTCCTTCTGACGGTCGGCTCGCTGAACCTGTCGGATATCGTCTTTGCCCAGAAGACCGGCATCGGCACGATGGTCGGACTGCCCAACAGCTTCCTCGACTGGAACTGGCTCGTCCTGTTCCCGGCCATGGTGATCTTCTTCATTTCGGCGCTGGCGGAAACCAATCGTCCGCCCTTCGACCTGCCGGAAGCGGAATCGGAACTTGTCGCCGGCTTCATGGTCGAATATGGGTCCACCCCATACATGATGTTCATGCTGGGGGAATATGCCGCCATTGTCCTGATGTGCGCGCTCACCACCATCCTGTTCCTCGGCGGCTGGCTTCCTCCGGTGGATGTCTGGTTCCTGAACTGGGTGCCGGGTCTGATCTGGTTCGTCTTGAAGGCCGGTTTCGTCTTCTTCATGTTCGCCATGGTGAAGGCATTCGTTCCGCGTTACCGCTATGACCAGCTGATGCGGCTGGGCTGGAAGGTGTTCCTGCCGCTGTCGCTCGTTCTGGTCATCGTGACTGCATTCGTTGTGAAGCTGACGGCTGGCGCCTAAAGCGGCGCCGCCACTCGGCTGAAGGAGAAAATACCCATGGCAAGTCTGGCACAATCGGTCAGTTCGCTGTTCCTGAAGGAGTTTGTCGGCGCCTTCTTCCTGTCGATGCGCTATTTCTTCAAGCAGAAGGCCACGATCAACTATCCCTTCGAAAAGGGACCCGTATCGCCGCGTTTTCGTGGTGAGCACGCCTTGCGCCGCTATCCGAACGGCGAGGAGCGCTGCATTGCCTGCAAGCTGTGCGAGGCGATCTGTCCGGCCCAGGCGATCACCATCGAAGCCGGCCCGCGCCGCAATGACGGCACGCGCCGTACGGTTCGCTACGACATCGACATGGTGAAGTGCATCTATTGCGGCTTCTGCCAGGAAGCATGCCCGGTTGATGCGATCGTCGAAGGCCCGAATTTCGAATTCTCCACGGAAACGCGCGAAGAACTGTATTTCGACAAGCAGCGCCTTCTGGACAATGGCGACCGCTGGGAACGGGAAATCGCGCGCAACATCGCAATGGATGCGCCGTACCGGTAATCGGCCCAACCGGTCATCGATGATGGACACTGCCGGCACAGGATCTCCTCCGTGCCGGATCGATATTGAACTTTGAACCTGGCCGGCGAAACCGACCGCCAGGTTTTGACGGTGAGGGGATCTTGACCTCGCCGGGGAAGACGAAAAGGCACCACAATGGGTTTGCAGGCTGTTTTCTTTTATCTGTTCGCCTTCGTCGCGGTCGCGTCGGCGTTCATGGTCATCTCGGCCAGGAACCCGGTGCATTCCGTCCTCTTCCTGATCCTGGTGTTCTTCAACTCCGCCGGTCTCTTCCTGCTGACCGGCGCCGAGTTTCTCGCCATGATCCTGCTCGTCGTCTATATCGGCGCGGTGGCGGTGCTCTTCCTCTTCGTCGTCATGATGCTGGATATCGATTTTTCCGAATTGCGCTCCGGCTTCCTGCAATATGCGCCGATCGGGGCACTCATCGGCCTGATCGTCGCGGCGGAGCTGATTATCGTGATCGGCGGCAGCTACATCACGCCGGAAGCGGCACAGGCAATCACCATGCCGATCCCGTCTCCGGTTGAACGCACCAACACGGCCGCCCTCGGCGACGTGCTCTATACGAATTACATCTATTTCTTCCAGGTGGCCGGTCTCATCCTCCTCGTGGCCATGATCGGCGCGATCGTTCTGACCCTGCGTCACCGGCAGAATATCAAGCGCCAGGACATTTCACGACAGGTGCGCCGCACGCCGGCAACGGCTGTCGAAGTGGTCAAGGTCAAGCCTGGCCAGGGTCTCTGAGCGCGCGATCAAGGAACAGCGACTATGGAAATCGGACTTTCTCACTACCTGACCGTCAGCGCCATCCTCTTTACCCTGGGCGTCTTCGGCATCTTCCTGAACCGGAAGAACGTCATCATCATTCTGATGTCGATCGAGCTTATCCTTCTCTCGGTCAACCTGAACATGATCGCCTTCTCTTCCTTCCTGAACGATATCGTCGGGCAGGTCTTCGCGCTGTTCATTCTGACCGTTGCGGCTGCGGAAGCGGCGATCGGTCTTGCAATTCTGGTGGTCTTCTACCGCAACCGTGGCTCGATCGCGGTTGAAGACGTCAACATGATGAAGGGCTGATCAGGACATGATCTACAAGGCTATCGTCTTTCTCCCCCTGATCGGCTTTCTGGTCGCCGGCCTGTTCGGCCGTTCGATCGGCGCCAAGGCGTCCGAATATGTGACGACCGGGCTGATGATCGTTGCGGCCCTCCTGTCCTGGGTCGTCTTCTTCGACGTGGCGCTCGGTCACAGCGAAAGCCATGAGGTGATCAAGGTCAGCGTGCTGCGCTGGATCCAGTCCGGCGGATTGGATTTCGACTGGGCATTCCGGATCGATACGCTGACGGCCGTGATGTTCGTCGTCGTCAACTCGGTCTCGTGCCTGGTCCATCTCTATTCGATCGGCTACATGCATCACGATCCGCATCGGCCGCGCTTCTTCGCCTATCTGTCGCTCTTCACCTTCGCCATGCTGATGCTGGTGACCTCCGACAACCTGGCGCAGATGTTCTTCGGCTGGGAAGGCGTCGGCCTCGCCTCCTATCTGCTGATCGGTTTCTGGTACAAGAAGCCTTCGGCTTCGGCGGCCGCCATGAAGGCCTTCATCGTCAACCGCGTCGGCGATTTCGGTTTCGTACTCGGCATTTCCGGCGTCTTCGTGCTGTTCGGCTCGATCAATTTCGACACGATCTTTGCGACCGCGCAGACCTATCTGCCGGCCGAGGGTGCCGCCGATGCCGGCCAGGCGGTGATCAACCTCTTCGGCATGCAGCTCGATAAGGGCCATGCGATCACCGGCGTCTGCCTGCTGCTGTTCATGGGTGCCATGGGTAAATCCGCGCAGTTCCTGCTGCACACCTGGCTGCCCGACGCCATGGAAGGCCCCACCCCGGTTTCCGCCCTCATCCACGCCGCAACCATGGTCACGGCGGGCGTCTTCCTCGTGGCGCGCATGTCGCCGATTTTCGAACTGTCGCCGGATGCGCTGACCTTCGTCACCCTGATCGGCGCCATCACCGCCTTCTTTGCGGCGACCGTCGGCCTGGTGCAGAACGATATCAAGCGGGTCATTGCCTATTCGACCTGTTCGCAGCTCGGCTACATGTTCGTGGCGCTCGGCGTCGGCGCCTATGGCGCGGCCGTCTTCCACCTCTTCACCCACGCTTTCTTCAAGGCGCTCCTGTTCCTCGGCGCCGGCTCGGTGATCCACGCCGTCGATGGCGAGCAGGACATGCGCTACATGGGTGGCCTGCGCAAGCACATCCCCTATACTTTCTGGGCGATGACGATCGGCAATCTCGCGCTCACCGGCGTCGGCATTCCCGGCACGATGATCGGCTTTGCCGGCTTCTTCTCCAAGGATGTCATCATCGAATCGGCCTTCGCTTCGCATTCGCCCGTCGGTGGCTTCGCCTTCACCATGCTGGTGGTCGCGGCGCTCTTCACGAGCTTCTATTCCTGGCGTCTCGCTTTCCTGACCTTCTTCGGCAAGCCGCGTGCATCCTCCGACGTCATGCATCACGTGCATGAATCGCCGATGGTCATGCTTCTGCCGCTCGCCTTCCTGACCGTTGGCGCCGTCTTTGCCGGTGTCGTGTTCGAAGGCTATTTCTTCGGCCACCACTATGCCGAATTCTGGAAAGGCGCGCTGTTCACGGCACCCGGCAACGAGATCCTGGAGGAGTTCCACCATGTTCCGCTATGGGTGAAGTGGAGCCCCTTCATTGCCATGCTGACCGGCCTGGTCACCGCCTGGTACATGTATATCAAGTCGCCTTCCACGCCGAAGCGGCTGGCCGAGAACCATCGCGTCCTCTACCAGTTCCTGCTCAACAAGTGGTATTTCGACGAGCTGTACGATGTCCTCTTCGTCCGCTCCGCCAAGGCGCTTGGCCGCTTCCTGTGGAAGAAGGGTGACGTGGCGGTCATCGACGCCTACGGTCCGAACGGGATTGCCGCCCGTGTTGCCGATGTGACCCGCGGGGTCGTGCGGCTGCAATCCGGCTACCTCTATCATTATGCGTTTGCGATGCTGATCGGCATCGCAGCCCTCGTCACCTGGATGATGCTCGGGAGTTCCTTCTGATGACCGATTGGCCGATACTCTCAACGGTCACCTTCCTGCCGCTCGTCGGCGTCGTTCTCCTGCTTCTGACGCGGGAGGACGGCCCCTTTGGCCGCCGGAATATACTGAACGTTTCGCTGTTGACGACGGTGTTCACCTTCGTGGTGTCGCTGTTCATCTGGATCGGGTTCGACAATTCCAATCCCGGCTTCCAGATGGTCGAGAAGCATGAATGGATGAATACCGGGATTGCCTATCACCTGGGCGTCGACGGCATTTCCATGCTGTTCGTGATCCTCACGACCTTCCTGATGCCCTTCTGCGTCCTGGCCAGCTGGGAATCGGTGGAGAAGCGCCTGAAGGAATACATGATCGCCTTCCTGCTTCTGGAAGTGGTCATGGTCGGCGTCTTCGTCTCGCTCGACATCGTCCTGTTCTACGTCTTCTTCGAAGCGACGCTGGTGCCGATGTTCATCATCATTGGTGTCTGGGGCGGCAAGGATCGCGTCTACGCGTCCTACAAATTCTTCCTCTACACGCTGCTGGGTTCGGTGCTGATGATGGTCGCCATCATGGCCATGTACTGGCAGGCGGGCACCACCGATGTCACCGAACTCCTGAAGTTCGGCTTCCCGGCCGGCATGCAGACCTGGCTATGGCTGGCTTTCTTCGCCTCCTTCGCCGTCAAGATGCCGATGTGGCCGGTGCATACCTGGCTGCCGGATGCGCACGTGCAGGCGCCGACGGCCGGCTCCGTCATCCTGGCCGGCGTCATGCTGAAGCTCGGCGGCTATGGGTTCATCCGCTTCTCGCTCGCCATGTTCCCGCTGGCATCGGATTACTTCGCGCCCTTCGTCTTCACGCTGTCTGTGCTGGCCATCATCTACACCTCGCTGGTGGCCATGATGCAGGACGACATCAAGAAGCTGATCGCCTATTCCTCCGTCGCCCATATGGGTTACGTGACCATGGGCATCTTCGCGGCGAATGCGCAGGGCATCCAGGGAGCGATCTTCCAGATGCTGTCGCATGGCATCGTGTCGGGCGCGCTCTTCCTCTGCGTCGGGGTGATCTACGATCGTCTTCACACCCGCGAGATCTCGGCCTATGGCGGCCTCGTCAACAATATGCCGAAATATGCGGTCGCCTTCATGGTCTTCACCATGGCCAATGTCGGCCTGCCGGGCACATCCGGGTTCGTCGGCGAATTCCTGACGATCATCGGCGTTTTCCGCGTGAACACCTGGGTTGCGCTGTTTGCCGCCACCGGTGTGATCCTCTCGGCCTCCTACGCGCTCTGGCTCTATCGCCGGGTGGTCTTCGGGGCGCTCGAGAAGGAAAGCCTGAAAGGCCTTCTGGATCTCAACACGCGGGAGAAGGTCATCCTCTATCCGATGATCGCGCTCACCATCTTCTTCGGCGTCTATCCGGCTCCGGTCTTCGACGCGACGGCGGCTTCGGTGGATATGCTGATCAACAATTATTCCGCTGCCCTGCAGGCGGCCGGCAAACTTGCACTTCTGGTGCATTGAGACGGGACACGACTGGACATGACTGCTGAAATCCTGCTTGCGAGCCTGCAGATCTCGACGCCCGAACTGATCCTGGCGATCGGTGCGATGGCGCTCCTGATGATCGGCGTTTTCTCGGGCGACCGGTCGGCTCCGACGGTGACCGGTCTTGCCGTGGCGATCATGATCGCCGCGGGCCTCTGGCTCGTCCTCGTGCCGGCCGAAGGCCTGGCCTGGGGCGGTGCCTTCATCCTGGATCCGTTCAGCCGCTTCATGAAGGTGATTGCGCTGATCGGCTCGATCACCGCCATGGTAATGACGGTCGGCAATGCCCGCTCCGAACAGCTCGATCGTTTCGAGTTTCCGGTCCTGCTGGTGCTGGCGACGCTTGGCATGATGCTGCTGATCTCGGCCAATGATCTGCTGGCCGTCTATATGGGCCTCGAGCTCATGTCGCTTGCCCTTTATGTCGTTGCCGCCATCAACCGCGACAGCCTTCGTTCCACCGAAGCGGGCCTGAAATATTTCGTCCTCGGCGCCTTGTCCTCCGGCATGCTGCTCTATGGCATGTCGCTGGTCTACGGCTTTACCGGCAATACCAACCTTGCCAATATCGCCGCTGTCCTGTCGACGGAAACCCGCTCGCTCGGCATCGTCTTCGGCCTGGTCTTCATCCTCGCCGGGCTTGCCTTCAAGATCTCGGCCGTCCCCTTCCACATGTGGACGCCGGATGTCTACGAGGGTGCACCGACCCCGGTCACGGCCTTCTTCGCCGCCGGCCCCAAGGTCGCGGCCATGGCCGTCCTGGTGCGCGTGGTGACCGAGGCCTTCATGCCCGTCTTCGCCGATTGGCAACAGATCGTCGTCTTCATCTCCATCGCCTCCATGCTGCTCGGTTCCTTTGCCGCCATCGGCCAGAGGAATATCAAGCGGCTGATGGCCTATTCCTCGATCGGCCATATGGGCTATGCGCTTGTCGGCCTTGCCGCGGGCTCCCAGTCGGGCGTCTCGGGCGTTGCGCTGTACATGCTGATCTACATGGTGATGACGCTCGGCACCTTTGCCTGCATCATGGCCATGCGCCGCAAGGAAGGCGGCGCGGTGGAGAATATCGACGATCTGGCCGGCCTCTCCTCGACCAATCCCTTCATGGCCCTGGTGCTGACGGCGCTGATGTTCTCGCTTGCCGGTATCCCGCCCTTTGCCGGGTTCTGGGCCAAGTGGTTCGTCATCCTGCCGGCCATCGAAGCCAAGCTCTATGCTCTGGCGGTGATCGGCGTTCTCGCCTCCGTCGTCGGCGCCTATTACTATCTGCGGGTCATCAAGGTCATGTGGT
Source organism: Rhizobium sp. SSA_523 (assembly GCF_030435705.1). Lineage (NCBI taxonomy): Bacteria > Pseudomonadati > Pseudomonadota > Alphaproteobacteria > Hyphomicrobiales > Rhizobiaceae > Affinirhizobium > Affinirhizobium gouqiense. The sequence continues at coordinate 528,041 of NZ_CP129382.1, forward strand.
TCGATCAGCCGACCGGCGAGTTCAGCCGGATCGCCGGTGAGCTTCGCCTTGTCTTCGGCGTATCGGGCCTCTTCGTCACCGCCTATGTCCTGTTCGGCGGCCCGGTCGGCAGCGCTGCCGAAGCCGCCGCACGGGCCTTCTTCTGATGAGTGCCGGGCGAGGGGGGCGCTACCCCCTCGAGGCGTTCCGCCATGAGGCATTGGGGGAGGTCACCTCCACCAATACCGAGTGCCTGGTCCGCGCGCGCCAGGGTGATCCGGGCAATCTGTGGATCACCGCGCAGCGCCAGACAGCCGGCCGCGGCCGCCGCGGCCGTGCCTGGACATCGGAGAGCGGCAATCTCTACGCCTCGCTCCTGCTGATCGATCCGGCCCCGCCCGAGCGCATCGGATCCTTGCCGCTGGCCGTGTCGCTCGCCGTTCATGCCGCCCTGCACGCAGTGCTTCCGGCCGATGCCGAAGCCCTTGAGATCAAATGGCCGAACGACGTGCTGATCGGTCGAAAGAAGTCCTGCGGCATTCTGCTCGAATCCGAACCCCTGGCGGATGGCCGGAGGGCCGTCGTGGCGGGCATTGGCATCAATATGCGCCATCGGCCGGACGAGGCGCCCTATGGCGTCACCTCGCTGCAGGAGCAGGGCTGCCATCTTGCCCCGGAAGAGCTGTTTGCCCATCTTTACCGGGAAATGGCCGACGTGCTGACGCAGTGGAACGAGGGACTGGCGGTTGCCACCATCACCGAGCGTTGGCGCAAGGCCGCCTGCGGCATCGGGGCGCCCATCCGCGTCAACCTTCCGGACCGGTCCATCGAAGGGCGTTTTGCCGGTATCGATCCGCAAGGACTTCTGATACTCGATACCGGACAGGCAACCATGGCGATCGCCGCGGGTGACGTCTTTTATCTTTGACAGTGAAACGAGTGCATAATGGCCAAACAGGACGAACTGGTATTTCTGCCGCTGGGCGGAGTGGGCGAGATCGGCATGAATCTCGCGCTCTACGGCTATGGCCCGGCCGCCGAACGCCAGTGGATCATGGTGGATTGCGGCGTGACCTTTGCCGGCCCCGACCTGCCGGGCGTGGATCTCGTCCTGCCCGATATCCGCTTCCTGGCCGATCAGCGCAAGCGGCTCAAGGGCATTATCATCACTCATGCGCATGAGGATCATTACGGCGCGCTGAACGACCTCTGGCCGGGCCTCAACGTTCCGGTCTACGCATCGGCCTTCACGGCCGGCATGCTGGAGGCCAAGCGCGAATATGAGGGGACGCGCGCCGAGATCCCGATCACGCCGTTCAAGGCCGGCGACCGGATCACCATCGGTCCCTTCGAGGTCGAGGCGGTGGGCGTCAACCATTCCATCCCCGAGCCCATGTCCCTGGTGATCCGTACGCCGCTCGGCAATGTCGTGCACACCGGTGACTGGAAGATCGATGCGCAGCCGTCGCTCGGTCCCCTGACCGATGAGGCGCGCTTTCGTGCCGTGGGCGATGAGGGCGTGCTGGCGCTGATGTGCGACAGCACCAATGCCATGCGCCAGGGCGTGTCGCCATCCGAAGAGGAAGTGTCCGAGGGGCTGCGAAAGGTCATCGAAGAGGCGGAAGGCCGCGTCGCGGTCACCACCTTCTCGTCGAATGTCGGGCGCATCCGGTCGATCGCTCTGGCGGCGCAGGCGGCGGGTCGCGAGGTTCTTCTCCTCGGGTCTTCGCTGAAGCGGGTGGTCAGTGTCGCCCGCGACATTGGCATCATGGACGATATCAAACCCTTCATTGCCGAAGACGAATATGGCTATATCCCGCGTGACAAGATCGTGGTGATCCTGACCGGCAGCCAGGGCGAAGCCCGTGCGGCGCTTGCCAAGCTGTCGCGTGACGAGATGCGTCATGTCGCGCTTGCGGCCGGCGATACGGTGGTCTTCTCCTCCCGCACCATTCCCGGCAATGAGAAACCCATCCTGGAAATCATGAACGGGTTGATCGAACAGGGCGTCAAGATCGTCACCGATGCCGATGCCCTGGTGCACGTATCCGGCCATCCGCGTCGCAACGAATTGCTGAAAATGTATGAATGGGTTCGCCCGCAGGTGCTCGTGCCGGTGCATGGCGAGGCAGCGCATCTGACGGCGCAGGCCGAACTGGCGCGCGGCGCCGGCATTGTCAACGTGCCGAAAGTGCGCAATGGCAATGTGCTGCGGCTCGCACCCGGTCCGGCCGAAGTCATCGACGATGTGGCCCATGGCCGGATCTTCAAGGATGGCAAGCTGCTCGGCGATATCGACGAAATGGGCATTTCGGAGCGGCGGAAGCTGAGCTATGTCGGCCATGTCTCCGTCAGCATTCTGCTCGACAGCCGCTATGACTTCCTCACCGATCCCGATCTGGTGCCCTTTGGCCTGCCGGAATATGATGATGAAGGCGAGGATATGGTCGATACGCTGTATGATGCCGTTCTCGGCGCCGTGGAGAGCATTCCGCGCAGCCGCCGCAAGGATCTGGGCGCCGTGCAGGAATCCGTGCGTCGCGCCATCCGGGCGGCTGCAAACACCGCCTGGGGAAAGAAGCCGGTGGTGACGGTTTTCGTCAGCAAGGTCTAGAGGCACGGCGCAATTGGCCGCACGCATGGTCATGGCGCCGGATGCCGCAGCCTGTGGCGAAACAGGGGCCAAAGACGGGGAGCAAAGGGGAGGAAAGCCATGCTCGGACGTGTGAACCACATTGCCATTGCCGTGCCGGATCTCGGTGCGGCAACCGCCACCTATCGGGATATGCTGGGCGCGCGGGTCTCGCAGGCGCAGGCGCTGCCGGAGCATGGCGTCACCGTGGTCTTTGTCGAACTCGACAATACCAAGGTCGAGCTGCTGGAACCTCTGGGGGAGGGCTCGCCCATCGCGGCCTTTCTCGACAAGAACCCGTCGGGCGGCATGCATCACATCTGCTATGAAGTGAGCGATATCCGGGCGGCGAGGGACCAGCTGAAACAGGGTGGAGCGCGGATTTTGGGCGATGGCGAACCCCGTATCGGCGCGCATGGCAGGCCGGTGCTGTTCCTGCACCCCAAGGATTTCTGCGGCACATTGGTGGAACTGGAAGAGGTTTAAGGGCGCCTCAGCGGCAGAGGGGGAGCGGCGCCCTGGCCGGAGACGGTGTGACACCTCGTCCGCGCCCGGCCCCTTCAGGGATGCGGCTTTCTCCGCTACAGTTCCCTGGTCGCCGATCCTAGCCGTCCGCTTCAGCCTGTCTTCGGTCAGCCGCGGACCGAGGGTGATCGAAGGCTAGAGTATTCCGGTGGAAACGGGATCGCCTGTAATGGTCTATCTCTTTGTTTTTACGCAGTCCGGACGCAAATCCGCTAACGCAGTTTTGCTGGACCTGCTCTAGAAGCGGAGCGTCATCGTCAATGTCTCTGCATGCAATGCAGTCAGGAAGAGGAGTGTCCTGTGGTCTCGTTTCTCTCGGCCTTCGCCGTCTATTTCATCATCTGGTGGATCACGCTCTTCGCCGTTCTGCCGATCGGATTGCGCACGCAGGCGGATGAGAACGAGGTTGTCCTGGGAACCGTGGCGAGCGCGCCGGCCCGTTTTCGCGCGGTTCGGGTGCTGCTTCTGACCACTGCGATTTCTGCTCTCGTCTATGGCACCTGGTATCTCGTCTCCAGCCAGTTCGGCCTGAGCCTCTCCTCCCTACCGCGGATCGTTCCGGATTTCGGTCGCACCTGATAAAGGCGCAAGCGAGGGCGCCAGTGCCCGAAATTAGGGTTGAAGGAGCGCCGGGAAAAAGGGGTCTGGAGAGCTGGGCCTGGAACAGAGCCTGGGGAAGGGTCCGAGAGTAGCCCCGAAGAGAGGCCCCGGAGAGAGGGGGCCGAAGGAGCCGGCAGGAGAGCGTAGTCCAAAAAAAAACAAGGCCTTGCAGCCTTGTTTAAAGTTTCGCGTGATCCTTAACCGTTGCCGGGGCTGCGTGCGAGCGCGCCTAAGATCTGATCCTCCCAAGACTTGACCGCGATTGGCAGAAATTTGAACTCCCTGCCTCTTTTATGAGCCGAAACTAGCCTAGACTTTCGGCTTTGTCACTACCCAATTTGGCAGTTTTGCTACACCCTGTGGAAATTTTCGAGTTGACACGAAATTTATCCGACATGTCATACGAATGGCGCAATCCGGGTTTTCGTGGCGATGCCACTGGTGGACAGTGCGGCGCTTGGCCGCCTGCGCGGGTTCCCTTGGACGGTTGAAACCGCTATGAAGCCTCCCCAACACCCCTGCGTCCACGCCGATTCTCCGCCTGCTGGCGGAAGCGGCCTCGAACCCCGGAAAACGTGATGCGTCTGTCCCGCTATTTTATGCCCATCCTGAAGGAAAACCCCAAGGAAGCGGAAATCGTTTCCCACCGGCTCATGCTGCGCGCGGGCATGATCCGCCAGCAGAGTCAGGGCATTTACTCCTGGTTGCCGCTCGGCAAGCGGGTGCTCGACAAGGTCTGCGCCATCGTGCGCGAGGAGCAGGACAGGGCAGGCGCAATCGAACTTCTGATGCCGACGCTGCAATCGGCTGAACTGTGGCAGGAGAGCGGCCGCTACGAGGCCTATGGCAAGGAAATGCTGCGCATCAAGGACCGTCAGGACCGGCCGATGCTCTATGGTCCGACAAATGAGGAGATGATCACGGATATCTTCCGTTCCTATGTCCGGTCCTACAAGAACCTGCCGCTCAATCTCTATCACATTCAGCTGAAGTTCCGTGACGAGATCCGTCCGCGCTTCGGCACCATGCGCTCGCGCGAATTCCTGATGAAGGATGCCTATTCCTTCGACATGACCCGCGAGGACGCCATCCACTCCTACAACAAGATGTTCGTCGCCTATCTGCGCACCTTCGCGCGTCTCGGCGTCCGCGCCATCCCCATGCGCGCCGATACCGGGCCGATCGGCGGCAATCACAGCCATGAATTCATCATCCTGGCAGAGACCGGCGAGTCGGAGGTCTTCTCGCACAAGAGCTTCATCGATTTCGACATTCCCGGCGAAGACACCAATTTCGACGACGTGGCGGGTCTGCAGTCCGTGTTCGACAAATGGACCTCCGTCTATGCCGCGACGTCGGAAATGCATGACGAAGCCGCCTTTAACGCCATTGCCGAAGGCGACCGACTTTCCGCGCGTGGCATCGAAGTCGGCCATATCTTCTATTTCGGCACGAAATATTCCGAGCCCATGGGCGCCAAGGTGCAGGGTCCGGACGGCAAGGAACATCTTGTCCACATGGGATCCTACGGCATTGGCCCGACACGCCTTGTTCCCGCCATCATCGAAGCCTCGCATGACGAGAATGGAATCATCTGGCCGGCCTCGGTCGCTCCGTTCGATGCCATGGTCATCACGATGAAGGCCGGTGACGAAGCCTGCGACCGGGTGTGCCAGAGCCTCTATGACGGCCTCACCAAGGCCGGCAAGGATGTGCTCTACGACGATACGGACGACCGGGCCGGCACGAAATTCGCGACCGCCGACCTGATCGGCGTTCCGGTCCAGCTGATTGTCGGACCGCGTTCGGCAGCCACGGGCGAAGTCGAGGTCAAGGATCGCAAGACGGGTGCACGCGAGACCATGACGGTCGAGGCGGCGCTGAACCGGCTGATGGCCTGAGGCCGCCCTGGCGGCCCGGCATCGGACCGATGACATCATGCCCGCAGGGCGACGACAGGAGAGACTATGGCAAAGGGTGCAGCGGAAAAGCCGGTCGAGCAGCAGGACAAGATCCCCTCTGCCGGCGCTTTCTCCGCCTTTGAACGGATGGTGGCCTGGCGGTATCTGCGCTCGCGCCGGCGCGAAACCTTCATCTCCGTGATTGCCGGTTTCTCCTTCATCGGGATCATGCTGGGGGTTGCAACGCTGATCATCGTCATGGCGGTGATGAACGGCTTCCGCACCGAACTGATCTCGCGCATCCTCGGGATCAACGGCCATATGATCGTTCAGGCGGTCGATCAGCCGCTGAACGATTATCCCCAGCTGGCGCAGAAATTCGCCGCCGTCCCTGGCGTCACCATGGCCTTGCCGCTGGTCGAGGGCCAGGCGCTCGCTTCCGGCAAGCAGGGGGCCGGCACCGGCGCGCTGGTGCGCGGCATTCGCACGGAAGATCTAGAAAAGCTGAAGGAGGTCTCGGGCAATATCCGCTCCGGCGACCTCACGGGCTTCGCCACGGGCGATGGCGTGCTGGTGGGCTCGCGGCTGGCCGCGTCGCTCGGCCTCGGCGCCGGCGACCAGATCACGCTCGTGTCGCCCGAGGGCGACGTGACGCCGATGGGCACGACGCCGCGGGTGAAGTCCTATCGCCTCTCCGGCATATTCGAAGTCGGCATGTCGGAATATGATGCATCCATGATCTATATGCCGCTGGCGGAGGCCCAGGCCTATTTCAACGCCGATGGCATCGTGCAGTCCATCGAACTCTTTCTGACCGATCCCGATCATGTGGACGAGATGCGGCCGCAGATCGAAGCGGCGGCCGGACGTCAGATCTTTGTCAGCGACTGGCGGCAGCGCAACCAGACCTTCTTCTCCGCCCTGCAGGTGGAGCGTAATGTCATGTTCATGATTCTGACGCTGATCGTCCTCGTGGCGGCGCTCAACATCATTTCCGGCCTGATCATGCTGGTGAAGGACAAGGGCAGCGATATTGCGATCCTGCGCACCATGGGGGCTTCCTCCGGCGCCATCATGCGCATCTTCTTCATGACGGGTGCTGCGATCGGCATTGTCGGCACGTTTGCCGGCGTGGTGCTGGGCGTCGTCGTCTGCCTGAACATCGAATCGATCCGGCAGTTCTTTTCCTGGGTCTCGGGCACGGTGCTGTTCGATCCGGAGCTTTATTTCCTGAGCCAGCTTCCGGCGGAAATGAGCGTCAGCGAAACCGCCTCGGTGGTGCTGATGGCGCTGACCCTGTCTTTCCTGGCCACCATCTTTCCCGCCTGGCGGGCCTCGCGGCTCGATCCGGTTCAGGCTCTGCGTTACGAATAGGATCGCGACTCGCTCATGCCCCGTAGAACCATCCTGAAGCTTGCCGGTGTCGACCGTCATTACGGCCAGGGCGACACCGTCCTGTCGATCCTCAAGGGCGCCGATCTCGAGCTGCATGCCGGCGAAATCGTTGCGCTCGTGGCGCCCTCCGGCACCGGCAAGTCGACGCTGCTGCATCTGGCCGGCCTGCTCGAACATCCCGATTCCGGCGAAATCTATATTGATGGCGAAGCCTGCGGCGGATTGCCCGACGAGCGGCGCACGGCCATTCGCCGCGGCGATATCGGCTTCGTCTACCAGTTCCACCACCTGCTGCCGGAATTCACGGCGCTGGAAAACATCATGATGCCGCAGCTGATCGGCGGGCTTGCCAAGAAGGAAGCGGCGGAGCGGGCGGCGCAGCTGCTCGATTACATGCGCATCGGCCATCGCGCCAGCCACCGTCCGGCCGAGCTTTCGGGGGGTGAGCAGCAGCGCGTCGCCATTGCGCGCGCGGTGGCCAATGCGCCGCTTCTGCTTCTGGCCGACGAGCCGACCGGCAATCTCGATCCGGAAACCGCGTCCTATGTCTTCGATGCTCTGGAGGCGCTGGTGCGCCAGTCTGGCCTGGCAGCGCTGATCGCCACGCATAACCACGATCTCGCAGCCCGCATGGACCGCCGGGTAACGATCGAAGGCGGCAAGATCCGCGATTTCTGATCCGCGATCCTCCTCTGGAGACCCCACCGTCTCTCGTGGACATTCCCTGTTCCGCAGATCCTCGGGTCAGACCCGAGGATGAGGGGAGAGAGGCTCCGGCCTCGATCCCAAGCGCACCGCCCTTTCCGCAAACAGCAACGCCGCCTCTTTTTGCAGCACCGGTCCGCACCCGCGCCGTCTCCTATGGCGCCACCCGCCCCCACCCAAGCCGTCTCCTCTGGCGCCACCCACCTCCGCCCACACCACCATCCTTCGGCCCAACCCGAGGATGGTGGTGGAGCGGTCTGGTCTCACCACGACAGCCACCGTGACGACAGACCCCGCCTTGCGGAAAGGCGGAGGCAGGGTCAGCCCGTAACACCTCGTTAAACAAAATCGTTCTGCTTTCGTTCTTGTTCTTGACGCCAGAACAGAAATGGAACAAAATAAAAACATAAAGGGAAAAGGAGAAAGCAGATGACCGATATCATTCGCGACGTAGCCGCCTTCGCTTCGATCATGACCTTCGTCGCCAGCATTGGCGTCCTGATGATGGCTCTCTAAGAGCCCGATTGTCGGCCTGTCGCGTAAACGCCCGGGCCGGTTTTGACGACAGATCCGTTCCTCGGCGCCTGACATCCTGCTCTGCCTTCTGATTGAGCCCGGATCGCGCCGGATCTTCACAGCTTTCGGTCCCGCCGGTGATGCATCGGCTGGACTTCGCGGTCGCACTGCCCGAAAATAGGTCCGAGTCTGAAAGGCGGCGGTGACATGGCAGATATGATCGACATCAGGTTGGCGGCAGGCGCGGCGGAGGACACTGCCAAGCCGGATGCGACGCCCGGCTTCGTCCATTTGCGCGTGCATTCCGCCTATTCGCTGCTGGAAGGCGCCCTGCCGCTCAAGAAGATCCTGGCAAAGGCTTCGGCCGACGGGCAGCCGGCCATTGCCATCACCGATACCAATAATCTCTTCGTGGCGCTGGAATTCTCGCAAAAGGCGATGGATGAGGGTGTTCAGCCGATCATCGGCTGCCAAATGGCCATCGACATGCAGGATCAGGGCGAGGAGAAGCGTGGCAATGCCGCGGCTTTCGTGAAATTGCCGGCGCTTATTCTCCTCGCCACGAATCCGCAGGGTTATGAGCGCCTGGTGGATCTCGTCAGCCGCGCTTATCTGGGGGGCGAGGGCAATCACCAGTCGGTGCATATCTGCATGTCCTGGCTGGAGGAAGGCGGCGCCGAAGGCATTATTGCGCTGACCGGCTTCAATTCCGGCCCGATCGACCCCCTGCTGAAGGAAGGCCACCAGGCCCAGGCCGTCCAGCGTCTGCTGCGGTTGAAGGCGATCTTCGGCGACCGGCTCTATGTCGAATTGCAGCGGCACGGGCGCTATGACCGCCGCCATGAACGCAAGCTGATCGAACTCGCTTACGAACACGATCTGCCGCTTGTGGCGACCAATGAGGCCTTCTTTCCCACCAGGGACGAATATGACGCGCATGACGCGCTGATGGCGGTGGCGCATAATGCCATTGTCTCCGATGACAGCCGGTTCCGCCTGACGCCCGACCACTATCTGAAGAGCCGGGCTGACATGGCGAAACTCTTCGCCGATCTGCCGGAGGCCCTCGACAATACGGTGGAGATCGCCCGCCGCTGCAGCTTCATCCTGAAGACCCGCAAGCCCATCCTGCCGCGCTTCACCGGAGCAACGGACGATCAGGAGGAGGCGGAGCGGGCCGAGGCGGCGGAACTGCGCCGCCAGTCGGTGGAAGGCCTCGAGCAGCGGCTTGCGGCGCTCGGCATGGCCGATGGCTATACCGAGCAGGACTATCGCGATCGCCTCGATTTCGAACTGTCGGTCATCGAGCGGATGAAGTTTCCCGGCTACTTCCTCATCGTTGCCGACTTCATCAAATGGGCCAAGATCCAGGATATTCCCGTTGGCCCGGGCCGCGGATCGGGCGCGGGATCGCTGGTGGCCTATGCGCTGACCATTACCGATGTCGATCCGCTGCGCTTCTCGCTGCTCTTCGAGCGCTTCCTCAATCCCGAACGCGTCTCCATGCCGGATTTCGATATCGATTTCTGCCAGGATCGCCGCGAAGAGGTGATCCGTTACGTCCAGCAGAAATATGGGCGCGAGCAGGTGGCGCAGATCATCACCTTCGGCTCGCTGCAGGCGCGCGCTGCCCTGCGGGATGTCGGCCGGGTGCTCGAAATGCCCTATGGCCAGGTGGACAAGATCTGCAAGCTGGTGCCCAACAATCCGGCCAATCCCACGCCTTTGTCCAAGGCCATCGAGGAGGAGCCGAAACTCCAGGAGGAGGCCGAGCGCGAACCGGTCGTCGCCCGCCTTCTCGATATCGCCCAAAAGATCGAGGGTCTTTATCGCCACGCCTCGACGCATGCGGCCGGCATCGTCATCGGTGACCGTCCGCTGTCGAAGCTTGTCCCGATGTATCGCGATCCGCGCTCCGATATGCCGGTGACCCAGTTCAACATGAAATGGGTGGAGCAGGCGGGTCTCGTCAAATTCGACTTTCTCGGCCTGAAGACGCTGACGGTGTTGAAGACCGCGGTGGATTTCGTTGCCAAGCGCAATATCCAGATCGATCTGGCAACGATCCCGCTCGACGACCAGAAGACCTATGACATGCTGTCGCGCGGCGAGACGATCGGGGTCTTCCAGGTGGAAAGCGTCGGCATGCGCAAGGCGCTGCTGGGCATGCGGCCGGACTGTATCGAGGATATCATCGCGCTTGTGGCGCTCTATCGCCCCGGCCCGATGGAGAATATCCCGGTCTATAATGCGCGCAAGCACGGGGAGGAGGAGCTTGAATCCATCCATCCGAAGATCGATTACCTGCTGAAGGAAACGCAAGGCGTCATCGTCTATCAGGAGCAGGTCATGCAGATCGCCCAGGTCCTGTCCGGCTATTCGCTGGGCGAGGCCGACCTCCTGCGCCGCGCCATGGGCAAGAAGATCAAGGAGGAGATGGACAAGCAGCGGGCGCGTTTCGTCGACGGCGCCATCCAGAACGAGGTTTCGAAGCCGCAGGCCGATCTGATCTTCGACCTCCTGGCCAAGTTTGCCAATTACGGCTTCAACAAGAGCCATGCCGCCGCCTATGCCATCGTCTCCTACCAGACGGCCTATATGAAGGCGCATTACCCGGTCGAGTTTCTCGCCGCGTCTATGACCTATGATATGGCCAATACCGACAAGCTGAACGATTTTCGGCAGGATGCGGCGCGGCTGGGCATCAAGGTGGTACCGCCGTCGATCCAGACCTCCTTCCGCAAATTCGAGACCGGCGACAATTGCATCTTCTATTCGCTGGCCGCCATCAAGGGCGTGGGCGAATCCGCCGTCGAGCATATCGTGGCGGTGCGGGGCGAGACGCCCTTTGCCGGCATCGAGGATTTCTGCCTGCGCATCGATCCGAAACAGGTCAATCGCCGTGTTCTGGAAAGTCTCATCTTCGCCGGCGCCTTTGATTGTTTCGGCCGCGACCGGGCGGAGATGATCGCCGGGCTCGACCGCATCATCGGCTATGCGCAACGCGCGGCCGAAGGCAAGACCAGCGGCCAGCACGACATGTTCGGTTCCTCTTCGGCCGCAGGTCCGGAAAAGCTCATTCTTCCCGCCTTCGATCCCTGGACGGCGTCGGAAAAGCTGATGCGGGAATATCAGGTGCTGGGCTTTTATCTCTCGGCCCATCCCCTGGATACCTACAAGGACGTCCTCGCCAAGATGCGGGTGCAGAATTATGCGGAATTCTCCGCGGCGGTGAAGGCCGGCGCGAGCGCCGGACGCCTGGCCGGAACCGTGACCTCCAAGCAGGAGCGCAAGACGCGCACCGGCAACAAGATGGGCATTGTCACCTTCTCCGATGCGACCGGCCAGTTCGAAGCCATCCTGTTTTCCGAGGCGCTCAACCAGTATCGCGATCTTCTGGAGCCGGGAAAATCGCTGGTGATCACGGTGCAGGCCGATGAGCGGCCGGAAGGAATCGGTCTGCGCATCCAGACGGTTCAGTCGCTGGAGGAGAAATCGGTCCAGATGCAAAAGGCGCTGCGCGTCTTCATCCGCGATTCCGGCCCGCTGAAAACTGTGGCGCGGCATCTGAATGCCCGCGGCGACGGCGTCGTCTCCTTCGTGGTCATCAAGGATGACGGCCGCCGCGAGATCGAGGTTGAACTGACCGACAGGTTCCGCATTTCTCCGGAAGTGGCCGCTGCCCTGCGTGCCGCGCCGGGCGTTCTGGATGTCGAACTCGTCTAACGCGAGTCTCGACCTTCTCTCGGATCCGCGTCAGGTCTTCGAGGCGCGCCGTGGCGTCGAATGGGTGACGGTGATGAAATCGGTGCCCTTGGTGGTTTCCAGGCCGGGGCCGGCATCGGTGATCGTCAGCGAGGTGCCGGTCGACATCATCTCGCTTAGCCGCGCCCGCAGCGCGGCAGGCACATGGATGCGGTCGAGCACGGCCTTCATGGTCACGGCCTGCATGGCGGTGCGGTCTCCGGCGCTGCTGCCCGGTTCTTCGAGGCCGGCGGTCATCCGGGTGATGCCGAGCCGCTTGCGCGTGGCTTGCGGCAGATCATCCTCGAGACGCAGGCCCTGCCAGGCGGCGGTGCCGCGGTCGCGGTCCATCCTGGTGACGGTGAAGAAAAACGTCCCGAGCGCTACCTCCGGATCGGCGATTCCGACCGGCTCCGACAGGACCGGCTGGAATCCCTGGCGCACCAGCAATTGGCCGGCGGGCGGCGCGGCGCGGCCGGTGGAGGCATAGAGGGCGGAGAGGAAGGCGTCGTCGAGCAGGGGACCGTTCAGCGGCAGGCCCTTCCAGCGCTTATAGGCCGTAATGGCACCGCGGGTCATGTCGCCTGCAAGGCCATCGGCCGCTCCGGCATCGAAGCCGAGTTCCGTCAGCATGGCCTGGACATCGGCCACCCGGTCGCGCTCGCTGCGCCGGGTGATGAGAATGCGCAGCGGCTCCGGCTCATCGGCCGCCGTCGCCGTATCGGCTTTCGGCAAGGCAAGCGGCAGCGGCGGGTGCGGCATGTTCATTGCCACCTCGACATGCCGGATCGAGGGATCGGCGGAGGAGGGGCGAAGACTTGCATCGGACAGAACGTCACCGGCGGGCCTTTGCGCCGGCGGCGCAAAGAGGCTTGCATGCGTGATCGGTTCCGGCATTACGGGCCGATCGGAAATGATCACGTGAATGCCGCGCGCCGTCATCTTGTAAAGTGATTTGGCAAAATCGGCCGGCAGGCGCACGCAACCATGCGAGGCGGGATAGCGTGGCACACTGCCGGATTCGTGCAGCGCGATGCCCGACCAGGTGAGACGCTGCATCCACGGCATGGGGGCGTTCGAATAGATATTCGATTCGTGATATTTGCGCTTTTCGAGGATCGAGAATATGCCCGTTGGCGTGTCGTGGCCGGGCTTTCCGGTCGAAACGCGGGAGGAGGCAATCGCCCTGCCGCCGTCATAGACGGTCAGCGACTGCGTGTCCTTGGACACCAGGATCTGCAGGCTTCGCTTGTCCTCGGCAGCGGCGCCCGTTGTCGCACCATGCAATACGAGAGTGAAAACGATCGCCGCACGCTTGAACATGACTGAGCTACCCTTGACGCAAAACCAGGCCCACACATTAGCAGAGCGAACTTAAGGAAGGCTTAGGGTCAAAGCGAATCGGGATTTGAAGCATGGCAGAATTCAGAGCTGGGCAGCATTTTTTGACTGTGAACACAGTCGGTTCTGCCCGTCCGAAAGCTGAGGATAAATCCAGGAGGCCCGGCCTGCGGGCCTCACCCCCGGCCTCTGGGGCGATCGAAGGTGAAACCGGTCTCGACGGCTGTCTTGCCGAACTTGTCCCGCAGCCGATCCATGGCGGCCTCGGCGGCAGCCCTGCGCCCTGCCTGCGGGTTGACAAGGTCGGGCGGATCGGCGCGAGCCGGATCGGTAAGATCGCTGACCCCGATGCCGATCAGCCGGAAGCGCGTGCCGTCGGTTTCCTTCTCGAGGAGGTTGAGGCCGGTCCGGAAGATCCGGTCGGCCAGCTGCGTCGGGTCGTCCAGCCTTCGATTGCGCGTTCGGCTTTTGAAATCCGCCGTCTTCAACTTCAGGACGACAGTCTGGCCGGCAATCGCCTGCTTCTTCAGCCGGGCCGAGACTTTTTCCGATAAATGCCGCAGGATGGGCACCAGATCCTCAAAGCGGGCAAAATCGGCGAAGAAGGTCGTTTCTGCCGAGACGCTCTTGGCGGCCTCGTTCGGATGGACGCTGCGGTCGTCGATCCCGCGGGCCAGGCGGAACAGCCGCTGCCCCATCACGCCGTAGCGGCGCATCAATGCGCCTTCCTCCATCATCTGCAACTGCCCGATGGTGCGGATGCCGTCGGCATTCAGGGTCGCCGCAAAGCTCTTTCCCACGCCCCAGATGATGGTGACCGGCTTGTCGGCAAGGAAGGCCAGTGCCTCCTCGCGACCGATTACCGAAAAGCCGCGCGGCTTTTGCAGGTCCGACGCCACTTTCGCCAGGAATTTGCAATAGGAGAGGCCAACGGAGAGCGTGATGCCGATCTCCTCTTCGACCCGCCGAACGAGCCTCGCCAGAATGCGCGCCGGCGGATCATGGTGAAGCCTCTGCGTGCCGTTGAGATCGAGAAAGGCTTCATCGATGGAGATCGGCTGAACAAGCGGCGTCAGCTCTTCGAACAGCCGGCGCACCTGCCGCCCCACCGAGACATATTTCTCCATGTCCGGACGGATCACCACGGCATCCGGACAGGCTTCCAGGGCCTTGAACATGGGCATGGCGGAGCGGACGCCGCTGATGCGGGCAATATAGCAGGCGGTCGAGACGACGCCGCGCTTTCCGCCGCCGATAATGACCGGCTTGTCGGCAAGATCCGGATTGTCGCGCTTCTCCACCGAGGCATAGAAGGCGTCGCAATCGATATGGGCAATGGACAGGTCGTAAAGCTCGCGGTGATAGAGGAGCCGCGGACTGCCGCAGGAGCGGCAACGCCGCCGCCCGTCCGGCTGTCCGGTCAGGCAATCGCGACAAAAGCCGGGATCATGGGCGGCGAGATGGGTCATGGCGCAGAACAAAGGTTGAACATCCGCACCATAATCCTGGTCTGACGGCGTGGCAAGCAGGCCTGTCCCGGAGAGATCCGTAGAGGATCAATCCGCGCCGCTGCCGCTGCCCTGCCGGTCGAGCGCCTGGTTGAAATGCGCGCGCACCTTGTCCTCGGCATTGCGCCAATCCGTCACCTGCACCACGTGCGGCCCCGGCTTGGGCGCATGTTTGTGGATCTCCCGCTGCGGCATCAGATGCACCAGCAGGCAGTTCGGCATACTATCGCCCACCGAAACATGGTTGTGCACCATGTCGTCGATGAAGGCCAGCGGCAGGTCGCGCTCACCATGCATCCGGCGGATCACCGGCCCCTTCGGCGTTTCCGTCGCCAGAAGGGGAAAGGTCAGCTCCAACTGGTCCAGCAGGCGCCGGCGCATCTGCGTGTAGCGCGGCGGCATGGCGGTGAGAAACACCACATCGGCCTCTGCACCCAGCGATTTCAGGCTGGAAACGGCATCGCCGAACGGCGTCTGCCACTGTTCCTGGGCCTCGAAGAAATCGAGAACCAGTTGCGATACGAGCGTGTCCGCCAGCGGCTGCTGGTCGATCGTCGAGAGGATATTGCCATGCAGGCGGTAGGAGCGGGGCTCCAGCCTATGCCCAAGGCTGACGAGAAACTGCTCGAAGGGCATCATGAATTCGAGAACAACATCGTCCACATCGCAGACGACCAGCGGGCGGTCCGTCAGCCGGACGTGATCCAGATCGATTATCTCGCTCATCAGTACTGCCCCGAATCGAGGCCCGGCCCCGAATAATGATGCCAGGCCCGCACAACGGCCTCCGGCTGCCACTGGCTCGCTTCGCAAAAGCTCATCAGCGTCGGCTCATGCGCCATGACGAAATCGACCATGCCCGCCAGGAAACCCGGATCCTGCATGGCTGCCCGCATCTGGCCGGGCTGGACGCCGGACAGCGCCAGGAAGCGGCCCAGCATGTCCGGCTCGCTGGCAAGCCATTGCAGGATAGCCGCCGCGGTTTCGTCCGGGGCAGCCAGATTTTGCGTTTTTCCAGGATCTGCGGACATGCGGTAATAAATTTCCTTTTCCTCAACCAAATCGCTCTAGTCTCGCCGAAGCTGATGATGAAATCGGCCCCTTGCAAGCCTATATATGCATGACAGGCGTGCAACGCCGGATTTTAAGGATGTGCTTATGCCCAAGAGGGTGATGATTGTTGAAGACAATGAGCTCAACATGAAGCTCTTCCGCGATCTGATCGAGGCATCCGGCTATAGCACAATCCAGACCCGAAATGGAATGGAGGCGCTGGATCTGGCGCGGCAGCACCGGCCCGATCTCATCCTGATGGATATTCAGCTTCCCGAAGTATCCGGGCTCGAAGTGACCAAATGGCTGAAGGAAGATGACGAGCTGCACATGATCCCGGTTGTTGCCGTCACCGCCTTCGCGATGAAGGGCGATGAGGAGCGGATCCGCCAGGGCGGATGTGAGGCCTATGTCTCGAAGCCGATCTCCGTGCCGAAATTCATCGAAACCATTAAGACCTATCTCGGTGACGCGTGAGGGAAGGCGATAAGCGATGACCGCACGGATCCTCGTCGTCGATGACATTCCCGCCAATGTGAAATTGCTGGAAGCGCGGCTTCTGGCGGAATATTTCGACGTGCTGACCGCCGAGGACGGGTTCAAGGCCCTCGATATCGTTGCCAATACCCATGTGGATATCATTCTGCTCGATATCATGATGCCGGGCATGGACGGTTTCGAGGTCTGCGAAAGGCTGAAATCCGATCCCAAGACCTCCCATATCCCGGTGATCATGGTGACGGCGCTGGACCAGCCGACCGATCGCGTGCGCGGCCTGAAGGCCGGTGCCGACGATTTCCTCACCAAGCCGGTGAATGACCTGCAGCTCGTATCCCGCGTCAAAAGCCTGGTGCGGCTGAAGACCCTCAGCGACGAATTGCGCATCCGCGCCGAAACGGCCCGTAATATCGGCTTCGAGGACTATCTGCGGATGGACAATCTCGACGCCGCCGGCCAAGTCCTGCTGATCGATGGGCGCGCCAGTTCGCAGGAGCGAATCATCAAAGGCCTCAAGCCGGTTGCTGAGGTCACGGCCTTGTCCGATCCGCAGGCCGGCGTCTTCGAAGCAGCGGAAAACCCCTTCGACCTGGTGATCATCAGCGGCAATGGCGAAGATTACGATCCGCTTCGCCTGTGTTCGCAGCTGCGCTCGCTCGAACGGACGCGTTTTCTGCCGCTATTGCTGGTGACGGAGACCGGCGACGAGGAGATGATTGTCCGCGCGCTGGATCTCGGCGTCAATGATTACATCGTGCGCCCGCTGGACCCGAACGAGCTGGTCGCCCGGACCCTGACCCAGATCAAGCGCAAGCGCTTCAACGATCGCCTGCGCTCCAGCGTGCGCCAGACGATCGAGCTTGCTGTGACCGACGGGCTGACCGGGCTGAACAATCGGCGCTATCTCGACAACCACTTGAAGACCTTGTTCAACCGTGCCGCGGCGAGGGGCCGCCCGCTTTCGGTCTGCATCACCGATATCGACCGGTTCAAACAGGTCAACGACACTTATGGACATGACATCGGTGACGAAGTTCTGAAGGAGTTCGCGCGCCGCATCCGTGCGACCGTGCGCGGCGCAGACCTGGCCTGCCGGTATGGCGGCGAGGAATTCGTGCTGGTCATGCCGGATACGGACAGCGTGTCGGCCGCAGCGATTGCCGAACGCCTGAGAAGCATGATCGAATCGGTGCCCTTCCAACTGCCGGGCACGGGCCATAGCCTGACCATCACCGCCTCGATCGGGCTGGCCAGCAATAGCGGCGCCATCGATACGCCGGAACAGCTGATGAAACATGCCGACCGCGCGCTCTACCAGGCCAAGAATTCCGGCCGCAATCGCGTCGTGGCATCGGCGGCATAAAGTCCGGCCCAGCGCGCGTCGGTGGCGTGTCGGTCAGCCGATGCGAACGGTCCAGCCGGACGTTCATCTGTGCTGCTGCATCCCGCAAAATCGGTGCCGGACTTTACCTGCCGCCTGGCGATTCGCCGCCTTACTCGATCTTGTCGTGCCTTGCTGAGCATTCGGGCGAGTGTGTTCCAGTCGGAAGGTCTGCAACCCGACTTAGCTGCGTTCTACCATAGCTATTTGGTATTGGTCATGACGACGTCACTCTTTTGACCCTATAGTTCGGCGCAGTGCGAGGCGAGGCAAGGCAAGCGCGACCATAACCGTTACCGGCAAGCTTGCGACCCGACCACGCCGCTGCTGTTTAAACTGGTTGGGATGCGAGAGAAGCTCGTATTTTTGGGTTGAAATGTAAGAAATTCCACATTGTGACTTGAGGTTGCCACAGTTATGGAGCTTTCAATTTTAACCATGAGTACCGAGAATTGTGTGTTGCGTTAAGATTAGGTTGATTTTCGGAAGGTTTTACGCGAGTTTAGCGACATCGGGTTTTGCTCCTTCGGGAGCGCGCTATACCCCATGATGCTCAGGTCCGCCGCATCTCCTGGGTCGTGGGGTCGGTCGGCCGGCGTGCAAATCAGCGGTTCCTCGTACCGCCCTGCATGCTGGCCGACCCCCTTTTGGGGCTCCGCACAAACGCTCTCATCATTGAAGGTAAGCCTTAAGTTCCGGGGCGGCTGATCGTCAGCCGGTCCTTCGGAGCAAGGCCGCATTGCGCCGCTGATCCCGGCGGCGCTGTCTCGCGCCGTGGATTCTGGCTGGGGCTGTCACGCGCTGCGCGTTTAACTTGCTTGCCGTGTCGAAGTCCTTCCACAGGCGAGCGAGGAGGAGCAGCAAAAAACCCGGGAATGAGGGGCAGGCACGGATAGCGGGTAAGGGCCGGCGGGAGAGAAGGCGGCGGGCAAGAAGGCGGCGGGCAATAAAAAAGGCGCGGAACCCTGCGGCACCGCGCCTTTGACTGGAACAAGGTCAAGCTTACTTGATCTTGGTTTCCTTGAACTCGACGTGCTTGCGCGCGACGGGGTCGTACTTGGTCTTCGTCATCTTGTCCGTCATCGTACGGCTGTTCTTCGTCGTGACGTAGAAGAAACCGGTATCGGCCGTCGACAGCAGCTTGATCTTGATGGTCGTAGCTTTCGCCATGGTCTTCCTGCCTTTAAATAAAAATCAAGCCGGGGAATGCCTGAGCGCTGTCCACGGCGAAATCTGGCGCGAAACTACAAATCGCGCCCGAAAAGTCAAGCCCGATTGCGGCCGAAAAGCAATCGGCCGATGGATATCAGCACATAAAGCGCGAAGAAGCCGGCCAGGGCATAGGCAAAGCCGTTATTTCCGGTGATATCGATGGCCGCGCCGATGGCCTGAGGCCCGGCGACCGTGCCGATCGCATAGCAGAAGACGAAGGCCGCGTTGGCCGCCGCCAGGTCTGATCCGGTCAGCCGCGAGCCGAGATGCGCCAGCCCCACCGTATACAGGCCGGACACGCAGCCGCCCCAGACGAGAAGCAGGCCGGCCATCAGCCACCAGTGCTCGATGAGATAGGGAAGCGCCAGAGCCCCTGCCAGGCCCGCCACGGCCATCATGAACAGCATGGGACGGCGATCCTTGAGGCGATCGGAAATCATGCCGAAGGGGATCTGGAAGACCATGTTGCCAAGGCCCATGACGGTCAGCAGCAGTGCCGCATGCGATTCGTTCAACCCGGCGCGATTGGCATAGACCGGAAAGAGCGACAGGCCGCCCGCTTCGACGGCGCCGAAAACGAAGACGGCCGCCGTGGCTGTCGGCACCAGATACACATAGCGCAGGAAATGTTTCTGCGGCTTCTCATCCAGCACCGGATTCTCGTCGCGCGCTATATAGATCGGCACAAAGGCCAGCAGGATGGCGGCGGCACCGATGAGGAAGGGCAGGATGCCCTCGCTGCCGATGGCCGAGAAGATCAGCGGTCCCATGGCGAAACCGACGGCGAGCACCGTTGCATAGATGCCGAGCACAAGCCCGCGGCGTCGCGGAGGCGCTGCGGCATTGATCCAGAATTCGGAGAGGATGAAGAGTGTCGTGGTCGCCCCGTGGAAGGCGAACCGCAACGGGAACCACATCCAGAACTCGCTCGCGTAATAGAAGCCGAGGGCGCTGATGGCGGAGATCACCACGGCCCAGAGCATGGTGCGCGCGACGCCGAAGGAATGCGCAAGCCTGGTGGTGATCGGCGCGGCGATCATCGCGGCCACCCCGGCCATGGCGGAATTCAGGCCGATCAGCGTGGAGGATATGCCCCGCTTTTCGAGAATGATGCTGAGCAGCGGCAGGCCGAGACCGATGGCGATCCCGACCGCGCTGATGGCCGAAATGGCGGCAAAGAGCGAGGGCCAGTGGATATCTTCCCGGTGGCCGTCGCCGCCGCACGTCCGTTCGGACATTTCTCGTTCCTTCGCCTGCAAATCCATTTTACATTAGGTCTCGGTGAGTGGGATGGGTTGAACCGGGGGTCTGCCGGATCACCATTGACACCATGGCTGGGGCGATTTCGCGACGGGTCCGGCGCGCAGCTGCAGTCGCAAGCCCTGCAACCGGCAAGAGCCGCCAAGGGCCTGGCCTGTCGGCCGGCTTCGGCTGGATGTGAAAATCTGCGCTGCCACGTTTCTCGTTCCCGTCATTCCGACCGAATGGTCTTGAGTGGCCGACTGCCTTGAGCCGCATCGCTGCATCCATTGCCGCGTGGAGAGTTAACGCACAATCCTTGACAAGAGTTACAGCCGATGGCGCACAAACTCACCCTTTCGGAAAGAATAGGCATAGGCCTGGCTTCCAAACGGCAAAGACGGCTCGGACTCAAGCAAAATCTTCAGATCGCCAGCGACAGCCGTCAGGATCGGCGGCAGACGGACCGAATCGAGCGCGGCCAGATCCAGCCAATGGAAGTCGGTAAGCTCGGTGCTGGACTGGAGATTGCCGAGATCCACCTGCGCCTCATCGACAAAGGTCGCAAAGAAGCGGTTGTCGAAGCGACGCACGGCGCCGGGTGGCGTAACCGCCCGTCCGATGAGACGCAGGGAGGAGAGATCCGGGCGATAGGGCGCCTCGGACCCAGCCTGCGGGCCGAGGCTCAGACCCGTCTCCTCGCGCAATTCGCGAAGCGCAGCCAAAGCCAGGGCGCGGGCGCCGGCCGGCGTCAGGCGCGGCGAACAGCGCCGCAGGAGGATGTCCAGGACGGCGGGATGAAGGTCTTTTGCGAAGGGCAGGGCATGGTCGCGCAGATCGCGCCTGCCGCCGGGAAAGACGTAGAGATCGGGCATGAAGGCATGGCCGCTGGCCCGCCGGCCGACCAGCACGCGCTTGGTGGGGCCACTGCGATCGATCAGGATCAGCGATGCCGAAGGCTTTGGCCGCAGCGGCTCTGTCCGCTGCGCCTGCCCTTGCGCCCCCTCAGCAACCGGCTGGAGGCCCGGCGTCATTCGATGGGGTCGCCTCGACCGGGATCGCGGCTCTCGTCTTCCTGACCGAAGCCATGCATGCGCATGGCCCATTGCAGGCCGATTACGGCTCCCTTGATCGGCTGCATGAGCGCCAGCGACATCAGGATGGTGATCGGCACCCAGATGGCGAGATGCGCCCACATCGACAGCGACCAGACCTTCTCCGTCATCATGAACCCGCCGACCGTGACATGGCCTATGATGAAGATTACGAGATAGGGCGGAAGGTCGTCGGCCCGGTGATGGGTGAACTCCTCGCCGCAGACGGCGCAGTGATCCACCGGCTTCAAAAAGCCGCGGAACAGCCGTCCCTCGCCGCAATGGGGGCAGGTGCATTTCAGCCCGCGCAGCACGGATGGGCCAAGGGCGCGTTCGGCCGTCTCGGCCCCGCCGTAACGGATGGGCCGCTGCAGCGTATCGGCATGATTGTCCGATATGGTCATCTGCTCTCTCCTACCGACCGCGACGGGGCGGCCTCGTTCCAGGTTTGCGGGGCGCCTGCCGGTTGCGTCGACCCGATTTGTGGAAGGACCGGGTCGCGGCGCCCATCTTCTGGCCTTCGCTCAGCATTTCGAAACGCAGAGCACCGGCCAGCGGGATGGCTTCCGCCAGTTTCACATCGACGGGATCGCCGATCTGGAAACCGAGACCGGTCTTTTCGCCGATCAGGGCCTGGCGGCTCTCGTCATAGTGAAAATAATCGCTTCCAAGCGTAGATATGGGCACGAAGCCGTCGGCGCCATAGGTGGGAAGCGTGACAAATAGTCCGGCCTTGGTCACACCAGAGACGCGCCCCTCGAATTCCTGGCCGACGCGCTCCGCCAGATGATGGGCGATCAGCCGGTTGATCGTGTCGCGCTCGGCGGCCATGGCGCGCCGCTCGAAGGTCGAGATCTCGGCCGCGATATCGTCGAGCTGAGCCTCTTCCTCCTTGGTGATACCGCCTTCGCCGAGCCCCAGCGATCCCACCAGCGCGCGATGCACGATCAGGTCGGCATAGCGGCGGATGGGAGAGGTGAAATGCGCGTATTTCATCAGGTTCAGGCCGAAATGCCCGATGTTTTCCGGGCTGTAGACGGCCTGGCTCTGGCTGCGCAGGACCATTTCATTGACCATGACCTGATGCGGCGTATCCTCGGCCTTGGCCAGAATGCCGTTAAAGGAATTGGCGCGGACCTGCCCGCCCTTGGCCATGGACATTCCGAGACTGGCCAGGAATTCGCGCAAGACCTCCTGCTTGGCCAGCGATGGGGCATCGTGGACGCGGTAGACGAGCGGTTGGCGTCGCTTTTCCAGTGTTTCGGCGGCGGCGACATTGGCCTGGATCATCATTTCCTCGATCAGCTTGTGGGCGTCGAGACGTTCGGGAATGATGACCTTGTCGACGGTGCCGTCGGATTTGAGAAGGAGCTTGCGTTCCGGCATGTCGAGTTCGAGCGGCTGACGCCGGTCGCGGCCGCGCTTCATGATGCCATAGGCGTTCCACAACGGCTTCAGGATCGGGTCGAGCAGCGGCTGGGCTTTGTCGTCGGGCTTGCCGTCAATCGCTGCCTGCGCCTGATTGTAGGAGAGTTTCGCCGCGCTCTTCATCATGATGCGATGGAAGGTGTGGCTTGCCTTCTTGCCCTCCCGCGAAAACACCATCCGCACCGCAAGCGCCGGACGATCCTCGCCCTCCCGCAGCGAGCAGAGGTCGTTGGAGATGCGCTCCGGCAGCATGGGCACGACACGGTCCGGAAAATAGACCGAATTGCCGCGCTTGAGCGCTTCCCGATCGAGGGGGGAGCCGGTGCGGACATAATAGGACACATCGGCGATCGCCACCGTGACGATCACCCCGCCCGGATTGTCGGGAGACGCGTCAGGCTCGGCATAGACGGCGTCGTCATGATCCTTGGCATCTGCCGGATCGATGGTGATCAGCGGCAGGTGGCGCCAGTCTTCGCGCTTCACCATGCTTGCCGGCTTGGCGTCTTCCGCCTCGTCCATCACCGATTTCGGGAAGATGTGGGGAATGCCGTGCGAATAGATGGCAATCATCGAGATCGCCTTTTCCGAGGCGACGGATCCAATGACCTTGAGAACCTTGGCGCGGGTGAGGCCGAACCGGTTGCCGCGCAAGACATCCGCCTCGATCAGGTCGCCATCCTTGGCATCCGCCAGATCCGCCTGCGCAATCTGCATTTCCTCGCCCCGGCGATCAATCGGCATGAGCCGCGCGCCGCCCTCCGGCATCATCCGGATCACCCCGAGCGAGGCATTGCGATGCTTGTCGATGACCTTGACGACACGCGCCGTATAGGCCGGCCCGGACCGGTCCTTGTTGGCGAAGATCTTGGCCAGCACGCGGTCGCCGAGACCTGCGGCGGGCGCCTTGCTCTTGCTGCGATTGTCGGAGGACTGGCGAATGAGCACCGCGGGTGCTGCGCCCTGTTCCTCCAGCCATTCGGCGGGCCGGCCGATCAGGTCACCGTCCTTGTCACGCGTGGTGATGTCGAGCACCGTCATCGGCGGCAGGGCGCCCGGCCTCGTCAGCGCCTTGCGGTTCTTCTGCAGCAGGCCTTCATCTTCCAGATCGCGCAGCAGGTCCTTCAGCTCCACCCGCGCCTCGCCCTTCAGGCCGAAAGCCTTGGCGATTTCCCGCTTGGTGGCGCGGTCGGGATTGTCGGCGATGAATTCGAGGAGGACCTCGCGCGGCGGCACCATTCCCTGCACGATCGTCGACGTGTCACCGGAGGCGGCGAGCTCCGCGCGAAGGGCAGCCTTGCGGCTGGTCGAAGGGGAGGGCTTTGCTTCGCGCGTGGTCTTCTTCACGTGTCCGTCTTCTTTGTTTTTGCTGCCGCCTTCGGTTTGGCGGCGGTTTTTGTCTTGGCGGGGCTTTTCTTTGCGGGCGTCGCCCCGTCACCATCCGCGGCCTTGGCCTTGGCCGCAGACTTGGGCGTCTTGGCGGCCTTCGCCGGGGACTTGGCGGCCTTCGCCGGGGACTTGGCGGCCTTCGCCGATTTGGCTTTGCCGGCCGGCATTTTGCCCGCTTTTTCGGTGATCAGCGCCAGAGCTTCCTCGACGGTCACGCTCTGCGGATCCTTGCCCTTCGGAAGCGTGGCATTGACCTTGCCCCAGTTCACATAGGGTCCATACCGTCCCTCCCGAACCGTCATGGCGCCGCCATCGGGATGGTTCCCCAGTTCCTTGAGGGAAGCCGCCGCGGTGCGCCCGCGCCCTGGGCCCTTGCTCTGCTTTTCGGCCAGAACGGTTACCGCACGGTTCAAGCCGACGGAGAAGACGTCCTCGACGCTTTCCAGATTGGCATAGGTCCCGTCATGCAGCAGGAAGGGACCATAGCGTCCAATACCGGCGGAGATCATCTTGCCGGTCTCGGGATGCTTGCCCACATCGCGCGGCAGGTTGATGAGGGCGAGCGCCTTTTCGTGGTCGATCTCCTCCGGCTTCCAGCCGCGTGGCAGCGAGGCGCGCTTGGCTTCCTTGCCGTCTCCGCGCTGGATATAGGGTCCGAACCGGCCGGACCGCAAGGTCAGTTCCTCGCCCGTCATCGGGTCCGTGCCGAGCGCCTTCGGCTCGTTCAGCGCAGTGGCCTCCGCCTCCGTGCCATCGGAGGAGAGCTGGCGCGTGAAATTGCATTCGGGATAGTTGGAGCAACCGACGAAGGCGCCGTATTTGCCAAGCTTCAGCGACAGATTGCCCGTGCCGCAGACCTGGCAGATGCGCGGATCCGATCCATCCTCCCGCTTCGGGAAGACGAGCGGCGCCAAGGCCTCGTTCAGCGCATCGAGGACATTGGTGACACGCAATTCCTTGGTGTCTTCGATCTGGGCGAAGAAGTCCTGCCAGAAATCCCGCAGCACCTGCTTCCAGTTCAGCTCGCCCGAGGAGATCCGGTCCAGCTTCTCTTCCAGATCAGCAGTGAAGTCATACTCCACATATTTGGTGAAGAAGTTCTCCAGGAACGCTGTCACCAGCCGCCCCTTGGAATGCGGAATGAGCTTGCGCTTGTCGACGACGATGTATTCGCGGTCGCTCAGCGTCTTGAGCGTCGCCGCATAGGTGGAGGGCCGGCCGATGCCCAGCTCTTCCATCTTCTTGATCAGCGAGGCTTCCGAATAGCGCGGCGGCGGCTCGGTGAAGTGCTGGCTTGCATTCACCTGACGCTTTGCGAGTGTCTCACGCGCATTGATCTCCGGCAGGCGGCCATCCTCGTCCTCGTCACCGGATTCGCCTTCTTCGCGCTGGTCCATATAGGCGGCCAGGAAGCCATCAAAGCGAATGACCGAGCCGACGGCACGCAGGCCCGCCCGCTCGGCGCCGTTGGCGGCCATGATTTCCACGGTCGTCCGTTCCATTTCCGCAGAGGCCATCTGGCTGGCAATGCCGCGCTTCCAGATCAGTTCGTAAAGGCGCATCTGGTCATTGTCGAGAAAGCGGCGAACCTTGTCCGGCGAACGGTTGAAGTCGGTCGGGCGGATGGCTTCATGCGCCTCCTGGGCATTCTTCGCCTTGGTGGAGTAGAAGCGCGCCTTTTCGGGCAGGTAACGCTGGCCGAACTGATCGCCGATGGCGCGGCGCGCCGCATCGATCGCCTCGGGTGCCATCTGCACGCCGTCTGTACGCATATAGGTGATGAGACCGACCGTCTCTCCGCCGATATCGACCCCTTCATAGAGTTTCTGCGCGACCTGCATGGTGCGCGAGGCCGAGAAGCCGAGATTGGACGAAGCGGCCTGCTGCAGCGTAGATGTGGTGAAGGGCGGGCCGGGATTGCGCTTGACCGGCTTGGCTTCGACCGATTCCACGCTATAGGCCGCACCGTCGAGCAGGTTCTTCAGGCGGTTGGCATCGGTGCCGTTCTTGACGCCGCGGGCCTGAAGGCGCTTGCCGTCGGCGGAAACCAGCTTGGCCTCGAATTCGTCGCCGCGCGGCGTCTTCAGCCGGGCGGAGATATTCCAGTATTCCTCGGCAACGAAGCGCTCGATTTCGGATTCGCGGTCACAGACGAGACGCAGCGCGACTGATTGCACGCGGCCGGCCGATCGGGCGCCGGGAAGCTTGCGCCACAGGACGGGAGACAGGTTGAAGCCGACCAGATAATCCAGCGCGCGCCTTGCGAGATAGGCATCGACCAGCGCGATGTCGATATCGCGCGGATTGGCCATGGCGTCGAGGACGGCCTTCTTGGTAATGGCATTGAAGACGACGCGCTTGACCGGCTTGTCGCCGATCACCCGCTTCTTCTTCAAAAGGTCAAGCACATGCCAGGAAATGGCTTCCCCTTCGCGATCCGGGTCGGTGGCCAGAAACAGGCCGTCGGATCCTTTGACGGCATCGGCAATGTCTTTCATTCGCTTGGCCGAAGCACCATCGACCTCCCAGGACATTTCGAAATCCTGGTCGGGAAGGACCGAGCCGTCCTTGGCGGGAAGGTCGCGGACGTGACCGAAGGAAGCGAGAACCTTGTAGCCGGATCCAAGATACTTGTTGATGGTCTTGGCCTTGGCCGGAGATTCTACGACGACAACATTCATAATGACTCTCTGGGACGTGCGGGTGGCGGCTTCGGGATGAGCGGCCGTCGATCTGACCTCTCGACATGGATGGGCTTTCGTCCGCGGTCAAGAGGCAGCAGCCATTTTTGCCGGCGCCGGGTCTTGCAACTAAAAGGGGTGATAAATGTAATTGCAACGGTTAATAAGCTGTGTCATCTTGCAATCATACTTATTTATTCTCGCTAAAGTAGTATTGATCGGTGGAAGGTTACGATGGTCAGGAATAATTACGATCCCGGCACCGAAGAAATGTCGACGGCGAACATCGCCTATGTCCGTCAAATGCTCGGGCAATTGCGTCAGGTGGCGGCACGGGAACAGGCGCATCTCCTGTGCTATCTGATCGAGATGGCCTATGTGGAGGCAGGCGACCTTCTGACCCGTCAGGCGGGCCGTTCAGTCGGGCATCAGAATTGAGACCATGCCGCCTGGATTACGGTGCAGACGCCCCGCCAGGTCCAGTTCCAAAAGAACCATATAGATGGTGGATGCCGGCAGTTCGGTGTGGCGGATGATGTCGTCGATCTCGACCGGCGTCGGACCCAGCGCCCCGGTGATGCGGGCGCGCTCGGACGCATCCGGCGGGGGAACGGGTGCATTGACGTCGCTTTCGTCCGGCTCGTCGACCATGGGCGGCGTGAAGAGATCAAGCTCGGACAGCGGCGCGAGCGCTTCCAGGACATCGGCGGATCCGGTGGTCACGGTTGCGCCCTGCTTGAGAAGTGCATTGGTGCCGTGGCAGCGTGGATCGAGCGGCGAGCCGGGCACGGCAAAGACCAGCCGGCCGAATTCGGCAGCCATGCGGGCGGTAATCAGCGAGCCGGATCGCTCGGCGGCCTCGATGACGACGACGCCCAGCGAAATTCCGGCGATCAAGCGGTTGCGTCGCGGGAAATCGCGGGCGCGGGGCTCCCAGCCGAGCGGCATTTCGGTGACGGCGAGGCCGCGTCCTTCGGTGATCTCCTGCAGCAGGCCCAGATTGTCCGGCGGATAGGGTTGGTCCAGGCCGCCGGCCAAAACCGCGATCGTGCCGGTCTCGAGGCTGGCGCGATGGGCCGCCGCATCGATGCCGCGCGCCAGGCCCGAGGTGACGGTGTAGCCGGCCCGGCCGCAATCGCGGGCGATCATGGCGGCGAATTTGGCACCGCTGATCGAGGCATTGCGCGATCCGACTATGCCGACCGAGGGGCGGGCCGCGGCCGTGGCATCGCCCTTGACCGACAGGATCGGCGGGGCGGCATCGATCTGCCGCAGGGCGGCCGGATAATCCGGCTCGCCGATGCCGACGATCCGTCCGCCGATCCTCGCCAGTTGCGTCAGCTCGCGCTCGGCATCGTCCACCGACGCAATCCGGATCGCCCGCTCCGCGCCGCCGCGGCGCGACAGGTCGGGCAGGGCCGAAAGGGCGGCCTCCGCGGAGCCGAAATGATTGATCAGGTCGCGGAATGTCGAGGGGCCGACATTATCGCTGCGGATCAAGCGCAGCCAGGCGATCCTCTGCCGGTCCGAAAGCGCAATTCCTTTTCGTCTTGCGCTGTCGGTGGGCATGAAGCATTACCCCTTCTGGCCGATCTTGCTCTCGGTGCCGCTGATCAGGCGCTCGATATTGGCCTTGTGCTTCCAATAGGAAATCACGGTCATTGCCGCCATCACCAGCGCGATCTTCTGCTCGCCTACTATCCACAGCGCCACAGGGATGACAAGGGTCGCCACCAGCGCCGCCAGCGAAGAATAGCGGCTGAGCTTGGCGATCGTCAGCCAGACAAAGGCGAAGACGATCACCATGGCCGGAGCGACGCCGAGCAGCATGCCGATATAGGTCGCCACGCCCTTGCCACCCTTGAAGCCCAGCCAGATCGGAAAAAGATGGCCGAGAAAGGCGGCAAACCCGCCCAGCAGCCCGGCTTCCGGACCCCAGAGCGCCTGCGCGAGAAGCGCGGCGGCGGTGGCCTTGAAGGCATCGAGAAACAGCGTGGCGGCGGCGAGCTTCTTGTTGCCGGTGCGCAGCACGTTGGTGGCGCCGATATTGCCCGAGCCGATGGCGCGGATATCGCCGAGACCGGCAGCCTTGGTCAGCAGCAGGCCGAAGGGGATCGATCCCAGCAGATAGCCGAGAGCCAGGGCCATTGCCGCAACCGGCAGGGTGATCGACCAGGTCAGGATATCGGCCATGCAGGTTTTCTCCTCACAGGGAATGAACGAGGCGGCCGGCGACATAGGTGGCCACGGCGCGGCCGCTGAAGCGGGCTTCATCGAAAGGTGTGTTCTTGGAGCGCGACAGGATCATGTCCTTGGAAACCAGCCAGGGTTCGTCGAGATCGACCAGCGCGATGTCGGCTTTCGCGCCCGGCTTCAGCGTGCCGGCATCGAGGCCGAAGATCTCGGCAGGCCGGGTCGACATGGCATGGATCAGACGCATCAGCGGCACCCGGTCGGCATGCAGCAGGCGCAGCGCCGCCGACAACATGGTCTCCAGGCCGATCGCACCATCGGCGGCATCGGAAAAGGGCAGGCGCTTCGTATCGACATCCTGCGGATCATGCGAGGAGACGATGATGTCGATCGTGCCATCCGCCAGGGCATCGACCATGGCCTGGCGGTCATCCTCGCTGCGCAGCGGCGGCGACAGCTTGAAGAAGGTCCGGTACTCGCCGATATCGTTCTCGTTGAGCGACAGGTGGTTGATCGAGACGGCGCAGGTGGCGGTGGCGCCGCGCTTTCGCGCCAGACGGATCGCCTCGGCCGATTCCGGCACCGAAATCTTGGCGGCATGGTAGTGGGCGCCGGTCAGCGCGGCGATCCGCAGATCGCGTTCGAGCGGGATCACTTCCGCCTCGCGCGGCGCGCCCGACAGGCCGAGCCAGCTGGCAAACAGGCCCTCGTTCATCACCCCATGCACGGCGAGATAGGGATCGCGCGCCTCCAGTGAAATCACGGCGTCGAAGGCGCGGGCATAGGTCATCGCCCGGCGCAGCACCTGCGTATCGGCCATGGCGTGGCGCCCTTGCGTGAAGGCGACGGCGCCGGCTGCCTTCAGCATGCCGATCTCGGTCATCTCCTCGCCGTTCAAACCCCGGGTGAGGGCGGCGGCCGGGTAGACATTGACGGCAGCCTTGTCCCGCGCCGTCTTCTTGACGAATTCGATGAGGGCGATGTCGTCCAGCACCGGATCGGTGTCCGGCATCATGATGAAGCTCGTCACGCCGCCGGCTGCCGCGGCGCGTCCGGCCGATTCGATCGTCTCCCGGTGTTCGGCGCCCGGCTCCCCCAGATAGACGCGGGCATCCACGAGACCGGGCGTGGCGACAAGGCCCTGGCAATCGCGGATCTCGGCGCCCTCCGGGGCGCCCTGGTTCTGGGCGTCGCGGCCTGCCGCAAGAATGCGGCCGCTGTCATCGACGACCAGTGTCCCGATCTCGTCGAGATTGCGCGAGGGATCGACGATGCGGGCATTCTTCAGGACGAGAGGCTTGTTCATGCTCCGGCTCCTTCGCTGCGCGGGCCTCTGTTCTGCGAGACCAGAAGCGTTTCGAGAACCGCCATGCGCACCGCAACCCCCATTTCCACCTGCGCCTCGATGACGCTCTGAGGCCCGTCTGCCACTTCGGACGCGATCTCCACGCCGCGATTCATGGGCCCGGGATGCATGACGAGCGCGTCCGGCTTCGCCGCCTTCAGCTTGTCGCCATCGAGGCCGAAGAAGTGGAAATATTCCCGCACGGAAGGCACGAAGGCGCCGGCCATGCGTTCGCGCTGCAGGCGCAGCATCATCACCACATCGGCATCCTTCAGCCCCTCTTCCATCGAGTGGAAAACCTCGACACCCATCTGCGCGATGCCGGAGGGCAGCAGCGTTGCCGGTGCCACGACGCGCACGCGGGCGCCCATGGCGTTGAGGAGCAGGATGTTCGACCGTGCCACGCGCGAATGCAGGACATCGCCGCAAATGGCGACGATGATGCGCGACAGCTTGCCCTTGGCGCGACGGATCGTCAGCGCATCGAGGAGCGCCTGGGTCGGATGCTCGTGCTGCCCGTCGCCGGCATTGATGACGGAGCAGGCCACCTTCTGCGACAGAAGGGCGGCGGCGCCGGCGCTTGCATGGCGGATGACCAGCACATCGGGCCGCATGGCATTCAAGGTCATGGCCGTATCGATGAGCGTCTCGCCCTTCTTGACCGAGGAGTTCCCGACGGACATGTTCATCACGTCGGCGCCGAGGCGCTTGCCGGCCAGTTCGAAGGAGGACTGGGTGCGGGTGGAGGCTTCGAAGAAGAGATTGATCTGCGTCAGTCCGCGCAGCGTCGACGTTTTCTTCTCCACCTGCCGGCTGATCTTGACCGCCTCGTCGGCCTTGTCGAGAAGGAAGGTGATGTCCTGCTCGGTCAGGCCCTTGATCCCGAGGAGATGGCGGTGGGGAAAGAAGACCACGTAAAAACGTCCTCCGCTGATGTCACGCGGTCTATAGAGACAGGCAGGCCACGGGGCAAGCGGATGCTTTCATCGAGGCGATGAGATCCCCATGCAATTTCCGCCAATATAGATTACAAGCACGGCATGAATCAAATGACCCGGACCGACGATACATTCAACGAGCTGAACCAGCCCAGCCTCTGGTCCGGTATCAATGCCTACAGGACAGACCCGCTGATGGTGGATCTGACCGCGGGGCTGCATCGCAGCGTGCGCGAGGAATTTGACGCGCTCGGCCGCTATGTCACCTCGCCGGAAGCGCAGGAACTGGCGCGGATGGCCAATGAGAATCCGCCGAAGCTGAAGACGCACGGGCCGCGCGGCGAAAGGCTGGATACGGTGGAATTCCATCCGGCCTGGCATGCGCTGATGCGCCGGTCCATGGCCAGCGGCCTGCATTCCTCGCTGTGGGAAAATGCGCCGGAATCGCGCAATGCGCAGCACCGCGCCCGCGCCGCACGCTTTTATCTGTCCTCGCAGCTGGAATGCGGCCATCTGTGCCCGCTGACGATGACGAGCGCCTCTGTGGCGGCGATGATGGCTTCGCCGCGGGTGCACAAGGAATGGGCGCCGCGGATCCTGTCGCGTAAATATGACAGCTCCAATCGACCCGCCTTCCAGAAGAGCGCCATCACGCTTGGCATGGGCATGACGGAGAAACAGGGCGGCACGGATGTGCGGGCCAACCGCTCCACCGCCGAACGGGTGGGCGAGGGGGTCTACCGCCTGTCAGGCCACAAATGGTTCATGTCGGCGCCGATGAGCGATGCCTTCATCATGCTCGCCAAGACGCAGGAAGGGATATGCTGCTTCCTGGTGCCGCGGCTTCTGGAGGACGGCACCGCCAACGGGCTGCAATTCCAGCGGCTGAAGGACAAGCTCGGCAATCGTTCCAACGCTTCGTCCGAAGTCGAATTCTCCGATGCCTTCGGCTATCTCCTCGGCGAAGCCGGCGGTGGCGTGCGCACCATTCTCGACATGGTGACGCTGACCCGCCTCGATTGCGCTTTGGCATCGTCCGGCATCATGCGCGCCTCGCTGGCCGAAGCCGTGCATCACTGCCGCGGTCGGTCCGTCTTCGGCAAGAACCTGATCGACCAGCCGCTGATGACGCGCGTCCTGGCCGATATGGCGCTCGACGTGGCCGCCGCGACCGCTCTCTCTTACCGCCTGGCCGAATCCTTCGACAAAGCGGGCAGCAATCCCGCCGATGCGGCCTATGCGCGGGTCATGACGCCGGTGATTAAATATTGGGTCTGCAAGATCGCCCCCTCGCTGATCTACGAGGCGATGGAGTGCCTGGGCGGAAACGGCTATGTGGAAGAGCGCCCGCTTGCCCGCCATTACCGCGAGGCACCGGTCAATGCGATCTGGGAAGGCTCGGGCAATGTCATGGCGCTCGACGTTTTGCGCGTGCTCAGCCGCGGACGGGATCTCTTCGAGACTGTCTTCGCCTCTCTCGAGCGCGATCTGGGGCCGAGCGGCCGCAAGACGACGGATGTCCTGCGGGCCGCCATGGCGCTTGCAGAGCGGGACGAGGGGGCGGCGCGCCTTCTCGTCGAGCAATTGGCGCTGGCAGCCGGTGCCGCCGAACTCTTCCGGCTCGGTGCCGGCAAGATCGCCGACGCCTTTCTGGAAACAAGGCTCGCAGGCGGCTGGCGCACCACCTATGGCATGCTCGATTCGCGCTTCGACGCCGCCTATATCGTCGATCTTCTCTATCCCGCCGCCAATTGACCGCACGCAGCCGTATGCCGCGCTGCGTCTTCCAGCCTTTCCACAGCCTGCGCGCGACCCGGTAAAGCCGGCAAAGGCTGGCAAAAGCGGCCGCTTGCGCCAGTGACAGTCCGGCGCGCGTTAACCATATTGACGGGTTCGGATTGCACTTTGCCAGCCGTTCTCTACCTTCCCTGTTAACGAAATGTTAACCATGCGTCGAAGGGTCGAGCCGTGCCGGGAAACCGCGTCTACAGTCTTGCGTTGCATCTGACGTCGCTCGCCGTTTTTGCGGTTCTGCCGCTTGATATTGCCGTTCCGGCGGTTGTTCTGAGCATGATGGCTCTGATCCGCTGGAGCGTCGCACCGGTGGACGAAATGGCGATGAAAGGAGAGGCTGCATGAAGTGGTTTCTGATCCTCTGGGCTGGTCCCGTTCTTCTGCTCGGCGCGTGGTACGGCCTGTCCTACTACGATATGAGCTTCGGCTTCTTCATGCTGACCCGCCAGACGCACGACCTCGTCTTCGAGATTTACGGCAATATCCTGGGCATTGCGCCGCAGGATCTTCCGCCGCTGGTCGCAAGGGCGATTGCGCTCGATAGTCTCGTCGTGGTTGCGATCCTGGCATTCCGGCGGCGAAAGCAGATTGCCGCCTTCTGGCGCAGCCGTCAGTCCGCACGCCCGTCCGAGAGCCAGTCTGTCCGCTCGGTGGCATCGCTCGCCAACAGGGAAAGCCTGTCCAGCGCGCCCTGAAGGATGAAGGACGCTGCCGCCGAATCAATGCGCTCGGCCCGTTTGGCGCGCGAGACATCCATTTCGAGCAGCGCCCGTTCGGCCGCAACGGTCGAAAGCCGTTCATCCCAGAAGACGAAGGGAATATCGGTCTTCTCGCCCATGGTTCGGACGAAGGCGCGGGTCGCCTGGACGCGCGGCCCGGCCGAGCCATCCATGTTCATCGGCAGGCCGATGATGAAGCCCGCCACCTTCTCCCGGGCTGCGAAAGCCAGGAGAACCTCGGCATCCTTGGTGAATTTCACCCGTTTGATCACCGGGCGCGGGCTCGCAAAGCGGCGGCCGAGATCCGACATGGCAAGGCCGATCGTCTTGGTGCCGAGGTCGAGCCCGGCAATCGCCTGGCCGGGCTGGAGCGTGGCTGCCAGTTCCTCGATCGTGCATGTCGCCACGCTGTTCTCCTTCATCGGGCGGCTGCCCGCTTTCCTTCTCTCGGCCGAGGCTTATATGGTGGCGCGAGAGAGCGCCGATCGAGGACCTGCCGGCCCTGTATCTGCCTCCCGCGCCGATCACACCATTCGCCGCTCGGTCAGGCCGAGCCATCACATCAAATCGAAGAGATAACAAGGAGATTTTCCATGAAGATCACCTGGCTAGGCCACTCCGCCTTCCGGATCGAGACCGAGGATGCCAAGATCCTGATCGATCCCTTCCTCACCGGAAACCCTGCCTTTGCCGATCATGATCGCAAGATGGCCGCCGAGGGCGTCACCCATATCCTTCTGACCCATGGCCATGGCGATCATGTGGGCGACACCATCGCGCTTGCGGCGGAAACCGGTGCCGTGGTGCTGGCCAATGCCGATCTCGCCGCATGGCTTGGCGCAAAAGGCGTGACGCGGCTGGAAATGGGCAATACCGGCGGCACCGTCAGTTTCGGCAGTTTCACCGCGACCTTCACCCAGGCCCTGCATTCCTCGGCGCAGATCACCGAGGATGGCGTCTCGCATGCGCTCGGCAATGCCAATGGCCTGATGCTGCATTTCGAGAACGAGCCCTCGCTCCTGCACATGGGCGATACGGATATCTTCACCGATATGGGCCTGATCAACGAGCTCCACCAGCCGGATATCGGCCTCGTGCCGATCGGCGATCGGTTCACGATGGGCGGCGCCGTCGCCGCCCTCGCCTGCCAGCGCTTCTTCGACTTCAAACATGCCATTCCATGCCATTACGGCTCCTTCCCGATCATCGACCAGAGCCCGGAAAAATTCGTGAAAGGCATGGATGGACTGAAGACCCGGGTGGAAACGCCGAAGGTCGGCACGATCCTGTCCTATTGAGCGGCAAGAAGCGGTTGCGGGTGCTGAGCAAGCCCGCAACCCTTCGCCCCTGACATCGTGACGCCCCGGCCGGCCCGGTTCGACGTTACGCCTTGTTCTCCCGCCAGCGAGCCCTTGGCCCAGGCTCCCGGCGAAACCCGCGGTCCGGGCCGGGCGGCGCAACTGTGTCCGCGGGGACGCACCGGCTTTTCATTTCGCCGCGTGAATTTACTTCCAGAGGGCATCGCCCTATCTTTGGCCGGTTCGCATTCGATCACGAGCGTGCCGCCAATGAAGACATACGCCGTCAGCCTGCTGCTGGGTCTCAGCCTTGCTTGTGTTTCCAGCGCATCGGGTCGGGCGGCCGAAACGATTTTCGCCGAGGGTGTCGAAAGCATTTTCCACGATGACCTGGTGATCAATGCCGATGAGACGGGGCGTCTCATCGAGGTCATGGATCGCCGCGTCCTGCGCACCGCCGATATTTCCGATGCCGGCAAGTTCTCCTATACCTATGATCCGGACCATCAGACGTTCAGGATCATCGAGGCCTGGGTCGAGCAGGAGGACGGCAAACGCACCGAAGTGGCGCCGGAGACGGTCCTGATCCGTCCCAGCCGAGCCTCTGAAAATGCTCCCGGCTTCGTTTCCACGCTCACCGCAACGCTCTTGATCCCGCAGGTGGTTGTCGGGTCCAAGATCCACGTGAAGGTGGAAAGCCATACCTTCAAGCCGTTTTCGGCCACCGGCTACAACGCGTTTTTCTTCGCGCCGCTGCTGCGCGCCAGCGATGTCAATGTCACGATCCAGGCGCCGGCGGATCTGCCTTTGTCGCTCGGCTGGCGCAACGGCTTCAAGGTAACCGACACGACGCAGGCCGGCCAGCGGCTGATCCGGGCCACCGCGCAGGTGCGTGACGTGTCTGTCGAAAGCGAGGAGCGGCACATGCCGCCCTTTGTCGATCTGATGCCGCTTCTGACCGTCTCAACCCTGAAGGGCTATGAGGATCTCGGGCGGCGGTATCATGTCCTGGCAGCCGGCAAGGATGCCGTGACGCCGGAAATCCAGGCCCTTGCCGACCAGGTGACAGCCGGAAAGACGGGC
The DNA here is from genome assembly GCF_030435705.1 of Rhizobium sp. SSA_523. Taxonomy (NCBI): domain Bacteria; kingdom Pseudomonadati; phylum Pseudomonadota; class Alphaproteobacteria; order Hyphomicrobiales; family Rhizobiaceae; genus Affinirhizobium; species Affinirhizobium gouqiense. Next base: position 564,232 of record NZ_CP129382.1, read on the forward strand.
CGCGAGGCGGCGCAGTCTCTCTATGACTGGCTGGCGCGCAACATCCGCTACGTGGCCGTCTATCTCAGCGACGAGGCCGGCTATGTTCCGCATGATGCGGCCGCGGTGCTGAAAGCCGGCTATGGCGACTGCAAGGATCACGTGGTTCTCCTGCAGGCCCTGCTGAAGGCCAGGGGCATCCGGTCGGAGCCGGTCATCGTCAAGTGGACCCAGGCGCGCAAGGATTGGCCGGCACCGGAAACGGGCGCCTTCAACCACATGATCCTCTACCTGCCGGATTACGACCTCTACGCCAATCCGACCGATAAATTCGCGCCTTTCGGCGTGCTGGATTATGCGCTCACCGACAAGCAGGTCCTGCATGCCACGGCCGAGCCCACCATGCGGCGGACGCCGGGGCTGAAGCCGGAGGATGCGGTTTTCACCACTGAGGGCGCCATCACCATCGCCGCCGACGGATCGATGACCGGCACGGCCACGGCAACGGCGACGCCGCTGCTCAGCATCTATCTTCGCCATGCGCTCTCCACCGAGAAGCGGCGCAAGGAGGGCATGAAGACCGCTGCCGCCGACCTGCCCCAACCGTCGCTTGGCCAGCTGACCACCACCGATCCTCAGGATATCGACCTCCCCTTCGATCTGACGATGAGCTGGCGGGCGGCGCGCGCCGTGCGGCTGTCCGGGTTCATCATGCCGGACCTGCCGGACTTTGCGCCGAACGACCCGCCGCAGACCTATCTCGACACGGGCGAGGCGCGGCGTTTTCCCGTTCTTCTCGGTCCCAAGGTGCTGAACTGGCGTTTCACCGTAACGCCGCCAGCCGACCGCAGCTTTGTCGTCGTTCCCGACGACACCCATGTCGAAAACGCCGCCGGGAGTTATGAGGCGCATTACCGCAGCCAGGATGGCAGCCTCCTCGTCAGCCGCAGGCTGGTGCTGAAGCCGATGGAAATGTCTGCCGATGGCTATGCGGCTGTCGATGCTCTCGCCAGAGCCTGGATCGAGGATCAGAGTTCGGTTGTCGCCTTGCGCAAGGCGCCGGGCAAATCGTGAGAGGCTCCTGCAGGTGCGAAAGCGGCCCCTGCAGACTTCGAGGCGGGCAGCGACGTCCCAGACAAGCCCTTGGCACCGGGCCGCCCTCTCTTTGACCGACTGATGTCTGTCCGGCAGTCTTTGCGACAGCTGCCTTCGCTAAAGCCGTTGCGCAGCTCTGGCCGGGCCATTATAGCGGGAGGGAAATCAGAGCCGGAGAAAGATGATGTCCGTCGACCTTGCTACCGTAAAGCGCGTTGCGCGCCTCTCCCGTATTGCCGTGACCGATGAGGAGGCGGAGCGGATGACCGCGGAGCTGAACGGCATTCTGGGCTTCGTGGAGCAGCTTTCGGAAGTCGATGTGTCCGGTGTCGAGCCCATGACCTCGGTCACGCCGATCACCATGCGCCAACGCGAAGATGCGGTCACGGACGGCGACAAGGCGGACGATATTGTCGCCAATGCCCCGATCTCGGACCAGAATTTCTTCCTCGTACCGAAGGTCGTCGAGTGAGCGGCCGTCGCTCTTCTCCGATCTTCCCATCCCGCACCGTCGAACGAGCCTGAACAAGCACCATGACCGACCTGACAAGCCTGACCATTGCCGCTGCCCGTGACCGGCTGAACGCCCGCGAGATTTCCGCCGTCGAGCTGACACAGAGCTATCTCAATGCCATCGAGGCCGCCAACGGCGCCCTGAATGCCTATGTGGCGGTGACGCCGGACAAGGCGCTGGCCATGGCCAAAGCCTCCGACGAGCGCCTGGCCGGCGGCCGAGGCGGCGCTCTGGAAGGCATTCCGATGGGGGTGAAGGACCTCTTCGCCACCGAGGGCGTGCATACCCAGGCCTGCAGCCACATCCTCGACGGCTTTTTGCCGAAATATGAATCGACGGTGACCGGAAAGCTCTGGAGCGAAGGCGCGGTCATGCTCGGCAAGCTCAACATGGACGAGTTCGCCATGGGCTCCTCCAATGAGAGCTCCTATTACGGGCCGGCGGTCAATCCCTGGAAGGCGGAAGGCTCCGACGAGAAGCTCGTGCCGGGCGGTTCGTCCGGCGGCTCCGCGGCTGCCGTTGCGGCGCATCTATGCGCCGGTGCAACAGCCACCGATACCGGCGGCTCCATTCGCCAGCCGGCAGCCTTCACCGGAACGGTCGGGATCAAGCCCACCTATGGCCGTTGCTCGCGCTGGGGCATCGTCGCCTATGCCTCCTCGCTCGACCAGGCAGGTCCGATCGCCCGCGACGTGCGCGACGCGGCGATTCTTCTGAAATCCATGGCCGGCGTCGACACCAAGGATACGACCTCCGTCGATGTCGCCGTGCCGGATTACGAAGCCGCGCTCGGCCAGTCGCTGAAGGGCATGAAGATCGGCATTCCGAAGGAATATCGCATTGACGGCATGCCGGAGGAAATCGAAAAGCTCTGGGCACAAGGTGTCGAGTGGCTGAAGGATGCCGGTGCCGACGTGGTGGAGATCTCGCTGCCGCACACGAAATACGCCCTGCCGGCCTATTATATCGTCGCACCGGCGGAAGCCTCGTCCAACCTTGCCCGTTATGACGGCGTCCGCTACGGCCTGCGCGTCGAAGGCCGGGACATTGCCGATATGTACGAGAAGACGCGCGCCAGCGGCTTCGGCAAGGAAGTGCAGCGCCGCATCATGATCGGCACCTATGTTCTCTCCGCCGGTTATTACGACGCCTACTACCTGAAGGCGCAGAAAGTGCGCACGCTGATCAAGCGGGACTTCGAAGATGCCTTCCATGCCGGCGTCGATGCCATCCTGGCGCCGATCACGCCATCCTCAGCCTTCGCCATCGGCGATAAGGAACTCGCCGCGGATCCGGTGAAGATGTACCTGCAGGACGTCTTCACGATCACGGTAAACATGGCCGGCCTGCCGGGCTTGTCGGTTCCCGCCGGTCTCGATCACAAGGGTCTGCCGCTCGGCCTGCAGCTGATCGGCAAGCCCTTCGATGAAGAAACGCTGTTCAAGACGGCGCATGTCATCGAGCAGGCGGCCGGCACCTTCTCGCCGAAGCAGTGGTGGTAATCGAGCCTCTTATCCGCCCGTGAGCGGCGGAGATGCGACCAGCGAAGACGGAACATCGTCACAGACAAGGCCGGCGCCAGATCCTGGCGCCGGCCTTGTTCGTCACCGGTTGTTCAGTTCCGATCGCACCAGAACCAGCCCGCGTTCGGTGATCCTGTATGGCTTGCCGCCTCGGGAGGCGATGGCACGCTTCTGCTTCAGTTTCCGGAAGGTTCGAAGGTCGAGGCCGCAAAAGGCCCAGCCCTCGCGGGTAATGAGCTGTACAGCCTCGATCTTGCGTTGATCGTCACGGGTGAGTTCGATCCTGCCGCCCTGGGCGAGCAGGTGAAGAATGCGCTGTTCCGCGCGTGAAATATCCATGATCGTTTCGTCCGACTGTCCCTTGGGGACACAACAAGAAGGGTCCGGACGCAATTGCATTGCGCCGGGGCTCGGTCTTGTTCTGGGCAACCTGCAAGGGGATTCCGGCAGGCCGCCCTTCAGCGGGACTCGGACGAATTGGACATCAAAACTCCTGTGACCTTTGAAGGATATCGAGAATAACGCGCACTTTCAACTGTTTGCCGTGAAGGTTTCGCTTGGAAACTGTGACAGGCAATGGTCTACTCAGGGCCAGCAACGAGCGGGACGAGTATGCTGACCATTCGCAATGCCCGTGAAGAGGATGTGGCGATCCTGACCGAAATCGGCCTGCGCGCCTGGGCCCAGGCGATCGGGCCGATTGGCGGCAATGAAGAGATTCGCGACAATGCCATCACCGCCTTTTCGAGTTTCGTCTCCCAGTCCTGGCTGACCATTGTCGTGGTCGACGAAAACGGTCAGGCCGTGGCCTGGGCGGCGCGGGAGAATCTCGATGAAGTCATCACCGACTTCTGGGTGGATCCGGATCATCAGCGGCGGGGGATCGGCGCCATGCTGCTGCAGGAGATGGAGGCGGAGATCCGCAATCACGGATTCGACGAAGTGAGGCTTGAGACCCACGCGCTCAACAGCGACGCAGTGACCTTTTTCGAGCGGAACGGCTTCCACATCAACTGGCTTTCGGTCGCCTATTCGCCAAAGCTCGATCAGGACGTGCAGTCGGTCGGCATGTCGAAATCGCTTCTCGCAGACGAGGGCGATACCTATGGACCCGGTATCTGACAGGCGGAGAACCCGGACATGGCGCCGTGCAGAGGCTTGTTCCTCGCAAAGCTTGCGCCCCTGCCGCATTTGTTCTACCTGACGAGCATTCAAACAGACCGCACGAAGAGCCAGCCGATGACCCTTGTCGATGTTCGCACGCCTGATCCGAAACGCTTCATTCCCGGTGCCACTGGTGATTGGGAAGTGATCATCGGCATGGAAGTGCATGCCCAGGTTCTCTCGAGATCCAAACTGTTTTCGGGGGCGTCGACAGAATTCGGCCGTGCTCCCAATTCCAATGTCTCGCTGGTGGATGCCGCCATGCCGGGCATGCTGCCGGTGATCAACGAGGAATGCGTCAAGCAGGCGGTGCGCACGGGGCTCGGCCTGAAGGCGCAGATCAACAACCGCTCGATCTTCGATCGCAAGAATTACTTCTACCCGGATCTGCCGCAGGGCTACCAGATTTCGCAGTTCAAGGATCCGATTGTCGGCGAAGGCAAGATCGTCATTTCCCTCGGCCCCGACCGTCAGGGCCAGTTCGAGGATATCGAGATCGGCATCGAGCGCCTGCATCTGGAGCAGGACGCCGGTAAATCCATGCATGACCAGCATCCGACCATGTCCTATGTCGACCTGAACCGCTCCGGCGTGGCGCTGATGGAGATCGTCTCCAAGCCCGATATGCGTTCTTCCGACGAGGCCAAGGCCTATATGACGAAGCTGCGCTCGATCGTGCGCTATCTCGGCACCTGCGACGGCAATATGGACGAGGGCTCGATGCGGGCGGACGTCAACGTCTCCGTGCGCCGTCCCGGCGAAGGTTTCGGCACGCGCTGCGAAATCAAGAACGTCAACTCCATCCGCTTCATCGGCCAGGCCATCGAATACGAGGCGCGACGCCAGATCGCCATTCTGGAGGAAGGCGGCTCGATCGACCAGGAAACCCGGCTCTTCGATCCCGGCAAGGGCGAAACGCGCTCGATGCGCTCCAAGGAGGATGCGCATGATTACCGCTATTTCCCCGATCCCGACCTTCTGCCGCTGGAATTCGACGACGCCTTTGTGGCGGAGCTGAAGGCGCATCTGCCGGAACTGCCGGATGACAAGAAGTCGCGTTTCGTGCGCGAGCTCGGCCTTTCGATCTACGACGCGTCCGTGCTGGTTTCGGAAAAGGCGATTGCCGATTATTTCGAAGCCGTGGCCGAAGGCCGTGACGGCAAGACGGCGGCGAACTGGGTTATCAACGACCTGCTGGGTGCCTTGAACAAAGCCGGCAAAGGCATTGAAGAGACTCCGGTTTCGCCCGTTCAGCTCGGCGGAATCATCGATCTCATCAAGGCGGAAACGATTTCCGGCAAGATCGCCAAGGACCTGTTCGAGATCGTCTTTGCCGAAGGCGGCGACCCGGCGGAGATCGTCGAGGCGCGCGGCATGCGGCAGGTGACCGACACCGGCGCCATCGAAAAGGCGGTGGACGATATCATCGCTGCCAACCCCGATCAGGTTGCCAAGGTCAAGGCGAAGCCGACGCTGTCCGGCTGGTTCGTCGGCCAGGTCATGAAGGCGACTGGCGGCAAGGCCAACCCACAGGCGGTGCAGGCACTGGTGAAGTCCAAGCTCGGTATCGAAGACGAATAGGCATGGGCGTTCGGTGACCGCGAAACCCAGTGCGCGTGCCGCCGGGCTCGGCAGAGCAGGATCCGGAGAGTGAGATGGTGTTTTTCGTCCGCAGCGCCAGCGATAAGGATGCGGAGGTCATTCGCAGCCTTCTGGTCGAAACCTGGCACGCGACCTATGACGGCTTCTATGGGGAGGCCAAGGTCAATGAGCTGATCGCTGCCTGGCACTCTCTTGCTGCCATCAAGGCGCGGATCAACAAGCGCGACGGCGAATATCTGGTGGCGGATGACGGGCGGCAGATCGGCGGCATCGGCTTTGCCGCCATGTCCGAAACCATGACCAAGACCGCGATCCTGCACCAGCTTTACGTGCTCCCGGCCTTTCAGGGCGAGGGGATCGGCCGGGACATTTTCGCCGAACTGGAAACCTGTTTTCCCGATGCCGAGATCATGCGTCTCGAGGTGGAGCCGCGCAATCAGGGCGCCATATCCTTCTACAAGCGCCTGGGCTTTGTCGAGGTGGATCGCACGAAGAATTGTGGTGATGCCGCGAGCGGCATCGAGGCCCTGATTCTCGAAAAGCCGCTGCTTGCGTAGAGCCCGCCGGCTTTGCCTGGATGTGGACGTCTGGGTCTCGGCGAGCGAGCGTTCGAGCAATTTGCGGTGGAGCGACCTCCGTGGACGCGCTACGCTGCTGATGGACTTGGCAGGAGGAGGAGCAGCAGGATGGATGGCGGCACGATTGTAATCCGCAAGGCGCGGGAGGAGGATCTGCCCGATCTCGTCGCATTGTTCGCAGAGGATGCGCTTGGCGGCCATGGCGACACGACCGATCCCGAGGCGCATGAGGATTATCTCAAGGCTTTTCACGCCATCGATGCGTCGGCGCAGGACCATCTTTTCGTCTGCTTGGCGCAGGATGCGGTCGTCGGTACGTTCCAGATCAGTTTTCTGCGCAGCCTGCCGGGCCGCGGCGCGCTGAATATGCGCATCGAAGCGGTGCAGACCCGCGCCGATCTGCGCGGGCAGGGGATCGGTGCCCGCATGATTGCGCATGCGCTTGAAGAGGGCCGCCGGCACGGATGCAAGGCGGCCTATGTAATCTCCAATGCGCGCCGCACCGATGCCCACCGCTTCTATGAGCGGCTTGGTTTTGCTCCCTCCCATGCCGGCTTCCGCATGCCGCTCAAATAGCGGAGAGCAGGCCGCGAAGCGCTGGACATTGCCGGTTCGACATTGCATAAGCGGGGCAAGGATACATTCCTTGTCTCTCGCGAGGACGTTGGAAAACTCATGAAAAATCTTCTTCTTCAGATCTTCACCTGGTGGAACGGCCAGACGATCGGCACTCGCTTCTATACGTGGCGCCACGGCAAGCGCGTCGGTGAAGATGAATTCGGCAATGTGTATTATGAAGGCGGCATGACCTCCTTCGGTCTGCCGCGCCGCTGGGTGATCTTCAAGGGCCCGACGGAAGCCTCGGCAATCCCCGCCGGCTGGCATGGCTGGATGCATTACCGCACCGATACGCCGCCGAGCCGGGAAGACTATGTGGTGCGCGAGTGGCAGAAGCCGCACCTGCCCAACCTCACCGGAACCGCCTTCGCCTATCGCCCCAAAGGCTCGCTGGAAGCCACCGGCGAACGTCCGCGCGTGACAGGCGATTATGATGCCTGGACGCCTGGCGCCTGAGGCTCCTCTCCGCGCTGACGCCACATTTGCACGATAGCGCGTTCTGGTTCTGCAGCCTCCCGTGGAACCAGTCCAATCATGTGGTGGGATCCATGCCAATGAAACATCTTCGCCCGATCGTCATCCTGCTGGCAGCGGGGGCTGCGTTGTCCGTCACGACAGCTTTGCCCGCCGCTGCAGCGCGTATCGACAATCCGGTGGCCGAATTTGCCGGGATCGACAAGATCACCGGCCGTATCACCAAGTTCGACGTCTATGTCAACGAGACGGTGCAATATGGCGCACTCCAGGTGACGCCGAAGGTCTGCTATTCCCGCGACGACAGCGAAGCGCAACGTATCGACGGCTTCGTGGAGGTGGACGAGATCACCCTAGACCGCAAGATCCGCCGCATCTTTACGGGCTGGATGTTTGCCGACAGTCCTGGCCTCAATGCCGTGGAACATCCGATCTACGACGTCTGGCTGACCGGCTGCAAGCAGAAGTCCGACGTACCGCCGCCGGCCTCCGCCAAGAAATAGGGTTTAGCGCAGGTACAGACCCTCGCACCCGCAGATGGCGATATCGGCGGAAACTGCTGCTAGCGCCCGGTCAGGGGGAAGGGGGCTGGCCGCAGGCGGCAATGTCAGGGGAAAGGCCTGTGCGGTGATTCCGTCGCCGCTTTCAGCAGGACGAGATAATCCGACTTGGGCACGTCGATCGCGCCGAAGGTTTTCAGGTGTTCCGTGGTGAATTGCGTGTCGAGGAGGCGGAAGCCATTGGCGTTCAGCCGCTCGACAAGGTGGACGAGGCAGATCTTCGAGGCATTGGTGCGCCGCGAGAACATGCTCTCGCCGAAGAAGGCCGCGCCGAGGGAGACACCGTAGAGCCCGCCCACCAGCTGATCCTGCTCGAACGCTTCCACGCTATGCGCATGCCCCATGCGATGCAGATCGGTATAAAGCTGACATATTGTGCTGTTGATCCAGGTGCTCGGCCGGTCTTCCGTTTCCGCAGCACAGCCCCGCATCACCGCTTCGAAGCAGGTGTTGACGCGGATGTCGAAGGGGCTCTTCCGGATGACCTTGCGCAGGCTTTTCGAGACATGGAAATCATCAAGGGGAAGAACGCCGCGAATTTCCGGCTCGACCCAGAAGATCTCCGGATCGTCGGCCGAATCGGCCATGGGGAACAGGCCGATGGAATAGGCGCGCAGCAGAACATCCGGTGTGATGGCTGGATAATATCTGCCGCGTCGCCCTGCCATGCTTATCCTTGCGGCTTGTCGTTAGCCAGGTAGTTCTCGAGCCAGTGAATGTCGTAATCGCCATTCGCAATATCCTGGTTGGACACCAGATCCTGGAACAGCGGCAACGTCGTCTTGATACCGTCCACGACGAATTCGTCGAGAACACGGCGAAGACGCATCATGCATTCGACGCGCGTGCGTCCGTGCACGATCAGCTTGCCGATCAGGCTGTCGTAATAAGGCGGGATCTTGTAGCCGGCATAGGCGCCCGAATCGACGCGAACGCCAAGACCGCCCGGGGCATGGAAATGCGTGATCGTACCGGGCGAGGGCACGAACGTCCGCGGATCTTCCGCATTGATGCGGCATTCGATGGCATGGCCGGAAAAGGTGATCTCGTCCTGGGTGACCGACAGGCCGGCTCCGGAGGCGACACGGATCTGCTCGTGAACGAGATCGATGCCGGTAATGGCCTCCGTGATCGGATGCTCCACCTGCAGGCGCGTATTCATTTCAATGAAGTAGAATTCGCCATTCTCGTACAGAAACTCGACGGTTCCGGCGCCGCGATATTTCATCTTCTCCATCGCGTCGGCGCAGATCTGGCCGATCTTCATCCGCTGCTCGACGTTGAGCGCCGGAGAATTGGCCTCTTCCCACACCTTCTGGTGGCGCCGCTGCAGCGAGCAGTCACGTTCGCCGAGATGGATGGCATTGCCGGCGCCGTCGCCCACCACCTGCACCTCGATATGGCGCGGCTTGCCGAGATATTTCTCCATGTAGACCGCAGCATTGCCGAAGGCGGCAGAGGCTTCGGTACGGGCCGTATTGAAGGCCTCGTCGAGATCGGCTTCTGTCTTGGCCACCTTCATGCCGCGTCCGCCGCCGCCGGCGGTCGCCTTGATGAGGACCGGGAAGCCGATCTGGCGCGCCGTTTCCAGCGCGTTTTCCTGCGTCACCTCGCCGGCAGAGCCGGGCACGACCGGGATGCCGAGCTCGACGGCGGTCTGCTTGGCGGTGATCTTGTCGCCCATCAGGCGAATATGCTCCGCCGTCGGTCCGATGAAGGTGATGCCGTGCGCTTCAAGAATATCGGCGAACTTGGCGTTTTCCGACAGGAAGCCGTACCCCGGATGCACGGCATCGGCGCCGGTGATCTCGCAGGCGGCAACGATCTGATGAATGTTGAGATAGCTGTCTCGCGAGGGCGGAGGACCGATGCACACGCTTTCGTCGGCAAGCCGGACATGCATGGCATTGGCATCGGCGGTCGAGTGAACGGCCACAGTTGCGATGCCGAGCTCCTTGCAGGCCCGAAGGACGCGCAGTGCGATCTCGCCGCGATTGGCTATGAGGATCTTGGAAATCATGAGGAGGCCTTAGTTGGAATCACTCGATGATGACGAGCGGCTCGCCATATTCGACCGGCTGCGCATCGTTGACGATGATTTCCGTCACCTTGCCGGAGCGGGGTGCAGGGATCTGGTTCATGGTCTTCATGGCTTCGATGATGAGAAGGGTCTGGCCTTCCTTGACCATGGTCCCCACTTCGATGAAGGCGCGTGCGCCGGGGGCGGGGGACAGATAGGCGGTGCCCACCATCGGCGCCGTTACCGCATTGGCGCGATCCTTGCCGGCATCGGCGGCCGGAGCGGCTGCCGCCGGGGCGCCGGCAGCCTGGGGAGCGGCCTGCGGCGCGTAGGATGCAGGAAGCGCAGCCTGGACGAATTGCGGTGCCTGGATATTGCGCGAAACGCGAATGCGCAGATCTTCCTGCTCCACTTCGATCTCGGTGAGATCCGTATCCTTCAGGATGTTCGCCAGGTCGCGGATCAACCCCTTGTCGATACCGTTCTTCTTCTCAGACATGGTCAACCTATATGTTCTGTTGTTCTTAGCTTGTGATGTCGCGCAGGGCATGCAGTGCCAGCACGTAGCCTTGCGGGCCAAATCCGCAGATCATGCCCTTGGCTGCAGGTGCAATCATCGACTTGTGACGGAATTCTTCCCGGGCATGAATATTGGAGATGTGAACCTCCACCACCGGCACCCGGATGGCGCGGATCGCATCATGCAGGGCAATCGAGGTATGGCCATAGGCGCCGGGATTGATGATCACGCCGGCGGCGCGTTCATCGGCCTCGTGCAGCCTGTCGACCAGGACGCCCTCGTGATTGCTCTGGAAGCACTCCACAGAGAAGCCCAGCGTCTCGCCGGCCGCCACGCAATTGGCCTCGATATCCTTCAGCGTCTGGCCGCCATAAATACCAGGTTCGCGTTTGCCCAGCATGTTCAGGTTCGGTCCGTTGAGGACGAAGATGGTCTTGCTCATGGATGTCCCGTCAAAAGATCAGGGCAACCTATAGACCGGCGCGACGGCAAGGGAAAGCCCCCGGCATTCAAAGCCGTGCATAAGCCAGGGGGAAGGATGAGCCGCCCGCGGATCGTCGATCAGCAATCGGTCTTTCCGCAACTGCGGATATTGCCGATCTTGGACAGGAGATCCTCGTGGCCGACAGCGCCGAAGACGGCCTCGTCGCCGACCACGTAGAAAGGCGTGCCCGAAATGCCCAGCGCATTGGCAAGTTCGTAAGTCGCCTGCACCTGCGGATCATTCGGCTTGTCGGCCATGGTCTGGCGAATATCGGCCTCGGCAATGCCGAGCATGGCGGCGACCTGCAGGGCCGTCTCTTCCGTCGCGCGCGCCTGGCCGCCGAGCAAAGCGCGGTGGAAGGTCAGGTATTTGTCCGGCGCGACGAGCCGCACGGCATTGGCCACCCGGTGCGCCGCCATGGAATCCGGGCCGAGAATCGGGAATTCCTTCAGGATGAAGCGGACCTTCTTATCCTTCGCCAGGACTTCATCCATGTCGGTGAGCGCTCGTTTGCAGTAGCCGCAATTATAGTCGAAGAACTCGACCACCGTGACATCGCCCTGCGGATTGCCGACAGTGATATCATCCGGCGAATTGAAGATTGCGGCCTTGTTGGAGGCGATGCCATTCGCCGATTGGGCCGCGCGCAATTCCTGGCTCTTCTTCTCCAGCGCATCCTGCACTTCCAGCATCACCTCCGGATGGGCGATGAGATATTCGCGGATGAAGGCGCCGATCTCTTCCTTCTGTCGGTCATCAAGCGCGCGCGCCGGTGGCGCAGCGGCAATCGCGGCACTGCCGGCAAGCAGGAGCGCGGTGAAGAGCTTGGAAAACGGCGTCATATGGGTCCTCATCCGGTGGATCATTGGGTCTCCGGCAGCGATTCGCCTGGGAGTACTCTTGGGAGTGCAGCATAAAGGTCCCGAAGGCCTGCATGAAGTGAAAGGCATGCGGCGCATCGCCGCCACCTGCCTGACGTGGAAGCCGCCAAAGCAGGCAAAAGAAAGACGGCCGCGCCAGAGGGCACGGCCGTTTCGCAATCGTTTCGGCATTCTGGCCGTTGCGGGGCGCCTGGTCGAGCCACGCCGATCCTGCCACTCAGCGGATCGGCGGGACCCCGCCGCGCCTGCTTTCATGCCTTAGAGGAAGCCGCGGCGCTGCCACCAGCCCGCCTTCTTGGGCTTTGCGCTGTCGCCAGGCTCGCCATCCGTCTCCTTGGGGTTCTGCGACCGCAAGACAGGCTCGGAAGTACCCATGCTGGAGGCACGATTGGCCCGCTGCTTCTGCTCGTCTGCCACAGCCTCTTCGGCGGTAGAACCCGTCTCGTCAGCGGCCGCGACCTCGGAAGCCGCCATGGCAGCGTCGCCGGTCTCGTCAGCCGGGGATGCGTCCGAAACATCGGCCGCGCCGGCTTCCGCCTGCTCTGCATCGGTGGTGTCGGAAGAAGCGCTTGCTTCAGAGCTTGCCCCCGCAGATGCCTCGGTGGCCGCTGCTTCGGCGGAGCCGGTCTCAAGCGCAGGCCCGGTGTCGAGAGAAGGCCCGGTGTCGAGAGAAGGCCCGGCGTCGAGCGGCGCCGCATCGGCCGCTACGGCGACAGACGGCGTGTCTGTGGCTGCATCCTTGCCGATCGTTGCCTTGCCGCGACGTGTGCGGCGCGGCTTCACCGGCTTGTCGTCCGTTTCGGGGGCGCCCGCCACAGCATCGAGCGCTGTCTCGCCCGCAGAGGCTGCGGCAATGCCGCTATCCTTGCCGGAACCGGCTGCGGCGCCTTCGTCCTGGTCGCGGTTCGCGAGATCGTCGCCTGCCTCGTCACCGGCCTCTTCACCGGCTTCCTCGCCAGTCTCGTCACCATCCGCATCGGATGCGTCCAGCGCGCCGTCTTCGCCCTGGCGGTTGCGGCGTCCGCCACGCTTGCCGCGGCGACGGCGCTTGCGGCGCTGGCTCTCTTCGCTGTCGCCATCCGGATCGCCGGCATCGCCCGCAGCCGATGCCACGGCGTCGTCATCCTCGTCGCCTTCGGAATCCTCTTCGTCGCCGGCCTCATCGCCCTGGTCTGCGGCGTTCAGCTCCGACTGCTCGCCATTGCGGCCACGGCTGCGACGACGACGGCGGCGCTTGCGCTTGCGATTGCCGTTTTCGTCTTCGGCACGGGCCTCCGGCGCGCTGGCCGGGGCAGCGGCTTCGATCTCTTCTTCGTCATCCTCCTCGATGATCGCGATGTCGTCATCGTCCTCATCCTCGGGAATGGCGGCGAACTGCATCAGGCTCTCGATGCGGACCGGATTGGCCACCGCCTCGCCACGATCAATGGCGAAATGCACGGCAGACAGATCCGTATCGGCTTCGATGACGATGGAAACGCCGAAGCGCTTCTCGTAATCCACCACGGTTCCGCGCTTCTGGTTGAGAATGTAGAGCGCAATCTCCGGCGTGGTGCGCACGGTGATGTCGTGGGTCGTGTTCTTCAACAAATATTCTTCGACGCCACGCAGCACGTGGAGCGCCACAGACGACTGCGAGCGCACATGGCCTGTTCCGCCGCAATGCGAGCAGATCTGCGTCGTCGATTCCAGAACGCTGGCACGGATGCGCTGGCGCGACATTTCCAGAAGGCCGAAATGCGAGATCCGGCCGACCTGGATGCGGGCGCGGTCGTTCTTCAGGCAATCCTTGAGCTTCTTCTCGACGGAGCGATTGTTGCGCTTCTCTTCCATGTCGATGAAGTCGATCACGATAAGACCGGCAAGGTCACGCAGGCGAAGCTGACGCGCCACTTCCTCCGCAGCCTCCAGATTGGTCTGCAGCGCCGTTTCCTCGATCGAATGCTCGCGGGTCGACCGTCCCGAGTTCACATCGATCGCCACCAGCGCTTCGGTCTGGTTGATGATCAGATAGCCACCCGATTTCAGGGTGACCTGCGGCTGCAGCATGCGGTCGAGCTGCGCCTCGATGCCGGAGCGCGAGAAGATCGGATGCAGATCGCGATAGGGCTGAACCACCTTGGCATGGCTCGGCATCAGCATCTTCATGAAGTCTTTCGCTTCACGATAGCCGTCTTCGCCGGCGACGATGATCTCGGAAATATCCTTGTTGTAAAGATCGCGGATGGACCGCTTGATCAGCGAGCCTTCTTCATAGACGAGGCAGGGGGCGATCGAATTCAGCGTCAGCGTCCGGACATTTTCCCAAAGACGCATCAGATATTCGAAGTCGCGTTTGATTTCGACGCGCGTGCGGTTGGCACCCGCCGTGCGCAGGATCACGCCCATGCCCTGCGGCACTTCCAGCTCGCGGGCGATTTCCTTCAGGCGCTTGCGGTCCGTCGGATTGGTGATCTTGCGGGAAATCCCGCCGCCACGCGCCGTGTTGGGCATCAGGACCGAATAGCGGCCGGCGAGCGAGAGATAGGTGGTCAGCGCCGCGCCCTTATTGCCGCGCTCTTCCTTGGCCACCTGCACCAGCAGGATCTGCCGGCGCTTGATGACCTCCTGAATGCGATACTGCTTCCGCTGCTTGCGGAACACGCGATCGGGAACCTCCTCCATGGCGTCTTCGGCGCCAACCGATTCGATTTCTTCCTTCTCGTGATCGTCATCGTCATCATCGTCGTCATCGCGACGGCGGCCGCGAACGTTTTCGGAAATGGCGTCGGTCTCGATCATCGCAGCCATGCTGTCGGGCGTGCTGTCATCCTCGGCATCCACATCGGATCGGGCTTCCCCATCCGCCTGTGCGTTCCCATTCGCCTGTGCGTCCGTATCGCCCTCTGCGCCGGACTGTGCATCCGACGGGGCACTGGACTGCGTGTCCGCATCTGCCGCGGTGGCCGCGTCCGTCGCAGCATCGGCGGCGGGCTCTGCAACCTTCTTGCGCGCACGGCTTCTGCGCGGCTTGGCCTTCGGCTTTTCAGCCGCGACCGTCTCAGCGGCGGCCTCGTCTTCGGCGCCGTCCGGCGCGGCAGCTGCCGCCTCGGCGGCCGGCTCACCACCGGCCGGCTCTTCGTCGGGCGTGCCGAGGGCCGCATCGACCTGTGCGACGATGCCGACATCGGGCTGTTCCATCTTGGACAGGTCGACAGCCGGTTCGAGATCGTGATCGGCGTGCTTGCGCTGATCTTCCATCTCCGCCTGGATGAGCGCCTGGCGGTCGGCCAGCGGAATCTGGTAGTAATCGGGATGAATTTCGGCGAAGGCCAGGAAGCCGTGGCGGTTGCCGCCGTAATCGACGAAGGCGGCCTGCAGCGAGGGTTCGACTCGCGTCACCTTCGCCAGATAGATATTGCCGCGGATCTGTTTCTTGTGTTGCGACTCAAAGTCGAATTCTTCAATCCGGTTGCCCCGAACGACGACTACGCGTGTCTCCTCTTGATGAGACGCGTCGATAAGCATTTTGTCTGCCATTGAATGTGTGCTCCTCGGCGCGGACGAGCATACGCCGAGGAGCCCATCATCATGAGGGGCTTGTCGTGTCTTGCGTCCGGTGCGCCGGATAAGAAAATTCCCGCAGAATTGTTTTGCGACAGCGCAGACCAGATGCTTAACGAAGCCTTGCGCCCCATCTGCTCTTCCAGTTTATGCAATCCGTGCCGCAACGTCCAAGTCCATACGAGAATGACGAAAACAATAGGCCCGGCCAGGGCCCGATGAATTTGCTCCCAACGAGCATGGATGGCGAGCCATCCGGTACTGTCCCGGCCACCGCCGGAGTTCGGATAGTTTTCCAGGTTGAAGTGTAGAGACGGCAGATGCCCTCGGTGCGCGGCGCCAGAACTTTCACGCTGGCAGCCAATCGACAGGCTATCCCGTCGACACTTAAACCCTCAAAACCCTTGTAAGTTTTATCCGTCACAATAGCAAGTGGAAAGCCAAACCTGCCATATTATGGATCAATTTGCCGGCCTTATAGCCCAATGCGGGATTGCTGATTTGCCGGCGGGATCGGCAAGGGCGGTTCGCCGTGGCCTGTGTCTCTGGCGTCCGGGTTTGCCGCCTGGTGCCGGAAATTCGGATCTCTGCGGGGAATTTCTGCGGCCGCAGCCATGGCATCCGGGCAATGGCCGGGCTTTTCAAGGGTGAGGCGGAAGGTTAACAGGGTCGGCAGATTACAGCACGCTGCAGTCGATCGCTCGGGCGCTGGACGACAGGTGGTTGAGGCGCCGGAGGCGGCCTAAAGACAGCGGGCCGAGTCAGATTTCGCAGCCGAGGGTTGTCCCGATCCATGGCGGAACGGGTTGGCGCCGGTCAGGATGATGGCGAGGCATGCGCGGCGGGATGAACAAGGGGAAAGGCGTGGACCGAGCGAACGACAGGGCGACATTTTGCGCAGGAACATGCCGGCCGTGAGCATGGATAGCCGATCATTGCCGCTACAGGAAGAACAGCGATCCGGCTCTACCCGGAGGTGGACCATGCCCGCTGCAGCCGATAGGCCCGGCGCGATGAGCATTCTCGCCGGGTCTGGAGGGCTTTGCGGGCGCGGAAGGCTTGTCAGGCTCCTGCTGCTGGGCTGGCTGGCGATCGTCTGCGCCATGGCGTCGATGCCCGTGGCCAGGGCGACCGATAGCGGCGAGCCGGATACGCTGCTCGCCTTTTCGGCCCGAATCGCAGGCGACGATGCGCGCAGCCGGGTGGTCATCGATTTCGACGGCAAGCCGGATTTCTCCGTTCACTATGTCTCCTCGCCCGAGCGGATCGTCATCGATCTTCCGGCCACGGCTTTCGGCTTTCCGGCCTCCGACCTCGCGCCGCGCGGCCTGTTCAAGGATATTCGCTACGGCGCGATGGGTGAGGGGAGCGCGAGAATCGTCTTCACCCCCAACCGGCCGGTCAAGCTGGCGCTGGCTGAGGTGCAGAAGAATGAGGGGCACGGCTACCGGCTGGTGCTCGACGCCGAAATGACGACGCCGGAGGTGGTGGCCGAGCTTGTGAAGACGCAGCGCTGGACCGAGGCGGATCCTGCGCGGGGCGCGGGATCCGGCGCGGATGCGATGAGCGATCCGGCTCGTGACGCAATCTTCGCGATTGCCGTGGATGCCGGGCACGGCGGCATTGATTCGGGCGCCACGGGGATCAAGAGCGGCACGCCGGAAAAGGAGATCACGCTTGCTTTCGCAAAAATCCTGACCGAGGACCTCAACCGGCAGGCCGGGGTGAAGGCCTTCATGACGCGGCGCAACGATACATTCCTCTCGCTGTCGCAGCGGGTGACGCTGGCACGCCAGGGCGGGGCGGACCTGTTCATCTCGCTGCATGCCGATACGCTGGGACAGAAGGCGATTCGCGGGGCGACCGTCTATACGCTCTCCGACACCGCGTCCGACCGCATGGCGGCAGCGCTTGCCACGCGTGAAAACCTCTCCGACGAGCTTGCCGGCTTTTCGATTGAATCCGGGCCGCCGGAAGTCGCCGACATTCTTCTCGATCTTGCACGACGCGAAACGCAGGCCTTTTCGATCTCGCTGGCGAACCGGGTCGTCAACGCCTTCGACGGCCAGATCGGACTGATCAACAATCCGCACCGCTCAGCCGGTTTCCAGGTGCTGCGGGCGCCGGATATTCCCTCGATCCTGCTCGAACTGGGCTTCTTGAGCAATGAAGAGGACGAAAAGCTCCTGCTCGATCCAGCATGGCGGGCAAAGGTCGCGCAACGGCTCGTGGATGCGGTGATGACCTATCGCCAGCAGACGGTGGCCGGCGGCGGCTGAGGCGGGGAGGGTGGCAGTTTGGCAACGCTTTGCGCCGGACCGGGCCTTCTGCGGGACAAATGCGGGGACGCGCCTTCTTCAATCGTGCCGAAGCCCTATTTTTCTCACATTCGGGGGGTTACTCCAGCAACAGCACCGGCCTGGCGAATCCCGAAGCGGCTTGCTGATGCGACTTGCCGATGCGACTTGCCACGGTTCAACCTCCGTGCAAAACGCCTCGGAATATGCGAATATGCTTCGGGATCGATATTAGGCTGCTGGCATGCACCGTCGGTGCAGGACCCGCAACCGATGCCGCACCGAAGGGCGAAAGCCAGTCCGGATTGCAGCCGCGCTCGCCAGGTCGTGATGTCCTGGAGGCGCCCACGAAAACGATAAGCGGTAACAGCGAATGATCAGATTAATTGGATACCTTTTCGGACTGGCCTGCGCCGCATTTCTTGCGGTTGCCGTCGTCGTCGCCGTCTATCTGAGCGGCGTATCCAAGGATCTGCCAAATTACGAAGTTCTGGCCTCCTATGCGCCACCCGTGGCGACGCGGGTACATGCCGGCAACGGCGCCCTGATGGCGGAATATGCGCGTGAGAAGCGGCTCTTCCTGCCCATCCAGGCCATTCCCGACCGGGTGAAGGCAGCCTTCCTCTCCGCGGAAGACAAGAATTTCTATAACCATCCCGGCGTTGATTTCTGGGGCCTGGCGCGCGCCGTGGTCAACAATGTGCAAAATCTCGGCTCGGGACGCCGGCCTGAAGGCGCCTCCACCATCACCCAGCAGGTGGCGAAGAACTTTCTTCTCACGGCCGACCAGACGATCGACCGGAAGGTCAAGGAAGCGATCCTCTCCTTCCGCATCGAGCAGGCCTATTCCAAGGACAAGATCCTTGAGCTTTATCTGAACGAGATCTTCTTCGGCCTGAATTCCTACGGCATCGCGGGTGCTGCACTGACCTATTTCGACAAATCGGTGACCGAACTCACCATTGCCGAGGCGGCCTATCTCGCCGCTCTTCCCAAGGGGCCCGCCAATTACCACCCCTTCCGCCACGAAAAAGCGGCCGTCGAGCGCCGCAACTGGGTTATCGACCGGATGGCCGAGAATGGCTACATCACGGTCAGCGATGCCGAGGAGGCCAAGACCCAGCCGCTCGGCGTCACCTCGCGTCGCGGGGCCGGCGGACTTTTCGCCTCGGAATATTTTTCCGAGGAAGTGCGTCGGGAAATCATCGAAAAATACGGCGACAAGGCGCTTTACGAAGGCGGCCTCTCGGTCCGCACCTCGCTGGATGCGGAACTTCAGGTCCTGGCGCGCAAATCGCTGCAGAAGGGCCTTGAGGATTACGATCAGCGTCGCGGCTTCCATGGTCCGGTGAGCAAGATCTCCGTGGACGGCGACTGGGGGCCGGAACTGGCCAAGATTGCCCCGCTGCGCGACGTGCCGGAATGGAAACTGGCCGTCGTTCTGGCCGTCTCCTCCGCCCGCGTCGATATCGGCCTGCAGCCCTCGGTAGTGGGCGGCAAGCTGGAGGATCAGCGGCAGCGTGGCGTCATCTCCGCCGAAAATATGAAGTGGGCCTTCCGCGACGCCAAGGGCGAGCGCAAGACCAGCAAATCGCCGGAGGGCGTCCTGTCGCCGGGCGACGTCGTCTATGTCGAGCCGATCGATGAGGAAGACGATGCCTATCGCCTGCGCCAGCCGCCGAAGGTTCAGGGCGGCATGGTGGTCATGGATCCGCATACCGGCCGCGTGCTGGCAATGGTCGGCGGCTTCTCGTTCTCGCAATCCGAATTCAACCGCGCGACCCAGGCCATGCGCCAGCCCGGCTCATCCTTCAAGCCGATCGTCTACGCCGCGGCGCTGGATAATGGCTATACGCCGGCATCGGTCATTCTCGATGCGCCGGTCGAATATGTCTCCGGCGGTCAGGTCTGGAAGCCGGAGAATTACGGCGGCGAGTCGGCCGGTCCGTCCACCTTGCGCACCGGCATCGAAAAGTCGCGAAACCAGATGACGGTGCGGCTGGCCAATGACATGGGCATGGAACTGGTGGCCGAATATGCCGAGCGCTTCGGTATCTACGACAAGATGCCGCCGCTTTTGGCCATGTCGCTGGGCTCCGGCGAGACGACGGTGCTGCGCATGGTCTCTGCCTATTCGGTGATCGCCAATGGCGGCCAGCAGATCAAGCCGACGCTGATCGACCGCATTCAGGACCGTTACGGCAAGACGATCTTCCGGCATGAGGAGCGCACCTGCGAAGGCTGCAATTTCAACAGCTGGGCCAATCAGGATGAGCCGACGCTGGTGGACAAGCGCGAGCGGGTTCTCGACCCGATGACGGCGTACCAGATCACCTCGATGATGGAAGGCGTCGTCCAGCGCGGCACCGCGGCGGGCAAGATCCCGGTGAAGGATCGCCCGGTGGCAGGCAAGACCGGAACGACCAATGACGAGAAGGATGCCTGGTTCGTCGGCTTCACGCCCAACCTCGTCGCCGGCCTCTATATCGGCTTCGACACGCCCACACCGCTCGGCCGCGGCGGAACGGGCGGTGGCCTGGCTGCGCCGATCTTCGGCGATTTCCTGGCGCAGGCGGCCAAAGTTGTGCCGCCCAGCAAGTTCCAGGTGCCGGAGGGCATGCAGTTCGTTCCCGTCAATCGCAAGACCGGCATGTTCGCACTCGAAGGCGAACCGGATACGATCATCGAGGCCTTCAAGCCCGGCACCGGGCCGGCCGATTCCTTCTCGGTCATCGGCATGGACAACCAGGTCGCGCCGGAGGAGATCCTGAAATCCTCGCCGCAGGTCAACCAGGCGGTGACGTCTGGAGCCGGCGGGCTTTTCTGATGCAGTTTCCGCGCCTTACGGGTTGAGCCTGATTCTGTCTCGCAACGGTTCCGGGGCGCGACAGGATCCCTCCTTGACCTTTCGGCCGCCTTATTGTGACACATGCCTTCGTTCGGCGCGCCGGAACCGATCGGCCAAGCGGGCTTTACATCTTTTGCCCCTGCCACTATGCAACGCCTCGATCTTGCCAAAAGGACCGAAAACGATACCATGCGCAATGAAACCGTGAATATCATCGACGAAATCAAGCAGGCCATAAGCCTGCTGAGGAGGCATCTTTGACTGGGATCAGGCGGTAAGACGACTGGACTGGTTGAACAACAAGGCCGAGGATCCCAACCTCTGGAACGATGCCTCGGAAGCGCAGAAACTGATGCGCGAGCGCCAGCAGCTGGATGACGCGATCGGCGGCGTGAAGGCGCTGGAGCAGCAGCTGAAGGATAATGTCGAACTCATCGAGCTCGGTGAGGAAGAGGGCGACGATTCCGTCGTGCGCGACGCGGAAGACGCCTTGAAGACGCTCAAGACGGAAGCCGGCCGCCGTCAGGTGGAAGCCATGCTCTCCGGCGAGGCCGATGGCAACGATACCTATCTCGAAGTCCATTCCGGTGCCGGCGGCACCGAATCGCAGGACTGGGCGAACATGCTCTTGCGCATGTATACTCGCTGGGCCGAGCGCGCCGGCTTCAAGGTCGAAGTGCTGGAAGTCCACGAAGGCGAAGAAGCCGGCATCAAGTCGGCCACGATCCATGTGAAGGGCCACAATGCCTATGGCTGGCTGAAGACCGAATCGGGCGTGCATCGCCTGGTGCGGATCTCGCCCTATGACAGCAATGCGCGGCGTCATACCTCCTTCTCGTCGATCTGGGTCTATCCGGTCATTGACGATACGATCGAGATCGAGGTCAACGAAAGCGATTGCCGCATCGACACCTACCGGTCGTCGGGCGCCGGCGGACAGCACGTCAACACGACCGATTCGGCCGTGCGCATCACGCATATTCCGACGGGCATCGTCGTCGCCTGCCAGCAGGAGCGATCGCAGCACAAGAACCGTGCGAAAGCCTGGGACATGCTGCGCGCCCGTCTCTACGAACTGGAGCTGAAGAAGCGCGAGGATGCAGCCAATGCCGAGGCGGCGTCAAAGACCGATATCGGCTGGGGCCACCAGATCCGGTCCTATGTGCTGCAGCCCTACCAGTTGGTGAAGGATCTGCGCACGGGTGTGGAAAGCTCCGCGCCGGGCGATGTTCTGGATGGCGATCTTGACGAATTCATGGAAGCCGCGCTGGCGCACCGGATCGATGGGGCAGCGGGTCAGGATGTTGCCGATATCGACTGACGCCTGTGGCAAGATGAAGAGAATCGACGGCGCGTTCCTCAAAGGGGCGCGCCGTTTCTCTTGGCAGGGTGCCGCTCAGTAGGAGAACTGTTCCGCCAGGATCCGTTCGGACCAGGAGTGATCCGGATCGGACAGGATCCGCGCGGTCTTGACCTTTGATTCGGAAATCCGCACCGACAACACGCTCTTGATCTCGGTATTGTCGGCAACGGCGTTCACCGGTCGCTTATCCGGCTCGAGGATATCGAGCTGCACGCAGACCTTGTTGGGCAGCAGCGCGCCGCGCCACCGGCGCGGGCGAAAGGCGCTGACCGGCGTCATGGCGAGAAGCGGCGCCTCCAGCGGCAGGATGGGCCCATGTGCGGAGAGATTATAGGCGGTGGAGCCTGCAGGCGTGGCAATCATCAGTCCATCGCAGATCAGCTCGTCGAGCCTCATATGGCCGTCGATGGTAACGCGGATCTTGGCGGCCTGATAGGACTGCCGGAACAGATAGACCTCGTTGATGGCCAGCGCGATGGAACTCGTGCCATCGGCATTCTCGGTGCGCATCTCGAGAGGATGGAAGTCGTTTTCCACCGCGCCTTCGATCCGGTCCACCAGCCCGTCCAGCCGGTAGTCATTCATCAGGAAGCCGACCGAGCCGCAATTCATGCCGTAGATCCGCTTGCCGCTGTTGATCGTCTGGTGCAGCGTCTGCAGCATGAAGCCATCGCCGCCAAGGGCCACGATGACATCTGATTCGTCCACGCTATGATTGCCATAGACCCGGCTAAGGTCCTGCAATGCGAGCTGCGCCTCGGGCGCCGTCGAAGCCAGGAAGGAAAGTCGCATACTATCTACAGACATCGGCGCCCCTTTCGCGTCATCTTCTAGCTACAGGAAAAGACGATCCGGCCACAAGCCTTGCATCGGCCCCCGGCAGCGCAAAGTGAGCGCTTTCATTTTTTAGCGCTTTTGCCCTTTACACGCAGGCAAAATATGCTACCTCCCACCCCGGATGCCCTTGTAGCTCAGTTGGTAGAGCACCTGATTTGTAATCAGGGGGTCGCGGGTTCGAACCCTGCCGGGGGCACCACTTCTTCCCAAGACAGCACTGACGGAAAACGCACCGCTCGCAAGGCCGTGTGATCCCCTTGTCCTGCGGCAAGCCTTGCGGCAAGCGACCGGTGCATGGTGAACCGCGGCATGGCTCCAACAGGGTCATAATATTCGAAAATTCGGGATTACATTCAATTTGAATGGTCGGCGGCAGAGGATATTAAAGTCTTTCCCCTATTTCTGGGATGACCGGAGGATGCCGTGGCATCGGTGCTGAAATGACTCCAGATCCGGCAGAGCATCGCACACGCATGAGGGCGCCTTGCCGGCGCGCCATGACGCAAAACGGCGATGTCCAGTAAGCACAGGTTCAAATCTGACGTCACATGCGCCTCTCGTTCGGTGCGCCCGGTTTCGGCCAGGCATCGAGGATCGGCCGATGCGGTGTCGGATCGCCTCCGGGAGATCATGCCAATGTCTGCAAATGCCTCGACTGCAAGTCTCGAAATCATCGCATTCCGTCTCGGTGAGCAGGATTTCTGCATCCGCACCACGGCGGTTCGCGAAATCCGCGGCTGGTGTCCTTCCATGCCGATTCCCAATGCGCCGGACTATGTCCTTGGCGTGATCAACCTGCGCGGCAATGTCATCCCGACGATCGATCTCTCGCACCGTCTCGGCATGGTGGCGGCGGAACGGACGGATCGCAGCGCCATCGTCGTTGCCGAAGCCGGCTCGTCCGTCATCGGCCTCGTGGTCGACCAGGTGACCGACATGCTGACGGTGCCCGTCGATCAGCTGCAGCCGGTGCCGGACGTTTTCACCGGCTTCGACAGTCGCTATTGCGACGGGATCATCACCCACGAAACCGGGATGATCTGCTTCGTCAATCTTGGCCGGCTGTTCGAGAACGACGCCATCCCGCAGGCGGCCTGACGGTCGACCTGCCGGCCGCCGCCTCCGGCGACAACCGCCTTCCATCACCAATAATGACCGACTGGATCTGCCGGCTGTTTGCTGGCGGACATGCGGTGCCATGCCTCACGAGAACGGGAGCATTATGCAATGAAGCTCATGACCGCTTGCCTGGCCCTCCTGGCCGGCGCCTGCCTGTCGGCGTTTCCGGTTCTGGCGCTCGATGCGCCGAAGGGTCCGGTCATCCTGACACTGCGGGGCGATCTTTCCACCCCCAATGTCGGCCAGACGGCGCAGTTCGACCTGGCCATGCTGGAGGCGCTGTCGGGTCGCAGCGCCCGCATGGAAACGCCCTGGACGGCGGGTGAGGTGGTGTTTTCCGGACCGCTCCTGCGCGCCGTTCTGGATGCTGCCGGCGCCAAGGGCCAGACGATGCGCGTGCGGGCGCTCAACGATTATTTCGCCGAAATCCCGCTCAGTGATGCGACGGGTATGGAAACCATCCTTGCCACGCGCCTGAACGGCGAGCCGATGTCCGTCAGGCAGAAGGGACCGCTTTTCCTCATCTATCCCTTCGACCTCGACCCCACCCTCTATAATGAGAAGTACTTTTCGCGCTCGGTCTGGCAGATCAAGGACATCGAGGTCAAGCCGTGACGTCACCCACTGTCTTCAGCGGCGAAGAGATGCGCAAGGCCGGCCGCACGACGATCATCCTGCAGGCTTTCGCGGTCATCCTCCTGGCGATCCTCGTCTCCGTCTATATCGACATCGCCAGCCGGCAGAGCAATCTGCGCGATGCGGTGCGGGAGGATGCCGTCTGGTCGGTCTATCAGTTCAACCGCGAGACCCACGAGCTGGAGCATCATGCGGAACTGATGCTCTCGCTGCCGCACTTCGACAAGGCCTGGCTCTCGGCGCTGTCTTTGCGTTACGACGTCGTCTATTCGCGCATGAAGACCCTGCGACAGACGAAATTCGACGAGCATTTCCTCAGCGATACCGCCGTCATCGCCCAGCTTGAGAAGATCGAGAGCCTGATCGGCAATAGCGAGGGCATTTTCGATGCGATCAATGCCGGCCAGGCGCTGTCGCATGCCAGCCTGCGGACGCTGCAATACGAACTGGATATTCTGGCGCGCGAGACCGCCGATCTTCTCGTCTACACCAATACGAAAATCAGCGTCGAGCGGGCGGAGGGGCGGATCGAGCTTGAATCCCTGCAGCGCAAATCCATGGCACTGATCGGTCTGCTGGTCCTGTCCGTGGTCTTCCTGATCTTCACCCTGCAGCGCCAGTTGAAGAGCGTGCAGGCGGCGGGAATCGGGCTCGAGGCGATGGCGGAGCAGATGACGGCATCCTGTCAGGCCGCCGAAGCGGGCAACCGGGCGAAGTCGCAGTTCATGGCCACCATGGGCCACGAGATCCGCACGCCGCTCAACGCGATTCTCGGCACGGTCGAGCTTCTCGAGCTGACGCGCCTGTCGCCCGAAGCCGCCCTGCGCATCCGCACCATCCGCCGTTCGGGCGAGGCACTCCTCGATATCATCAACGAGATCCTGGATTATGCCAAGATCGAACATGGCAAGCTGGAGCTTGAACAGCGTCCGGTGGATCTGCTGATGCTTGCTGAAACGAGCGTCGAAATGATGCGGGGCAGGGCCACGGAGGCAGGCACAGGCATCCTCGTGGATCTGCCGTCCGAATGGCGGGCGCGCCATATCCTGTCGGATCCGACGCGCCTGCGCCAGGTGATCCTCAACCTGATGAGCAATGCCGTGAAGTTCACCAGCCAGGGCACGGTCACCCTGCGTCTGCGCCAGTTCCGCGGCCCGACCGCGCTCTGGCTGCGGGTCGAGGTGGAGGATACCGGCATCGGCATCGACGAAGAGGGCAAGGCGAAGCTCTTCCGGCCCTTCTCGCAGGTCGATGCCAGCATCAATCGCAAATATGGCGGCACGGGCCTCGGCCTGACCATCTGCAAGGAGATCATCGATCGCTTCGGCGGGCGCGTCGGGGTGGACAGCCGGCTCGGCAAGGGCAGCACCTTCTGGTTCGAGCTGCCGGTGGAGGCCACGGCGCCGCCGGTGCTGGCCCCGGCCCAGCCGCAGGCGGGAGAACTCGCTTCCCTTCGCGCCATGACGATCCTGGTGGCGGAGGACAACAAGGTCAATCAGCAGGTGATCCTCGGCTATCTTCAGCACCTCGGCCAGAAGGTGGTCCTGGCGGAACATGGCGAGATCGCGCTGCGGGAGGCATGCGCTCACCGCTTCGACCTCATCCTGATGGATATGCAGATGCCGGTCATGGACGGAATTGAATCGACCAGGCGGATCCGCGCCTCGGGCGGGCTTTCGGCCGATACGCCGATCATCGCTTTGACCGCCAATGCGTCGGAAGAGGACCGGCAATTGTGTCTCGATGTCGGCATGGCCGGCTTCCAGGCCAAGCCTTTGTCGATCGCCACCCTGCATCGCCTGCTTCTGGAAACCCAAAGGCAGATCCCGCAGAGCCAAATGGGCGCGCAAGCGCAAGCGGATCGCCCCGCAGCGCTGCCGCCGTCCGACACGTCCGAGCAATCGCCGGCCGGCTTGACGCCAACTCTGGAGGCCCGCCGGCAGGAAATCGCATCCATTCTGGGCGAGGAGGCCTTCGACGAGCTGATGCAGTCCTTCTTCGACGACGCCGTCGAGCTCCTGACGAAGCTGCGGCAGTCCTTGAACGAAGGTCGAAGCGACCATATCGACCATCTGCTGCATAATCTTAAAGGAGTGGCAGATAATGTAGGCTTATCTGATGTCGCAGAGGCAAGCCAGGCTCTGCGGCAGACCGAACCGACCTCGGAAGATCTTGATCGCATCGCAGATCGATTGAATGCCGTGAAGCAAATGCTGGCCGCGTGAAGGGGAACGCCATGAAAATACTTGTCGTGGATGACAACAAAACCAATCTGACGCTGCTCAAGAAGCTCGCAGGAACCGTCGAAGGCTGTTCGGCTGTCGGCTTCATCAGCCCGGAAGACGCCTTGCATGCAATGCCGGAACTCGACTTCGACATCGGCGTCATCGATTTCCAGATGCCTGTCTATAACGGTGTCGATCTCCTCCTGGAAATCCGTCGCTTCGAGAAATATCGTGACAAGCCTTTCGTGGTCGTCACCGCCGACGGCGATACCCAGACGCGCATGTCGGCGCTCAATGCCGGGGCGATCGACTTCCTGACCAAGCCCGTCAATCCGCTGGAATTTCGTGCCCGCATCCGCAATCTCGCCGCCTTGACGGATGCGCGGAACCAGCTGGCGGACCGGGCGGATTGGCTGCGGCGCGAAGTTGACAAGGTGGTGCAGGAATTGCGTGAGCGGGAGCAGGAGATCATCTATCGGCTGACGCTGGCGGCGAGCTACAAGGATCCCGAAACCGCCCTGCATACGATGCGGGTGGGCGCCTATTCGGAACTCATCGCAAAGGCCTACGGTCTTTCAGCGGAAGCCTGCGCCGATCTCCGTCTGGCGGCGCCCATGCATGATATCGGCAAGGTCGGCATTCCCGATAACGTGCTCCTGAAGCGCGGAATCTATACGGAGAGCGAGCGCTCCCAGATGCAGTGTCACACCTCGATCGGCAGCCAGATCCTCGGTCAGTCGCGATCGAGCCTGCTGCAATTGGCGGCGGAGATTGCCGAAGCCCATCACGAACGCTGGGACGGGCAGGGCTATCCCAGGCGCAAGAAGGGCGAGGACATCCCGCTGGCCGGCCGCATCGTTGCCGTTGCCGACAGCTTCGATGCGCTGACCACGGTGCGTCCCTACAAGCCTGCCTGGAGCGTCGACAAAGCTGTCAGCCATATCCGCGAGAAAGCCGGATCCCAGTTCGATCCCAACTGCGTCAAGGCGTTCGAAAAGGCGCTGCCCGAGATCATCGCCATCATGACCAGTCAGGAGCCGCATAATATCTCGCTGGTTGCTGCCGCGGAATAGGAACCATTCCTTGATTGCCGCGTTGAGGCGGACTGGCGAAAATGAGGGGGCCATGGTGTGCAAGGTTCTGGTCGTTGAAGACCAGCTATTGATCGCGCTTCATATTGAGGAGGCGGTCTTGGCTCTCGGCCACGAGGTGGTCGGTATTGCGGCGAATCGGCGTGACGCATTGTCTCAATCGGATGATTGCGACGTGGCCTTTGTCGATGTTCAGTTGCAGGATGGGCCAACCGGTCCCGAGATCGGCCGCAGCCTGGCCGAAAAGGGCATAACCGTGGTGTTCATGACCGCCAATCCCGAAGCGCTTGCCGGCGGCGTCCCGGGAACGCTCGGTGTGATATCGAAGCCGCTCTTCGATCTGGAACTGATCGGCGCCGTGCAATATGCGGCCGAAATCTGCGCGGGGGGCGATCCCTTGCCGCCGGAACGTCTGCGCCGGTTCACCTGACGCACAGCGTCCAGCCGATCAACAGACCAATCTCCCTGACCCGCCCCCGGCTCGCCCCGTAGTTTCCAATCGAAGGTTTCCGCTATCGGCGAGGAGCGGGCGCTCAGCCCGCTCGCGTCAGATGCAGGCGGGTGGCGTAGAGCGCAATGGCGGCGGCATTGGAGACGTTGAGAGATTTGATCGCGCCCGGCATATCGAGCCGCGCCAGCGCCGTCACGGTATCGCGCGTCTTCTGGCGCAGGCCCTTGCCCTCCGAGCCCAGCACGAGCGCAATGCGCTCTCCCGCAAGGCTCGTTTCGAGCGGTGCCGGACCTTCCGAATCAAGACCAATCGTCGCGAAACCCAGTCGATGAAGCTCGCCCAGGGCATCGGACAGATTGGTCACCTGGATATAGGGAATCAATTCCAGTGCGCCGGAGGCCGATTTGGCCAGGACGCCGGATTCGGTCGGGCTGTGGCGCTGTGTGGTGATAACGGCGCCGGCCCCGAAGGCCACGGCCGATCGCATGATCGCGCCGACATTGTGCGGATCGGTGACCTGGTCGAGAACCAGCAACAGAGGGCTGTCCTTGAGGGCCTCCAGACGGCGCACGGGCAGCGGGCGGGTTTCCAGCATGACGCCCTGGTGGATTGCATCGGGGCCGAGCATCCTGTCGATGTCCTGGGGCGAAACAATATCCACAGGGCAGGCGGGCGGCTTTGCCGGATCGAGATCCAGGCGGGCCAGCGCATTTTGCGTGACCGACAGGCGGATGAGCTTTCGCTGCGGATTGTCGAGCGCCGCCCGCACCGTGTGAAGACCGTAGAGATAGACCTGTTCCGGCGCTAGCTGCGGTGGCGTCCAGGCGCCCTTTTCGCGTGCCTTGTCGCGGCGGTTCGAAGGCCCCGGCGTGGGGATTTCGCCGCGCTCGCGCTTGGCATCGCGAACCTGGCGGCGCAGGGTCGCATAGTGGCTGTCACGGGCGGATGGGTCTGTCGGCTCTTTCTTGCTCATGGGGTCTTATAGCCGCGCGTCGGGAGCGGGCATAGCCCCGGGCAGGGAGATGACAGGCGGATGACGCGAATTCTTTTTTCCATAAATTTTCGTCCGACCTCGTGTTGACAGCAGCGAAACTCGCAGTCATATACGCCGCCGTGACTGCAGCGGACGACGCGGGTCGCAAGCTTGGTCTTCGGTCCAGACAGAATACTGGAGGGATGCCCGAGTGGTTAAAGGGGACGGACTGTAAATCCGTTGGCTCAGCCTACGTTGGTTCAAATCCAACTCCCTCCACCATTCTGCTCTTCGACCGACAAGCCCCGCGGGTATAGCTCAATGGTAGAGCAGCAGCCTTCCAAGCTGAATACGCGGGTTCGATTCCCGCTACCCGCTCCACTCTCTCTAAGGCCGGTCTTTCTCAGCCTGGAAGGTCAGCAGGTTGACCTGACGTCCATCCCCTCTTCGAGGCGGTCGGCACCTCCTTGTCCCTGTCGCATTTATGTCTTGCGTATCGCACGCGAAAGCCTTAAACGGCGACACCAAATCCGCAGCCGCGGATCCACCATTCTTTAAGATCACAGGAAGCATCAATGGCAAAGAGCAAGTTTGAGCGTACCAAGCCGCATGTGAACATCGGCACGATCGGCCACGTTGACCATGGCAAGACGTCTCTGACGGCAGCGATCACCAAGTTCTTCGGTGAGTTCAAGGCGTATGACCAGATCGACGCTGCACCGGAAGAGAAGGCCCGCGGCATCACGATCTCGACGGCACACGTCGAATACGAGACGGCGAACCGCCACTACGCCCACGTTGACTGCCCCGGCCACGCCGACTACGTCAAGAACATGATCACCGGTGCAGCGCAGATGGACGGCGCGATCCTGGTATGCTCTGCCGCTGACGGCCCGATGCCGCAGACGCGCGAGCACATCCTGCTCGCCCGCCAGGTTGGCGTTCCGGCTCTGGTCGTGTTCCTGAACAAGGTCGACCAGGTTGACGACGCCGAGCTTCTCGAGCTCGTCGAGCTGGAAGTGCGCGAACTCCTGTCGTCCTACGATTTCCCGGGCGACGATGTTCCGGTTGTCAAGGGCTCGGCTCTCGCCGCTCTCGAAGACAGCAACAAGACCATCGGCGAAGACGCTGTTCGCGAACTGATGGCCCAGGTTGACGCCTACATCCCGACGCCTGAGCGTCCGATCGACCAGCCGTTCCTGATGCCGATCGAAGACGTGTTCTCGATCTCGGGTCGTGGTACGGTTGTGACGGGTCGCGTCGAGCGTGGTATCGTCAAGGTTGGCGAAGAAGTCGAGATCGTCGGCATCCGCGCCACCTCCAAGACGACGGTGACCGGCGTTGAAATGTTCCGCAAGCTGCTCGACCAGGGCCAGGCCGGCGACAACATCGGCGCGCTGATCCGCGGTGTGAACCGTGACGGCGTCGAGCGTGGCCAGATCCTGTGCAAGCCGGGCACTGTCAAGCCGCACAAGAAGTTCAAGGCCGAAGCCTACATCCTGACGAAGGAAGAAGGCGGCCGTCATACGCCGTTCTTCACGAACTACCGTCCGCAGTTCTACTTCCGCACGACGGACGTGACGGGCATCGTGACGCTTCCGGAAGGCACGGAAATGGTTATGCCTGGCGACAACGTGACCGTTGACGTCGAGCTGATCGTTCCGATCGCGATGGAAGAAAAGCTGCGCTTCGCTATCCGCGAAGGTGGCCGTACCGTCGGCGCCGGCATCGTCGCTTCGATCGTCGAGTAAGGCAATCTCGGCAGCTTTGGGCGACGAGCCGAAAGCTGCCGACGCTTGCTTCGATCATCGAATAATTGCCGGCTGGGCGAGGGGGTCTCCTCCTGCTCAACGTCTCAAGATAAAGGCCTCGCCGGATATGGCGGGGCCTTTTCGTTTTCAAAGAAATGCACGAAGGCTGCGCCCTGTCGATGAAGCCGTGAGCGAGGGGACATGTCTGGTTCCGACGGAAACATGAAGCGGATCGGAGCAGGGCGACCCATCGGCGCGAACATTGCCTGGGCGCGATTCGCCGCCGGGCCTCTGATCCTGCTCGCCTGCAGCCTGATGCCGATCGGCGATCCGGCGCCTGCCTTTGCGGCCTGTCCGGAGCGGCCGTCCTGTACCGGTTGCGGATGCAAGGGCGGGCCGGGCTATCGAGGGCCCGATGGCCGCTGTGTCGGTTTCAAGGCGCTGGACAGGATCTGCGGCCGGCCGCCGGAGACCCGCTGCACCTTCGAGAACGCGCCGGGCACGGGCGCCAACCGTGATTGCGCCCTGCAGCCCAGGGAAGCGAAGAAAGCGCGCTAACATCTTCCACAGGCTGACGGAAATTCGCGTCCGCCTGTCGAAATAGACTTGCCAAGCCCGCCAACCCATCTTAAAGGGAGCGCCATGCTTGGAACGCGGCAGACTGTTGTTCCAAGGATCTGAAGGGGTATAGCTCAGTTGGTAGAGCGGCGGTCTCCAAAACCGCAGGTCGGGGGTTCGAGCCCCTCTGCCCCTGCCATTACCATAGCGACGACATGTGATCTTCATGGAGACGTGATAGGGATGGACCGCCATTGGCGGCAAAAATCGCAGAATGCCGATTTTGCTCTTGTGAAAGGCAGTTCCGGCGTTTATGTAGGGTGAAACAGACACGCGGTGCGTGGGGCTGACCTTTTCAGCTTTACGTGCCGTAATCGCGTGGGCAGATATGGCATCCAAGACCAATCCATTTACGTTTCTGCAGCAGGTTCGCGCCGAGACGTCGAAAGTGACCTGGCCGTCGCGTCGTGAGACGATGATCTCCACGGCCATGGTTCTTGTGATGGTGATTTTCGCCGCTCTGTTTTTCTTCGCCGCGGACCAGCTGATCGGCTGGCTCATCGGCCTCGTGCTGAATTTCAGCATCTGACATCTGTGGAGATGAAAATGGCGGCACGTTGGTACATCGTCCACGCGTATTCGAATTTTGAAAAGAAGGTTGCCGAGGATATCGAGAACAAGGCTCGCCAGAAGGGCTTGGAGCATTTGTTCGAGAAGATCCTCGTTCCCACTGAAAAGGTGGTTGAGGTGCGTCGCGGACGCAAGGTGGACAGCGAGCGGAAGTTCTTCCCCGGCTATGTCCTTGTTCGCGCCAATCTGACCGACGAAGCCTATCACCTGATCAAGAACACGCCGAAGGTCACCGGGTTCCTCGGTTCGGACAGCAAGCCGGTACCGATCCCCGACTTCGAGGCCGACCGCATTCTCGGTCAGGTCCAGGAAGGTGTCGAGCGGCCGAAGTCCTCGATTTCCTATGAGATCGGCGAGCAGGTTCGGGTCTCCGACGGCCCCTTCGCATCCTTCAACGGCATCGTTCAGGATGTGGACGAGGAGCGTTCGCGCCTCAAGGTCGAAGTCTCCATTTTCGGCCGCGCAACGCCGGTCGAGCTGGAATACGCACAGGTCGAAAAGGTCTGAGCGCGGGGCTTGCCCCAATCCGCGTGGGAGGTCTGCCTGTAGCCGGGCGCTAGAGACCAGACCACGCAACCGCAGCCGCCGACCGTCACCGGTCGGCATTTCGACCGGGCAACCGGTCTGAACAGAAAGGCAGAGAAATGGCTAAGAAAGTCGCAGGCCAGCTCAAGCTGCAGGTCAAGGCAGGATCGGCAAACCCGTCCCCGCCGATCGGCCCCGCACTTGGTCAGCGTGGCATCAACATCATGGAATTCTGCAAGGCGTTCAATGCAGCCACGCAGGAAATGGAAAAGGGCATGCCGATCCCGGTCGTCATCACCTATTTCCAGGACAAGTCCTTCACCTTCGCCATGAAGCAGCCGCCGGTCACCTACTGGCTGAAGAAGGAAGCGAAGATCCAGTCCGGTTCCAAGACGCCTGGCAAGGGCGCCAAGGCCGGCACCATCACCAAGGCTCAGGTCCGTGCGATCGCCGAAGCCAAGATGAAGGATCTGAACGCGGCAGACGTCGAAGGCGCAATGCTGATGGTTGAGGGCTCTGCCCGCTCCATGGGCCTGGAAGTGGTGGCTTGATCATGGCAAAGCTTGCAAAGCGTATTCAGAAGAGCCGCGAAGGCATTGATCCGACAAAGCTCGTCGCCCTTACCGAAGCGATCTCGCTGGTCAAGGACCGCGCCACCGCGAAATTCGACGAGACCGTCGAAATCGCGATGAATCTCGGCGTCGACCCGCGCCACGCCGACCAGATGGTTCGCGGCGTCGTCAACCTGCCGAACGGCACGGGCCGCGACGTTCGCGTCGCCGTCTTCGCGCGTGGCGCCAAGGCCGATGAAGCCAAGGCAGCCGGTGCGGACATCGTCGGTGCGGAAGATCTCGTCGAGATCGTCCAGGGCGGCAAGATCGATTTCGATCGCTGCATCGCCACGCCGGACATGATGCCGCTGGTCGGCCGTCTCGGCAAGGTGCTCGGCCCGCGTGGCATGATGCCGAACCCGAAGGTCGGTACGGTCACCATGGACGTTGCCGGCGCCGTAAAGGCATCCAAGGGCGGCGCTGTCGAATTCCGCGTCGAAAAGGCTGGTATCATCCATGCCGGTATCGGCAAGGCTTCGTTCGACGCCAAGGCTCTGGAAGAAAACATCAAGGCATTTGCCGACGCCGTTTTGAAGGCGAAGCCGGCAGGCGCCAAGGGCAATTACCTCAAGCGCGTCGCGCTCTCCTCGACCATGGGTCCTGGCGTTCGCGTCGAGCCTTCGACGGTCGTCGCCTGATTGTATCGGAACGGGGCGCAAGCGCCTCGTCCGCAACTGAATTTCCGGGCCTTCGGGCCCGGGAAGTCCGGGGAAACCCGGATATTCCTGTCCGAGATTGTGGGTGGTTTCGACCTTAATCGTATGACCTGCATGAGACGGGTAAGACCTGGATTTTCAACAGGCGCGCGTGATGCGCCCCTGAGGGTTCCGGTTCGAACCTGATGTGCCTTGTGCCGCGAGCCTTCTGGCTCAAGTGCGGGGGGACAGGATCCTCGAGCGCCGCTCGGGATCTTGCTATTGAGATCCCTTGGGGCAAAGGCAACCCGGCAGGGTCCGATCCTTCGATCGGTCCTGTCAACTGGAGACAGACAGTGGAAAGAGCGGAAAAACGCGAATTCGTCACGGAGCTGAGCGAAGTCTTCAAGGCTTCTGGTTCAGTTGTCGTGGCCCACTATGCTGGTGTCACCGTTGCGCAGATGAACGACTTCCGTTCGAAAATGCGCGCGGCTGGCGGCACCGTCAAAGTCGCGAAGAACCGTCTGGCCAAGATCGCTCTTCAGGGCTCGGAGTCGGAAGGGATGACAGATCTCTTCAAGGGCCAGACGCTGATTGCATACAGCGAAGACCCTATCACGGCTCCCAAGGTCGTCATGGATTTCGCCAAGACCAACGACAAGCTCGTTGTTCTGGGTGGCGCCATGGGCTCGACCACGCTTAACGCGGAAGGCATCAAGTCGCTTGCGACCCTGCCTTCGCTGGACGAACTGCGCGCAAAGCTGCTGGGTATGATTCAAACCCCGGCAACCCGCATCGCAGGCGTCGTTCAGGCTCCGGCAGGCCAGCTTGCCCGTGTTTTCGCGGCCTACGCAAAGAAGGACGAAGCCGCTTGAGGCGGTTTTTCGCTGTAACAAATCAACCAGTTCGAACCGAACATACAAGGAACTACTAAAATGGCTGATCTCGCTAAGATCGTTGAAGACCTCTCCTCTCTGACCGTTCTGGAAGCTGCCGAGCTGTCCAAGATGCTGGAAGAGAAGTGGGGCGTTTCTGCAGCTGCTCCGGTTGCTGTGGCTGCTGCTGCCGGCGGTGCAGGCGCTGCTGCTCCGGCTGAAGAAGAAAAGACTGAATTCGACGTTATCCTCGTTGACGCTGGCGCCAACAAGATCAACGTCATCAAGGAAGTCCGCGGCATCACCGGCCTCGGCCTCAAGGAAGCCAAGGACCTCGTCGAAGGCGCTCCGAAGCCCGTCAAGGAAGCCGTCTCCAAGGCTGAAGCTGCAGACCTCAAGAAGAAGCTTGAGGATGCCGGCGCCAAGGTCGACGTCAAGTAATTTCGAAATGTCTTGGGGGAGGGCAGCCATGCCCTCTCCCGGTCAGCATTTCTTCGGACCTGATTACCCAAAAGCCGGTGAAACGGCTTTTGGGTAATGGGTTCTTCAAGAGGATGGTTTCTCCTCGAGGTGCACGGCAATCCGGCCGGCGGCGCGAGAGACGGAACGAGATTGAACCAACCCATGATAGACGGGGTCGACTGGCCAGCGTGCCCCGTCCGTTGCAGGCCCGGATGCAGTTTTTGAAGGAGCGACGATGGCTCAGACCCTTTCGTTCAACGGTCGCAGGCGCGTACGCAAGTTTTTCGGAAAGATCCCCGAAGTCACTGAGATGCCAAACCTCATCGAGGTTCAGAAGGCATCCTATGATCAGTTCCTGATGGTTGAAGAGCCGGAAGGCGGCCGCCCCGATGAGGGGCTGAACGCCGTTTTCCGGTCGGTTTTCCCGATCACCGATTTCTCCGGCGCCTCCATGCTGGAATTCGTGTCCTACGAATTCGAGCCGCCGAAATTCGACGTCGAGGAATGCCGCCAGCGCGACCTGACCTATGCAGCGCCGCTGAAGGTGACGCTGCGCCTGATCGTGTTCGATATCGACGAGGACACAGGTTCGAAGTCGATCAAGGACATCAAGG
Organism: Rhizobium sp. SSA_523; assembly: GCF_030435705.1. Classification (NCBI taxonomy): domain Bacteria; kingdom Pseudomonadati; phylum Pseudomonadota; class Alphaproteobacteria; order Hyphomicrobiales; family Rhizobiaceae; genus Affinirhizobium; species Affinirhizobium gouqiense. The sequence goes on from NZ_CP129382.1 coordinate 600,288, forward strand.
AACAGTCGGTCTACATGGGCGACATGCCGCTGATGACCGATAACGGTACCTTCATCGTCAATGGTACCGAGCGCGTCATCGTCTCCCAGATGCACCGTTCGCCGGGCGTGTTCTTCGATCACGACAAGGGCAAGAGCCATTCGTCGGGCAAGCTTCTGTTTGCCGCGCGCGTCATCCCCTATCGCGGTTCCTGGCTCGACATCGAGTTCGACGCCAAGGACATCGTCTATGCGCGTATCGACCGCCGCCGCAAGATCCCTGCGACCTCGCTGCTGATGGCGCTCGGCATGGACGGCGAAGACATCCTGTCGACCTTCTATACCAAGTCGACCTATGAGCGCGCCGGCGATGGCTGGCGCATTCCCTTCCAGCCGGAAACGCTGAAGGGTGCCAAGACGCTGTCGGACATGATCGATGCCGATACCGGAGAAGTCGTGGTCGAATCCGGCAAGAAGCTGACGCCGCGCCTGCTGCGGCAGCTGTCGGACAAGGGCCTGAAAGCCCTCAAGGCCAGCAATGACGACCTCTACGGCAACTATCTCGCCGAAGACATCGTCAATTTCGAAACCGGCGAGATCTATCTCGAAGCCGGCGACGAAATCGACGAGAAGTCCCTGGCGCTGATGCTGGATGCCGGTTTCGACGAGATCCCGGTTCTCGGCATCGACCATATCAATGTCGGCGCCTATATCCGCAACACGCTTGCCGCCGACAAGAACGAGAACCGCCAGGATGCGCTCTTCGATATCTATCGTGTGATGCGTCCGGGTGAGCCGCCGACCATGGAATCGGCCGAAGCCATGTTCAACTCGCTGTTCTTCGATGCGGAGCGCTACGACCTTTCGGCCGTCGGTCGCGTCAAGATGAACATGCGTCTGGACCTCGATTGCCCGGATACGGTGCGTACCCTGCGCAAGGAAGACATCCTTGCGGTGGTTCGCATGCTGGTCGATCTGCGCGACGGCAAGGGCGAAATCGACGATATCGACAATCTCGGCAACCGTCGTGTCCGCTCCGTCGGCGAATTGATGGAAAACCAGTACCGCCTCGGTCTGCTCCGCATGGAGCGCGCGATCAAGGAACGCATGTCGTCGATCGAAATCGATACTGTCATGCCGCAGGATCTGATCAACGCCAAGCCGGCCGCCGCCGCGGTTCGCGAATTCTTCGGCTCCTCGCAGCTGTCGCAGTTCATGGACCAGGTGAACCCGCTCTCGGAAATCACTCACAAGCGTCGTCTTTCGGCTCTTGGACCGGGTGGTCTGACCCGTGAGCGTGCCGGCTTCGAAGTGCGAGACGTTCACCCGACCCATTACGGCCGTATCTGCCCGATCGAAACGCCGGAAGGCCCGAATATCGGCCTGATCAACTCGCTTGCCACCTTCGCCCGCGTCAACAAGTACGGCTTCATCGAAAGCCCGTACCGCAAGATCGTCGAGGGCCGGGTGACCAATGACGTGATCTACCTCTCCGCCATGGAAGAGGCCAAGTATTACGTCGCGCAGGCCAATGCGCCGCTGGATGGTGACGGATCCTTCTCCGAGGAATTCGTCGTCTGCCGCCATTCCGGTGAAGTGATGCTCGCTCCGCGCGACAACATCAACCTGATGGACGTCTCGCCGAAGCAGCTCGTTTCGGTTGCCGCCGCTCTCATTCCGTTCCTGGAAAACGACGACGCCAACCGCGCGCTGATGGGTTCGAACATGCAGCGCCAGGCCGTGCCGCTGGTCAGGGCAGAAGCGCCCTTCGTCGGTACCGGCATGGAGCCTGTCGTTGCCCGCGATTCCGGCGCTGCGATCGCCGCCCGCCGCGGCGGCGTGGTGGATCAGGTGGATGCGACGCGTATCGTTATCCGCGCGACGGAAGATCTGGATGCCGGAAAGTCGGGCGTTGATATCTATCGCCTGCAGAAGTTCCAGCGTTCGAACCAGAACACCTGCATCAACCAGCGTCCGCTGGTGAATGTCGGTGACGTGATTGCCAAGGGCGATATCATCGCAGACGGTCCTTCGACGGATCTCGGCGATCTGGCGCTCGGCCGCAACGCACTCGTCGCCTTCATGCCGTGGAATGGCTACAACTACGAAGATTCGATCCTGATGTCGGAGCGCATCGTCTCGGACGACGTGTTCACCTCCATCCATATCGAAGAATTCGAAGTGATGGCCCGCGACACCAAGCTTGGTCCGGAAGAAATCACCCGCGACATTCCGAACGTATCGGAAGAAGCGCTGAAGAATCTCGATGAAGCCGGTATCGTCTACATCGGTGCGGAAGTTCAGCCGGGCGATATCCTGGTCGGCAAGATCACGCCGAAGGGCGAAAGCCCGATGACGCCGGAAGAAAAGCTTCTGCGCGCCATCTTCGGCGAAAAGGCATCGGATGTGCGCGACACCTCCATGCGCATGCCGCCCGGTACATTCGGCACAGTCGTCGAAGTGCGCGTCTTCAACCGCCACGGGGTGGAAAAGGACGAGCGCGCAATGGCGATCGAGCGCGAGGAAATCGAGCGCCTGGCCAAGGACCGCGATGACGAGCAGGCCATTCTGGACCGCAACGTCTATGGCCGTCTGGTCGACATGCTGCGCGGCCAGGTATCGGTCGCCGGACCGAAGGGCTTCAAGAAGGGCGTCGAGCTCTCCAACGCGATCGTTTCGGAATATCCGCGCTCGCAATGGTGGATGTTCGCCGTCGAAGACGAAAAGGTTCAGGCTGAGATCGAAGCTCTGCGCGGCCAGTACGATGAATCCAAGTCGCGCCTTGAGCAGCGCTTCATGGACAAGGTCGAAAAGGTCCAGCGCGGCGATGAAATGCCTCCGGGCGTCATGAAGATGGTCAAGGTCTTCGTCGCCGTGAAGCGCAAGATCCAGCCGGGCGACAAGATGGCCGGCCGTCATGGCAACAAGGGCGTCGTATCGCGGATCGTGCCCGTGGAAGACATGCCGTTCCTCGAAGACGGAACCCATGTCGACATCTGCCTGAACCCGCTCGGCGTTCCCTCGCGCATGAATGTCGGACAGATCCTCGAAACCCACCTTGCCTGGGCTTGCGCCGGCATGGGCAAGAAGATCGGCGACATGCTGGAGGAGTATCGCAAGACGATGGACATCAGCGAGCTGCGCAGCGAGCTGACGGAAATCTATGCGAGCGAATCCCATGACGAAGTGGCTCGTTTCGACGACGAATCGCTGGTGAAGCTGGCCGAAGAGGCAAAGCGTGGCGTCTCTATCGCAACGCCGGTCTTCGACGGTGCGCATGAGCCCGACGTCGCCGCCATGCTGAAGAAGGCTGGTCTGAATGAATCCGGTCAGTCCGTCCTCTATGACGGCCGTACCGGTGAAGCCTTCGACCGCAAGGTGACCGTCGGCTACATGTACATGATCAAGCTGAACCACCTGGTCGATGACAAGATCCACGCCCGTTCGATCGGTCCTTACTCGCTCGTGACGCAGCAGCCTCTGGGCGGCAAGGCGCAGTTCGGCGGTCAGCGCTTCGGGGAAATGGAGGTCTGGGCTCTGGAAGCCTATGGTGCCGCCTACACCCTGCAGGAAATGCTGACGGTCAAGTCGGACGACGTGGCTGGCCGGACCAAGGTCTATGAAGCGATCGTGCGTGGCGACGATACGTTCGAAGCCGGCATTCCGGAAAGCTTCAACGTTCTCGTGAAGGAAATGCGCTCGCTCGGCCTTTCCGTCGAACTCGAGAACTCGAAGATCGACCCGAACGAGCCCGGCCAGCTGCCCGACGCAGCGGAATAAGATCGAGAAGATCGAAGCGCGCGCCGCTCTGGCGCGCGCTGCCCCGCCCGTTTCCCGTTTAAGGAGAAGGGTAGGGGAATTTCGCCGCATTTCGCGGCTATGACCGTTTTAGGCGGCGGATCGGCTCCCCCGGGAACAGTAGGGCCGGTACCGTCTGCAAGCCGAGGGCGAACAGCCCCATAAGGAGATAGGCATGAACCAAGAGGTCATGAATCTTTTCAACCCGCAGGTGCCTGCGCAGCAGTTCGATTCGATCCGCATTTCGATCGCATCTCCCGAGAAGATTCTCTCCTGGTCCTACGGCGAAATCAAGAAGCCGGAGACCATCAACTACCGTACGTTCAAGCCGGAACGCGACGGTCTTTTCTGCGCGCGCATCTTCGGGCCGATCAAGGACTACGAGTGCCTGTGCGGCAAGTACAAGCGCATGAAGTACAAGGGCATCATCTGCGAAAAGTGCGGCGTGGAAGTCACGCTGTCGCGCGTTCGGCGCGAGCGCATGGGCCATATCGAACTGGCAGCTCCGGTTGCCCATATCTGGTTCTTGAAGTCGCTGCCCTCGCGCATCGCCACCCTGCTCGACATGACGCTGAAGGATGTCGAACGGGTTCTCTATTTCGAGAACTACATCGTCACCGAGCCGGGCCTGACGGCGCTCAAGGAGCACCAGCTTCTCTCCGAAGAGGAGTATATGCTGGCGATCGACGAGTATGGCGAAGACCAGTTCAGCGCCATGATCGGCGCCGAAGCCATTTATGAAATGCTGGCCTCGATGAACCTCGACAAGCTGGCTGGCGAACTGCGTTCGGATCTTGCCGACACCACGTCGGATCTGAAGCAGAAGAAGCTGATGAAGCGGCTGAAGATCGTCGAGAACTTCATCGAATCCGGCAATCGTCCGGAATGGATGATCATGAAGGTGGTCCCGGTGATCCCGCCGGATCTGCGTCCGCTCGTTCCCCTGGACGGCGGCCGTTTCGCCACGTCGGATCTGAACGATCTCTACCGTCGCGTGATCAACCGCAACAACCGCCTGAAGCGTCTGATCGAACTGCGCGCACCTGGCATCATCATCCGCAACGAAAAGCGGATGCTGCAGGAATCCGTCGATGCGCTGTTTGACAATGGCCGTCGCGGCCGCGTCATCACGGGTGCCAACAAGCGTCCGCTGAAGTCGCTCTCCGACATGCTGAAGGGCAAGCAGGGCCGCTTCCGTCAGAACCTGCTCGGCAAGCGCGTCGACTATTCCGGCCGCTCGGTCATCGTGACAGGTCCGGAACTGAAGCTGCACCAGTGCGGCCTGCCGAAGAAGATGGCGCTCGAGCTGTTTAAGCCCTTCATCTATGCCCGTCTCGACGCCAAGGGTTACTCCTCGACCGTCAAGCAGGCCAAGAAGCTGGTCGAGAAGGAAAAGCCGGAAGTCTGGGATATCCTCGACGAGGTCATCCGCGAGCATCCCGTGCTTCTGAACCGCGCACCGACGCTGCACCGCCTGGGCATCCAGGCCTTCGAACCGATCCTGGTCGAAGGCAAGGCCATCCAGCTGCATCCGCTCGTCTGCACGGCCTTCAATGCCGACTTCGACGGCGACCAGATGGCCGTTCACGTGCCTCTGTCGCTCGAAGCGCAGCTGGAGGCCCGCGTGCTGATGATGTCCACCAACAACATCCTGCATCCGGCAAACGGCGCGCCGATCATCGTTCCCTCGCAGGACATGGTTCTCGGCCTCTACTATCTGTCGATCATGAACCAGAACGAGCCGGGCGAAGGCATGGCCTTCTCCGACATGGGCGAATTGCACCATGCTCTGGAGAACAAGGTCGTCACCCTGCACGCGAAGATCAAGGGCCGGTTCAAGACGGTGGATGCCGAGGGTAACCCGGTCTCGACCATTTTCGAAACCACGCCGGGCCGCATGATCATCGGCGAACTTCTGCCGAAGAACGTCAATGTGCCCTTCGACATCTGCAACCAGGAAATGACCAAGAAGAACATCTCCAAGATGATCGACACGGTCTATCGCCATTGCGGACAGAAGGACACGGTCATCTTCTGTGACCGCATCATGCAGCTGGGCTTCACCCATGCCTGCCGTGCGGGCATTTCCTTCGGCAAGGATGACATGATCATCCCGGAAACCAAGGCCAAGATCGTCGGCGAGACGGAAAGCCTGGTGAAGGAATATGAGCAGCAGTACAATGACGGCCTGATCACCCAGGGCGAAAAGTACAACAAGGTCGTCGATGCCTGGGGCAAGGCCACCGAAAAGGTCGCCGAAGACATGATGGCGCGCATCAAGGCGGTCGAGTTCGACGCCGAGACGGGTCGCCAGAAGCCGATGAACGCGATCTACATGATGTCCCATTCGGGTGCTCGTGGTTCTCCGAACCAGATGCGCCAGCTGGGCGGCATGCGCGGACTGATGGCCAAGCCGTCGGGCGAGATCATCGAAACGCCGATCATCTCGAACTTCAAGGAAGGCCTGACCGTGAACGAGTACTTCAACTCGACTCACGGCGCCCGTAAGGGTCTGGCCGACACCGCGCTGAAGACGGCAAACTCCGGTTACCTGACGCGTCGTCTCGTCGACGTGGCGCAGGACTGCATCGTCAACATGGTCGATTGCGGTACCGACAAGGGCCTGACCATGACGGCGATCGTCGACGCCGGCCAGGTCGTGGCTTCGCTCGGTGCACGTATCCTCGGCCGCACCGCGCTCGACGACATCGACAACCCGGTCACCGGCGAAAACCTCGTCAAGGCCGGGCAGATGATCCTCGAGCCGCATGTGATCGAGATCGAAAAGGCCGGCATCCAGTCGGTCCGCATTCGCTCGGCACTGACCTGCGAAGTCCAGACGGGCGTCTGCTCTGTCTGCTACGGTCGCGACCTCGCACGCGGCACGCCCGTCAATATGGGCGAAGCCGTCGGCGTCATTGCGGCGCAGTCGATCGGCGAGCCGGGCACCCAGCTGACCATGCGTACCTTCCACCTTGGCGGTACGGCAAACGTGGTTGACCAGTCCTTCCTGGAAGCCTCCTATGAGGGCACGATCCAGATCAAGAACCGCAATGTGCTGCGCAATTCCGACGGCAACCTGGTTGCCATGGGCCGCAACATGGCGATCACGATCCTGGACGAGCGTGGCGTGGAGCGGTCCTCGCAGCGCGTCGCCTATGGTTCGAAGCTGTTTGTCGACGATGCCGACAAGGTCAAGCGCGGCCAGCGCCTGGCGGAATGGGACCCCTATACCCGCCCGATGCTGACCGAAGTGGCCGGTACGGTCGAATTCGAAGATGTCGTGGACTCCATTTCGGTTCTCGAATCGACGGACGAATCCACCGGCATCACGAAGCGCCAGGTTATCGACTGGCGTTCGACCCCGCGTGGCAATGATCTGAAGCCGGCGATCGTCATCAAGGATGCCAGCGGCGCCATCATGAAGCTCGCCCGTGGCGGCGAAGCACGCTTCATGCTGTCGGTCGATGCAATCCTGTCGGTCGAGCCCGGTCACAAGGTCAGCCAGGGTGATGTGCTTGCGCGTGTTCCGATGGAAAGCGCCAAGACCAAGGACATCACCGGCGGTCTGCCGCGCGTTGCCGAACTGTTCGAGGCTCGCCGTCCGAAGGACCATGCCATCATCGCAGAGATCGATGGTACGGTTCGCATGGGCCGCGACTACAAGAACAAGCGTCGCGTGATGATCGAGCCGGCGGAAGATGGTGTGGAGCCGGTCGAATACCTGATCCCGAAGGGCAAGCCCTTCCACCTTCAGGATGGCGACTATATCGAAAAGGGTGATTACATCCTCGACGGTAACCCGGCGCCGCACGACATTCTGGCGATCAAGGGTGTGGAGGCTCTGGCTTCCTATCTCGTGAACGAAATCCAGGAAGTCTACCGTCTGCAGGGCGTCGTGATCAACGACAAGCACATCGAGGTGATCGTTCGCCAGATGCTGCAGAAGGTCGAGATCACCGATTCCGGCGACAGCCAGTATATCGTGGGCGACAATGTCGACCGCATCGAGCTGGACGATGCCAATGAGCGTCTCATGGAAGAGGGCAAAAAGCCTGCATTCGGTGAGCCGGTTCTGCTCGGCATCACCAAGGCATCGCTGCAGACGCCGTCCTTCATCTCGGCCGCATCCTTCCAGGAAACCACCAAGGTTCTCACGGAAGCTGCGATCGCCGGCAAGATGGATACGCTGCAGGGCCTGAAGGAGAACGTCATCGTCGGCCGCCTGATCCCGGCCGGTACCGGTGGGACCATGACGCAGATCCGCCGCATCGCAACCGGCCGCGACGAGATGATCCTCGACGAGCGCCGCAAGTCGACGGGTGCCTCTTCGGCGACCCCGATGCTGCAGGATATGGCTGGCTCGGACACCATTCCGGCAGGCGAATAAGTGCGGGGAGGGCGGTCCGCCGCCCTCCTTCTGTCGCGTAAGACCAAACAAGAAAGCGCCCGGGGAGACCCGGGCGCTTTTCTCGTTCTACATCGGCGGCTCGTGCTCAGTCCTTGGTGCTGAGTTCCTCGTGCGGGCCTTCGTGCTCAGTCCTTCGTGCTCAATCCGTTGCGCAGGCGCACGGTCAGCGAGATTGGCTCCGCCTCATCCGAAGCGGATGATGGAGACCTCTCCCTCCAGCGCGCCTTGATAGGCAGCGGCATGCGGCTCCTCGACCGGCTCGTCGGTCAAGACACCGATCTGGTCGAGATCGGCTTCGATGAAGCCTTCTTCCGACAGCGCGTTCAGGGCCTCGCGCACGGCGGTATCATCGTCCGGCGCCGTCAGCAGGATATGCAGATCGGTGCCTTCGCTGTCTTTCGTTTCATACCCCTTGCCGATGATGATGAAGACCATCGGCGAATCGGAGTTATTGTCATTGTCGGGCGAGGTGATCATCGCGATGCACTCCTGGTTGGAAGGGGCGACTCATGTTCCAGTCGGTATCTCTTGCCGATACTTAGCGGCTTGCCAACCAAAACACAGTGGTTAATAATCTGCTTCGGCGAAAACCGCCGAAATCCTCCTGCTGGATCATCGCGATTTCAGGCCTGTCCGGTCAAAACCGTGGATAATGACCCAGGTTAAAGGGTTAATGCGGGCCTTGCGGCCAAGACCGCAGGCATTCTGCGGCCTCCCGATCTAGGGTCAAAACTCAGTCAGGATTTGGAGCGTGGTATGAGAGAAAATCGTTCAGTTCGAGGAGCGAAGCCGCCGGTGGATCCAATATCCATCAAGGCTTCGCGACGTGGAAATGGGCGATTTTCGCCATATCCCTACGGGACGCGGCGGATTTTCCCTGCGAAGGCGTCGAACAGGCTTTGTGGAGTTTTGCTTCACGGCAGCCTCTTCTCCTATTCGCAAACAAAATCCGCTCGCGCCACGCCCGAAACCTGATTGAGTTTTGACCCTAGCCGCTGCAGCGCCCGTCGCGCAAGGGCTTGGGGGACTTTCTTTACCTCCAGGTCTTGACGTCACGGGGGTAAAACAGTAAACGCCCGGCATCGGAAGCGATGTGAGGCTTGCCCGATTGGAACGCCTGTTCCTCTCTTGGCCTCAAACAAGCGTCCAAAACGCACGTTGAAGACAAGTATGCTGCACGCATGACGCACGTGATGCGTCCTCTGCTTTATGTGGTCCAACGGAATATTCCGTCTGGGCCACGTTTTGCGCATGTTGAAATGTGTGCTGTGGCCGGAGACGGCGAAACCACGGCCTGTCCTCCCGGGAGGATGGGTCCAAGACAAGATTTTGCAAGGGATGGGTATATGCCTACCGTAAACCAGCTGATCCGTAAGCCCCGCCAGGCACAGGTAAAGCGCAATAAGGTACCTGCTCTGCAGGAAAACCCGCAGAAGCGCGGCGTTTGCACCCGCGTCTACACCACGACCCCGAAGAAGCCGAACTCGGCTCTGCGTAAGGTCGCCAAGATCCGCCTGACCAATGGCTTTGAAGTCATCGGCTATATTCCGGGCGAAGGTCACAACCTGCAGGAACACTCTGTCGTCATGATCCGTGGCGGCCGCGTCAAGGACTTGCCGGGTGTGCGTTATCACATCATCCGCGGCGTTCTCGATACGCAGGGTGTCAAGAACCGCAAGCAGCGTCGTTCCAAGTACGGCGCGAAGCGTCCGAAGTAATTAGATCAATCCAGGCGCCGCGCGAGGTCCTCCGCGTGTTAAGGCGTCTTCCAATCATTCGAAGAGACGAGAACGTATGTCCAGACGTCACAGAGCAGAAAAGCGTGAAATCAACCCGGATCCCAAGTTCGGCGACCTGGTTGTCACCAAATTCATGAACGCCATCATGCTGCATGGCAAGAAGTCGGTTGCGGAAAGCATCGTTTACGGTGCGTTCGACGCGGTCCAGGGCAAGGCCAAGCAGGAGCCGCTGCCGATCTTCCATCAGGCGCTCGAAAATGTTGCTCCGCACGTCGAAGTCCGTTCGCGTCGTGTTGGTGGTGCGACCTATCAGGTTCCCGTTGACGTGCGCCCGGAGCGCCGGCAGGCCCTCGCCATTCGCTGGCTGATCGCGGCTGCCCGCAAGCGCAACGAAACCACCATGATCGACCGTCTCTCCGGCGAACTGATGGATGCCGCCAACAATCGTGGCAGCGCCGTCAAGAAGCGTGAAGACACCCACAAGATGGCCGACGCGAACCGCGCATTCTCGCACTACCGTTGGTAATCTTTCTCCGTTCGAATTCCGAAAGGCAGTCCTATGGCTCGCGACTATAAAATCGAAGACTACCGAAATTTCGGTATCATGGCGCATATCGACGCCGGCAAGACGACGACCACCGAGCGTATCCTTTATTACACCGGCAAGTCGCACAAGATCGGCGAAGTCCATGACGGCGCCGCGACCATGGACTGGATGGAGCAGGAGCAGGAACGCGGGATCACCATCACCTCGGCTGCGACCACGACCTTCTGGAAGGGCCGCGACGGCAAGATGCGCCGCTTCAACATCATCGACACGCCCGGCCACGTCGACTTCACCATTGAAGTCGAGCGCAGCCTGCGCGTTCTCGACGGCGCGATCGCGCTTCTCGACGCCAATGCCGGCGTTGAGCCGCAGACCGAAACCGTCTGGCGTCAGGCCGAGAAGTATCATGTTCCGCGCATGATCTTCTGCAACAAGATGGACAAGACCGGTGCGGACTTCTACCGCTCGGTCGAGATGATCAAGACCCGCCTGGGTGCGACGGCTGTTGTCATGCAGCTGCCGATCGGCGCCGAGACCGAGTTCAAGGGCGTTGTCGACCTGATCGAAATGAACGCTCTGGTCTGGCGCGACGAATCGCTCGGCGCCCAGTGGGACGTCGTCGAGATTCCGGAAGACCTGAAGGAAAAGGCCGAGGAATATCGCGAAAAGCTGATCGAGACGGTTGTCGAAATCGACGAAGAAGCGATGGAAGCCTATCTGAACGGCGAAATGCCGGACAATGAGAAGATCCGCCAGCTGGTTCGCCGCGGCACGATCGACGTCAAGTTCCATCCGATGTTCTGCGGCACGGCCTTCAAGAACAAGGGCGTTCAGCCGCTTCTCGATGCCGTCGTGGACTATCTGCCGTCGCCGGCCGATATCCCGGCCATCAAGGGCGTCGACGTGAAGACCGAAGCCGAGATCGAGCGTCACGCAGACGACAGCGAGCCGCTGTCCATGCTGGCCTTCAAGATCATGAACGACCCCTTCGTCGGTTCGCTCACCTTCGCCCGCATCTATTCCGGCAAGCTGGAAAAGGGTGCATCGGTCATGAACACGGTCAAGGACAAGCGCGAGCGCGTCGGCCGCATGCTGCAGATGCACTCCAACAGCCGTGAAGACATCGAAGAAGCCTTTGCAGGCGACATCGTTGCGCTGGCCGGTCTGAAGGAAACCACCACGGGTGACACGCTCTGCGATCCGCTGAAGCCGGTTATCCTGGAGCGCATGGAATTCCCCGAGCCGGTCATCCAGATCGCGATCGAGCCGAAGTCCAAGGGCGACCAGGAAAAGATGGGCCTCGCCCTCAACCGCCTGGCAGCAGAAGACCCGTCCTTCCGCGTCAAGACCGATACCGAATCGGGCCAGACGATCATCGCCGGCATGGGCGAACTTCACCTGGACATCATCGTCGACCGCATGCGTCGCGAGTTCAAGGTCGAAGCCACCGTCGGTGCTCCGCAGGTTGCCTATCGTGAGACGATCACCAAGGCACACGAAGAAGATTACACGCACAAGAAGCAGTCCGGTGGTACCGGCCAGTTCGCGCGCGTCAAGATCATCTTCGAACCGAACCCGGAAGGCGAAGACTTCAAGTTCGAGTCCAAGATCGTCGGCGGTTCCGTTCCGAAGGAATACATCCCGGGCGTTCAGAAGGGCATCGAAAGCGTTCTGTCCTCCGGTCCGCTGGCTGGCTTCCCGATGCTGGGCGTCAAGGCGACCCTCATCGACGGCGCCTTCCACGATGTCGACTCCTCGGTTCTCGCCTTCGAAATCGCATCGCGTGCCTGCTTCCGTGAAGCTGCCAAGAAGGCAGGTGCACAGCTGCTCGAGCCGATGATGAAGGTCGAGGTCGTGACGCCGGAAGATTATGTCGGCGACGTCATCGGCGACCTGAACTCGCGTCGCGGTCAGATCCAGGGCCAGGAAAGCCGTGGCATCGCCGTTGTCATCAACGCGCATGTTCCGCTCGCCAACATGTTCAAGTACGTCGATAACCTGCGCTCCATGTCTCAGGGCCGCGCACAGTATTCGATGGTCTTCGATCATTACGCGCCGGTTCCGAGCAACGTCGCACAGGAAATCCAGGCAAAGTACTCCGGTCAGAAGTGACCGGGGTAACCCCTAAAAGACAAAAAGACCTAGAATAACTCCGCCCTTCGCGGGGAAACAGATGGAGAGCCTGAAATGGCAAAGAGCAAGTTTGAGCGTACCAAGCCGCATGTGAACATCGGCACGATCGGCCACGTTGACCATGGCAAGACGTCTCTGACGGCAGCGATCACCAAGTTCTTCGGTGAGTTCAAGGCGTATGACCAGATCGACGCTGCACCGGAAGAGAAGGCCCGCGGCATCACGATCTCGACGGCACACGTCGAATACGAGACGGCGAACCGCCACTACGCCCACGTTGACTGCCCCGGCCACGCCGACTACGTCAAGAACATGATCACCGGTGCAGCGCAGATGGACGGCGCGATCCTGGTATGCTCTGCCGCTGACGGCCCGATGCCGCAGACGCGCGAGCACATCCTGCTCGCCCGCCAGGTTGGCGTTCCGGCTCTGGTCGTGTTCCTGAACAAGGTGGACCAGGTTGACGACGCCGAGCTTCTCGAGCTCGTCGAGCTGGAAGTGCGCGAACTCCTGTCGTCCTACGACTTCCCGGGCGACGATGTTCCGGTTGTCAAGGGCTCGGCTCTGGCCGCTCTCGAAGACAGCAACAAGACCATCGGCGAAGATGCTGTTCGCGAACTGATGGCCCAGGTTGACGCCTACATCCCGACGCCTGAGCGTCCGATCGACCAGCCGTTCCTGATGCCGATCGAAGACGTGTTCTCGATCTCGGGTCGTGGTACGGTTGTGACGGGCCGCGTCGAGCGTGGTATCGTCAAGGTTGGCGAAGAAGTCGAGATCGTCGGCATCCGCGCCACCTCCAAGACGACGGTGACCGGCGTTGAAATGTTCCGCAAGCTGCTCGACCAGGGCCAGGCCGGCGACAATATCGGCGCGCTGATCCGCGGTGTGAACCGTGACGGCGTCGAGCGTGGCCAGATCCTGTGCAAGCCGGGCACTGTCAAGCCGCACAAGAAGTTCAAGGCCGAAGCCTACATCCTGACGAAGGAAGAAGGCGGCCGTCATACGCCGTTCTTCACGAACTACCGTCCGCAGTTCTACTTCCGCACGACGGACGTGACGGGCATCGTGACGCTTCCGGAAGGCACGGAAATGGTTATGCCTGGCGACAACGTGACCGTTGACGTCGAGCTGATCGTTCCGATCGCGATGGAAGAAAAGCTGCGCTTCGCTATCCGCGAAGGTGGCCGTACCGTCGGCGCCGGCATCGTCGCTTCGATCGTCGAGTAAGGCAATTTCGGCAGCTTTGGGCGACGAGCCGAAAGCTGCCGACGCTTCGAAGGGCGGGCAAAGTCGCGCAAGCGCGCTTTGCCAGCGGCGCCGGCATCGTCGCTTCGATCGTCGAGTAAGGCAATTTCGGCAGCTTTGGGCGGCGAGCCGAAAGCTGCCGACGCTTTGAAGGACGGGCAAAGTCGCGCAAGCGCGCTTTGCTATTTGGACTCTCGGCAAAGTCGCGCAAGCGCGCTTTGCCAAAAGACAAGCAAGCATGCGCGAGCGCAGTTTGCCCGCCGCCAGTCGGCGAGACTATGAAAAAATACGCGGGCAGGGGGCGAAAGCCCCTTGCTTGTGACACAAAAATGTAGCAAATGGCGCGCGAGCGCGATTTGCCGCCTGCTTCGACTTTTCGGGCAGGCAGACCAATCCAGAAGGTGGGCTTTTGGCCCGAAGAGTGGATGGGGATAGGGACCAGCAGAGCTGGCTCCTCTGTCCCCCTCGATCTTTGACACCGGTGGTCCGCCTTTGAGAGAAAACGCCCCTGTGCCGTCAGTTTGGTGCCGGGGAAGAACAGAGAAACAAGGATAACGTCGAATGAACGGCCAAAATATCCGCATTCGCCTGAAGGCGTTCGATCACCGGATCCTCGATGCTTCTACGCGCGAGATCGTGTCGACGGCGAAGCGCACCGGTGCTAGCGTCCGGGGCCCCGTTCCGCTTCCGACCCGCATCGAGAAGTTTACGGTTAACCGGTCCCCTCACATCGACAAGAAGAGTCGCGAACAGTTCGAGATGCGCACGCATAAGCGTCTTCTCGACATCGTTGATCCCACCCCGCAGACGGTAGACGCGCTGATGAAGCTCGATCTCGCCGCAGGCGTCGACGTGGAAATCAAGCTCTGAGGCTGAAAGTCTTAGGCTGAGTGAGAAGGATTGAACCGATGCGTTCAGGTGTAATTGCACAGAAGGTCGGAATGACCCGCGTCTACAACGACGCCGGCGAACATGTTCCGGTAACGGTTCTGCGCGTCGACAACTGCCAGGTTGTTGCGCAGCGGACCGTCGAAAAGAACGGCTACACAGCTGTTCAGCTTGGCTCTGGCCAGGCAAAGGTCAAGAACACAACAAAGGCAATGCGCGGCCATTTCGCCGTTGCCCAGGTCGAGCCGAAGCAGAAACTCGTCGAGTTTCGCGTCGATGCCGACAACCTCGTCGATGTCGGCGCTGCGCTGACGCCGAGCCATTTTACGGCCGGCCAGCTGGTGGACGTTACCGGCACCTCGATCGGTAAGGGTTTCGCCGGCGCCATGAAGCGCCACAACTTCGGCGGTCTTCGGGCCACGCACGGTGTGTCGGTCTCGCACCGTTCGCACGGTTCGACCGGTAACAACCAGGACCCGGGCAAGGTCTGGAAGGGCAAGCGCATGGCCGGCCATATGGGCCAGACGCGTGTCACCACCCAGAACCTCGAAGTGGTTTCGACCGACGAAGATCGCGGTCTGATCCTCGTCAAGGGTGCCGTCCCCGGTTCGAAGGGTTCCTGGATCATCGTCCGCGACGCCGTCAAGTCGGCCGCGAAGTAAGGGAGCCTAAGCACATGGAATTCAACGTCACGACCCTTGAGGGTAAGGACGCAGGCAAAGTCTCCCTTTCGGATGAGATCTTCGGCCTCGATCCCCGCCAGGACATTCTGGCACGCATGGTACGCTGGCAGCTTGCCAAGAAGCAGCAGGGTACCCACAAGACAAAGAGCCGTTCCGAGGTCGCTCGCACCGGTTCGAAAATGTACAAGCAGAAGGGTACGGGCCGCGCTCGTCACCATTCAGCACGCGCTCCGCAGTTCCGCGGCGGTGGTAAGGCTCATGGTCCGGTTGTCCGCAGCCACGAGCATGACCTGCCGAAGAAGGTGCGCGCTCTGGCGCTCCGCCACGCTCTGTCTGCAAAGCTGAAGGCCGAAGAGCTGATCATCGTCGATCAGATCGTCGCCTCCGACGCCAAGACCAAGGCTGTTGCCGGTACGCTTGCAGGTCTCGGCCTGACCAATGCGCTGGTCATCGGCGGTGCTGAAGTCGACACCAATTTCAAGCTCGCGGCTCAGAACATCCCGAACATCGATGTTCTGCCGGTTCAGGGCATCAATGTTTACGACATCCTGCGTTGCGGCAAGCTCGTCTTGTCCAAGGCGGCGGTGGAAGCTCTGGAGGAGCGGTTCAAATGACGGATCTTCGCCACTATGATGTGATCGTATCGCCTGCGATCACCGAAAAGTCGACGCTGGTCTCTGAACAGAACCAGGTCGTCTTCAATGTCGCCAAGGATGCCTCCAAGCCTGAAATCAAGGCTGCGGTTGAAGCGCTCTTCGGCGTCAAGGTCACGGCCGTCAACACGCTGATCCGCAAGGGCAAGACAAAGCGTTTCCGCGGCTTCATCGGCAAGCAGAAGGACGTCAAGAAAGCCGTCGTCACGCTCGCCGAAGGTCAGTCCATCGACGTGTCGACGGGCGTCTGAGCGAGGGAATAAGAACAATGGCATTGAAAACCTTTAACCCGACGACACCGAGCCAGCGCCAGCTGGTCATTGTCGACCGCTCGGGCCTCTTCAAGGGTAAGCCCGTCAAGGCGCTGACCCAGGGTCTGACGTCCAAGGGCGGCCGCAACAATCTCGGCCGCATCACCGTCCGCTTTCGTGGCGGCGGGCACAAGCGCACCTATCGCCTGATCGACTTCAAGCGTCGCAAGTTCGACGTCGAGGGCACGGTAGAGCGTCTGGAATACGATCCGAACCGTACCGCCTTCATCGCATTGATCTCCTATGCGGATGGCGAACAGGCCTACATCCTGGCGCCGCAGCGCCTGGCTGTCGGCGACAAGGTCATCGCCTCCAGCAAGACCGTCGATGTCAAGCCCGGCAATGCTATGCCGCTGCAGTCCATCCCGGTCGGCTCCATCATCCACAATGTGGAAATGAAGCCCGGCAAGGGCGGCCAGATCGCACGTTCGGCTGGTGCTTACGCCCAGCTCGTCGGCCGCGATCAGGGCATGGCGATCCTTCGTCTGAACTCCGGCGAACAGCGCCTGGTGCACGGCTCCTGCCTGGCATCCATCGGTGCGGTCTCCAACCCGGAACATGGCAACATCAACGATGGCAAGGCCGGTCGTTCGCGTTGGCGGGGCAAGCGCCCGCATGTTCGCGGCGTGGTCATGAACCCTGTCGACCACCCGCATGGTGGTGGTGAAGGCCGCACCTCCGGTGGCCGTCACCCGGTTACCCCCTGGGGTAAGCCGACCAAGGGCAAGCGCACGCGTTCGAACAAGTCGACCGACAAGTTCATCATGCGCTCGCGCCATCAGCTGAAGAAGTAAGAGAAGGAAGTCAGGTATGGCTCGTTCAGTATGGAAAGGCCCGTTCGTTGACGGATACCTTCTCAAGAAGGCTGAGAAGGTTCGCGAGAGCGGTCGCAGTGAAGTGATCAAGATCTGGAGCCGTCGCTCCACGATCCTGCCGCAGTTCGTCGGCTTGACCTTCGGCGTCTACAACGGCAGCAAGCATGTTCCGGTCAGCGTCAACGAAGACATGGTCGGCCACAAGTTTGGTGAATTCTCTCCGACCCGGACCTATTACGGTCACGGTGCGGACAAGAAGGCAAAGAGGAAGTAATCATGGCGAAGGCTAAGACCGAACGCCGGCTGAAGGACAACGAGGCCCAGGCCGTTGCCCGTACGCTCCGCGTCAGCCCGCAGAAGCTGAACCTGGTTGCCGCCATGATCCGCGGCAAGAAGGTTGACCGCGCTCTGGCAGAACTCGAATTCTCCCGCAAGCGCATCTCCGACCAGGTCAAGAAGACCCTGGAATCGGCGATCGCCAATGCCGAGAACAACCACGACCTCGACGTCGACAGCCTGATCGTGGCGGAAGCCTATGTCGGCAAGTCGATCACCATGAAGCGTTTCCACGCTCGTGGCCGCGGCCGCGCTTCCCGCATCGAGAAGCCGTTCGCGCACCTCACGATCGTTGTTCGTGAAGTCGAGGAAAAAGGGGAGGCCGCATAATGGGTCAGAAAATCAATCCGATCGGCTTCCGCCTCGGCATCAACCGCACATGGGATAGCCGCTGGTTCGCAGACAATGCCGAATACGGCCAGCTGCTGCACGAAGACCTGAAGATCCGCGCCTATCTGATGTCGGAACTGAAGCAGGCCGGCATCGCCAAGGTGGTCATCGAGCGTCCGCACAAGAAGTGCCGCGTCACGATCCACTCGGCCCGCCCGGGTCTGATCATCGGCAAGAAGGGCGCCGACATCGAAAAGCTCCGCAAGAAGCTTTCCGACATGACGTCCGCCGAAACGCATCTCAACATTGTTGAAGTGCGCAAGCCGGAAGTCGACGCAACCCTGGTTGCGCAGTCGATCGCTCAGCAGCTGGAACGCCGCGTGGCTTTCCGCCGCGCCATGAAGCGCTCGGTTCAGTCGGCCATGCGTTTGGGTGCCGAAGGCATCAAGATCACCTGCGCCGGCCGTCTCGGCGGTGCGGAAATCGCGCGTACCGAATGGTATCGCGAAGGCCGCGTTCCGCTTCACACGCTGCGTGCAGACATCGATTACGGTACGGCGGAAGCCGAGACCGCATTCGGTATCTGCGGCATCAAGGTCTGGATCTTCAAGGGCGAAATCCTTGAGCATGATCCGATGGCTTCCGAACGTCGCGCTCTCGAAGGCGATGCGCAGGGTCCGGCTAGCCGCGACCGTGACCGTCGTCGCGAAAACGCTTGATTGGCGCTGGCGAAAGATAAGCTCGGAGAAGTAAGAAAATGTTGCAGCCAAAGCGTACCAAGTACCGCAAGCAGTTCAAGGGCCGCATCAAGGGCGTGGCCAAGGGTGGCTTCGACCTGGCATTCGGTGAATTCGGCCTCAAGGCTCTGGAACCGAACCGTGTGAACGCTCGTGAGATCGAAGCAGCACGTCGTGCGATCACCCGTTACATGAAGCGCGCTGGTCGCGTTTGGATCCGCGTCTTCCCGGATACTCCGGTCACGGCAAAGCCGACCGAAGTGCGTATGGGTAAGGGCAAGGGTTCGGTGGAATACTGGGCTTGCAAGGTCAAGCCCGGCCGCATGATGTTTGAGATCGACGGTGTGTCCGAGGAAATCGCCCGCGAGGCGCTGCGTCTCGGTTCCGCCAAGCTCTCGGTCAAGACGCGCTTTGTACAGCGCATCGCAGAGTAAGGGGTTAGGCACATGAAAGCCGAAGAAGTACGCGGCCTCACGGCCGACCAGCTCAAGGACAAGCTTGCGGAGCTCAAGAAGGAGCAGTTCAACCTGCGCTTCCAGAAGGCCACCGGTCAGCTTGAGAAGTCCTCGCGCATCAATGAAGTTCGCAAGGACATCGCTCGCGTGAAAACCATTGCCCGCCAGAAGGCGGCAGAAGCAAAGGCCTAAGGGAAGAACAATATGCCGAAGCGCATTCTGCAGGGCGTCGTGGTCAGCGACAAGAACGACAAAACGGTAGTTGTCCGGGTCGAGCGTCGATTCGCTCACCCGCTGCTCCAGAAGACCGTTCGTCGTTCCAAGAAGTACAAGGCCCACGACGAGAACAATCAGTACAAGACCGGTGATGTCGTCTCCATCCAGGAGTGTGCACCGATTTCCAAGGATAAGTGCTGGACGGTCATTTCCGCCCAGGCTTGATAATGCAGTAAATTGCGGCAGGCCCTTGCGTCTGCCGCAGAATTCTGTATGAAGCAGCGCATTGGCGCAGAACGCCCGGTTGACGGGCGTTCTTTTGCTTTGAGAGCGCAGGGAAGGTCCGGCTTCGGAAACCGCCTTGGCAAGACCCCACCCGCGCACGAAAAAAATATGTCCATGAGCCGGAAAAGGGGGCTTTGCGCCCAACCGTTCCGGTCATTACGAGAAGGCGACCTGACATGATTCAGATGCAAACAAACCTCGACGTCGCGGATAATTCCGGCGCACGTCGTGTCATGTGCATCAAGGTGCTGGGCGGCTCCAAGCGCAAATACGCTTCGATCGGCGACGTTATCGTCGTGTCGATCAAGGAAGCGATCCCGCGGGGCCGCGTCAAGAAGGGCGACGTGATGAAGGCCGTCGTCGTTCGCACCGCCAAGGACATCCGCCGTGCTGACGGCAGCGTCATCCGCTTCGACAACAACGCAGCGGTCCTCATCGACAACAAGAAAGAGCCTATCGGCACCCGTATCTTCGGACCGGTTCCGCGCGAGCTTCGCGCCAAGAACCATATGAAGATCATCTCGCTGGCTCCGGAAGTACTCTAAGGGAGCGGGATAGCCATGCAAAAGATTCGCAAGGGCGACAACGTCGTCGTACTCACCGGCAAGGACAAGGGCCGCACCGGTGAAGTCATTCAAGTGATGCCGAAGGAAGATCGCGCTCTCGTGCGCGGTGTGAACATGGTCAAGCGCCACCAGCGCCAGACCCAGAACCAGGAAGCTGGCATCATCAACAAGGAAGCCTCCATCCATCTGTCGAACATCGCGATCGTCGCGAAGGACGGCAAGCCGACCCGCGTAGGTTTCTCGGTCGTGGACGGCAAGAAGGTCCGTGTGGCCAAGCGTACGGGAGATGTGATCGATGGCTGAGGCAAAGTACGAACCGCGTCTCAAGGCAGAATATGTGTCCCGCATCCGCAAGGCGATGCAGGAGCAGTTCTCCTACGCCAACGAGATGCAGATCCCCCGGGTCGACAAGGTCGTGATCAACATGGGCGTGGGCGAGGCGACAGCCGATTCCAAGAAGCCCACGATTGCTGCCGGTGACCTGGCTGCCATTGCCGGCCAGAAGCCGGTCATCACGCGCGCTCGCAATTCCATCGCCGGCTTCAAGGTCCGCGAAGGCATGCCGATCGGCGCAAAGGTGACGCTGCGCGGTGCCCGCATGTATGAATTCCTGGATCGCCTGGTCAACATCGCGCTGCCGCGCGTTCGCGACTTCCGCGGCCTGAATCCGAAAAGCTTTGACGGCCGTGGCAACTTCGCCATGGGCATCAAGGAACACATCGTGTTCCCGGAGATCAATTACGACAAGGTTGATCAGATGTGGGGCATGGACATCATCGTTTGCACGACGGCAACCTCGGACGACGAAGCTCGGGCTCTTCTGAAAGAGTTCAACTTCCCGTTCCGTCAGTAACCGTAACGACGAGCGTAGAAAAGGAACTCGATATGGCGAAGACAAGCGCAATCGAAAAGAACAAGCGCCGCCGCAAGACGGTTGCCAACCATGCGGCCAAGCGTGCTGCCTTGAAGGCAACCATCATGAACCAGGAGCTGCCGATCGAAGATCGCTTCAAGGCGACCTTGAAGCTGGCTTCCCTGCCGCGTGACGGTTCGAAGACCCGTATCCGTAACCGTTGCGAAGTGACTGGCCGCCCGCGCGCCTTTTACCGCAAGCTCAAGATGTCCCGTATCGCCCTGCGCGAACTGGGCAACCTGGGCAAGGTTCCCGGTATCGTGAAGTCCAGCTGGTAAGGAGACGGTTCAATGACCATGACTGATCCTCTGGGCGATATGCTCACCCGCATCCGCAATGGTGCAGCCCGCCGCAAGTCGTCCGTTTCGACTCCGGCATCCAAGCTGCGTGCACGCGTTCTCGACGTGCTGCAGGCCGAAGGCTACATCCGCGGTTACTCTGAGGTCGATTACGGCAACGGCAAGTCCGAGTTCGAAATCGAACTGAAGTATTACGAAGGCGCATCGGTGATCCGTGAGATCGGCCGCGTGTCCAAGCCGGGCCGCCGGGTCTATGTCTCGGTGAAGTCCATTCCGCAGGTCGCGAACGGCCTCGGCATCACCATCCTTTCGACTCCGAAGGGTGTGATGGCCGATCATCAGGCGCGCGAACAGAACGTTGGTGGCGAGGTTCTCTGCTCGGTCTTCTAAGATCGGACAGAGCCCTCCTTAACGGACAGACAGGATTGAAACATGTCTCGTATCGGTAAAAAGCCCGTTCAGGTTCCGGCAGGTGTGACGGCTGCTGTCGAAGGACAGACGGTGACTGCCAAGGGCCCGAAGGGCGAGCTGGTTTTCGTTGCAAACGACGAAGTAAAGCTTTCTTTCGAAAATAACGCTGTTTCGGTGGTTCCGGCCAACGAAACCAAGGATGCTCGCGCAAAGTGGGGCATGTCCCGCACGATGATCGAGAACCTCTTCAAGGGCGTCAAGGACGGTTTCGAGCGCAAGCTGGAAATCAACGGCGTTGGTTACCGCGCGGCCATGCAGGGCAAGAACCTGCAGCTCTCGCTCGGTTTCAGCCATGATGTCGTCTATGAGCCTCCGCAGGGCATCAACATTGCCGTGCCGAAGCCGACGGAAATCGTCGTCACCGGCATCAACAAGCAGCAGGTCGGTCAGGTAGCCGCGGAAATCCGCGAATACCGCGGTCCGGAGCCCTACAAGGGCAAGGGCGTCAAGTACGCCGAAGAACGGATCGTCCGCAAGGAAGGCAAGAAGAAGTAAGGTTGACGCGTTATGGCTAGCAGGAAAGAAGTACTTTCGAAGCGTGCGAGCCGTGTGCGCCGCCAGCTCAAGGCGGTCGCCAATGGCCGCCCGCGTCTGTCGGTTCATCGCTCGTCGAAGAACATCTACGCCCAGATCATCGATGACGTTGCCGGCCGTACGCTGGCAGCTGCTTCGACGCTGGACACCGGTCTGCGCACGTCTTTGAAGACGGGCGCCGACGTTGAGGCCGCTGCGGCGGTCGGCAAGCTCGTCGCCGAGCGGGCAACCGCTGCCGGCGTGAAGGAAGTCGTGTTCGATCGCGGCGCCTTCCTCTATCACGGCCGTGTCAAGGCCCTGGCCGATGCCGCCCGCGAAGGCGGTCTGAGCTTCTGATTTGAATGCCGGGCCCTTGTGGTCCGGCTTTCAGGCGTTTCCACGCCATCACCGGCCGGCATGCCCTTGTTCGGGCAGCCGGCTTTTTAAAAACCTGCCGTTCGCACCCGGAAAAGAAAAAGGAAAAGGACAATGGCACAGGAAAGAAGGGGCTCGCGCGAAGATCGCGGTGCCCGTGAAGAGCGCGACAGCGAATTCGTAGACAAGCTGGTCGCCATCAATCGCGTTGCCAAGGTCGTCAAGGGCGGCCGTCGCTTCGGTTTTGCCGCTCTCGTCGTCGTTGGCGATCAGAAGGGCCGCGTCGGCTTCGGTCATGGCAAGGCACGTGAAGTGCCGGAAGCCATCCGCAAGGCCACCGAAGCTGCCAAGCGCGATCTGATTTTCGTACCGCTGCGCGATGGCCGTACGCTGCATCACGACGTCAACGGCCGTCATGGCGCCGGCAAGGTTCTGCTGCGCTCGGCCAAGGCTGGTACCGGCATCATCGCCGGCGGCCCGATGCGCGCCGTGTTCGAGACGCTCGGCGTTCACGACGTGGTTGCCAAGTCGACCGGTTCCTCGAACCCCTACAACATGGTTCGCGCAACATTCGACGCCCTGAAGCACCAGGTGCATCCGAAGGACATCGCAGCTCAGCGCGGCCTGAAATACGCCACGCTTCAGGCTCGCCGTGCCGCTTCCGGCAATGCAGCGGAAGAATAAGGAGCTTTCTGATGGCCAATGACACCAAGAAGACGGTTACGGTCGAACAGATCGGAAGCCCCATTCGCCGGCCTGCTGTTCAGCGTCAGACGCTGATCGGTCTCGGCCTCAACAAGATGCACCGGGTAAACACGCTGGAAGATACGCCTTCCGTTCGTGGCATGATCCGGTCTGTCCAGCATCTCGTTCGCGTCGTCGACGAGAAGTGAGACGGGAGTAGAGACCATGAAACTGAACGAAATCAAGGATAACGAAGGCGCCACCAAGGAACGGATCCGCGTTGGTCGCGGTATCGGTTCCGGCAAGGGCAAGACCGGTGGTCGCGGCGTCAAGGGCCAGAAGGCCCGTTCCGGCGTTGCCATCAACGGCTTCGAAGGCGGCCAGATGCCGATCTATCGTCGTCTGCCGAAGCGCGGCTTCAACAACATCTTCAAGTCGGAATTCGTGACCGTATCGCTCGGCCGCATTCAGGCTGCGATCGATGCCAAGAAGCTCGACGCCTCTGCAGTGATCGATGCCGCGGCTCTGAAGGCTGCAGGCGTGATCCGTCGCGAGAAGGATGGCGTTCGCGTTCTCTCCGATGGCGAGCTGACCGCGAAGGTTTCCTTCGACGTCGCCGGTGCCTCCAAGGCTGCCGTCGAGAAGATCGAGAAGGCCGGCGGATCGATCAAGATGCCGCAGGTGGAATCCGCCGAATAATCTGTTATGGAATCGCCCGGAGTGCTTCACTTCGGGCGATTTTGCTCCCATATGTGAGCCTCACACGCCTGGGCCGCATCGTCGGTGACAACCGGGCTATCGCGGAAAATGAGGTGAGGCATTCGGTTGCGCAGCAGCCCCATCGTCTCCCGGTTTTCTGAAACTGAATTTGGACTGCTTTCCGGCTGGGCCGAACCACCGCCTCCGGAATTGGTCAGGCGGAGAAATGCATGGCTTCTGCAGCTGAACAACTGGCCTCCAATCTTAATTTTTCGACCTTTTCCAAGGCCACCGACCTCAAGAAGCGCCTGTGGTTCACCCTGGCTGCGCTTTTGGTCTATCGACTGGGCACGCATATCCCGCTGCCGGGCCTCAATCCGGAAGCCTATGCACAGGCCTTCCAGGGTCAGGCGGGCGGCATTCTCGGCCTCTTCAACATGTTTGCCGGCGGCGCTGTCCAGCGCATGGCGATCTTCGCGCTCGGCATCATGCCGTATATTTCCGCATCGATCATCGTGCAGCTGATGACCTCCGTCGTTCCCTCGCTCGAAGCCTTGAAGAAGGAAGGCGAGCAGGGCCGCAAGATCATCAACCAGTATACCCGCTATGGCACGGTGCTTCTCGGCACGCTGCAGGCCTATGGCATCGCCGTCGGTCTGGAAAGCGGCCAGGGAATCGTCGCCGATCCGGGCTGGTTCTTCCGCATCTCGACCGTCGTCACCCTGCTTGGCGGCACCATGTTCCTGATGTGGCTCGGTGAACAGATCACCTCGCGCGGTATCGGCAACGGCATTTCGCTGATCATCTTCGCCGGCATTGCCGCAGGCCTGCCCACGGCACTGGCCGGTACGCTGGAACTCGGCCGCACCGGAGCGCTCTCGACCGTGCTGATTCTCGCCGTCGTCCTGATCGCCATCCTCGTCGTGGCCCTGATCGTCTTCGTCGAGCGGGCGCAGCGCCGCCTGCTGATCCAATATCCGAAGCGCCAGGTCGGCAACCGGATGTTCCAGGGCGATACCTCGCACCTGCCGCTGAAGCTGAACACCGCAGGCGTCATCCCGGCAATCTTTGCCTCCTCGCTGCTGCTCTTGCCGGCGACGCTGGCCGGTTTCTCCGGCAATGCCAATCTGCCATCCTGGGCCACCATGATCATTGGTGCCCTGCAGCACGGCCAGCCTCTGTTCATGGTGTTCTACGGCGCGCTGATTGCCTTCTTTGCCTTCTTCTACACCGCCATCGTCTTCAATCCGAAGGATACGGCGGACAATCTGAAGAAGCATGGCGGCTTCATTCCGGGCATCCGTCCGGGCGAGCGGACCGCGGAATATATCGACTATGTCCTGACGCGCATCACGGTCGTCGGCGCGATCTATCTCGTCTTCGTCTGCATTCTGCCCGAGACGCTGATCGCCCGCACCGGGATCCCATTAGCCCTTGGTGGTACTTCGCTTTTGATCGTTGTCAGTGTTACCCTTGATACGGTAGCACAGATCCAGGGCCACCTCATTGCTCAGCAGTATGAGGGGCTGATCAAGAAGTCCAAGTTGCGTGGAGGAAAGAGGGGACGATGAGACTGATATTTTTGGGGCCGCCGGGCGCGGGTAAGGGAACCCAGGCAAAGCGTCTGACGGAAAAATACGGTATCCCGCAATTGTCCACGGGCGACATGCTGCGGGCGGCGGTCAGCGCCGGTACCGAAATCGGCAAGCGTGCGAAGGCGGTCATGGATGCCGGGGGGCTGGTATCCGACGATATCGTTAATCAGATCGTCGCCGAGCGGATCGCCCAGGCGGATTGCGGCAAGGGCTTCATCCTTGACGGCTATCCGCGGACCGTTCCGCAGGCCAAGGTGCTGTCGGAAACGCTCTCTGCCAATGATCTTAAGCTCGATGCAGTCATCGAGCTCAAGGTGGACGAGGAGGCGCTGGTGCGCCGAATCGAATCGCGCGTCGCCGAAACGGTTGCCGCAGGCGGAACCGTCCGCTCCGACGACAATCCGGAAGCATTCCGCAAGCGTCTTGCGGAATATCGTGAAAAGACGGCGCCTCTCTCGGAATATTATCAGGGGCAGGGGCAGCTGGTCGTGCTGGACGGCATGGCCGATGTCGACGCCGTGACGCGTTCGATCGAAACAGTTTTGGAAAACTCGGCCGCCTGAGCGGTGCTGACCATCAACTGTTAAAGAATCTTGGCGGGGCCGGTTGCAATTTTTGACCGATTCCGCTAAACACCGCGCCAACTCGCGACATTTGACGGCGATCGGCGCGGATCATCCCTCGGGATATCCGATCCGGTCGTATTGACTTGTCTCGGATGAGATTTGAACTGGCGGCCGCAACTGGCTGCTCTCATGGAAGAAGTACCACTTGCCGGATGGCAACTGGAACGCAAGGAGAATAGGCGTGGCACGTATCGCTGGCGTCAACATCCCGACTGCGAAGCGCGTTGTTATCGCGCTGACCTATATTCACGGGATCGGCCCGAAGTTTGCACAGGAAATCATCGAGAAGGTCGGTATTCCGGCTGATCGTCGCGTACACCAGCTGACGGATGCGGAAGTTCTGCAGATCCGCGAAGCCATCGACCGCGACTATCGCGTCGAAGGTGACCTGCGTCGCGAAACGTCCATGAACATCAAGCGTCTGATGGACCTTGGCTGCTATCGCGGCCTGCGTCATCGCCGTGGCCTTCCGGTCCGCGGTCAGCGCACGCACACCAATGCCCGCACCCGCAAGGGTCCGGCAAAGGCGATTGCCGGTAAGAAGAAGTAATTTATTCGAGACATTGGCCGATCGGGCGGCAGGCGTGAGAACGCCGACCGCTCGAAAGCCGTTGCCTCGAGTGGTGTAGCCGCTGGCATTACGGCGGCGCTGAGATCCAAGAAAGGAAGACCATGGCCAAGGAAGCCACACGCGTCCGCCGTCGCGAACGCAAGAATATCTCTTCGGGCGTTGCCCACGTCAACTCGACGTTCAACAACACCATGATCACCATCACCGATGCGCAGGGCAATGCGATTGCCTGGTCCTCGGCCGGTGCAAAGGGTTTCAAGGGTTCGCGTAAGTCGACCCCGTTTGCGGCTCAGATCGCAGCTGAAGATTGCGCCAAGAAGGCGCAGGAACATGGCATGAAGTCCCTGGAAGTCGAAGTCTGCGGTCCGGGTTCGGGTCGTGAATCGGCTTTGCGCGCCCTGCAGGCTGCCGGCTTCATGATCACCTCCATTCGCGATGTGACGCCGATCCCGCACAATGGCTGCCGCCCGCGCAAGAAGCGCCGCGTCTAACGCAATGTTCGGTGACCGCCCGGCGCGCGCCGTGTGGTCCCGATTGGAAGTCCGGTTCTGCCGCCTTATCTCGTGTTCGAGGTATGGCGGCTTTGCCGTAACGCCGGGACAGACTTCTCTGCCTGGCGCTTCTCATGCTCGGTTGCCACGATTGGATAGTGGCAGCGAATGGAAGGTTTGAAACATATGATCCAGAAGAACTGGCAGGAACTGATCAAGCCGAACAAGGTGGAATTCACCTCGTCGGGCCGCACGAAGGCCACGCTCGTCGCGGAACCGCTGGAACGCGGCTTCGGTCTGACGCTGGGCAATGCCCTTCGTCGCGTTCTCTTGTCGTCGCTGCGCGGCGCGGCTGTGACCGCCGTTCAGATCGACGGCGTCCTGCACGAATTCTCCTCCATCCCCGGCGTGCGCGAGGATGTGACGGACATCGTGCTGAACATCAAGGAAATCGCCATCAAGATGGATGGCGATGATTCCAAGCGCATGGTCGTGCGCAAGCAGGGCCCTGGTGTTGTCACCGCTGGCGATATCCAGACGGTCGGCGATATCGAGATCCTGAACCCGGACCATGTCATCTGCACGCTCGACGAAGGCGCTGAAATCCGCATGGAATTCACGGTCAACAACGGCAAGGGCTATGTCCCGGCCGAGCGTAACCGTGCAGAGGATGCTCCGATCGGCCTCATCCCGGTCGACAGTCTCTACTCGCCGGTCAAGAAAGTGTCCTACAAGGTGGAAAACACCCGCGAAGGCCAGGTTCTCGACTATGACAAGCTGACGATGACCATCGAAACCGATGGTTCCGTTACCGGTGAAGATGCTGTCGCTTTCGCGGCCCGCATCCTTCAGGACCAGCTCTCGGTTTTCGTCAATTTCGACGAACCGCAGAAGGAAGCCGAAGAAGAGTCGGTCACCGAACTCGCCTTCAATCCTGCGCTGTTGAAGAAGGTCGACGAATTGGAGCTTTCCGTCCGTTCGGCCAACTGCCTGAAGAACGACAACATCGTCTATATCGGCGACCTTATTCAGAAGACCGAGGCGGAAATGCTGCGCACGCCGAACTTCGGTCGCAAGTCGCTGAACGAGATCAAGGAAGTTCTCGCATCCATGGGCCTGCATCTGGGCATGGAAGTTCCGGCCTGGCCGCCGGAGAACATCGAAGATCTCGCCAAGCGCTACGAAGACCAGTACTAACCATTTAAACTGCAGGCGCATGCCTGCAAGTAAAGGAGACACGAGATGCGTCACCAGAATTCCGGCCGCAAGCTCAACCGTACCGCCAGCCACCGCAAGGCAATGTTTGCCAACATGGCTGCTTCGCTCATCACCCATGAGCAGATCGTCACCACGCTGCCGAAGGCGAAGGAAATTCGCCCGATCGTCGAAAAGCTGGTCACGCTCGGCAAGCGCGGCGACCTGCACGCTCGCCGTCAGGCCATTTCGCAGATCAAGGACGTCGATGCCGTCCGCAAGCTGTTCGATGCCATCGCCACGCGTTATGCCAGCCGTAACGGCGGTTACCTGCGTATCATGAAGGCCGGCTTCCGCCAGGGTGACAATGCGCCGCTCGCCGTCATCGAGTTCGTCGAGCGCGACGTGAATGCCAAGGGCGCAGCCGACAAGGCTCGCGTGGCTGCCGAAGCAGAAGCTGCTGAAGCTGCATAAGAATTCCCGAAACGGGATAAAGCTTGAGGGCCGGGTGAGCGATCACCCGGCCCTTCTCGTTTGCGCAGCCGCTTGGCCGATTTGGCCGATGTGGTCAATTCACCGATCAAGCCATGGGAGGCGCCGTCTCGCAGCTCTGCGCTCGCTGCAGGAGGAAAGCCCGTTCGACGGCATTGCTGCTAAGATCGGCGGCGTGCCGGAACAGGGCGGCGGCCTGGCTCCATTTTCGAAGCCGCATCAGGAAATCCGCCTTGGCGGCATAAAAAGGTGCATAGCGCGAGAGGGCGGGGGATGCCTCCAGCTCGGCGAGAAGTCTCAGCCCCGACTGGGGCCCGTAAGCCATGGCGTGCGCGACGGCCCGGTTCAGCGCCACCACGGGGGACGGGAGCCGGCCCAGGAGCCGATCATAGAGATCCGCGCTCATGGTCCAGTCGGTGTCCGCGAAAGTGGGCGCGCGGGCATGCACCCCGGCCAGCTGGGCCTGGAGCGCATAGATGCCATCCTCTCCGCCAAGGCGCTTTGCGGTTGCCAGCCCCTCGAGCCCGCGTTGAATGAGAAGCCGGTCCCACAGGCGGCGGTTTTGCGTCTCCAGGGTGTGAGCGCTGCCATCCGGCGCTGTCCTGGCCCTGAAGCGCGAGGCCTGCAGCTCCATCAAAGCCAGCAGTCCATGGGCCTCCGGCTCTTCGGGCGCCAAGCCGACAAGGATGCGGCCGAGGCGCATGGCCTCCTCGCAGAGCTGCGGCCGGATCAGGTCTTCGCCGCGGCTTGCGGCATAGCCTTCGTTGAAGATCAGGTAGATGACTTCGAGGACGGAGGCGAGACGGGCGTCGCGCTCTGCGCCGCGGGGCACGTCGAAGGCAATGCCGGCGTCACGCAGGATCCTCTTCGCCCGGACGATTCGCTGGGCAATCGTCGTCTCCTCGACGAGAAAGGCGCGCGCAATTTCCTGCGTGCTCAGGCCGGCAAGGATCTTGAGCGTCAGGGCCGTCCGCTGGTCGCGGGCAAGAAGCGGGTGGCAGGCCGCGAATATCAGCGATAGCCGCTCATCGCCGATCTCGTCATCGAGTGTCGCCTCGATCGCGGCGAAGGGATCAGGCTGATGGATCTCTATCCCGTGGACGAGAGCGGCTTGCTGGCGATCCATCATCCGGCGGCGGCGCCACTGGTCGATCGCGCGCCGTTTGGCAGCCATCATCAGCCAGGCGCCCGGATTTTGCGGGATGCCGAGACGCGGCCACCGCGACAGCGCCAGGACCAGGACGTCCTGCGCCAGGTCTTCCGCCTGATTGAGGTCACCGAGATGGCGGGCGAGCCCGGCAATCAGCCGGACCCGTTCCATGCGATAGATCGTCTCGACCGCCCGGACCGCGTCCACGCCGTTTGCGGGCGCGTGCCGCCCCGATGTCGGCGGATGGCCATGCTCTGTCATGCCGTCACTCCGGATGCTGGCTCCAAGGGCGGGTCGAGCGGGTCGGCAAACGCTCAGCTCTGCCGGGCGGCCAGGCCCTCGGCGGCGCGGTCATGGCTTGCCTGTCCCTCCGGTGAGATCACGTCCGCGAAGTCCTCCATCTCGTAGAAGGGACGGATCTCGATCTCGCTCGGCCCCGGCATCGGGTTGGGGCAGCGTTTTACCCAGGCGACGGCCTCATCCATGTCCTTCACCTCCCAGATCCAGTAGCCGGCAACCAGTTCGCGCGTTTCGGCAAACGGGCCGTCGATGATCCGCCGCTCGCCACCGTCGAAGGCGATACGCTTGCCGAGCTTCGACGGCTTCAGCCCGTCGCCGGACAGCATGATGCCCGCCTGAACGAGGTCCTCGTTGAACTTGCCCATTGCCTCGAACATGTCCGGTTCCGGCATGATGCCGGCCTCGCTGTCCTCGGTTGCCTTCACCAATACCATGACACGCATCGTCGTCTCCTCTTCTGTGCTTTTCGGGCACCGTCTGGCGCTCCCACGCCTGTAACGAACGGGCTCAGGCAGATTCGACATGGCAATGGCGAAAAATCTGCAGCTGTGACGATAGAAGGTACATCAGCGAAAAGAGAAGAAAAGATCAGGGAGAGGAAGGAGACACAGGCAGGTCTGCCTGAACGCGGTTTCCGGAGCAGGGTGTCGGGGGCAGGGTGTCTGGGGCAGGTGGCGGGGGCGGATTATCGCAAACTCGTCGCCCGGCGTGCGCGTTTCCAGTCCATCACCCGGGGACGGACGAGCCGGTAGCCGAGCAGAAGAACGACGATGGCGCTATAAATGGCGGGCTCCAGCGTGAAGGACTTCAGCGACAGCACGTAATGCAGCAGACCGGCCAGGAGGGTGGGATAAGCGAGCTTGTGCAATTTTGTCCAGCGCGGTCCAAGTCGGCGGATGGACCAGCGATTGGAGGTCGCCGCCAGCGGGATGAGCATGAGAAGCCCTGCCATTCCCAGCATGATATAAGGCCGTTTTGCGATGTCGCCCAAAATGGAGGAGAAGATCAAACCGCGATCCAGCGTCAGATAGACGGCGAAATGCGCGAGAACATAATAGAAGGCGAGGAGGCCCAGTGCGCGCCGATAGGCGATCCAGTTCACGCCGAAGAGATCGCGCAGCGGCGTGATGGCCAGGCCGAGACACAGGAAGCGCAGCGCCCAGATCCCCAGCAGGTGCTCGAAAGCCCGCACGGGATCAGCGCCCAGACCGCCGTAAATGCCTTGATAGAAGGCGTAGAGGCCGGGCAGGAGGCCAAGCGCGTAGAGCGCCCAGACGGAATGGGCGCGGTAGCGCGGCGGGATCGACAAGGCGTTCATGGTCACAAAAGCAGTCATGGCCAGAAAAGCAGTTTTTGAGAAAAGGCGTTCATGATCAGTAGAATTTCTTCAGGTCCATGCCGGCATAGAGGCTGGCCACCTCATCCGCATAGCCATTGAAGGGCAGCGTATCGGTGCGGGCGCCGCCGAACAGGCCGCCCGACCCGCCGATCTTGCGTTCCGTTGCCTGGCTCCAGCGCGGATGGTCGACCGCCGGATTTACATTGGCATAGAAACCGTATTCCTGCGGCGCCGACTTGTTCCAGGTGCAGGGTGGCTCGGCCTCGGTGAGAGTGATCTTGACGATCGACTTGATGCCCTTGAACCCGTATTTCCACGGCACGACGAGCCGGATCGGTGCGCCGTTCTGGTTGGGCAGCGTCTCGCCGTAAAGCCCCGTTGCGAGAATCGTCAGCGGATGACGTGCCTCGTCCAGGCGCAGGCCTTCGACATAGGGCCAATCCAGCGGCTGAAAGAAGCCGCTCTGGCCGGGCATTTGTTCCGGCCGCACAATGGTTTCGAATGCCACATATTTCGCGCTGCCAAGAGGCTCGACACGATCGAGCAAGGCAGCGAGCGGAAAACCGATCCAGGGGATGACCATGGACCAGGCCTCGACGCAGCGCATGCGGTAGAGCCGCTCCTCCATGGTAAATTCCTTGAGGACGGTTTCCATGTCGATGGTCTGCGGCTTCGCCACCAGGCCACCCACCTCGATCGTCCAGGGACGCGGCTGGAATTGGCCGGAATTCTGGGCCGGATCCGCCTTGCCCGTGCCGAACTCGTAGAAATTATTGTAGGTCGTCACATCGTTCTTCGGAGTGGGCTTCTCATCCACCGTGTAGCGGCTCGGCGCGGCGGACAAGGCTGCCGCGAGCGCAGATCCCGGACCGGCCATGGCAAGTGCGGCGGCGCCGCCACCCATCAGCGCCCGGCGGGAAAGATAGAGGTCCCGTGGCGTGATGTCCGACGGCTTGATGCGGGGCGGGCGGTAGAGCGGCATGATCGATCTCCTGCGTGATGAAAATGGGCGTCGTCTGATCTGTTACGCAGATTTGCTCCTATTAGTTTCAACGCAGAGGTAGAAAAACAAAGCCACGATGCCGTGATCGCCCGTGCGGGACGGGGAGCGAACGCGCGCGCCGGGCCTTAACCGTACCGCATTTGCCTGTCCTGATAGTGACAGCCCGGCGCGATTGGAGTAGGAAAACCTCGAAAAACAGGCTCTGTCGCGCCGATGCTGCCGCACTCGATAGGCGACGAGACCAGATACTCAGATGCGAGGATGACATCATGCCTGCTTACCGTTCGAGAACGACGACCCACGGCCGCAACATGGCTGGTGCGCGTGGTCTCTGGCGTGCCACGGGCATGAAGGATAGCGACTTTGGCAAGCCGATCATTGCCGTGGTCAATTCCTTCACGCAATTCGTGCCGGGCCACGTCCACCTGAAGGATCTCGGCCAGCTCGTTGCCCGCGAAATTGAAGCCGCGGGCGGTGTGGCCAAGGAATTCAACACGATCGCCGTGGATGACGGCATCGCCATGGGCCATGACGGCATGCTCTATTCGCTGCCGTCTCGCGAGATCATCGCCGATAGCGTCGAATACATGGTGAATGCCCATTGTGCCGATGCCATGGTGTGCATTTCCAACTGCGACAAGATCACGCCCGGAATGCTGAACGCCGCCATGCGGCTCAACATTCCCGCCGTTTTCGTCTCCGGCGGCCCGATGGAAGCCGGCAAGGTCGTGATGCATGGCAAGACGGTGGCGCTCGACCTGGTCGATGCCATGGTGGCTGCCGCCGATGACAAGGTGACCGATGAGGACGTCCAGGTCATCGAGCGCTCGGCCTGTCCGACTTGCGGCTCCTGCTCGGGAATGTTCACCGCCAATTCGATGAACTGTCTGACGGAAGCGCTCGGCCTTTCGCTGCCGGGCAACGGCTCCACGCTCGCAACCCATTCCGACCGCCGGCGCCTGTTCGTCGAGGCCGGGCACCTGATCGTCGATCTTGCACGTCGCTATTACGAACAGGAGGATGACAGCGTCCTGCCGCGGTCGATCGCCACCAAGCAGGCCTTCGAGAATGCCATGGCGCTGGATATCGCAATGGGCGGTTCCACCAACACGGTCCTGCACATCCTGGCCGCCGCCTATGAAGGCAATGTCGATTTCACCATGGACGATATCGACCGCCTCTCGCGCCGGGTTCCCTGCCTGTCGAAGGTGGCGCCCGCCAAGCAGGATGTGCACATGGAAGATGTGCACCGCGCCGGCGGCATCATGCGCATTCTGGGAGAGCTTGAGCGCGGCGGGCTATTGAACACCGAGTGCAAGACGGTGCATGAGGCGACCCTCGGCGATGCGATCAATCGCTGGGACATTACACGCACCAATTCGGAGACTGTCCGCACCTTCTTCAAGGCAGCGCCGGGCGGCGTTCCGACCCAGGTCGCCTTCTCGCAGTCTTCCCGCTGGGACGATCTGGACACGGATTCCGAAGGCGGTGTCATCCGTTCGGTCGAAAAGCCCTTTTCCAAGGAAGGCGGATTGGCCGTGCTTTACGGCAATATCGCACTGGATGGCTGCATCGTGAAGACGGCAGGCGTTGATGAATCGATCCTCACCTTTACCGGTCCCGCAAAGGTCTATGAGAGCCAGGATGCGGCCGTGAAAGCTATTCTCGGCAACGAAGTCGTGGCCGGCGATGTCGTCGTCATCCGCTACGAGGGACCGAAGGGCGGCCCTGGCATGCAGGAAATGCTCTATCCCACCAGCTATCTGAAGTCGAAGGGTCTCGGTAAGGCCTGCGCGCTCATCACCGATGGTCGCTTCTCGGGTGGCACGTCTGGCCTGTCCATTGGCCACGCCTCGCCGGAAGCCGCCAATGGCGGCGCCATCGGCCTCGTCGAAAATGGCGACCTGATCGAGATCGACATTCCGAACCGCACGATCAATCTGAAGCTCAGCGATGCCGAACTGGCGGCCCGCCGGGCAGAGCAGGACAGGCTCGGCTGGAAGCCCTCTGCCCCGCGCAAGCGCAATGTCACCACTGCGCTCAAGGCCTATGCAGCCTTTGCCTCCAGTGCCGACAAGGGCGCCGTCCGCATCCTGCCGGAATAACGGCCTGCGACAGCCGATCCCTGTGCCTTTGGCGCGGGATCGGCGGCTTTTCTCCCATTCCTGTGAATTCCGAAATGCACCCTTGTTTTCGATCTGGGGTGGAAGGCCGTCCGCGCCTTGCGCGCTCCGGCACGTCAATGAGAAAATGATTGCTTATCACATCAAGTATAATTCCGCCGGAATTGCCTGTTTTTAAGCGGGAAACAGTCAAGAAGAAGACCGACAAGCTCTCTTCTGATCTTGAAATCGTGAACATATTCATCATCAATTCATTTTGATGATAATAGATTGCGATGGCGGCCTGACCCGGAGAAGGTTGGGCGACGTCCGATGCCATTGCAACACAACCAAATCTCGGGGTTCGTTCATGAAGACAATCATGTTTGCGCTCGGCCTTGCCGTCTGCGCAGCTATTCCTGCGTCTGCCAGCGATTATGCTTTCCGTCTGCACAATCGCGCCCATGGCTATACGATCAACGGCTTCTACACCTATCAAGATGGCCAGTGGAGCGACAACTGGCTGGATGGCCGGGTGCGGCCGGGTGAGACCGTCGATATGGACTGGTTCAGCAATGAGGGGGAGTGCATCGTGCCCTTCCGCGTCAGCTGGGACAATTACGGCACCGATGACTTCAAGGTCGACTGGTGCAAGGGCGTCAGCAATATCTACATGAAGGACAGGGGTTTCAGCTGGGATTGAGACCCGGCGCGACGCGAAAGGTGCAGGCGACCGATCATTTCGATGGTCGGTCGCCTGCCTCGTAGGCTGCCAGTCCCAAGCAGACTTGCATTGGCCCGCCGAGGCTTCGTCCGCTTGGTTAATTGATTTGACGCCGGTTCTGGTCGCAAAACCGTGGGATGCTTTTCCGGAACCTGCTTAGAGCGGCTTGATCAGTCCCTTATAGGCTTCCTGCAATTGCTCCATGCGGGTTGCATAAGCCTTGCTGATGCAGGCATTGTCGCCGCCGCAGGCCTGCCGCGTTTTCAGCCAGGCGGATTGATCCTCGCGCAGAATGTCGCGATTGCCCATGGGCATCAAACCGGTCAGCAATTCGAAGGTCGTCACCATGCGCACGTCCATGTCGTTCAGGGCGCGGTCTTCGCAGATCACCGTTTCATCGGCTGCAAGATCCTGTCGGGCGCAGTCGAAGCTCGCAGCCCGCGCCGGAGAGGACATAGCGCCTGCGGAGAGGGCCATAAGGCCTGCCAGCGCGAGCGGATAGGCTGCGCGAAGCCAGAGGCGCGTCCCGGTGACGCGGGTCGGGCGGCAAAGGGCATTCGGATGAGAGAAGAAGCGATGCATGTGACCTGTCTCCATTGTCGGGGAGATTACGGACGACCGACGCATTTGTTCCGCCGCGCATCGTGACGGCGACTGTTCGCAGCGGGATCCATCGAGACAAAGATCCCGGTTGTCTCAGGCGAGGCGCAAAAACGCGGGCGCAAGACTTCAAGCTCTTGCGGCACGCCGAATTTTGCTATCACCATGCCGCAATTGCTTGAGGGGAGGCTTCCCCATTTTCAGCCATCTTCTATGTCTAAAGGTCTGGTTTTGAATTTCATTCGCCTGCCTCTCAAAAAAACCGACCGTCGCCAGTCCAAGAGGAAATCTATGTTTAATCTGCCGAAGCGCGTCGCCGTCTCTCTGCTGATCCTGTCTCCCATCCTGTCCTTCGGCCTCTCTGTGGGCCTGCCTCTGGGCCTGTCTGCCGGTTGGGCAACCGGCGCCTATGCACAGGACAAGGTCGTCCCGGAAAGCCGGACCGAGATGCAGCTTTCCTTTGCGCCGCTGGTCAAGCGGACCGCGAGTGCGGTGGTCAATGTCTATGCGGAGCGGGTGGTCCAGCGCAGCAATCCCTTTGCCGGCGACCCCTTCTTCGAACAGTTCTTCGGCCAGCGCATGCCCAACCGCTCCGAAAAGCAGTCTTCGCTGGGTTCGGGCGTCATCGTCTCGCATAACGGTCTGGTGGTGACGAACAATCACGTCATCAACGGCGCGGATGATATCAAGATCGCCCTGGCCGACGGCCGGGAGTTTCCCTGCGAAGTTCTGCTGAAGGACGATAGTGTCGATCTCGCGGTTCTGAAGATCAAGGGACAGGAAGAGTTTCCGGTCCTGCCGATCGGCAATTCGGATGGTGTGGAGGTCGGCGATCTGGTGCTGGCCATCGGCAATCCTTTCGGCGTCGGTCAGACGGTCACGAGCGGCATCGTCTCCGCACTGGCGCGGACGCAGGTGACGGATGGCGATGTCGGCTTCTTCATTCAGACGGATGCCTCCATCAATCCCGGCAATTCCGGCGGCGCTCTGATGAACATGAATGGCGAGCTGATCGGCATCAATACCGCCATTTTCTCGCGCGGCGGCGGCTCGAACGGCATCGGCTTCGCCATTCCCGCCAATCTGGTGAAGGTCTTTCTGACCGCCGCCGAGGAGGGCAAGCAGAGCTTCGAGCGCCCCTATGTGGGCGCCACGTTCCAGGCTGTCACCTCCGATGTCGCCGAGGCTCTGGCCCTCAAAGGCGCCCGCGGCGCCCTGGTCGTGGCGGTGACGCGCGGCAGCCCTGCCGACAAAGCGGGCATCAAGCCGGGCGAGGTCGTAACCGCGGTCAATGCCATTCCGGTGGAGCACCCGGATGCACTGAATTACCGTCTGACCACTGTCGGGCTCGGCAGTGTGGCGAAGCTGACGGTTGAAGACGGAGGCAAGGCGCGGGAGGTCGATCTCACCCTCGATACGGCACCGGAGACAGTGCCGCGCGATGAACGGCTGATCGATGGGCGCAATCCCTTTGCCGGCAGCCGTATCGCCAATCTGTCGCCCCGCATCGCGACCGAACTCCATCTTCCCTCCGACAAGGCCGGCGTGGTGATCACCGAAGTGGTGCGTGGATCGCCGGCCTCAAGGCTCGGCTTCCAGTCGGGCGACATCATGGTGGCCATCAATGGCAGCCCCGTGCCGACCACCCAGGCCATGGAATCGCTGGTCGGCGACAATCCCGGTTTCTGGCGCGTGGAGATCGAGCGCGGCGGCCAGCGCATCCGGCAATTCTTCCGATGAGCAACGATCTCTTCGCGCCCCGCATTCCGGAAGCGGTTGCCAATCGGCGGCCGCTGGCCGATCGCCTGCGCCCGACCGCGCTGGGCGAGGTGACGGGCCAGCCGCATCTGACCGGCGAGGATGGTGTCCTGCGGCGCATGATCGCGTCCGGCTCTTTGGGCTCGATGATCTTCTGGGGGCCTCCGGGCACCGGCAAGACGACGGTGGCGCGCCTTCTTTCCGGCGAGGCGGGGCTGGCATTCGAGCAGATCTCGGCCATTTTTTCCGGCGTCGCCGATCTGAAGAAGGTTTTCGAGACGGCCCGGATGCGCCGGCTGGACGGTCGCCAGACTCTGCTGTTCGTTGACGAGATCCATCGCTTCAACCGCGCCCAGCAGGACAGTTTCCTGCCGGTGATGGAGGATGGGACGGTTATCCTGATCGGCGCGACGACCGAAAATCCGAGTTTCGAGCTGAATGCGGCTCTGTTGTCCCGCGCGCGCGTGCTGACCTTCCGCGCCCATGACGAGGAGAGCCTGAGCGAACTGCTTGCCCGGGCCGAGCAGGTGGAGGAGAAACTGCTGCCCCTGACGCCGGAGGCGCGCGCCACGCTTCTGCGCATGGCCGATGGCGATGGACGGGCGGTGCTGACGCTTGCGGAAGAGGTCTGGCGCGCCGCGCGTCCGGAGGAAAGCTTCGATGTCGAGGGCCTGACCCGCATCGTCCAGCGCCGCGCGCCGGTCTATGACAAGGCGCAGGACGGCCACTATAATCTCATCTCCGCCCTGCACAAATCGGTGCGCGGCTCCGATCCCGATGCGGCCCTCTATTATCTCGCCCGTATGTTCGATGCCGGAGAAGACCCGCTTTATATCGGGCGCCGTCTGGTGCGCATGGCGGTGGAGGATATCGGGCTTGCCGATCCGCAGGCGCTGATGGTCTGCAATGCCGCCAAGGATGCCTATGATTATCTGGGCTCGCCCGAGGGGGAACTGGCGCTTGCGCAGGCCTGCGTCTACCTCGCAACGGCCCCGAAATCCAATGCGGTCTACACGGCCTTCAAATCCGCCATGCGGCTTGCCAAGGAGCATGGCTCCCTGGTGCCGCCGAAGCATATCCTGAATGCGCCGACCAAGCTGATGAAAGGCGAGGGCTATGGCGACGGCTATCTCTATGACCATGATCAGCCCGACGCCTTTTCAGGCCAGGATTACTTTCCCGAAAAGCTTGGCCGGCAGACGCTGTATGATCCGCCGGAGCGCGGCTTCGAACGGGAAATCCGCAAGCGTCTCGAATGGTGGGCCAGGCTGCGCCGCGAAAGAAGCGCGCCCTGACCATCCATCAGGCCGGCATGCGGTCAGGAGGCGGCTTGCTGGCGGGCCGGCGCGGCGATCATCTTGACGGAGGAGTCCGCCAGGCCGTGATGGCCTTCGGCATCGACGATCAGGTGCCAGTGACCGCTTTCCGGGATGACGAACCTGACCGGCGATTTCTTGGCCACGCCTCCCAGGCATTTGAAATCGAGCTTCTCGGTAAAACGCTGGAAATTGGCAGGCGTCAGCAAACGGACATTGTTGACGGCCGACAGCGTCACCTCCACCGTGGTTCCGGCGCGCAACTGCTTGAGATCGTAATGGGTGAAGCGGAAAGGTTGAGGAGCCATAGAAACCTCCGATGAATGGCCGTTCAGACGATAGGCGAGGGCGCTGCACCGCCGCTGCCTTGCGCGATACCGATCCTGCCCACCGGCTCGATCGCCGGCGGCTGCAGGTGTGTTCGTGGCATGAGAGCGGGATGGCGAAGCATGGGAGCGGGCTTCGCTGCAAATCCTGCTCTCTCCCTTTGTCGTTTTATTCCTGATTCAGAGGCTCGACGGCGCAGGTCTGACATCATCATGATCGGACCCCGGCACATGTCGTCATCTGGGTGATACCCCAAATTAGACTTCGGAAGTTAAGGAAGGGTGGAACCAAAGCGGCATGTCTCCGTTGATTGACCAGCAACGGTGATCGGCCGATGCAAAGAATATGGACCAGGTTCCCCTGCCAACGGTCCGACAACGACAAGAATGACCTCCCGTCTTGACCCCCGCCGCGTCTCCCCTGCGCGAGCGGGGGCTTTCTTTTGCGACAAGTCCGCTGGGCGGAACAGTGGCAAAGCGCGCCACAGGAATTGCTGGCTTGCCGGGCACGTTCCGCTTAGCATTGCGGGCATGCCTCACCAGCCTTCTCCGCTTATCCTGCCCGGCCTCCTGCTGCTCATTCTGGCTATGCCGCTGCGCGCGATTGCAGGCGATGCCGGCAAGGGGGAGGCGAGCTTCAAGAGCGCCTGCGCCTCCTGTCACGCAATTGTGGACGAAGCCAATATCTTCGGTCCGCATCTGAAAGGCGTGGTGGGCCGCAGGGCGGCAAGCATTGCCGGCTATGCCTATTCGGATGCGATGCGCAGGGCCGGAGAGCAGGGCCTGGTCTGGGACGAGGCGGCGCTTTCGGCCTTTCTCTCCAGCCCGCAGAAACAGGTGCCGGGCACCAAGATGCGGTTCTTCGGCTTCTGGTTCCAGTCCTCCATTGACGATGTCATCGCCTACCTTAAGCGTAATCCCTAGACGTAGCGTCATGCTGTGCGATCGCTCTGCTCACGCCGGCGTGATCACTGTTTTTGCAGGAAGCTGGGGGGCGGCGCGCGCAGTTAAGGAAGTGTTTATGGATTCGTGAAAATGAATAGCGTCAGGCACGGGACGACGCCTGCGGTGAAGGGGCCAAGTGGGCCGCCGGTCGTCAGCCCTGGGAAAAGCCCGATGTTTCGCCTGCGCATCCGCCGCATGCAGGCTGTGTATGGAGTTAGTACAATGATCAAACAACCGCTTGCCCTGGCAATCTTTGCCACTGTCATGTCTTCTGCAACTTTCGGCGGTTCGGCCCTGGCGGCCGATCTCACCTCTTACGAGCCGGCGCCGAGCTATAACGAGCCCGTCAGCTCCGGCAGCAACTGGACCGGCGCCTATGTCGGTGCCCATGGCGGCGTCGCATCCCGCAAGTTCAACCTCTTTTCCGGCGGCAATGGTGGCGTGGTCGGCGTTCACGGCGGCTACAATGCCGATATCGGCGGCATGGTGATCGGCGGCGAAGGCGAAGTCAGCTATCTCGGCGATACCAAGGTCAAGGTGGATGGCGGCTCCCTGAAGGAAC
Source organism: Rhizobium sp. SSA_523 (assembly GCF_030435705.1). Lineage (NCBI taxonomy): Bacteria > Pseudomonadati > Pseudomonadota > Alphaproteobacteria > Hyphomicrobiales > Rhizobiaceae > Affinirhizobium > Affinirhizobium gouqiense. Next base: position 641,465 of record NZ_CP129382.1, read on the forward strand.
GCCACCGTCTGGCCGTCAAGGGCAAGGCCGGCGTTCCCCTGGATCAGACGCTGGTCTACGGCACCGGTGGCTTTGCCATGACGAATATGCGCGACAACGGCCGCGTAACCGGACCGGACGGCTGGAAGGCTGGCTACATTGTCGGTGCCGGCATGGAGCAGAAGCTGAACGACAAGATCTCCGCCAGCGTCGAATATAACTATACGAGCACGCCGAATGTGCGCAGCTCGGTGGCCGGCGTGACATCCGAGAAGGATGTGCACGATCATTCGGTCCGCCTCGGCCTGAACTACAAGTTCTAAGGCGTGCGGCAGGAGCCCGTGCCGCGTTTGCGCCATCGGGAAGGCCTCGCCGAAACGCGTTCCAGCCGTGCCTGCAAAGCCAGGCGCCAGGCGACAGGTCCAACCCCTACGGCTCCCCCGAACGATCCCGGGGGAGCCGTTTTTGATGGCAAAGAGCGGCAGGCGCCTCAATTTCGCCATCGACCGCTGGTGGCTGCCGGCTTCGCCTCGGCCCCGCCATGTTGCGTATGTTAGTCTTCTGCGCGATTCGCAAACCCTCGGACGGGTTGAAGGGCATCGCGATTTCGATCGAAGGAGAGTGGAATGATCGACGCCAAGAGCGGTATTTCTGCATTGCGGCCGCACATTACCGTCATCGGCGTCGGTGGCGGCGGCGGCAATGCCATCAACAACATGATCGCCGAGGAATTGGCGGGTGTTGAATTCATCGCCGCCAATACCGATGCGCAGGTCCTGGCAACCTCGCGCGCCGAGCGCCGAATTCAGCTGGGGGCGCATGTCACGGCGGGCCTCGGCGCCGGCTCGCATCCGGATGTGGGCCATGCCGCGGCGGAAGAATCGATCGATGAGATCATGAACGAGCTTGCCGGCTCGCATATGTGCTTCGTCACGGCCGGCATGGGCGGCGGCACCGGCACCGGCGCCGCGCCGGTCATAGCGCGTGCGGCCCGCTCGGCCGGTATCCTCACCGTCGGCGTCGTGACCAAGCCCTTTTCCTTCGAGGGCAACCGGCGCATGCGCATGGCAGAGGCCGGCATTGAAGCATTGCGTGAAGCGGCCGATACCGTGATCGTCATTCCGAACCAGAACCTGTTTCGCATTGCCGATGCCAAGACGACCTTCTCCGACGCCTTCATGACGGCCGACCGCGTCTTGTTTGCCGGCGTCGGCTGCATCACCGATCTCATCGTCAAGGAAGGCCTCATCAATCTGGATTTCGCCGATGTGAAATCCGTCATGCGCGGCATGGGTCGTGCCATGATGGGCACCGGCGAGGCCGAAGGCCAGAACCGCGCCATGCGCGCCGCCGAAGCGGCGATCGCCAATCCGCTGCTCGACGATATCTCGGTGCATGGCGCCCGCGGTGTGCTGATCTCGATTTCCGGCGGTTCCGACATGACGCTCTTCGAAGTGGATGAAGCCGCCAGCCGCATCCGCGACGAGGTGCAGGATGAGGCCGACATCGTCGTCGGTGCCATCTTCGACCGCAATCTCGACGGCCGCTTCCGCGTCTCTGTCGTGGCAACCGGTCTCGAAGGACGTCACGCGGCGTAAGCCTTCCGGCAGATGTGCGGCCGGTAAGAAGGTGGCTGCAGGAGAAGCATGCCCTTCACGATCCTGTCATTGCGAGAACCTAGCTTTCCGGGAGCATTTGAACCCGGAGAGTATTATGAAGATTACCCGTTCCGAATTTTTAAGCGGTCTATTTGCGAGCGCCGTGGCGCTGCCCTCCGCCGCTCTGGCTGAGGACGCTGCGGCTTATGGCGATGAGTTCAGAAGCGAAGTTCCCACCGGCGCCTTTCCCTGGACCATGGCGCCCGACCTGACCGACCGACCCCTCGGCTTCACCATTGTGGGGGACAATACGGCCTTCGGTCGTCCCGGCGTCTTCGATCGCGCCATGGTGCAGGTGAGCTGGCTGAAGCCGGATTTTGTCTTGTCCGTTGGGGATATCATTGAAGGATATCATGAGGATCAGGCCGTCATCGATGCGCAGTGGAACGAGGCCGAACGGTCGATCGCCAAGCTTGGCTGCCCCTTCTTCTGCTGCTGTGGCAATCACGATGTGAACAATGAGGCGACGGCGCGCGCCTGGCGGGATCGGCGCGGACCGACCTATTACAGCTTTACCTACAAGAAGGCGCTGTTTCTCGTTCTCAATACGGAAGATCCGTTTATCCGGATCCCGGACAAGACCATCGCGCCCTATTACGACATGGTCGATCTGATGAAGAAGGACCCGCAAAAGGCGATGCGGGACATGGCTGGCTTCATCGCTTTGCCGGAAATCGCGGCGGCGAAGGATTCGGGCAATGTCGTCAATATCAGCGACCGCCAGGTCGCCTGGGTGGACGAGACCCTGAAGCGGCACCCCGATCCGGCCTGGACCTTCGTGGTTCTCCACAAGCCGGCCTGGAAGACGAAGGACAAGCAGTTTGCCCGGATCCAGTCCATGCTTGCCGGCAAGAAGCATACGGTGATCGCGGGCCATCCGCATTACTTCACGCATGAGATCATTGACGGCCATGACTATATCAACATGGCCACCTGCGGCGGTATCCGGCAGCGCCCGGGGCCAGGCAATATCGACCATGTCATCAATGTCACCATGACCGCGAACGGCCCCTCTTACGTGAACCTGCGCCTCAATGGCCTGCTGGATCTGGATGGTGAAAGTGGTCAGACGCTCGCCTATTGAGAGCCATAGGCAAAGCGCTTGCGGCCGCATTTGGCGGCCGCGCTGGACAGTCGCACCGCACGTCTTCCGACTGCCCTGAGGCGGACCGGGCGGGCGAGGCGGGGCTGGACTGGACTGGACTGGACTGGTTAAGCCGCTTCCGCGTCTCTGTCGTGGCAACCGGTCTCGAAGGACGTCACGCGGCGTAATCGCTGTCGGTGGTGTGCGGCACCGGATGCCGTGCATCCCCATTCTTCCTGTCTCGCCGGAGAAATCCCCGTTGCCTCCGTTCCCGTGCGCGCTGACGCCGTCGGATCAGCGCACAGCGTCCATGCCTGCTCTCTTCACAAAAAGATGCGCATCCACGGAAACTAACCGTCATTTCTTGCAGTGGATGCCCCGGTCGGGCTGACCTATCGTCTTTGCGGGATCGAGTGAACGGCTTGGTCCCGGGCTCGTAACCCCTCTCATGACGACTGATGTCCGCGATACGAGACATCCTCCTAGCTATGCTTGTTGTGGCTGGGAGATCACCTGTGCCAAATGGGTTCTCCAACCATCTATGGCTGGGGAGGCCCCGACGTATGTCCAAGGTGCGCACACCTAAAGGTCGGGGCGGTCGTTCATGAGCGATTTACGAACTCCCCGGTCGCCAGGGGCGCTTGCGCCTCCTGGTGCGCCGTCCTCCGTTCAGCTTGAACCCTGGGGCAAGACGGCATGCAGCATGCAGGGTTACGATTTCCGGCAGATCTAACGTCCTGTCTCGCCGGAGAAATACCCGTTGCCTCCATTCCCGTGCGCGCTGACGCCGTCGGATCAGCGCACAGCGTCCATGCCTGCTCTCTTCACAAAAAGATGCGCATCCACGGAAACTAACCGTCATTTCTTGCAGTGGATGCCCCGACCGGGCTGACCTATCGTCTTTGCGGGATCGAGTGAACGGCTTGGTCCCGGGGCTCGTAACCCCTTCAATATCGGCTGGTGCCCGCGGCACCCTCTCGGCCATTTCAGTTGTGGCTGGGAGATCACCTGTGCCAAATAGGTTCTCCAACCATCTATGGCTGGGGAGGCCCCGACGTATGTCCAAGGTGCGCGCACCTAAAGGTCGGGGCGGTCGTATGTTGACGATTTACGAACTCCCCGGTCGCCAGGGGCGCTTGCGCCTCCTGGTGCGCCGTCCTCCGTTCAGCTTGAACCTGGGGCAAGACGGCAGGCGGCATGCAGGATTATAATTTCTGGGCGGATCTCCTCGCCACCTTTCGGGCTTCGCCGGATGCCATCAAGGCCTTGTGGCTCGTCGTGCCGCCGGCATTCGTGCTGGGCGTGATCGGACTTGCCATGCGGGGCGGGCGGGATCGCCGAAAGGGCCAGGCCGGCCCCCCTGCCGCTATGGCCGCGCCCTATGTCCCGCGCCACCGCAAAGACAGGCTTGTCGAGGCCGAGGCATTCGTGACGCCGTTGAGCGTGGATGCCGGGTGCAAAGCTTTGACCGCGGAGCGGAGGCAGGACCTGCCCCGTCTGCCCGGTCCCGTCACGCCATCGCAAGATCCTTCACCGCAACCATGAGGCAGGCGCCCGGCGTTGCCGAACACCATTCGATGAGGCTGTCGACCGGCAGGCGACGGCTCGGTGCCCGATGCAATCCTGCGGCTAGCCGGTTCCCTTTCGGGAAGTTCGGCCTAGATCGTATGTCTGGGACGGGACGGTCCGTCGCGATGAAGTTGGGAACCTGAATGCCAGTCACACGTGAGACCATAGAAGAACTTGTCGCCGCTTCCATGCTCGAACAAGCGAGGCGGATGGCCGAGACCTATGGCGGGCAGGGCCGCCTGTGGCAGCGCCCCTATGCCGAGCCGCGCCCCCGGTCGGCCTCGGCGATCGCCTCGGTCTGGTTCACCGCCTATCCGCCGTCGCTTCTGACCAAGCCCGGCGAATCGGTCCTGAAGACGCTCGGAGATCCTCACCTCTGGTCCGCATTGTCCTCCATCGGCGTGCGCGGCATCCATGTCGGGCCCACCAAGCGTGCGGGCGGGCTGAAGGACGGCGCCTTTACGCCGACCATTGACGGCAATTTCGACCGGATCAGCTTCGAGATCGATCCTGCCTTCGGCACGACAGAGGAATTCGTCGCGATCAGCCGTATGGCCGCCGCTCACAATGCCATCGTGATCGACGATGTCATTCCCTCTCATACGGGCAAGGGCGCGGATTTCCGTCTGGCAGAGATGCGCCACTCCTCCTATCCCGGCCTCTATCACATGGTGGAGATACCCGAGGAAGAATGGCCGCACCTTCCCGAAGTGCCCGATGGAAGGGACGCGGCAAATCTCAGCCCGGACGCCGTCGACTATTTCAAGGATCGCGGCTTCATCGTCGGCCATCTGCAACGCGTCATCTTCTTCGAGCCCGGCGTGAAGGAAACCGATTGGAGCGCCACTTCGCCCGTGGAAGGCGTTGACGGCAAGACACGCCGCTGGATCTACCTCCACTATTTCAAGGAAGGGCAGCCGAGCCTCAACTGGCTTGATCCATCCTTTGCAGCGCAGCAGATGATCATCGGCGACGCACTTCACTCGATCGATCATCTGGGTGCGCGCGGACTTCGGCTCGACGCGAACGGCTTCCTCGGGGTCGAGCGCCGAACGGAAGGAGCCGCCTGGTCCGAAAGCCACCCGCTGTCCATGACAGGCAATGCGCTTCTGGCCGGCATGATTCGAAAGGCTGGCGGCTTTTCCTTCCAGGAGCTCAACCTGACGGTCGACGATATTGCGGCGATGTCCAAGGGTGGCGCGGATCTTTCCTATGACTTCATCACCCGCCCGGCCTACCATCATGCTCTTTTGACCGGCGATGTGGAATTCCTGCGCCTGATGCTGCGCACCGCCCATGACCTCGGCATCGATCCTGCCTCGCTCATTCATGCGCTTCAGAATCACGACGAACTGACGACGGAACTGGTGCATTTCTGGACGCTGCATGCAGACGACATCTATACCTTCGCAGGACAGAGCTGGCAGGGCCGCACACTGCGAATGCATCTGCGAGACGTGATCCGCGAGCGCCTCTCCGGAACCAGCGCTCCCTATAATCTCCCCTTCGTCACCAATGGTATCGCCTGCACGACGGCAAGCGTCATCGCGGCTGCCCTGGGAATTGACGATCTCGAGACGATCAACGACGAGACGGTGAAGCTGATCCGCAAGATCCATCTCCTGCTGGTCATGTACAACGCCTTCCAGCCCGGCATTTTCGCGCTTTCGGGCTGGGATCTCGTCGGGGCTCTGCCGGTCAGGCCGGAGGAGGTGAAGCACCTGATGGGAGATGGCGATACGCGTTGGATCGAGCGCGGCGCCTATGACCTGACGGGGCAGTCGAACGAAGCGCAGTCGGCCGAAGGCGTTCCGCGCGCCCGCGCCTTATACGGATCCATCTGCGATCAGCTTGAACAGCCCGATTCCTTCGCCAGTCAGCTGAAGCGGCTTCTGGCTGTCCGCGACGCCTATGGCATTGCCGCAGCCAGACAGACCCTGATCCCCGATACGGCGGCGCCGGGCCTGCTCGTCATGGTTCATGAATTGCCCGATGGTCGCGGGACGCAGGTGACGGCGCTCAACTTCAGCAGCGTGCCGGTGGAAGAGGTCGTGCTTCTGCCGCATGTCGCGGCCGGACCGGTGGTCGACATGATCGCCGAGACGATCAAGGGCGACCTGCAGGAAGATGGTGCGCTTTCCCTGAGGCTCGATCCTTACGAGGGGCTCTCGCTTCGGATCGTCGGAGCCTTGCCTTCCATGCCGTGATGGTCAAGCCTTGAAATTCGGGCGGTGATGAGCAAGCCCTGAGGGTCAAACCCGGACGGTCAGGCCCTGACGCTCAGGACATCACCTGACAGGCGGCGCTGGGGTCGCCTTCGGCGCTTGCCCTCAAGCAGATCGAAGCTCCAGGCGCCCTTTGGCACCTGGAGCTTGCGGCTGGGGCGCAGCCTTGAGATCGAATATCCGCAGGCGTGGCGCGCTGTCCGATCCGGTTGCGCGCCACAGCCGTTTTTCACCTCTGCGCCTGCTCAGCTGCAGCCGCTCGTGGCGCCGCAGGTGTCGCACTTCTCGCAGGTGCCGTTGCGCACCATGGTGAAGTTCTGGCACTCGGTGCACATATTGCCGGTATAGCCCTGCGCGATCGAGCGCATGCGGCGTTCGGCCTCCACCTTCTTCGCGTCGGCCTTGGCGGATGCGGCGTCGGCGGCGGCCTGGTCGGAGAAGAGACCGGTCGTCACTTCGTCGGCCAGCACTTCTTCGGCCACTTCCTCGGCCAGTTCGCGTGCGCGCTCCTCATAATCCCGCTTGAACGAGACCACTTCGGAAGAGGAAACGGCAAGAGCCGGTTCCAGCTTGCGCGCGGCAGAGCCGGAAAAGGCCGTCACATTGCTGCTGCCACCGCTGGCCAGCGCGGCCTTGGCCGGAGCAGCGGATGCAGAGCCGCGCGGCTCCCCGGCAGCGGCGCCACCGGCCACCAGCGTCGGCCGGTAGCCACGCGTCAGCCCCTTGGAGACGATGTCCGCCTTGCCCTCCGATACCCCACGGCCCAGCGCCGTCGAGGAGAAGTCCGATGTATCGACATGCGCCAGATCGTGGCGGCTGAGATAGGAGACGGCCAGTTCGCGGAACACGTAATCGAGGATCGACGTCGCGTTCTTGATCGCATCATTGCCCGTCACGATGCCTGCCGGCTCGAACTTGGTGAAGGTGAAGGCATCGACATATTCTTCCAGCGGCACGCCATATTGCAGGCCGAGCGAGACGGAGATGGCGAAGTTGTTGATGAAGGCGCGCAGAGCCGAGCCTTCCTTGTTCATGTCGAGGAAGATCTCGCCAAGACGGCCATCGTCATATTCGCCGGTGCGCAGGAAGATGGTATGGCCGCCGATCTTCGCCTTCTGGGTATAGCCCTTGCGGCGCGACGGTAGCTTTTCCTGGCTGCGGACGAGGCGTTCGACCACGCGCTCGACGATCTTCTCGGTTACCTGCACGGCCTGCGCCGCCGCCGGTGCCTGGAGCAGCTCTTCCAGGGCATCCTCGTCCTCCTCGTCCTCGATCAGGGAGGCATTCAGAGGCTGGGACAGTTTCGAGCCGTCGCGATAGAGGGCATTGGCCTTCAGTGCCAGCTTCCAGGACAGCATGTAGGCTGCACCGCAATCTTCGACGGTCGCCTCGTTCGGCATGTTGATCGTCTTGGAGATCGCGCCTGAAATGAAGGGCTGGGCCGCCGCCATCATGCGGATATGGCTTTCCACCGACAGGTAGCGCTTGCCGATCTTGCCGCAGGGATTGGCGCAATCGAAGACGGGCAGATGCTCGTTTTTCAGGAAGGGCGCGCCCTCCAGCGTCATCGCGCCGCAGACATGGATATTCGCCGCTTCGATGTCCTTGCGGGAAAAGCCCATATGCTCCAGCAGGTTGAAGCTCATATCGGAGAGCTGGGCATCGGAGACCTTCAGCACGTCCTTCAGGAAGTCAGCGCCCAGCGTCCACTGGTTGAAGACGAACTTGATGTCGAAGGCGGCCTTCAGCGCGCCGTTGACGGCCTCGATCTTCTCGTCGGTGAAGCCCTTGGCGCGCAGCGTCGAGGGGTTGACGCCAGGCGCCTGGTTGAGATTGCCATGGCCGACGGCATAGGCTTCGATCTCGGCAATCTGGCTTTCGCTATAGCCGAGCGACCGCAGCGCTTCCGGCACGGCGCCGTTGATGATCTTGAAATAGCCGCCACCGGCCAGCTTCTTGAACTTCACCAAGGCGAAATCCGGCTCGATACCGGTGGTGTCGCAATCCATCACCAGACCGATCGTGCCGGTCGGTGCAATGACGGTCGTCTGAGCATTGCGGTAACCGTGCTTTTCGCCCAGTTCCAGCGCCTTGTCCCAGGCCGCCTTGGCATGCGCCACGAGGTCCTGATCCGGATTTTCCGCATGCACCAGCGGTACGGGGTTGACGGAGAGGGCCTCATAGCCCGTCGCCTCGCCATAGGCCGCGCGGCGGTGGTTGCGGATGACCCGCAGCATGTTCTCGCGGTTCGGCCCAAAGCCCGGGAAGGGGCCGAGTTCCGAGGCGATCTCCGCCGAGGTCGCATAGGCGACGCCGGTCATGATCGCCGTCAGCGAACCGGCAATGGCGCGGCCTTCGGCAGAGTCGTAGGGAATGCCGGAGGACATCAGCAGGCCGCCGATATTGGCATAGCCGAGGCCGAGCGTGCGGTATTCGTAGGACAGTTCGGCAATCCGGCGCGAGGGGAACTGCGCCATCATGACGGACACTTCCAGAACCACCGTCCACAGCCGCACAGCATGCTCGTAATCGGCAATATCGATCCGCTTCGTCGCCGCATCCTTGAACTGCAACAGGTTCAAGGAGGCCAGGTTGCAGGCCGTGTCATCCAGGAACATGTATTCCGAGCAGGGATTGGAGGCGCGGATCGGGCCGGCCGCCGGGCAGGTGTGCCAGTCGTTCATGGTTGTGTTGAAGTGCAGGCCCGGATCGGCAGAGGCCCAGGCGGCATAGGAGATCTTCTCCCACAGATCGCGCGCCTTCAGCGTCTTCATCACGCGGCCGTCCTTGCGGGCGGTCAGGCTCCAGTCGCCGTCCTTTTCCACGGCGCGCAGGAAGTCGTCCTTCAGCGAGACCGAATTGTTCGAATTCTGGCCCGACACGGTGAGATAGGCTTCCGAATCCCAATCCGTATCATAGGTCTTGAATTCCAGATCCTTGTAGCCCTGGCGAGCGAACTGGATGACGCGCTTGACATAGTTTTCCGGAACCTGGTCCTTCTTGGCCGCGCGGATTTCCCGCTTCAGCGCCGGGTTCTTGGCCGGATCGAAGCAATCGTCGCCATCGCCTTCGCAGTTGACGCAGGCCTTCATGATGGCCTTCAGATGCTGGGAGACGATCTTGGAGCCGGTGACGAGGGCCGCGACCTTCTGCTCTTCCTTGACCTTCCAGTCGATATAATCCTCGATATCCGGATGGTCGATATCGACCACCACCATCTTGGCGGCGCGGCGCGTCGTGCCGCCGGACTTGATGGCGCCCGCCGCGCGGTCGCCGATCTTCAGGAAGCTCATCAGGCCGGACGAACGGCCGCCGCCCGACAGCTTTTCGCCTTCGCCGCGCAGATAGGAGAAGTTGGATCCGGTGCCGGAGCCGTATTTGAACAGGCGCGCCTCACGAACCCAAAGGTCCATGATGCCGCCCTCGTTGACGAGATCGTCCTCGACGGACTGAATGAAGCAGGCATGCGGCTGCGGATGCTCATAGGCCGACTTGGACTTGGTCAGCTTGCCCGTGAAGGGATCCATGTAGAAATGGCCCTGGCCGGGACCGTCAATGCCATAGGCCCAGTGCAAGCCGGTGTTGAACCATTGCGGGGAATTGGGAGCAACCCGCTGCGTCGCCAGCATATAGGCCAGCTCGTCGCGGAAGGCGGATGCATCTTCCTCGGAGGAGAAATAGCCGCCCTTCCAGCCCCAATAGGTCCAGGTGCCGGCCAGCCGGTCGAAGACCTGCCGCGCATCGGTTTCCGATCCGTAGCGCTCCGCCTCCGGCAGATCCCGCAGTGCCTTCTCATCGGCAACCGAACGCCACAGGAAGGAGGGAACGTCATTCTCCTCGACGCGCTTCAAAACCTTCGGAACACCGGCCTTGCGGAAATATTTCTGGGCCAGGACATCGGTCGCGACCTGCGAGAACTGCGAGGGCACATCGATATCGGCCAGGCGGAAGACGATGGAGCCATCCGGATTGCGGATCTCGCTGGTGGCCTTGCGGAACTTAATCTCCGCATAGGCGCCTGCGCCGGGTTTTGTGAAGCGACGTTCAATGCGCATGTCTCTCGTCCTCGTTGCCGCGCTCCGCTGGGCGCGAAATGTCCTCTCGGTCGCAATGGCGCAATGCCACCGGCAACCGTTCCGTCTTCAGCTCGAATGGTAAATCATCCGCAGATGGTTTAGCCTATATATTGCGTGTATGGTGGTCGCCAATACTAAATATAGCGTAAATAATCGATTTCCACCATTCCTTTTTCATCGCGGCACAGCCAAGCGAACGGCGCAGTTCTCCACCGGGCGCTTTGTGAGAAATCGCCACGTTTCAGGCCTGCAGGAAACAGGATTACGCTTGTTGGAACCGGCCTCGTCATGCCCGGTCCAGTCGCCGCCGCAACATGAACAGCAATCTCGTCCGCCCGCATAGATTCGTCAAGGCGTAGCTCGCAATGGATTTTTAACCACAAGATATTGTGGCTCGCAGCTGTGGAAAACGGGGAGAAACGAATCGCTGAGGAAAGTCAATGCCTTGGCCGCGGCAGCTCATTCGCGGTGAAGGATTGGCCTTTCAGGCTCACGCTCCGGAAGGCCTGCAAATGCGGGCTTTGCCGCAGTGCGGCACACCGGAAAAATTTTTAACGTTCGAAAATTATAATTGACTGACAGAAAAGACGGTGGCGCGCCTTCGAGCCCCGGCCTTTCCGCATTCTTGTCCGTCCGAGCCAGGGGTTCACTGATGAAAATCCGTCACCTAAGCATATTGAAAAAGATCAGCCTTGTCGTCGTGCTGATGGGCGCCGCCTCTGCCGCGATTGCGGCCGTGGGCGCCAATGGCCTGTTCTCGCTGGGATCTGCCTTGAAGGATACCGGCGCCCGCGAGGAGGTTGCCCGCGAGGCCATGGATCTGCGCATCGACGTCATCGCCATTTCCAGAATGACCTACCAATTGGCGTTTGCGCCGGAAAAGGCGGCCGATTTCGCCGCCGAGACGGAGAAGCGGGCCAAGGAAATGCTGGAGCGCCTGCCCAAGATCGCCGCCACTGCCGATCAGGAGGAGCAGAAGCAGCTTTCGGATATCCGCACCAGCCTGAACGCCTATTTCGATACGATTCGCAGCATGGTGAAGATCGCCGGAACCGATGCCGGCAAGGATCCCAAGGCCATGGCAGCCGCTCTTGATGCAGCGCTCGAGGGTCAGAAGACCGTTACCGCCGCCATCAAGGTCTACAGCACCTATTCGGCCAAGACCCTCTCCCAGTCCCGCACTTTCGCGCTGGACAAGTCGAGCACCACGGTTCTCATCCTGGCTGTGACGGCACTCATCTGCATTGCGGCAGGGGTGGCGCTCAGCCTCATCATCGCACGGCGCGAGATTGCCAGACCCATCCGCCGCATGACGCTCGTCATGAGCGCCATGGCCAAGGGTGATTCGTCGAACGCCGTCACCGATACCGATCGCAAGGACGAAATCGGTGAAATGGCCCGGGCGCTGGAAATCTTCCGCGCCAATGAAATCCACATGCGCGAACTGGAACAGCAGGAAGCGGCACTCAACCGTCAGAGCAAGGACCTGCAGGTCTCCATCAGCGATATGGTGGCCGCGGCCGCATCCGGCGATTTCAGCCGCCGGATCACCAAGAGCTATGAGGATGAGGATCTGGCGCGCTTCGCCACCGGGGTCAACGAACTGGTGGAGAACGTGGATCGCGGCATTACCGAAGTCCGCCGCGTGATCGCAGCGCTGGCCGAGCAGGATCTGACCCAAGATATGAACGGCCAGTTCCAGGGCGCCTTTGCCGAGCTGCAGCAGAATGTCAACGCGACCATGGCGACCCTGCGCGGCACCATGGCGAATGTCCGCACGGCTGCCGGAACCATTTCCGACAATTCCGGCGAACTCTCCTCGGCGGCCGACCAGCTGTCGCGTCGGACCGAGCAACAGGCCGCCGCGCTTGAGGAGACGGCTGCCGCGCTGGAAGAGATCACCACGACCGTGCGAATGTCGACCGATCGCGCCAATGAGGCGACGAAGCTGGTGGGCGATACCAAGGTCAGCGCCAGCCGGTCCGGTGGCATCGTGCGCGATGCGATCGACGCCATGGGCCGCATCGAGCAATCCTCGCAGAAGATCAGCCAGATCATCTCCGTCATCGACGAAATTGCCTTCCAGACCAATCTTCTGGCGCTGAATGCCGGCGTCGAGGCGGCGCGGGCCGGCGAGGCGGGCCGCGGCTTCGCCGTCGTTGCCCAGGAAGTGCGCGAACTGGCCCAGCGGTCCGCCAATGCCGCCAAGGAAATCAAGACGCTGATCAATACGTCGGCGGATGAGGTGAAGGGCGGCGTATCGCTGGTTCTCTCCACCGGCGAGGCGCTGAAGGAGATCGAGAACTTCGTCAACCGCGTCAACGAACAGGTCGTCATGATCGCGCGGGCCGCGTCGGAACAGTCGGCGGCGCTGGGCGAAATCAACACTTCGGTCAACCACATGGACCAGATGACCCAGCAGAATGCCGCCATGGTGGAAGAGACGACGGCCGCAAGCCAGGTTCTCGCATCCGAAAGCCGGCAGCTCAGCGAGACGCTGGCCCATTTCCGCCTCGATGGCGGCGCCAGTGCCAGCGCGACTGCAAATTCCTATCGCACGGCAGCCTGAGATCCGGTCCATCCGGACCGACAAGACGTCGGGATGAAGGTCTGAAAAAGATGTTCGGGAAAGACCTATAAAAAGACCCGGGGGCACGCCAGCGTGTCCCCGGACGTGTTTGGCCCGCAGTCCACGCCCGTCGAAACGGCAGGATCGGGGGCCGGGCTCTCAGCCGCTTTCGGCGATCAGCCCTTTGGTCCCTTGGCGATCGGCTCCTGATAGGTAAAGCCCATATCCCAAGGGAAATAGATCCAGGTATCCTGCGACACTTCGGTGATGAAGGTATCGATCGTCGGCACACCCTTCGGCTTAGCGTAGACGCAGGCGAAATGCGCCTTCGGCATCAGGCTGCGAACCTCCGAAGCGGTCTTGCCGGTATCCGTCAGATCGTCGATGACGAGAATGCCTTCGCCCTCATTCGTCATCAGTTCCGGGGCGATTCCCTTCAACAGGTTGAATTCGCCCTGGTTGACATAGTCATGATAGGAGGCGACGCAGACGGTATCGATCAGCCGGATATTGAGTTCGCGCGAGATGATCGCCGCCGGAACCAGACCGCCGCGGGTAATGCAGACAATCGCGCGGAAATCCTGCGGCAGGCCGGCAAGCCGCCAGGCAAGCGCGCGGGCATCGCGGTGGAACTGATCCCAGGATACGGGAAAGGCTTTTTCGGGTAATGACATCGATGGCTCCAGGCGCGCAGTGTTCGAGAGTGGAGGGCGCGCCGGCCTTGCGGTGCAGCCCGCGGGATACGCACGTGTCGCGCATCCCGTTGGCCGTTGCTATTAGCGGCAGATGATCAGATATGGCAAGCACAAGCGTGATATTGGCTAACGCTTATGCAAGCGGCAATCAGCGCGACAGAAGCGTCACCGCCGTCATGCTTTCCAGCACGCTGCGGGTAACGCCGCCGAACAGGAATTCCCACCAGCGCGAACTGCCATAGCCGCCCATCACCAGAAGGTCGACGCCATCTTCCGTGAGCCTGTTCTCGATCGCGGCCGCTGTCGGGATCTGGCAGTTCTCTTCGGTGCGCAAGGCGACATTGACGCCGTGCCGGGCCAGAGCGGAGGCAAGGTCGGCGCCGGCCAGATCCGGAGACTGGCCCGCCATGTCGGGCGGGTCGACCGAGAAGATCTCGACGCTCTCGGCATCCTTCAACAAAGGCAGGGCATCGAAGGCGGCGCGCGCCGCTTCCTTCGATCCGTTCCAGGCGATCAGCGCTCGACGGATCGGCTGCGCTTCCATCAGCACGTGCGGCACGAGAAGAAGCGGCCGTCCGGTCTCGATCAGCAGGGCCTCGAGATCCGCCGCCGGCTCGCCCCCCTGGCGCTCATCCGCCTGATAGGCGAGGATCAGGTCGCTGGTGCGGGCAACCGACAGCGCCAGATCGCAATGATAGCCGGAGGTGGAAATCGCATTGCGCCATTCATAGGACAGGCCCTCGGCATCCATCCGCTTGCGGAAGATCGCCTCGATCGCCCGCGTCTCTTCCTGCGCTGCCTTCTGCAGGACTTCGATGGCCGTCGGATCCGGAATTTCCATTGGTGCGATCAACGGCACCGTCGCGACCGCTTCGACATGCAGTCCGATGACATGTGCCGAAAACTGCCGCGCCAATGCGACGGCGAAATCGCTGATCGGCGCGGCATGATGCTGATTGTCGAGAATGGCGACGATCGTCCGGTAGCCCATTGTGGTGCCTCCTGATAAAGATCTCGGTAGATGATGATCCACCATCCTCATCAAGACATGGGGTTGCATTGAGGTGGGTCAAGGCGGCCCGAAATCATCCGCCGTGATCACCGATGTCCCCTGGCGGCGTCAGGCTTCCGGGCCGGGGCGGGTCACCGAACGGGCTTTGTCCATATTGGTGATCATCGCGGCAATGGCTTCGCTGGCGGCTTCCAGCGCCTCGGCCGTCCGCGCCCGCACGACGAGTTCGGTGGAGAAACGCTGCCCGTCATATTTGGGATAGGAGCCGATGCTCGTCTCCGGATGCGCCTGCTGGATGGCAGCGAGCGCAGTGCCGATATCGCCTTCGCCATAGGGGCAGGCAAGCGCACGCGTCAGCATGGGGCTGCCGGTTTTCAGGTCCGGCAGGATATTGTCGACCATGGCCTGGAAGACCTGCGGGACGCCGGCCATGACATAGACATTCTCGACGATGAAGCCCGGTGCCGTGGACACGGGATTGGCGATGTGGCGGGCGCCGCGCGGCATGCGGGCCATGCGCTGCCGCGCCTCCGTGAAGTCCATGCCGCGTCCGGCATACATGGCGCTCAAGAGCTGCATCGCCTGCGGATCATGCTCGCAGGGCAGGCCGAACGCCGCCGATACGGCATCGGCGGTAATGTCGTCATGCGTCGGCCCGATGCCGCCCGAGGTAAACACATAGGTGTAGCGTGCGCGAAGGGCATTCAGCGCATCGACAATGGCGTGCTGATCATCGGCGACGATGCGCACCTCCTTCAGATCAATGCCCGCCAAAAGCAGCACATCGGCCAGATGGCCGATATTCTTGTCTTTCGTCCGGCCGGACAGAAGTTCGTCGCCAATCGCCAGCATGGCAGCCGTGACAATCTCGGTGGGCATGGGAATTCCCTCTTGAACTCAAAAATCGACAAGACTGCTTATGCCAAAAAAGCAGAGAAGAGACGAGCGGTTCTTGACGCGGCATTGCCGGGCAATTGCGCGGCGATTGTCAAGGCTTTGTGACCGTGGCGGCCGGATCGTTCGCGTTTTGCAAACAGTCCGTCCGCAAGCCATGGTCTGGCAAGTCGGGGAAACTCGGATAAATTACAGCGGACGCGGGCGGATTTCTGCCCCGGACATCAACGGAGAGAAATATGGCGAAGGTTCTGGTTCTTTATCATTCCACCTATGGTCACATCGAAACCATGGCCTATGCCGTGGCGGAAGGTGCCAAATCCGAAGGCGCGGACGTGACCGTGATGCGCGTGCCGGAACTGGTTCCGGAAGAGGTGGCCAAGGCCTCGCATTACAAGATGGATCAGCCGGCTCCGATCGCCAAGGTCGATGATCTTGTCGACTATGATGCCATCATCGTCGGCGCCGGCACGCGATTCGGCACCATGGCTTCGCAGATGCGCAATTTTTGGGATCAGACGGGCGGCCTGTGGTTCCAGGGCAAGCTGGTCGGCAAGGTCGGCTCCGCTTTCACCTCGACCGCGACCCAGCATGGCGGCCAGGAATCGACCATATTGAGCTTCATCCCGACATTCCTGCACCAGGGCATGGTGGTGGCAGGCCTGCCCTACACATTCCAGGGCCAGATGGGCACGGAAGAAGTCAAGGGCGGCTCGCCCTATGGCGCTTCGACGATCACCAATGGCGACGGATCGCGTCAGCCTTCCGCCGTTGAACTGGAAGGCGCGCGCTTCCAGGGCGCCCATGTCGCGAAACTTGCTGCTAAACTGGCTGGCTGAGCGGATGTGACGGATTTGCGGGCGCCGTGCTTTCCGGCCGGCGCTCGCAGGCGCTCATCCAGCCGTCAAGATCGGGCCGGCGCGGACGAGGGCACGGAACCCCGGACCATGACGCCCTGCGCCGTCAAGCCCGGAACTGAAGCCGAAGGATTTGAGGCGCCTCGCCCCAAGCGTTCAAGCAGGCAGGCTCAGAGAGTGGGCGCAAGCGGCTGGAAAAGGCGCATGCGCGCCGGCGGATGCCGCTTGCGGCCGCTCTTCCAGTCGACGACGAAATCGATCACATCGGCCGCCGCCTGCTGCGTGAGCGGCTTTGGAATCACGCCAAGCGCGCCGGCATCGCGGCCTTCCACCAGCATCGGATTGCCGGTGACGAAGACGACCAGCACGCCGCGATCCACCAGCATGCGGGCAAGCCGCGGACCCGTTTCGCCGTCGGCGAGCCGCACGTCGACAAAGGCGATGTCGCTTTCTTTCGCATAATTCAGCGCAACCGTCATGTCCGGTGCAATGCCGATCACCTCGTGGCCGGCACGCGCCACCGCTTCCTCTAGATCCATGGCGATGAGGAGGCTGTCCTCAACGATTAGAAACCGGTACTTCACGATCATCCCTCTGCTTTTTTGCGCAAAATAGGTCTTTCTCCGCAGACGGCAAGGACTCCGGTCCCGAGCGCTCCACGCCACAGGCCTTCGGCGTGACGGCAAACATGCCGCCGCCCGTCATTTGCCTGCCGCGCCGGCGCAAGCGCGCGCCCGTCCAGCCGAGGCAGGTCCCTAGAAATTCACGATCGGGCGCCATGTGCGTTCGATCAGCTTCAGGCTGCGGTCCGGCTGAAGCACATAGGTTTCCTGCGCCACGCGGCCTTCGGAATAGAATTGATGCGTCAGAAGGCTGCCCACCGGCGATTTGGTGAGCTTGGTGCGCGGCTGGCCGCCATAGGTGATGCTGCCGGGGATGGGCTCCACGGTTCCTGTCGTGCAGGCGGTCAGCAACAGGATGCTGAGGAGGGACGCGATGCGCTTTTTCATGGTCGGATCCTGATCCGTTTGGCTTGCGTTGTAAACGGTATGGCGGGCTCGGAGTTCCTTTGGGTGCACCTGGTTGCACCCGCGGATGCGGCGCGATGAGGGTGATCTCCGCCGCCGGGGAGGGCGGTGGCTTTAGCATGCCGGAGCCGCTCCGAGCGAACGATTCTTTCTCATCCTGCCCTTGCATTTTTCGCGCAACCCGCTGAATAAAGCACCTCGATTGCGGACGTGGCGAAACTGGTAGACGCAAGGGACTTAAAATCCCTCGCCTTCGGGTATACGGGTTCGACCCCCGTCGTCCGCACCAATCAGCGCCGCCAGAAGAGCGGCGACATCAGCACCAGAACGGTCAGAACCTCGAGGCGTCCCAGAAGCATCAGCAGCGAGAGCAGGTAAAGCGCCGGCTCCGACAGGGTCGAGAAATTTCCGACCGGACCGATAATGCTGCCGAGGCCCGGCCCGACATTCGACAGGCAGGTGATAGAGGCGGAGATCGACGTGAGAAAATCGTATCCCAGAAGCGACATGCACAGGCTTCCGAAGGCCCAGAGCAGGATATAGAGGCTGACGAACATGAAGATGCCGCGCAGCACTTCCGGATCGACTGTCGCATTGCCGTAGCGCACCGGATAGATGGCATTCGGATAGATCAGCTTCTTGATGCCCGCCCGGATGACATTGAAGATCACCACGAAGCGATAGGCCTTGATGCCGCCGGCGGTCGAGCCGGAGCACCCGCCGATGAAGGTCACGATGAAGGCCAGCGTGATCGCGAAAGGCCCCCAGAGCGTGTAATCCTCGCTGGCATAACCCGTGGTGGAAAGCAGGGACGAGATATTGAAGAAGGCATGCGCCATGGCCACCGGGATCTCCACCCCATTGCGCAGGTGATTGTAGAGGCCGGCCATCAGTGAAAATACGGTGAGATAGCCAAGGAAGAAGGCGACCTGCGGATCACGAAGACTGTCCAGCCTGCGCCGCACCGCAAACAGGATCAGGATCGAGAAGGGCAGGCTGCAGAGGGTCATGAAAATCGTGGCGATCCACATCAGCGGAAGGCTGTTGAAATAGCCGAACGAGGCGTCATGGGTGGAAAAGCCGCCGGTCGCGACTGTCGCCATGGCATGGTTGAGCGCGTCGAAATGGCTCATTCCGGCAAGATCGAAAGCCACCGTGCAGGCAATGGTGATGCCGACATAGACAGCCATGAAGGCGCGGGTAAAGCTTGCCAGCTTGGCGAAGGGCTTGTCGTTGGTGTCGGAGGATTCCAGCTTGAAGAAGGACATGCCGCCCACCCGCAGGAAGGGCAGCACGAACAGGCCGAGCGCGACGATGCCGATACCGCCAAGCCAGTGCAGCAGCGAGCGCCACAGAAGGATTCCCGGCGGCATGTTGTCCAGTCCCGTGATCACGGTCGATCCGGTGGTGGTGATGGCGGAGATCGATTCGAACAGCGACTGCGCGAAGCTCAGGCCGATCGGCGAGACATAGAAGGGAAAGGCACCGATGATCGAGAACACCGCCCATAGCAGGTTGACGATGAAAAAGCCGAAACGCTTGTTGAAGACCGGAGGCGTGCCGCGCGTCGCCATGGCGGCTGCCAGCGACAGACCGCCGACCAGTACGCCGGAGATCACGAAGATCGTCCAGTCGCGATTGCCATAATAGAGATCGGCGAGCGCCGGCACGAACATCGCCGCTGCAAGGTAAAGGCCGCACAGGCCGGCCACATAGATCGAAGAGCGGAAGAGGTTCGCGTTCAAAAGCGTGAGTCCCGAATTGTTGGCTGCGGAAAGAAGCTTTTGTCTCTCACGATCAGCTATGGCATAGCGGGCCGCGGATGGAAATTCAACGGATGGACGAAGATGACGAGCAAGGCTGTGGATGAGGCGATGCAGGCGATGCGGGAGATCTTTCCCGAAACGCCGCTCCAATTGAACGAGCATCTCAGCCGCCGCTTCAATGCCGACATCTGGCTCAAGCGCGAAGATCTCTCGCCCGTGCGCTCCTACAAGATCCGCGGCGCGTTCAATTTCTTCCGCAAGGCGCTGCAGCACGGCGACCGGACCCGCATCTTCGTCTGCGCCTCGGCCGGCAACCATGCACAGGGCTTCGCTTTCGTATGCCGCCATTTCCAGGTGCATGGCGTCGTCTTCATGCCGGTCACGACACCGCAGCAGAAGATCGACAAGACGCGCATGTTCGGCGGCGAGTTCATCCGCATCCGTCTGGTGGGCGATATTTTCGACCAGTGCTACGCTGCCGCGCGCGCCCATGTCGAAGAGATCGAGGGCGTGATGGTTCCGCCCTTCGATCATGCCGATATCATCGAAGGCCAGGCAACGGTAGCAGCCGAGATCCGGCAGCAGCTGCCCGAAGGCACGCGTCCCGATCTCGTGGTCATGCCGGTGGGCGGCGGCGGACTTGCATCGGGCCTTACCGGCTATCTCGGCGATGAGCTTCACGAGGAGGCTTTCCTCATGGTGGAGCCCGAGGGTGCGCCGAGCCTCAAAGAGAGCCTGAAGGCCGGCCATCCGGTCACGCTGGCAAAGGTCGACAATTTCGTCGATGGCGCGGCCGTCGCCCGCATCGGCGACATGAACTTTGCCGCCCTGCAGCGATTTTCCGAAGCGCAGGTGATGGCGGTGCCGGAAAACGCCATCTGCGTCACGATGATCGACATGCTGAACATCGAAGGTGTCGTGCTGGAGCCGGCCGGCGCCCTGTCGCTGACGGCGCTTGCAGCGCTCGATCCCGATCAGCTGCGCGGCAAGACGGTCGTGGCGATCGTATCCGGCGGCAATTTCGACTTCGAACGTCTGCCGGATGTAAAGGAACGCGCCATGCGGCATGCCGGGCTGAAGAAATACTTCATTCTGCGCCTCGCCCAGCGGCCCGGCGCGCTGCGCGATTTCCTCAATCTTCTCGGACCGGACGATGACATTGCCCGCTTCGAATATCTGAAGAAATCGGCGCGCAATTTCGGCTCCATCCTGATCGGCATCGAGACCCGCGATCCGGAGAATTTCGCCGATCTTCTGGGCCGCTTCGATGCGGCCGGCCTCGGCTACCAGGACATTACCGACAACGAGATCCTCGCCAACCTCATCATCTGACCGGGCCGCACTTTGCTGCAGCCGGGTTTTGACCCTAAGCTATCGCAAGATATCGACCCTCGTCCGGATGCCCTATATACGGATGACACATTGATTGTTTCTTGAAAGGCGAACGCAGCATGACATCTCTCTTCTCAAAGATCCGGTCTGCCTTTTCCGGCGGCGGCCAGAGCAGCGCGCAACCGGCTGCGAAAGCCGAGCCTCAGGAACATGCCGGCTGCCTGATCTATGCCGAACCCGTGCGGGAGGGCTCGCAGCTTCGCCTGGCCGGCCGTATCGTCAAGCAGGTTGAAGGGCAGGAACTGGTGCGCAATTTCGTTCGCGCCGACATGTTCACCTCCATGGAAGATGCGCTGGACTGCACCTTCCGCAAGGGCCGTCAGATCATCGACCAGAACGGTGCGTCCCTGTTTGCCGATGGCGTTGAGAGCCGCTCCGCCTGACGTTCGGCGAGCTCGACGGCAAGTCATGGAAAGGCTTGCGCCTTTTGGCCTCGGCCTTGCGATGATCACCTTGTATTAAAGCCTCTCGGTTAGACTCGAACGATATTCGCCGATGAATATTGCCGGGTGTATTGATGAAGCTTTGCTCCAGACGTTTTCCTGCCTTTGCGACCGCCTGGAGCATTGTGATCATCGCGGCGGATGGCGCGCTTGCAGCACAGACGACACCCGTCGATCCGCGCCTCTCGATCGATCTTACCTGGCTGATGGCCGCCTCCGGCCTCGTCATGATGATGCAGGTGGGCTTTCTGCTGCTGGAAGCCGGCATGGTCCGGTCCAAGAATTCCATCAATGTCGCACAGAAGAACCTTCTGGACTTCGTCTTCGGCGTGGTGGCCTTTGCGGCCATCGGCTTCATGCTGGCCTTCGGCAAGTCGCAAGGCCTGCCCTTCGGCTGGGACGGCGACTTCTACTTCCTGCGCAACCTCGATCCCTGGCAGGCCGGCTTCTTCGTATTCCAGGTGATGTTTTGCGGAACGGCCGCCACCATCGTATCGGGTGCGGTGGCCGAGCGCATGCGGCTTTCGGCCTATGTCTTCGGCTCGGTCTTCCTGTCGGCTTTGATCTATCCGATCTTTGCGCACTGGACATGGGGCGCGGCACTTGGCGGCGAAAATTCCGCCTTCCTGGCCGACTGGGGATTCGTGGATTTCGCCGGATCGACGGTGGTGCATGCCACCGGCGGCTGGGTCGCTCTGGCGGCCTGCATGGTCATCGGCCCGCGGCTCGATCGTTTCGACGCGGATGGAAGTCCCATCCGCATTGCCGGTCACAATCCCGTTCTGTCCACCACCGGGGCCTTCCTGCTGTTCATCGGCTGGATCGGCTTCAACGGGGGATCGACCCTGCATGCCGGCGCGCAGATCGCGCCGATCATTTTGAATACCGTGCTTGCCGGCGGCATGGGCGCCTGTGTCGGCTATATCATCGGCTTTTATCAGGATGGGGTGATCCTGCCGGAAAAATCGAATGGCGGCATGCTGGGTGGCCTTGTGGCGGTCACGGCCGGATGCCATCTGCTGGAGCCGGGCGGCGCGCTGCTCATCGGCGCTGCGGGCGGTGCCGTGGCGCTGTTCGGCAATGCCTTTGTCGAGCGGCGCCTGAAGGTGGATGACGCCGTCGGCGCCATCGGCATCCACGCCTTTGCAGGCGTGGTCGGCACGCTCGGCCTCGCGCTGCTGGCGCCGGTGGAAAACCTGCCGGCCGGCAGCCGCATCGACCAGCTTTACATCCAGACCCTGGGGGCGGGGATCAATTTCTACTGGGCGTTCGGACTGGGCTTTGCCTTTTTCTGGATCTGTGACCGGACAATCAGGCTGCGCGTCACGGCCAAGGCGGAAGAGGACGGGCTGAACGCCGCAGAACATGCGACGCCCATGGGCATAGGTCATGTCGAGGATGCCATTTCCGATCTTCTGGCGGGCCAGGCCGATCTCACCAAGCGCCTGACGCCGGTGCGCGGTGATGAATCCGAACGGCTCACGCGGCTTTTCAACCGGCTGATGGATTCGATCGAGCAGGACGAGCGGGGCCGCGGAGCCCTGCTGGAAATGCAGCGCGACCAGGAGGAGGCGGAGCGCGTTGCCGCCTTTGCCAATACGACCTTCGAAGCCATTCTCATTCATGTCGACGGCGTCCTCGTCGACGGCAACCGTCAGCTCGAGGCGCTGGTCGGCTCGCCGCTATCCGATCTGGCCGGCCGCCACCTGTCGGAACTGCTCGAAACGCAAGCCGGGGTCGAGCTGAAGGCGCTGACGGAGCTGAACGACGACAGCGCCCATGAACTGACGCTGATCTGCAGCAATGGCGAGCGGGTGCCGGTTCAGGTCAAGGGCCGCGACATCGTCTATCGCGGCCGCAAGGCAAGGATCGGCTGTATCGTCGATCTGCGCGAGAGAAAGGAGGCGGAGCATCGGATCCGCTTCCTGGCCTTGCATGATCCGCTTACGGCGCTTCCCAACCGGACCCTGTTCACCGAACGGCTGGAGAGCCTCGTGCACTGGTCCGACCGTGGCGCGCGATGCGGCGTCGTGCTGGTGGATATCGATCATTTCAAGGACATCAACGATGTACACGGTCACCAGGCGGGCGATACGGTCATCCGCGAACTGGCGCAGCGTTTGCGAAAGCTGGTGACGCCGACGGATGTCGTCGCGCGTCTCGGCGGCGACGAATTCGCCGTGATCCTGACAAAGGCGGCTTTCGGCAATCAGCTGGAGGATTTTGCTCATCGCCTGCTGCGGGCCATGCGCGAGCCGATCGTCGTGGGGCAGGGCGAGAAGGTTCATGTCACGGTCAGTATTGGCAGCGCGCTCTGCCCCGACCATGCCGGCCATGTCGACAGCCTTGTCGGTTGTGCCGATATCGCGCTCTACCGCGCCAAGGAGAATGGCCGGAACACGGCCTGCATCTACAAGCACGGCATGAATGAGCTGATCGAGAAGCGGCGAGCGCTGGAGGCGGATCTGGATCTCGGGCTGGAGCGGCGGGAATTCGAGCTCTATTTGCAGCCGCGCATCGAGACGGCCACCGCGACGATCAGCGGCTATGAGGCGCTCTTGCGCTGGCGTCATCCGGAAAAGGGGCTGATCCCGCCCTCCGATTTCATTCCCGTGGCCGAAGCCTCCGGCCAGATCATCGCGCTTGGCCGCTGGGTGGTTCTGGAAGCCTGTCGCATCCTTCCCTCCCTCGGCGGCCTGCGCATCAGCATCAATGTCAGCCCGTTGCAGTTCCGCCATTCGGATTTCCTGTCCAATATGGTGGAGACGCTGCGCATCACGAAAGCGCCGGCGCATCTGATCGAGCTGGAAATCACCGAAAGCATGCTCATCGACAATGACAAGCGGGCGGTGCAGACTTTGAAGGACTTGAAACAGCTCGGCTTTTCCATCGCGCTTGACGATTTCGGCACCGGCTATTCCTCGCTCAGCTATCTCTCGCGCTATCCCTTCGATTCCATCAAGATCGACCGCAGCTTCGTGTCCTTTGTCGATGATTCGGAAAAGGCGCAGGCCATCGTCCAGACGATCATCAATCTCGGCACGAGTCTTGGCATGAAGATCGTCGCGGAAGGGGTGGAGCGGATCGAGGAAGCGGAATTCCTGTGCGCCGCCGGCTGCGACGAGTTGCAGGGCTTTCTCTTGGGCCGTCCGGTGCCGCTCGACCAGCGGCTGACGCAGATCGATCCCGGCCTGGTTCCTGCCAGAGGGGGTGAGGCGGGTCTGGCGCACCGCCCGCTGGATAGAGCCGCCATTGCCAATGATCGCGAACGGCGGCTCGCCTTCCAGGCCTGAAGGCGGGATCCCGGCGTCTCGGAAGAGGTGCCCCCCGGACGAGGCGCCCCCTATCAGGCGCCCCCCGGATGAGGCGCCCCCGATGAGGCGCCTTAGATCAGGTTTGTGGGATCAGGCGGCGCGTGCCAGTTCGGCCGTGCGGCTTTCGGCAGAGGCCAGAGCCTTGGCCACGGCTTCCGGTCCGAAGGCCAGGCCTTCCACATAGACCACTTCGATATCGGTCATGCCCATGAAGCCCAGCACGGTCTTGAGGTAGGGGACGGCGTGGTTCATGCCGGCGGCCGGGCCTTCGGAATAGACGCCGGCGGCTGCCAGGACGATGTAGACCTTCTTGCCCGTGGCAAGCCCTTCCGGACCGGCAGCCGTATAGCGGAACGTTGCCCCGGCCCGTGCGATATTGTCGATCCAGCTTTTCAGCCCGGAATAGATGTTGAAGTTGATGAGGCCGGTGCCGATGACGATCTGGTCTGCCGACAGAAGCTCCTCGATCAGCGTATCGGACGTCTTGGCCGCTGCCGCTTCTTCAGCGGTGCGGTCGGCCGGTGCCTTGCGGATCGCTGCCGTGGTGACGGTATCCAGATGAGCGATCGGCTGCTGGCCGACATCGCGGCGGGCAATGGTCGCGCCGGTGGACGCGGCAAGCGCCTGCGCCAGATCTGCGGCGATCTTGGAGGAAACGGATTCGTCTCCGCGGGGGCTCGAGGTCACGAGAAGGATCTTCGACATCATCATATCCATACGGTTTGATCGGGAACGCGGCTGCGTTGCGCCCTATTTAGAAGTGGACACTCATCAAGAAAATCGAGATAATATAGAAATTACCTATCGACGAAATGGATGGATGATGGAGCCGAACCCGACGCTGGATCAGTTGCAGGTGTTTCTGGCGGTGGCCGAAGCTGGCAGCTTCAGTGCCGCGGCGCGCAATCTCAACCGCGCGCAATCGGTGATCAGCTATACGATCAGCAATCTCGAAGCACAGCTTGAAGTGTCGCTGTTCGAGCGCAACGGCACCCGCCAGACCCATCTGACCGAGGCCGGAAAGGCGATGCTGGCCGATTCCCGCCGCATCGTCTCCGATCTGCAGATCATGCGGGCGCGCGCCAAGGCCTTGAAACAGGGGCTTGAGGCGGAAGTGTCGCTCGCCATCAGCACAATGGTTCCGACCCAGGCGGTGGTGGAGACCCTGTCTGAGTTCGGCAAGCTCTTTCCGTCCGTCGCGCTCAGCCTGAATTCCGGCGAGCTCGGCATGGTGATGGACATGGTGCTGAGCGGCAAGGCTTCCGTCGGCGTCGGCGGCATGCTGATGAAGCAGGATGATTCGCTGACCGTCCAGAAGATCGGCCATTCCTACATGGTGCCGGTGGCGGCCTATGATCATCCGCTGGCGCAGCTTGGACGTCCGCTCACCCGGGTGGACGTGCGGGAGGAGGTGCAACTGGTGGTCACCGACGCCTCCGGCATCACCCAAGGCCAGACCTTCAACGTCCTGTCCTACAAGATCTGGCGGGTGAGCGACATCGCCACGAAGCACCAGCTGATCCGCGGCGGCCTGGGCTGGGGCGGGCTGCCGGCCTCGCTCATTCTCGAAGACCTGGCGAGCGGCCGCCTTTGCCCGCTGAAGATCGATGCCTATGAGACGGCGGAATACCCGCTTTACGCCATACGCCGCATCGCCGATTCCCCCGGTCCCGCCACCCTGTGGCTGATCAATTCGCTGGCGCAGCAATTAAGTCGCTGCCCGAACCTCTCCAGCCATGAACTGCCCTTGCATTCTTTCGAAGAACGCCGCAAGGCACTCGCTGCCGAATAGGCGGAAGGTCATTCATGTTGATCGCGCAGCATGTCCGCCTGTTCATGGCGAGCCTGAGTGCGCGCGTGACAATGCCATGAACCGGCCGCGCCGCCTTGCGGCGTAACCTCTGACTGAAGATGATTGCCCGCTGAAAGGGACGCTGGTGATTGGATTTGATGTGATCGTGGTCGGGCCGGACGGTCTGGTTGACGATGCCATACGCGAAGCCTGGATGCGGTCAGGGGTGCGCCTGCACGGACCGATAGCGCCGGCCGCACTGGATATGGATCTTGCACGTCGTTCGGGCGGGATCCTGCTCGATCTCTCTCTGCCGGCCGATGACCTGCTGCAATTGTCGGAGGATCTTGACGAGCGCGACGTCCCCTTCCTCTATGTCATGCCGAACATGCCGGAATCGGCAACTGCCCAGCCCTATATCCTGTCGACCGACATGGCGGCCCGCGACGCGATCGTCGAGGCGCTGACGAGAGACTGCCAGGCACAGGAAGATGCCGGCGTCCATTAGGGTCTGTAGATCCTAGAGATCCCGGTGCCGTCGCTCTTCCGGATGCGGCGTGTCGTCGACAGCCGCCTCGACCGATCCGGCAAAGAGGCTGGAATGGGCGATGCCATGCATGATGCGAAAGATGAGCCGTTCGAGCTGCAAGGGGGAAAGCAGGCGTTTTTCGCCGGCCAGTGCAGCAACGGTCTGCCGCAGCGTCTCCTGCGCAAGGCGCAGCGCGTCGGCGCGTATGGGGCAGTACCGTCCCGCCATCCGTTCGATATCCGGTACGCGCTGCTGAAACTTCAGCCGCCTGGCCGGACGGGCATTGCTGGAATCGATATCGTTTTCATCGATATCGTTCACATCGGCCCCGTCGGCATCGGCATCATCGATACTGGCGTCGTCGGAAAGTGTGATCCCTTTCGGAAAGCGGATACTTCTCACTTTGTTCGCTCCTAGCCCCCTCATGCCATGACATGGCACCAATGCGATGCAATGCACGAGACGCTGCAACCGTTCCGGTACGGTTCCGTACGAAAAATAGGATTGCTCCAGGATTTTGAGGGAACTCCTTGCGGTCATTTGTGTTCCCCCTTGTCACGGAAAATTAGATCACCACCGCCGAAATGGCGGAGCAACAGGAGATGGCGTGCTCACCTCACACCCTTCCGCAACGTCCAACCGCTTGCTGGCTCTCCTGCCGGAACGCGATCTGCTCCGGTTGAATCAGCAAGTGGTTCCGATGGAACTTCCGAAAGGGATGCAACTGGCACAGGCGGGCGTGGAAGTTGACCACGTCTATTTTCTCGGCGGTGGCATCGCCTCTGCCGTCGCGGTGTCGCCTCAGGGCAAACGTGCCGAGGCGGGTCTCTTCGGACGCGAAGGATTTCTGCCGCTTGCCGGCTCCGTCGCCGGCCAGGATGCGGAGACCGACATCATCATGCAGTTGGAAGGCTGGGGATGGCGGCTGTCTGCATCGACCTTCATTCGGCTGCAGCAGGACATGCCGGACCTGCGCGAGCTGGTGATGCGGGCGATCCTGGCCTTCACGGCCCAGATTGCGGCCACCGCCCTGTCGAATGCCGTCCACACGGTCGACGAGCGGCTGACGCGCTGGCTGCTCATGTGCCACGACCGCGTCGATGGCGACGAGATCGCGCTGACGCATGAATTCCTGGCCTTGATGCTCGCCGTTCGGCGGCCGAGCGTCACGTCTGCGCTTCACGTTTTGGAGGGGCACGGCTTCATCCGCTCCGAGCGGGGCCGAACCACGATCCGCAACCGGCCGGCCATGGAGCGCTTTGCCGAGGATGCCTATGGGCAGGCCGAGGTGGCCTATGAGCGGCTGATGACCGTACCGCAGGACAGGCTGGATCTGGAGACCGTCTGAGCGGATCCGCCGCGGCTGCCATGGCCGATGTAGACCGAGCGAGCCGCAGCAAAGGTTAGACCCATAATTCGCCGATCAGCCGGCGATATTCTTCCTCGGGCTTGCCATAGGCGTCGCCGGCAAAGGCGGCCAGCGCCGCCCGGTCCCGAATGGTGATTCTGCCGCGTTCGGCCCGAATGAGCTTATGCCCTTCGAGCACGTGCAGGGCGGTCGTCACACTTGGCCTGCGCACCGCCAGCATCAGCGAGATGAACTCATGGGTCAGCGCGATCTCGTCGCCATCGACGCGGTCGTGGCACATGAGGAGCCAGCGCGCCAACCGCTCGTCGATACTGTGCACGGCATTCGACAGGGCGGTGAAGGAGATCTGCGAGCCGAATGCCTGGATGAAGCGGGCCAGATAATTGGCGAAGACGGGACATTGCTTCAACAATTCGGCTAGGTGATCGAGCTCGATGCGAACGCCTTCGCCTTCGACCTGCATGATCACTTCATGAATGCTGACATTGCCGCCGACGCCGGCCGGCGTTGGCGAGAAACCCTCGCGGCCGAACATGCCTGCTTCCGCCTTATGGCCTTCCGGCGAGACGGTGACGACCGAGCCGATCCCGGTAAAGGGGAAATAGACATAGTCGATCGGCTGGTCCGGTTCGACGATAACGAATCCCTTGGTCAGCGTGATCGGTCTGAGGGTGGGCCTGATGATTTCGAACTCATGTTCCGGAAGCGTGTAGAGCAATCGATTGCGGATTTCGGACTTTTGATAAGCGGACATGGTTCTCGCTGGCTGAGGCAAGACCAAATGTCTCTGCCGTTCTTGCCCCTGTGATTTCAGTCGGTTGCCCCCTATAGCATCCTCAACCTGTCCGTGGTGATGCGTACGCTGGCAGACGAAGTTCCAGCCGCTCGAAAAACAGCGCTCGCACATGAAAAAGCCGCCGGTCGAAAACCGGCGGCTAAAGCCCGTGAATGCGAGACAATTCAAAGCACTAGGCGGAATTTCGCGAAGCCTTCGGCGCCTTCGCCCGCATCTTCGATCTTGGCGCCCTTGATCTCGGCGAGATACTGGCGTCCCTTCGGTCCGCTTTCGAACACAGCCGTGGTGCCCGGCAGAGCCTTGAAGGACCAGTTGGCATCCGCCGAGGGATTGATCGTGCCCTGCTCGATGATGTAGCGCACGATCACGTCGCGATTGGTATCGGGCGCGACGAGGATGACCTTGTCGCCGGCGATCTCGGGAAACTTGCCGCCGCCGCCGGCGCGATAATTATTGGTCGCCACCACGAATTTCTGCGCCGGATCGATCGGCTTGCCGTCGAACTGGAGATTGACGATGCGATGCGCATCGGGATTGGCAAGCTTGCCGTCGCCATCGAAGCGCGCCGGCTGCGAGAGGTCGATCTGGTAGGTCACGCCATCGATGACATCGTAATTGTAGGAGGGGAATTTCGGGTTCAGCAGAGCGGCGTCCTTTGTGCCGGCGGCCACCTGGTTGAACATGCCGGCCGACATTTCCAGCCAGTTTCTCACCTGGTCCCCGGTGATGAGGACGGCCTGCACCGTATTCGGGTACAGATAGAGGTCCGCGACATTCTTGATGGCTATGTCGCCGGCTGGCACATCGGTGAAATAATCCGGGCCGCCACGACCGCCGGCTTTGAACGGAGCCGCCGCCGACAGAACCGGAAGATCCTTGTATTCTCCGTCTTTCAGCAGATCCTTGACGTACCAGGTCTGCGCATTGGCAACGATCTGCACCGACGGATCATCCGCAACGAGAGCGAAATAGGAATAGAGCGGCGCGGAGGTCTTGCCGACGGGCCGTCGCACATACGCAAGCGTGGCCTCGTGCTCCGCCTTCACGGCCGCCACAATCTCCGGCTTGTCCTTGGCATCGGCAATGACCTTGCGGCTGTCGTCACGATGATAGATCGGCCGGGGCTCGGTGGTGAAGTCGACCACCTTCCAGCTCTTGCCGTCTTTTTCCAGAAGCAGGTCGATCAGCCCCATATGGGACCCCCAGAACCCCGCCATCACGGCAGGCTTGCCCTGCAGCGTGCCCTTCTTCGCATCGGCGCCGGCAATGCCTTCGAAGTCCTTGGGTCCGGGGAAGACAAGATGCTGATGCCCGGTGAAAATGGCGTCGATCCCTTCGACGCCGGCGAGATAGAGGGAGGCATTCTCCATCCGCTCGGTCTGGCCGGACGCGTCGATGCCGGAATGCGAGAGCGCGATGACAATATCGGCGCCTTCTTCCTTCATGGCGGGAACCCAGGCCTTTGCCGCCTGCACGATGTCGCGCGTTTGCGCCTTGCCTTCCAGGTTCTTGGCATCCCACACCATGATCTGCGGCGGGACGAAGCCGATAAAGCCGACCTTGATCGGGCTCGACGATCCGGAACCGTCCTTAATCTGCTTTTCGAGGATCACATAGGGCTTGAAGAACAGCTCGTCCTGCTTCGGATCGGAAGCCAGCTGCCCCTTTGTGAGATTGGCGCAGACGACAGGGAATGCCGCTCCATTCAACACGTTGAACATGAAGTCGAGGCCGTAATTGAATTCGTGATTGCCGAGCGTGCCGCAATCATAGCCCAGCGCGTTCATGGCCTTCATGACCGGGTGAAGGTCTCCCGCCTTCATGCCCTTCTCATAGGCCATGTAATCGCCCATGGGATTGCCCTGCAGCAGATCGCCATTGTCGATCAGCATTGAATTGCCGGCTTCCGAGCGAACCTGATCGATGAAGCTCGCAGTGCGCACCAGGCCCATCGTATCGTTCGGCTTATCGGCATAATAATCGTACGGCATGATGTTCACATGGATATCGGTCGTCTCCATGATCCGCAGATGCGCCTGATTGGCCTGGGCGCGGGCGGCAAAGGGATGCAGCATCACCAGTGCCGAGCCCGCGGCGATCCCGCCAAGCAGGGAGCGGCGAGACATTTTCGGTTGTGTGAACAGGAATGACATGGAGAACTCCCTCGGTCGTTTGCGACGAAACTGTAGGGGCAATGTCATGGCAAAGCATCAGGAAAATGACAGGCCATCCACAAGCGTCCGGCAGCGCGCCGCCGTCCGGCAGGGGGGAACCGGCATGCCCGTTCGTGCCGCAACCACCGTCAGAGGCCGATATTCGGCCGGTCGATGACCTCCCGCAGCGCGAAACTCGAATTGATCTTGACGACATGCGGCAGGGCCGACAGCCAGTCCCGGTGAATGCGCTCGTAATCTTCGAGGTCTTTCGCAGCCACCCGCAGGATATAATCATATTCGCCTGACATCAGGTAGCAGACGAGGACATTCGGGCAGAGCTTCACCGCCGCTTCGAATTCCGACAGCGTCTTGGCGAATTGTCCGGAAAGCGAGATGTGGACGATGACCATCATCTTGTAATCCATCGCCTTGTGCGACAGGCGGGCGTGATAGCCACTGATGACGCCGCTCGTTTCCAGACTGTCGAGCCGCCGTGAGCACGCGGAGGCCGAAAGGCCGACCTTCTGTGCCAGTTCGGCGTTTGACATCCGGCCATTGGTCTGGAGAGCCCGCAATATGGCACGATCCGTCGCATCCAGTGACGTCATTCGAAGATTTCCCCGTTGTGCGAGCCAAAGCTGCAAGATTCTGCGAAAATGGAGGTTTGGCAAGCGCAACTTCGCAAACACATTGCGCGGCCTTTCTGGTCCACTGGACGTTGAGCCGCTTTTTCTGCGGCGCGTGCACGGAGGAGTGTGCACGAATGGTTTCGCTGGAGGAGAACAGCAATGCGTGTGGGATGTCCCAAGGAAATCAAGGATCATGAATATCGCGTCGGGCTCACCCCGGGGGCGGTGCGCGAATATGTGGCCCATGGTCATGAGGTTCTGATCGAAACCAGGGCCGGTGCCGGAATCGGCGCCGAGGATTCGGCCTATGTCGCCGCCGGCGCCAAGATTGCCGGATCGGCGAGGGAGATCTTCGACAGGTGCGACATGATCGTCAAGGTGAAGGAGCCGCAGCCGAGCGAATGGAGCGCGCTGCGCGAGGGGCAGATCCTCTACACCTATCTGCACCTGGCGCCCGATCCGGAACAGACCAAGGGCCTGCTGGCCTCCGGCGTGACGGCCGTCGCCTATGAGACCGTCACGGATGATCGCGGCGGCCTTCCGCTTCTGGCGCCCATGTCGGAGGTTGCCGGCCGGCTGGCCATCCAGGCAGGCGCGACAGCGCTGCAGAAGGCCAATGGCGGCCGCGGCATCCTGCTGGGCGGCGTGCCGGGTGTTCTGCCGGCCAAGGTGACGGTGATCGGCGGCGGCGTCGTCGGGCTGCATGCAGCGCGGATGGCGGTCGGCCTTGGCGCCGATGTCACCATCCTGGACCGGTCGCTGCCACGCCTTCGGCAGTTGGACGACATCTTTGCCGGGCGCATTCATACCCGCTACTCCACCATCGATGCTGTGGAGGAAGAAGTCTTCTCCGCCGATCTCGTCATCGGTGCCGTCCTTATCCCCGGCGCGGCAGCCCCCAAGCTGGTGACCAGCGACATGCTGACAGGCATGCAGAAGGGCGCCGTGATCGTCGATGTCGCGATCGACCAGGGCGGCTGCTTTGAAACCTCGCGGCCGACCACCCATTCCGATCCGACCTATGTGGTGGAAGGCATCGTCCATTACTGCGTCGCGAACATGCCCGGCGCGGTTCCCATCACCTCGGCTCACGCCCTCAACAATGCCACCCTGCAGCATGGGCTTGCGCTGGCCGATCGCGGCCTGCGAGCCCTGGCGGAAGACCGCCACCTGAAAAACGGCCTGAACGTCCATCGCGGCCGCGTCACCAACCGCGCCGTCGCGGAGGCGCTTGGCTATGAGAGCCATTCGCCGGACAGCCTGCTCAACGTCGCGTGACGCAGAGTTTCCTGCCCGAAAAACTGAGATATATCGAAAAGTGAGTGGGATGCGGCTTCGGCCGCATCTTTTTTATGATCTGTCTCCAACGCAGCAAAGGCGGTCTGAATGGCGCGACGAGCCCGGGCCGGCTCTGCCCCGCAGCGTCGATGCCGCTCTTCTCCACCTCCGGGAGGTGGTGGCAAGACGCCGGTCCGCGCCCGGCCGGATGCACTGTCCTGAGGCGTCAACTGCGCTCGATCCGGCACTGATAGCAATTGTTGCGGGCGGAGCGCACGTGCAGATAGGCGATTTCAGGTCGCAACAGTAAAGCCGCAGCCCGTTCGACAATCTCTGCCGTCGGCGTCACGGCGCCGGTGCCATAGACGATGCGGTCATCGGCGCCATAGCCTCTCACGATATAATCGGGGCTGTCGAGCATGGGCGGCAGGACATGCGATGCCCCATAGCCTCGACAGCTGCGCGCATGCAGGAAAATCGGCCCCGTTTCGGCATAGGGCTGGAGCCGGGGGAAGGGCCGGTATGCGAGAACAAGCATCTCCTCTTGCGCCTCGATCTTGTCCAGGCAGTGCCGGCACGGCATTCCCCCCGGTGAAACCTGGCGCTCTGCAGGCCGGCCATAGGCATCGGGCGCGCCCCCACGCAGGGCATCGGCATCTGCCTCCGGCATGCAGACAAACCGGACTGAAGCATGCCGCGCCGGACGGTCTGGCACTGGAGCAGAGAAGTGTCGCGCAGAACCAGGGTCGGCGAACCGCAAATCCGGGGAATAGGGTTCGGGATTGGATGCGTCGGGCGCCTGCGTGTGGGCAAAACCTGTGTCTGGCATGACTGTCTCCGCTCAAGTGAAACTATGTGGAGACATGTTGCGCGGATGGCGGAATGCCGCCACCCGATTCCTGCCAAGGAAGCCAAGGCTCAGTCGCGCTTGGCGAGGGCCAGCAATTCGGCATCCGACATCGGCTCGACCCAGGCTTCGCTTGTCCCGACGGGGGCAAAGCCCATCATCTGGTAGAGCGGCAGCGCCCGGGGATGATCGAGCGTATTGGTCGTGACGGTCACCCGCTTCGGGTTCATCTGCCAGGCGGAGTAGAGCGCCTGGAGGAGGAACCATTTGCCGATGCCCAGACCGAGCGCATGTTCGATAAGGCCGAAATAGGCCAGTTCCACTTCATCATCATTGAGCCGGTTCAGTTCGAAGAAACCGGCCGGCGCACCATTGACGTAGAGCACGGTGACCGTGACGCGTTCATCGCGCAGGATCGTCTGCAATTCGTCATCCGACAGCCGCAGCCGGTTATACCAGTGCCATCGCTTGCCGACCTGCCGGTAGAGATAGCGGTAATAATGGAGCGGTATGTCCTTCGCCACGATGATCGCCGTGTGCAGATTGACCGGCATGGGCAGGCTCTGGCGCGGCGGGCTGGTCATTTCGAGCCGCGTCACATGCGCCTTGACCGGGCCATGCTCCGGCTTTTCCAGAGCCTCGGCGGGTCCTGTTTCGACCGGCGTATCCGCCCGGCCGCCCCATTCGGACCAGGATCCGTCATAGAGCGAGTTATTGGTATGGCCGAGTGATTCCAGTGCCAGCGTCACGACGGCAGCGGTGACGCCCGAACCGCAGCTGGTGACGACCGGCCGCGACAGATCGATCCCCGCCTCATCCATGAGCGCCTTTAAGGCATCGAGATCCTTCAACTGCCCGTTTTCAGAAAGGCTTGCTGCGGGCAGGCTGCGGGCGCCGGGCATGTGGCCGGAGCGCATGCCTTCGCGCGGTTCCGGTTCCTCGCCGGTGAAGCGGCCGGCGCCCCGGGCATCGACGATCTGCGAGGAACGGCTGTCGACAATGCGGCGCATCTCCTCCAGCGTCGTGACGCGCCGGCCGCGGAACCTGGCGGAAAACACCGCCGGTTCGGGTTCCGGCAATTCGGATTCCAGCGGCCGCCCGTCCTTTTTCCAGCCGTCCAGACCACCATCCAGGACATAGACCTTTTCGGCGCCCATGGCGCGCAGCATCCACCACAGGCGGGGCGCCGAGAAAAAGCCCGGGCCGTCATAGACCACGATGACATCCTGCTCGCTGATGCCGAGCTTGCTCATTTCCTCGGCGAAAAAATCCGGGGAGGGCAGGGAATGCGGAAGGCCGGTGGCATGATCGGCAATGGCATCCTGATCGAAAAAGACAGCGCCTGGGATATGGCCCTCTGCATATTCGACCGCGCCATTGCGCTTTTGCGCGGGAAGATACCAGGAGGCGTCGATTATCCTGAAATCGGGCCTGCCCAATTGCTGCTCGACCCAATCGCCCGATACGACAAAGCGGCTCTTGCCAGTACTCATCCTAACCTCTCCATGATCGGCAGGAGAGCCGGCGCCCTACGCCTCCTCTGCGCCGGAGCCGAAGCGGATGCGGAAGCGGCGATTCTCCTTGCCCTTTTTCTCGATCTTGGCGATGTGAATCGCCCCGACTTCCTGGGTCTCGGAAACATGTGTGCCGCCGCATGGCTGGCTGTCAACGCTCAAGTCTTCGCCGATGCAGACAAGGCTGACCCGGCCGAGCCCCGTAGGCGGGCGGACATTCTTCGACTTGACGATATCCGGATTGGCGGCCAGTTCCTCATCGGTGATCCATTTGACGAAGACCGGGTGGTTTTCGTCGACGAGACGCATCAGAGCGGCGGTCACCTCCTGCCGGTCGATGGTCTCGCTCATGTCGAAGTCGACGCGCGACTCGTCTTCGCCGACCGCGGCCCCCGTGATGGGGTAGGGGCACACGACGGAGAGAAGATGGCAGGCCGTATGCATGCGCATCAGCCGATAGCGGCGCGCCCAGTCCACGTGGAGCGTCAGCGTCTCGCCGATGTCGGGGCGGGGCTCGCCTTCCAGCGGAACATGCAGGATGATGTCCTTGGTCGCTCCGTGTCGGGTCTGCCCCAGGCTTATCCGGCTGCCATCCGCCCGCTCGAGAAAACCGGTATCGCCCGGCTGGCCGCCGGAACTGGCGTAAAAGCAGGTCTGGTCCAGCTCGATTGCGCCATCCTCCGCCACGGCGGTGACCACGCCCTCCGCCGTCGAAAGATAAAAATCGTCGCGATACAGGGCCCTGGTCATGCAAGCTCACTCAGACTGTTTGAAACGGTATGTCGATCCTGCTCTTTTCTAGCAGCCAGGCCGGGACGGGCAAGCCCTTGGATCTCAGGAAATCCGGGTTGAACAGCTTCGACTGGTAGCGATTGCCGTAGTCGCAGAGGATCGTCACGATGGTGTGACCGGGTCCGAGATCCTTGGCGAGCCGGATGGCGCCGGCAATATTGATGCCCGACGACCCACCGAGGCAGAGACCTTCCTTCTCGATCAGGTCGAAGACGAGCGGCAAGGCTTCGCTATCTTGAATGCGATAGGCGAAATCCGGCGTGAAGCCTTCGAGATTGGCGGTGATGCGGCCCTGACCAATGCCTTCGGTAATCGAGGAACCGTCCGATTTCAGTTCGCCATGCGCATAATACTCGTAGAGCGCGGCGCCTTCCGGGTCGGCAAGGCCGATCTTGATGTCGGGATTTCTGGATTTCAGCCCGATCGCCGTGCCGGCCAGTGTTCCGCCCGATCCCACCGCACAGATGAAACCATCCACCTTGCCGTCCGTCTGCTCGAAAATCTCCGGCGCCGTCGTCTCGATATGGGCCGTGCGATTGGCGACATTGTCGAACTGGTTCGCCCAGATTGCGCCATTCGGTTCGGTCCTGGCCAGCTGCTCGGCCAGCCGGCCCGACAATTTCACGTAATTGTTCGGGTTCTTGTAAGGCACTGCCGGCACTTCCACGAGTTCCGCGCCAAGCAGTTTCAGCGCATCCTTCTTCTCCTGGCTCTGCGTTTCCGGGATGACGATGACGGTCCGGTAACCTAGCGCTTTGGCCACCAGTGTCAGTCCGATCCCGGTATTGCCAGCCGTGCCTTCGACGATCACGCCGCCGGGGCGAAGCAGGCCGCGTTTCTCCGCGTCACGGATGATGTAGAGCGCCGCACGGTCCTTGACCGACTGGCCGGGGTTGAGAAATTCGGCCTTGCCGAGAATTTCGCAGCCGGTGAGTTCGGAGAAAGCGTTCAACCGGATAAGCGGTGTATTGCCGATCGCGCTCAGGACGGACGGATAAACAGTCATGGGAAGACCTGCCTTGACGATAACGAAAGGGTGAAACGCACCAGGGATGGCACGGTCAGATATATGGGGTTTTGCTACGTGTCGCAGACGCGAGCAAGGAATAGCATTTCGTGATGCTCCGCAAAGCAACAAAAGCGTCCTAACGAAAAAGGCTCTAAGGGCCGAGTGAATGGAAAGATCCGCGGGACGGGAGTTCTGGCTCCCACGCTCATCGACTGCAAAGCCAAGCCGGTGCAGGCGGGATGTCTGGCGCTTGGCCAGGCGAACCTAAGGGTCCGACGCGCCTTTGCAAGGCACAAAAAAAGGGCCAGCGCGAGGCCAGCCCTTTTGTGGTCGACTGCGAAGGATTACTCTTTGCAGAGGTCCGGAGCAGCAGCCGATTCAGTCGCATCGCGCGCGGTCTGGTTCGGCGTTGCGTTGCTGCAGTCACCGCTGATGGTCTTGGATGTGCCCGAAGACGTGCCGGACGAGTTGGTGGTCGTCGAGGACGAGTTGGAGCCGGACGTTGCCGAGCCGCCGTCCTGGCTGCCGCCGGTCGAGGTCTGAGCCATAGCGCCACCGGCGAGGCCAAGCGAAAGGGCGGATGCCAAAATGAGCTTCGAAATCATGTGTTTCCTCCATGTGATCTTGCGTGTCTTGGGAGCGGGCGTGTTCTTCAGTGCCCGGTGATACAACCCAGAAGGCCAAGACTTGTTCCGCAAAAAATTAAGCAAGAATTTCGTTGCGGCGGAGCGGCATTCGATTTTGGGGAGTGCCGCCGGGAGGTCTGGCGGGCCTCGCCGGGCACGAAAGCGGGCATGGAAAGGGCGTCCGCTCTGCCTGCCTGATTGTAGTCCATTGCGACCCACTTTACCCGGATCGCGTTCTCGTATTGGTCTGGCCCCAATGACCGGCCAGCGGGCCATGCGCTGAAATAGGGTCTCGCCCTGCATGGCAGTTCTGGATGCTGGAGGGATCCTGAGCTCAACCTTTGAATCCGTCTCGCGCCGTTCCCGGATCAGCGGAAGCGGCGTGATCTATCTTTGTCAATTCAGTTCGAGGCTCAGCTGTACGCCCTTTGGGACATAGAGCGGTTTGCGGCTGGCAATCTCGATGCGCTGGAAGGTCTGACGGCGTTCCGCCGCCTCCCGCTCCCGCAGGGCTCGTGCTGCTGCAACAGCGGCAAGGGCTTTCTGCACTGTCTGTTCTGCACTGGTCATCGGATGTTCTCCGTGTTTGTTCTGGTTATGTTCTAATACAGAACGGAGAATCAGTCAATCGGCATATATGATTGGCTGAAGCAATGGCTCTGGAGCGCGAATGTAGGGATAAAAATTGACCCGCTCATGACGCGGATCCGGCCGTAAATCGCTGCCGGATGTCTGGCGCTGTTCGTCCGGGATCAGCAGTGTCGGATGGTGAGGATCGGCCGAACACGATCGAACCGCGCAAGAGCGCGCTGGATAAGAAGAGAGCGGCGGTTAAAGCGGCAGCGTGCGCTTTTCGCGGGGATCTTCACCGGCCCCGGACGGGCCGGCTTTTGATGTATCTTGCTGGTGGTCGACTGTGTCTCGCGTCCCGCAGTCAGAACCTACGACCTCTCGCAGTGGGACTGTCGGCAGTCAGCTCTGCTGCTTGGCGCCGGCCGAGCGGCCATCGGAGCTCTTCGAGCGTTCTTCCACGCGATCTGCGCCCTTGGCGAGATCGGAGCCTTTACTGGCCTCCGTCCGGCGTTCTTCCGCCGCTGCGCTTTCCTGAAGTCCTGCGGCGGCCTTCTTGCCGTCCGGCGTCGGTGCTTGTGAAATTCCCATTGCTCTCTCCTCCACGTGATGCCTGTCAACGGCAGGAGGGAGTGGAAGTTCCCCAATGGCCTCCGGCGGCGGAACTGACGCTTGGTCGGACGATGATCGCAAGCGGAATGACAGGCTAAGCGGAGAGGGGTAAAAGAGAAACGCCCGCCTTCGGATCATCTCCACGAAGGCAGGCGTTTTCTTTTTAAACTGGCTCCCCGGGCCGGATTCGAACCGGCGACCTATCGATTAACAGTCGAGTGCTCTACCGCTGAGCTACCAGGGAACACCGCTCGCCGCGGCGTGAGCGGGGTAATACTCAGGACAGTTCGATTTGCCAAGCGCTTTTTTCAAAAAAAATGCTGCAGCTTGTTTTGTCCACATGCGTTTCCCATGTGAGCCAGGCTGTTGCGATGGAAAAAGTTTTGTCAATGCATGAGAAAAAACGGAAGTTTGGTATCGATCCGGGCACCGGCCGTCTCCATGTCGGCGGATTCGAGACGCCCATGCCGCGTTCGCGCATCGGGCGTATCGTTATCGGCTCCGGCCTTATAGGCTGCGGCATATTGGGGTTCCTCCCCATTCTCGGCTTCTGGATGGTTCCGCTGGGCCTGCTCGTGCTGTCGCAGGATGTCGGCTTCGTCCGCCGCCGGCGCCGGCGCCTTTCCGTATGGTGGACACGCCGCCGCCGCCGCAAGGCTCAACCGCCGCCCTCGGCCTGAAACCTCTCGTTTTCGATGCGCGGGACGGCCCGCAGCAAGCGCTGCAGGCTCGTCGACGCATGGTTCGTCCGCCTGATGCCTAACCGCCGAAGACGGATGCGAGGCCGCGGCCGGCCGAGGTCGCGATGATCCCCAGCACCGTAAAATAGACAAGGGTGATGATGAGGAAGAGATAGCCGCCAAGGATCATCAGCCCGTCCCGCTGCATCATGCCGGTGGCGAGCAAAAGAATGGCGATCGCCGGCAAGGTGTTGGAGAAGGGAACGAGGCCGAGCGGGAACAGCAGCAGCACGCCGCCTGCCGTGATGCCGAGCGCGTTCAGCCGGTTCACGAAGGCAGTGGCGGTCAGGGCGGAAAGGCGCGGCTTCAGGTAGCGGTCGATCTTCGAGACGATGCGGCTGCCCTTGGTGAGGGCCGGCACCAGCTTTGCCGTGTCGAGGTTGCGATCCAGGATCTTCTTGGGAAGCCAGGGCAGCCGGTTGAGGGCAATGGCAAGGCTGACGAGGATGATCGCCGCTCCGAAGACGGTACTCACCCCCGGAATGGAGACCGGAATGAGGAAGGGCAGGGAGGCCAGCGCGCAAAGCAGGAGCAGGCCCTGTTCTCCTACCTCTTCCATCAGGTCCCGCAGCGTGATGGTGTCACCCTCGATCCCGTCTATGAGATCCTTCAGCGTCTCGCTAAGGGACCGCGACGTATCATCAAATTCATGAACTTCCGACAAGAGCCTCTCCGCTGCCTCATTCTGATGCGGGCGTTCTTACCAGCTCTGTGGCTTGGCTAAAAGCAATTTGGCCGGCGGCCCGCTCTCATCGGCGGTGCGGAGGAATCATGCGATGGGCAGGCCTTCGCCCGGCGGGAAGGGCCGTCTGACCCTCTTTACGCTTCGGGAGGCTCAGTCTTGACGGCAACAGGCAGGCAACAGGCGCGCGTTGGCGGGCTCTGTCTGCACGCCACAGGAGCACGCCTTCGAAGGCAGGACCTGCGGATGCGATGACCCGTGCATGCGCCGGTCACGACGCCACGATTGCCTTCACCATCGCCGTCTGATCAATGACTCTTGATCCACCAATCAAAGGCGCCGCAGGCCAGAACGGCGGCCAGAATGACCAGGACATAGGGGTTCAATTGCGCGAAAAAGCTCATGTAATGCATGGCGGTCTCCTCCAACCGGTCTGCTCAACACTGTCTCGGATCTCCTCATCCGATCAGACTGAACAAGACTAGCACCAAACAAGTTCCACCGCACGAGGATTTCACCCCGGCTGATCGAGGAGTCCGGCTTGCCGTCTTCTTGTCTGTTGCAAGAGTGCCCTGTGGCGCAGTAGTCAGACCTTCCTGTCGCAAGGCGATGCCGCATGTCGCGGCACGATATTGTCTCCCTGCCGATTATACTGTACCGAGCAGTGGGGAACAGGTTTCGCGGGGCAAAGTGAGAGCCAGAAGCACGACAGGACCGGGTATTGCACTGCGCGATGAGATCGAGCGGCAGAACGCATTTCTGTCGCTGATCCTTCAATGCGATACGAGCCGTTCGCTGCATACGGTCGCCGTGCTGAAGCTCTATCTGTGTGCAAGGCGGCTGCTGCGCGATATCGAACATAGCGGCGCCCTGGCCTGACGGACACTCACCGGCGCGTCACGAGATCAGTTCGTCCCCTGCGGCGGGGCGACCTTTGCGGGCGGTGGCGTATCCGGAGAGAGGATCACACCCTCCGGAGCATCGCGCGGTTGGTCGTTCAGCGGAATGATGCTCAAGATGATGCCGATCAACGTGATCGCCACAGCCGCAAACAACAGACGGGTAAACCAGACATTCATCGGCGCTCCTCACTTGAGACACAACCCGCCGCCGGAGATGATGTTCCGGCCTAACCTGCATCATCCTTCGCCGATGCCGAACACGATGCCGATGCCGAAGCCAATGCTCATTCAGATGACAGGCAGCGCAATCATCGCACAGCTGTTCATACCAAGTTCATGTGCCGACCCCGAACATGGTCGTATTAGCTAACGATCATATTCGAAGAAGGAGTC
Source organism: Rhizobium sp. SSA_523 (assembly GCF_030435705.1). Lineage (NCBI taxonomy): Bacteria > Pseudomonadati > Pseudomonadota > Alphaproteobacteria > Hyphomicrobiales > Rhizobiaceae > Affinirhizobium > Affinirhizobium gouqiense. The sequence goes on from NZ_CP129382.1 coordinate 683,262, forward strand.
TGTCTTGATCGCTTTTACCAAAACTTTGTCCGCCGGTGCTCTCAGCGCCGTGATGTTTGTCACGTCTCTGGTTCCGGCCGGTGCCGTCATGATGCCCTCGGTGAATGCGCCGCAGGTCTCTGCGGCAACGGAGGTGCAGTTCCGGCGGGACAATCGGCATGACCGCCGCGTGGAACGCCACCGCGATGACCGTCGCGGCTTTTATCACGGTCACAGAGGGTCGCGCGAATATCGCAAGGGCTATCGGCGCCACAGTGACGGCTGGTGGTATCCGCTGGCGGCATTCGGCGCCGGTGTTGTGATCGGCGGCGCGTTGAACGGTCAGCCGGCGCAGGGCAGATCCCTGTCCAGCCGCCACGTGCAATGGTGCTCGAGCCAGTACAGGACCTATCGCGCCTCGGATGATACCTATGTGCCGCGCGTGGGTGTCAGGGCCCGGTGCAACTCGCCCTACAACTAAAACGAAAGATCTCTTCATCTTTCCCGAAGGAGCTCCGCCAGCAATGGCGGAGTTTCCGTTTGATCCGGTGATTTCCCGCTGGAGCCGAATTCTCAGTGCGCGCCGGGCTTTGCATCCTTGCCGCCGCCTTTGATGGCGCGCCAGGCGGGCGAGACCACATAGGCGGCGATCGGGATCAGAAATGCGCCGATCGCCAATCCGACGATGCCGTAGCCTGCCGATTCGACCAGCCATGCCAGCACCGCCGAGAGACCGGGAACGGCATGGGCGGCGGATTCCGAGAGCTGGTGGATGAAATGGCCGATCGCCGAGAGGCCGAAGCCCTCCAGCCCGTGGACGATGATGCCGCCGCCGACCCAGATCATCGCGGCAGTGCCGACGACGCTCAGAACGGCCATCAGGACAGGCATGCCCTTCACCAGTCCGCGGCCGAAACTGCGTGTCAGGCCCTGATGGTTTCTGGCAAGCGAGAGGCCGACATCGTCCGCCTTGACCAGCAAGGCCACGGTGCCATAGACCGCAAGCGTGATCCCCAGCGCGACCAGGACCAGAATGATCGCCTGCGCAAGGATGCTTTCATTCGGTAGTTCGGCCAGCGCGATCGCCATGATTTCCGCCGACAGGATGAAGTCTGTCTTGATGGCGCTGGCGACTTTTTCATCTTCCAGGCTTTTGGGATCGACGGCTGCCGAGGCCAGCTGCGTCTCGTGCGCATCGGCCTGATGCGGCATCAGCAGATGGTAGACCTTCTCCGCCCCCTCGTAGCACAGATAGGCGCCGCCGATCATCAGCAATGGCGTGATGGCGAAGGGCAGGAAATAGCCGAGCGCCAAAGCGGCCGGCAGCAGGAAGAGGAGCTTGTTCTTGATCGAGCCCTTGGCGATCTTGAAGACGATCGGCAATTCCCGATCGGCGGAAAAGCCCTGCACGTAGCGGGGCGTGACCGCCGCATCGTCGATGACGGCGCCTGTGGCCTTTATGCCGGCCTTCATGGCCATTCCGGTGACGTCATCGACCGAGGCGGCAGCGACTTTCGCAAGGCCCGCCACGTCGTCCAATAGGCCAAGTAGACCGATGCTCACGATGTTTCTCCCGCATATGTTCCAACGGAGCGTGAACGGCCTTCAGCCCCTGCTGTTCCGCCGGATTATGCTGCGCGCTGCGGATCCGTCCATGGCGCTCCTTAAATCGCTTCGCGGGGGGCTTTCGGGATCAAAGGTTCGAGGCAAGATCGGGGGGCTGAAACAGCCGCCTAGGCATCGCCGACGATGACGGTGACGAGGCCGCTGCCGCCACAATCCGGACAGGTCTCGCGACCCATGCGGCCGGTGCCGGCACAGGCCGGGCAGATCCCTTCGGCGGATTGTTCCGAGCCGGGCTCCGTTTCGTCTCCCGGCAGGCGTTTCGGCGACTGATCATCGGGGCGGTTTGCGCTTGATTGCGTTGAGCGTGGCATTTGCGGGTCTGACATGGTCATCTCCTGTGCTGCAGGCGCAACAAGCAGCCTGCGTCATTGTTCCGCGAGCCCAGATCCGTCGGGGAACTGCTGCTTCTTGTGACGGCCCCGAACTTTCGATCCGGCCGCTTGTTCGAGCCGGGACAAGGGCAGGGGGCGGCTGCGCAGGTGCGCAGCTCCGGTTCGACCCTGGTCGGTTCCGAACGGGTTCGGGCCGGTCCTCAGGAGGGACGCGAAGTGGAAGCGACGGAGCATCGAGACAGTCCGACGAAACGGCCGGCGGAGGCGCTGAGCCCCGCTCTGGCCAAAAATATCTCATCCATCGTGGAGCGCCGGAACCGGGAGGCGAAGGCGGCGCCGCTCGAAACGAAGATCGCGGCCGCCATCAGCAAATTCGCCGGCAGCATGCTGTTTGTCTACATCCACCTCCTGATCTTCGGCGGCTGGATCGCGATCAATACCGGCATCCTGCCCCTTCTGGCGCCATGGGATCCGTCGCTGGTGATCCTGGCGATGATCGCTTCCGTCGAAGCCATCTTCCTGTCGACCTTCGTCCTGATCAACCAGAACCGCATGGCGGCCGAAGACAATGATCGGGCCGATCTCGATTTGCAGATCACGCTGCTGAACGAGCACGAGACGACCCGGCTGATCGCCATGGTCGAGGCTATCGCCGCCAAGCTCGATGTCCACACCGATGCGGATGCCGAAGTCCATGAATTGAAGCGGGACGTCGCCCCGGAAGCCGTGCTCGACGAGATCAAGGCGTCGGAGAGCTAGGCGGTTACCTGGAAAGCCCGGAAGAGCCCTTTGCTCCGTCTGCTGAACGCAGGGTCGCTCGACCAGCCGAAGAGCCTTCGGTTCTGCATTGCTGCCGCGGGCTCTGCCAATTGCCACGATCCGGCATCATGGAACGTAGCTCAACCTGATCACGTGGTCATCGATGCGCTGAAAACTGGCCAGCCGCAGCGGTGGCCGGCCTGCGGCGAAGAAGGGAGTGCCGTGACCAAGAACCTCTGGATGCAGATAGATGCGGTATTCGTCAATGAGACCTAACTCGGTCAGGCGCTGAGCGAGCTGAGGACCGCCCACCTCGATCTCACCCTGCGCTTCCGCCTTCAACCGGCGCACCTCTCTTTCAAGGTCCGGGCCCAGGAGGGTGGCGTTGGGCCCGACCTCCTCCAGCGAGCTTGAAACCACCCATTTCGGCGATTTGCGCCATGCGAGCGCGAAGGCCCGGTGGTCCGCGTCCCAACCAGGCTGGTCTTGATCCCAATAGCGCATGAGCCCGTAGAGTTTGCGGCCATAAAGGCTGCCGGACAACCCGTTCGTCTGGTCGACAAAGTGGCGAAAGAGCTTGGTGCTGGGCGGTGTCATCCGGTCGTGGTCAACATAGCCGTCCAACGACTGGTTCATCCCAAAGAAGAGCTTGGCCATCCTTTCCTCCTAGTCTTGGCGCGTCCGAGGAAATTTCCCAACGGGCCTCCCGCCTACTCACTTCTGAAAACCAGCCGACATCCAATATCGATGGAGCGCATCGACATCACCGCTTGTCAAAATGGGCATCGCCGGTTTCAACTGCTCATCCGGCCAATCCCACCACCTCATCTCGAGCAGCAATTCGATTAGCCGATCATCAATGCGTTTGCGGATCACCTTCGCCGGGTTGCCGCCGACAATGCTGTAAGGCTCCACATCGCGCGTCATCAATGCCCGCGTCCCGATCACCGCGCCATCACCGATTCTGATACCCGGCATGATGATGGCCTCGGAACCGATCCACACATCATTGCCGATAATGGTATCGCCCGCAGGCAGATATCCGTTCTGCGCCCCGTCAAAGGCCGGGACATCGGACATCCAGTAAAACGGAAAGGTGCTTATCCATTCGTTTCGATGCCCCTGATTGCCCGCCATGATAAAGGCCGCCCCGGAGCCAATCGAACAAAAGCTGCCGATAATCAGCCTGTCTGCACCCTCATCCGGCAACAGATAGCGAGCGCATTCCTCAAAGCCATGGTGATGATAATAGCCTGAATAATAGCTGTATCGACCAACGGATATGTTCGGATGCGTAACCTGCTTGTCCAGCGTGATGCCCTTGAAAGGGCTCTCAAAATAATTGTCCATGGGAGTTTCCCTGCATGCTTCGATTGTCGTTCGCAAAGGCGAGCGAAAGGGATGCCGGAAGCCGTCAGCTTCTGGCATAGGCTCCTCGCGGCAGCGCTGGAGCTAGATGCAGGTGGTACAAGGGGCGGCTTTCATGCCCACTTTTTACCCTAAAAACGGCCCGTAGCCAATGACCGCTTTTGGCGCAGACCAGTCAGCTCGTCGCATGGAAATGCGGCGCCGAGCGTCTCGCGCTTATATGAGGGTAAGAGATGCGAACGAACTGCAACACCATACCAGACAGAAGGTGTTGCGGAGACAGTTGCTTATGATGCTGTTCTGGAAAATTTGGAGGCCTCGCCCGGAATTGAACCGGGGTACAAGGATTTGCAGTCCTCTGCGTCACCACTCCGCCACGAGGCCATCGCTTGCGAAATTCGCGTGTGGTGGCAGCGCATTAGAACGAATCTACGAGCCGCGCAAGTCCTTAGCTGTGCAATCCGGCATTTTTATAGGCGCCAAGCCCCGCGTGGATTTTGCCGGCCGCACAAAGCAAAGGGGCTGCGCGAGCAGCCCCTTCCGTTCATGTCGGATATCTCTTCAGCGGGCCTGCCGCCCAGGTGTTCAAGCGGCGCCGGCCGGGTCGCCGATCGGCAGAAGGGCAGGGTTCAGCGGCGGATCATTGGGGTTCTTGGTATCGGCCGGGTCTTGCGCCGGCGTCAGCGGCGGCTTTTCCTGCGTGCGGTCCGGTACGCCCGGAACAGGGGTTGGCCCGCGCGGCGTTTCTGCCGGGTTTTGGTCTGGCATGGTCGTCGGCATGAAAGCCTCCCTTTCATCGGTTGCTTCTCCACTAACAACCCGCAAGGCTCGGCCTTTGTTCCGCATTCGCCCCATCTGCCGGGCTGGCCATGAAGTAGGTCAGGATTGCGATGGAGAAGAGGTTGCAGGGGTCACATAACCGGACCGCGGGGCGGCCCGGACGGCGCGTCGCACCGATTCATTGCCTCCGCGGCAGGCTGCGGTCTTGAAAGCTTTGAGCGGCACCAGTAATACGAGGGCCAGATAGACGCTTTGACGAGGCGAACCGAAATGATCGATTACGAAGCAGCGCGCATCAAGATGGTGGACAATCAGGTCCGCACCACCGATGTCACCTCCCATTCCGTGCTGCGTGCTTTCCTCACCGTGCCGCGTGAGGCCTTCGCTCCGGACCATAAGAAGAGCCTTGCCTATATCGACAACGATATCGAGGTGGCGCCGGGCCGATACATCATGGAAGCCTCCCCGCTGGCGAAGCTTTTGCAGCTGGCGGCGATCACCAAGAATGATCTGGTCCTCGAAATCGGCTGTTCCACCGGTTATGCCACAGCCCTGCTCTCGCAGCTCGCCAGTGCCGTGGTGGCCGTCGAAAGCGATGCCGATCTGGCCGCAAAAGCCACCAAGCTTCTTGCCGAACTTGGCTGTGACAATGCCGTCGTGGTGACCGGTGAGCTCGAAAAGGGCCATGACGCGGAAGCGCCTTATGATGTCATCTTCATCAATGGCGCGGTGGAAGACGTGCCGGAGACCCTGTTTGCGCAGCTTCGTGACGGCGGCCGTCTGATCGCCGTTATCGGCTACGGCAATGCCTCCACGGCCAGGCTCTTCCTCAAGGAACAGGGCATTGTTTCGGAAAGCGTCTATTTCAACACGAGCGTCCGCCCGCTGCCCGGCTTCCGCAAGGCGGCCGCCTTCGTGTTCTGATCGGCGCGAGGGGCGAAACACCGTCCGCGCGCCCTCTCGGCGACCATCGGGCGAGCATCCGGCACCCGCCCGGCACCCGTCCGCCATTAAAGTGTCGCGCCTCGGTCGCTTTCAGGTCGGCAAAACCTGTGCATGCGCATGAGATTGATCGGCGGTGCAATTGTGGGCCTGCCAGTACATCGCGTACACTTGATTCCGATTCGTCCGGGCGGCAGCGTGAGGCTGCGGTCCGGCCTCAGGCAGATCGGGGACTAAGATGGCTCAGCCAAACGCCGCGCGCGAACCCTCCATGGAAGAAATTCTGGCATCCATTCGCAGGATCATCGAGAGCAATGATCCGGTGAACGAGATGCAGAGCGGCGGCACGCAGGATCTGGATTTCGCGCAGGATGACGACATTGCGGATCTTTCGGACGAGATCGACAATCCCTTTCTGATGCAAGTCGCGGCCAATGATCCGGGTTTTCCAATGACCAATGATTCATCCAGTCTCAGAGGCACCCATCAACCCGTCGCCGCGGCCGCAGCCAGGCTTGCCGAGGCGCCCGAGAAAAGCCTGTCTCTGGCCGATGTCGCCGCACGTGTCCGGGCTGCTGCCGGACGACCTCCCGAATTGCGCCCGGCCGAGTCGCGTGCCATCGACTCGCGTGCGGTCGAGCCGCGCTCTGCCGAGTCGCATTCGGTCGAGCCTCGTGCGGTCGAGCAGCGGTCATCGGAAGACGAGGGCCCGGTGGCACGCGCCATCGATGGCCGCTCGTCCTTCTCGCCGGCTCATTCTCATTCTCATTCTCATCCGCAGTCTCATTCTTCGGCCAATACCGCGCCGGCGCATGGCGGAACATCCTATGCCCCGATCCACGAGTCTCCTGCGCTCCAGCCGCGTGCAGTCGAGCCTGTCGCGCTGCGCGGGGACGGTGACAGGGGCGGCTATGCCGGGGAGCCTGTCGAGGCTCCCGATGTCGCCCGGGATGCTCTGCAGGCGGCCGAGACCATCCGCTCGCATCGCGCGGGCGATGCCGGACTTGCTGACCGTCTCGCGCCCGAGCCTCTTCCTGCCATGCGGGCCGATAGGCCAGATGCCGAGGCCAGCGACGGCCGATGGCCGCAAGCACCGGTGGTCGATGATCGCCGGGAGGGAATGCGGCCCGGCCTCTCTGTCGATCCGGTGACGGCGCGGCCTGACGTGGACAATCAGTCCGAACCGCAGCCTTCGGCAGCGCCGATGAGCCTGCCCGCCAAGATCGAGGCGGCGGCCGTTTTGATCTCGGAAGAAGCGGGCGAGCAGGTGGCGCGATCCTTCGAACATCTGGCGGACGTCTTCAATGGCATCGAGCGCCAGTCGATGGAGGATATGGCGCGCGAGATGCTGAAGCCCATGCTGCGCGAGTGGCTGGACGATAATCTGCCGACGCTGGTGGAGCGCATGGTGCGCGAGGAGATCGAACGGGTGGCGCGCGGCCCGCGCCGCTGAGCCAGACCGGAACCCGCCACCGCCAGTTCAGGGCCGCTCATCCCGGGCGGCCTTTTTTATTGACTCGCATTTGCCAGTCCTATTTACACCCAAGCAACAAGAACTCGAAATTCTGGTCGGAAAATGCTCGAAAAAACCTATGATTCCGCCGCCGTCGAACCGAAAATCGCTGCCGCCTGGGATGATGCGGATGCGTTCCGCGCCGGCGCAAATGCCAAGCCGGGTGCCGAGACCTTCACCATCGTCATCCCGCCGCCGAATGTGACAGGCTCGCTGCATATGGGCCATGCGCTCAACAATACGCTGCAGGATATCATGATCCGCTTCGAGCGCATGCGCGGCAAGGATGTGCTGTGGCAGCCGGGAATGGACCATGCCGGAATCGCCACGCAAATGGTCGTCGAGCGCAAGCTGATGGAAAGCCAGCAGCCGAGCCGGCGCGAACTCGGGCGTGAGGCCTTCATCGACAAGGTCTGGGAGTGGAAGGCCGAATCCGGCGGATTGATCTTCAACCAGTTGAAGCGGCTTGGTGCCTCCTGCGACTGGTCGCGCGAGCGCTTCACCATGGACGAGGGCCTGTCGCGGGCCGTGCTCGAAGTGTTCGTCACGCTTTACAAGCAGGGTCTGATCTATCGCGGCAAGCGCCTGGTCAACTGGGACCCGCATTTCGAGACGGCGATTTCCGATATCGAAGTCGAGAACCGCGAAGTCGACGGCCACATGTGGCACTTCAAATATCCGCTGGCCGGCGGTGAGACCTACACCTATATCGAGAAGGATGCCGAGGGTAACATTCTCCTCCAGGAAGAACGCGACTATATCGCGATTGCCACCACGCGGCCGGAAACCATGCTGGGCGACGGCGCGGTGGCCGTTCATCCATCTGATGAGCGTTATGCGCCAATCGTTGGAAAACTATGTGAAATTCCGGTCGGACCGAAGGAGCATCGCCGGCTCATTCCCATCATCACGGACGAATATCCGGATCCGTCTTTCGGCTCCGGCGCCGTCAAGATCACCGGCGCGCATGACTTCAACGACTATCAGGTCGCCAAGCGCAACAATATCCCGCTGTACCGACTGTTGGACACGCAGGCCGCGATGCGCTCCGACGGCGAGCCCTATGCCCGTTGCGCCGAGCAGGCGCTCGAGATCACGAAGTCCGGCCGGCTTCCGTCGGAAGCCGATGTCGATGACATCAATCTCGTGCCGGAAGACTATCGCGGCCTCGACCGCTACGAGGCGCGCAAGCGGATCGTCGCCGCCATCAGTGCCGAGGGTCTGGCGGTCACGGTCAAGGATGCCGATGGCATCGACGTGCCGTTCGTCGAAAACAAGAAGATCATGCAGCCCTTCGGCGACCGGTCGAATGTCGTCATCGAGCCGATGCTGACGGATCAGTGGTTCGTGGATGCCAAGACCCTGGCAGAGCCTGCAATGGCCTCGGTTCGGGAGGGACGGACCAATTTCGTGCCGAAGAACTGGGACAAGACCTATTTCGAGTGGATGGAGAATATCCAGCCCTGGTGCATCTCGCGCCAGCTCTGGTGGGGTCATCAGATTCCCGCCTGGTATGGCCCCGACGGCCAGGTCTTCGTCGAGAAGTCGGAAGAAGAGGCGTTGGATGCCGCGATTCAGCATTATCTCGCGCATGAAGGTCCGTGGAAGGCCTGGGTGCAGGAGCGGCTGGAGAATTTCGAGCCCGGCTCCATCCTGACGCGCGACGAGGACGTTCTCGACACCTGGTTCTCATCCGCCCTGTGGCCCTTCTCGACACTCGGCTGGCCGGACGAGACCCCGGAACTGGCGCGCTATTATCCGACGACCACGCTCGTTACCGGCTTCGACATCATCTTCTTCTGGGTCGCCCGGATGATGATGATGGGCCTTCACTTCATGAAGGACGAGGAGGGCAATCCTGTCGAGCCGTTCAAGACCGTCTATGTCCATGCCCTGGTGCGGGACAAGAACGGGCAGAAGATGTCCAAGTCCAAGGGCAATGTCATCGATCCGCTGGAACTGATCGACGAATATGGTGCCGATGCCCTGCGCTTCACGCTGGCCATCATGGCCGCCCAGGGCCGGGATGTGAAACTCGATCCGGCGCGCATTGCCGGCTACCGCAACTTTGGCACCAAGCTCTGGAATGCGACCCGCTTTGCCGAGATGAACGGCGTCAAACGGGATCCGCAATTCCTGCCGGAAGCGGCGACGCTCACCATCAATCGCTGGATCCTGACCGAGCTTTCCGCCACCATTGCCGATGTGACCGAGGCCATAGAGACCCAGCGCTTCAACGATGCCGCCGGCAGCCTGTATCGCTTCGTGTGGAACCAGGTCTGCGACTGGTACCTGGAATTGCTGAAGCCGATCTTTTCCGGTGACGATGAGGTCGCCAAGGCGGAGGCGCAGGGTTGTGTCGCCTATGTGCTGGAAGAGAGCTACAAGCTTCTGCATCCCTTCATGCCGTTCATGACGGAAGAGCTCTGGGCGCATACGGCAAGCCGCGATACGCTTCTGTGCCATGCCGACTGGCCGGCGGCGGGATTTGCCGATGAGGCCGCGGCGGCCGAGATCAACTGGCTGGTGGATCTCGTCTCCGGTCTTCGCTCCGTGCGCTCGGAAATGAACATCCCGCCGGCGGCCAAGGCGCCGCTGATCGTGGTGGATGCGACGGCTTTGACGCAAGGACGCCTGCAGCGTCACGATGCGGCGATCAAGCGTCTGGCTCGGGTGGAGACGATCGAGCTGTCCGACACGGCGCCGCGGGGCGCTGCGCAGGTTGTGATCGGCGAGGCTGTCGCCTGCCTTCCGCTCGGAAACCTGATCGATCTGTCAGCCGAGCGCGCAAGGATCGAGAAGTCCCTTGGCAAGACCGATGCCGATATCGACAAGGTCCAGAAGAAGCTCGGCAATGAGCGCTTCGTCGCCAATGCCGATCCTGAAGTCGTGGCTGGCGAACGCGAACGCCTGGCCGAACTCACGGTCCAGCGCAACAGCCTTGTGACGGCACTGCAACGCATCAACGAAGCAGGCTGAGACGCACTTCGTCCTGTGTCAGTCCCGATCATGCCTCCGCAATGTCTTGCGGGGGCATTTTCATGCGATCAGCATCCGGTAACAGGCGGTCTCTGCAATAAGGACTGGCAGCTTGCGAGATTCGCGGCGCAATCCTTCATCCGCCAGGCACCGGCCTGCGGGCAATCTACGACAGGGCACCAACCGGCTCCGCCTTATGCAGCAATCCGCATCCTGCAAGCACGGTGCAGCGCAAAAATCCGCTGTTTCCCGCAACTGTTGCATCAAAGCAACAAGCGCCGGTCGTAACGAAGAAAATTCTCCTATCTCCCTGCTATTCGCAAGGTTCACGCAATTCCATTTCTCTACGCAAGCATATCGTGCCGTTTCAGCACAGGCTTACGTAAATTTTAGAGGCAAATGGTGCGGTGCGGCAGATTTGCACGTCATTGTGTTTTGGTGCGGCGCAATTACCCTGTCCGCATCACTTGCCTGGGGGAGTTGGAGAAATATGGTAAGACATTTCATTCTGCGGGGTCTGCTGGCGACGGCTGCAGCTGGCGCGGTTCACGCCTCTGCCTTTGCAGGCGGTCTCGAACGCGGCGGCTACAACATCGACCTGTTGTTCGACCCGTCCAGCGTCGCGGCGGAATCCAGTGCCACCTTCGTATCTCCGCAGCGTCGGGTCAAAAACGTCCAGGATATCGACCGCACCGATGGCCTCGGTTCGGACGGCCGCAATGGGGGAACGACGACGGCCGATGATGCCGAAGGCTATTGGGTGCCGCGCGTCGGCGTAAAGGCCGGCATTGGCGACAGCGCCGATTGCATGGCGGATTATTCGCAGCCCTGGGGCGCGCATACCAAGCCGGGCGCCAACTGGCGCGGCGCCAACGACAATATCGAAACCAAGGTGAAGAGCGATAATTACGCCGTCACCTGTTCCTATCGCTTCGATCTGGGTCGCGGTCAGCTCCGCGTGATCGGCGGCGGCTTCTATCAGGAAGTCAGCGGCTTCAAGGAGCGTCTGGTCGTTCCCGCCGGATCGACGCCGTTCGGCAATGGCATCGGTCGCCTCGAACTGTCTGGCGAAGGCTGGGGCTGGCGCGCCGGTCTTGCCTATGAAATCCCGGAATATGCCTTCCGCACGAGCCTTGTCTATAACAGTGCCGTCGATCTGGACGACATTACCGGCACGCTGGATCTGCGCAAGGTCAACGGCCGCCTGCTGAACGTCTTCGGCGCGCAGAAGATGCCCGACACGCTCGAATTGAAGGTGCAGTCCGGCATTGCGCCGAACTGGCTGGCCTTCGGCTCGGTCAAATGGGTCGACTGGAGCCAGATTTCGACCATTCCCTTCTGCGTCGTCGGCACGGTGTCGAGCTGCACGAGCCGCGCCCAGGTCACCTCGCTTGATCTCGGCTACCGGGACGGCTGGACCATCACCGGCGGTATCGGCCACAAGTTCAATGAAGAGTGGAGCGGCGCGCTCAGCGTGACTTGGGACCGCGGCACCAGCCAGGGCTATGGCACGCAGACCGACAGCTGGACCGTTGGCGCGGCTTTGTCCTACGCACCGACCAAGAATGTCGAACTGCGGCTGGCCGGCGCGCTCGGCGTCCTCACCAGCGGCTCCTCCGGTCCCGTCACCCTCAACGGCGTGAACTACGGCACCGACGCGCGCTACGATTTCGATGATGATCTCGTCGCCGCCATTTCCACCTCGCTGAAGGTCAAGTTCTGATCCAGTTTGGTTGAACGAAGAACAGGCCCGGTCTCTCGACTGGGCCTTTTTTTATGGAGACTCACCGGCTGGCCGCGTCACGTGGTGATTCTGCAACAGTTTCTTCGCACATTAGCAGCTAGAGTTTGAGCGGATGGTTTTGTCTACTTCCCGCCACAAAGCAGGCGCAGCGAAGTGGGCATGAAGTGAGCGGACCTGCGGGGGCGGGGGCGCAATTCGGATGGAAATGGGCGAATTCTCTTTGATTACAGCATGGATGGCCGGTGAGGTCGGGACTGCGTCCGGCGCAGGCCTTGTCTCATTTGCGCCCCGGTCAGGGTCGCAGTCTTGCCGAAAACGCAGCCTATTGTCGCTGCGGTTCATCAAGTGCCTCGCAAGCCTGTTTTCTGCCCTGGTCGGGGCAGGCCGGTCGGGCAGTCAAAGAGAGAGCGGCCCGTTGATCTTGCAGTCGCAAAGAGTGTTCGGAGTAAAGGGGATGACGTGTCACCAAATTTGCAATGGCGTTTTGGCGCAAGCCGGTCCGTGCCCGCATGGCACCTTTTCCGAAGCCACTCTAACCACCGGCATGGTTAAGGAAGTTTGAACATGCCGAACATATCGTCTCCCGTCGCCGGGATGCTTGCATTCTGCCTGATGATGGCCGCGCTGCCGGTCAAGCCATGCTTCGCTTTCGATATCAATGCCGGCGTCAGCAAGGAGTCCGGCCCCTTCGATCTCTTCAAGTTCGGCTTCAAGGCCTATAAGAATGGCCAGAAGAAAGATGCCGTCGAAGCCTATCGCTACGCCGCGGAAAAGGGCCATACCGGGTCCCGCTGGGCGCTTGCCAATATGTATGCCGATGGCGATGGCGTGGCGCAGAATGATTTCGAGGCCTTCAAGATCTACAGCGAGATCGCCAGCCAGGGCGTGGAGCCCGGCTCGGACGATACCGGCTTCTTCGTCAATGCTCTGCTGGCGCTTGCCGATTATTACCGGCATGGCATTCCGGGCACGCCCGTGAAGGCCGATCTCGGCCAGGCGCGGCAGATCTATTTCCAGGTTGCCTCCACCTTCGGCATTGCGGAAGCGCAGTTCCAGCTGGCGCGCATGATGCTGACGGGTGAGGGCGGCGCCGCCAATATTCTCCAGGCCAAGAAATGGCTGAACCAGGCGCGCAAGTCGGGCCATCCCGGCGCCATGGCCATATTCGGCAATGTTCTCTTCCAGGAAGGCCAGACCGTGCGTGGACTTGCCTTCCTGACGGCGGCGCTCGACCGCTGCAGCAAGAAGGACTGCCCGTGGATGGAAGAGCTGCAGGAGAACGCCTTCGCGCTCTCCAGCGAGAACGACCGCCGCAGCGCCGTGGCTCTGTCGCAGCAGTTTGCCCAGGGCGCCGTGGAATAAGGCGCCTCCGCGCGCGCCCCGCGCGGATCCGCATCGGTTGTTTGCGCATCCGCCGCCACTGGCTGCGCCTTCGCGTGATCAGAAGTCGAAATGCCCGACGACCGGAACATGGTCGGATGGTTTTTCCCAGGCCCGCACATGCTTCTCGATCCGCGTCGAGATCAGCCGGTCGGCTGCTTCCGGCGACAGGAGCAGATGATCGATGCGGATGCCGTTATTCTTCTGCCAGGCACCCGCCTGATAATCCCAGAACGAATAGAGCTTTGCCGCGTCCGTCGTTGCGCGCACCGCATCCGTCAGCCCCAGATTTTCCAGCCGGCGAAAGGCCGCACGCGTCTGCGGCAGGAAGAGGGCGTCGGTTTGCCAGGCCTTCGGGTCGAAACAGTCATAGGGTTCGGGAATGACATTGTAGTCACCCGCCAGGATCAGCGGCTCTTCCAGCAGGAGGCGCGCCTCGGCGTGGCGGCGCAGGCGCTCCATCCAGGCAAGCTTGTAGGGGTATTTGACCGGGTCGTCGGCGGGATTGCCGTTCGGCAGATAGAGGCATCCCACCCGCAGGACGCCGGAGGGGACGGAGAAAGCCGCCTCGATATAACGCGACTGTTCGTCGCCCGGCTCGCCGGGAAGGCCGCGCAGGACCTCGTCCGGGCGACTGCGCGACAGGATCACCACGCCATTGAAGCCCTTCTGGCCATGCGTCTCGACATGGTAGCCCAAGGCCTCGATCTCAAGGCGCGGAAAACCCTCGTCCACCGACTTGATTTCCTGCAGGCAGGCGATGTCCGGCGCGGAATCCGTCAGCCACTGGCGCAGATTGTCGATGCGCGCCTTGACGCCGTTGATGTTCCAGGTGGCGATTTTCATGCGTCGGGATCCTCTCTGCGGATCCTCTTTTACCGCATGTCCGTTCCTTTGAAAGGAGGGGTCCGCGGAAAAGCTCAGATGGAAAAGCTCGTTCCACAGCCGCAGCTGGCCACCGCATTCGGGTTTTTGATCTGGAAGGACTGTCCGAGCAGGTTGTCGACGAAGTCGATTTCGGAGCCTTCCATGTAGATAAGCGACATGCTGTCGATCAGGACCTTCGCCTCGCCCGTGGCAATTACCAGATCATCCTCCTGCGGCGCATCGGCAAGATCGAACTTGTAGGAAAAGCCGGAACAGCCGCCGCCTTCCACGGAGACGCGCAAGGCCTGCTTGGAGCCGTCGGCGCTGACGATTTCGGCGATCCGCCTTGCGGCCGCCTCGGATACGGTTACGGGATGTTCACTCATGGTTTTCGCCCTTCTGCCGGGGTCAAGGTCCGGAGATTGCTGTCATCAGCTTTGCGCTGCTACGCTCTATAGGTATGAAGGGTCAATTCAAGCGTCAATGGTGCTGTGCGCCGCAAGGGGCGCTCTTTTTGCCGATGGTGGGGTAGGAATGTCGATCGATACGCAGAGTCTGGGCTATGGTTCCGGCGAAAGAGCCGTCTATGCCGCCAATCCCTGGGCTTCACGCGGGCGGCTGGTGCCGGAGCAGACCTCCCTGACGCGCTCGGAATTTCAACGGGATCGCGACCGAATCGTGCATACCACGGCCTTCCGGCGCCTGAAGCACAAGACGCAGGTCTTTATCGGCGTGGATGGTGACCATTACCGGACCCGCCTGACCCATACGATCGAGGTTGCCCAGATCGCCCGAGCCCTGGCCCGCGCCCTGAAGATCGACGAGGATCTGGCGGAGGGCGTCGCCCTGGTCCATGATTTCGGCCATACGCCTTTCGGTCATACCGGCGAGGATGCGCTGCATGATTGCCTGGCGCCCTATGGTGGCTTCGATCACAATGCGCAGTCTTTGCGGATCGTCACCAAGCTGGAGCGACGCTATGCGGAATTCGACGGGATCAATCTGACCTGGGAGAGCCTGGAAGGGCTGGCGAAGCATAATGGGCCGCTGATGGACGGGCAGGGGAAGGGCCTGCATGGCCCGGTGCCGCAGCCCATTCTCGACTATTGCCAGATCAACGATCTGGAACTTGCCTCCTTCGCCAGCCTCGAGGCACAGGTTGCCGCCATTGCCGACGACATCGCCTATAATACGCATGACATCGATGATGGATTGCGATCCGGCTATCTGACCTTTGACATGCTGGAAGACGTGCCTTTCCTGGCGGCGATGATGGGGCAGGTGCGGGCCAAATATCCGCGGCTGGAACCGTCGCGTTTTGCCAATGAGATCATGCGCCGCCAGATCACCCATATGGTGGAGGACGTTATCGCCGTTGCGCAGGAGCGCCTGGCATGGCTGAAGCCGGGTTCGGCGCAGGATATACGGGCGGCCGACCGGGTTCTCGCGACCTTCTCCGAACCGATGATGGACACCGACCGGGCGATCAAGAAGCTCCTGTTTTCGCGCATCTATCGCCATCCCGACATCATGCGCATCCGGGCAGGCGCGGCGCAGATCGTGACCGACCTCTTCCAGGCCTATATGGCTGACCCGAGCCAGATGCAAAGCGATTACTGGGTCAGCCATATGGAAGGGCTCGGCGAAGCTGCCAGGGCCCGCCATGTGGGCGATTATCTCGCCGGCATGACCGATACCTATGCCGTCAAGGCGCATCGTCGGATGTTTGACCATACTCCCGATTTGGGCTAGGCACCCGCAAAACCTTGAAAGCTCCACGGAGGGCCGCAGCCGGCTGTCCGTTTGTTGGGATGCATCACATGAACCTTTTTGCCGATTTCGACATTCGCATCAAAGCCGCTCTGGACGCGATCGACATCGTGAAGGAGAAGCGCGAAAGCCTCGACTTCAGCCGCGTCACCATCGAGCCGCCGCGCGATCCCAGTCATGGCGATGTGGCGACCAATGCCGCCATGGTGCTGGCCAAGCCGCTTGGCACCAATCCGCGTGCCTTTGCCGAAATCCTGGCGGCGAAGCTTCAGGAAGATCCGGATGTCGTCGAAGTCACGGTGGCGGGTCCGGGATTCATCAACCTCAGACTGTCGCAGGCCTATTGGCAGAAGCTGCTGGCGGCAGTGATCCAGGCCGGCGCCGAGTATGGCCGCTCCAATCTGGGTGAGGGTCGCAAGGTCAATGTCGAATTCGTCTCCGCCAATCCGACGGGACCGATGCATGTCGGCCATTGCCGCGGCGCCGTGGTCGGCGATGCTCTGGCGAACCTGCTCGGCTTTGCCGGCTATGCGGTGACCAAGGAATATTACATCAATGACGCCGGCTCCCAGATCGACGTTCTCGCCAGGTCCTGCTTCCTGCGCTACCGTGAAGCGCTCGGCGAGACGATCGGCGCGATCCCGGCCGGCCTCTATCCTGGGGATTATCTGATCCCGGTTGGCGAAGCCCTGGCAAAGGAATTCGGCACGCGGCTGCACAATATGCCGGTGGAGAACTGGATGCCGCTCGTCAAGGAGCGGGCGATCGAGGCCATGATGGCGATGATCCGTGACGATCTCGCGGCGCTCAACGTACATCACGAAATCTTCTTTTCCGAACGCACGCTGCATGCCGATGGCGGCGCGGCTATCCGCCAGGCGATCAATGATCTCACCTTCAAGGGCCATGTCTATCGCGGCACGCTGCCGCCGCCGAAGGGACAATCGCCGGAGGATTGGGAGGATCGCGAGCAGACGCTGTTCCGCTCCACCGATGTCGGGGATGATATCGACCGGCCGCTGATCAAGTCCGATGGCAGCTACACCTATTTCGCCGCCGATGTCGCCTATTTCAAGGACAAGTATGATCGCGGCTATGACGAGATGATCTATGTGCTCGGCGCCGATCACGGCGGCTATGTCAAGCGGCTGGAGGCGGTGGCGCGCGCCGTGTCCGGCGGTTCGGCCAAACTCACCGTCCTCTTGTGCCAGCTCGTGAAGCTTTACCGCAATGGCGAGCCGGTGAAGATGTCCAAACGGTCCGGAGACTTCGTCACCTTGCGTGAAGTGGTGGAAGAGGTCGGCTCCGATTCGGTGCGCTTCATGATGCTCTACCGCAAGAATTCCGAGCCGCTGGATTTCGACTTCGCCAAGGTGACCGAGCAGTCCAAGGACAATCCGGTCTTTTATGTGCAATATGCCCATGCCCGCTGCATGTCCGTCTTCCGCCAGGCGCAGGAGGCTTTCCCGGATCTCGACATCGAATCACTTGATCTTTCCCAGTCGGTTTCGAGCGTCACGGACCCCGCCGAAATGCAGCTCGTGGCCAAGCTGGCCGAATATCCGCGCCAAATCGAGGCCGCGGCGCAGTCTCAGGAGCCACATAGGCTGGCTTTTTATCTCTACGACCTGGCTAGCACCTTCCATGCGCACTGGAATAAGGGCAAAGATAATTCCGACTTACGGTTTGTTAAGGATAACGACCGAGAATCCACCATTGCCAGACTTGGGCTGGTGCGCGCTGTGGCGTCCGTTCTGAAATCTGGTCTGGCCATTACCGGCACGACCGCTCCAGACGAGATGCGTTGATCTGCGCCACCATTTCCCCACAAAGCGCTGGCAATATATGCGTTGGCGTAAGGTGAGTGGACGAGGGAATGGCAGATAGCAGCCTTGCACGTGGTCTAAGCGGCGGAGCGGATCTCTTTGCGGATGATGATCCGCTGGCAGAGCTCGCGCGGATTGCCGGTTACGACGAAAAGGTTCAAGCGGCGCCTTCGGCGTCCGCGCCTGCGCGGCGCGAGCCGAGTTTCAATCTGGAAGACGAACTCCTCCGGGAATTCGAGCGCTATGATTCGCCCCGGCAGGATCTGCCCCGTGAGGGCTCGGTGGCAGCACCGGTAGCGCCGGATGCCAGGCAGGCCGTCGTGCCGCCTCTGGCAGTGGCGGCCGCGGCCCATCCGGCGGTGCGCCCTTCGGCTGCGGCCATGGAGCCGTCTGCGCCGGATGTGGATCCTTTTCTGGAGCCCGGTCCCGAGCTTCCGGCGCTCGATAGCCTGATCGAGGCGCGGCCTTCGGTCACGTCATCGGCAGCATCGGTGCGCCCTGCAGTCGAACCGGCACTCTCCCATGCACAGCCTGTCCATGAGGCGCCGCTGTCCCGCGCTCCGCAAGCCGATCTGTCTCCGCTTCGCATCGAGCCTTCCTATGCGCCCGCCAATCCCGCTCCATCGAGCGGTGAGCCGGTGATCGGTGATATCGAGGCGGATCTCGTGGCAGAGCTCGAAACCTCGCTGTCGGCTCCGGCTGCGTCCGCATTTCCGCGCCGGCCTGCCGGACGCGCTGCGGCCTATGAGCCCGGTTTCCGCATGCCGCTCGTCAATTTCAGCGTAGCCTCGCGTCAGGACTCGCGTCAGGAACCCTCTTTCGGTGCCGGCGATGTGCAGGCGGAGGCGGATCATGATGCCGCTCCGTCTTTTGTCGCTCCCATCGTCGGGGCTCCGTCGGCCGCCCCCGTTCCATCTTCGCCCGTGACGCCTTCCGTCGCGGATCTCTCGGACGTAGCGCCGTCGCCCGTTTCGCCGATCGCCGCCTTTCCGCTGCAGGCGGATAGAGCCGCCGCGCTTGCTCCCGCAGATGGCCGGTCCTCTCTCCAGAGGCCGGTCAATGAAGCTCTGTCCCTTCAGGATGAACTGGCTCGCTCCTTCTGGGGCAGGTCGACGCCGGAGGCTGCGCAGGACGATGCTGCAGGCGATCGCAGAAGCGCGCCCGTCATCACGGCGTCGCAGCCGGCCGCACCTGTGGCGCAGGACACGATTCGTCCCGTCGCGCCGCCGGTCTCGGCTGCTGCGCAGGCCGCGCCGGTATCGGCTCCATCGATGCGCGCCGAGCCCAGCCTTGCGGCTTCACCCGCCATCGATCCGATCGATGACGAGTTCGAACTGATGCTGGACGATCTTGATCTCGACGAGATCATGATGGATGAGCCGCCTGTTGCGAAAGCGCCTGTTCCTGAAGCGCCGGTTGCCCAAGTACTTGGTCCCCAGGCACCGGTTGCCCGGGCCCCTGTTCCCCAGGCGCCTGTCATGTCCGCGACGCCCGCCGTCACGCCGCCGGCCCTTCAGGCGCTGCCTGTCTCCGAGCCGGCACAGCGGCCACAGCCTGTCGCCGCTGATCGTGCGCCCGCAGAGGCCTCGACGCTAGCGCCGGAGGTCCCGTCCTTCCTCGCGCAATCCCGTTATGCGCCTCAGGTGATGCAGGCGCCGGTCGCGCAGCCGGTTTCGACGGCCATGGCGGCCTCTGTCCTGCCGCAGGACGTGCCGCGGATGGTGGAAAGCGATGCGCCCGTATTTGCCGCGCAAGCCGGTGCCGACGCGCATGATGACGACGCCTTCGATCCGGCCCAGCTCACGGAAGCCGAGGACATGCCGGAGGCCGTGGCCGAACTCGATGTGCCGGAACTGCCGGTGCATGAGCCTGAGCAGCCGGTGGCAGAACCCTCCGACTACGATCTCGACCTTGATGCGGAGCTCGCCTCCTATCTCGAAAGCACGGATCTGACCGGTCATGCCCCTGCGGCACCGGCCAATGCCAAGGCCTCGGAGAAGATCTTCAGCCGCGCGACAGCCGTTGCGGCAAGCGTGGCGGCTGCGGCATCCTTCGGCGAAAAGCCGGCCGCCGCGGCGCCGGTTCAAAAGCCGCATGACGAGCTCGACGATTTTGAGCGCGCTCTGGAAGAGGATTTCCGCCGCAGCCTCGCAACGCCCCTGCGTCCGACGCCGGTGGATGAGGCCCTGCAGGACAGCCAGTCCGTCTATCCGGCCGCCCGGCGTTCGCTGGCCTCCTTTGCCATGCCGCTTGCCGCTGCCGGTTTCGCCGGGATCGTCGGCATTTCCCTCTATGCCTGGTATGCGTCCGGCACGTCGCCGCTTTCGGGCGACGGCAGCCCCGTCGTGATCGCCGCCGATACCGATCCGGTGAAGATGGTTCCGGACAATCCTGGTGGCAAGACGGTTCCGAACCAGGACAAGGCGGTCTACGACCGCGTTGCGAGCGGCACGCTTGGCGATCCGAAACAGGCTTCGCTGATTTCTTCGGAAGAACAGCCGGTGGATGTCGTTCAAAAGACGCTGACACCGGAGGGCCTGCCTCTCGAAGGCGAGGACGAAGCGCAGGAACTGGCAAGTCTTGCCGGCGACACGCAGGATCCGCGCCTGCTGCCCGATCAGGCAGGCGAGGCCGATGCGCGTTCGGCTGACCGTGACCAGCTTGCCGTCATGCCGCGCCGGGTCAAGACGATGATCGTCCGGCCGGATGGCACGCTTGTCGAGCAGGTCAGCGAGGAGCCGGCAACCGGTCCGATCCAGGCGTCCGCAACGCCGGTTACGACCGAGAAACTGCCGGCAGCGCCGCAGCTGGCCGAGCCCACGCAACTGACCGGAGCGGTGAATGCGCAGGGCCCGAGCGATGCTCCGACCAATCTTGCCGATGTGGATATTGCCCGCACGACCGCGATGACGGGCGAGGCTGTTGCAGCACCCGCCGGCGAAGCAGCGGCTGCCCAGGCGGCGGACCAGTCCGGCGTTCCTGCACCAAACATGCCGGTCCCGACGGCGCGCCCGGCGGAACAGCCGGTGCAGGTCGTCGCCTCCGTCTCCGATCGCGGAACGATCCGGCAGACCGTTTCCGCGCCGGCCGCAGCTTCGGCTGCACCCGCCGCTGCGGCAAGCCCGGCCGTGGCGAGCGCCGCCGGTGCACCAGCCCAGAATGCCAGTGCACCGGCTCAGAGCGGCGGCTATTTCATGCAGATCGCCTCGCTTCCCTCCGAAGCCGATGCGCAGAAGTCCTACCGCAATCTCTCGGCGAAATTCGCCGGTGTGATCGGTGGACGCGGCGTCGATATCGCCGCGGCGCAGATCTCCAACAAGGGCACATTCTACCGTGTCCGTATCCCGGCCGGTGGAACCCGTGACGAAGCGGCAGCGCTTTGCGAGCGGTATCGCGCAGCCGGCGGCACTTGCCTCATCGCCCGCTAAGCGGTGACGAGGCTTGCCTTGGGCCATTGATCGGCCCTGACAAGCGATTGCCGGGGCGGGCGCCGTTGCGCGCCCGCCGGCTTCGCCGCCCAATCTCGTGCTCATGTCTCGTGCTCATGTCTCAAGCCCTCTGTCTTCAGCCTCGTGTGACGGGTTCTTTCGCTCCGTTCCCTTAGCCTGTCTTTGCGGCGCCGGAGGTTCGGGACACGCCGTCCTTGCGGGTTGAAATGCCAGCCGCGCAGGATCGCCGGGGCGCGCGGGATGAATTCCGGGTGGCGTTGACCCAAGGACTGAAAAGCGTTTGTGATACTCCATGCTCCCCGGCAGGCGCGGGTGAAACCCGCCTGCATCCTGAAGACAATCGACCGATTCGAAAGTGAGTTCCATGAGCCAATCCAAGGCAATGATCCTCGGCTGCGCCGGTCTCGTCCCGACGGCGGATGAGATCGCGTTGTATCGTCATGAGCGCCCCTGGGGCTTCATCCTGTTTGCCCGCAACTTGTCCGAGCCGAACCAGATCCGCGATCTCGTCGCCGGTCTTCGTGATTCGATCGGCCAGCCGGATGCGCCGGTGCTGATCGATCAGGAGGGTGGCCGCGTGCAGCGTATCAAGCCGCCGCTTGTGGAAGCCTATCCGCCGGCCGCCGCGCTGGGCAGGCTCTATGAGCGCGACCGGGATGCCGGGCTGCGGGCCGCCTGGTTGATGTCGCGGCTGCACGCCTTCGATCTGATGCCGCTCGGGATTACCGTGGATTGTCTGCCGGTGCTGGACGTGCTGGCGGAAGGGGCTACCCAGGCCATCGGCAACCGCTCCTATGGCGGGGATCCGCAGATGGTCGCGGCACTGGGCCGGGCGGCCGCCGAAGGACTGAAGGCCGGCGGCATGCTGCCGGTCATGAAACATATTCCGGGCCACGGCCGGGCTCTTGTCGATTCGCATCATGACCTGCCGGTGGTGACGGCGGATCTGGCGGAGCTGGAGCGCACCGATTTCCTGCCCTTCCGGGCGCTGAAGGATGAGGTCATGGGCATGAGCGCCCATCTCGTCTTCACGGCCATCGATGCCGATCGGCCGGCCACCACTTCGCCGAAGGTGATCGCGGAGATCATACGCGGGCGGATCGGCTTTGACGGCCTGCTTTTGTCAGACGACAGCTCGATGAATGCCCTGAAGGGCACGCTTGCCGAGCGCGCGGCCGATATTGTCGCGGGAGGCTGCGATATTGTCTTGCATTGCAACGGCGTGATGGACGAAATGAAGCAGGTCGTTGCAAAGGTGCCGGCACTGGCTGGCGACGGCCTCAGACGGGCATTGGCGGCTCAATCGGCATTCCGCCCTCAGGATGATACGGTCGAGGCACAGGCCCGCGCGGAATTCTGGTCGCTGCTCAACCTGGTGCAGGTTTGACCGTTGAGCCAGGGTGACACGTGACGGCTGCGACAGGCGAGACTTGATTTGACACGCGTGACGGGTCCCTTGGGCGGCAAGGCCGATCCGCGCTGAACGGAGAGGGCAAGGCAATGGCCGTTGACACATCGCCGCCTGCCGGTGCGGCAGACGGGTCGTGGCAGGAGCCGGATCCGCGCGGCGTTGCAGGGGAAACCGCGCTGGTGATCGATGTCGGCGGCTTCGAAGGGCCGCTCGACCTCCTGCTGCATCTGGCCCGCAACCAGAAGGTCGATCTGGCGCGCATTTCCGTTCTGGCTCTGGCAGAGCAATATCTGCAATTCGTGGAGACGGCACGCCGCATCCGCATCGAGCTCGCCGCCGATTATCTGGTCATGGCCGCCTGGCTTGCCTACCTCAAGTCGAAACTGCTCATTCCGCAGCAGGCGCGGCCGGAAGACGGCCCCTCCGGCGAAGAGATGGCGGCCACACTTGCATTTCGCCTGAAGCGGCTGGAGGCGATGCGCGATGCGGCGGAACGGCTCTTCAACCGCAACCGGCTGGGGCGCGACATTTTCGGGCGGGGCGCGCCGGAGCACATTCCGGAAAAGAGCGGCGTCTCCTTCGATGCCAGCCTGTACGATCTCTTGAAGGCCTACGCCAATCTGCGGCAGCGCCAGGCCGTTACGCAGGTTACGATCGAGCGGCGCAAGGTCTGGTCCCTGGTCGAGGCGCGGGCGCTTCTGACGGCCATGCTGGGCGATATCGGCGACTGGGCCGAGCTGCAATCCTATCTGCTTGCTTATCTCCCGCCGGCGGACCGGATCACCGCGACGGCGAGCGCCTTTGCGGCCTCGCTTGAACTGGTGCGCGAGGGAAAGCTGGAAATCCGCCAGGAGGGTGCCTTCCAGCCGATTTTCCTGCGCGGCGGGCCGCGATTTTACGCCGAAGACGAGGGCGAGGCATGAGCCCCATCGACAATGAGGACTTGATCCGGCAGCCCGCCGCCGATGATGCCGATCCCGCCTCTTCGGCGCTGGAGCTGGAGGCGGAGCGCACGGCCGAAGCGTTGATCTTTGCCTCCGCCGAGCCGGTTTCGGAGGGTTTTCTGGTGGATCGGCTGCCGAAGGGCGTGGATGTGCGCCAGGTGCTGAGCCGGCTGGTGCGGCTGTATGCGGGGCGAGGCGTCAATCTCATCCGTATCGAGGACAAATGGGCCTTTCGGACGGCTGCCGACCTCGCTTTCGTTTTCCGCCGCGATGAGGGCGAACCGAAGAAACTGTCGCGGGCGGCGCTCGAAGTGCTGGCAATCATCGCCTATCACCAGCCGGTGACGCGGGCGGAAATCGAAGACATTCGCGGCGTGCAGACGTCGCGCGGCACGCTGGACGTGCTGATGGAAGCGGGATGGGTACGCTTTCGCGGCCGTCGTCGCACGCCCGGCCGGCCCGTGACGCTCGGCACGACGCCGAGTTTCCTCGATCATTTCGGTCTAGGCGAAATCCGGGATCTTCCCGGTCTTGAGGAATTGCGCGGCGCCGGTCTTTTGTCCGGCCGTATCCCGCCGGACTTCCGCATTCCCATTCCCACCGGCGCCGACGATCTTGGCGAGGAGGAGGATCCGATCACGCATCTGGACCTGGAGGAACTCGGCCTCTTGACTCCGGGCGGCGGCGGAGAGGAATAGTAGCCGATGATCCGGCGCCTGTGGGGCGATCTCGGCATCGCGCTGGCGCGGCGGAGACGGGAAGAGATAGACGTTATCACGCGATGAGCGATGAGTGATCGGGGCAAAGAAGAGCCGTATGCATGACTGATACCGCGGCCGAAAGGCAATCCCCGATCCTGCGGCGCACCCCCGGCGTCACCTTTGCATCCAGTCTCGCCTTCGAAGCGATCCAGCACAGCTATCACGGCAAGCAGACGATCCGCGGCGTCGATCTCGCCGCGCAGCCGGGAACGGTGCTCTGCCTGCTCGGCCCCTCGGGCTCCGGCAAGACAACGCTGTTGCGGATTGCCGCGGGGATCGAGGTGCAATCCAGCGGCCGCGTCCTGATCGATGATCGGGAAATGGCTGGCCCGGATGTCTTCGTTCCGCCGGAAAAGCGCGGCGTGGGGCTTATGTTTCAGGATTACGCGCTGTTTCCGCATTTATCCGTCGTCGATAATGTGCGGTTCGGCCTGACGGCGCTGCCCGTTCAGCAGGCGAGGGCGGAAGCCATGCTTGCCCTGGAACGCGTCGGACTGGCGCATTATGCCGCGAAGTTCCCGCATGCATTGTCGGGCGGCGAGCAGCAGCGGGTGGCTCTGGCCCGGGCTCTGGCCCCGCGGCCGGGCGTTCTTCTGATGGACGAACCCTTCAGCGGCCTCGATTCCCGGCTGAAGGATTCGATCAGGGCAGATACGCTGGACGTTCTGCGCCAGACGCGGGCGACCGCAATCGTCGTGACCCATGATGCGGAGGAGGCGATGCGCATGGCCGACCGCATTGCCCTGCTCAATCACGGCAAGCTCGTCCAGGAGGGACGCTCCCAGGATCTCTACCGGCACCCGCAATCCTTGTTCGCCGCCGCTTTCTTCTCCGAAATCAACCAGATGGAGGGGAGGGTGCAAAATGGCCGTATCGAGACCCCGGTCGGTGTCTGCGGCGCCTATGCGCATGCCCCGGGGGCGGCGGTCGATATTGCAGTGCGTATTTCCGCCATCGCCGTCACGCCGACAGGCGGGCCGATTCCTGCGCGAATCATCACGCGTCGCTTCCTGGGCGTGGTCGAACTTCTCACCCTGGCGGTGGATGGACTGGCGGAGCCCTTGCGCGCACGCATAAGGGCCGACCAGCTGCCCGAGGATCTCACGGACGTGACCATAAAGGTGAAGCCCGAGGACATTTTGGTGTTTGAAAAAGAATCCTAAACGTCTTACATCGAAACCGACGCGCAATCAGGGAGTGGAGTCATGGGTTCTTTCAGTATTTGGCACTGGCTGATCGTTCTGGTCATCGTGCTTGTCTTCTTCGGGCGCGGCAAGATTCCGGAATTGATGGGCGACGTTGCAAAGGGCATCAAGAGCTTCAAGAAGGGCATGTCCGACGATGACGCGCCCCAGGATCCGGCGACCACCAAGACGGTCGATCATAAAGCGGAAGAAACCAAGTAATCACATTGGTGCCGCGCCCGATCGAGCGGGTGCGTCTTCCGAGGAGCGTAGCCTATGCTGGATATCGGCTGGACGGAGTTGTTGGTCATTGCGGTCATCCTGATCGTCGTGGTCGGCCCTAAGGATTTGCCGCCGATGCTGCGGGCATTCGGCAAGATGACAGCCAATCTGCGCAAGATGGCGGGCGATTTCCGAACGCAGTTCGATGAGGCGCTGCGCGAGGCGGATATGGACGATGTCCGCAAGACCATCTCGGATGCGCAACGTTTTCATCCGGCCAATGCGCTCCGCGAGGCAATCAACCCGCTGCGCCAGATGGGCAATGATATCCGCAGCGATCTGCAGAAGGCGACCTCGCTCGAAAGCGCGACGGGAGGCACTGCAGCGACGGACATGCCGACCGATCCGGCTGAACTCTCCGACGGATTGGCCGGCGTGCCAGGGCTTTCACTCCCCGAGGGAGGCGATGCGGGCTTGGCGCCCCAGGCGGCTGCCGCGGCTGCCAGCACTGCCTCGCCGGCGCCTCCGTCCGGCCCTGGGTCTTCCTCTTCCTCGGCCTCTGCCTCCACTGCTTCTTCCACAACGCCCTCGCCGACATCCTCCACGATGTCCTCGACTGGCGCTGTGACGACGCCGTCGGCATCGCCTGCACCGGCTCCCTCTGTCGCGGGTTCCGCTTCGACCGGTTCTTCCACGGGTGCTTCCGCTCCTGCGCCTGCTGGCGTCACGGCAGGCGCATCCTCGGCCGCCCCGCTTGGCGCAGCGCCCGAGGCCAGGAAGCCGCGGGCACCGCGCAAGCAGAAGGCCACGCTTGCGACGCAGGACACTGTTGCGACGCAGAACGCTGTTGCGCCGCTTGGCGCGGATGCCGTGGCTGCCCTGGGTGCGGCGAGCGAGCCTGCAAGCGCCGGACCTGCGTCTGCAAAGCCCGCTATCCGGCGCAGCCGCACGGCCAAGGCCGTCGATGCTGCCTCCGCCCCTGTCGCCTCAGCCCCTGTTGCCTCCGTCCCTGTCGCAGCGGAAAAGCCTGCCCCGCGCGCTCGCAAGAAGCCAGCCGCACCCGAGGATAATGCATGACCGGTGATATCGACGACAAGCCTCAGCCGCTCATCGAGCATCTGATGGAACTGCGCACCCGGTTGATCTGGTCGCTGGCGGCTTTCTTCCTCGCCTTCCTGGTGTGCTTCTTCTTTGCCAAGCAATTGTTCAACCTCCTGGTCATTCCCTATAAATGGGCGGTGCTCTGGGCCGGACTGGACCTGACGAAGTCGGAGCTGATCTATACCGCGCCGCAGGAATTCTTCTTCACCCAGGTGAAGGTGGCGATGTTCGGCGCGCTGGTCATCGCCTTTCCGATCATTGCCTCGCAGCTCTACAAATTCGTCGCGCCCGGCCTTTACAAGAACGAGAAGGCGGCCTTCCTGCCGTTTCTCGTGGCGTCGCCGCTGCTGTTCCTGCTTGGCGGCGCGCTGGTCTATTTCTTCTTCACGCCCATGGTCATGTGGTTCTTTCTGACCATGCAGCAGGCACCGGGCGAGGGCGAGGTGGCGATCTCGCTGATGCCGAAAGTATCGGAATACCTGTCCCTCATCATGACGCTCGTCATGTCCTTCGGGCTTGTCTTCCAGCTTCCGGTGGTCACCACGCTTCTGGCCCGCGTCGGCCTGCTCACCAGCAGCTGGCTGGCGGAAAAGCGGAAATTCGCGATCGTCATCGCCTTCGTGGTCGCAGCCGTTCTCACGCCGCCGGATCCACTGTCGCAGATCGGTCTTGCACTGCCGACAATCCTTCTCTACGAGGTCTCCATCTACGCGGCTCGACTCGTGGAGCGCAGACGCGCCAGCGAATCCGCGGTCGCCGAGGCGCAAGCCGCTTCGGCCGTGGTGACGTCAGACGAAGCGTAGCACCCGTTCCGGCCATACCGGATGCCTGGTCGGAACATCACCTCTTCGGCCGCCGGTCCCAAGTGCGGCTCAAACGCAAGCGACCTGGAACGACGATGCTCGATATCAAGTGGATCCGTGATAACCCTGCCGCTCTCGATGCGGCCCTTGCCAAGCGCAACGCTCCGCCGCAGGCCGAGAGCATCATCGCTCTCGACGAAACCCGTCGCTCCGTCATCCAGAAGCTGCAGGACATGCAGGCGCGCCGCAATGGCGCGTCCAAGGAGATCGGCGCGGCGATGGCGCAGAAGGATCTCGCCCTTGCCGAGCGGCTGAAGGCGGAAGTGGCGAGCCTCAAGGACACCATGCCGCTCGTCGAGCAGGAGGAGCGCGAGGCGATCGCCGCCCTCGACGACGTCCTGGCGCGGCTTCCCAATATTCCGCTGGACGATGTGCCGACCGGCAAGGACGAGCACGATAATGTGGTGACCCGCATGGTGGGCGAGAAGCCGCGCTTCAACCATCCGGCTCTCGAGCATTTCGAGATCGGCGAAGCGCTCGGCATGATGGATTTCGACCGGGCCGCCAAACTCTCCGGCTCGCGGTTCACGGTGCTCACCGGTCCGCTTGCCCGGCTGGAGCGGGCGCTCGGCCAGTTCATGATCGATCTGCACACGAGCGAGCATGGCTATACCGAAGTGTCCTCGCCGCTGATGGTGCGCGACGAGGCCATGTACGGCACGGGGCAGCTACCGAAATTCGCCGAGGACCTGTTCCGCACGACGGATGGCCGCTGGCTCATCCCGACCGCCGAGGTCACGCTGACCAATCTCGTCGCCCAGGAGATCCTGGAGCATGAGAAGCTTCCGCTGCGCTTCACCGCCTTGACGCCGTCCTTCCGCTCGGAAGCCGGGTCTGCCGGCCGCGATACACGCGGCATGTTGCGCCAGCACCAGTTCTGGAAATGCGAGCTCGTATCGATCACCGATGCGGATAGCGCAATCGCCGAGCACGAGCGGATGACCGCCTGTGCGGAGGAAGTGCTGAAGCGTCTCGGCCTGCATTTCCGCACCATGACGCTGTGCACCGGCGATATGGGCTTCGGCGCCCGCAAGACTTATGATCTCGAGGTCTGGCTGCCGGGGCAGAACACGTTCCGCGAAATCTCGTCCTGCTCGGTCTGCGGCGATTTCCAGGGCCGGCGCATGAATGCGCGCTACCGGGTGAAGGACGAGAAGGCGCCGCGCTTCGTGCATACGCTGAACGGTTCTGGAACCGCCGTCGGCCGCTGCCTCATCGCCGTTTTGGAAAATAACCTGAACGAAGATGGCTCGGTCACAATTCCGGACGTGCTGGTGCCCTATATGGGTGGCCTGACCAAGCTCGAACGGAACGCGTGATTGCCAATGCGCATCCTGCTTACCAATGATGACGGTATTCATGCGGAGGGTCTCGCGGTTCTTGAAAGGATCGCGCGGAGCCTGAGCGACGATGTCTGGGTGGTGGCGCCGGAAACCGATCAGAGCGGCCTTGCCCATTCCCTGACGCTGTCGGAGCCGCTGCGCCTGCGCCAGCTGGGCGAGAGGCAGTTCGCGGTGCGCGGCACGCCGACCGATTGCGTCATCATGGGCATGCGCCACGTGCTTCCCGCGCCGCCGGACCTGATCCTTTCCGGCGTGAATGCCGGTTCCAACATCGCCGACGATGTGACCTATTCCGGCACAATCGCGGCGGCCATCGAGGGGACGATCCAGGGAGTGCGCTCGATTGCGCTCAGCCAGGCGGTGCTGCATGCCGAGGGTCGGCGCACGATCCCTTGGGATGTTGCCGAGGCGCATGCGCCGGCGCTCGTCTCGAAGCTGATCTCGGCGGAGCTGCCGTCCGGCACTTTCCTCAACCTGAACTTCCCGGCCTGTCCGCCGGATTCCGTCGAGGCCGTGGATGTGACCGTCCAGGCCCGGACGGATTTCGCCCTTGTCCTCGATGAGCGGGAGGATGGCCGGGGAAATCCCTATTTCTGGCTGCGTTTCGGCAAGCGGAGCGGCCAGTTCGTCGAGGGGACCGATATCCACTCCGTCAGCCATCACCGGATCTCGGTGACGCCACTGAAGCTCGATCTGACGGATCATGCAGCCCGCGATGCCGTTGCCAGGGCGCTGGGAGACCGTGCTTGAAGCCAGCCATGATCGAGAAGGAGGGTTTTGCCGCGCTGGTCCTTCGGCTGCGTGCCGCCGGTGTGACCGATCTCGATCTCCTGACGGCGACAGAGCAGACGCCGCGCTCGCAATTCGTGCCGGCGCAGTTTTCCGAAAATGCCTATTCCAGCCGCACCATTCCGATCGATTGCGGGGCCTTCATGGAAGGTGCCGATCTTGCGGTGAAACTGCTGTCGCGACTGCAGGTGCGGCCCGGCCACCGCGTGCTCGAGATCGGGACCGGCAGCGGTTTCATGACGGCCGTCATGGCGCGCATTGCCGAACGCGTCCTGTCGGTGGACCGGTTCCGCAGCCTCACCACGGCGGCGCAGGCGCGCATGGAGGCGCTCGGGCTGCGCAATGTCGTCATCCGCCAGGCGGACGGCAGCAATGGCATGGCGGGCGAGGGCACGTTCGACCGTATTCTCGTCACGGCAGCCTTCACCACCATGCCGCGCTTTTATGCAGACCAGCTGGTCCACGGTGGATCCATGGTGGCACCGCTCATCCTGGAAGACGAGAGCTGCATCATGGTGCGCCTCACCAAAACCGGCAGCCGTTTTGAGCGGGAGGACCTTTTTCCGGTGCCTTACCTGCCGCTGGTTCCGCACATGGCGGCATATCTGTGACGATCGGGCTCATCGGCGCCGTCATGGTTAGCGTTTTGCGAAGAATTTGAGGCTTTCTCCGATCCCTTAACCCCGCGGTAAGACTAACGCGCTTTAATGATACCTACTTTGGTTGCGTCGTCGTGTAGGTCGAGTCATGCGTGTGAATAGTTCCTCGAATATGAAGAAGTCAGCCGTGCGCATTGCCGTGGCGGCTCTGCTGGCAAGCACCGTCGCCGGCTGCAGTTCGGATGCCACGCGCTTTTCCGGGCTTTTCCCCAGCCACGATAATCTGACAACGGCATCGATCCCGCAACGGCAGGGCCTTGGCGCCTATGGCCGGGCGCCGGTGCCGACGGAAGATGTCGGAACGGCGGCAGCCCCGGATTATGCCTCGCGCAATGCGGCAATGAGCCAGCCTTATCCGGCTGCGTCGTCCGGTGGCTACGCTGCCCCGGCCGCCGTCTCCCCGGCCCGGTCGGCAGCAGCGCCGGTTTCGGTCCAGCGGGCGGCTCTGTCAGCTCCCGCCCCGGCATCCGGACTTGATCCGCAAAGCCGCAGCGAAGCGATGGCTCAGCCCATGCCGGCAGCTCTGCCGCCGCAAACGGCGGCCGTCCAGCGTCCGTCCCGGGTCGATGCCGACAAGGTCGTCACGGGCTCGGCCGGTGCCTCCGGCTGGAGCACGTCCAATGCGCCGAAGGTGACCTTGCGTCCAGGCGAAACGGCAGCGACGCTGTCCCGGCGCTACGGCGTGCCGGAAGCGGAAATCCTGCGGGCCAATGGCGGCAAGCTCACGCCCGGCCAGATTGCCGTCATTCCGACCTACGCCTCCGGCAACAAGGCGCGCTCCGCCGCCGGCAGCGTCGATCTTTCGCGCTCCGGAGATGCTCCGCAGCCGCTGCGGCCCCAGGAAGACAAGGTGGCAATGCTGCCGAAGCCGGCTTTGCGCGACCGCGAACAGGCTGATGCGGCAAAAGCCGTGCCGTCGGCCGGCGGTACGCCCAAGCCGGATGGTGCGGGCACCTATACGGTCAAGGCCGGCGATACGCTGACCCGAATCGCCCGTGCAACCAACACGCCGATCGATCAGCTGAAGGCAGCCAATAACCTCGAGGGCGGCGCGCTGCGCATCGGCCAGACGCTGCGGGTGGGAAGCGCCGCAGGCGAGCCGCTGAAAACGGCATCGATCCCGAAGACCCAGCCGGCTGCACCCGCTGCGCCCGCCGCTCCGGCCAAGATGGAGACCGTTGCGGCCAAGCCGAACCAGCCGACCGCGACCGAAAAGCCTGCCGCACAGACGGCAAGCCTCAGCGAGGTCGAGAAGAAATCCGACGTGAATGTGGCAGCCCCCACGGCCACCGGCATCGACAAATATCGCTGGCCGGCAACCGGCGCGGTCATCGCCTCCTACGGCCAGAACGTCAATGGCAGCCGCAATGACGGCATTGATATCTCTGTGCCCGAGGGGACGCCGATCAAGGCTGCCGAAAACGGTGTCGTGATCTATGCCGGCAACGGCCTGAAGCAGCTCGGCAATACGGTGCTCGTCCGCCATGATGACGGAAAGGTCACCGTCTATGGCCACGCCTCGAACATCTCCGTGACGCGCGGCCAGAAAGTGCAGCGCGGCCAGACGATCGCCACGTCCGGCATGAGCGGCGATGCCAAGCGTCCGCAGGTGCACTTCGAGGTGCGCAAGGACGCAACCCCGGTCAATCCGATGACGTTCCTCGAATAGTAGTGCGTATGGGGAGTGCGAAAGAGCCTGGCGCTTGAGGGTGCCGGGCCTTTTGCGTTTTCGTGCCGCCGCCCGAAGGCCGACGGGACGCGCTCGATCTCGCGGCTTCCGGCTGTGCCGTCAATCGCGGGCAAGGGGTATGCGCAGCCGGCCCGCCAGGTCCTGGATATACTGCCAGGCGACGCGGCCCGAGCGTCCGCCGCGGGTCGTTGCCCATTCCAGCGCTTCGCGATGAAGATCCTCTGGCGCAAGGCCGAGCGAGAAATGCGCGGCATAGGCATCGATCATGGCCAGATAATCATCCTGATTGCACTTATAGAAGCCGAGCCAGAGCCCGAACCGGTCCGACAGCGAGACTTTCTCCTCGATCGCCTCGGAAGGATTGATGGCCGTTGACTGTTCGTTCTCCATCATATTGCGCGGCAGGAGATGACGCCGGTTGGACGTGGCATAGAAGAGAACATTGTCGGGACGGCCCTCCACGCCGCCATCCAGCGCCGCCTTCAGGGACTTGTAGTCGGTGTCGTCATGATCGAAGGACAGGTCGTCGCAGAAGACGATGACGCGGCAGCCGGATGTCTTCAGAATATCCAGAAGCGCCGGAAGCGTCGAAATTTCCTCGCGATGCACTTCGACCAGTTTCAGAGCGACCGCGGTGGTGGCGCGCACATCGGCATGCACGGCCTTGACCAGCGATGATTTCCCCATGCCACGGGCACCCCAGAGCAGCACATTGTTGGCAGCATAGCCTTCGGCAAAGCGCAGCGTATTGTCGTGCAGGATGTCGCGAACGTGATCGACGCCGCGGATCAGCGCCAGATCGACCCGGTTCGGTTGCGGCACGGGCTGCAGGTGACGCTGCGCCGGGACCCAGACGAAACAATCGGCGGCATTCCAGTCGTTGATGGCCGGCGCCGGCCCCGCAAGCCGCTCGACAGCATCCGCCAGGCGCTTCACTTCTGCCAGCAGGAGTGCGGTTGTATCGATGGACATCTTCATCTCCAATTGTCTGTGCGGCCTTCGCATCCCGAATTTCCGCCGCCTAGCATGGCGTTTTTTTCGCCGAAAGGGTAAGACGCCGTGAATCGGTACGGCGCTCACGCCGTTTCTGTTGCATTTAAGGCGTTCACAACTATATTCCGGCGGCTTGAAGCGAGGGGTGTCCTCGCAACCGCAATCTCTGGGAGTTCTCGATGTTCATTACCGAAGCATTCGCCCAAGACGGAGGCGCCGCGCCGTCCGCCTTCGGCTCCGGCCTCGAAATGCTTTTCCTCTTCGCCCCGCTGATGGTGGTCTGGTACTTCTTCTTGATCCGTCCGCAACGTCAGCAGATGAAGAAGCGTCAGGAAACCCTCTCCAATATTCGCCGTGGCGACCAGGTCGTCCTCGGTGGCGGCATTTCCGGCAAGGTGACAAAGGTCGTCGACGATGGCGAGCTCGAGGTCGAAATTGCCGAGGGCGTCAAGGTTCGTGTGCTGAGAACCTATGTCGCGGAAGTGCGCGTCAAGGGCGAACCGGTGAAGACCGAAGCCGCGAAGTAAAGGCCAGGGCGCCGCTTTGGCGGCGCTTCGCCATCCCGCCAAGTATCCGAGAGCGCAATGCTATACTTTTCCCGCTGGAAAACACTGTTCATCTGGTTCGTGATCGCCGTCGGCGCCATCGTCGCGGCTCCGAACCTTCTCAGCAACGAGCAGATGGCAAAGCTCCCGGACTGGTTTCCGGCCAAGAAGGTCACGCTCGGCCTCGATCTGCAGGGCGGGTCGCACATCATGCTCAAGCTCGAGCGTGGCGACATCGTCAAGGAGCGGCTGGAAACGGTTGTCGGTGATGTCCGCAACACCTTGCGGGAAGCCAGCGTCCGCTATAGCGGCCTGAGCGGCAATGGCCAGCAGATCCAGGTGCGGATCACCGATCCTGCCCAGGTGGAGGCGGCCAAGCAGGCCCTGCAGCCGCTGCTGCAGCCGGTCTCCGCCGGAACCTTCGGCGGCACCATCACGGAAGTTTCGCTGCAGGACGATGGCAATGGCCAGCTGACGCTTGCGCTGACAGATGCCGGGATCGGCTACCGCGTCTCCTCCGCGCTCACCCAGTCGATCGAGGTCGTGCGCCGGCGTGTCGACGAGCTCGGCACGACCGAGCCTCTGATCCAGCGCCAGGGCGACGACCGCATCATCGTACAGGTTCCCGGGCTTGAGGATCCGCAGCGGCTGAAGGCGCTGCTGAACCAGACCGCCAAGCTGACCTTCCACATGGTCGATAGCAGCATGCCGGTTCAGGAGGCGCTGAACGGCCGTCCGCCCGCGGCCTCCGAAATTCTCTATTCCATGGATGATCCGCCGATCCCCTATCTGGTGGAGCGCCGCGCCCTCGTCTCCGGCGAAAGCCTTGTCGATGCGCAGGCCAGCTTCAACCAGCAGACCAACGAACCGGTGGTGACCTTCCGCTTCGATTCCCGCGGCGCCCAGAGGTTTGCTCAGGCGACGCAGCAGAATGTCGGTCGGCCCTTCGCCATCGTCCTCGACAACCAGATCATCTCGGCACCCGTCATCCGCGAGCCGATCATCGGCGGTTCCGGTCAGATCTCCGGCAATTTCACCGTCGAAAGCGCCAATGACCTGGCCGTGCTGCTGCGCGCCGGAGCGCTGCCGGCCACGCTGACGGTCGTCGAAGAGCGCACGGTCGGCCCCGGCCTCGGCGCGGATTCCATTCGCGCCGGCGTCGTTGCCAGCGCCATCGGCGCCGTGGCCGTTGCCGGGTTCATGTTCGCCTTCTACGGATTTTTCGGCTTCCTCGCAAATGTCGCGCTGCTCGTCAACATCGTCCTGATCCTCGCGACGCTGACGCTGATCGGCTCGACGCTGACTTTGCCCGGTATTGCCGGTATCGTCCTGACCATGGGCATGGCGGTTGATTCCAACGTTCTGATCTACGAGCGCATCCGCGACGAGGTGAAGAGCGGGCGGTCGCTCCTGCCGGCGATCGACAGCGGTTTCCGCCGCGCCTTCGCCACCATTATCGACGCCAACCTGACGACGCTGATTGCTGCCGTGGTGCTCTTCTATCTCGGCTCCGGCCCGGTTCGCGGCTTTGCCGTGACGCTGGCGGTCGGTATCGTGACGACCGTCTTCACCGCCTTTACCTTTACCAGCTGGATGTTCTCGCTGTGGGTAAAGCGGGCAAAGCCGAAGCAGCTGCCGAAGGGCATCCGAACCGGCATGTTCGATGGGCGCGGCCTGCCGTTCATGTCGCT
This sequence comes from Rhizobium sp. SSA_523, assembly GCF_030435705.1. NCBI lineage: Bacteria > Pseudomonadati > Pseudomonadota > Alphaproteobacteria > Hyphomicrobiales > Rhizobiaceae > Affinirhizobium > Affinirhizobium gouqiense. Next base: position 718,772 of record NZ_CP129382.1, read on the forward strand.
GCGCCGCTATACGTTCATGGGCGCGGCCGCATTGTCCGTCGCAGCCGTGGTGGGTTTTGCAACGGTCGGGATGAATCTCGGCATCGACTTCCGCGGCGGATCGATCATCGAATTGCGCGCGCGCCAGGGCGATGCCAACATCGCCGATATCCGCGCGCGTCTCGACCAGCTGAATCTCGGCGAAGTGCAGGCCCAGGGCTTTGGCTCTCCGGCCGAGGTTCTGGTTCGCGTGCAGGCGCAGGAGGGCGGCGAGAATGCCGAGCAATCGGCGCTCGAACGCATCCGCAACGACCTGGAGCAGGATTACGAGTTCCGCCGCGTCGAAGTGGTGGGTCCGGCCGTGTCCAGCGAACTGACCTATTCCGCCACGATCGGCGTGGCGGTCGCGCTGCTCTTCATCCTGATCTATATCTGGTTCCGCTTCGAATGGCAGTTTGCCGTGGGCGCCATCATCGCCACACTGCACGACGTGATCCTCACCATCGGCATATTCGTGCTGACCGGCATCGAGTTCAACCTGACGAGTATCGCCGCCATTCTGACGATCGTTGGCTATTCGCTCAACGATACCGTCGTGGTCTATGACCGCATGCGCGAAAACCTGCGGCGCTACAAGAAGATGCCGCTGGCGGAGCTGATCGACATCTCGATCAACCAGACCCTGTCGCGTACGGTTCTGACCGGCTTGACGACGATGCTGGCGCTTGCCTCGCTCTATATCTTCGGCGGCGAAGTCATCCGCTCCTTCACCTTTGCCATGCTGTTCGGCGTCGCCGTCGGAACATTCTCCTCCATCTATATCGCGGCACCGGTGCTGATCGCCTTCAAGCTCCGCACGGATGTCTTCAACGCAGACGAGGACAAGGCCAAGACGGCAAAGACTGTGCCGGCGGGCAAAGCGGGCAGCTGAGGCCATGGCGCGTCCTGTCCACATTCGCGATGCGCATTTCCCCGGCCGTGCGCCGATCGACGCCTATGGCAATGGGGGATTTCGCTTCGCCGATATGTCGCATCGCGGCTCTCTCTTGTGTCTACCGAGCGGCGTCTATGGCTGGGATATGGCGGAAGGGGACGCTTTGAGCGTCGAGGCCTTCCAGAGGGTGATCGAGGAAGGCGATACGTTCGAATTCCTGCTGGTCGGCACCGGCCGGGACATCCGGCCATTGCCGGCGCCGCTCAAGGCGGCGCTGCGCGCCCGCGGCATTTCCTCCGACCCGATGGGAACCGGTGCGGCCATTCGCACGTATAACATCATGCTGGCGGAATCGCGTCCTGTGGCCGCCGCGCTGATCGCCGTATGACAAACAGCGCAGGAGGGAGTGAGGCCGTGACGGCTGTGGCCGCAGACCATTTCGACATCTGCCTCCAGGCGCTGCGCGATTCCGACCGCGACCGCTATCTTGCCTGTCTTCTGGCGCCTGCCGACAAGCGCGGGCCGCTGGCGGCACTTTACGCCTTCAATGCCGAACTCGCGCGCATTCGCGACGTGATCCAGCAGCCGCTGGCTGGCGAGATCCGGCTGCAATGGTGGCGCGACCTGCTGTCGGGCAAGCCGACGGGAGAGGTCAATGCCAATCCGGTTGCCGCCGCCCTGCTGGCGACCATGGCCCAATACCGCCTGCCGCGCGATGTTCTGATCAACATGACGGAAGCACGCATTTTCGATCTCTATGACGATCCCATGCCGGATCGCAATGCGCTGGAAGGCTATGCCGGCGAAACGGCTTCGGCGCTCATCCAGCTGGCCGGCCTGGTGCTCGATGCTCCGCAGGCCATGCAGCAGGCGGAGCTTGCAGGCCATGCGGGCGTGGCGCAGGCGATTGCCGGAAGCCTGCTGCTCCTGCCGGTGCATCGTCGGCGCGGGCAGGTCTACCTGCCGCTTGCCATCCTGTCCGCCACGGGACTGGATCGTGACGGCTTTCTCGCAGAGCCTGTCGGCGCTCAGCATCATGCCGCGGTCGAAGCCTTTGCGGGGCTCGGTCTCGAGCATCTGGCCAAGGCAAAGAGGGCAGGCGGCATTCCCGCCGCACTGCTGCCGGCCTTCCTGCCGGTCGCGCTCGCGGAACCGGTCCTGCAGCAGGCGGCGCGCGCGCCGGGCAGGGCATTCACGGGAAACCTGCAATCGCCGCAATGGCGCCGCCAATTGCGCATGATGCGCAGCCTTGCCCTGAAGCGTCTCTAGGCGGACTTGCATTTGCCGGCCGACGCTCCAACCGCTTGGCCTGTTGTTTCGACGCAGCTTCCGGTCAAAACATTCGTGGGACAGTTTTCCGGACCCTGCTTTGGCCCAGTGCTTGCCTGCGACATGTTTCTCGACGGGTCACATTCGCGCAAGCCTCAGGCGTTAGTCAGGAGTAGCGCTACGGAATGGAGAGAGGTGATCCGGTGAGCCTTGTCGTATGGTCGATCATCGCGGTCGTGGTTGTCGCCACAGCCTATTATGCCACGCGCATGAGCAAGGACCGCGAGGCGCTGGACCGGCACGATGCGGGTCTGGCCATTATCGAATTCGGACGCGCCTATCCGACCGAAGCCATTCGCAGCCTGCATGTCACGGAAAGCGGCGATGCCTGCTTCGTCCGCCTTTTCGAGAACAAGGCGGGTTTCATGCGCAATTACGGCGCCCATTACGCCTGCCATCTGATCGAGCCGGGACGCGTCCGCGTTCAACCCCTCGGCAATGGCCGCGGCTTCCAGGTGGAGTTTCTCGACGCACCGACCCAGAGCGGCGCCTATGTCTTCTCGACCGCCGCCGAGGCGGCGGAGGTTTCGCTCTGGCTTCTCGGCAATTATGTCGGGCCGGATGACCGCCACCTACTCGGCGGCGCTCATACCGAGATCGGCGACGGACGGAGCTGAGTCGTCCGAGGCGAAGACCGGAGGCTCGACCCCCAGCCAGGCCGCGCAATCGGTGAGGGCCCGGCGTGACATGAGCTTGCGTTTCATTATGGTCTTGTCCTTACCGCGAAAGCGCTTGACGCCCTCTGGCTTGACGATGGATCCGGGCGCCAGCTCCGGAAACAGGCCGAAATTGACGTTCATCGGCTGGAAAGAGCGCTTGCCCGGCTCGTCGTCGGAGACGAGATGGCCGCCGGTGATGTGGTTCAGCAGCGAACCGAGCGCGGTCGTGGCCGGCGGGGCTTTAGGCGCCTGCCCCCTGGCCTCGGCGGCGGCGAAGCGGCCTGCCAGCAAGCCGATCGCGGCGCTCTCGACATAGCCCTCGCAGCCGGTGATCTGGCCGGCAAAGCGCAGGCCGGGCCGGGATTTCAGCGTCAGGCTGCGGTCGAGCAGGATCGGCGAATGGATATAGGTATTGCGGTGCAGTCCGCCGAGGCGGGCAAATTCCGCCTGCTGCAGCCCGGGGATCATCCGGAAGATCTCCGCCTGCGCGCCATATTTCAGCTTGGTCTGGAAACCCACCATATTATAGAGCGTGCCGAGCGCATTGTCCTGGCGCAGTTGAACCACGGCATAGGGCTTGACGGTCGGGTTATGCGCATTGGTCAATCCCATCGGCTTCATCGGGCCATGGCGCAGGGTCTCGCGGCCGCGCTCGGCCATGACCTCGATCGGCAGGCAGCCGTCGAAATAGGGCGTTCCCTCCCATTCCTTGAAGCCCACCGTGTCGCCGGCGATCAGCGCATCGATGAAGGCATCATATTGCGCCTTGTCCATCGGGCAGTTGATATAGTCCTTGCCATTGCCGCCAGGACCGACCTTGTCGTAGCGGGACTGATACCAGCAAATATCCATGTCGATGGACTCGCGGTGAACGATCGGCGCAATGGCATCGAAAAAGGCCAGCGCATCCTCGCCGGTCTGGGCCTGGATCGCGCCGGCAAGGCTCGCCGAGGTGAGGGGCCCGGTGGCAATGATCGTCAGCCCCCAATCCTCCGGCGGCAGGCCCTGCACTTCCTCGCGAAGCACCGTGATCAGCGGATGCCCGTGAATCTCCCGCGTCACGGCCTCGGAGAACCCGTCGCGATCGACGGCCAGCGCACCGCCGGCCGGAACCTGGTGACGATCCGCGCAGGCCATGATCAGCGATCCGGCCAGCCGCATCTCGGCATGGATGACGCCCACCGCATTGGCTGAGGCATCGTCGGAGCGGAAGGAATTGGAGCAGACGAGTTCGGCAAGTCCATCGGTCTTGTGCGCATCCGTGCCGCGCACGCCGCGCATTTCGTGCAGGATGACGGGGATGCCGGATTGGGCCAGCTGCCAGGCGGCTTCGGAGCCGGCAAGGCCGCCGCCGACCACGTGAACGGGTTTGGAAGAGATCTGTGTCATGGGCCGGCTCAATATCACGAGGCGCGACGACATCCAACATCAAAGGCGAAGGTGCGCCGCGCCGCCACTCAGCATCGATCGGCAGGACATGGCATCTGCCGGCAGGACACGGCATCTGCCGGCAAGAAATGCATCTATGCCGGCAAGAAACGGCACTGCGGGCAGGAGATGGCACTGCCGGCAGGATCGGGCAAAGATCGGCACCGGTCAGAAGTAGTCTCCAAGCCGGCGGCTGGGCTGGGCTCGCGGCTCAGCCTTGCGGAGCGGCACGTTCCGCGGCCAGAGCATCGTCGAGCTCCGTTGCCCGGATATGCGCCGGCCTCTGCGCAATGTGTGCAACATAGGCCTCGAATGCCGGGCGTTTCTCGATCGAGCCGAACTCCATGCCCCACATCAGGTGCGAGCCGACATAGACGTCCGCCGCCGTGAAGCGGTCTCCGGCGATATGATCCGACTGCGACACTGCCTGCTCCAGAGTATCGATCACCTGCGGATAGGAGCCATAGCCCATCATCGGCCGCTTGTCGGCCGGAACTTCGAAGCCGAGGCTGCGATTGCTGACGGCAGCCTCCAGCGGACCGGCGGCGAAGAACATCCAGCGATAATAGGCGGCGCGTTCCGCATCGGTTTGCGGGGAAAGCCCGGTCTCCGGAAAGACGTCGGCGAGATAGGCGCAGATCGCCGCGCATTCCGTCACGACATTCCCGCCATGCTGGAGCGCCGGCACCTTGCCCATAGGATTGACCGCCCGATAATCGGCGGACTTCATCTCCGGACCGAAAGCAAGCACCTTCACCTCATAGGCGAGGCCGACCTCTTCCAGCATCCAGCGGGCAATGCGGCCCCGTGACATGGGGTTCGTGTAAAGCAGCAATGACGACATGCGTTCCTCCTAATTGTTCCCTATATGTTCTATAGTGCCGTGATGACGTCCAGATGACAAGGGGATCACGGCAAAGAAAAAACCCGGCCGCAGGGCGACCGGGTTTTCCGAGATCATCGGCTGGCCGAAAGGCCGAGGCGCGGTTCGGACGCGGCTTAGGCGCCCATGGCCTTCTGCAGATTCTCGTCGATCTTGTCGAGGAACGCCGTGGTGGAAAGCCAGGGCTGATCGGGACCGATCAGCAGCGCCAGATCCTTCGTCATGAAACCGTCCTCAACGGTGGAGACGCAGACCGTTTCCAGCGTTGCGGCAAATTTCGCCAGTTCGGCATTGTCGTCCAGCTTGGCGCGATGGGCGAGGCCACGCGTCCAGGCGAAGATCGAGGCGATCGAGTTGGTGGAGGTTTCCTGGCCCTTCTGATGCTGGCGGTAGTGACGCGTTACCGTGCCATGCGCGGCTTCGGCTTCAACCGTCTTGCCATCCGGCGTCAAGAGAACCGAGGTCATCAGGCCGAGCGAACCGAAGCCCTGGGCCACGGTATCGGACTGTACGTCGCCGTCATAGTTCTTGCAGGCCCAGACATAGCCGCCAGACCACTTCAGCGCCGAAGCGACCATGTCGTCGATCAGGCGATGCTCATAGGTGATGCCGGCTTCCTTGAACTGATCCTTGAACTCGGTCTCGTAGATCTCCTCGAACAGATCCTTGAAGCGGCCGTCATAGGCCTTCAGAATGGTGTTCTTCGTCGACAGATAGACCGGCCACTTGCGCATCAGGCCGTACATCATCGATGCGCGGGCGAATTCACGGATGGATTCATCCAGATTGTACATGGCCATGGCCACGCCCGAACCCGGAGCGTTGAAGACTTCCTTCTCGATCACCTGGCCGTCTTCGCCGACGAATTTGATGGTCAGCTTGCCCTTGCCCGGGAACCTGAAATCGGTGGCGCGATACTGGTCGCCGAAGGCGTGACGGCCGACGACGATCGGCTGTGTCCAGCCCGGAACGAGGCGCGGCACGTTCTTGCAGATGATCGGCTCGCGGAAGATCACGCCGCCCAGAATGTTGCGGATGGTGCCGTTCGGGCTCTTCCACATTTCCTTGAGGTTGAATTCCTTCACGCGCGCTTCGTCCGGCGTGATCGTCGCGCATTTGATGCCGACGCCGTATTTCTTGATGGCATTGGCGGCATCGACCGTCACCTGATCGTTGGTGGCGTCGCGGTTCTCAACCGAAAGGTCGTAGTAATCGATGTCGAGGTCGAGATACGGATGGATCAGCTTGTCTTTGATGAGCTGCCAGATGATGCGCGTCATTTCATCGCCGTCGAGATCGGCGACAGGGTTGGCGACCTTGATCTTCTTCATGTATCTGCCTCTTGCATGAGCGGGAACCGGACGCTCCCGGGTAGGGTGGAACCAAGTCCCGAGCGCTATAGCATTAGCGCTGCAGAACGCAAAGCGCTGGCGAACGATTTGGCATTGCCAAACCGCGCGGCCCGGATAATGTCTCGCCTCAATTCAACAAGGATCCTTATCGCCATGCGCTGCTCTTTGCGCCTCCTTCCGCTCGCATTCGTCTTCGCGTCACTCTCGCTGCCCGCCGCGGCTGCCGATCCGGTGGCGCCGGTCCAGCAGGTGATGGACATGACGAAATACAATTGGGAAGCGGTCGACGCGGAATGGAAATACATTTTCGATTCGACGCCGCTGGCCAGCCTCTTCAGCAAGCGCTTCCAGGCGGCCTACAAGGAGGCGGCAAAGCACCCCGCCTACGAGACGGAGAACAACGAGCCCGGCGATCCGTTCGGCTATGACGTGATCACCAATTCGCAGGATGGCTGCCCGCTGCAGGATGTGAAGATCACCCCCGGAGCCGTCAAGGACGGCATTGCCGATGTGGCGGTGAGCTTCAAGATGTGGACCTGTATCGACGAGGCCGAGATCAAGAACAGCGTGTCGGAGGTGCATTTCGACGTGATCACCGAGGACGGCAAGCCGGTGATCGACGACATCCACCGCGTGGCCGACGGCGAGCGCGATTCGGTTCTGTCGGAAATGCAGGCGCTCGCCAAGGGTCAGTAAGGCTTAGGCCGCCCGCATCCAGGCTTTCGCCATGCCGGGGATTCGGCAGGCGGGCTTGCCGCATGCGGGGCTCCGGCGTCCGGGCTTCGGCAGGCGGGCTTTGATTTTTGGTAGCAGCTGTGCCAGTGAGGCCTTTCCCATCCCGGTAAGGCTGCAGGTTGAGATCATGGCAGGAACGAACAGCGAGCGCGAACTTCTCGAAGAAGGTCCGGCCATCATTCTGGTCGAGCCGCAGCTGGGCGAGAATATTGGCATGGTGGCCCGCGCAATGGCCAATTTCGGCCTTGCCGAGCTTCGTCTCGTCAACCCGCGCGATGGCTGGCCGAGTGAAAAGGCGCAGGCCGCCGCCGCCAAGGCCGATCACGTCATCGAGCGCACGCGCGTCTTTGCGACACTCGAGGAGGCGCTGACCGATCTCAACTTCGTCTATGCGACGACGGCCCGCCAGCGGGACGGATTCAAGCCTGTCCGGTCCCCGGTCACGGCGGCGCAGACGCTGCGCCTGCGCTTCACCCGCGGCGAAAGGACCGGCATCCTGTTCGGCCGCGAACGCTGGGGCCTGACCAATGAAGAAGTGGCGCTTGCGGATGAAATCGTCACCTTCCCGGTCAATCCCGCCTTCGCCTCCCTCAATATCGCCCAGGCCGTGCTGCTGATGTCCTATGAATGGATGAAGAGCGGCATGGCCGATCTGGCGGCGACGCCCTTCGAGGCGGCGGACCAGAAGCCCGCCACCAAGGGCCAGCTCTTCGGCTTCTTCGAGCAGATCGAGGAGGCGCTCGACGCCCGCAATTATTTTCATCCGCCCACAAAAGTGCCGAAGATGATCGACAATCTGCGCGCCGTCCTGTCCAGACCCGGCTTCACGGAACCGGAGATCAGCGTGCTGAGGGGCGTGGTGAGTTCGTTCGATCAATTTGCGCGCCGCTGGCCGAAAGGCGGCAAGCCGACGACGGAAGGCAAGGGGGCCGGTGGCAATGGAGACGCGAACCATGGAGGCGGGGACCTCGGAAGCGGGGACGTCAAAGGCGGGGATCTTAGGGGTGGAAACCGGGGCAACAAGGATGACGGCGAAGGGCACAAGCCCTGAGCTCAAGCCGGTTCTGGTTTTCGATTCGGGGATCGGCGGCCTGACGGTTCTGCGCGAGGCGCGCGTGCTGATGCCGGAGCGCGGCTTCATCTATGTGGCCGATGATGCCGGCTTTCCCTATGGCGGGTGGGAGGAGGCGGAGCTGAAGAGCCGGATCCTCTCGCTCTTCGCCGATCTTTTGACCCGCCATGATCCGGAACTCTGCATCATTGCCTGCAATACCGCCTTCACGCTTGCCGGAGCCGACCTGCGCGCCGCCTTTCCGGCCATGACCTTTGTCGGCACGGTTCCTGCCATCAAGCCTGCGGCGGAACGCACCCGCTCGGGTCTGGTCTCGGTGCTGGCGACGCCGGGCACGGTGAAACGCGCCTATACCCGCGATCTCATCCAGTCCTTCGCCTCGCAATGCCATGTGCGCCTCGTCGGTTCGCAGAATCTCGCGCGCATGGCCGAGGATTATATTCGCGGCGAAACCGTGCCGGACGAGGCGGTGAGTGCGGAGATCGCGCCCTGCTTTATCGAGAAGGATGGCGCCAAGACCGATATTATCGTCCTGGCCTGCACCCATTATCCCTTCATGGCCAATCTGTTCCGAAAGCTGGCACCCTGGCCGGTCGATTGGCTTGATCCTGCAGAGGCCATTGCCCGGCAGGCACGACGGCTGGTGCCGGCGGCCGATCACGCCGATCATGCGGATCACTTCGATTTCGCCCTCTTCACCTCGCAGCAGCCGGATTTCTCCACCCGGCGTCTCATGCAGGGTTTCGGATTGCGCGTGCTCTGACCGAGCACCGGCCTGTTGCTGGAAGGCAACAAATCCGCTGCTTTTTTCTGCAAATGCAGATTGCAGACTTGCAGGCGCGGAAAGCTTGTGCCACTTTTCCCTCGTCCATAATCTTTTACAGAAGGGAGGCGCATGATGACTTATTTTATCCCGCAGACGCGTCTCCTCGGTGGACACATGGCCCTTCGTGCCCAGGTTCTGTCCGGCACCTTCATTCGCGGCCATAGACAGGCGTATTGCGCCTGAAATCCAGCCACTTGGCGCTTTAACTTCAACTGATTGACGCAAGGTCTCCTGCGCGCGCGTTCCTGTGACGTCGCCATGGCTTTCCGCGCGTTTTTCCACACCCGTAAAGGACTCGCTGCTGGGAAGCCGCGAGACGGAAGACTCATGTCCAAATTTCAATTAGGGGTTGCTGCAGCAATCGGCGACCTGCATCGGGAATATGGTTTCTGGCGCGTGGCGCGGGCGCTTCTCGCCGCGGTCTGGAAGGAGCGCCGGCGGCGAAACGATCTGCGCCACTTCTCCGACCGCATGCTGCTCGATATCGGCGTGCCCGACAACGAGCTGTCGCGGGAGTATCGGATGATCAAGGAGCCGATGGTCTACTGGCTGGGATTTCGCCTGTGACCCGCGCGCCTCCCTAAGGGAGGCTTCCTGATCGACCGCCATCCCTCCCGTCGTAGCGCGGCGGGAGGGTTGGCTCTTTTTTGTCACAGAAGCCATGACCATTTGCACGTTGCGACAGCTTGGTCCGGATGATGCGGCCGAGGCGGCCCGTGTGCACCGTTCCTCACTTAACGAGCGACTGCCATGGCTTGCCGATCTTCATACGCCGCAGGAAGATCACGCCTTCTGGCGAGATCACCTCCTGATGAACTGCTCTGTCTGCGGCGCCTATGGTGAGGGGCATCTGCTCGGCGTGGTAGCGTATCGGAAAGGCTGGATCGAACAGCTCTATGTCTTGCCCACGGCCCAGGGGCGGGGAATCGGATCGGCTCTGCTGGCAGCCGCGAAAGAGGGGCGGGAGAGCCTCGATCTCTGGACATTCCAGGCCAATCAAGCGGCGCGCCGCTTCTATGAAAAGCGCGGCTTTGTGTCCGTGGAAGAGACCGACGGGCAGGGCAATGACGAGGGCGAGCCGGATGTGCGCTATCGCTGGCTGGCGACAGCGTAAACTTGCCTTGCCAAGCCGCTTCATCCATGGCTTCCTCGGGGTACTCACAAGAAAGGGAGGATGCCGATGCCGATTGAAAACTGGCTGGCCTTTGTGGCCGCGTCTGCCGTGATGCTTGCCATTCCCGGTCCGACCATCCTGCTGGTCATCTCCTACGCGCTGTCGCATGGACGCAAGGTCGCGGCGGCAACGGTTGCCGGTGTCGCGCTTGGCGATTTCACCGCCATGACGGCATCCCTGCTCGGGCTCGGCGCGCTGCTTTCGGCCTCGGCCTTTGCGTTCACGGTGCTGAAATGGATCGGCGCCGCCTATCTCGTCTATCTCGGCGTCAAGCTCTGGCGCGCTCCGGTCAGCGCGGCACACGAATCGGAGGCGACGGCGCAGACGCGTGAACCGGCCTCGCGCATTTTCCTGCATACCTATGTGGTGACCGCGCTGAACCCGAAGAGCATCGTCTTCTTCGTCGCCTTCCTGCCGCAGTTCTTCGATCTTGCGCATCCGCTGCCGCTGCAGATGGTCATCATGGAGGCGACATTTCTGGTGCTTGCGACGCTGAACGCGGCTCTCTATGGCCTGCTCGCCTCCATGGCGCGGCAGACGATCGGCCGGCCCGATATTCGCCGCATCGTCAATCGCACCGGCGGCTCGCTGATGATCGGCGCAGGATTGCTGGCCGCCGGTTATCGCCGCGCCACCGGATGATTGCCTGTTGATCACGCTGCTTTGGGGCAGGCAGAATCGCGAACGATCTGCTAAGGCAGGGGCAGAGAGGCGTGCAGCCCTCGTCATTCCAGTCGCATGTGAGGTTGAGTGCAGTGCAGGTAGGCATCGATATGGGAACTGTGTCCGGCGGGCAGCCGGCCAAGCTCGATATCGAGGAGCTTCTGGCCACCCGTCTCCTGGTCCAGGGCAATTCGGGCTCCGGAAAATCGCATTTGCTGCGGCGCCTTCTGGAGCAGTCGGCCCAATGGGTCCAGCAGGTGATCATCGATCCCGAAGGCGATTTCGTCACGCTTGCGGATAAATACGGCCATGTGGTCGTCGATGGCGAGCGCTCGGAGGCCGAACTGATCGGGATCGCAACCCGCATCCGCCAGCACCGGGTGTCCTGCGTCCTGTCGCTGGAGGGGCTGGATCTGGAAGAGCAGATGCGCGCCGCCGGCATCTTCCTGAACGGCCTGTTCGATGCGGATCGCGAATATTGGTTCCCGGTTCTGGTCGTGGTCGACGAGGCGCAGATGTTTGCACCCTCTGTTGGCGGCGATGTTTCGGAAGAGGCCCGCAAATTGTCGCTCGGCGCCATGACCAATCTGATGTGCCGCGGGCGAAAGCGCGGGCTGGCGGGCGTCATTGCCACGCAGCGCCTGGCAAAGCTTGCCAAGAACGTCGCGGCGGAAGCCTCCAACTTCCTGATGGGCCGCACCTTTCTCGATATCGACATGGCGCGCGCCGCCGATCTGCTTGGCATGGACCGCCGCCAGGCGGAAATGTTCCGCGATTTGAAGCGCGGCAATTTCGTGGCGCTAGGCCCGGCCCTGTCGCGTCGTCCGCTGCCGATCGTCATTGGCCATGTGGAGACCTCGGCACGCTCGTCCTCGCCCAAGCTGATGCCGCTGCCGGATGCGCCGCAGGATGTCGAGGATCTGATCTTCACGCCCGATCCGGAGGAGTTCACCCGGCCAATCGTGCGCCGCGCCCCGCCGGCACCGCGCCCGACGACCGATATCCTGGCGGAACTGTCGCGCTCGACGCCTGCCATGAGCGTTGCTCCGCAGGAGACGAGCCGTCCCCAGCAGCCGGAGCTTTCGCCGGAGGAGCGGGAGGAGCGCGTCTCGGCCGTTCTCTCCGAGATCATCGACGATCCCCAGGCGGCCTATCGCACCGATGCCGTGCTCTATCAGGATTTCCTGGTGCGCGCCCGCATGCGCCGTATCCCGGGCCAGCCTATGTCCATGCCGGAATTTCGCCGGCGCGTCGCGATTTCGCGGGCAGGGGTGGACGAGGATACGGCCGCATCCCCGGGCTGGCAGACGGCGCTGGATCTTTCCGGCCGTGTCTCGGACGACCTGCAGGGCGTGTTCCTGCTGATGGCGAAGGCCGCCCTGACCGGCGAGCCGTGCCCTTCGGACATGCGCATCGCCAAAGCCTATGGCACGCATTCGACCCGGCGCGCCCGCCGGCTTCTCGGCTACTTCGAGGAGCAGAACCTGATCGTCGTGCATTTGGATTTTTCCGGCAAGCGCATCGTCGCCTTTCCCGATCTTGACGTGCAGACGGCGCCGGGTGCCGCCGATGCAACCGATGACGAGCCGGTGCGGCTGGATCGGTTCGCGGCGGAGTGATTGCCAATCGGCTGCGGCTGCGGCTGCGGCTTCGGCTTTCACCCGCGCCCCTTGGGCACCATCTCCCCGCAGGAAGAGGTGCGCCGAGCAGGGCGAAGGACGCGTCTGCCGCTCACGCCGCCCTTTCTTCCCAGACCTTGACCAGTTCGACGATCGCTTTGACCGAGGTCTCCATGTCCTGAACGCCCACCCATTCCAGCGGTGAGTGATAGGCATGGCCGCCGGTGAAGATATTGGGGCAGGGCAGGCCCATGAAGGACAGGCGCGACCCGTCGGTGCCACCGCGAACGCTGGTGATCTTCGGCTCGAGGCCGATGCGCCGCGTCGCCTCGATGAGGTTTTCCATCACCTCGGGGTGGCGGTCGAGCACGATCTTCATGTTGCGATACTGCTGCTTGACCGTGAAGGTGTGGCTGGAGCCGGGATAGGCCTTCAGCGCATCCGCGGCGATCGACTTCAACAGCTCTTCTTTCTCGATCAGACCTTCTTCAGTGAAATCGCGGATGATGAAGTTGAGCTCGGCGCTCTCCATGGCGCCGCTGATGCCGACCGGATGGATGAAGCCCTGCATCCCCTCCGTCGTTTCCGGCGCCTTGTCCTTCGGCAGGCGCGCAATGATATCGGCGGCGATCTTGATGGCATTCTCCATCTTGTCCTTGGCCGTGCCGGGATGGATCGCGACGCCCTTGATGGCGATCGTCACGCCATCGGCGGAGAAGGTCTCGTTCTCGATTTCGCCGATGGTCGAACCGTCAAGCGTATAGCCGAAGGCTGCACCCAGCTTCTTCAGGTCGACCTTGTCTGCGCCGCGGCCGATTTCCTCATCCGTGGTGAAGAGGATCTTCACCGGTCCGTGGGCAATGTCCGGATGGCTGACGAGATACTGCGCCGCCGTCATGATCTCCGCCACGCCCGCCTTGTCGTCGGCTCCGAGCAGGGTCGTGCCGTCCGTCGTCACGATGTCGTGGCCGAGCTGGTTCTTGAGTTCGGGATGTTCTTCAACGCGGATCACCCGGCTTTCGTCGCCGATAAGCCGGATATCGCCGCCTTGATAATTGCGCACGATCTGCGGCTTGACGCCGGTGCCGGAAAAGTCCGGCGCCGTATCCATATGCGAGCAGAAGCAGATGGCCGGCACGGGTTTGGCACTCGTGGCCGGAATGGTAGCATAGACATTGCCGTGCTCGTCCAGGTGAGCATCCTGCAGGCCGAGCTCCTTCAACTCCTGCTCCAGGATACGTCCGAGGGTCTTCTGCTTTTCCGTCGATGGCTGGGCAGAGGAGGTGGGATCCGACTGCGTGTCGATGACGACATAGCGGAGGAAGCGGTCGAGAACGGTATCGGCGGGAAGAGACATGAGCAAGGATCCGATTCTGCTGGAAGGCTGCGGCGATCTTAGCCTGCTGCGCGCAGAACGGAAGCGGTTCGATGGGAACCGCGCCGGAGCGAGCGCCGGCGCGGTCGGATTGAAGGATTGGCCTGCTCACTCGGCAGGTTTTTCCAGTTCCAGCTTGTTCGCCTCCGGCTTCTCGACCTGCGGCCGGTCGTTGCGGGTCGCCCAGAGCGAGCCGAGAATGCCGGCGGCAAGAATGCCGAGCGTCACCGTCAGCGAGACCACAGGCGGGATCTTGGCCAGTCCCAGCATATCGGCAAGGAAGATCTTCGAGCCGATGAAGATGAGGACGACCGACAGCGCATATTTCAGGTAGGCGAAGCGGTGAATGAGCGCCGAGAGGGCGAAATACAGCGCACGCAGCCCGAGGATGGCGAAGATGTTGGAGGTGTAGACGATATAGGGGTCGGTGGTGATGGCGAAGATGGCGGGGATCGAATCGACGGCGAAGATGACGTCGGCCAGTTCCACCATGACCAGCGCGAGGAAGAGCGGCGTGATGAAGGTCTTCAGCCGGCCGGTCGTCCCGTCCGTTTCCCGCACGATGAAATGATCGCCGCGCAGGCCATCCGTTACCGGCAGTTTGCGGCGCAGGAATTTCAGGACCGGATTGGAGGCGACATCATATTCCTGGTCGGCGGTCAGCAGCATCTTGATGCCGGTGATGATCAGGAAGGCGGCAAAGATATACAGAACCCAGTTGTAGTTTTCAACGATCGCGGCGCCCGCGGCAATCATGATGCCGCGCAGCACGATCACGCCCAGGATACCCCAGAGAAGCACCCGGTGCTGGTAGATGCGCGGAATGGAGAAGTAGGAGAAGATCATCGCGATGACGAAGATATTGTCCATCGCGAGGCTTTTTTCGACCACGAAGCCGGTCAGATATTCAAGCCCGGCCTGTTCGCCGCTCTGGAACCAGATCCAGCCGCCGAAGGCGAGGCCCAATGCAATGTAGAAGCCGGAAAGCGCAAAACTTTCCTTGATTCCTATTTCACGGCTGTTCTTGTGGAGAACGCCGAGGTCGAGGGCAAGAAGGAAGAGGACGACGGCAATGAAGGTCAGCCACATCCAGAGTGGCTTGCCGAGCAGATCGACAAAGAGAAAGTCCATGACGGGGTCTTCCGATGCCGGATCCAGGTTGACTGGGAAAAGCACCGACATCACGGTCGATCCGGCGATACACGTCAGAGGGGCCCGGTGCTGGGTCATGAGGTGGGAGGCGGAATTTCCGCTTTCAAGAGCCACATGAACAAAATTTAATGATGGCGCCGGTGGATAAGGCGGTGCGACCGGCCAGCCCTGCGATAGTTGCCCGCGATAGTGACCCGCGATAGTGGAAACACCCGGCTGTTGTTGACAATTCGATGACTTCCCCCTAAAGACCGCGCCAACGCCGGGTGGTAACGCCCGGTGTTTCATTTGACATGTCCCGTGGTTGTCTCCGGACGCTCCGTGAGAAACCTGTCAGAGAGGCCGGCAACGGCCACTCTTAGGAGGGCGTGTTTCCTTGATCCGGTCTGGCAACAGACCGGTGCAAACCTATGAAGGGAAATACGATGAGCAAGCGCGCGTCGTCCAAGTACAAAATCGATCGCCGAATGGGCGAAAACATCTGGGGCCGTCCGAAGTCCCCGGTCAACCGTCGTGAATACGGCCCCGGCCAGCACGGCCAGCGCCGCAAGGGCAAGCTGTCCGACTTCGGTGTTCAGCTGCGCGCCAAGCAGAAGCTGAAGGGCTATTACGGCGATATCCGCGAGAAGCAGTTCCGCGCGATCTATGACGAGGCCAACCGTCGCAAGGGCGATACCGGCGAAAACCTGATCGGCCTGCTCGAGTCGCGCCTGGACGCCATCGTCTATCGCGCCAAGTTCGTGCCGACTGTCTGGGCTGCCCGTCAGTTCGTCAACCACGGCCACGTGACCGTCAACGGCGTTCGCGTCAATATCGGTTCGTACCGCTGCAAAGCTGGCGACGTGATCGAAGTGCGTCAGAAGTCCAAGCAGCTCGTCACCGTTCTGGAAGCGGTTCAGCTCGCCGAGCGTGACGTTCCCGATTACATCGACGCCGATCACAACAAGATGGTCGCAACCTTCGTTCGCGTGCCCACGCTGTCCGACGTTCCTTATCCGGTCATCATGGAACCGAACCTGGTCGTCGAATTCTATTCGCGTTGATCGGTTTCGGCCAATCGACCCAAGCACAGAAAAGGCGGCTTTCGAGCCGCCTTTTTCTTGTCTGAAGATCGTCTCGCCGGTGCCGGCCGCCTCAGCTCGAGGCGGCCTTGCGCTTGGGTTCGCTCACCGGCATGGGCGATACGGAGGCGGTTGCGGGATCGGTCGATTGCGCGGTCGCCACCGGCGCTTCCTTCGGTCCTTCTCCCATCCGGTTCCAGGCATCCAGGCCGGCGATCTTGTAGGCTTCGGCAAGCGTCGGATAGTTGAACGTATTTTCCACGAAATATTCGACCGTGCCTTTCAGGTTCAGGACGGCCTGACCGATATGCACGAGCTCGGTCGCGCCCTCGCCGACGATATGGACGCCGAGAAGCCGCCGGGTCTTCAGCGAGAAGATCATCTTCAGGAGCCCGGTATCGAGGCCCATGATATGGCCACGTGAGGTCTCGCGGAAATGCGCGATGCCTGTCTCGTAGGGGATGCCGCGCTGGATGACCTCTTCTTCGGAAAGCCCGCAGGTGGAGATCTCCGGCACGGCATAGATGCCATAGGGGAAATATTGCGGCGGCTCGCTGGCCGGCGCACCCACGGCATGCCGGGCGGCAATGCGGCCCTGCTCCATTGAAGTGGAGGCAAGGCTCGGAAAGCCCACCACGTCGCCAGCCGCGTAGATATGCGGCACATCGGTCTGGAAGGTCTCCGGATCGACTTTCAGGCGCCCGCGGCTATCGGCCTGCAGGCCGGCGGCGGAAAGGTTCAAGGTGTCGGTGGCACCGACGCGCCCGGCGGCAAAAAGCACCATCTCGGCCTGCAGTGTCCGGCCGCTCTTCAGCGTCACGCGGCACTTGCCGTGATCGGGTTCCCGCTGCACGGCCTCGACGGTCTGCCCGAAGATCAGCTTCATATTGCGGTCGCGCAGCTGATAGGCGAAATCCTCGACGATTTCCTTGTCGATGAAGTCGAGCATCGAATCGCGCGGCTCGACCACCGTGACCTGCGTATCGAGAGCGCTGAAAATCGTGGCATATTCGATACCGATAACGCCGGCGCCAACGACCACCAGCGACCGCGGCACCTGCTTGATCTCCAGCAATTCGTCGCTGTCCAGCACGGCATCGCCGTCGAAGGGGATATGGGCCGGCCGATAGGGACGGGTGCCGACGGCAAGCAGGACGGATGTGGCGGTGACGCGCAGGACCTCCCCATCGACCTTGGCGATCTCGATCGTGTGGGGATCGACGAAGGTCGCCCGCCCGCGCATCTGCTGAACGCGGTTGCGCGCAAACTGGTGCTCCAGAACCTCGACCTCATGGTCGAGCGTGATCAGCAGGCGCCGGCGCAGGTCATCGGCGCTGATATCCTGTTTGACGCGGTAGGAGCGGCCGTAAAAGCCGCGCTCGCGCCAGCCCGTCAGGTTGAGAGCGGTCTCGCGCAGTGTCTTGGATGGAATGGTGCCGGTATGCACGGAGACGCCGCCGACGCGCCGCCCCTGCTCGACGACCAGCACCTTCTTTTCCAGCTTGGCTGCCTGGATGGCGGCCCGTCGTCCTGCCGGCCCGCTGCCGATGACGATTAGATCGTAATGATACATGAATGTGCCTCGTCTTGGGATGGACCACTCTATTGCACTGCAGCAGTCGCTGATGGTCAATGATAACCGGGATTTCTGACCAATTTCCTGTCGCGGCAGGTCGTTCCCGCAAAAGAGATAAAAATCCCGCAAATCGACAGGACCCCGCCGGCGGACCGATCAAATCAGCCGCAGCCCCTTCAGGCTTGCATGGCCGTCCCTTCCAATGATGATGTGGTCGTGGACGGTGATGCCGAGCGGCTTGGCCGTGTCGATGATCGTCTTCGTCATGTCGATATCGGCGCGCGATGGGGTCGGATCGCCACTGGGGTGGTTATGCACCAATATAATGGCTGTCGCGGAAAGTTCGAGGGCGCGTCGCACCACTTCGCGGGGATAGACCGGCGTGTGATCCACCGTCCCGCGGCCCTGGACCTCGTCGGCGATCAGGGCGTTGCGCTTGTCGAGAAAAAGGATGCGGAACTGCTCGCGTGCCTCATAGGCCATCGCAGCATGACAGTAATCGATCACCGCGGCCCAGGAGGAGAGAAGCTGCTTACCGCGCAACTCGCTTTTCAGCACCCGGTGACCGACACTGGCAATCAGCTTGATGTCGAGCGCCACCGCTTCGCCGACGCCGCTGACCTCCTGCAGGAGCGAGAGCGGCGCGCCGAACACGCCGGCCAGATTGCCGAACCGCTCGATCAGCGCCTTGGCGATAGGCTTGGTGTCGCGCCGCGGGATCAGCCGGAACAACAGGAGTTCCAGCACCTCGTAATCGGCCAGCGCCGTGTCGCCATGCTCGCGGTAGCGATCCCGCAGCCGCTCCCGGTGGCCGTGATAATGCGCGACGGCCACATCCGGCTTGACCGGCAGAGCGGGCTTCTTGCGCCCGCCGGTCTTCGCCGCCTGCTCGGCAAAAAATCCCCGCTCGTCGTCCAGCGCCTCCATCGGTTCATCCGATTCGTCCTGAACCTTTTCCGTCTCGGTCGGAGGACGCGCTGGCGACATGATCAGCCCTGGAGTGGAGGAAGGCCGGGCCGGTCGAGACCGCCCGGCGAAAGGGTGAAGACCTCGCAGCCATTGGCGGTCACGCCGACTGCATGTTCGTATTGCGCCGAAAGCGACCGGTCGCGTGTCACGGCAGTCCAGCCGTCGGAGAGCACCTTGACGTGCGGCTTGCCGAGATTGATCATCGGCTCGATGGTGAAGATCATGCCCTCGCGCAGCTCGGGACCTTCATCCGCCCGGCCGTAATGCAGGATATTGGGGCTGTCGTGGAACAGCCTGCCGACCCCATGGCCGCAGAAATCGCGCACCACGGAGCAGCGTTCCGCTTCCGCATAGGTCTGGATCGCCTGTCCGATCGCGCCTGTCCGCGCGCCCGGCTTGACGGCGGCAATGCCGCGCATCAGGCATTCATAAGTCACTTCCATCAGCCGCTCGGCCGCCCGCTTGATCTGGCCAACGGGATACATGCGGCTGGAATCGCCATGCCAGCCATCAAGGATATAGGTTACGTCGATATTGACGATATCGCCCTCGCGCAACGGCTTGTCATCCGGCATCCCGTGGCAGACGACGTGATTGATCGAGGTGCAGACGGAGTATTTATAGCCGCGATAGTTCAGGGTCGCGGGAAGGGCGCCGTGATCCATGCCGAATTCGAAGACGAATCGGTCGATCTCCTGCGTGGTGACGCCCGGCTTGACGATCTCGGCCAGCGCATCGAGGCAACGCGCCGTGAGCTGGCATGCTGCGCGCATGCCCGCAAAATCTGTCTGTGTGTCATAGAGCCGAATGGCGCCGGTGTTCTTCTTCGGTGCGCTCGCGGCTTCGATATAGGTAACCATGAATGCCTGCTTTCATCTTTCCGCTGCCCGTTTTAATCGGCGGCTCCGCTTTCGTCTATCGCGATCTCGGCCAAAATCCCTGGCACCCACCTGGCACTCTGCCGCCCTCGCCGCGCTGATTGATGCAGGGTCGCGACGCGCAGACGGTAGGCAAGGCCGCGTCAGCCGGGATGCCCACACGGTCGCCGCACGGCATCAGTAAGGGGAAGCGGCGGATCGAACCGGATCAGAAGGACTTGGATCAGAAGGACTTGGATCAGCTGCGGACCATGACATAGGTCCCGGGCGCATCGCAGAGCGGCTGCAAAGCTCGGCCGCCCGGTTCCCGCGCATCGACCCTCTCGTCATTGCGGGCCTCCATCCAGGCCTGCCAGTGCGGCCACCAGGATCCGGGATGTTCGGTCGCTTCGGCCAGCCAGTCGGCAAGCTCGCCCTTGACCGGCCCATTGGTCCAGTACTGGTATTTGCGCCTGTCCGGCGGATTGACGACGCCGGCAATATGGCCGGATCCGCTCAGCACGAAGGTTACCTCGCCGCCATAGAACTGGCAGCCGCGAAAGACCGACCGCGCCGGCGCGATATGGTCTTCCTTGGTCGCCAGGCTGTAGACGGGAACGGTGATATCCTTGAGCGACAGGACCTGGTCGAAGAGCACCATCTCGCTGGCGCTCAGGCGGTTCTCCAGATAGCAGTTGCGCAGGTAGAAGGCGTGGTTCGCCGCGGTCATGCGCGTCGAATCGGAGTTCCAGTAGAGGAGATCGAAGGCCGTCGGCTCCTGACCCTTCAGATAATTGCTGACGACATAGGGCCAGATCAGTTCGGAGGCCCGCAGCATGTTGAAGGCGCTCGCCATCTTCGATCCGGCAAGGTAGCCGGTCATGTTCATCTGCCGCTCCAGGGCGTCGATCTGCTCCTCGTCGACAAAGACCTTCAACTCGCCGGCATGCATGAAATCGACCTGCGTCGTGAAGAAAGTGACGGATTTCACGCGCTCGTCGCCGCGCTTGGCATGATAGGCGAGGGCGGCAGACAGAAGCGTACCGCCGACGCAGTAGCCGATCGCGTTGACCTCGGTCTCGCCGGTGGCCTGCTCCACCGCATCGAGCGCGAAATCCACGCCGTCGCGGATGTAATCCTCCCAGGATGCCAGCGCATGCTGCTCATCGGGATTGACCCAGGAGATCACGAAAACCGTGTGACCCTGGTCGACGCACCATTTGATGAAGCTCTTCTGCGGCCCGAGATCGAGGATGTAATATTTGTTGATCCAGGGCGGCACGATGACCAGCGGCCGCCTGAAGACTTTCGGTGTGGAGGGCGCATACTGGATGACCTCGCAGACCGAGCTGCGGGCAATCACCTTGCCGGGCGTGACCGCCACATTGACGCCCAGCTGGAATTTCGTCGTATCCGTCTGGCGAAGACGCCATTCGCCCCGTCCAGCGGAAATATCCTCGGCAAGGATGCGCATGCCTTCGACGAGATTGCTGCCATTGCTGGCGACCGTCTGACGGTAGACTTCCGGATTGGTGAGAGCGAAATTGGCCGGCGAAAGAGCCGAGGTCAGCTGCTTGACGTAAAAGGTCGCCTTGGCCCGGGTGTGCTCGTCAAGACCCTCGGATTTCTCGACGAGCTTCTCCGCCCAGGTCGAGGTCACGAGATAGACCTGCCGCAGCAAAGCGAAGAAAGGGTTTCGCCGCCAGTCGTCGTCGGAGAACCTTTTATCCTTCGGCAGATCCTCCGGCTCGCTCTCGCCGCCGGTGCCGGACAGGCGCTGCAGGGTGGACATCCATATGCCCATATAGGAGGCCATCAGCAGGCTCTGCGCCTCCAGCGTGCGCTGCGGCTCGGACATCCAGTACTCGATCACCCGCGACAGCGTCTTGACCATGTCGGTCATCGGGTCGATCGCATCGACGATCTCGCCGCGTTCGCGGGGCCCAAGCCATTCGGTGGCGGCCTTTCCGAGGTTTTCCGCCGCCCGGGCAATATTCATGGCAAGCGACTGGGGATCCTTGACGACATAGGCTTCGAACGCAGCCGGATCGAAACCCTTGAAGTCTTCGCCTGCATGGCTCGACTGGCCTTTGTCGTCCATGTATGTTGCGCTCCCTGTAAGCCCGGAAGAACCGGTTAATGCTTGTTTTGGTTTTTACATTGTGCCTGAAAACGAATACAAGTTCCAGCGATCAAGGCTGCCGGGCGGCTTATTCCATAGTAAAGGGTAGGATTGCGAAATGGTAAAACGGGCGCGACGGTGTGTGGGTCTGCCGGTCCTCATCTGCGTGACGGGCATGCCGCTTTTTCTGTCCGGCTGCACGAATTTCGCATTGGATGACGGCATCCCCAATACTGCACCGCCTGCCGTGGTGGTCGGTCCGCGAACGGTCGCACGGCCGGTGGCGCTCACGCGCCTGGATACCGGAACCTACCCGACCTTCGGCCGGCCCTTGACGGCAGCCAATACGCAGATCGGCGACGAGGAATATACGCGCAAGGAATCGCAGCTTTCCGCGCTGGCGGCGGCGCGGGCCAACGGATCCATCTCGGAAGCCGAGTATCAGCGCCGGATTGCCGCGCTGCGCCGCCTTGCCAGCGACCATGCCGGCGAGGCCGAACGGCAGATCACCAATTAGGCCTTGCCTTCCCGGGGGTTTGGACGCAAAGCAACGATGGGCGAAGTCGTCGCATGGCTTCGCTTTAGCCCCAATGTCGCAAGAGGTTCGCGATGGAAGAGTTTCATAAAGTCCGCAGACTGCCGCCCTACGTCTTTGAACAGGTCAACCGTTTGAAGGCCAGCGCGCGAGCGGCGGGCGCGGACATTATCGACCTCGGCATGGGCAATCCCGATCTCCCGACCAACAAGCTCGTCGTCGACAAGCTGATCGAGACCGTGCAGCGCCCCGATACGCATGGCTATTCGTCGTCCAAGGGCATTCCCGGCCTCCGTCGGGCGCAGGCGGCCTATTATGCCCGCCGGTTCGGCGTCAAGCTCAATCCCGATACGCAGGTCGTTGCCACGCTGGGCTCGAAAGAGGGCTTTGCGAACATGGCCCAGGCGATCACCGCGCCGGGCGACGTCGTGCTCTGCCCCAACCCGTCCTATCCGATCCATGCCTTCGGGTTCCTGATGGTGGGCGGCGTCATCCGCTCGATCCCGGTGGAGCCGAACGAGGAATTCTTCCGCGCGCTCGAACGCGCGGTCGCCCATTCGATCCCCAAGCCGATCGCCATGATCCTGTGCTATCCCTCCAATCCGACGGCGACCGTCGTGGAGCTCGATTTCTACAAGGATGTCGTGGCCTTTGCCAAAAAGCACGAGATCTTCGTGCTCTCGGACCTCGCTTATTCGGAGATCTATTTCGACGGCAAGCCGACACCGTCCATCCTGCAGGTTCCCGGCGCCTCGGATATTGCCGTCGAATTCACCTCCATGTCGAAGACCTTCTCCATGGCCGGCTGGCGCATGGGCTTTGCTGTCGGCAATGAACGGCTCATTTCGGCGCTGACGAGGGTCAAATCCTATCTGGATTACGGCGCCTTCACCCCGATCCAGGTGGCTGCGACCGCGGCGCTGAACGATCCGGATATCGACCAGCATATCGAAGAGGTCCGCCAGACCTACAAGCGCCGGCGCGATGTCATGGTGGAAAGCTTCGGGCGTGCCGGATGGGAGATTCCCCCTCCGGCGGCGTCCATGTTCGCCTGGGTGCCGGTGCCGGAGAAATTCCGGCCCCTCGGATCGCTGGAATTCTCCAAGCTCCTCATCGAAAAGGCGGATGTGGCGGTGGCGCCTGGCATCGGCTTCGGCGAGCATGGCGACGATTTCGTCCGTATCGCGCTGGTGGAGAACGAGCACCGCATTCGGCAGGCAGCCCGCAACATCAAACGTTTTCTCGGAACGGCCGACGATACGCTGCACAATGTGATTTCATTGAACGCACATCGCTGATTTTTTCATGGCGCAAAGGGCGGCGTTCTGCCGCCCGATCTTTATCGACAGGAATGATAGTATGGCAGACGCCCTCAAAATCGGTATTGCGGGTCTGGGCACCGTTGGCGCTTCGCTCGCACGCATTCTGACAAGCCGGGCGAATGAACTGGCCGTGACATGCGGGCGTGCCATCGAGATTTCGGCTGTGAGTGCGCGGGACAGGACCAAGGATCGCGGGATCGATCTCACCGCCGTCACCTGGTTCGATACGCCTGAGGAGATGGCCCAGAGCGCCGATATCGACGTCTTCGTGGAACTGATGGGCGGCGCCGAGGGCTCGGCCGATCGTTCGGTGCGGGCGGCGCTGTCGCGCGGTCTGCATGTGGTGACGGCCAACAAGGCCCTGCTTGCCCGCTGCGGCGTCGAACTGGCGCGCATGGCCGAAGAAAAGGGCGTGCTCTTGAACTTCGAAGCCGCCGTTGCCGGAGGCATTCCGGTGATCAAGGCGCTGCGCGAATCGCTGACCGGCAACGCCGTCAGCCGCATCTACGGAATCATGAACGGCACCTGCAACTACATCCTGACCCGGATGGAGAAGGAGGGGCTGACCTTCGAGGCATGCCTGAAGGAGGCGCAGCGCCTGGGTTATGCCGAAGCCGATCCGACCTTCGACATCGAGGGCAATGACACCGCGCACAAGCTTGCCATTCTCACCACGCTTGCTTTCGGAACCGAGATTGCCGCCGACGAGATCTATCTCGAAGGCATTTCCAATATTTCGATCGACGATATCCATGCCGCGGCCGATCTGGGCTACCGCATCAAGCTTCTGGGCGTGGCACAGCGCACCGAAAGCGGCATCGAGCAACGCGTCCATCCGACCATGGTGCCGCATGATTCGGTGATCGCTCAGGTGGATGGCGTGACCAATGCGGTGGCCATCGAGGCCGATATTCTGGGTGAGCTTCTGATGGTAGGCCCGGGCGCCGGCGGCAATGCGACGGCTTCGGCCGTTCTCGGCGATATTGCCGATATCGCCAAGAGCCGTCCCGGTACGCAGCGTGTGCCGGTCCTGGGCACGCCCGCTCTCAGCCTGTCGCCCTATCGCAAGGCGCAGATCCAGAGCCATGAAGGGGGCTATTTCATTCGCCTCACGGTGCTCGACCGCGCAGGCGTCTTCGCCAATGTGGCGACCCATATGGCGCAGAACGGCATCTCGCTCGAATCCATCGTTCAGCGCGCCAAAGGCACCGACACCGAAGCCAAGACAATCATTCTGGTGACGCATGCGACGATGGAAGTCGCGGTTCGACGCGCCGTCGAAGGAATGAAGGCGGAAACCTATCTCGCCGGCGAGCCGCAGGTCATCCGAATCGAGCGGCCAAAGGCTCTCTGACGCCCTCATTGCGAGGCTGAGCGTGGGACGCCGTCGGCAGCACTTCAACAGGCCGCGGGCAGCGCTGCAGGCGGCTCTGGTGCCGAGGCAGATTTGCGTCTACACTCGCTTCATCTTCACGAAGCGAGGGAGGCGCCAAGTGTCGACGATCATTCCATTTCGCCGGAGAGCGGCTGCAGCTTTGCCGATCCCCGCGGTTGAACCGGCCGATCACCGCTCGGCTCTTCTGACGCGCGGTGTGACCGCCTTTCCCCATGAGGCCCGGGATCAGATGCTGGAGGGCTATATCGAGCGGCACTGGGGCGTGGCGCTCGCTTTGGCCTCCTGGCCCTTGTGCTTGGGTGCATCCATCGTGCTGGCGACGCTCTGAGCGGCAGGCATGGGCCATCCTGCAGCCGGCGGCCTGGCGGAGAAGGCTGAGGCGTGGGCCGGGCCGTTCTTTTAAAATCACGCGAGCGGCTTGGGGTTTGGCGGCGACTGGGGTAGAAGCAGCCATTATTGACTGAACAAAGAGCGTGATGACCGAACCGGTTGACCCCGTCCCGCGTGCCTTTCTCGGCGTTGAGCAATCCGTCAGCGGACAAAGGTGGGTTCCCCGCCTGGACCAGGCCGGGCAGAACCGTGCGCTTGCGATCGCGCAGGTGCATGGCATTCCGGAACTGATCGCCCGCGTTTTATCCGGTCGCGGCGTCATGCTGGACGAGGCGCCGGCCTTTCTCGATCCCACCATACGCTCGCTGATGCCGGATCCACTGACCCTGACCGATTGCGACAAGGCCGCGGCGCGCATCGCGCTGGCCATCCAGCGGCAGGAGAAGATCGCCATTTTCGGCGATTACGATGTCGACGGCGCATCCTCCTCGGCTCTGCTCTGGCGCTTCCTGGCGCATTTCGGCATCGAGGCGGAGATCTATATTCCCGATCGTATCTTTGAGGGCTATGGGCCCAATCCGGCCGCGATACGCGGACTGATCGCCTCGGGCGCGCAGCTGATCGTGACCGTCGATTGCGGTTCGACCAGCCATGAGGCGCTGGCCGCGGCGGCACAGGAGGGGTGTGACGTCGTGGTGATCGATCACCATCAGATGGGGGCGGATCTGCCGCCCTGCATGGCCCTGGTCAATCCCAACCGGCAGGACGATCTGTCGGGGCAGGGGCATTTATGCGCCGCTGGCGTGGTGTTCCTGGTGCTGGTGGCAACGGCACGGCTGTTGCGCGAAAGCGGGGATCCGCGCGCGGCGACGCTCGACCTCCTGCGGCATCTCGATCTTGTGGCGCTCGCGACCGTCTGCGACGTGGTGCCGCTGAAGGGCCTGAACCGGGCTTATGTGGTCAAAGGCCTGATGGCCGCACGCCATATGGGCAATGCCGGCCTGGCGGCGCTGTTCCGCAAGGTCGGGATCGGCGGCCCGGTCACGCCGTATCACCTCGGCTTCCTGGTCGGCCCGCGCATCAATGCCGGCGGTCGGATTGGCGATGCGGCGCTTGGAAGCCGGCTGCTGACCCTCGATGACAGTACCGAAGCCGGTCAGATCGCCGAACGGCTGGACGAGTTGAACCGCGAGCGCCAGGCCATGGAAGCGGCCATGTTGGCCGAAGCGGAGGCGGAAGTCATTGCCGAATATGGCTCCGGCGAAAGTGCCATGGTGCTGGTCACGGCGAGCCGCAATTGGCATCCCGGCATTGTCGGTCTGCTTGCCGCGCGGCTGAAGGAGAAGTTCAAGCGGCCGGCCTTTGCCATTGCTTTCGATGCATCCGGCAAGGGGGCGGGATCGGGCCGCTCGATTCCCGGCTTCGACATGGGCAAGATGGTGCGCGGCGCGGTGGAGGCGGGGCTGCTGGTCAAGGGTGGCGGGCACGCCATGGCCGCAGGCCTCACTGTCGAGCGCGAAAGGCTCGGCGCGCTGCGGGCGCATTTCGAAACCATTGCCGCCGCGCAGGTTCCGGCGCTTGTCGCCAGCCACGTCCTGAAAATCGATGGCGCACTGTCCGCCTCCGGCGCGAATTTCGCGCTCTACGATCAGCTGGAGCAGGCCGGTCCCTTCGGCTCCGGACACAGCCAGCCGATCTTCGCCGTCCCTGCCCATCGCGTGGTCGATTCCCGGTTGATCGGCACGTCGCATGTAAAGGTGTCGCTGCAATCTCTGGATGGCCAGCGTCTGGAGGCGATCGCCTTCCGGGCTGCCGATACGCCGCTCGGTCATCTGCTCCTGAATGCCCGCGGCCAGCAGCTGCACCTGGCAGGCTGCCTCAGCGCCGATCAGTGGCAGGGGACGCGCCGGCTTCAACTGCGCATTCTGGACGCTGCCAGAGCGACCTAGAGGAAATTTTTGCAGAAGATTATCGAAGGAAGGGGAAGGGGTGGCACGCCCTAGGGGAATCGAACCCCTCTTTCCAGAATGAAAATCTGGCGTCCTAACCGATAGACGAAGGGCGCGTGCCGTGGCGCCCTTATAGGTGGGGCGAGCCTGTCATGCAAGCGTCAAAATGATGTTTTGGTGACGGTTTTTTCGACTTTCCCACAGCTTCAAAACCGCGCTTCGCGGACAGGTTTCATAAGCGCGTCCCTGGCGGGTAAGCGCTTCAGGAAACAGAAGAAAGGGGAATAAAAGTGGCACGCCCTAGGGGAATCGAACCCCTCTTTCCAGAATGAAAATCTGGCGTCCTAACCGATAGACGAAGGGCGCGTGTGGGCGCCCTTATACCCGCGGATTTTTGCGATGCAAGGGGAAAAATGACAGGCATGACGCAAATCTTGCGGACCCTATGAAAACCCGGCGGGCGGCAGCAAAACCGGAGCATGTATCGCAAATACCGGCGGCGATTTCGTCGACAGCGACATGCGGCGCGAAGACATCATCACGCCTCGAACGACGCTTGCCCGCGGCGAGCTGCTCTCACGCTCGCACGAGGCACTGCCACGCGCAGGCGGCATGTCAGGACGGTGCTTTGCGCGGCCGTACGGCAGGCGATCAAAAGGGAAATGAGGGAGATGGGGTGGCACGCCCTAGGGGAATCGAACCCCTCTTTCCAGAATGAAAATCTGGCGTCCTAACCGATAGACGAAGGGCGCGTGCCGTGGCGCCCTTATAGGGAGGTGATGTGCCGAGCGCAAGCGTCTTTTTTCGAGCATGTGGATAATTTCAAAGACAGCCTAACGCTGCGGAAGGCAGGCCAATTCAGCCGCGATTTCAGTGCATTACGACAAGAGGCCTTTCAGGCCTCCGCTCACCACATGCCGCTCTCGGCACCTGCCGGGGGTTCTGCCGGGGCCGCCGTGCTGCGGCTGCTGAACACGCTTCCCGCCATGGGATTGATGCCGCGCACGGGCGCATAGGAGGCCTCCGCGCCGCTGCCCCCCGCGCCCTGGCCGTTGGCGATCGCAAAGATACTGTTCTGGTAGGCATGGACGCCGGTCGGCTGCGTCACGACGGCGTTGAGATTGTTGGCGGCGGGAGCGCCCGTTGCGCCGGCCTGGAGAGAGGCACCGGACTGCGGTGGCGAGGCGGCCGATGCGAATGATCCCGGAGGGGCAGCGCCGTTCGGTGTGCGCAGCGGCAAATCCTGCGGCCCGGACCGGGCCTTGCCCGCCGCCGAAACCATGGGATCGACATAAAGCCCGGCCTTGGGCTTTGTCTCTTCCCCGGCGGCCGCAGTGATCGGTTCCTTGGGATCGGCATCCTCTGCGGCCTGTGCAACCTCGGTCACGGCCGGCTTTTCCGCCTGGCGATCGGCTTTCATCAGCGTCGAGAGGCTGCAGCCGGGCAGCGCGGCTCCGATCGCCAGCAGGAGCGCCAGACCGCGCAGGGATCTTTTTGGGCGCAATGGTCCGGTGACCGTGGAGGCGGGTGCTTGAAGCGAGGAGGCAAGGGTCTTGGGAAAAGGCATCAGATGGTCCAGCGACAGGAGGTCCAGGAAAACGGAACTGGAGCAGGCATGCCACACGAAGCCTGTGTCAGGCTGGGCATTTGAAGCTTCGCAAAACCGCTCTAAGGCCGTCCGGCGCAGCGGCTGCGCCGGACATTCTGCGGAGCGGCAGGGCCGCTTACCAGCTGCCGGTGTTCGGCATGGAGGCCCAGGGCTCTGCAGGGGCCAGGGCCGGCCCCTTCTGCAGGAGCTCGATCGAAATCCCGTCCGGCGATTTGATGAAGGCCATGTTGCCGTCGCGGGGCGGGCGGTTGATGGTGACGCCCATCTCCATCACGCGCTGGCAGAAATCGTAGATATTGTCGACTTCATAGGCCAGATGGCCGAAATTGCGGCCGCCACTATAGTCTTCGCTGTCCCAGTTATAGGTGAGCTCCAGCAGCGGTGCCTTGAGATTCGTGCCGGCCTCGACATCCTCGGGCGCAGCCAGAAAGATGAGCGTGAAGCGGCCCTTTTCATTCTCCGAACGGCGCACTTCCTTGAGGCCGAAGATCCGGGTGTAGAAGTCGAGCGATGCGTCCAGATCCTTGATGCGGACCATGGTGTGCAGATAACGCATGGGTCTTAAATCCTCCAGATTGCGTCAGGTCCCGACAGGCCTGCCGGGCAGGAAGGGATATGCGGCACGGCCCCGCCTCAGACAAGCCTCAGGCAAGCAGCGGCGATTAGAAAGATCGGAATAAAGCGCGGGCGGGGGCTTGCGCTGGACGAACGACGCGATGTTAACATATCTTATAAGAATCAGTTAACCGTGCCACCGTGACGCGTAACCCAGGGGCTGACAGAATGGCGGACAGAATGTCATCGAAGGGCGTGGCCAGCTTGGAAGAGCTGGGGGGCCAGCCGGTCGAGCTGATCGAAATCACCGGCGTGGTGAAGTGGTTCGACGTGGCGAAGGGCTTCGGCTTCATCGTTCCCGACAATGGCATGCAGGATGTTCTCCTGCACGTGTCCTGCCTGCGACGCGATGGCTATCAGGCCATCCTGGAGGGGACGCGGATCGTCGCCCTCATCCAGCAGCGCGATCGCGGCTACCAGGCCTTTCGCATTCTCTCCATGGACCAGTCCACAGCGGTGCATCCCTCGCAACTGCCGCCGGTGCGCACCCATGTGCAGGTCACCCCGACCAGCGGATTGGAGCGCGCGCTGGTCAAGTGGTTCAACCGCACAAAAGGGTTCGGTTTTCTGACCCGCGGCGAGGGCACGGAGGATATTTTCGTTCACATGGAAACGCTGCGGCGCTTCGGCCTGACGGAACTTCGGCCGGGCCAGGTGGTTCTTGTACGGTTCGGGCCTGGCGAAAAGGGTTTGATGGCGGCGGAAATCCATCCGGATGGCCCCTCGCTCCTGCCGCGGGCTCACTGACCAAGGGGTCTCGATGCCGGGAATTCTCATGCGACATGTCCATTCCACTTTCCTCGGAAGCGCCGTTCTGGCGCTTCTTCTGTTTGCGGCCGTTCCTCTTGTCTCGCCCGCGAACCATGCCGTCAGCGCTGCCGAAATCGTCTTTTCCACCGAGCCGCTGGCGATCAGGACCGCGGATGGCAAACGCCATGCCTTCACTGTCGAGCTCGCGCTCGACGCGCAGGAGAGGCAGCAGGGTCTGATGTATCGCCGGACCATGGCGGCCGATCACGGCATGCTGTTCGATTTCGGCGTGGCCCGCGAGGTGACGATGTGGATGCGCAATACGCTGCTGCCGCTCGACATGCTGTTCATCGATCGCGGCGGTCGCATCACCCATATTCATGAAGGCGCGGAGCCTTTGTCGGAGGCGATCATCTCGTCGAACGGCCCGATCACCTACGTGCTGGAACTGAATGCCGGGGAGGTTGCGAAACGCGGGATCAAGGTTGGCGATCAGATCGAGAGCCGGCAAATCGGCACCGCCGGGTAAACTGCTTTAACCTCTTCTTGAAAAACCGATTTTACAGTTGCGGGTGAGGGGCGAAGCGTGTATCTCGCTTCTCACCGTTGGAACGGAGTGTAGCGCAGTCTGGTAGCGCATCTGGTTTGGGACCAGAGGGTCGGGAGTTCGAATCTCTCCACTCCGACCATCGTCGTTGATCGGGCGCGGTGCGTTCCCTGAGGCGTTGATCGGCGGAAGCGACCGCATTTCGGTCTGCCGTCATGGCATCTCGGCCGTGAAATGTCGAATAACGGGCCGTGCTGCGTGACGATCGGCCATCAACGTGGTGCAAGGAGCGTCGATTGAAATGACTGCCAAAATTTATCGTCCTGCAAAGACTGCGATGCAATCCGGCAAGGCCAAGACCCATTTGTGGGTTCTGGAATTCGACCAGGAAGAGCCGCGGCGCATCGATCCCATCCTTGGCTATACGTCCTCATCCGACATGAAGCAGCAGGTTCGCCTGAATTTCGAGACGCAGGAACAGGCGCAGGCCTATGCCGAACGCAACGGCATCGATTACCGCGTCATCCCGCCGAAGGAAGCCAAGCGCCAGCAGGTGTCCTATTCGGATAATTTCCGCTTCAACCGTATCCAGCCCTGGACTCACTGATTTTCGAGCCAAAGGCTTGATCAGGTTCGGCCCCTTAGCTCAACTGGATAGAGCAACTGCCTTCTAAGCAGTAGGTCGCAGGTTCGAGTCCTGCAGGGGTCGCCAACGACTTTGTATCGTATTGTTTTTATTGATTATTTCGCTCTCGTCCCCTCACCATCATAAGGGTGTGGGGATAGGATGTTCTCCTTAAGTTTCCCAGCCGCAGCTTCCGCGAGCTTTCTTTTGTCGGCTCCCCTGGTGTAAAGAGTGGCCATCGCATCGCTCGACCAGCCGAATAGCGCCTTCAGTTCTGCATTGCTCCCGCCTGCTTCTGCGAGCTGCTGAGCAACCGTCTTGCGGATCCCGTGCGCGCGGCCGGAGACACCAGCTTCCTCGCACATCTTCCCAAACCAGTTCCCAAAGCTTTCCTTGCTCTTGAAAGGCCGGCCATGGACCGGCGTCACGAGAAAGGCGAGGTGGCCCGTGTTGACCCGTGAGAGACTTTCTCTCAGCACCGGGTGCAGCGGGATGAATAGGGGCGCCTCGTTCTTTTCCGCCTTGAGCTCGATCACGTCGTTTCTGATGTGCTGCGGGCCGATTTTCCACACGTCGCTACGCCGAAGGCCGGTGAAAAGCAGAAGCTCTAAGGCGAGCCTGGCCTGAGTGCCGGCGCCATGCTTCTTGTAGAAGGCAATGACATCGTCCTCGGTCCACGGCGCGAAGCCTTCGGATTTTACCTTGGGCCTCTTTACCCCTCGCGCCGGATTATCTTTCATGTAGCCAGCATCAACGGCCCATTCGAAAAGATAGCCCATTACCTTCATGAAGTTGATAGCGGCATGTGGTGTTGCAGCGCGCCGATCGCGACCAGCGGCAATCGTGGCGCGTGTTATCTGGCTCGTCAGAATCTTCCCGCCCTTTTCACATGCCTTTGCCAGGATGTTGCGGCGGTTTGCCTGCGTCGAAGCTTTCAGACCCTTGAACGCTGCGCTTTGCTGATACTTCTCGACCAGCCATGCAAGGGTGTGTCGGCCTGCTGGCTGTGTCTCAACTTTCTGACCAGCAATTAGCGCCTTCCAGGCTTTGATGAACTCAGGTGAACCATATTCGCCCGGTAAGCGGGCTCTTTTCCCATCACCAATGCGGAAGTACCAGACGACTTTACCGTGTCTGGTCACTTGCTTTTGCACATATTGATATCTAGGTCGGGGCATACCCTCCATCAGAGATAACCCCTTGCGCTTTCTTCAAGCTCTGCGTGGGAGTAACCCCCGTTATCCCCGTTAATCACAACGGAACCATCCGGCTCGACGCGAACGGTCTTGACTTCCACGCCAGCCCTTTTTACGGCCTTGATGGCGCGGGCGACGCTGTCCTCAGTGAATGCAATGGCACGGCGGCCCATGGCTATTGTTCCTCCTTCAGCTTCCTGATGGCGCCGCGACCGGCCTGCGCCTCTGCCTTGTCGTAAGGTTCACGGCTTGCCCTCCGTCCTCGGTTGGGGCGCGGGTGTGTCGGACTTCAGCTCAGACATCTTCTTGAAGCAAAGCTCGTATCCGAGAGTTTTCAGAAGATAGTCGAACTCGACCAGCTTCGGACTGGCAACGCGCCCCGTTCGCCAATGGATGATGGTGTATCGATCGAGCCCGGACCTGCGGGCCGCATCTTTGATAGAAAATTCCCCGACTTCGTTGAAGAAAGCCTCAACGAGGGGGTGTGCCCGTTGCCTGTCTCTCAGACTTGACATCATCGACCCTCCTCATAAGCGGAAAGATCGTAGCCACTCTGCTGAAACTTCAATATCTCGACTGCCCGCTCATCATTACTGATACACCCCCATTCGGACAGGGCTTCGAGGAAAACAGAGAGCTTAGCGGCGGCTCCGGCTGTTAGTGGCGCTCCGTGTTCTCCGGCCGCTTTCGCGACCTTCACCCAATCCACATACGTCTGGGGCGCGTGGTCAGCGGGAACAAAGTCAGCGTCAGGATGTTTACCCGCAAAGATGGTCCACTTATTCTCAACTGCCCGCCTTCCTGGCGGGCTCTTTTTTTCCTCAGCACGCTTGCTCTGTAATGCCGATGGTGCAGGTCCTACATAGAGGTAGACCACCTCTATCGGTCCTTTTGAGCCGGCGGCCGCGATGGCTTTGATGCCTTCAACCGCGCCGATGTGAACGCATCTTGTGTGATCGGTCGTTGCAGCGGCAAAAGGGCTCATATTGCCTGAAGCCGTCGAGGTTTGACTGTGGATCATACCGCTGCTCCCTCGAAACCTGCGTAAATTTCGGTCAAACACCTAAACCTGGCAGTTAACGCTGAAATGACCCTGCGCAACGCACGTGCAACTACTGCGTGAACAAATCGGCTCTTAGCGGGTTTGTCAGTGTGACGACGGAGGATCAGCTCATGAAGTATTGGTATCAGGTCCGCGACGAGAAGCTTGGTATTTTGGCCAAGGAGAAACTCGATGAGGAGACTGTTGGAGATGCATTTCGAACTGTTCTGATCGTGGCCGCGATTTTTCGGATGAAACACAAATGGCCCAATGCATCTCTCGATCTGATCGACAATAGTGGAAGGCAGATCGCAAGTGTAGATCTCTCTAGCCATGACCTGACTGTCACCTGCTGACGTGAGCATATGCGCCGAAGAGTTACGCTCGCTCGTTACAATGCGGCCGTCACCATCAGATCGATGTCCTCCAGGTATGTCAGAAGATCTGAAGATATGGCGGAACAAGCCATGTGCTGGATCGTTGCTCATAGATAATACTGTGGTCTTGATACGGTTGTGTGCGGGAATGACTACACTGACATAAAATTGAAGCGCAATTTTTCTTGCCTCCCACACGAGCGAAGGGCTGCCCAGAACAGAACGGCTGGAGGAGGCATGCCTAAGTTCTATTTCCATATTCGTAGAGGCGGAATTGACGAGCCCGACAATCAAGGCGCGGAATTCGCCACCGTTGATGCTGCTGTCGCTTTCGTCACGGACCTGTTCGCCGAGCGGATTTCCCTGCACGATGACATCGAAGAGGAAGTGGTCCAGATCGCTGACGAGGATGGGGCGGTACTGCGCGTAATCGATATTAATAAGCTTTAGATCCGCGAGTTGCTGAGCCCCTACTCCGTCGACTGCAGCTTTGTCCGCGTTCGATGGGCTGGAGCGTGAGGTGCTGCCTGGTCTGGTGATCGAGCGGCCGGCGATAGCTTCGCCCACAAACATGGCCGCAGTATCGGCAGAGGCCTTAAGCGGTGATCCGACACCGACGCATTGCGCTGGAGCATCTGATGGCTTTAAATAGCTCCAGACGTCCCCATCTGAGCTAAATCCGCGGGCGTCATGGAACGGATGGGCCTGACCGAGGATTGACCTACTATGGAGAACCTGAGGCATAGAACCCGATATCTGGCAGTTCCGAAGCCGGATCATAACTGGAGTGTCATCGATCGGGACACTTACAGCGTCTACCAACTCCGCGGCCTCCCGGCGGCCTTTCTCACTCGAGACACAGCCACGGCGCTTGCGGACCTCCTCAATTACCGGGAGCAAAAGACCACCACCTTGCACTGATGTGGCTTCGGCAGAGATGTTGCCGATGCCAAAGCCTTGGTTCGAACTCATCGCGCTGAACTCCTTTTCCTTGCCTGCTTGGCGGCATTTTTCAGCTTAGCCATCGCCATGATTGCCGGCTTGATCTCCGGCTCGGCGTAGTCGAAAGCGAGACCGTACCTGCCGTTCAAGTGAGGCAGCACTTCGCGCGGGATGAGCTCCCAGTTAGACGGGTCACAGTTCGTCTTGTCACCGTCCAGGCACTTGAGCACATGATCGTCCGGAATAGGGCCATGCGCCTTTTCCCAAAGCCAACGATGCTTATGAACCGGCCGGGTCTTCGCTCCTGTCCAAGGATTCACCTTGTCGACGATGAGCACGACGTACCCGTCCTTGCTGTCGATGCGCTCGTGGCCGGCGCCGACAGTGTTGTGGGGCAGGCCCCCCTTCTTGAAATGTGTGCGCTGCGCGTTCGGATGGTGACCACCGGTACCCGGCGCGCAAGTTTTGCCCTTGTTCTGGGGCTCCTGTCCCTTCTGGAACTGGCCGGTCCTGCCGGTTTTCCAGCCCTGCCGCTTGCGCAGGGCATGTAGCTTTTTTGCGCTGACATCGCGGCCGAAGGTTTCCACAAACCTCTTCTGGTACTCGCTGATGGGCAGCAGCCGGTTTTCCTCCAGCCAGTCCATCTCGGCGCGGCTATAGGTGCGCAGCCGGCCTTTGTACCGGCTGCCATCGCGGCCGACTTTCCAGCCCTTTCGCTTGCGAAGATGGTTGAGGTGCACCAGAGACACGTCGTGCCTGTCAAACTTCTGGACGAACGCTTGGTGGTAATCGCTGATCACCATCCGGAAGTTTGTCTCGAGCCATTCGAGCTCGGCGGTGCTGTAGGGGATCCGACCGCGTCTCATTCGGGTTTGACCTCGATCATCGGCAGGTATTTGCCGACGTAGGAACCATGCTCGGCAACCAGCTTTGCACCCTTCAGCGCCAGGTCGGCATTCGATACGATCTGCTGGCTTACCGAGACGATCGCCTCCGTGCGCTTCACCTCGTTTTCTATCTGGTCGGATGTCAGGCCTTCTTCCGAGAGGCGTTCAAGCTGGGCGAAGAGATGGTTGTTCAGGTCGATGAGCTTGTTCTTCATGAGGTCAACTCGCTGATTATCTGTTGCACTAGGCTACGGCCTAGACTTGCGAAACTTCGGAAACGGTAGACAAATGATGTGGGCGGATCGGGGTGCTCAGAACGACCCCCGATCCGCATAACCCCTCGCCTAAGCAAGACCTCGAGAGGTTATTCTGTAGCCAGGGAGACGCTGCGTTGCATCACTGGAAGAGCTGGTTCGACATCATCTGGCCTGTCATGGTTGCCACGCCTGGCTTCATTGCTTTCTTCTGGACATGGGCTGACCGCCGAGATCGGAAGCTGGATCAGCTTCCAATACCTGATTGGAAGATTGTCGGGGGGGCCACTGAAGACGGTTGGCTTCCCACCAAACTCTCCCTCAGAAACCGCCGAGATGAGCCAGCGACCGTGTATCGGATCTTTCTGTTGGGGAAATCGCGTGCAGAAATCACCACCAGTTACTCATCATCGAATTCCCAGCCAGACCGAGATCGGGCAGGTTCTGAATTGAGCGTGAGCTTGGATCTGCTGAGCTCGTCGCGAACCGCCGATCGAAGGCCCTCCGGCTCGATGACTTTGTATGTCCGGCCACAGAACTGGATGGTGGCTGACGACAAGTCCGGGATGGGTTCGAAATCGACCGTATCCAAAATCGAAAACATCCGCCTTGTCGTCGAGCTGATGTATCCCAACGAACGGGAGGTCCGCTGCAGGGTGAAGATTACAAATGCCGACAAGCAATTTCCCAGCACTGAAAAGCCCAGGACGATGAGCAGAAGGCTCTGGAGGTCGTACAGGTAGGCGTCGGTGTTCATTGTCTTCTCCTTATTCCGCCAGCAGGATGGACAGGCTGACGAAGACGAGCGCGGCGACCAGCAGCGCGATGTGGATCTTGAAGGCGTGCTTGCTCATTTGACGATCTCCAGTGCCTGGCGGACCTCCCGAGCCTTCTCGGTGCGTCCGCGCTCGAATGCCTGTTCCAGCAGCGAGAGCAGACCGTCCCGCTGATACGTCTCTTGCATCGTGAAACTCTGCTCGCCGTAGCTCGACAGGCTACCGGCCGGTCCGACGCGGCAGATCTCCCAGTCGTCGGCCTCGGTGCAGCGGACTTCGTGGCCGCCGTCGTTCTTCCGCAAGAAGGTGAGGCGGCAGAACTGACGCTGATAGGTGCGCAGCTGGTCGGTGCGCTCGTCCAGCCGGCGCATGCGCAAGGTCCGCCCAGTATCCTCGTTGGATCCGACCGCCTCACTCCGCATCGTCAGGCTCCCATCTCGGGTTTGCCAACGAAGCCGGGAAGCTCGGTTGCGCCATGTGCGCGGATGAAGGCGCGCTCGACCTCCTCGGTGATCCACTGGTCGGGCTTGTAAAGCTGATAAAACCAGACGATCGAGCCAGCTTTCACCCGATAGCGCAGCCGAACCGGGATGCGAACGAATTCGCCGCGGAAGAACGGCGGCACGCGGATGATGAAGAGGCTCGGTACATTGATCTTCTGGCCGTTCGCGTCCTTGTGCTCTTCCTCGAATGTCAGCTGGCCTTCGCCGCTCTGGAGGGTGACAGTATTTGTCACCTTCGTCTCAGCGAACACCTTCAGGCCGCGCGAGAGCGTGATGATGTCGGCCGGCGTGGCAACCCGTCCGCCCAGCGTCTGCTGCCAGTGCCTGGCCTCTTCTTCATGCGGCGTTGCGAGATCCGGAATATGATCCTCGATGAACTCCGCGAACTCGCCCTGGTCCATGACCCTGGCATTCATGCCGGTCCAGGCCTTCCATTCCTCGGAGAGCGGGAAGGCATAGTGGATCCGGTGCTTGCCATTGTCGGCCTGCCCGTAGACCTCGTTCTCGTGGTAATCGATGACGGCGGTCAGGCTGGGCTTCTGCCAATCGAAGTCGGCAAAGATGACGCTGTGCATCGTCTTGTGGCGCGCCGTCAGGTCGATGAAGCTGTCGAGGGTGTCGACACGTGCAGTCCCGACCTTCAGCGTTGGCTGAGAACGCCAGCGCTCGAACTCGTCCCTGACGGACTGGATACGACCGGTCTTGCGGTCGAGGAGCGCCGGAATGCGCGTCGGCAAGCCGTCGATGGCCTCATCCAGTTCGATGTAGGTGATGTCGCTGCCTGCATCGTCGGCCAGCTTGCGCAGCGCCTCGATGTCGAGGCCGGCGGATAGGATAGTCTGCTCTTCCATGGATCATGGTCTCCGGGTGAAAAGTGGATTGGCTATTGCTGGCGGCGATGGTCGATTTCGCGAGGACCGCCGAACATGTCACGCTGCTGCGGATGCTCGGTCGACAGCCGGCCTTCGTACGTCAGGAAGTAGACCGATGTCTTGCGAGGCAGCTTCGGCAGCTTGGGCGGCGGGATCTCGGCATCGATGTCGACCATGCCGTTCTTCACCGCGAACTTGAGCTTCAGGGTGATTTCGCCCTTGAAGGTGTTTTTGGGCTGGTCGTTGGACAGCTCCTGCAGCTTCTTGAGAACCGTCTCGACGGTCTCCGTCATCTCGCTGTTCAGGTCGCCGCTTTCCAGCATGCCGAGCAGCGCCTGGGTGTCTCGGATAATCGTTTGCATCAGCCTCTCCATTCGGGTGCAAAGGGAATGTCATCGTCGAGGCCGGCGCCCATGTTGCGAGCGGGTGCGCCACCGGCTGAACTCGTCGGCCCAGCCGCACGGTCGGCGTCATAGCCATAGTCATCGGGATCGCCGCCGGCGCGGTAACCGCTGCCCTCGCGGCGGTCGAGCAAGGTCAAGCTGCCGCCAAACCCCTGCAGGACGACCTCAGTGCTCCACCGGTCGTTTCCGTCACGGTCCTGCCACTTGCGTGTCGCGAGCTGCCCTTCGACATAGGCCTTCGAGCCCTTCTTCAGGTACTGCTCGGCGATCTTGGCCAGGCCCTCGTTGAAGATGACGACGGTGTGCCATTCGGTCTTCTCGCGGCGCTCGCCGCTGTTCTTGTCGCGCCAGCTCTCCGACGTCGCCAGGCGCAACGTCGCGATCGCCCGGCCATCCTGGGTGCGGCGGATTTCCGGATCGGCGCCGAGGTGCCCGATGAGGATGACCTTGTTGACGGAGCCGGACATCAATGGCTCTCCCTGATCAGCTTGGTCTTCTTGATGAAGGTGTCGCGGCTTTCCGCGATGGGCGCTGCCCGCTTGCGAGCGGCAACGGCATCGGTGGCATCGACATCGAACGTCGAGCCGTCATCGAAATGCACCCGGAAGGGCAGGAGCTTGTCAGCCATCGTCATGTCCTCGTCGATCGTGGGAAGGTGGCCACGTGAGCCGCGTGAACGGCGCGCTGGCTGGTGATGCGCTCCTGGCCGATCAGCGTGGTCAGCAGGGTGAGGTAGGCGTCCTCTGCCTTCATGGCGCCCCAGGGTTTCAGGCTGCCTCGCAGCTTCAGGGGCGGTGACCGATGTGCGGCAATGCTGCGGCTGATGTTGCTCAGCGCCTGCGGGCCGAAAAGCGACCGCGATTCGGCCAGAACCATCCGCTCGTCCATCAGGGAGACTGCGGCCTTCTGCCGGTTCGTCCAGAGATCGGGCGTCGGCAAGCCGGCGGCGGTGTAGATGGCCAGGTCCCAGCGCGACTTGATGTCGTGAAACAGGGCACGCAATGCTGCCGCTGCCTTCGATCCTGCCCGATCCGCCAGCCCTTCCGTAAGAAGGGCCTGGAACGGCCGCGTCTTGTCGCCGATGAAATGCTCGTGCGCGTCGTGCAGCAGAAAGAGCGCGGCCGTGATTTCGTCATGGCCCTCGGCCAGAAGCGCCTCGGCGCCCATCACGCAATGCTGCGCGACAGAGAATGCGACAGCATTCGGCGTTCCATTGAACCGCGCCAGTCGGGAAAGCGTACCGGCCACGCTCACGAAATCCACCTCCTCGACCATCGGCCGCGCGAGATCGAGCAGCGAGCCGTCAGGCCTGAAGCAATCTACCGGTGCGGCGCAGAGGGCAGGGATCATGCCACCCCCTTAGATCTGGAACGCGGCATAGAAGCCGAGCCCGTAAACGATGGTGGCGGAGAGGAGGTAAGCGAGCGCACGATTGTAGATCATGATGCGCTCCGCGAGGAGCTCGCGAAATTCGATTTCCAATTGCTGGCTATGGTAGGTCATTGCACACTCCTCATTTATACAGAGGAGCGTAGTTGATACCTACCTACAGGTCAAGCGACAAAATGTAGGCTAAAACTATCATTTTTGGGAGTCGACTCTCGGCGACTTCTGAGTCTTTATGTGAACGAAACAAGAACAGGAGGCATGTGATGGTTACTCTTTTCGTTGTCCAAACCTTCCAAAAAGGCAAAAAAGGCATGTTGATCCCTGATTTGCCAAAGCAGGCAAGGGATGAGGTTCACTGCAGAGCGCTTGCAGATCGGTTGGCTGAAAAGGCTGCGAGTGTTGTTGCGTTCTCCCGGTCGGGTGATCCGGAGGCGGGCGAATGGGAAGATGCTGTCGTAATCTCTCAGTTGGGCGAGTTGCCTGCGGAACTGCTTGAAGCGGCCATCTAACGCGCGTCGTATTTGCCAACTACCCGGTGGCAAACTGGCCACTCCTGCCGGAACTCAGTGAATTCTTGCAGCGGATTGTATTGTTGGAGGTGCCACTCGCGCTCTGTCCAACTGTTGAGTTGCTTTACAATTGCCTCAACGTCCCCACCGTGCGGGGGCGTATGGTAGAGGATGACGTTTTTCATCCGGGCTGGCGGCAAATGGGGATTTACCAGGGCCATATCGCCCGGCCAGAAAGCTGGGATCATAGACTCTCCAACGATCAGGAGTCCGTAACCGCCTTTGACATTTTCCAGCTCCGCAGGCCGTTTAACATAGTCAATTGCGTCAAAAGTAATGATAACGTGGCCGTCACCTCCCATCGCGCCTGTGTATAGCGGCATCCGGCCAGCTCCCAGCAACTGCTCGCCGGGGACAAGCTCGACCACATTTTTTGCTGGAGGTCGAGATCTTTCAGCCTTTTGAGGAGCGTCGCCTTGGCCTGTCAGGAGCCATGCTTCGCTGACTTTGTACAGTCTGGCGATTTCTGAAATGCGGCTAATATCTGGCCTAGTGCTATCACTCTCCCACGTAGAGATATTCACGCGATTGATCCCTAACTCCTCTGCGACCTTCTGCTGGGAGAGACCTAGCGCTGTTCGTGCGTATCGTAGGCGAGAACCGAGAGTATCCATGAGAGGGTTGTAGCTGAAGGCTACCATTTTTCACCTACGGAATGCGGTTGACAGGTTACGTAGTTATCGCCTACGTATGAACCATGATCAGAATTGTTCAGGAAGCAGCCGAGAAGGCAGGTGGGATTGTTGCGTTAGCTCGAGAGCTAGGCATCAAGCACCCATCATTACATTCCTGGACCCGAGTGCCGGCCGAAAGGGTGATTAAAATCGAGAAGCTGACGGGAATTCCCCGTCATCGCATCCGGCCAGATCTCTATGGTGATAGCTTGGAGGCTGCCGAATGACCGCTCTGCCTCACTTTTCCCCCGCGCGGGATAGTTCCCCAAGTACCCGCGCACACTGCCAGCCGGCGCCATCTGACACAGGTGGTTCGACGCGATCTTTGCTCGGCCCTGCGCCAAGCGCGTTGCCGGCTGGCTCTTCTTTTCCTGTTCGCGTGCAAGATCAGTCATCCTCTCAAGGCTTGCGCGCCATCCCCGGTATCCAATATTTTGGATACCGGGGTGAAAGACCCCGCACGCAGCTAGTGGATTTCCCTCTGCAAATTGCGAGACCTCGCCCGTTGTGCGTCCGAAGCCAGCGACCGACGGGCGAGGAACAAATACCCCGAGCGCGGATGCCGATTTTCGCGATGGAAAATGGCGGGCTGCAGCGGCATCGCGGCCTGTCCAAACCAATCTCCCGAGAGTGTGCATGTCGATCTCCGTGATCTCGTAACGGCTTGATCTCTCGCAGTTTTGTCATTGTCCCGCGACGGGAAAAAACATGGGTTTGTCCCGTGGCGGGACCCCTTTGCCTTTTGGAGACGACGATGCGTCTGAACGATGCCTGGATGTACCGCATGAAAGCCGCGCAGCGCGACCTCATCGAGGCGTGTGGCACTGTTCGGCGGGTTGAAGAGAAGTATGCCTATGGCAAGAGCACGATCGGGCGCTGGTCCAATCCGCTCGACGCGACCTTGATGCCGTTGAACGCTGTCGTGGCGCTGGAAGCCGATTGCGGCATTCCATTTGTCACCCAGGTCCTGGCTGAGCTTTCTGGCCGGCGTTTGACCGATCCGGAGGAAGAGAGGGCGGCAGAGGTCTGCGTCATGGCAAGCCATGCTGAGTTGATGCGTCAGACGGCTGAGCTCGCCAACAGCATCGCAATGGCTATCGCGGACGGCAAGGTGACGCCGACTGAAGCTCATACAGTCGACCGTGTCGCTGCCAACTTGCAGACGGCGACGAGTGACGTGCGCGCGGCGCTTGCCAGCATCAAGTCCAAGGGCGGCGTTCCGGCCGCGCTGCGTGTCGTGGGAGATGGCGAATGAAGCCTCATCCCGACACGGTTATTCGGTTTAGCCATGAGCAGCGCTGGACGGACAGTCTCTTGCCCGGCACCATACCTCGTGGTGAGGGCGAGCGGGCACGGTGCAGCGAGTGCGGTGAAACGCTGACGATGGCCGAGATCATCGAAAGCCACTGCATCAGCTGCTCTGAGAACGCGCGGCGGCTGCGATCATGACCGCCTGGTTCTTCGACCCGCTCATTCCGCTGCATTACGACATGATCGTCATCGATCCGCCGTGGGGCTTCGACCTCTACAGCGAAGAGGGCGCGAAGAAGTCAGCGCTCGCGAAATATCGCCTGATGCGCGACGGCGACATCCTCGACATGCCGGTCGGGCAGCTCGCCTCGTTTCACTGCCTTCTTTATTGCTGGGCGACCGCTCCGCAGCTGCCGTTGGCGATCGAATGCGTCAAGCGCTGGGGGTTTGAGTACAAGTCGGTGATGGTTTGGCGCAAAACTACGCCAAGCGGCAAAGTGCGGATGGGCACTGGTTACCGCGTTCGTACCACCGGCGAATTGATCGTTGTCGCGACGCTTGGAAATCCAAAGCAGGGACTGGTGCCCCAGACGATTTTCGACGGCGTCGCGCGTGAACACAGCCGCAAGCCTGAAGAATTCTATGACCTGTGTGCTCGCGTCATGCCGCATGCGCGTCGCGCTGATGTCTTCTCCCGTCAGGCTCGGCCGGGCTGGCATGGCTTCGGCGATGAGAGCGACAAATTCTCACGTGAGGCCGCGGAATGAAGATCCCGAAGCCGTTCCACCTCGTGACGGATGATCCGCACGAGGCGTCGCTGACGTTGTTCGCCCGTGAAGCCCAGTTTCTGCCGGCGTTTGTGACGCTTGTCACCGAAATCCGGCAGGTTCTCATCATTCCGACTGACAGCCGCGCGATAGCGTTCTGGTCGAGGAGCGATGACGTGCTGCGGCAGACGTGGCGCGAGCAGCGTCATCGGTTCGACTGCGGGCGCGAATGGCAGATCTATGACGAGATTGCGCAA
This sequence comes from Rhizobium sp. SSA_523, assembly GCF_030435705.1. NCBI lineage: Bacteria > Pseudomonadati > Pseudomonadota > Alphaproteobacteria > Hyphomicrobiales > Rhizobiaceae > Affinirhizobium > Affinirhizobium gouqiense. Next base: position 762,375 of record NZ_CP129382.1, read on the forward strand.
TGGCGGATCGACATCTGGACCGATGATGACGCGAGCGAACCGCAGCCGCCGTCTTCTGTCGTGGTGGCGTTTCGGCAACCTACTTCCCCACAAATCAGACGTACGAGGTGGTCATGAGCCTGTTCTTTTTCCACGGGATCAACGCGCCGCATGCTGCGCACATCTCGACGCGGATCGATCCGGACACCTTCGCGGGCTTGTCGCCTGCCTGCCAGAAGGAAGCAATCCTGATGATGGTGGACGTGCAGACGCCGGCGCTGGATATTATCCGATCGACCGGCCTCGCCCCGAGACAGGTCATCAAGATCGCGCGGCAGCAGCAGAAGGTGCCGGCGAGCCGGGATAATGCAGTAGATCATGATGTGGTCGAGGCCCGGCCCCTAAAGCTGGGTGAGATGGCGGAAACCTACTGCAAGGCGCTCCTTTGGTTTGCGGACCAGAATGGCCAGGCGACGATATCCTTCGTGAAGCTGCAGCAGGCCGCGGACATCTCCTACAATGAAGGAGGGCGCCGCGCCCTGGCGTGGCTGATCCACCGTGGATACCTCGAGGCGGTGGTAAAACCGGCCAGAAGAAAGCCGGGCACATATGCGATCACGGCGGCCGGAAGAACCGTGGTCAATGACATCCTCACCCGCCAGGAAGCTGCCGGACGTGAGGTGGCCAATGCGTGATGTCGCTTTAGGTGCGAAGCGGGCAACATCTTCCTTGATGAGCGGGCCGCTTGACGAAAATCAGGCGCTTGCAGCGATCATCCTTTGGCAATCGGGATATTTCGACACGCTCGAAATCGCCAGGACCTTGCACGTCAAGGAAGACGCGATCTGCCGTACCCTTCATGCAACGCGCAGTCTGCTGAAGGAGACGCGCAAATGACGTCGCCGGCCATCTCGGAATTCGTCGCGAAGGCGCGCGCCATCTCCTTCATCGGTGCGTGCGATCTGCTCGGTGTGCCGCAGCCGGGCGCCGTCAAGGTCAAGCCCGGTCAGAAGAAGGTGTCGAGCCGATCAGAATACCAGGGCCCATGCCCGCAATGCGGCGGGACCGATCGGTTTTCCGTCAACCGAGGCAAGGGCGTCTGGAATTGCCGCGGCTGCGGCAAAGGTGGTGGCGACGGGATCGGCCTGGCTGCGCATTATCATTTTCTCGATCTGCGCGGCGCAGGCTTCTTGAAAGCATGCTCTGTTTTGCTCGGCGAGCCTATCCCGGAAGGAGGCGAGCAAGAGACGGATGAAGAGCGCGCAGCGCGCGAACGTCGCATTGCCGAGGCTGAGGCGCGTGCCGCCCAAGAGCGTAGCGAGACAGAGGCAGCAGGCAACGCTTTTCGAGAGGTCGAGGTGCGGAAAGCCCGGGGCCTTTGGCTGAATGCAGTCGATTGCCTGGCAGAATTGCCTGAGGCCGAGATCGGCCGCGAGACGATTCGTGCTTACCTCAAAGCCCGCACCGGCTTCCTCATTCCCTCCGGCTTCTTCGAGCATGCGCGGTTCCGCGCGTCGGCAGGATATTACCACGGCCAGGACCAGCAGGGGCGGCCACGGCACGTCTATTCCGGACCAGCCATGGTGCTGCCCTTCGTTACGCCGACTGCCGATGGTGCCGGCCGAATTGTCGGTTGCCATCAGACGTGGATCGACCTGGGTCAGCCGGGTAAATGCCGTCCGCTGCTGTGGGGCGTCACAAAAGCGGGCAATGAGGCCGGTCGACTTGCGCCGGAGGATGTCTTCTATCGATCCGCGCCGCCACCCGCCGATGTCGACGCCGGCTTCTTCGAAGAGCTCGCCACAAAGAAAATGCGAGGCACGAAGAAGGGCGGGCTTCTGCCGCTGATTGGTGGGCCAGAGCTTCGTCGATGGGCTGGCGGCGAGGGGATTGAGAACGTCCTGGCGTTCGCCGGAGCCGAAGGTTTTCGAGAGGACACGTTCTACTTCACCAGTGGTGATCTCGGCAATCTGGCCGGACCGCGAGATCCGTCTTCAGACTTTTCCCATCCGACACTGACTGCACCGGACCGGCATGGTCGGGCGCGTCGGGTGAAGGTGCAAGGGCCGAAGGCGAAGCCCGGACAGGGCCCAGACGACGCAATGCAGGTCGCGTCGCATGTCGTCGAGCTCGTTCTGGTGGCCGATGGCGACAGCGAGGAGGTGATGACGGCGAGCGCGATGGCGCGCGCTGAGGCCCGTCTCCACCGGCCTGGCCTCACGATCCTGCAGATCTGGCCGCCCGCACACATGGATTTTTCCGGCGCCACCAGCGCAGCATTGAACAAGGGGGAGTAGGTTGACCGACCCAAAAAAGAATGGCGTTCCTGATGAAGTCGCCCGTATCCTGCAAATGGCTGTTGAACAGCGGGCTGTCTATTCCAGCAACCCGGACCCTCTGCCCGTTCAGCCGGCCCGAGAGGAAGAGCCGGACCTTGAGCTCACCGCTGACGAGCTGCTCGAGGAATGCGCGGCGCTGCCGGAGACCGATATCGGCAACGGTGAGCGTCTCCGTATTCGCTACGGCAAGTTTCTGCGCCATGTAACGCATGTCGGGTGGCACGGCTATGATGGGCAGCGATGGATGGAAGACACATCCGGCGCCGTCGTTCGCAAGTTCGCGCACCGGACCGCCGAGTTCATCGATGAGGAAGCAATCATGCTCGATTGCTCGGATGAGGAGAAGGCGATCATCGTCGCCGGCCGACAGGCACGTGAAGATCTGAAGGCGCTCGGCGGCAAGAGCAAGGATTGGGATGCTGCGAAGCTTGCCGAATTCGAGAAGCACACTGATCTCGTCAAGCGTATGAAGGATGTCGAGGACGCCCGCGCAGGCCGCATGTCGGCCAGGCACAGCTTTGCCAAAAGCTCCTGCGGGTCGTCGAAGATCGACAACATGATGCGGGAGACGGTGCCTTACTGCTCGGTCGAGGTAAAGCAGCTGAATACGGACCTCTATGCCATCAACACCCAAACAGGCACATTGAGGTTCTTCTCCTCAGAAGCTGGCGCGGGGAAGACGGGCAAATGGCAGGTGAGGGTGGACCGCCATGATCCTCGCGACCTCGTATCCAAGCTGTCGGAAGTCATGTTCGACGGCAACGCCAGGTGCCCGCTGTTTGACCAGTTCCTGAAGCGGGTGATGCCAGACGTCGATTACCGGCGCTTCCTGCAGCGCTACATGGGTTACTGCCTGTTGGGCCTTACCGGCGAACAATGCCTTCTCTTCTTCTATGGCGCCGGCCGCAACGGTAAATCGACCTTCGTCGACCTGATGGTCGATATTCTCGGCGACTATGCGGCCTCGATGTCGATCGACAGTTTTGCTGGCGAAAAGCGACGATCCGGGGCGGAGGCGACACCGGATCTCGCGCGCCTTCCAGGCGTACGCCTTGTAGCCGCCTCGGAGCCGGAAATGGGTGTGCATCTGAAGGATGCCTTGATCAAGGTGTTGACAGGGGGCGAGCCGATACCGGTCCGTCATCTGAACAAAGACTTCTTCGAGCTCATCCCGCAGTTCAAGATCATTCTGTCCGGCAACCACAAGCCCATCATCAAGGATGACAGCGACGGCATCTGGCGGCGCGTGCACCTGGTGCCCTGGGAGATCCAGATCCCCGAGGATGAGGTCGACCGCGATCTGCCGCGCAAACTGCGAGCGGAGCGGCACGGCATCTTCGCCTGGATGGTGAAAGGTGCGCTGGATTACCTGGAGAATGGGCTTGGCGTGCCTGCCGGCGTTCGGGCAGCGACAGCCGAATATCGAGAGGAGAGCGATCCGATTGGCGCGTTCATTCGCAACGGTTGCCACGTGACGGGATCTGATGCCGATCGCGTCACGCCAGAAGAGCTGTTCAACGCTTACATGCGGTTCGCAAGACGTGAGGGCCTATCCGAGTTCAGGCCGAATACATTCACAAGGCGTCTGCCGGACCAGTGCCGGAAGACGTGGAAAGGCCCGGACGGACTTATGCACATGTTTCGGAAGGGCAAGTCCGGCTCAACCTTCTACTTCGGCATCTCCATCAGGGATGAGTTCCGCGGGACTACCCATGGCGACGCCGCGCCACCGTCGCACCATCACGAGGAATGGCCAGATGACATCCGCTGATCACCCGGACCCTTCGCGGGAGACCAGGGCCGCAATGGCCTCAGCTTGCCTTGCGCCCAGTTCTGAGGGTCCGGGGCCATCGATATGGGGCGGAAGGGACGATCCGACCGTACATTGGGTCGATAATTCAAGAGGTTGGGAGGGTAAAAGATAATGAAAACAATGCTTGGGGCGCTAGGGACGCAAAGTCGCAACCTTTCGCATATGCGTGTGCGCGCGTGTAAGAACCCTTCATGTATCGGTTCGTATTGCAAATGCTTCCTCGCGCATCATTAGAGGTATCAACTTTGCTTCCCTACCCTCCCAAGCATTAAAATCATTGCGAAATCTCGTCCCATTTATCGTCCCTAATTATTCTTCTTCCTTCCCTAACGTCCCAAAAGTCAAATAAAGGCTTGTGAAACCATGAAAACCGTTACAATCGAAGGTCTGTTGCAGTGGGCATTCTGCCAGGAGCTCTGCAAAGTCGGTGCTGGCAGCGGTGATGGTCTGACGGCAGTCGCGTCATCGAACTGGGAGGTCACTCGTGACATGGCGGTGCTCGGCACCATCATCGACAAGAGCCCGAACCTCTACGGCGTTGTTCCAGGCTTCATCGAGGATGGTGAGCCTCACCCCGATGCGGTGAAGGTCGGCGAGGCGGTTCGGGCTCTCGCCGGTATCGGCATCGATCTTCCGGAAGGCTGGATGCCATTTCCCGAGTTCGAGGACCCGTATGGTCTGATCGCCGGCGAGGTCGAGCGCGTTGCGGATGAAGTCCGCATCAAAGGTGATCTGCTTTCAGGGCGCCATCTGGTCGCCTTGGTCACGCGAGCGGCAATCCTTGGTCACGGACCCGACTGGCGTTGCGATCAACCTAGCTTCCTGGTGGTCAGCGCCCACGGCAAACCGCGTTGGTTCGTCAAGAAGAAAGCGCGCGACGCCTTCAATCGGATCTATGAGTTCGAGGGAAACGGTTATGACAGCAAGCGGTGCAAGCCGGTTCGCGGTGCATACCGCAAGTATGAACTGGAGCGTATGCTGCGTGGCGATATCCTGTCTCGTCTAGACTGGCAGCTCTGGCAAGATGCGCTCCAGCAACTAGCGAATCAACTGGATGGCAACCTCGGCGCTCACCGTCTCATGCCGTTCTTCCCAAACCGCGCTCCGTGGGGAGGGTACAAAAAAATGGCAGATGAAGCTCATGTCGTTGAAAATGCTATTTAATTATTTTCAGTTGCCCCTCTTTCGCGAAGACAGATGTTTGACATAGCTTAGACACAGTAAAAAAGATCAGGAAACGGCCCGCCGGCGGAGACGCTCAGGCGGGCTTCGCATATCATCGAGAAGAAGATGTGGTCCTAAGGGTCGCGTCGCTACGGTCGGCATCGGACGGTGATATCCACCGCCTGGTCTTTATCATTCGGCAAAGGATGTGAAAGGCGATCGTAAATCATGCGACATGGCATGGCCGTCGGAAGGGGAACCTCGTCACCAGGTTTCAATCGGTACCATTTCTGATCGATCTTGAAAGGTGAGTTCGCACTGTTCGCATCACCTACGGCAATGAGTACATCGTCATCGGTTACGTAAACGGTGTCGTTCTGAAAGACGCGGTATTTCTTTGTGAATGACCCCGAGCCCGCTGTTTGACCAGCGCCGTTTGATACATTCGCCTGCTCCGCTCCCGTCTGACTGGGAACTTGGATACTTCGTCCTTCGGGTCCAGCTTGGCCGGGATCGCCCTTGGGTCCTCTAAGTTCGCTTACCGAGATCAAATTCGTCCAATCTGCCGAGCCTGAATAGCGCCATTGAATATAGGACGCATCGTTTCGCAGTTCGATTTGGCGGCCATCGATCCCATCTCGGCCCTTTGGTCCCTCTTCACCTTGAGGACCCCTGAGCCCCGGAATGCCAGGCGGGCCTTGCTCTCCTGTCTCACCTTTCGGGCCACGCGGCCCGATCTCATCGGCCTTTCGATTGGACAAGAGCGACTGCAATTGTGTGATCTGCCCCTTCAATTGCTCGACCTCGGCCCGAGAGTTGTCGACCTGGTTCTTCAGGTTCCCGACCCATATGCCGAGACCGATCAATGCGCCGGCCACAGCAATTAGGCTCGGAAGGTCTTTTACCGTGGTCTTGAACCAACTCTCAGTTGTCATCATCACCCCCATGCTTGATAGCGAAGATTTTGCATGTGAGCATTGGCTTGTCGAGCCTTCGCCGCCGCGTGCGGAACGGGAGGCGAGGCGATGAGAATGGTCCATGTGGCCTGGGCTGATCAGGTGCTGCAGCATTACGGCAAGCGGATCCTCGATCTCAACGAACGGTTTCCGAAGGTTCTGCCTCGGATCATTAATCAGGTAGGCAACCGGGCAAAGACGCAGGTCATACGAAACCTGACGAAGCAGACGGGTCTGCCGAGAAAGACAATCGTGAAGGCGGTTGGTGATCCGGCCGTCGCTCGCCCTGGTCGCCTGTCCTATGAGATGGTGACGCGTGGCGGGAACATTCGCCTCAAATATCTGGGGGCAAGAGAGACGGAGACCGGCGTCGTTGCCAAACCGTTCGGCAAGACTACGCTCTATCCTGGCGCCTTCATGCGCGGCGGCCGTTTCCCGAACCGCAAAGAGGTGGCGAAGTTTGACGGTCATGCCTTCTATCGGCTGAACCGATCGGGAACGAAGATCACATTCGCCAGATCCGGCGTCTTCATCCCCACGGAGATGACGAGAGGCGCAACGAAGGCAGCCTTCGACCGGATCGCTGGCCCGCTCCTGCAGCAGAGGGTGGACGCGGCTATGCAGAAGCTGGTCCCTTGACCCTCATCGGTCGGGGCACCCCCCGGGTTCAGGGACCGTAGCGCAGAAAATCAGCCACACGGGGCGGCGCGACTGCGCGATTTTGCCAGTGCGATACTTCGCAACCGGTACACGGATACACGTGGCAAGCACACGTGATGCACGGGACATGCACGATGGAAGAAGACTGGATCTCGATCACGGAGGCCGCGTCACGATTGACGGCTGTTGGCGACCGGATCGACCGCTCGACGTTGTCGCGCTACCTGAAACAGCACGCGGAAGCGCTGCCGCTGAAGCCGGAGGGAAAATCGAACCTGGTCGATTACATCGCCCTGGTACAGCACCGCGGCGAGAACATCCGCATCCGGGCGCCGGTCGCGGCCGCATCCCAGCCGCAGACGGCCGTCGTGCATGGCAGGCTGCAGCAGCCGCGGTTTGTCGGGTCGCAGTCGGACGGGGCCGCACGTAAGGCGCAGGCCGATGCCGAGCTGAAGGAAATGGACCTGGCCGAGCGCCGGCTCGAGCTGACGCCGGTCGGAGAGGTCGACCAGGCCGGCCGCGATGCGGTCGCCATGATGCAGAGCGCGTTCGAGCGGGCAATCGAAAGCGAAGCCCAGATGCTGTCGCTCAAGTACGGCTGGGACGAGCGTATCGTTCGCCTAGCTCTCAAGACATTCACGAAGACCGGCATCGCCGTCTTCAATCGTCAGGTGCTCGAGAAGCTCGATGCCATGCGTCGTCGCGACGATGCAGCCGGCGCCGGCTTTTCGGATGAAGCGGAACACACGTCGCTGCAATGACTGTTCAGGATATTAGGACACGCTTTCCGCATTTGCCGGACGGCGCGGTCGCCTTGTTCTCGGGCCTTGCTGCCGCAAGCCGTACCGTCGAGGATCTGACGCTCAGCGAGCATGCCGAACGCTACCGCAAGGTCTCGCCGGAATCGGGCTCACCCTGGCCGGGCGATTTTAAGGTGGATCGCGTGCCTTATCTTCGCGAGCCGCAGGATTGCCTGCATCCTGATCATCCGGCGCGGCGGGTGACCTGCCGTTGGGCGGCCCAGCTTGGCAAGTCGACAGCGATCGAGAACTGGTTCTGCTACATCGTCGATCAGGCGCCGGGCTCGATGATGATCGTGCTGCCCACGCTTGAGGAGGCCACGAAGTTCAATCGCGTCAAGCTGCAGCCGACGATCGAGGCTTCGCCGCGCGTGGCGCACAAGGTTCTGCCGGTCAGCAGCCGCGACGAGCAGGGAAGCACGACCTCGTTCAAGCGTTACGCCGGCGGGTTCTGCCAGATCGTCAACGCAGGCTCTTCCAAGGGCCTGCAGATGGTGTCGATCAAGTATCTCGCCATGGACGAGGTCACCGGCTACCCGAAAGACGTCGATGGCCGCGGCAGTCCGCGTGACCAGGCGCGGGCCCGACAGAAGATGTACGGCGATCTTGCCAAGGAATGGCAGGGTTCGACACCAGGCGTTGCAGGCGAGTGCGCCATCACTGACGACTTCGAGTCCGGTGATCAGCGCTATCGGTATGTGCCTTGTCCGCATTGTGCGCACTGGCAGCCGTTGACGTTCGACATGATGCGGCCGGCAGATCCTGATCGCGACCTGCCGGTACATTTCAGGTGCATGCGCTGCGACGAGGTCATCCTCGACGGTCATAAGCACGAGATGAACGCCCGGGGCCATTGGATACCGCGGCGGGTCCGCGAGGGCGACGATCCTGTGCCGATGGTCATCGCACCCGATGATATCGATCTGTGGCGCTGCGACCCTTGCGAAGGGCGTTGCCGGGATTGGCAGCCCAGCTATCACCTGTGGGCCGCATACGCGCCCAAGGAGAAGTGGTGGGAGATCTGGGCCCGCTGGGAGGATGCTCAGGGTGACGTCACAAAGATGCGCACCTTCTGCCAGCAGGATCTGGCGGAACCATACGATCCGGGCGGCGTCACCGTCGAATGGGAGAAGATCGTCGAGGCGGCGAGAGACGAGATGCTGCCGGCACGAAAGATCCCTTCATGGGCGGCCCTTGTCGTCTCGGCCGCCGACGTCCAGGGCTACGGGATCAAATGGCTGGTTTATGCGATCGGCCCGCGCGACCAGATGCAGTTGATCGACCGCGAGATCTTCGAGGGTCCGCCGGACCAGTCCGACGAGCCGTGGATCAAGCTTTCCGACGCCCAGGCGCGGACTTATCCGACGGAGAACGGCAAGCGCGAGAAAGGCATCGATCTGAGCGGCGTCGATTCGGGCTGGGCAACGGACCGTGTCTATCGATACTGCGCCGGGCGCCCGAACGTCTTCCCGCTCGACGGGCGTGAGCCGATCGGCCTGCCGTGGCTCGGAACGCCCGTCAAGAAGGACATCAAGGATCATCGCAAGCGTGTGGTGGCCAAGGTGCTTCTCTATCCGGTCGGGCTTTACGATGTCAAAACCGCTGTCACCGCGGCGCTCGCCAATCTGGTGCAGGGCCGCGCGGAGAACGGCCATTGGCCGCGCAACACGATCCACTTTGGCGCTGACCTCTGCGACGAGGAGTTCGCTAAGGAGCTGACGGCCGAACGTCTGGTCGATGCGGACGAGGAGGCGCGTGCCAGCGTATCCCGCCGGGCTCGGCGTCTCATCAAGCCGAAGGCGGGCCGCCAATGGAAGAAGATCGTCGGGCGGGTCAACGACTGGTTCGATGCAACCGTCTACGCCTACGCTCTGGCCTGGTACCTGCAGAACAAACGCAGGCTGACGCTCGATCGCTGGGCCGATCTCGTTCGTGATCTGCATGGTGACGACCAAGAGCCGGCGGATTTGTTCGAGCATGCCGAGCAGAACCCGTTCGTGAAACAGAAGCCGAAACCGGACAAGACACAACCGGCAGCCCCACGGCCGCCGCGCAGGAAGTGGAAATCCTACTCGTGACCGAGCCGAAACCGCGACACAGAGTGAAGGCGACCAGCGAGCGCCTTCAGCCGGCAGGTCAGGCGGAGCGCCGCGGCAAGCCGGTGGCGCGCTACCTGCGCAGCGATCGGGCGGGCGTGCTTGCCATGCGTAAAGCCACGATGCGCGACGGTCATCGCGATGTGCGGGAAGCGGCCGAACGCGCCGCGGCTCTGGCCATCGACTTCATGCACAATTCCGGCTGGATCGCCGGCGCTGTCACGCAGGTGCTGTGCGACACGATCGGCGAGGAGCTGAAGCTCAGCTGCCGGGCAAAGCTGAAGAAGCTCGGCTATTCCGACAAGCAGGCCCGCGAATGGCGCAGCCTCGTCGAGGAGGAATGGCGTAAATGGGCCTGGAACCCGAAGGAATGCGATCTGGCCGGCAAGGCAACGATTGCCGAGATGGCGGATGCAGTCCTGCGCAGCTTCCTTGGAACGGGTGAAGCCTTCGGCATCCTCGATTTTATGGAGGCGCGCGAGCGTCGACGCTACGGCCTGTCCACGGGCATCAAGGTCTCTTTGGTCGCCTCGCATCGTTGCCCGCGTATAACGCGCGAGGCGGAGGGGCTCGATGATGGCGTGTTTCACGATCTGAACGGCCGGGCGATGGCCTACCGCTTCAAGGTCCGCACGCGCGGCGTCGAAAGCGAGCGGGATGTTGACGCGGCCGATGTCATCCACGTGATGGACCGTGGCGAGAACGTCAACAGTCCGCGGGGGATATCGCCTATCGCGCCGGCGCTGAAGGTCTTGTCGCAGGCCGACCAGCTTGCGGATTTTACACTGGCGAAGGCGCTGTTGCAGACGGTGTTCGCAGCGACCATCAACAGCCCGGAGCCGAGTGAGGACGCGTTCAAGTCGCTCCAGACACTGGAGGAGATCGAACAGCCGGAAGGTTGGAAGGACGAGGAATCCGGCAGCTGGACCGACTTCATTGGCGGCCTGCAGCAGGATCTGATGGATGTCTGGAGCATGCGTGTCGATGCGCTGAAGGAGAAGGGCATTTCGATGTCCGATCCGGCGCGGGTCAATCACCTCGGCCCAGGTGAGACGTTCACGCTGCACACGACCTCGACGCCCAACAGCGATTACCTGGAGTTCTTCCGTAATCTGTTACGGGAAATCGCCCGGTGCATCGGGGTCACCTACGAATCGCTGTCGATGGATCACACCGACGCAAGTTATTCGTCGGTGCTGATGTCGGTCGCCAGCATCTGGCCAATCGTGCTTCGCAGGCGCAACCGGATCATGATCCCGTTCCTTCAGTCGATCTTCGAGCGCTGGCTCGAGGAGATGATCGAGACGGGCAAGATCCGGATCCGGGGCGGTGTTCAGGCCTTTCGACGGTTCCGTGAGGACATCTTCCAGGCGGAATGGCACGGACCGGGCGCACCGTCAGCCGACAACTACAAGGCGGCGATGGCCGACAAGATCGAGCTCGAGCTCGGCATTTCGAGCTTCTTCGACATCTGCGCCAAGCGTGGCAAGAACGGCCAGGAGCAGATCGACCAGCTCAGTCGGGAGAAAAAGATGTTCGAGGACGCCGGCGTGCCGCACCCATTCGGACGTACGCAAGGCGGCGGCGGACCACAGGGCGCTGCCATGGAAGGTAACCGCGAACCGGCAAAGGCGGCATGATGGCAGACGAACCTGATCCGATTGCTGTCGATTGGTGCGCAAGAGCCATCAAGCTTCGTAATGTGGAAGAAGCCTTGCTCATGGGTGAGATGGTAACCGAAGCCCGCTTCGGTACCGACATGATGGCCTATGCCACGGCCGGTCTGGATGTCGTGCAGCGGGAACTGGAAAAGGCAATCCGGCAGTGCCGGATTGCTAGAGGCGAGCGGGTGAAGCCGCGGCGTTACGCGATCTCCGGGCGCATGCGCCCCTACTAAGGATTACCCGAACATGAGTGCGATTGTTGAAGACGGAAAGCTTAGGCTTACCGGCTATGTCGGCGACTATTATTTTGACGACGGTTTTACCGCCCAGGATGTGGTGCTGGCGCTGGCCGGCATCGACGCGACCTCCGAGCTCGATGTCTTCGTCAACTCCGGCGGGGGTGTCGCGTCCGAGGGCGCCGCCATTCATGCGCTGCTGTCAGCTCGACCCGGCGTCACGAATATAGTCGTCGAGGGGATTGCCGCCTCGGCCGCCTCCCTGATCGCCATGGCAGGCAAAACCGTCACCATGTCGGCGGGTGCCGTGATGATGATCCACGATCCGAGCGGGCACACCTTCGGCAACGCATCCGACCATTCCAAAACGATGGAAGCGCTCGATGCACTCGCCACGGCTTATGCCCGCGTCTACTCGGCGAAGTCCGGCAAAACACCGGAAGAGTGCCGCGAGATCATGAAGGCGGAGCGATGGCTGACACCGGAAGATGCCGTCAAGGAAGGCTTCGCCGACAAGACAACGGAGACGGTCGCCAAGCCGGTTGCCGCCTTCGACTATCGCCTGTTCGCGCATGCGCCTTCGAGCCTGACCGCACTGGCGAAGGAAAAGAACTGGTCGTCACCGGCCACCATGGCGGCACGCGCCGCAGAACCCCGTCCACCCAAGGAGCCTACCATGACGGACAAGGAACGTGCGGATCAGCTTGCCGCCGAAAATGCCAAGCTGAAGGCGGATCTCGACAAGGCCAACGGCGGGATCGAAGCCGCGGTGAAGGCCGATCGCGAGCGTCGCGATGCCATCATGTCGCTCGACGAAGCCAATGGCCGCGAGAAGCTTGCCGAGCACCTGTTCATGGTCGGCAACAGCGTCGACCAGGCCAAGGCAACGCTTGCCGTCTCGCCGAAGGCCGACGCCGGCGCTGGCAACGGCTCTGAGGGTGAGGGTGAGTACCGCCCGCGCCAGACCATGCACGCTCAGGGTCTCAACAATGGCGGTGGCGGGGCCGGCGGTGAAAAAGCCAGCCGCTCTGTTCTCTCCGCATCCGTCGACCGCGCCAACAAGCGCCGCTAACAGGAGGCAGCTTCCATGACCGTGCTTACCCAGAAACTGCGCCATACGGCGCACTACATCGTCTCCGAATCGCATGGCTATCGCTCGCGCGATACCGGCGTCATTGCCAGCGGATCCGGCATTCTCGAGCCGGGCGCCGTCCTCGGCAGGGTGACGGCGAGCGGCAAGTACAAGGCGTACACGCCGGGCGCCGCCGACGGATCGCAGAACGCGGTCGCTGTCCTCTATGAGGGCTGCGATGCCCGGACCGCAGACGTCCGGCGCACGCTGACGGTCCGCGACACGGAAGTGCAGGCGGATGTTCTCGTCTACGCCAACGGTGTCACCGACGCCCAGAAAACCACAGCCCTTGCCGCTCTGGCAGCGCTAGGCATCGTCGCCCGCTAAGGAGGGGCAACTTCAATGGCACTTGTTGCAGATATCTTTACCCAAAACGCCTGGGGCGTTGTCGAGGTGCAGGAAGAGATCGTCGAGAAGGTCGATTTCAAGCCGCAGCTTCTCGGCACGCTTGGCCTCTTCGCGCCGATCTACTCCCGGTCGCGCACCATCGGCATCGTCGATCGGAACGGCTCGCGCACGCTAATCCCGACGTCGCCCAATGGCGCGCCGCCGGAGGAACTGATCCCGAAAGGGGCCAAGATGCGGACGATGGAGACCGTTCGCCTCGCCAAAGGATCGACGATCTATGCGATTGAGCTTGCCGGCGTCCTGGCGCTGCCTTTCGACGAGCAAACCGTCGAGGTGGCCGACGAGGTCACCAGTCGCACGGGGCAGATCAAGGAAGACATGGAGCTCACTTGGGAGCACATGCGGTTTGGCGCAGTGCAGGGCAAGGTCCTCGATGCCGACGGCGAGACCGTCCTCATCGACTGGTACGACTTCTGGGGCATCGATGAGCCGGCCGAGATCGACTTCGAGCTCGACGATCCGACGACCGACGTGCGCAAGAAGTGCCGCGACCTGAAGCGCGACATGCAGCGCCGCGGCAAGGGGCTCTGGACGCCGAACACCAAGATCGGTGCTCTGGTTGGCGACGAGTTCTTCGATCTGCTGGTCAACCACGCCCAGATCAAGGAGACCAAGCTCGGCACGGAACGCGCGGCTTCGCTCGAAAACATCGAGGGTTACTCCTCGATCGAGATCGAGGGCATCGTTTTCATCAACTATCGCGGTACCGACGATGACACGACAATCTCGATCGGCAGCGAGAAGGCCCGCTTCTTCCCGATCGGCGCGCGCGGCGCGTTCCAGGTAGGCTGGGCGCCGGCTAGCGAGTTCAAGCCGTACCTCAACAAGCGCGGCCAAGAGTTTTACGGGCTCCTGCTGTCGGACAAGTCCGGTCGTGACGAGTGGGATCGGGTCGAGCTCTACAGCTACCCGCTCTTCATCTGCACGCGGCCGGAGATGCTGCTGAGCGCACGCGCCAAGTAAGCGGCAGAGTGCCTCACCACAAACTGCCGGCGCGATGGTCGCGCCGGGCAACACAGCAGGAGTGAAACATGTCTACGAAAATGGTGACCGAACCCGGCTACTACAACGGCAAGTTCCTGAAGCCTGGCATGTCCTATGTCGAGGGCCAGGGCAAGGGTGCCGGGGATGACGCCGTCGACCTTGCCTCTATGACAAAGGATCAGCTGCTGGCGGAGGCCGAGCGCCGCGGCATCGATGTCGATCGCAGTAAGACCAAAGCCGAGATTCTCGCCGTATTGGACGAGGAATGAACTGATGCCGATCGCGGCAAACGTGCGGGATCTGCAGACGATCGTCACGACAGGTCTCGATCAGCGGTTCGCTGAGCGCGTCCGGCATCTGCCGATGGCAAAGTCTGAGCCGGACGATAGCCGGGAGAGCGTTGAGTTCTCGGCTATCCTGCGGGTTGGCGGCGGCCAGGAAACCAATCTTGGCAGCCGCAGCGGCTCGGCCTGGCGCACCTCGCTTGCCGCCGGCAAGGCGGAGCTGCACGTCGACCATAGGGCTTGGCCGCAGGTGAAGGCGACTGCGGGCGATCTGATCGTCGCGCTCGAGCGGGTCGGCGAGCCGATGTTCGAAGTTTTGCGGGTCGACGACCGCGGCGAAACTCGCCTTGTTCTGGAACTGGGAGAAGCCTGATGTCGCTTGCTCGAATTGCCTTGCGTATCGCTGCTATCGAGGCAATCCGCGGGCGCACACTTGTCGGGGACAATGTGCTCGACAGCCCGAACGGAGCGTTGGACATCCAGGCAGACGGGACGCTGCGGACGGCAGAGGAAAGGCCGTTCATTTCGGTCTTCACTGACCTCTCGAAGATGGAGGGTCCGTCCGGCCGCAGCCTGGTCGAAAACGGTGCCTGCGATATCGTCTTCGAAATTGGGGTGTCGACGGCCATGTTTCAGAAGGACCGGACGACGGGCAAAACGCATCTGGTCGGAATTGACATTCCGGCTTCGGACCGCAATCGCGAATTCTTTCTCGACATTGTGCAGCGGCAAATCTTCGACGCCTTGAACGACCCGTCGAGCAACTGGGCCGAAATCTATCGCGGGCTGCAATATCGGGTGATGAAGGTCGAGTTCTACGGCGCGCGCAGCACCGATGACGGCCAAAAGCTCACCGGGCATCAGGTGCGGGTTACGGTCGATCTGGCGGATGATCCGGTAACAGGTGAAGCGCTGCCTGATGACAGCCCGTTTATGCTGTTCCTGTCCGGCATCGAGGCGATGACAGATGCGACTTATCAAGAACAGGCGGTCCTGATGCGAGCCATACTCGCCGGCAGCAACGAGGATTGGCAATCGTACCAGCGCCGGCTTGGTCTGACGAACAGCGAGTTGCTCGCGGTCGGCCGCGGCCCGCTTCATGCCGACGAAGAACGCGAAACGCCGCCTCTAACTGAGGCGACGCTGGATATCGAGAATGCAATCACGGTTACGGTGCAAAGCTGATGTTGTCGGAATTCATAGCGCAGCGCGTCGAGCTCGAAATGCTCAAAACCGCTTTCGGCAATAGCCTGAAGGTCGGCCCTGTCGAGTTGGTCGACGCAAAGAAGGGTTACCGACTGCGCCTCGGCGGCACGGATGAGGAGCCTTTCCTGTCGCCCTGGTACCCTCATCCCGAAAGCGGCAAGACCTCGGTCCCGCTGAAGAAGGGGCAGATCGTCGGCATCATCAACCCGAGTGGCGATCCGCGGCAGGGATTAATGTTTCGGGCCGGCTATTCCGACGCCAACCCCAGCCCGAACGAGGACATGGATGCCAATGTCTTCGAAGATGCTGGCGTCAGGGTATCGATCGCCGATGGTGCGCTGGTCATCGAAGCCGGTGGCGTCACCGTGACCATCAGCGGTTCGGGCGTGTCTGTCACCGGTGGTCGTTTCGAGCATGACGGTAAAAACATTGGATCAACCCATGTCCATGGGGGGATCTTCAAAGGCGGCGAACGGACAGACGCGCCGGAAGGCTAAACCAGGAGAACATCGATGAAAAAGGCAATCAGCTTGCCGGCGAAGGCCGACGAGGCGGATACGGCTGCGCCGGCAGGCGGGTCGGTCGAATACCGCATCAAGCCGGGTGTGGCGTGGATTGACGGAAAACGGACCGGCGGCGCTTCGACCGTGAAACTCGAACCGCACGAAGCCGCCTATGATCTCGGTCTCGGCCGCATCTCGCCGGCTGATCAGCCGTGGCCCGAGGACTGGCCGGCTCCGGACATCGCTGCGGGTGACGCCGATGGTCGGGATTGACCGGCGCACAGGCGCGATCCTCGACGATCTTGCCTCTGCCCTGCAGGCCGCGGTCTTCATCCTGTCGACCAGGTTATCATCGGTCGTGCTGCTGCGTGAGTTCGGTGGCGGCGTGATCGAGCTTCTTGGCCGGGCTGTGACGCCATCTCTATTTGCTGCCTGGCAGCAACTGATCGCCACGGCCATCGACCTTTGGGAGCCGCGCTTGTCGGTGCGGCGCATGGTGCCGACCGGATCTGTGGACGACATCCGGGCAGGCAAGGCAGGGCTTCTCATCGAGGCGGATTTCCGGCCGCGCGGCCATCTCGGCGACTTCACGGTGGAGCGTGTCGTCGGCTTCACCCTCAACTTCGGCGGCAGGACCATAAGGGCGGACACATCATGACCATTGCCTATGCGCCGACAGCCATTGATCTGTCTCGTATTCCAGCGCCGGAAGCCATAGAGGCGCTTTCGGCAACAGATCTCCTGCAGGGCTTCATTGATCGCTTCCTTTCTTTTTGGGCAGAGCAGCGACTCATCGATCCAACCCTGCCTGCTTTCGACGAGCAGCGTCTACAGACGAGCCCCGCGATCGTCGTCGGTCGGGCATGGACGTACCTGCGCCTGCTGGATCGTCAGCGCGTCAATGACGGCCTCCGGGCACTTCTGGCGCCGCTGGCCACCGGCAGCAATCTCGACGTGCTTGTCGCCCGCCGGAACATCGAGCGCCTGGTGATCGTGCCGGAGACGGCCACGGAGGCCGCGGTACTGGAGAGTGACGAGGCGCTACTGCGGCGGTATCTCGAAAGCTTTGATGTTCCAGCCGCCGGCTCGGCTGGTCGCTATCTCTACGATGCGCGGAAGGCTTGGCCCCAGTCGCCGGACAAGACCATTGGCCTTTGGGACGCGCGCGTCAATGGCCGTGCGATCCACAAGCGGCAGGGTGAAACAGATCTCGTGATCATCGGGCCGTTTGGCCGTCTACCAACCGTCGGCGAGCTTGCCACTGTCCGGGCTGCCGTAACGGACCCGGCGAGGGCTCCGGAGGCCTGCGGCATCACGGTGATGAGTGCTGAGCGGGTCGAGTATCAGGTGTCGCTGGTGATCGAGGTGCCGGGCATTGGTCCCTCTGCCGAGATCATCAAGCAGGAAGCCATTGCGCGCGTGACTGCCGCAGCTCGGGATCGCATTCTGATCGGTGGCGAGATCCCCCTCGGCTACCTGGCGGCGGCAGCGTACGGCAACAGCGTCATCAAGGTCCGCGACCTGGCGCCGGTGGCGATCGATCCTGATCCGTACCAGGTGCCGGTGATGACCGATCTGACAATTGTTGCGGAGGTGCGCTGATGGCTGATGTCGTCCCTTTGCTGACATCCAGCACCGGCCCCTTCGAGCGCGCAGTGGCTGCTGGAATGTCGGATGGGTTACCGGTCCCGTATGCTGTGCTGCTGGACCCTTACCGGTGCCCCGCCGAAATGCTGCCGTGGCTGGCTGCGCAATATTCGGTCGATCTGTGGTTTGACGAGTGGCCGGAGGCACGCAAACGCGAGGTGATCGCGCAGCATGCCGGGGTGTCAGTGCTTTACGACGGCGAGCTTGCCGCATTGAAGACGACACGCGCTGCGGCCGCTCGATACCTCGAGCTGGTCGATGCGACGATCATCCACAAGCGCAGCCACCCAGCTCGCTTCCCGGTCGGCCGCATCGTGCTGGGGAAGAGCCCCATCAACCATCCGCCATTCGTTGCGCGCTTCCTGGTCAAGACGACGCTCGTGCAGCCGCGCGGCTCGTTCTGCGTCGGCCGCTCGGCTCTCGGCAAGGCGGCGCTTCGCCCGCGCGACCGGCGCCCGCTGGAACGTGCTGAGAAGGCGCTGGTCGTCTCCAAGGCCCCGCACACCCAATACAGCGTCTCGTTCGCTCACCGGCGGCCGATCACCCTCGACGATGGCTACGACATCGACGCCGGCTACGTGCTCGGCTCCTACATGGACAGGACTTCTCTATGAGCAAAATCGTAAACACTGTCGATGCCGAGTTCCTTGAGGCTGCCGATGTTAACAACCTCGGCTTGTTTCCGAGGGCCGCGATCGACAACGTGGTGGGCGACGCCATCGGCTATGCCAATGGCTGGGCCGGCTACACGGTGTCCAGAAAGTCGGCGCAGCTGCTGACGGTGTCGCCTGGCCGGTTCTTCGAAGGCGCCATCATCTATACCCGCGAAGATGCCGAGGATCTCAACCTCACCATCTACTTCCCGACGGATGAAGACGACGAGCGGTGGCTTGCCATCCTGCCTCGCGGCGAAGTCGTGGTCATCAAAGAGGATCGCAACATCGACACCTCGACCGATCCGGAGACGCAGCTCCCGGTGGAGATCCAGACGCCTACGATCGAGAGTCGGACGGTAAAATATACGGTTCTGGCAGGTGCTGCCGGGCCGTCACCGGCGGCAAAGCCACAGGTGTCCGACACCGATGCCTGCCTTGCCTATGTGCTGGTCACCACGCAGGGCATCCAGACGATCGAGCCCGGCAACTTCTGGCGCGTGAAGTCGCTGGCGGAAGTTGAAGGCCGTGTCACATCGCTTGAGCTTCGGATCACGCAGCTCTTCGAGGAGACGGCATCGATCCGAACCGACGTCGCCAATATCGCGGCTGGTCAGAAGAACATTCCGGACCCGCGTCTTGTGGCGCAGATGGTTCGCGACGTTGCGCGCCATAACCAGGCGCTCAACATGCCGGACGAGGCGCGCAACTACTTCTTCGACCAGGCGCTGCTGAAGGAGTTCTGGGACTTCACCCTGGGCGGCTATTTCCGCATCAAGGAAGGCATCCGCTTCCAGTATGCGTCCCAGAAAGACAGCATCCTGCGGCTGCTGAACTATGACGATCCGCAGCTGAAGGTGCACGCGAACAACCTGGTGCTGCCGGCATATACCGAGGTGACGCGCATCACCTCACCGGAAGGCACCGGCCGGCAGGACATCTCCAACATCGTTCATACGATAGTGACGGCTGTTCAGCACACGGTGGCGCATGAAAGCATTCGCTACGGCGAGACGATCAACGTCTGCGAGAACACCGCGGGCTGGGGTTCTCTCGGGAGCCAGCAGTACGGCGCGGCGTTCCAGGCGAACGGCGAGACCTGGGTCAACTACGGCCAGACGTCGAACCCGTGGAACCAGACCGAGACGGCGCAGAACGGTCACACGGAATACGCTGTCGCTCGGCTGATCGTCGACACCTATTACGAGACCTACACCACCTACAACACCGAGTATTTTGGTTTGGATGGCGCCATCTACGGCCAGACGTTCCTCAACTCGCAGGTGTCGGTGGCGACCTCGGTCGACCTCTACTTCACGAAGGTCGACCAGTCCTCGGATGACTCCGACGTCATGCTCTGCCTGTGCCAGGTCAACGCGAGTGCAGCGCCCGCCTTTGACGCGATCCTGACCAAGGTGATCAAGCCGAAGAGCCAGCTGAAGGTGGGGTGGAATAACTTCCCCCTGCCGCCGGCTCTCCTCGAGCAGGGCAAGCGCTACGGCTGGTTCGTGGTCTCGTCGGGAAATCATCAGCTGATGACCAACGACAAGAACGCCTACACCGGCGGCAGCAAGTTTGTCTGCACCGATGGCGCCTGGGCTCAAGGGACCGTGACGGAAGACTTCACCTTCCGGCTCAACGTGGCGAAGTTCAAGCAGAACCGCACCGTGGTCCAGTTCGAAAGCATCGGCCCGCTCGAAAACGGCATGACCGAAATCGAGATGGTCTACAAGCGCTGGCGGCCGGCTGCCACGCAGCTGTCGTGGGAGATCAAGGCGCAGGGCGATACCGAGTGGATCCCGCTCGATGCGCGAGAGGATAATCCGCTCGCCAACCTTCCGCCGCTGGTGCAGATCCGGCTCGTCTTCGTCGGCACGCAGGATGTCGCGCCGGCTATCATACTCGATCAGTATGCGCGCGCGGTGTGCGGAAGGATGCGGCTCGACATGAGGGCGTTCTCGAAGCTCAAGACCTTCGGGTTCTCGACTGACGAGGCGCGCATCGTTCTGCAGATGGATAACTTCGATCCGGCAAAGCACACGGCCGTACCGATGATCGTCCTGGCGAACAACACGGTGGTGACTGCGACGGCCATTGTGGCCGAGACGGACATCACCAAGCCGAGCCGCGTCAAGATCACGGCCGACTTCAATCTTCCCGCCGGCACCACTCAGGTCCGTGCGCGGGTGGATGCCACCACCACATCGGTGACCGACGTCCCGTTCGGTCAGGACATCCAGATCATCGGATATTGAGGAGCCGAACATGGCCAGGACAAAGAAACAGGCAGCGCCTGCGCAGACCGATGCGCAGGCGGCGGGTACCGCGAGTAACGCCGGAGAGGCAGTCGCGCCGCCGATCGAGAATGCGCAGGAAAGCTCCGCGACCCTGCGGGCGGCAGTGTCCGCAGAGGCTCAAGGCAGTGGCCTGACCGATACAGCCTCAGTCGTTGGCCCGGGTGCTCTTGCAGGTTCAGCAGCCGATGCTGGCGATGAAGATGAAGCACCGATCTACCAGCCGGAAAAGACCTTCACTCTTTTCGTGAAGAAGCCGGTGTCGATTGGCTCCTTCAGGTACCTCCCTCGGCATTCGGTGCTGGCGAAAGGGAGCCTGATCAACAGCATCATCAAGGAGTATGGTCCTGATGCCATCCGCTCTGCCGAACCCAGCTAATGACTACCGGGCGCCGCCGGCACCTGAGCGCTTCACCCTCGATCGCGCGTCTTGGGATCTAATCTTCACCAGCATCGGCGGCCGGCTGCGGGTGCTGGAGGACGTCAACTCCGGCATCGAAGTGCTGAAGCTTGAGCTGCAAAACTTCGGGATCCAGCGCCTCGACGAGGCGATCAACCCGCTGATCGAGCAGACGCAGCAGTCGCTCGCAACTCTTCAGGCTGCGGTTGCCACAGCGCAGCAAGAACTGTCGGATACCGTCGAAGATGCCAATGCCGCCTTCGCTGCGGCGCTGGCGACCGCCAGCCAGAGCATCGCCGATCTGCAAGAGACGCTTGACCAGATGCTGGCCGGCGGCGTGCCGGCGGCGAACGTTGCCATCACCGCGATCGACGGCCTGGCTGCAACGAACAGCCAGGCGGCGTTTGCCGAGCTGGTGGCGGATCTCGATGCTCTGGCTGAGAGTGTTGCCGACAGCTTGGCGGCCGTGAGCTTCGCGACCACGCGTCCGCACGAGGTAAAAACGGGAAACTTTGCAACCGCCGCCTTCCGCCGCTACCGCTGTGAAACCGGCGGAGGCGCGATCACAGCAACGCTGCCGGCTGCGCCTGCGGACGGAACCATCATCACGATCCGCCGCAAAGGCACGAGCAACGTGGTTGTGGCGCGCAACGGGAAGACCATCGCCGGCTCTGCAACCGATCTCACCATCGACGCCGACAAGCGGGAAATCGATCTCCAATACAACGCGAACACTTCCAATTGGGAGGTCGAGGCGAGGGCATACGCATGAGCAATCTATCTGATCTTTTCCCTTCGTCAGGCGCTCAGATCATCGATCAGCAGACGTTCACTGCATCAGGCACCTGGATAAAGCCTGCAGGGGTTCTGCCTTCGGATACCGTCATCGTTGACCTGTGGGGCGGTGGCGGAAGTGGCGCCCTGCGCACTGCTCTCAATAGTGATGCTCTTGGTGCTGGTTCGGGTGCGGGCGGCGCTCATAACCGACTTCAGTGTCTGGCTTTTGAACTTCAGTCGACCGAGGCTGTGATCGTAGGGGCTGGGGGTGCCGCACAATCCACTACGGGTACATCCAACTCATTGAATGGCGCCGATGGGGGTATGTCGTCTTTTAAGGGGCGTAAGGCTTACGGAGGCGGCGGGGGGTCTATGGTCTCTCCTGACAACACGGGGTACGCGGCATCTGGTGGTGGAATATACTCCGCTGGGCAAGGGGGGTACATAAACGCCTCGAGTAAAGCTGGTGGTCAACCCCTGATCACACTGCCAAATACCAACAACATACAATCTAGCTTCGAAGACACGTCTATTGTGTTTTGGGCGCCCGGGGAGTGGGGTGGAGGTTGCAGTTATTCCGGCTATGCAGCTGAATTTAACCTCCCTGTTCATGGTGGGGCAGCAGCACTGATATACTCTAACACGGACAGAAGGTTTCGATCTTCTGTTTGGGGTGGAGGTGCAGGTGGTTCGTGCTCTGGGGCTGTTACAAATCTTGCTCTATTGGGCGGTCTGAGCTCGTTCGGCGGTAATGGCGGGGATGCAGTTCTTATCCCTTCAAACACCGCAAACGTTAATGGAAATGATGGTCAACCACGCGGTGGTGGTGGCTCGGGGGCTAAGCGTGGAGCCACGGCCGGTACCGTCACCTCCGGTGCAGGCGGTCGCGGTGAAGTCGTCATCACGATCATTCGGAGGTAACGGCCATGCAAGTTGCAATCGCCTCTGGCGGCATCATCCAGAACATCATTGAAGCCGCGTCCGTCCCTGCAGCACAGGAGCTCTTCCCGCACCTGGAAGTGTTCGGAGCAGCCGGCGTCGGCATCGGCTGGATCTTCAACGGCAGCGAATGGCATCCGCCAGCGTTGCCGGAGGCGCCTTCTGGCTTCCCCACGCTAACTCGCAAGCAGTTGCGCAACGGCTTGCTGTCGATCGGCGTCACCTCGGCCGATGTTGAGGCTCACATCACGGCGATCGCAGATCCGCTGGACCGTGAGGCGGCCATGATCGACTGGCAGGACACCCAGACCTATGAGCGGACCTATCCGCTCGTGGACGAGATCGCCGCCGCCATGTCGCTTCCACCCGAGCAGGTGGATGCGCTGTGGATGTGGTCGGCAGGGCAATAGGGCGCCGGCCATGTTCTCGGACGGCTGCACCTATTGGTTCGACGGCACATGGCGGCATTGCTGCGAGGCGCACGACCTGGCTTACGCCACGGATACAGTGACGCTGCAAACGCATCTTGATCTTGGTCTCTGTGTTGCACAGACCAGCGGCGGGGCTGTCATGGGCGCCATTATGGCTCTCGCGACAACGGTGTGGTGGGTGCTCCGGCGCCGCGCTAATCGCTGACGTTCCTGACCTGGATCAACAGACCGCTCGCATGAAACCCGCCCCTCAAGGCGGGCTTTTCTTTGCCTCTTCTGCCCTTCGGCAAGGCGTTTCAAAATCCATAGGAGTTCCAAAATGTCCGACCCTGTGTTCGGCATGACATTTTCGCGTCCTGGTGACGAACCCGTGCCGGCACTTGGCGCGGACTTCTCCAAGGCGCTTCTGATCGAAACCTCAGCGGATGCTGAAGCCGCTGCTTATCCCCTCGGCCAACCGGTGCGCATCTCGACGGCAGATGCCGGCATGGTGGCCATGCTGGGTACCGGCGCGCTTCGCGATGGTGTTGCGGCTATCAATGCGCAGCTTTCCGGCCTCAATGCCGGCGCGGATGTCACGATCTACCGCGTGGCGGAGGGTGCCACGGCAGCCGACACCGCTGCCAATATTGCCGCGGCGCTGGCGCCGACCAATGTCGCGGCCATTCCTTCGGCCGTGAATGCCACACCACGGCTGATTTGGGCTGGCCGCGGCGCATACCGCGCCAACCTCGACACGACTGGGCCGGTCGCGGCAGCTCTGCATGCGGCTTGCGAGCGGCTGCTTGCGGTTGCGGTGCTCGATGTAGACGACACCTCGGCCGCCAATGCCAGCGACGCGCGCGAGACGCTGAACTCCGAGCGGATCATGCCGGTCGGCATTGCCGCAAGGGTCTACGAGGGTGCGAACCTTGTTACTCGGCCGATGGGACCGCGCGTCATCGGTCTTTTTCAGCGTGTCGATGCCGAGAATGGCGGCAAACCCTTCGAGCCGATCGCCAACCGGGCGACCTATGGGATTGCAGGGCTGTCGCGGCAGATCCCGTTCTCGTTGCTCGATGGGTCGACGGAAGGCCAGCAGATGTTGGAAAGCGAGGTGTCGATCGTCGCGACCGGTGAGAGCGGCGTTGACGGCGCAGTCGCCGACGGCGGCTTCGTCTTCATCGGAACAGACAACACCACGACCGGCGAACTGTGGAAGCAGATCCACCAGGTGCGCGGCGCCGACTATCTGACCGTCAAGGTGATGGAGATTACCCGCCAGTACCTCGGCAAGAAGATCACCGCCAACAGGGCCGAGGCGTGGCTGAACAGCCTGAAGTTCATGCTGCGCGACCACAAGGCGGACGAGGACATTCTCGGCTACAAGGTGGACTTCCGCGCTGACAAGAACAGTCCGGAAGAGATCCGCCTCGGCCACCTGACGGTCAATCTCGGGATCGAGCCGGCGCCTGCCTTTAAGCTCGCCCGGCATGAAGTCCGTCGCTACCGCGACGCGGTCCTGGGCCTGGTGGATGACATCATCGCCCGCCTCAGCACTGTCAACTAAGCCAGATCGGAAGGATCACACACATGGCACAAATGCCTCTCTTCCTGCTGACCGCAGTCGATGTGCGCCGGGTCTCGCAGCCGGACACGCAGCGCGGCATCACCATCGCCTCGGTCACGTTGCCGAGCATCACGTTTGCAACCGGCGAGCACAACCCGGGCGGCGGCGTCATGGCCGTCAACTTTTCGCTGCCGCGCATCGAAGCGCCGGAGCCCGCCTTCAACGCCAAGGGCATCGACACCGACATCTTCAACGGCATGGGCGAGATCGATCGTTGGATCATGGCGGGAAGCTACCTGAAGCGCGGCCCGGGCGGCGGCGGTGCAGTGCCCGGCCGCGCCATCATCGAAGGCGTGATCAACAGCTGGGAACCGGACGAAAGTGCGCCGGCGGAATTCCAGGGCTGCACCCATACCTTTGCGGAGGTGACGCATTACGAGTTCCACCTTGAGGGCAAGGAACTCTTCTACATCGACTTCTGGGAGCGCATCCTGCGCGTCAACGGCGTCGACCGTTTTGCCAGCCATCGACGCGCGCTCGGCGGCTGATTTTCTGGTCGATGGCTCCGGTCATTTTCCTCATCATCCTTCTCCCATTCTGGGCTGCTTCGCTGACGCGAGCAGCCCATCTCATCTTCAAAGGAACCGATTCATGTCGGACATCAAGGTCACGCTCCTGTCGCCCATCCAGGACGGCGCCAAGACAATCACCGAACTCACCTTTCGCGAATCGACGGTCGGCGATCTGATCGATGCCGGAAATGCCCGCAATGAACTCGAGCGCATAGTCATGGTCATGGCTGCCGTTACCGGCGTCTCGCTCGAGACGTTTCGGGCGATGAAGCCGCGCGAACTGACCCACATCATGAAGGCGGCCGGAAGCATCCTGGGAAACGCCATCCTCCAGCCGACTGGCTCGGACTAGCAATTTACGTCGCGCACCGGACGAACACACCGCTCGACATGATCTGGCGGTGGCCGCCAGAGCGCTTGCTCCGGTGCTTCGAGCGAACCCAGAAGATGTTTGAGAAGCCGAAAGGTCGCGGCCATGACAACCCATGAAAGCCGGCTGAAGATTACCCTGCTGGACCAGGTGACCAGTCGGGCCCGCGGGATCTCGGCCGCCCTGAATGGCATTGAGCGGCAGGCTGCATCGATCACGGCGCCTTTCCGCTCGTTTGGCGGTCAGCTGCTGGCCTTCGGTGGCGCCTATCTCGGCGTCTCCGAAGGGATCAAAGCAACCGCCGGCTCAGCCATTGAGTTCGAGAGCGCGTTCGCAGACGTGCGCAAGGTTGTTGACGCGAACGAGGAGCAGTTCGACAACATGCGCCGGACCATCCGGCAGATGTCGACAGAGCTGCCGATCGCAGCCAATGACATTGCGGCTCTCTTCGCGGCAGCCGGCGAATCGGGTGTCGCCACTGCCGACCTGAAGGCGTTTTCGGAGATGGCGGCCCGGGTCGGCATCGCCTTTGACATGTCGGCAGGTGAGGCGGGCGAAAGCCTTGCCAAGCTCAAGACGCAGCTCGGCCTGACGGTGACAGAGACTGGTGATATGGCCGACGCCATCAACCACTTGTCGAACAATATGGCGTCCAAGGCCAAAGATATCACCGCTTACATGCTGCGGGTCGGTGCTCTGGCGGAAATGGGCGGCTTCACCAAGGAAGAGATTGCCGGCATCGGCAGTGCGATGATCGCCGCTGGTGCGGAGGCGGAGGTTGCCGCAACGGCAATGCAGAACGTCGTCAAGGCACTGACCCGCGGCGGATCTGCAAAGAAGAGCCAGAAGGACGTTGCTGCAGCCCTTGGCCTCGATCTGCCGCAGATCGCCAAGGACATGCAGAAGGACGCGCCGAAGGCGATGAAGAAGGTCCTTCTCGCGATCGGCAAGGCGCCCAAGGATCAACACATCGCGCTGTTGTCCGACTTCTTCGGCGACGAGGCGAAGGCGTTTGCACCGTTGATCGGTAATATGGGGCTGCTGGAGCAGGCGCTGGATAGTGTCGGCGACAAGACCCGCTATGCCGGGTCCGCGTTCAACGAATACGTCCAGCGGTCCAATACCACCGCGAACGTGCTGCAGCTGCTGAGCAACAAGATCTCCAACGTCTTCTGGGCGATGGGCGACCGGATGCTTCCGACGATCAAGGAGGCGGCGGCCGGTGCGGGCTATGTGCTCGACACACTGGACAACCGGGTTTCGGTCTTCGACAAGATAGACACTTCGATCCGAGGCTTTGCGCAAGGGCTGGGCTATACCGGCATTCGCGAGGTGATCGAGGATCTGGGCGATCTGTTCTTTGGCAAGATCGATCCGACGGCGGCCGATCAGCTCGGCCAGGTCTTCATGCAGGCAAAGGAATGGGGTGCAGCCATCCGCGACCTGAACCAGGCGATCCAGGAGAACCCGATCGCCCAGTTCTTCGCTGAGCTCGCACCCTACGGCTTGCAGATCCTTCTCTGGAGCGCTGGCATCGGCATCCTCGCCGGGACAGTCCGCACGCTCGCCGGTGCCTTGATGCTGCTGACCGGCGCATCGGCGGCGCTTGGCGCCCTGAAGACGGTCGGCCAGATTGCCGACGTGCTTTCCGGCGGCACCATGCCGAAGGGCGGGTCACCAAAGACCGGAGGGCCGAAGGTGCCGGGACCGGCTGCCGAATCGGGCCTTCTTGCCACCCTGATGGAATGGGGCAAGTGGGCAAAAGGTGCCTTTGTTGCCGGCGCGCCGGGAATGATGTCGGGCGCCATGTCGTATACGCCGGGCGACACCTTCGAAGACCAAGTGCGGCTGCAAAAGCAGTATCGCAAGGATCTCCAGCGGATCCTCGGTCTGAACCCGGATGAGAAGGGTGTGTCCGGATGGGATCGGTTCTGGTTTGGCAAGTCGGCGGAGCCTGACTTCAATTCCCATGATCACTTCGGCATTCAGACCGGGCCCGGAGCATCGCCTGGCCCGGCCGCTCCAGCGGTCGGCCCGGACACGTCGAGCCTGTCGGAACCCGTCAGCATCGATGCCGCCAGCATTGACGCTCTGGCGCAACCGCGCGGCACGCAGGATGTGAACGTCACCAATCCACGGCCGGCGCCGAATATCAGCCTCTCGCTGCAGTTCCACGCGCACGGCGTGATGGATCCGGAAGAGCTGGCAAGCCGGGTATCTGGTCTCGTCGGTCAGCGGATCCGCGACGAAGTTGCCGGCATCTATGCCGATACAGGATATGGAGTTGCCTGATGCTCTACATGATCGGCGCGCTCAGCCTTGATACAAAGCCGTTCGCCGTCGACGATCTTCAGCGGTCGTCGTCGGTGGATTTTGCGCAAAAGCCAATCGTAGGCGGCATGGTCGCCCGCGAATTCATGGGGGAGGGTGAGGACAAGATCACTCTCTCCGGCCAGATCCTGCCTTTTCGCACCGGTGGTCTGACGGAGCTCGAAATGGCCCGGCAGCTGATGCTGTCCGGCCAGCCGCTTCCGGTACTGCGCGGCGATGGGGCCCGGCTCGGCTGGTTCACCCTCGACAAGATCGCCGAGACGCACCGCGACCTGATGCGCGATGGCGTCGGCTTCTTCATCAAGCACTCGCTGGAACTGACGAAGGTCAGTGCTGCCGGCGCATCGACCGGTGTCATCGGTACGATCCTGTCTCTGTTCGGCAAGATGGAGTAGCGCCGTGCCCAAGACATATCGCGTCAAGCGCGAGGGGATGACCGTCGAGCTGCTGCTGCACCAGGCTTATGGTGTGGAGGGCCGATCACTCCTCGAGGAGACGCTTGCCAAGAACCCCGGTCTATCTGACCTCGGCCCCGTACTGCCGCTCGGAACCGTCCTCACCATCCCGGACAAGCCTGCTCCTGACGCACTTGTCTATCGACCTGTTGTGTCCCTCTTCGGAAACTGATCGCCATGCCATGGAGTGTAGATTGGAAGGTTCTCGTCGATGGCGTGGATCTGACCTCGGCCATGCGGCCGTACCTGATCAAGGTTACCGTCTCCGATAAAGACGGCACGGCGAGTGACAGCTGCAGCCTGGAGTTCGACGACAGCGGCGGGCAGGTCAAGCTGCCGGCGAAGGGTGCGGCCGTGCAGGTCTTCCTGCAGGGTGTCTCGGTCTTCGTCGGCAAGGTCGATAGTGTCCGATCGCGCGGCTCGCGAGGCGGCGGCCGGACATTGTCCGTTGGCGCAAAGGGCTTCGACACGAAAGGCAAAGCCAAGGAGCCGCAGTCGCACCATATGGATGATGCGACCCTGCAGCAGTTTCTCGACCAGGTCGCGAGCAAAGCGGGCCTGAAGGGGATCACCATCGACCCGGCATTCGCGAGCATCCGTCGGGATTACTGGTCAGCGAGTTCGGAGAGTTTGCTACATCTCGGCCAGAAGCTCGCCCGCGAGCTTGGCGGCACCTTCAAGATCCGCGGCGACCAGGCGGTGCTGGCGAAGCGAGGCCAGGGGTTGAGCCCGACGGGGCAGCCAATGCCGACGGTGGTAGGGATTGCTCCGCCTCCCGGCCAAAAATCCGGCAATGTCATCAACTGGGACATTGAGCCGATCACCGGTCGAGCCAAGTTCAAGAAGTCGAAAGTCCGCTACTTCGACAGGAAGACAGCCAGCTTCAAAGAGGTCGAGGTCGAGATCGGAGACGATGCCGAGGCGGCCGACGAGGCGCGAACCGCGGCTGCAGACGAGGGGCAGGCGGAAGCTGTCGCGGAAGGTCGCAAAACCGACAGCGAGCGAGAGGGCGGACAGGGCAGCGTCACCCTCGATCTCGAGCCGACGGCGCAGGCGGAAGGCACCTTTGTCCTAACAGGTGCGCGCCCCGGCATTGATGGCGTCTACAGGATCTCCGGAGTGACACATCAAGCAGATCGCTCCGGCGGATCCACGACATCGCTCGAGCTGAAGCAGCCGACAGGCAGCGCTGGCAAGGATGATCGGAAAGCCGGCAGCGGCAAGTCCGGCGCCTCAAGCTCGGATACCGCTGATGCTGCTGGCAAAGACGCCGAGCCCGCGGCGGCTGCGCGGACGTTCGACGACTTCAATCGCCGCTACGGGCGAACCGACATGAACTAATCTCCATCGAGATCTTATTTTTACCGAGAGGTTTTCCATGCTGATCGCCAATTGGCGGCAGGTGCTGAAACGCGCCTGGTCCGTCCGCCTGATGATCGTTGCCGGCCTGCTGTCCGGCGTCGAGGTCGCCCTTCCACTTCTCCCGATCGAGATCAAGCCTGGTTGGTTCGCGGTTTTGTCCGCGATCTTCACGACCGCGGCCTTCGTTGCTCGCCTTCTTGCTCAAAGGAACATCCCCGATGCCGATTAACAAGATCAGGCCCAGCAGCCGGGCCAAGGCTGCAATCGCTGGTGTGGTTGCCCTTTCGGTCGCTGGTTTTGCCACCATCTTCGGCGGCTACCGCGTGCCCGACGATGTCGCACTTGCCGTGAAGATCATCCAGCCGTGGGAAGGGCGGTCGCTGACGGCCTACCTTGACCAGCTGGCAAAGCCTCCGGTCTGGACGATCTGCGACGGGGACACGAACAATGTCCGGCAGGGGATGCGCGAGACGCACGACGGGTGCAACAAGCGTCTGGCGTCAAAGCTGGTGGATGACTACCGGGCCCCGCTGGTCGCATGCACCAAGGACTGGGATCATCGGCCGCTGGCCTGGCGCGCGGCAATGCTGTCGCTTGCCTGGAATATTGGGACCGGTGGCGCATGCGGATCCACAGCCTTCCGTCTGGCAAGAGAAGGACGCTATCGGGAAAGCTGCGAGGCGGCGACGGCCTGGAACAAGGCCGGAGGCAAAGTCCTGCGCGGCCTCGTCCTTCGTCGCGAGATGGGCGACCAAAACCGCATCGGTGAGGCTGAGCTTTGCGTGTCGGGCCTCTGATATGCTGACCTTCCTTATCAACAACCCAATTGGACGAGCAGTCGCTGGGCTGCTGGTCCTGATGGCGGCCGCCATCGGCTTCCGCGTCTGGCTGGCGGCACACGATGCCTCTGTCGCAGCCGAGGCCCGCCGCGGCTATGTCCTGCTGGCAGAGAAAGCCACGGCCCAGGCCAAGGCGGCCGAACTGCAGAGACAGCTAACCGCGGCGAACGCTTCCCTCACATCATTCCGTCAACGTCTTGAAGCTGACGCCAAGGCCGACGCCGCGCGCGAAAAGGAGCGTGAAGATGAATTACTCGGGTTTGAGCTTCGGCTTTCTCAGGCGAATCGCGCCTGCTATCTTGATCGCTCTGACGTTGACTTCCTGCGCAACCAATGAGCAGCGGCTGACCACGACCGCATCGGATCTAGGCGGGACCAGGGCAGGGATCAATCTGCCTCCGCTGCCGGATGACTGCCGGGTAAAAGAGGCGCATGCCACAATCACGGAAAGCGCCGAGGTCAGATTAATTCTGATCCGCGAGCGCGCCGCACTCGACCGGCAGAACACCCGCACCGATCGCTGCGCCGGTTTCTATGACGAGACCCGCACCCGGTTCGCCGGATCACGATAAATGTCTGCGAATCGAAAGCGATAACATGACGGGTTCAAATGACGACATCCTCCGCGTGCTGGGTCGCGTGGAGGAGGGTATCCACCGGCTGCGGGAGGATTTCCAGGAAGAGAAGCAGTCGGCCCGCGAAAGCCGCTCGGAGATCCACAGGCGACTAGACCGCCAGGCGGAGGACATCGTCATCACGGGTCAGATCGTGGCTCAACAGAGAGATCTGACAGACGGGCTTAAGAGGACGGTCGAAGATGAGGTCTTGCCCACAGTCAATGAGGTGAAGCAGGTGAAGGCGATGGGAAAACTCGCCGCTACCGTCTTCTTTGGTCTCGGCCTGACAGCAGGAGGGTTTGCGATCTGGATGAGCGATACCTTCGTCCCGATCTTTCGGAGATGGCTGAGGATCGAATAGAGCAGGCAAGCCATGGTCAGACCCTTCCCCTCAGAGCGCGCCGCCCACTCGTCGCCTATCGGGTCGTCTGCGGAGAAGGAAAATGCCAGTTCGATCCTCGGCGTGCAGAATCGTCGTAACGCTGACTGACAACTCCGTTGCCAAGGCCGTAGTGCTAAGCCCCAAAGTTCTGGCGCGCTGAAGTTCACCCGGCCAATCGATGCCCGAGCTATTTCCTTTGTGAGGAAGAGCGTACCTGATACGCTTTAAGCGTAAACCGGTACGGTTCTCAAACTTGTGGATCGTAGAGGTGGCGACGCTTAGCTTTTGGCTCAGTTCCTTGACGGTCAGGCCGGCTTGCTTAGCTGCAGAGAGCTCGACTTCCCAATCAATCTCGCGCACCGGCCTCATTTCAGTCGTGCATCAGCTTCGACTCAAGAAGCGCCAAACGCTTCTCCAGATCGGAAAGGGCGGGACCGCTGGTTTGGACCGAACCAGCCTTCTGCTCATCCTTGAACAGCAGATCGTACATGATGGGTTCGTTGTAACGCAGCATTGTCATCGTGAATTCGCGCGGGTCCACATTAAGCCCCTTCGCATAGGCCTCATAGCGCTCCGGCGGCACGCGGCCGCGACCAGCTTCGATCTGCGAGATAAAAGTGTAATACTCGATCCCAACTTTCGCCGCAATGTCACGTTGAGAAAGGCCCGCTGCTTCGCGACGCTCTTTAAGCCATGCGCCGCACTCACGACGGAGAGCTCCGAGGTCGTCACGGCTCTTCGTTGATACAACGGGCGATGTCATTTTTTCTGCTCCTGCTGGCGTAAAGCGATTCGCTCGTATGGCGGTGGATCGTTATCTTGTGCTATAGAGCAATCCATATACCGTTGTAAAGCGAATCGAACACCTTTTTCCGGAACATCTAAAAGATTATCCAGTTAGGGCTCTTTTATGCCGAAAAGGCGGGCTTTTTTTGATCTCCGCATCGATATGAATGACGGCCACAAATGCCTTGAGGCGAAAATTTGTGAAATTTTTATACAGCACCTGCTTGACCGTAAGCGAAACACTGTATAGCACTCACAACCGACCGATAATTGGTCGTTCCAATTGAGAGGAATTTCACCATGGCTACCATCCAGGGCGTATACGTCGCGCTGTTCGGCCGTCCGGCTGACCCGACAGGTCTGGCTTACTTCAACTCCGTCACCAGCAACGGCGCCAACCTGAACGGGATCGGTGATCTTGCGGGGACTCAGGAGTTCAAAGATCGCTTCAAGGATTTCAGCAACACGCAGATCGTTAACTCGATTTACAATTCGCTTTTCGGCCGCGACGCTGAAGCTGCTGGCCTGAATTTCTTCGTAGACGCCCTAAATAAGGGTACGCTCAACGTAAAGAATATCGCGATCGCAATTCTCGACGGCGCTCAGGGCACTGATAAGACCATCGTGACCAACAAGGTTGCTGCTGCCGATCTTTACACCAAGGCGCTCGACACGCCGGTAGAAATTGCTTCGTATGTTGGCAACAACGCCGCAGCAGCCGGTCGGACATTTATCTCTGGCGTCACCACGACCGTTCCTACGGCCGGCGCTGTTGATACAGCTGTTGCTACCATGGTCACCAACAGCGGCGTGCCTGGGAATACGCTTTCGCTCGTAACGGGCACTGACGCGATCGTTGTCGGTACAGCCGCAACGAACTCAACTGACAAGAACGACACGTTCAACGCGAAGGACGGCGCAGGTCTTGCGAACTTCTGGGCTCCGGCATCTGACACCATCAATGGTGGCTTTGGTACCGATACGCTGAACGCAACGATGTACGTTACGACGGCTGCGGCAACCTCCGGCAAGGTGGCCACTGACGGCTTGAAGAGCGTGGAAGTTGTGAACGTCACTTCGACCGGTGTCGCCACCAACCTCGATTTGACTGCCGCCAAAGAATTGACGCAGATTTGGAACGTCGGCTCTACTGGCAATTTCTCTGCTATCGGATTGTCTGCTGCACAAACGACGGCTGGCCTCAGCGGTGCTCTTGGCACTAACACCAGCACGTTTGGTTTCACGGGCGTAGGCACCAGCGACACTGCTAAGCTGGCGTTCAACGCAGCCACGGGAACTGGTGCGGTTTCGATCGCTTCTGCTGGTACCATCGCTATCACTAACAGCGGAACGTCGTCTCAGACAAATCTTACGTTTGATGCAGCTAAGACTGTGACTGTCGCGGGTTCGGGCGATCTCACTATTGGGTTCGCGACTACGACCGTGACGGAAGCCGTCAATTCCTCGTCTTTCTCCGGTAATTTGAATGCAAATGTCGGTGGGCTGGGCAACTTGAAGACTGTTACCACTGGTGGCGGTAACGATACTGTGACGATCGACGTTACGCACGCCAATGACGTCACCATCAACACAGGAGCCGGTAACGATACGATTAACGTTGTTTCCGACGCTGGCGCGACCAAGGCCATCGCGTTGACGGGCGGCGCGGGTGCCGATGCCTTCGTGTTCGGCGCAACGGGAACGCTGTTGGCTAACGTCAACCTTGCTGGTGGTGCAACTGCTGCTGAGATCGTCAAGACACTGGTGACCGTGTCCGATTTCGATAAGGCTGCCGACGCAATCAAGGTAGTGGCAGGTACGCCGGCGACCGCGCGCGCTACCCTCACCGGGACGGATCTGGGCACTATCTCTGGCCAGTCTGATCTGTATCTTGCCGCTAGCAAGGCGGCAGAACTCGCCAACTTTAACAGCGGCGCCAGCAAGGTGGCTGTTTTTGCCTACGGCACAGACAGCTACATCTATCAGGACGTGGATGGAAGCGGTGCGCTTTCCACGGGTGACATGCTGGTGAAAGTCGCTGGCGTAAGCGACGTTACAAGCTTCACGGCAACGAACTTCGTTCTGGCAGCGTAAACTGCTTAGCAGAGCCTTTGATAGGCAAACCCCCGGTGTCAAAACCGGGGGTTATTTTTTTGATGGCCAAACTCGCGGACTGAATGCTGTCAAGCTGCGACAGATCCGCTCGCTGCTGCTACAAATGTTCAATGGTGGTAGGATCAAAGACACCGCAAACTCTTTCGAGGGTCATGTTCATGCGCCCGCGATCCTCGTGCCTGCTCTGGAGAGGAATCGAAATTGATTATCCCTTCGCATCGCGAGCGTTTAATACGCTACTCATAGTTCCAGCGTGTGTCGTCAAAGTACCGTGCCCCGTCCGCCAAATAATGAAGCCCGCCAGTTACGGCGGGCTTCATAGCTATTGCGACGGTGATTTTGACAGACAATCAGGGGAATTTACGTAAGCGTTGCGTCGAAGACAACGTGGTTCATCCCAAGTAAGGTTGAGCCGTCGGGGCTCCAAGCCTCAAGAATCACGTCATACCGTCCGCCCGCAAG
This sequence comes from Rhizobium sp. SSA_523, assembly GCF_030435705.1. Classification (NCBI taxonomy): domain Bacteria; kingdom Pseudomonadati; phylum Pseudomonadota; class Alphaproteobacteria; order Hyphomicrobiales; family Rhizobiaceae; genus Affinirhizobium; species Affinirhizobium gouqiense. The sequence continues at coordinate 797,580 of NZ_CP129382.1, forward strand.
TTTATAATCTGCCGGTGTTGCATCAAACCAAGAGATATTCATGATATTCTGCGTAATGTGGCCCTGGGCATCGCCGCCGTCGTCACCGATTCTGTCAAATCCGTAACCATCGGTGACCTTTTTCCAACTGACCTGCGAGTCGCTATTATTAGGATTGGTTTTGGAAACCGACGGTTGTGCGACCAGCTCATAGACAACGAAATTTGAGCTTTGCGAACTGTCGTTGTCGATCTTCAGCAATATTTTGTAGTCGGATAGCGGCTTTTCCGTGGACTCGATCGAATAAGCAAATCTTTCATTGATCGCATCCGGCGTTGCTTTGAAGTGAACTAGGCCGTCTTGTTTGCTCAAGACGCCTGCACCGTGGTCGGCCACCCCAGATTTCCTGCCACTCAGTCCAAGATGAAGAGGGGTGCCACCTGGATTGATAGTTGCGATCGAGAAGTGATCTGCTGAGTTGCCCTTTCCTGCGTAAAGCGTATTATCAGTGAAGCTCGCAGCGCTAGTGTCTGAATTTCGTGATACATTAGAACTGACAGCAATTCGGACAGTATTTTCAGCCTCCAAGTAGCCTGCATTATTGTATGCTGAAAGTCTGATGTCATACGATCCAGCGGTGTCGAGAGTCGTACCCGTCTTGTTAGTGGCTTCGTTGATGTACGTTCGCAGTGGTTGAATGTTCTGAAGAGCGTCCTTGGAAGGGCTCGATGCATCATCGACGATCGCAACATAAGTGTTATTCACTTTGTCAAGGTCATTGATAACGCCATTTTTGTCGGCATCTAACACCCATTTGTAGTCGCTCTTCGTAGCCTCATCATTTTGCAGAATGAATATCAGGCCGTCGTTTTTCGTCGGAGTATTAGGGTTATTGTCGAAGAACAGTTTGTAAGTGTGGTTGCTGAGATCTAGGCCGCCATTCTTATACACCGAGTACGCAACGGCGAGATCTTCTGTTCCGATGTTGGCGAACTTGACAGCGTTATCCGCTAGTAAAGAACCGTCTTTTTCAATTCCGCCAAATCGATGGCGCACGCTCAGCCCCAGTTCTATGCCTGTAGCGGTGTCTGTTGTGGTGACAAAGCCTTTCGCCGAGTTGCCGGAGCCAACGTACATATTATCGAAGGCGTCCCGTGCGGCGATGGAGGTGTTCACTTTGATGATGTCTGTCGAAGCTGGCGGAGTTGGCCCGCCACCACCACCGCTACCGCCAGGCGTCTGACCTTCGCCCGGTGTTTGGCCGCCGGAGGCGCCGGGCAGGCCGGAATTGATGGAGGTCTGCACCTGGGCAGGGGTCGGGATCGAAGCCGGGTCGGTCGTTACCGTCTTGATGAAGGAGCGGGCGAAATCGGCGGCCGTCGTCCCGTTATATGCGGCGATTTCCGCCGGCGTATCGAGGCTGGCGGTGAAGACATTGGCGGCCGTCTCGCGGTTCTGCACCAGCGTCAGGTCGCTGCCCTTGGCGCCGTCCAGAATATTGATCGCGATGCTGCCGATGGTCTGCTTGCCGCTGGCGAGCTGCTGGGTGAAGAAGGCCAGGCCCGCGGCATCCGGCGCGCGGTCGAAGAGCGCCTGGTAAATGCTGGTGATGAGGGCCGTATCGGATTGACCGGCAAAACGGCCGGTGGCTTCCGGTAGCTTGGTCATCACGTCGATGATTTTGCCGAGATCGGCTCCGTTGTTGCTTTGCTGGGTCCAGTAGGCAAGGCCGGCCGGATCTGCCGGACGACCGAATATGGCCAGATAGACTCCTTGAATTGAAGCCATGGTGATTCTCCCGATTGTTCTACACGAATGACGTGCAGTCGGGCCGAAAACAGTTGTTTCCCCAAAAAGCTTTGGCCCACCTGCCTCTACAGTTAAGGGTAGAAATGGCAATTAATCAATCATTAAGATTAGCACTTGGTTAATTTTCGAATCGGTTACCGAACCTCGGGCCGACCTCGCACGCAGTTATGACTTTCATAATCTCTAAAGCATAAATGGCTAATCGTGCTCGGTGTGTTCTGTTGATATTTACGAAATGTTCCGCGCATGCAATTTCGGCTGGATGAACTATCACGTATGCGATCACTCTTCGTTCTCGCTGTCGCAATGCGCTGGGTTACCTCTCTCCGGTCCGCGGCAACAAAAAGGCCCGGCGAACCGGGCCTTGTGCATCCTAGAGGTCTTCGTAAATCAGGTGTGCCAGATGCCGGCCTTATAGTCGGGCAGCAAATGCGTCTGGTTTTCGGAACTCTCTGAGAAAACGCCAAGAAATGCTCTCTCGTCAGTCCATCGCCCAGCTTCTGGATCCAGTAGCTTCTGCCTGTATCTTCGCAGCCGAGGTTAGAACTCCGCCCATTCCCGGCGTTCGGCAGCCGCTCCGCCCATGGCTCTTGCCACCGCGCTCGTCATGCGATGCACGGCCGGCGCCGAGGATTGCCGGTCGCGGCCATCGACGGCGCGCAAGACGGACTGCTGGCGGATCTTGAACTGCGCGACCAGCCGGCCAAGGCTGTCCGCCTCGGCAGACAGCTTGTGCGTCGCGGCGGCCGTCTCCTCCACCATAGCGGCATTCTGCTGCGTCACCTGGTCCATCTGGTTGACGGCGGTGTTGACCTCGTGCAGCCCTGTCGACTGTTCCTGCGATGCATTGGCAATCGAATGGATGCGCTCGTTGATCTGCAACACGTAGCGTTCGATATCCGTGAGGGAGCTGCCCGTCTGCTCGACCAGAGCCACGCCCACCTGCACGCTCTCTCCCGATTTGGTGATCAGGTTCTTGATGTCCTTGGCAGCGGTAGCCGAGCGCTGGGCCAGTTCCCGCACCTCCTGGGCCACCACCGCAAAGCCCTTGCCCGCCTCGCCGGCACGGGCGGCTTCGACGCCGGCATTGAGCGCGAGCAGGTTCGTCTGGAAGGCGATCTCGTCAATGACATTGATGATCTGGGTGATCTCGCGCGAGGCGTTTTCAATATCTGCCATGGCCTTGATGGCGTCCGTCACAATGCGGGAGGACTGTTCGGTGCGCGCCTTGGCCTCACCGACCATCTTGCTTGCTTCCTGAGCACGATCTGTCGAATTGCGCACCACGGCGGTGATCTCGTCCAGCGCGGCAGAGGATTCTTCCAGGGCCGCGGCCTGCTGTTCCGTCCGCTTGGAAAGACTGTCGGAGGAATTGCGCAGTTCCGCACTGTTGGCGTTCAGGCTGTCGCTTGCAGAGCGGATGTCCTGGATCGTCCGCTCCAGATGAGCGACGGTGCCATTCACGTTCTTCTTCAGCTCGTCGAACACGCCCCGGAACTCGCCCTGCATGGACTGGGTCAGGTCACCTCCGGAGAGAAGTTTCATCACCCGGCTGGTTTCTGTCACGCCGATCTCGACCGAGGCCACCAGCTGATTGACGTTGCGCGCGAACTGGTTGAGGTTTTCGTCGCCGTAGTCCTTGGTGATCCGCTTGGAGAAATCTCCGTCGGCAGCCGAAGAGACGACGGTCGCCAGCCCCGATTGCAGCTCCTGGTTCTTCATCCTCATAGCCGTTTCCTGGGCGTTCATCCTTTGAACGTCCAGGCCGTTCTGCTTGAACACATTGACAGCCGCCGCCATGGCACCGATTTCGTCCGACCGGCCGGTGAAGGGAACCTCAACACTATAGTCGCCATCGGCCAGCGTGCCCATGACCTTGGTGACCTGAACGATGGGCCGGCTGATCTTGAAGGTCGCGACATAGATTGCCGCGCCCGCACCACCGACCACGCCCACGACGGTCGCCAGGATGATGATCAGCAATGCCGTCGCCTGAAACTCATGCATGGATTGCGACATGGCGGCCAGCTTTGCCTTGTCGGCATTCACGACATTATCGATTTCCTTCTGGAAGGCTTTGCGGTTGGCGCGATTGTCATCGGTATTGCCATGAGCATTGGCAGCCTCGCCTCCAATCTCGGTAGCCAGCCGAATAGTTTCAGTTCTGAAGATAGTGAAGGCTGCTGCGTTCTGTAGCAACTTATCGAAATCGGCCTTTTCTTCTGAAGGTATCACTTTTTGCCATTCCGCCAGAAGGGCATTCATATTCTCTAGTTGCTTGGCTGCTCCGGCCGCGAACGGCTTCGCTTCTTCTGTTCCTTCGGAGTTATAAGCGCCTCGCAACTCCATGACGACCGCCGTCACGATGCGGTTCAGGTGCTCGCCATACTGCGCACGCTTCGCTGCAAGCTCATACTCGGAGACATGGCCATCATATGCGTTCAGGGTGTAGGTACAGATTGCGCCGATGGAAATTGCAACGAACGCCATCGCCGCGACGAGTGCGAGAATTTTGCTCCGAATGCTCATGGACAGGTGCCTCCCATAGATAGGGCACCAAATTTGATGAAAAATATTTAAAACTTAGTGCACGCTAATCTTAGTCGCTCCCGCAGCTTAGCCTGATGTCACTGTTGCGAGCCAAAGAGGCCATCTTTCTGTGCGCTACTATAGTGGCCGGCGAACAGCGAGGGGTCGTCATACGAGTTGATCAGGGTTGTCACTGTAACCGCCGGATCTCAGTCGTGCTCCTTGTGCATGGCGCGGCTCCCGCAGGATCAGTCGCTGACCAAGCCGTCAGCCTTTAAGCTAGCCTTGATAATCTCCCGTTCGGCTTCAGATATGTCGCCACCTAGAGCGTCTTCCACAGCCAGACGTCTAAGGCGGGCCATTTCCAGCTTTTTGATTTCCTGGCGCATCTCCCAAAGGCGCAGCCCTTCTCGAATTATCTCGCTGTTCGATGCGTAGCTGCCGCTCTCAACCGCGGCGTCCATCATGGCAGCGTGATAGAGCGTCAGAGATACTGAAAAGTTGCGCATGGTCGGCGTTTTCATCGAACTGCTCCGAAAAAGTGGAAAATTTCAACAAGCTTGGGGCTTAATCAAGCTTCTCGTCAAGGCGGAATTGTCAGTGCGACTGATAGTGAATGTGATGCGGTGCTATAATGCTTAAGAAGGTCTTGGTCCTCAGTATTGCCGCGATCTTGTCACGCCAGCAATCTCGCGCGGCTGGAGCGAGGCAGGATACGAACTTGTTGTCCATGACATTCACGAGTTCACTCTGCCAATGCCAATGCCAATGCCAATGCCAATGCCAACCACTGCCACTGCCACTGCCACTGCAAAGCGTAGTAGGCGCGCTATTGGACGTTGAGCTCGACGTGCGCCAGCTCTTTTATCTTTCGGAAGGTTTGGACGCACATAACGTCCCGCATGTTTTCGTGACAGATCGCGTTGCCAGCGAGACAGGCTTTTGCCTGAACGACAAGCGGGAAAACACCAGCGCGATCGTCACCGCAATCATTTTTCAAAATGACGATGGACGTCGGCATTGAATGATCGCCGGTCGGATCGGCGATTGAACATGAAGCGTCTCTAATAAAAGCACGAAAATAGCAACTTACAGGGAATTTCTTCAGAACATTTTAATTGCGCTCCCACACTACTGAAGAACGATTTGTGGGAGTTTTCGGCATGTGTCGCTGGTTGAGTGTCTTCATTCTGTGGTTCTTTTGTTCGTCGGCGCATGCCGCCACTGAATGGCAAGTGAAAATGGCGACGCGACAGGTCACCTACACCGTTGACAAGAGCACTTGGCTACCAGTGAAAGCGGGAGACGTCATTCCTAACAAGGCATGGATTCAAACCGGCCCACGCGGGCGAGTACAATTGACCCGTGGCGAGGAAAGCGTGTTGTTTCAGCCCAACACAATGGCAGGCCTCACGACCACCGAAGGCTTTTTCACCAAGACTACCCAGATCTTTCAGCAGACGGGCACGCTCGATCTGGAAATCGAGAAGCGCAGCCGGCCACATACAACGGTGCAAACGCCATATCTAGCCGCCGTTGTGAAGGGCACAAGCTTCCGCGTATCGGTTGGTAAGCGATCTGCGAATGTATCGGTGGAAGAGGGTCTCGTTCAGGTAAATGCCTTCGCCAGTGGACAGTCCTCAAATGTTGGGCCCGGACAAAGTGCAGCAGTCGACAGAGATAGAGGAATGAGCGTCGGAGGTGCAACTTCTGCTCCGTCGATCTCCGTTGGCGAACCCAGCCCCGCGCGAGTTCGTGCTGCCGGCGCAACCGCGCTCGAAGGTCCAGCAGCAGCCTCTAGCGCAGCCTCGTCAAGCGGCGGCTCCATCTTCGGCGGCTATGCATCCAGCCCTACAGAGAATGCGGTAGGCAGTATAGGTGAGGCGAGCGAGCAGAGTGGCGAGCGGGGCGACAACGGACCTGACGGTGGCGGCAATGGAGGCGGCAACAGCGGACATGACGCCGGCAGCAATGGCAACGGCGGCAACGGGAACGGCGGCGGCAACGGGAACGGCGGCGGCAACGGGAACGGCGGCGGCAACGGGAACGGCGGCGGCAACGGGAACGGCGGCGGCAACGGGAACGGCGGCGGCAACGGGAACGGCGGCGGCAACGGGAACGGCGGCGGCAACGGGAACGGCGGCGGCAATGGGAACGGCGGCGGCAACGGGAACGGCGGCGGCAACGGGAACGGCGGCGGCAACGGGAACGGCGGCGGCAACGGGAACGGCGGCGGCAACGGGAACGGCGGCGGCAACGGGAACGGCGGCGGCAACGGGAACGGCGGCGGCAATGGGAACGGCGGCGGCAACGGGAACGGCGGCGGCAACGGGAACGGCGGCGGCAACGGGAACGGCGGCGGCAATGGGAACGGTGGCGGCAACGGGAACGGCGGCGGCAATGGGAACGGCGGCGGCAACGGGAACGGCGGCGGCAACGGGAACGGCGGCGGCAACGGGAACGGCGGCGGCAATGGGAACGGTGGCGGCAATGGGAACGGCGGCGGCAATGGGAACGGCGGCGGCAACGGGAACGGCGGCGGCAACGGGAACGACGGCGGCAACGGAAACGGCGGCGGCAACGGAAACGGCGGCGGCAACGGAAACGGCGGCGGCAACGGAAACGGCGGCGGTAAAGGGAAGTCCTGACGCTGCTCAGGAAATTGGCTAGCGGTAACGTCCTCTTACTCAATCAAGCATTTGCCAGTAAGGGGGCGTTAATGAGCCACATTTCGCTCCGATCCATTGAATGGTTGGGTCTCGCCAAAGCCGAATTGCCACGTGGCCGTTACGCAACTTCTAGCCAAAGGCTGAGTTAGCTGTCGGCAGAAGCAAAAGATGGCCTATATCTCCCAGACAACTGACCCTCGTACTCACTGGCGCAGTCGTGATTGCGCTAGCTGCCGGCTCTTTCTTTTGGGTGGTTGACGACCTGCCCTCAGGCGCGTCAATACGGGGGGAGGAGTCCTACGACCGAACGGCCGACAAGCCTCCAAGCGCGGTAGAGGATGAAAATAGTAATCCGGCGCTCAAGCAAGGCGGTCAAGCCAGCGACCAGCAGAACGGCGGATCGATACCAGCCGAAAGGTGAATATCGAGGACGCATTAGCGGCCGCACCACTTGTTGCCCTTGTTAGGCCACGCCTGGGCGAGACCCTCGCGTATGAGGACCTGCCCGGCATCTCTTCCGTCGGACAGGATCACCTCGACCAGGTCACGCTTGTCGCTGGTCCTGTCTTTCTCTCCAGAGTAGCGGATCCGGTATCCCCGCTCCATCAGAGCGATCAGCCGATTCTTCGCGGCCTCACCCATTTGTCGCTCTCGTTCGCATGCCGCACAGAAAGTCTCGGGCGCATCTATTTCCAGCATGCGGAGCTTTTTCCCCTTCTCCCAAAGCGTGTCACCATCGACGACACATGTCACCTTGCGCGCCGCGCGGTCGTCGCCTGTACACTCCTCAATGGCATATGAGGTCGTGGGTAGCAGCACAGCGATCATGACAACTATGATATGTCTCAAGAAGGGGTCCTTGGGCTGGAAGGTGAGGGGAAGCCCTAAATTATCAGAACAAAATCAATCACCGAAAATTTTCCCACACCTAGAGCGATTTTCTTTGTTTTGATTGAAGAATTCAGGATAAATAGCAGTCCTGCAGGGGTCGCCAATACTGCACTCAAATTATTGATTTCATTGAAGGTGCGACCGGCCGGGGATCTGGTCGATCGCTTGGGTGGGGGTTTGGCGGATTCAAGCGAATGCTCCCGCTACCGCGACGAAGGCCGTGACGGAAAGGATCTCCATGGGCACCGACGCGGCGAAGCCGAGCAGAAGGCCTCCTCTCTGGCCCTGGCTGGTGCTCCTGCTTGTCGTCCTTGTCGTGATCTTCGCCTATCACGAGACGCTGGATGTCCTTGCCGATCTGCGGCAGATGGGCGGTGATCTCGGCCAGCTGCTCGATTGGCCTCTGTCCCTCGTGAGGCAATGAGCGAGCAGACAGGGCGAGGCCGGCAAAGCCTGCCATCCGTTTTCAAGCCGGCTGTAACCTGACGACGTCCTCGGCGTGGCAGCCGTCACCCGCTTCAGGTTGATTTTCCAGGTTGTTCAACCAGCTGTTGACGTGGCAGCCATGCGGCCTTAGCCAAGCTGTCATCAGATGCAATGATCGGAGATAACCATGAACGAGCGCCGGCGAGACCTGTTTGATTTCATCTATCAGACGAACATGATGACGGGCACTCTGCGTGCCATCCTGTTCTTCATCGGATTTGCGATCCTCGGCGGGACCTTCTTCTACCTGATCGGCTGACCTTGGATCGTCAGGCACCCTGATCCGCGGCGCTACGGCAGCCTGCCGGGACATCCTGTTCCGGGATGTCGGTGACGGAGCGCAAAAAGCGAATGGCAAAGAGCGTCAGGCTCTCCGCCTGGGCTGCATCCCGCACCGGGTCAGCCCGCATGGCCTCCACCGCGGAGCGCAGTTCAAGCCGGCACCGGGTGCGGCCGAAGGGTTCGATGCGGTCCGGTCGGCTCAGCAGAAGCAGCACGGCATCGAAGACGCGATCCTGTTCAGCGGACGGCAGTGACTGAAACCTCGTCGTGTTGAACCGCTGCGTATCCGTCATCATCCCGCCCATCTGTGCCCGCTCTGGACCCCGATGTAAGCGATTCGATGGCGGTGAGAATTGCGTTATGTCAAATGCTGTTATGCTAAAATAGTTGGAGTCGCAGGCTGGCTCCCGCTATGCCTCTTGAATTCCCCGCGACCCGATGCCATCTAGCGATCATCACCCGTATCGACATCCTCCTGTCCCGGCATGGCCGGACGTTCGAGAATGTCCGGGTTCGGAAGGGCGCTCCCCGCAAGGGTCGAGCGCCCTTTTCTATATGTGGCATTGCTGGAGGAAAAGCGCCGTCTTGCCGTTCCGGCTCTGTGGCGCACAAGGTCAAGATAGCGTTGCCGCAAGGTGGGTGAGTCGATGACCCCGGAAATCCAGTCTTCCAGCAGGTCCTGCGCCGCGGGATCATCATCGAAATCTGCGCCGCGTTCGCGCAGGCGTGCAATCATGCACGCCGCAATGCCGCGCCTGTCTGTTGTCGTTGGCCTGTCTGGCTCTGGCCTGTCTGGCTCTGGCCCGTCTGTTACTGGCCCGTCTGTTACTGAACTGTCTGCTACGGGAATATCTGCCACTGGATGGAATGCCTTTCGCCTTGCATTGGCGAGATGGCCTGCGGGATGGGACGCAGGCGAAATCGCGCCATGCGGCGAAACGCGGATAGGCGTCAGAAGTTTCATTCCCTGCGTGAAAATCTGCAGCGGGAAGGAGGGAAGGACAAAGGAGAGGGAGGAGGGCGAGTCAGATGGGCGGGACGTTACCAGCCGCCGGTATGACGCCAGTAAATCAGGATAATGCCTGCCGCTGCAAAGATCGCCAGACGCGACAGGCTGCGGGACGTCAGCGAGCGTGGCGGCGCGGATTTTGCGACAGTGGCTTTTTCGATGCGCGGCTTCGATACGATTGTATTGGCCATTCTACCCGTCTTCTGATCGAGATCATGGATGACCGCGCGCCTGTCGAACGCGTCGGATGTCCAGGTGCCCTGCGGGCGGATCATGCGTCTTGCAGGCGCATTGAAGGCGCTGCACCACTGACATGGCGCAATATTTTCGCAAAACCAGTCCTAAGCAAGCGAATTTTCCAATCCGTGCCGTGTGGGCAGGACGGCATGGCATTCGCAGCGGCTCTGTTGCAAGGGAGTGACGCTCATCCACCGAGTGCCCCCGCAACGGGCATAAACTTTCCCGATGCCTGGGGCCAAATCAGCCTGGCTCCGCTACCAGTGCAGGCGAATTGACGTGATTCCCCCGGGCGTAGAACCCGGCCCGTTTTCCGCCACGTTGAGCGGAGAAGCGGCTGGCGGAAGGCCCGGTGCGAACAGGATCGAACGCAATGCGGACGGATGCATGAGACAGCAGCGGGGCAAGAACCCGGCCAGCGATAGCGGGACCACCAGGGTCCTGATGATGGGTGGCGCCATCAGTGACGCGCGGGCAAGGTCTGGCGCGGCTCGACGCGTCGGCTGCCGCCGGACCGGCCTTTCAGCGCTGGCTGGGCTGGCCGTGCTGACAGGCTTGCCGGCAGGGCTGGCGGCGCCGGCGATGGCCCTTGCCAATGAGGGGACGCTGATCTGGAATCCGACCAAGGCCTCCGATACCTCCTATCAGGCGCGGCTCGGTTCCCGCATTCCCGGCTATGCCTTTGCCTCGGCCGGCGTGGATGTCGGCCTGAACGCGCCCTCCAAGGGCGGCCGCATCGATGTGCCGGTCAAGCTGTGGGGACGCATTACGACCGAAGCCCTGCAGACCCCTGCCTATCAGCTGCGCCAGGATGTCGATCTCCATCTCGATGCCCTGAACGGCCATGCCATGGTGAAGGTCAGCGATCGCGACGTGGAGATCCTCAGCGGCGATCTGACCTTGGAGCTGACCCGCGATGTCAGCCTGCGTTATGATGGTGCCGCTGCGGCGTGGCAGGGGGTCGATGTCCGCCAGTCTATCCGCTGGACGGTTCCGCAGCAGGGTACGTCCCTGACGGCGCAGGTGGGGCTGATCAACAATTTCCAGCGGCTTGGCGGCGGGGTGACGCTTGAGCAGAAGCTCGGGCCGGCCATCAGCGTGAAAGGCCAAGTCGGCCAGGCAGCGGGCGAAGATGTCACGGCCAGCATCAGCGCGCGCTATACGATGCGCTGGTAGCATCCGGCATCGCATTGCCCCGTCCGGGGGTGCAGGCCCTGTCCGGGGTGGTGGAGACCCGTCGCGGTCTCCACCGTTTCGACCCTAGTGCAGGATCTGGCTGAGGAAGAGCTTGGTACGCTCGTGCTGCGGATTGTCGAAGAATTCGGCCGGCGCGTTCTGCTCGACGATCTGCCCCTGGTCCATGAAGATCACCCGATTGGCAACCTGGCGCGCAAACCCCATTTCATGGGTGACGCAGAGCATGGTCATGCCTTCCTCGGCAAGGCTCACCATGGTGTCGAGAACTTCCTTGACCATTTCCGGGTCCAGCGCCGAGGTAGGTTCGTCGAACAGCATGATCTTCGGCTTCATGCACAGCGAGCGGGCGATGGCGACACGCTGCTGCTGGCCGCCGGAAAGCTGGCCGGGATATTTATGCGCCTGTTCCGGAATCTTGACGCGTTCCAGATAGTGCATCGCCACCGCTTCGGCTTCCTTCTTCGGCATCTTGCGAACCCAGACCGGCGCCAGCGTGCAGTTTTCCAGGATCGTCAGATGCGGAAAGAGGTTGAAATGCTGGAAGACCATGCCGACTTCCCGGCGGACCTCGTCGATCTTCTTCAGGTCGTTGGTCAGCTCGATATTGTCGACGATGATCTGGCCCGACTGGTGCTCTTCCAGGCGGTTGATGCAGCGGATCATCGTCGACTTGCCCGAACCGGATGGCCCGGCCACGACGATGCGCTCGCCGCGCATGACCGTCAGGTCGATATCGCGCAGCACGTGGAAATCGCCGTACCATTTGTTGAGCTTGGTGATCTGGATGGCCACATCGGTGCTGGAAACCGGCATGGGCTGCTGCTGAGTTAAGATTGCAGACATGGGTTCAATCCTATTCGTTTAATGCTTGTGGCCGGTGTCGAGATGCCGCTCCATGAAGAGCGAATAGCGGGACATGGCAAAGCAGAAGATCCAGAAGACAAAGCCGGCAAAGACATAACCGGTCATCGGGGTAACCGGCGTCGACCAGTTGGCGTCCGACTGGTTGAGCGTCACGATGCCCAAGAGATCGAACATGCCGATAATGTAGACGAGCGAGGTGTCCTTGAAGAGACCGATGAAGGTGTTGACGATGCCGGGAATGACCAGCTTGATGGCCTGCGGCAGGATGATCAGCCGCGTCTTCTGCCAATAGCTGAGGCCGAGCGAGTCGGCGCCCTCGAACTGTCCCTTGGGAATGGCCTGCAGCCCGCCGCGGATCACTTCGGCCATATAGGCCGAGGAAAACAGCGACACGCCGACCAGCGCCCGCAGCAGCTTGTCGAAGGTCCAGCCATCGGGGAGGAAAAGCGGCAGCATGACGCTTGCCATGAACAGGACGGTGATCAGCGGGATGCCGCGAATGACCTCGATGAAGAGGACGCACAGCATCTTGATGACCGGCATGTTCGACCGCCGCCCCAGGGCCAGCAGGATGCCGAAGGGCAGTGACACGGTAATGCCGAAGAAGGACAGGATCAGGGTGACCATGAGGCCGCCCCACAGCTGGGTTTCGACCGGCTGCAGACCGAAACCGCCGCCCAGCAGGAAGAAGGCGATGACCGGCAGGACGATGAACAGCGCCAGGGCATTCCACCCCTTCAGCGGCGCCTTCGGCATCAGCATGGGGATCAGCAGGGCCACGAACAGCACCATGACCAGCATGGGGCGCCAATAAAGGTCGCGTGGGTAGCGGCCGAAGATGAACTGCTCGAATTTTGCCGAGACAAAGGCCCAGCAGGCGCCGGATTGGCCATCCGGCAGAACCCCGCCCTGCGACACCGTTGCGCAGGCCGTCCGGTCCGCGCCGCTCCAGGTCGCGTCGATGAACAGCCACTGGATGATGCCGGGCAGGGTATAGACGAGCAGTGCCAGCGCCAGGATCGTCATGATCGTGTCGCCAACCGTCGCGAAAAGATTGTGCCGCAACCAGTGGACCGGGCCGACCTGGCTCGATGGGGCCGGCTGGGCGGGCGCCATCTGCAGGCGCACGAAGGAAGAGTCGGTATGCGCCATATTATCTCTCCACCAGGGCCATCTTGGCGTTGAACCAGTTCATGAACAGTGCGGTGGTGACGGAGATCGACAGGTAGATCACAAGCCACAGCGCGACGATTTCCACAGCCTGGCCGGTCTGGTTCAGCATGGTCCCGCCAACAGCCACCACGTCGGCAAAGCCGACGGCAACCGCGAGCGAGGAGTTCTTCGTCAGGTTCAGATACTGGCTGGTCAGCGGCGGAATGATGATCCGCATGGCCTGCGGGATGATCACCAGCCTTGTGGTGACGGAAGGCCGGATGCCGAGCGCGCTTGCCGCTTCCGTCTGGCCCTTGGGCACGGCCATGATCCCGCCGCGGACGATCTCGGCGATGAAGGATGCGGTGTAGAAGGACAGCGCCAGGAAGAGGGAGATGAATTCCGGGCCGATGGAACTGCCGCCGGTCAGGTTGAAGCGCCCGGCGATCGGATAGTCGAAGGAGAGCGGCGTCCCGAGCGCGAGATAGGTCAGGGTGGGCAGGCCGATGATCAGGCCGACCGCCGTCCAGCCGGAGCGGAACTGCTTGCCGGTGGCGGCCTGGCGCCGACGCCCCCAGCGGAAGATGATGAACGATGCGACGACCGCCACGATGAAGGCGAGCCCGATCAGCCAGGCATCGCTGCCCCAGACGGCTCTCGGGAAGAAGAAGCCGCGATTGTTGAGATAGGAGAAGAGCGGCAATTCGATCGAATCGCGCGCTTGCGGCAGGACCGCGATCACACCCTTGTACCAGAACAGGATGACGAGCAGCGGCGGGATATTGCGGAAGATTTCCACATAGACCTGGGCCAGACGCGCGATCAGCCAGTTCCGCGACAGCCGCGCAATGCCGACGATAAAGCCGATGATGGAGGCCGTGATGATACCGAAGATCGCCACCTGCAGCGTGTTGAGCAGGCCGACGATCAGCGCGCGGCCATAGGTGGAATCGCTGCTATAGGGGATCAGGGTCTGGGCGATGTCGAAGCCGGCCCGCCCTTCCAGAAAACCGAAGCCGGACGCGATATTCGCCTTGGCCAGGTTGTTGATGGTGTTTTGCGTGATCGTCCAGACGAAGAGCGCGACGAGCGCGACGGTGAGCACCTGATAGAAGATCCCCCGCACTTTGGGATCATAGATGAGCGATGATGTGGATGATCGTGGTTTTTGCTGTTTTGCCAAATTCAGCGCGAAGCCTGCCATAGGCCGCTTTCCCTCTGTTCTTGCTCTTTTGAGCTTGTTCTTGGTTCTCGCTCATTCGAGCTTGTTGCTGCCCGTTACGGGTTCTGGTTCTCTGATACGTTGAAAGGCGAGGTTTACCCCCGCCTTTCAAGTTTTCCATATCTGGAAAGGCGACTAGCGGATCGGCGGAGCGTATTGCAGGCCGCCCTTGGTCCACAATGCGTTGAGGCCGCGCTCAATCTTGATCTGCGTTTCCGGGCCGAGGTTACGGGCGAAGACTTCGCCGTAATTGCCGACCATTTTCACGACATTGTAGGCCCATTCGTTGGAGACGCCGAGATCGGTGCCGATCTTGGTGCCTTCTTCGGAGCCGAGCATGCGCTTGATGTCCGGACCGCCGCTGGCCTTCATGTCGTCGATGTTCTTGGAGGTGATGCCGAGTTCTTCGGCGCCCACCATGGCGTAATGGACCCAGCTGACGAGGTCGAACCACTGGTCGTCGCCCTGGCGAACGGCCGGTCCGAGCGGCTCCTTGGAGATGACTTCCGGCAGAACCATGTTGTCATCCGGGTTCTTCATCTTCAGACGTACGGCATAAAGGCCGGACTGGTCGGTGGTGTAGACGTCGCAACGGCCCGAATCATAGGCGCTCGTCGCATCGGCTTCCTTTTCGAAGACGACCGGATTGTACTGCAGGTTGTTCGCCTTGAAGTAATCCGCGAGGTTGAGTTCGGTCGTCGTACCCTGCTGAACGCAGACGGCTGCGCCGGAGAGTTCGAGAGCCGACTTCACGTTCAGGCTCTTCTTCACCATGAAGCCCTGGCCGTCATAGTAGTTGACGGTGCGGAAGTTGAAGCCGAGCGAGGTATCGCGGCTGACCGTCCAGGTCGTGTTACGCGTCAGGACATCCACTTCGCCCGACTGCAGGGCCGGGAAACGGTCCTTGCTGGACAGAGCGACGAACTTCGCCTTGGACGGATCGCCGAAGACGGCTGCAGCAATGCCGCGGCAGTAATCGACGTCGATGCCGGACCAGTCACCCTTGTCGTTGGGGTTCGAGAAACCTGGAATACCCTGGCTG
The DNA here is from genome assembly GCF_030435705.1 of Rhizobium sp. SSA_523. Classification (NCBI taxonomy): domain Bacteria; kingdom Pseudomonadati; phylum Pseudomonadota; class Alphaproteobacteria; order Hyphomicrobiales; family Rhizobiaceae; genus Affinirhizobium; species Affinirhizobium gouqiense. The sequence goes on from NZ_CP129382.1 coordinate 812,948, forward strand.
ACGCCGCAGGTCACAACGCCCCGTGCTTTCACGTCGTCAAGCGTGGCAGCGGATGCAGCCGAGGCAGCGCCAAGAGCTGCCGCGCCAATCGCGGCTGACAGAATCGTCTTCTTCATTTTCCCAACCTTTGTCTGTTTTTTTAAATCGACCCATAGTCCCGGCACCGCGCCTGTTTTCCTCGGTCGGCGGGGACCGCTCGCGTGAGGCCTCCCTGACGAGCTGGCCGTATCACAGTCGCAAATATGTGCAGGGTCAAGCCTCGCCTGAAAATTTTGCGCCTTAAATCAGACAAATTGTCGTTTACTGGTGATATATCAGGCAAAGCCTGCGTATTTGTGCAGGCGCTGATCAAGTCTTGACCACAGAGGACTGTGGATCGGCTTGCCGCAAGCCGGATTGTGACAGTATCGGCCTCGCCGTGACGGTTGGACGGCCACCGCATTCCTCATCCTGCCGGGTTGACGACCGCCACCGGCGGCTCCACAAAACAGCTGTTGTTTATTGGAAAGCCCGCCTTGCGATGAAAAGACAGAAAACCCTCTCTCTCGACGAATCCGGTCCGAATACCCGCCTTGCCCATCTCGGCCACGATCCGCAGGATTATTTCGGCTTCGTCAATCCTCCGGTCGTGCATGCCTCCACGGTCCTCTTTCCCGACAGCCGGACCATGGAAACCCGCGCCCAGCCCTATACATACGGGACCCGCGGCACGCCGACCACCGACGCCCTCTGCGAGGCGCTCAATGCTCTGGAGGGCGCGGCGGGAACCATATTGGTGCCGTCCGGCCTTGCCGCCATCACCGTTCCATTTCTCGCCTATCTTTCGGCCGGCGATCACGCGCTGATCGTCGATTCGGTCTATTCGCCGTGCCGGCAATTCTGCGATACCATGCTGAAGCGCCTGGGCGTCGAGATCGACTATTACGATCCCGCTATCGGTGCCGGCATAGAGCAGCTCATCCGTCCCAATACGCGCCTCGTTCACACCGAAGCGCCCGGTTCGAACACGATGGAAATGCAGGATATCCGCGCCATCGCCGATGCGGCTCACCGCCATGATTGCGTGGTAACCATCGACAATACATGGGCAACGCCGCTCTTCTTCCGGGCGCTCGATTTCGGTGCGGACGTCTCCATCCATGCCACGACCAAATATCCCTCCGGCCATTCGGACATCGTCATGGGATCGGTCTCGGCCAATGCCAGGCACTGGCCCAAACTGCTGGAGGCGCAGTTGACGCTTGGCATTTGCGGCTCGCCGGATGATTCCTATCAGATCCTGCGTGGCCTGCGCACCATGGGCGTTCGTCTGGCGCATCATCAGGCCAGCGCCTTGGAAATCGCCCGCTTCCTGGAGGCGCGTGAGGATGTGGCGCGGGTGCTGCATCCGGCGCTGGAGAGCTTTCCCGGCCACGCGATCTGGAAGCGCGATTTCAAGGGCGCCAGCGGCGTCTTTTCCTTCGTCCTGAAAGTCGACGCGCCCGAGCAGTTCAAGAAGAAGGCGCACGCCTTCCTCGACGCCCTGTCCTTCTTCGGGCTCGGCTATTCCTGGGGTGGCTATGAAAGCCTTGCCGTGCACGTCAATCTGCAGGACCGCACAATCTGCAAGGCGCCCAAGGAGGGGCCGGTGATCCGGCTTCAGATCGGTCTTGAGGATGTCGAGGATCTCAAGCGAGACCTTGAGAATGGCTTTGCCGCCGCCGCTGCCGTCTGATCAGGTTCCGCATCCCATCACGCATCGCCTGAGGCGTGACGCGCCGCACGAGGTTACGCCTCACGCGACGCCTCAGGAGCCGCGATCATAGCCGTAGAGCCAATCGAGATCCGCCGCCAGCGCCTGCGGCGGACGCAAGGCAAGAACGACGTCGCGGCCAAGTCGCATGGGGCCGCGCAGATGGTAGGCAAAGCGGTTGAACTGGCCACGCCGGCGGACCCGCTCCACCCGTGGCTTGCGGATGGCTTCGTAGGAGACGAGCGCCTCGGCAAGCGTCGGGCATTGGCTCACCTGACGCGCCAGTTCCATCGCATCCTCGATCGCCATGGCCGCGCCCTGGGCGGCGAAGGGCATCATCGCATGCGCGGAATCGCCGATCAGCACCTTGCTCTCCCCATCGTGCCATCGCCCGTCGCTGACCTGGTAGAGCGGCCAGAATTTCGCATCATGCGCGCGTCTCAGCATCTCGACGATCTGCGGATTCCACTGCCGGAACTGTCGCAGCAGCATGCTGCGTTCCGCCGCCGTGGCGCTCGCGTCCCAGGTTTCGCCCGGGGTCACACCGCTGGCAATCGCCACAACGTTGAAACCGCCGGCTTCCCTCAGCGGATAGCAGATGATGTGCGCCGACGGACCGAGAAAGGCGGTGACCGAATCGGGCGGCAGGAATCGTGGTGCGTCGCTGGCATCCAGCATGAAGCGCCAGGCGACATTATGCGAGAAATCGGGCTCCGGCGGGGAGGGGATGGCCTCTCGCAGGCTTGACCAGACACCGTCTGCCCCGACGATCAGCTCCGGGCGCTCGCCGGTTTCGGCTGCGATCTCCTCGGTGGTTCCGGTCCTGATCCGCCTGCCGAGATTGAGCGTGCAGAGCGGCTGGTCCTCCACGGCCTGGCTCAGCGCATTCTGCAGGCTGTAGCGATGCAGCACGCCGTAAGGCGCCTTCCAGCGCTGCCGCGCGACTGTCCCGACCGGCACATGCGCAATATGGCCGAGTGTACGGCCGGAAGCGAGCGAGATCCGCTCCGGCTCCGTCCAGACCGCCTCGATGCGATCCAGCACGCCCAGCGCGTCGAGAATGCGAGAGGCATTGGGCGAAATCTGCAGGCCTGCGCCGACCTGCGCGAGGTAGGGCGCCTGTTCGAAAATCTGGACGCGGATGCCGCGCTTGGACAGTGCGAGCGCCGCTGTCAGGCCCGCCATACCGGCGCCGATGATGGCGGCACTCTTGATGCTCATGGCAATCCTTGCGCCTAGGCGGCCTTTACATGAAAGACACAGCCGGCAGGCACGGTCTCGTCCGCCTTCAGCGCCGGGTTATAGCGGTAAAGCGTCGAACAATAGGAACAGACCTTCTCATTGTCGTCGCCCATGTCGATATAGATGTGCGGATGGTCGAAAGGCACATTCGCTCCGGTGCACATGAATTCCTTCACGCCGACCTCGATCACCCGGTGGCCGCCGTCGTTCTGGAAATGGGGGATACCGTGTCCGGCCATTATCGTCTCCAATGCTTTGAATTTCTGCCGCGGACATTATAGAGGCGGGGGTTGAAAGTGTAGTGCCAAGACGGTGCGGCGGGTTAAAAAAATCGGCCCGTCCGCAACAGGCGGGTGGTTTCGAGACCGGATCGCCAGGGCCGGCCAGGACCAAAGCAGGGACGGACGGCATCGAACAGCACCCATGCCAGGGCCGGCAGGACCGGACATCAGCGTGGCGGATCGCAGAGCAGGGAAGCAGCAGGATGAACTTGAACACACCGAAATACTCGACCTTTACGCATCAAGGCCTCAACCTTGCCTATTTCGATGAGGGAACGGCGTCAGGCGATGCCATTCTGCTCATTCACGGCTTTGCCTCCACGGCGAATGTCAACTGGGTGCATCCCGGCTGGCTGAAGGTGCTGGGCGAGGCGGGCTACCGGGTGATCGCGCTCGACAATCGCGGCCATGGCGCAAGCGACAAGCCAGCCGATGCGGAGGCTTACCGGCCATGGATCATGGCCGAGGATGCCGTCGCCCTGCTCGATCACCTCGATCTGCCGAACGCGCATCTGATGGGCTATTCGATGGGTGCGCGCATCGCCACATTCGCAGCGCTCGCGCATCAGGAGCGTGTCCGCTCCCTCGTGCTGGGCGGCCTGGGGATCGGCATGACGGACGGCGTGGGCGACTGGGATCCGATCGCCGACGCCCTCCTGGCGCCCTCGCTCGACGCCGTGACGCATGAGCGCGGCCGGATGTTTCGCGCCTTTGCCGACCAGACCAGGAGTGATCGCCAGGCGCTTGCCGCCTGCATCCGCGGATCGCGCGATCTCGTAACGCGTGCCGATATGGCGCGCATCACCGTGCCGACCTTGATCGGCGTCGGCACCAGGGACGATATCGCCGGCTCTGCGCAGGAACTGGCAGCCTTGATGCCGAACGCGCAGGCGCTCGACATCCCCAATCGGGATCATATGCTGGCGGTGGGAGACCGGGTGTTCAAGGCTGCCGTGCTCGATTTCCTGGCCGGGCAGACCGCGGCGTGAGGCCGATGCGGATTTTCCGCGCGCATTGGAGTTTGCGCAAGTTTGTTCTATATAATGACGTCTCAGTCAAACGAGGGTTCTGCCATGGCGGCACGCACTGATATACGCGCCTCGGAGCCGGTGGCTTCCGTGGATCCGATCTGGGATACGCTGCGCGAAGAGGCCAAGGCAGGTGCGGAGCGGGATCCGCTGCTTGCGGCCTTCCTGTATTCCACGGTGCTCAACCATCGCTCGCTGGAAGATTGCGTGATCCATAGGATCTGCGAGCGGCTGGACCATCCGGATCTGCAGGCCGTGCTGCTGCGTCAGACCTTCGAGGAAATGCTGCGCGACTGGCCGGAATGGGGGACGATCCTGCGGGTCGACATCCAGGCCTATTACGATCGCGATCCCGCCTGCCTGCGCTTTCTGGAGCCGGTGCTCTACTTCAAGGGCTTTCATGCCATCCAGACACATCGGCTGGCGCATTGGCTGATGAAGCGGGACCGGCGCGATTTCGCCATGTATCTGCAAAGCCGGTCCTCCAGCGTCTTCCAGACCGATATCAATCCGGCGGCGCGCATCGGCCGCGGCGTCTTCCTCGATCATGCGACGGGTTTCGTCGTGGGCGAGACGGCGGTGATCGGCGACAATGTCTCGATCCTGCATGGCGTGACGCTCGGCGGGACCGGCAAGGAAGGCGCCGATCGCCATCCCAAGATCGGCAATGGCGTGTTGATCGGCGCCGGCGCCAAGATCCTCGGCAATATCGAAATCGGCCACTGCTCGCGCGTTGCGGCCGGTTCGGTCGTGTTGAAACCGGTGCCGGCCAAATCCACGGTCGCCGGCGTGCCGGCCAAGGTGGTTGGCGAAGCCGGTTGTTCTGAGCCCTCGCGCCTGATGGACCAGATGCTGCGCTCAGAGGATTGAGGCTTTGCCCTGGTGCGCCATGTTAGGTGTCGAGGGAGCGGAAAAAAGCTGGGCCTTGCGTCCTTTACTTTCGTGACCGACCCGTGCCAAAAGCCACCGCACTGCGAATCCTGACGGAGAAAACATCAGTGAAAGCCGAAGAAATCAAGAAACTGGACGCCTATTTCAAGCGGGTGTTCAATCCCTCGATGAACGTCAAGGCTCGCCCGCGCAAGGATGATTCCGCGGAAGTCTACGCCGGCGACGAGTTCCTGGGCGTCGTCTATGTCGACGACGAGGACGAAGACCGCTCCTACAATTTCTCGATGGCGATCCTCGACGTCGATCTGTGAGCGGCGGCGCATCGCGCAATCCATTCGGATCACATCACCAGAACGGGACCTGCGGGTCCCGTTTGCGTTTCGTCAGTTTTGCTTGCGGCGAATGGGTCTGATGGGCCCTTTGTTACCGATTCTTCACACGCTAAGGGCGATCCGCGCTTGACTTTCGCAGTGCAAAATCTCCTATTTGCAGTGCGAAGCAACCCCTCAGGAGGCGGAGAATGTTCAATTTCGATGAAGCCAACCGGAAGAGCAAGGAAGCGGTGGACGGCATGATGCGCGGTTACTCGGACCTGTTTAAGGGTTTCCAGGCCATCGCGACGGAGACGGGCGAATTCCAGAAGAAGTCGTTCCAGGGCATGATGTCCTACATGGAGCAACTGGCTTCGGCCCGCAGCATCGAGACCGTCTACGAAGTGCAGACGGCCTATGCCAGAACGTCCTACGAGACTTTCGTGGCCGAAGCCATGAAGCTCAGCGACATGTATGCGGATCTGGCAAAGAGCGCCTACAAGCCCGCCGAGGCTTCGCTGCAGAAGCCAGCGACGGCCATCGTTCCGGCCCAGGCAGCGGCCTGATCTCCGGCACAAGGCCGAGAGACAAGCGTCCGACATTTTTCGACCACGGTCCTGAACCGGCGGCACAAGCGGTGCTGCCGGTTCTTTTTTGTGCTTCGCCCCCGGCTGGGGCCTTGTTTTTCCTGTTCCAGGCAAGCCACGCAAGGAATAGTGATTGCGCCCTGCCGCAAGGGGCTTAAAATCCACGTTCAGCGAACTAAATAAAGGCATCTGATGTTCGGTCCGGAACGGCGCTTCGCTGCAAGGGGCCGGGCGACCGGGGAATAGACAATGATGATCGCATCGCCGATCTTAATGGAGACTGAGAAGGACGACCAAGGTGACCAGGGCAGTCGCGGCACGTCGGTCATAACCCGCACGAAGCCGAAGACGAAAAAGCCAAGTCTCTATCGAGTCCTTCTTCTGAATGACGATTACACCCCAATGGATTTCGTCATTCACATTCTGGAGCGTTTTTTCCAGAAAGACCGCGAAGCGGCCACCCGCATCATGCTGCATGTCCATCATCATGGCGTCGGCGAATGTGGGATTTTCACGTACGAGGTCGCTGAAACAAAGGTGAGCCAGGTCATGGATTTTGCCCGCCAGCACCAGCACCCGCTGCAATGTGTCATGGAAAAGAAGTGAGGACCGCACGTGCCAACATTTTCGCCTAGTCTAGAAAAGGCGCTGCATCAGGCACTGACCTTCGCCAATGAGCGGCACCACGAATATGCAACGCTAGAACATCTGCTCCTGGCTTTGATCGATGATGCCGACGCGGCTGCGGTCATGGGAGCCTGCAATGTCGACCTGGAAGCCCTCCGCAAGACGGTTTCCGATTATGTCGATCATGATCTGACCAATCTCATCACCGGCTATGACGAGGATTCCAAGCCCACTTCGGGCTTCCAGCGCGTCATCCAGCGGGCGGTGATCCACGTCCAGTCCTCCGGACGGGAAGAGGTGACCGGGGCCAATGTGCTGGTCGCCATCTTCGCCGAACGCGAGAGCCATGCGGCCTATTTCCTGCAGGAACAGGAAATGACCCGCTACGATGCGGTCAATTACATCTCGCACGGAATTGGCAAGCGTCCGGGCTCGTCCCGGGTTCGTCCGCCGCGCGGCGCCGACGAGGGCGAGGCCGAGGCCAAGGCACCTCGCGGCGAGCAGGACGAGGCTGCCGGCAAGAAGGCGCCGGATGCGCTGAAGGCCTATTGCGTCAACCTGAACGAGAAGGCCAAGGATGGCCGCATCGATCCGCTGATCGGCCGGCATGACGAGGTCAACCGGACGATCCAGGTCCTGTGCCGCCGCTCGAAGAACAATCCGCTCTATGTCGGCGATCCGGGCGTCGGCAAGACGGCGATTGCCGAAGGCCTCGCCAAGCGGATTATCGAAGGCAAGGTGCCGGAAGCTCTCGCCGATGCCACGATCTTTTCGCTGGACATGGGCACGCTTCTGGCCGGGACCCGTTATCGCGGCGATTTCGAGGAACGCCTGAAGCAGGTGGTGAAGGAACTGGAAGACTATCCCGGTGCCGTCCTCTTCATCGACGAGATCCATACCGTGATCGGTGCCGGAGCAACCTCCGGCGGCGCCATGGATGCGTCGAACCTGTTGAAGCCGGCTCTGTCCTCCGGGGCGATCCGCTGCATCGGCTCGACCACCTACAAGGAATATCGCCAGTTCTTCGAGAAGGACCGGGCGCTTGTCCGGCGGTTCCAGAAGATCGACGTCAATGAGCCTTCGATCGATGATGCGATCGAGATCATGAAGGGTCTGAAGCCGTATTTCGAGGAATATCACAAGCTGCGTTACACCAATGAGGCGATCAAGTCGGCGGTGGAACTGTCGGCACGCTATATTTCGGACCGCAAGCTGCCGGACAAGGCGATCGACGTCATCGACGAAACCGGAGCAGCGCAGATGCTGCTTCCGGCCTCGCGGCGGCGCAAGCTGATCACCGAAAAGGAGATCGAGGCCACGATTGCCACCATGGCGCGGATTCCGCCCAAGACCGTGTCCAAGGATGACGAGATGGTTCTCGCCAATCTGGAAAAGGAATTGCGGTCGGTGGTCTACGGCCAGGACAAGGCCATCGAGGCTTTGGCAACCGCCATCAAGCTGGCGCGCGCCGGTCTGCGCGAACCGAACAAGCCGATTGGCTCCTACGTCTTTTCCGGTCCCACGGGGGTCGGCAAGACGGAAGTCGCCAAGCAGCTCGCCACGTCTTTGGGCGTGGAACTGCTGCGCTTCGACATGTCGGAATATATGGAGCGGCATACGGTCTCGCGTCTGCTTGGCGCACCTCCCGGCTATGTCGGGTTCGACCAGGGCGGTCTGTTGACGGATCAGGTCGACCAGCATCCGCATTCGGTTGTCCTGCTGGACGAAATCGAGAAAGCACATCCGGACATCTACAACATCCTGTTGCAGGTCATGGATCACGGTTCGCTGACGGATCATAACGGCAAGAAGATCGATTTCCGCAATGTGATCCTGATCATGACCACCAATGCGGGCGCCGCGGAAATGGCCAAGGCCGCCATCGGCTTCGGCTCGTCCAGGCGCACGGGTGAGGATGAAGAGGCGCTCAACCGCCTGTTCACGCCGGAATTCCGCAACCGTCTCGATGCGACGATCGCCTTCGCGCCGCTGCCGACGGAGGTCATCCACCAGGTGGTGCAGAAGTTCGTCATGCAGTTGGAAACGCAGCTTTCCGAGCGCAATGTGACCTTCGATCTGCATCAGGATGCCGTCGCCTGGCTGGCCGACAAGGGGTATGACGAGCGTATGGGCGCACGGCCGCTGTCGCGCGTCATCCAGGAGCACATCAAGAAGCCGCTCGCCAACGAGATCCTGTTCGGCGCGCTGCGCAAGGGCGGTGTCGTGAAGGTGACGGTCGGCAAGAAGGAGGACGGTACCGATGGTCTGGTGCTGGAATCCATTCCGGAAACGGCGCCGGTGAAGCCCAAGCCGGAGGTGGAAGCCGCCGCCGAGGACGCACCCAAGGCCAAGACCGGCAAAGGCGGTTCCGATCGCTCGAAAGGCAAGGCCGCGCCCAAGAGCAGCACGCTCGAAGCCGATTCCGACGTGATCACGCAGGAGCCGGAACAGAGCAAGCCGCGCAAGGGATCGACGGTGCCCCGCGTGCCGAAGAAGAAGTAAGATCGATAAAGAAGAGATGGATGCCGGGGAGCAATCCCCGGCATCTTGCTGTCTGGCGGCTTGCTGCGTGCCTTGAGGGACGGCGGCGGAAGTGCGCCAGTATGCTGTGGGAAATTAGCCTCAGCGCATGGCTTTTGTTGCCGGTATCGCAATAACGCGGGCTTGTGGCGAATTCGACCTTGGCGCGACGCGGCTGCAGAGGCAAACTTGCCCGGAAAAGACTCGGAAGCCTGTCATGTCATACCAGGCCGCGTCCTGCGGTTCCGACAGGCCTCACCAAACAGAAGGCGAAAGCGTGACAAGCGGATCTGAACTTTTGCGGCAGGCTTGCCTGCGCGCGCACGGAACGATCGATGCCCCTGCCTTCGCCTGACAGCCAGTCCGCCTTGCCGTGGATCATCTCGGGAATGCGCGGCATCTTCTCGCTTCCCGCAATGATCCTGATGACATCCTTCGTCGGCTTCAGCGCCTTCGCCCTGGAATCCGGCATCACGCGCGACCAGGCCGTGTTCATGACGCTGGCCGTCTGGGCTCTTCCGGCCAAGATGATCCTGATCGGCACCATGGTGGGCGGCGCACCGCTGGCAGCGAGTTTTCTCGCCGTTACCCTCTCGTCGATCCGCATGATGCCCATGGTGGCCTCGCTGATGCCGGATATGAAGAGCGAGAAAAGCCCCACCTGGCTCCTGCTGTTTCTCTCGCATTTCGTGGCCATCACGTCCTGGGTCTTCGCCAATCAGCATCTGGGGTCGGTTCCGAGAGATCGCCGGCTGGCCTATTTCGGCGGCTTCGCCATTACCCTGACCCTCGTCAATGCGGTGATCGTCGGTGTCTGCTATGGCATTGTGGCGCAGTTTCCGCCGATTGTTGCCGGTGCGCTCTTCATGCTGACCCCGGTCTATTTCTTCGGCTCCATCTGGGCCAGCGCGCGCCATCCGGTGGTGAAGACCGCCTTCATTTTCGGCGTTGTTCTCGGACCGCTGTTCAGCCTTGTCGATCGCGAATTCGATGTCGTCTATGCCGGGCTGGGCGGCGGGACACTCGCCTATCTGATCGACCGCTATCTTCTGCGGCCGCGCCGTCTGAAGCGCCGACAGGCCGCAGCGAGCCCCTCCCAGCCGCAGGAGGCCGGTTATGAGTGACGGCGCTCTCTGGGTCTATGTGGTCATCATCGTCGCGGGCTGGCTGGCGACCGATCTCTGGCGCTGGCTGGGCGTCCTGGTGGGCAACCGGCTGGACGAGGATTCCGAAGCGCTCCAGTGGGTGAGGGCGGTGGCCACCGCGCTGGTGATGGCAGTGACTTCCAAGCTCGTCTTCTTTCCCACCGGGGCGCTCGCGGATAGTCCGCTCTGGCTGCGGGTCGGCGCGCTTGGCTGCGGCTTCTTGGCCTTCCTGCTGTCGGGCCAGCGCGTGATCGTCTGCGTGGGCGTCTCGATCGCGCTGCTGATGATCGGCCTTGCCCTTCTCTGAGCGCGGTTCATCAGCCGAATTCGGCTTGGCTTCGGTCGATCTGCAGATCATGCAGCTCGATCCCGCCGCGCCCCTTGCGCTTGGCCTGATAGAGCGCGTCATCGGCGGAGGCCACCAAACTTGCCGCCGTGCGATGACTGTCCTTGGTCACGGCAATGCCCACACTGGCGCCGATCCGCAGGGACTGGCCAGCCGCGAGATAGGGCCGCGACAGGCTCTCCACAATGCGCTTGGCGAGTTGTACGGCTTCCAGGGGCGATGCAATCTGCGGCTGGATGACGAGAAATTCGTCGCCACCATGGCGTGCCGCCATGGCGCGTGCCGGCATCAGCGCCGTCAGGCGGCGTCCCACTTCCACCAGCACGGCATCACCCGCTTCATGGCCGAAGCCGTCATTGACCGCCTTGAAGAAAACGAGATCGATGAAATGCACGGCCACCAGCGTCTGGCCTCCCGGCGGCCTGTGTCCGACGAGGTGCTGCAGGAAATTATCGGCGGCAAGCCGGTTCGCAAGCCCGGTCAGGGCGTCGCTGCCGGCCAGCGCCGCCATCTTCGCCCGTGCCAGCAGCAGTTCGACGATCTGCCCGTAAGAGGTCCGAATGACCTTGATGCCGGCGAGCGACGTGAAGCCCAGAAAGACGCCGGCCATCAGGTTCAGCAGGTCCTGCGCAAAGAACAATGCGATCACCTGCGGCAGGACCGCGATCAGGATGCAGCCGATCGCCAGCCAGGGCCGGACGCCCAGTCGCGTGACGACGCCGCTGCAATAGGAGACAAGGAAGAAAGCCGTGAAGAGACTGGCCTCCGGAGGGCCCTGAAAGAAGACCTGCACGCCGATCGTGCTGACCAGAAGGGCAAACATCACGCTTCCGGCGGCGTGCGACATCTCCCAGAAAGCCAGGCTGCGGCTGGCCCGCGCCTGGTGGTAGGCCCTGTCGATCGCATAGCGAAACAGCGTGATCACGCCGGAGAGGGTGGCGAGGATCCAAAAGGTGACGTCCCCGGTCCTGACGGCGATTGCGCCGCAGAACAGGGCGCCCGTCGCGCCGATATAGAGGGCTGTGAAGGTCGACCTGAACAGGAGGTCGATCAGGTCCGGCTTGATGGCCGCCTCATGCTTGTCATCGAACGGAGAGGCTAGGCCGAGCAACATGCAATCATCCTCGATACGCAATGCGCTGACGGTCTACCAGACAGTATAAGATCATCAGCATCACGATCGCATCTGTCGCGCTGGCACAGGATCTGGCGTATAGACAATCGAAGCAACAGCATGGTTTGTAACCTGGACCAGTCGATGCGGTCGCAGAACTGCGATTCCACTTCACTATACATCGAAGATCGCATTTGCCGGTTAGCAATCCCTTTCCCTGACTTCGACAAAGCCATGGATCGTCGGAGAAATCGAAGTGATGGCCGCTTGGCGGCGCTGTTTGACCCTCTAGGGTCAAAAGCCAATCAGGATTTGGCGCGTGGTATGAGAGAAAATCGTTCAGTTCGAGGAGCGAAGCCGCCGGTGGATCCAACAGGCATCAAGGCTTCGCGACACAGAAATGGGCGATTTTCGCCATATCCCTACGGGACGCGGCGGATTTTGCCTGCGAAGGCGTCGAAAAGGCTTTGTGGAGTTTCGCTCCACGGCAGCCTCTTCACCTATTCGCAAACAAAATCCGCTCGCGCCACGCCCGAAACCTGCCCGAAACCTGCCCGAAACCTGATTGAGTTTTGACCCTAAAGGACCGCCCGAAGCCTCTCGGCGTTCCGGGCAAGCACAGCCGGATCCTCCATGGAGCCCGAATGCGGCCGCAGCGGCGCGCTTTCCTTGCGGGGAATGATGTGCACGTGCAGGTGGAAGACCGTCTGTCCGGCGGCCGCTTCATTGAACTGCGAAACCAGCACGCCATCGGCATCGAAGGCCTCTTTGGCGGCGACGGCAAGCTTCTGCACCACCGGATAGAGCTTGGCGAGCACGGCCGGATCGGCATCCAGGAGGTTGCGGGATGCGACCTTGGGAACGACGAGCAGATGGCCCTCCGCCTGCGGCATCACATCCATGAAGGCCAGCGCGTCATCGTCCTCATAGACCTTATGGCAGGGGATCTCCCCCTTCAAAATCTTTGCGAAAATGTTGTTGGGATCATAGGTCTGGCTCGTCATGGCGGCCGTCATCCTTCTCGATCGTGATGGGTTCCTGCCGCTCTCCCTTCCGGAAGGGGCTGTGTTCGGTCATGATTTCACCCGTATATTCCACCTCGCGCCGCTCCTGTTTGAGATAGTCTGCAACGGCCCGGCGCAGGCCGGGATGGGTGATGTAATGGGCGGAATGGGTGGTGACGGGCAGATAGCCGCGCGCCAGCTTGTGCTGCCCCTGCGCTCCGGCTTCCACACGCTTCAATTTGTGAGCAAGGGCGAAATCGATCGCCTGGTGATAGCAGACCTCGAAATGCAGGAAGGGGTGGTCTTCGATACAGCCCCAGTGGCGGCCGAACAGGACCTCGTCACCAATGAAATTGATTGCGCCTGCAATATAGCGTCCATCGCGCTTGGCCATGACCAGGAGGATGTCCTCCGCCATGCGTTCGCCGATCAGCGAGTAGAACTCCCGGTTCAGGTAGGGGCGGCCCCATTTGCGGCTTCCGGTGTCCATATAGAAGGCGAAGAACTGGTCCCAGATCTCCTCCGTCAGATCGGCGCCCGTCAGCCAGTCGATGGAGATGCCGTTCTCCAGCGCCGTTCGCCGCTCCTTGCGCAGGTTCTTGCGCTTGGCCGACGAGAGTTCGGCCAGGAAATCGTCGTGACTGCCATAACCGCGATTGATGAAATGGAACTGCTGGTCGGTGCGGTGCAGGAAGCCCGCTTCCTCGAAAAAGGGCAGTTCCTCCTCCGGCAGGAAGGTGACATGGGCGGAGGAGACGCCCAGCTGACGCGTGACCTCCGCCAGGCCCGAAGACAGCGTGGCCTGGAGAGGGTGCGCCGGCTGGTCGCCGCGCACGAGCAGGCGCGGACCGGTGGCCGGTGTGAAGGGAATGGTGCATTGCAGCTTGGGGTAATACTGCCCGCCCGCCCGCTCGAAGGCATCCGCCCAGGCGTGGTCGAAGACATATTCGCCCTGGCTATGGCTCTTCAGGTAGCCCGGCACGGCGCCCAGAAGCGCGCCCTCGGCATCCTCCAGCAGAAGGTGATGGGCAAGCCAGCCGGTGCGGGTGGTCGCGCATCCCGATTGCTCGAGGGCGGAGAGGAAGGCCTGCGACAGGAAAGGATTGTAGGGACCCGGCCCGCCGCGTCGGGTTCCGGACAGCCTCGACCACTGATCGGGGGCAATGTCCAGGAAGGAGGACGCGACGCGGAGGGTAAGGTCGTCATTCATGCGGCAGGTGCAACGCTTTCTCTCGGGTCGAAGCCCTCGAAGGTCATCTGATCAGCATGAGTATAGGTATGGGCGCGGGCATTTTCATCCCTCACCGTCCAGGTAATCACCGGCACGCCGCGCTCCCGCTGCGCCGCAATGAAGCTGTTGGGCAGATGCGCCCAGTGATAGGAAATGAAATCCAGGCCCAGTTGCATGGCTTCGTCATGCTTGGCGAAGTCCTCCGGCTTGTCGCCCATGGCCGTCAGGCCAAGCGGGAAGGGCGCCTCCGCGCGCTTCAGATCCTCCAGCAGGTGATGGTCGAAGCTCATCAGCGCCACCTGGCCCTGATAGCCTTCCAGCGTCTCCAGGACTGTTTCGGCAAAGCCGTCATCCTCTTGCGGCGAGCGGCCCTTGAGTTCGATGACCAGCGGAACCCGGCCTTTGACCAGGGCCAGCATCTGCTTGAGCGTCGGGATGCGGTCGCCGGTGCCGCCGACCGAGAGAAGGCCGAGTTCGCCGGCCGATTTCTCGCGCACATCGCCCTTGATGGAGCAGAGCCGTTCGAGGGTATCGTCATGAAAGATCATGGCGACGCTGTCGGAGGAGAGCTGGATATCGCATTCGATGGCGAAACCGGCATCCGCGGCCCGCGAAAAGGCGGAGAGCGTGTTCTCCCAGACCGTCTGGTTCATGTCGTGATAGCCGCGATGGGCGACCGGAAGATCCTTGATCCAGCTAGACGTCATGCTCATGCCTCGACATCCAGGATCGCGTCCACCTCGACGGCGGCATTGAAGGGCAGGGCCGCCATTCCGACCGCCGCACGCGCATGCTTTCCCGCTTCACCCAGCACATTGGCGACGAGATTGGACGCGCCGTTCATCACGACATGTTGTTCGATGAAGCCCGGGGCGGAGGCGATGAAGCCGTTGAGTTTGAGGACGCGCCGCACCCTGCCGAGATCGCCGCCCAATGCCGCCTTTGCCTGGGCGAGAATGTTGATCGCGCAGAGTTCCGCCGCCTGTTGGGCAGATGCCAGGTCCACCTCGCTGCCGACAAGGCCGGTCACCGCCATCTTGCCGTCCTTCATGGGGAGTTGCCCGGAAATGTAGAGCGTGTTGCCGTTCAGCACATAGGGCAGGTAATTGGCCGCCGGTGCCGCTGCAACCGGCAGTTCTATCCCCAGTTCTTTCAGGCGCGTATCGATCGCTTGCGACATTTCATTCTCCCACTCGATTGTAAAAAAGACCAGATTCCGTCACACATGACAGGTGGACGGCGAGCTTACGCATCATCTGATGGCGTACATATAACACCGCCTCTCGAGTCCCATAGGAGTTTGTGGATGTTGCGACCGAAACTGGAAACCGCTGCCCTTTCAGGACTGATTTTGGCAGGCCTGATCCCGGCAGCCTCCAGCCCTGCCTTGGCCGGCATCGAAGCCGCGCGCGCCCTGATCCCGCATCGCGCCGTCTACGACCTGAAACTGAAGGACGTGTCCGAGCGCTCCGGGATCGAGGGCATGTTCGGCCGCATGGTCTATGAATTCACGGGATCCGCCTGTTCCGGCTTCACCACGCATTTCCGCTTCGTCACCAAGATCGATACCGGCGAGGACATGCGGCTGACCGACCAGCAGACGACGACCTTCGAGAATGTCAATGCCGGCCAGTTCCGCTTCGACACCAAGAGCTATACGGACGAGAAGCTGGACAAGCAGGTGACGGGCGAGGCGAAGGATAGCGCCGAGGGCGTTACCGTCGAGCTCGCCAAGCCCGATTCGCGCGAGGTCGATCTGATCGCCGCGAAATTCCCCACCGAACATATGCTGGAAGTGATCGAGAATGCGCGGGCCGGCAAGCGCTTCTTCGAAGCGCGCGTGTTCGACGGTTCGGAGGATGGCGACAAGAGCCTGATGACGAGCACCGTGGTCGGCAAGCAGCAGACGCCGGCGGCCGACGATCCCGAGGCCAAGAGCGCCGGCGAATTTGCCGGCACGCCCTACTGGCCGGTGACCATCGCCTATTACAACGAGGATTCGAAGACCGATTCGCTGCCGGCCTATCGCATGTCCTTCAAGCTCTACGACAATGGCATTACCCGCGACCTGACGATGGATTACGGCGACTTCGTCCTGTCCGGCACGCTGTCGAAGCTGGAAGTCCTCGACAGACAGCCGGAAACCTGCCGCTGACCGGCAGATGGCGGCGGTTTGTACTTACCGCCCTCAGCGGCAGTCGAGACTGCCGCCCGCCACCTTGTCGACCCGCTGTTCGCAGGTCGTGACCTTGGTCCTGATCTCGATGTAAACGGGCTTGGCTTCGCCCTTGTAGTGACAGCTCAGCACGATCTTGCGGCCTTGTGCGACAATGGCGCCGACATCGAAGCGGTTCACCGCCTTCGCGGCCGTGCCGGTCGAGCTGTCCGGAGCGAGAATGGCATTATCCTCGACAGGACCGTCATAGATCTCCGCTGCGGTCAGGATCTTGCCGGGCCTGACGGGACAGCCATTCGTCTGCGCCAGAGCCGGAGAAAAGCCGATGAGCGTTGCGATCAGGCAGGCGACGGCATTCCGTTTCACGATGGGCCTCATTTCATTCCTCTCCGGATTTTGCTCGCTTTGGCATCTGGTCTCCAATAGCTTGCCATGCCGGTGCATGCCCGTCCATGCGATTGGCAAAACCCGGGTTTTTCGCCATTCCCGATGCGTGCCGCGCAAATCGGCTGCGTATCATCTTGCATTTGCCCGCCAATGCGGTTATGCGCAGCCCATTCCACACGCGAGGCATGGGATTGTCCGGGAGAAATCCGGACCGTTCCGCCGGTGGTCGGTCCGAAGGGCCGGCTGTTCGCCTCGCGGGGGTTAAACCGGAAACAAGGAGAAAAAGGCATGGCATTGCCTGATTTCAGCATGCGCCAGCTTCTGGAAGCTGGTGTCCACTTCGGTCACCAGACTCATCGCTGGAACCCGAAGATGAAGCCGTACATCTTCGGCGATCGCAACAATATCCACATCATCGATCTGGCCCAGACGGTTCCGATGCTGTCGCGCGCCCTGCAGGTGATTTCCGACACCGTGGCCCGTGGCGGCCGCGTTCTCTTCGTCGGCACCAAGCGCCAGGCTTCCGAGCTGATCGCCGATTCGGCAAAGCGCTCTGCCCAGTATTACGTCAACTCCCGCTGGCTCGGCGGCATGATGACGAACTGGAAGACCATTTCGAACTCGATCCAGCGCCTGCGCAAGCTCGATGAAATCCTGGCCTCCGACGCTCAGGGCTTCACCAAGAAGGAGCGCCTGAACCTGGAGCGCGAGCGCGAAAAGCTCGAAAAGGCTCTCGGCGGTATCCGCGATATGGGCGGCACGCCGGACCTGATGTTCATCATCGACACGAACAAGGAAAAGATCGCCATCGATGAAGCAAAGCGCCTGGGCATCCCGGTCGTTGCCATCATCGATTCCAATTGCGATCCGGACCTCATCGACTACCCGATCCCGGGCAATGACGATGCATCGCGCGCCATCGCCCTCTATTGCGACCTGATCGCCCGCGCCGCCATTGACGGCCTGGCTCGTCAGCAGGGCGCATCGGGCCGCGATATCGGCGCCATGGCCGATGCTCCGGTCGAGCCGGCTCTTTCGGAAGAAGCCGAATCCTGATCCTGGCGGCCGGGACGCGGACATGTTCCGCGTCCCGGCCTGCTGACGATTGAGCCTTGAAGGCTCGTCGCGACCAAAGAACGCCGTCCGGCGCCGGCGGAACCCCGTTTCGCCAATCATCGCGTGAGATCGCGCGGACGATTATTCATCACGCTGTCACACTTCCGGGTACATTCGTGCCCCAAACGGGCGCCCGCCCAGCGATTCCGGCAGGCGCACCCCTGATTGGACAAGAGGCAAACATGAGCGAGATCACTGCAGCACTGGTTAAGGAACTGCGCGAAAAATCCGGCGCGGGCATGATGGATTGCAAGAAGGCTCTCACCGAGACCAATGGTGATATTGAAGCCGCAATCGACTGGCTGCGTGCCAAGGGTATTGCAAAGGCCGACAAGAAGTCGGGCCGCACGGCCGCCGAAGGCCTGATCGGGATTGCCGGCGCCGGCCATAAGGCCGTCGTGATCGAGCTCAACTCCGAAACCGACTTCGTTGCGCGTAACGATGCCTTCCAGGATCTCGTTCGCGGCGTCGCCAATGTCGCGCTCGGAACCGATGGGACTGTCGACGCCGTTGCCGCTGCCACCTATCCGGCCACCGGCAAGTCGGTTGCTGACTCGATCAAGGATGCCATCGCAACGATCGGCGAGAACATGACGCTGCGCCGCTCGGCTCTGCTTCAGGTCGAGCACGGTGTCGTCGCGACCTATATCCACAACGCGGCCGGCGACGGCATCGGCAAGCTGGGTGTGCTCGTGGCGCTGAAGTCTGAAGGCGACAAGGCTGTGCTGACCTCGATCGGTCGCCAGGTTGCCATGCATATCGCAGCGACCAACCCGCTGGCCATTCGCGCCGAGGAAGTCGATGCCTCCGTCGCCGAGCGCGAGCGCAACGTCTTCATCGAGCAGTCGCGCGCGTCCGGCAAGCCGGATGCGATCATCGAAAAGATGGTTGAAGGCCGCATGCGCAAGTTCTTCGAGGAGGTCGCCCTCCTGTCGCAGGCTTTCGTCATCAACCCGGAACAGACCGTCGGTGAAGCCGTCAAGGCTGCCGAAAAGGAAGCCGGCGCATCGATCGAAGTGACCGGCATGGTGCGTCTCCTGCTCGGCGAAGGCGTCGAGAAGGAAGAGTCCGATTTCGCGGCTGAAGTCGCTGCGGCCGTCAAGCACTAAGGACGCGACGGCGGGAAATCCTGGTATTTCTCGCCGCGGCTCCCTCGCTCATCTCTGGGTGTGGATCATGATTAGGGTTTTTGGGCCGATCCGGTCTGAAACGATCATGATCTGAGCTTTCGACGCCAAAACCTGTGAATGCAAGGGGCATCGCGTGACAATGCGATGCCCTTCGTGTATCCGGCTTCCGGTATGATCCTTGAAGGAATTTCCATGACTTCCACTCAACCCGTCTACAAGCGTGTTCTGCTCAAAGTCTCCGGGGAGGCCCTGATGGGCAGCCAGGGCTTCGGCATCGATGTCGCCGTGGCCGATCGCATTGCCGCCGATATTGCGGAAGCGGTGCGGATGGGTGTCGAGGTCGGACTGGTGGTCGGCGGCGGCAATATCTTCCGCGGCGTGGCCGTGGCCTCGAAGGGTGGCGACCGGGTCACCGGCGATCACATGGGCATGCTCGCAACCGTCATCAATGCGCTGGCGCTGGCGACATCGCTGCGCAAGCTGGATGTCGAGACGGTGGTTCTGTCGGCGATCGCCATGCCGGAGATCTGCGAGAGCTTCTCCCAGCGCCGGACCTTGCATCACATGGCGCAGGGTCGCGTCGTGATCTTTGCCGGCGGCACGGGCAATCCGTTCTTCACCACCGATTCCGCCGGCGCGCTCAGGGCCGCCGAAATCGGCGCGGAAGCCATCTTCAAGGGCACCCAGGTCGACGGCATCTATTCCGCCGATCCGAAGAAGGATCCGGCTGCAACGCGTTTCGACACGCTGACCCATAGCGAGGTTCTCGAAAAGGGCCTGGCCGTCATGGATGTCGCGGCCGTGGCGTTGGCCCGTGAAAATGCAATTCCCATCATCGTCTTCTCGATCCACGAGAAAGGCGGATTTGGGCAAATTCTCCTCGGCGGTGGCCGCAAGACCATCGTGACGGACAGCTGACGGGGCTTGAGGCCGAGCGTGCCCCTAGCCCTTTGAATTCGAACGGAGTGGAACAATGAGCGGATCCATTGATCTCAACGATATCAAGCGCCGGATGGACGGCGCGATTGCAGCGTTCAAGAGCGATATCGCATCGCTGCGCACCGGGCGCGCCTCGGCAAACATTCTCGATCCCGTGACCGTGGAAGCCTATGGCTCGCGCATGCCGCTGAACCAGGTTGCCAATATCACAGTGCCCGAGCCGCGCATGCTCGGCGTTTCCATCTGGGACAAGACCATGGTAGGCGCCGTGGACCGCGCCATTCGCGAATCGAATCTCGGCCTCAACCCGATCGTCGACGGCCAGAACCTGCGGATTCCGCTGCCCGAACTGAACGAGGAGCGCCGCAAATCGCTCGTCAAGGTCGCGCATGACTATGCCGAGAAGAGCAAGGTGGCGGTGCGCCATGTGCGTCGCGACGGCATGGAAGCCTTGAAAAAGGCGGAAAAGGACGGCTCGATGAGCCAGGACGACAGTCGCGCACAGTCGGAACGGGTTCAGAAGATGACGGATGATACGATTTCCGAAGTGGACCGCTTGCTTGCGGAAAAGGAAAAGGAAATCATGCAGGTTTAAAGCCTGCGGGTTCCTGTTTCACTCAAACGGTAAAAGCGAGCGGTCACGATGGTCAGCGGTGGTTTGTCCCCAGTCCCGGAGCACGTCGCCATCATTATGGATGGCAACGGCCGCTGGGCCAAGGAGCGGGGACTGCCGCGCACCATGGGCCATACCAAGGGCGTCGATGCGGTGCGGCAGGTGGTACGCGCCGCCGGCGGCTGCGGGGTGCGCTATCTGACGCTGTTTGCCTTCTCCTCGGAAAACTGGTCGCGCCCGGCGGCCGAGGTTTCCGATCTGATGGGTCTCCTGCGGCGCTTCATCCGCCGCGACCTGGCTGAGCTGCACAAGGCCAATGTACGCATTCGCGTCATCGGCGATCGCGAGAACCTGCGCGGCGATGTGCTGCCGCTTCTCCTGGAGGCGGAGGAGACGACGCGGCTGAATGAAGGCCTGACGCTGATCATCGCCTTCAATTACGGCGCGAGGGACGAGATTGCACGGGCGATGCGCCGGCTGGCGCAGGAGGCGGCCTCCGGTCGCCTGGATCCGGCGCTCATCACCCCGGACCTCATTGCCGAAAATCTCGACACAGCCGGAATTCCCGATCCCGATCTGATCATTCGCACCAGCGGCGAGGAACGTCTGTCGAACTTCCTCCTCTGGCAGGCGGCCTATTCGGAATTCGTCTTCCTTCCGGATTACTGGCCGGATTTTACCGCCGAGACCTTTGCCGAGGCGCTGAAGCTCTATAGCGGCCGCGAACGGCGGTTCGGAGGATTGTCTCCGGTCAAGACGGCGGTGGCGGGCTGATGTCGCCGGAGCTGAAGAAGCGGATCGGATCCGCCCTCGTTCTCGCTGTCGTGACGCTGGCGGCCACCTGGATGGGCGGGCTTGCCTTTCGCCTTCTCGCAGCGCTCATCAGCCTTCTCGTCTATTACGAGTGGTCGCGCATGACGCGGCTGGCCGATACGGATTTCCGCGGCAATGCGCTCGGCTGGCTGGCGACCGCCTGCGTCGCCATCAACCTGGTGATCGGCGACGAGGGGCTCGGCGTTCCCCTGATCGGCGGCTTCACCATCACCGCGCTGCTGCTGAAGGCGATCCGGGGCGGCACGGGCTGGCTTGCCGGCGGCATATTCTATTCCGGTCTCAGCGCTGTGGCCCTGGCGGCCATTCGCGCCGCCGACCAGCCGGGTTTCGTTGCCATGCTGTTCATCTTCGCGGTGGTATGGGCCACGGATATCCTTGCCTATTTCGTCGGGCGCGCACTGCGAGGGCCAAAGCTTGCGCCGCGCATTTCGCCCGGCAAGACCTGGTCTGGCGCGATTGGCGGCACGGTATCCGGTGTCGCGGCAGGGGGCCTCGTCTCGCTGGCCTTCTTCCCCGCCCTGCCTGTGCGGACCCTGTTTCTCGCCTGCCTTCTCTCGGTGATGAGCCAGATCGGAGACCTGTTCGAGTCCTTCATCAAGCGCCGATTCGGCGTCAAGGATTCCAGCCATCTCATTCCTGGCCATGGCGGGGTGATGGACAGGGTGGACGGGCTGGTCTTTGCCGGCTTCACCGCTTTTCTACTTGCAATCCTGCATGCCGCATGGTCCGAACAGGTAACCCCTTCGGTCGCGGCCTTCCTGTTCGGATTGTAGCCTGGCCGAAGCGCTCGACCGAGATCGGGAGAGCGGGCCGGTTGCGGCATTGGTGACATCTCTTACAGCGCGTTGCGTTCAAACGGATTCGTGCAACGCGCTTTATTTCTTTGTTTATGCATGTCGTCTTCGCAAAACCGCAGTACATTTTTGCGCGACATGCAATAGGTTCGAAAGGAATGCAGCGGAATGGCGATAGTGAGCGTGATCACGGGTTACATCATTCCCTTCCTTCTCGTGCTGTCCTTCCTCGTCTTCATCCACGAGATGGGTCATTATCTCGTCGGGCGCTGGTGCGGCATTCGCGTGACGGCCTTTTCGATCGGTTTCGGCCCCGAAATCGTGGGCTTTACCGATGGACACGGGACACGCTGGAAGCTGAGCCTCATCCCGCTCGGCGGCTATGTGCGCTTTCTCGGCGATGAGGACGCAGCAAGCCGGCCGGATCTCTCCGGCGCCATGGCGCAGATGAGCGAGGCCGAGCGGGCCCAGACATTGGGCGGCGCCAAGCTGTGGAAGCGGGCGCTGACGGTGGCCGCCGGCCCGATCGCCAATTTCGTGCTCGCCATTCTCATCTTCGCCGTCGTCTTCAGCCTATACGGCCGCATGGTCGCGGATCCGGTGGTGGCCGAGGTGCGCGCCGACAGCGCCGCCCAGGCGGCCGGGGTCGCGGTCGGCGACCGTCTGGTGGCGCTTGACGGCCGCGAGATCCGCACCTTCGATGACGTGCGCCGCTATGTGAGCGTCCGGCCGGAGACCGAAATCATCGTGACCGTGGAGCGCGCCGGGCAGGTGCTCGATCTGCCGATGGTGCCCAAGCGGGTGGACATCACTGACCAGTTCGGCAACCGGGTCGAACTGGGCCAGATCGGCATTGTGACGGACGAACAGCGGGGCAATTTCCGCCGCGTCACCTATGGCCCCCTGGAAGCCATCGGCCAGGGCTTTGCCGAAACGGGACACATCATCAGCGGGACGTTCCAATATCTGGGCAATATCTTTGCCGGCAAGATGTCGGCCGACCAGATTGGCGGTCCGATCCGCATTGCCGAGACAACCGGCCAGGTCGCAACGCTGGGTTTCGTCGCCGTCCTCAATTTCGCCGCCGTGATCTCTGTTTCCCTTGGATTGATGAATCTCTTTCCAATTCCGGTGCTTGATGGCGGACACCTGGTTTTGTATGCCTTGGAGGCAGTGAGGGGGAGGCCGCTGAGCGAGCGCCTGCAGGAGACTGTCTTCCGCATCGGTTTCGCGCTTCTTCTGACGCTGATGGTCTTCGCGACGTGGAATGACACGATCGGTCGATGGATCGGCTGATATCACGCTTTTAAACCAATTGTTTACCCTGTTAACAAGTCTGCGTGGCGATTGGGTCACGGCTTGTAAGGAAGTAAATAGAAATTAACGGGATGCCTTGCTTGTAGGTCAAAAGCAGGTAAAACGACACACGTGGCCGGAGTCGGGTGCCGCCCGCCGAGGGACAACGGGAAAAGGTAAGATTTGAAAATGAAAGCTGGTTCAAAGTTTTTGAACGCAGTCTCGGCGTTTGCGCTGTCTGCTGGTGTTGTCGCGTCGGGTGCGGGTGTGGTCGTACTTGCCTCGCCGCTGGTTGCTCAGGCAGCCGTGATCCAGCGCATCGACGTGCGCGGAGCGCAGCGCGCCGGACAGGAAGCCGTTCGTTCCAACATCACCATTCGTCCCGGTGTGAGTTTCTCCAACGCCGACATCGATGAATCGGTCAAGCGCCTCTATGGCACCGGCTATTTCTCGGATGTCCGCATCTCGGTTTCCGGCAGCACGCTGGTGGTGACCGTGGATGAGAGCCAGCTGGTCAACCAGGTGGTCTTCAACGGCAACCGCAAGATCAAGGACGACAAGCTCCAGGGCGTCGTCCAGACCCAGCCGCTCGGGCCCTACAACGAGGCGCTGATGAATGCGGATATCCAGCGTATCCGCGAGGCCTATGCGCAGATCGGCCGTAACGATGTCCAGGTCACGACGCAGGTCGCGCCGATCGGCCAGGGCCGCGTCAACATCGCCTACGTGATCAACGAAGGCGACCGGACCAAGATCGCCAACATCAATTTCGTCGGCAACAACGCCTATGGCGATCGCCGTCTGCATGACGCGCTGATCACCAAGGAAAGCGGCCCGCTCTCCTTCCTGACCCGCAAGGATGTCTATTCGGAAGACAAGCTGCGTGCCGATGAAGAGGCGCTCCGCCAGTTCTACTACAATCACGGCTATCCGGATTTCCGCATCATTTCCTCCGATGCCGTGCTGGATGAAGCCAAGAACGAATACACGATCACCTTCACTGTCGAGGAAGGCCCGCGCTACCGCTTCGGCAACATCGCCGTCGAGTCGACGGTTCCCGGCATTGACGGCTCGCAGCTGGACAATCTGGTCGAGACGGAATCGGGCGACATCTACAATGCCCGCGAAGTGCAGAAGAGCATGGAGGCGATCTCCACCAAGGTCGCAGCCGCCGGCTATCCCTTTGCACGCGTAACGCCGCGTGGCGACCGCAACTTCCAGACCAATACGGTCGGCGTGACCTATCTGGTCGATCAGGGCGAGCGCGCCTATGTCGAGCGGATCGAGATCCGCGGCAACACCCGCACGCGCGATTACGTCATCCGCCGCGAATTCGATCTGAGCGAAGGCGATGCCTTCAATCAGCTGGCTATCACCCGCGCCAAGCGCCGTCTTGAGGCCCTGGGCTATTTCAGCCGCGTCAACATCACCACCCAGGGCGGCTCTTCGTCCGACCGGGTCGTGATCGTCGTGGATGTGGAAGATCAGTCGACCGGTTCGTTCGGCATCGGCGCTGGCTATGCCGCCAATGACGGCGTGCTGCTCGAAGCCTCGATCGAGGAGAAGAACTTCCTCGGCCGCGGTCAGTATATCCGCGTTGCCGCGGGTGCTGGTGAGAACGATGCCCAGACCTACTCGCTGAGCTTCACCGAGCCCTATTTCCTCGGCTATCGCCTGGCGGCCGGTTTCGACCTGTTCAAGAGCCAGACCTCGTCGAACGACAATTACGAATATTCCGAACAGGGCGGCACGCTCCGCGTCACGGCGCCGATCACCGAGCAGCTGGCGACGACCTTGCGCTATACCTACAAGGAAATCGAATATGACGAGAGCAGCAGCAACCTCGTCTCTCCGTTCCGCGAACTGGTTGCCGGCGGCACCTATCAGCAGTCGATCATCGGTCAGACCCTGACCTATAACTCGCTCGACAGCATGACCCTGCCGCGGGAAGGCGTCTACGCAACGGTCACGCACGAATTCGCCGGCCTTGGCGGTGATTCCGAATTCTACAAGATCTACGGTCGTGCACGCTACTTCCACCTCCTGTCGGACGAGCTCGACCTGATCGGTCAGGTGGCTGTCGGCGCGGGTCATGTTGTGGCAACCGGCGACAAGCTCAACGTCTTCGATCAGTTCACCTTCGGCGGTCGCCAGGTGCGCGGCTTCGAAAGCGATGGCATCGGTCCGCGCGTCTCGAATGGCGATGCAATCGGCGGCACGACCTATTTCAACGCCTCGGCTGAAATCAGCGTTCCCATGCCGGCCATTCCGGAAGACTTCGGCCTGCGCGCCGCCGTCTTCGCCGATGCCGGCACGCTGTATGGCAATGATGTTCCGGTTGCCGGGTCGGTCAGCGGCACCAGCGGCTCCTGGCGTGCATCGGTTGGCGCCGGCATCACCTGGGCGTCGCCCTTCGGTGCGCTGCGCGTCGATTATGCCGTGCCGGTCGTCAAGGAAGACTACGATCAGGAACAGCGCTTCCGCTTCAGCATGGCGAACCAGTTCTGACCTTCGGCATCCAGAACTGTGGGTGAAAATCTGTTCTGGAGCCTTGGCTGATGGACGACCACACATTCTTTCCTCCGCATAGCGGGGTGAGGCTGCGCGAGCTTGCCTCATCCATCGGCGCGGAGCTTGAATCCCTCGATCATGGCGAGCGGGTCATTCGATCCGTTGCGCCGGTGGCGAGGGCGAAGGCGGGCGACATCTGCTATATTCTGTCGCGCAAGCACAGAGCCGATCTCCAGTCCTGCCAGGCCTCTGCCATTATCTGCGACGCGGCTCTGCGTCCGATCATCCCCGACCATGTGGCGGTACTTCTCACCGCAAACCCGGCCACCGCGTTTGCCTTGGCGGGCGCTTTGCTCCATCCGGATGCCATGCGCATTCCGTCGGTCACGGCAGAGAGCGGTGTCTCGCCGGCCTCGCATGTCGATCCTTCGGCGCGTCTTGAGGCCGATGTGACAGTCGAACCGATGGCGGTGATCGGCGCTGGGGCGGAAATCGGCGCAGGCAGCTATATCGGACCCGGCGCCGTCATCGGCGCAGGCGTCAGGCTCGGCCGGAACTGTTCCGTCGCGGCCGGGGCCACGGTGATGGCGGCGCTGATCGGCAATCACGTCATCATCCACAATGGTGTGCGGATCGGCCAGGACGGGTTCGGCTTTGCGCCCGGTCCGCGCGGCATGCTGAAAATCGTTCAGATCGGCCGCGTCATCATTCAGGATCACGTGGAAATCGGCGCCAATACAACGATCGATCGTGGCGCGATGGACGACACCGTGATCGGCGAGGGCACCAAAATCGATAATCTGGTCCAGATTGCCCACAATGTATGGATCGGACGGCATTGCGCGATTGCGAGCGGTGCTGGTATAGCGGGCTCGACGAAAATCGGAGACGGCGTTCGGATTGGCGGCGCATCGGGTGTCAATGGACACATCACGATCGGCGACGGCGTACAGATTGCGGCCATGAGCGGTGTGATCAGCTCGCTGCCGGCAGGCGGTCGTTTCGGCGGAATTCCGGCGCGTCCCATGCCCGATTTCATGCGGGACATCGCAGAGATCATGGCGCGATCGGACGAACGGGCAAGGAAAAGGAGAAACAGGGATGGCTGATCAGGAAAAGGCGGAATTGGGATCCGTTGACATCCTTGAGATCATGAAGCTGCTGCCCCATCGGTATCCCTTCCTTCTGGTCGACCGGATCATTGATATCGATGGTGACAATAGCGCGACCGGGATCAAGAATGTCACGGCCAACGAGCCGCATTTCACCGGCCATTTCCCGGAACAGCCGATCATGCCGGGTGTCCTCTTGATCGAGGCCATGGCGCAGACGGCCGGTGCGATCTGTGCCCGCAAGCAGGGTGAGGGCGGCAAGCTGGTCTATTTCATGACCATCGACAATGCCCGCTTCCGCAAGCCGGTCGTGCCGGGAGACAGGGTCGAGATCCATGTCGTCAAGCAGAAGCAGCGCGGCAATATCTGGAAATTCCATTGCGAGGCCAAGGTCGAGGGCGCATTGGTCGCAGAGGCCGATGTCGGCGCCATGATCCGGCAGAAGGAAGCCTGATGAGCAGGATTGCCGCTACCGCGCGCATCAGTCCGCTTGCCGTGATCGAGGACGGGGCGGTGATCGGCGACCATGTCACTGTCGGCCCCTTTTGCCGCATTGGGCCGCGCGTGGTCCTGCACGACGGAGTGGAGGTCATCTCCAATGCTGTCGTCACGGGCCTCACGGAAATCGGTCGCGGCAGCCGGATCTTCCCCATGGCGGTCATCGGCGGCGTTTCGCAGAGCCTGCACGAGGCGGGTGAGGATTCGCGTCTGGTGATCGGTGAGCGCTGCACGATCCGCGAGGGCGTCACGATGAACACCGGCACGGTCGGTGGCGGCGGCATTACCAGCGTCGGGGATGACTGCCTCTTCCTCGCCAATTCGCACGTCGCACATGATTGCCGCCTGGGCAGCCATATCATCCTGTCGAACAATGTCATGCTGGCCGGTCATGTCCAGGTTGCCGATCGCGCCATCCTCAGCGGTGGCTGCGCCGTCCACCAGTTCACCCGCATCGGTCGCCACGCCTTTATCGGCGGGCTTTCGGCCGTCAATTATGATGTCATTCCCTATGGCATGCTGAACGGCAATCCGGGCATTCTCGGCGGTCTGAACGTTGTCGGCATGTCGCGCGCCGGCATCGAGCGGGCAGTGATCCACCAGGTCCGTCGCGCCTTCAAACAGATCTTCGAGGGTGAAGGATCGGTGCGTGCCAATGCGGCCGCGATCCGCGAAGACTATCTCGACTGCAAGGAGGCGCTGGAAGTGATCGACTTCATCTGCGCCGACAGCGATCGGGCCATTTCGTCACCCTATCGCGGCAAGGCCTGACATGGTGCCGGCCGCTCCCGCGCACAGGAGTGAGGGCCGGCTCGCAATCATCGCCGGCATGGGCTATCTGCCCCTGCATGTGGCCGAGGCCGCCCGCGCCGCCGGAGACGAGCCGGTGGTGGTGGCCCTGCGCCAGGAGGCGGATCGCGACTTCTCCGGCTTTGAGCAAATGGTCACCGGCGTCGGTGATTTTGCCGGCATTCAGCGGCTGATCCGCGAAAAGGGCGTGACCCGCGTCGTGCTCTGCGGCGGTGTCCGCCGGCGTCCGGAATGGCGCGATATTCATCCCACCTTCCGCTCTCTCCTGAAATTGCCGCATGTCGTGCGCACCTTGCTGGCCGGCGGTGATGATACGGTGCTGCAAATGGTGATCGGCCTCTTCGAGGGCATGGGCTGCCGCGTCGTCGGCGTGCATGAGATCGTGCCGGCACTGCTGGCGGAGACCGGCGCTTTGACGCGGCTTCAGCCGCAGGCCGACGACCTCCGCGACATCGAGATCGGGGCGCAGGCGGCGACAATGCTCGGACAGCTCGATGTCGGGCAGGGGGCAGTCTGCGTCGGCGGACGGATCGTGGCGCTCGAAGGGGCGGAAGGCACCGACAGCATGCTGGAACGAGTGGCCGCCTTGCGGACGGCCGGCCGGATCTCGGTTCGTCGCCGTGGCGTGCTCGTCAAGCTGTGCAAGCCGCAACAGGACATGCGCGCCGACCTTCCGACTGTCGGACCGTCGACGGTGCGCGGGGCGATCGCGGCCGGACTGGCCGGCATTGCCGTGGAAGCCGGACGCGCCCTGATCATCGATCGGCAAGCCATGATCGATCTGGCGGATGAGAACCGGATTTTCGTCTGCGGCCTTGATCGTGGCCTTTCCGGAAGAGGACTGAGATGAGCCAGAAGCCTTTGAAGATCGCCGTCGTTGCCGGGGAAGTGTCCGGCGATCTCTTGGGCGGCGATCTGATCCGCGCCCTGAAAGCCGCGCATCCGGCCGAGATCACGCTGGTCGGTGTGGGCGGCGAGGCCCTGGAGGCGGAGGGTCTGACCTCGCTCTTCGACTTTTCCGAACTCTCGATCATGGGCGTCAGCGAGGTGCTGAAGCGCCTGCCGAAGCTTCTGCGCCGGATCCGCGAGACTGCCGATGCCATCATTGCCGCGCGGCCGGATCTGCTGCTGATCATCGATAGCCCGGATTTCACTCATCGCGTCGCCAAGCGGGTCCGCGAGGCTCTGCCGGATCTGCCGGTGGTGGATTATGTCTGCCCGAGCGTCTGGGCCTGGAAGGAATATCGTGCTCCGGCCATGCTGGCCTATGTGGATCAGGTGCTGGCGCTTCTGCCCTTCGAGCCGGAGGCAATGCGCCGTCTCGGCGGACCGAAAACGGATTTCGTCGGCCATCGCCTGACGGCGGACGAAAATGTACTGGCCGTTCGGCGCCTGCGGCAGGACAAGCAACCGGGCCGGGAGGCCAAGACGGTGCTGCTGCTGCCGGGATCCCGCTCGACCGAAATCCGGATGCTGCTGCCGGCGCTGAAAGAGACCGTCGAGATTCTTGCGGCCCGCAATCCGGCAATGGAATTCCTGCTGCCCACCGTCGCTCGCCAGCGTCCGCTTCTCGAGAAAATGCTGGCCGACTGGTCGATCCAGCCGAAGCTGACATCGACCCCAGCCGAGAAATGGGCAGGTTTTGCCGCAGCCGACTCAGCCATTGCCGCGTCCGGAACGGTCACGCTGGAACTGGCGCTCTGCGGCGTTCCAACCGTATCGATCTATAAGGCGGACTGGCTGGTGCGGCTGATGGCCCACAGAATCAAGATCTGGTCGGCGGCCTTGCCCAATCTGATCGCCGACCAGCCGGTCATTCCCGAGCACGTCAATGATCTGGTGCGGCCAGGCTATCTGGCGCGCTGGGCCGAATGCCTTTCAAGCGACACGCCGCAACGGCGCGCCATGCTGGAGGGATTTTCAACCGTGTGGGAGAGGCTGTCCACCGGCATTGCGCCGGGAGAGGCAGGCGCGCGGCTGGTGCTCGAGCTTCTCTCCGACCGGGCGGCCAGGGATCTCGCCTAGCGCGTCGCACAACCGGCTGGCGAACGGCATTCTCAGATAGAGGCCGAGCCTGCGAGACCACGCCTTCTTCAACAGAAATCGTGGCAAACAAAAGGCCCGCACGAGGCGGGCCTTTTTTCGATGCGCCGGTAGCGCCGATCAGCGCTTGGAAATCGGCAGATAATCGCGCTTCGGCTCGCCGGTATAGAGCTGGCGCGGGCGACCGATACGCTGCTGCGGATCCTCGATCATCTCGGCCCACTGGGCGATCCAGCCGACGGTGCGGGCAAGCGCGAACAACACCGTGAACATGGTGGTGGGGAAGCCCATCGCCTTCAGCGTGATGCCGGAATAGAAATCGATATTCGGATAGAGCTTCTTCTCGACGAAATACTCATCCGTCAGCGCAATCTTTTCCAGCTCCATGGCGACCTGCAGCAGCGGATCGTCCTTGTGGCCGAGTTCGCCCAGCACTTCATGCGTGGTCTTCTGCATGATCTTGGCGCGCGGATCGTAATTCTTGTAGACGCGGTGGCCAAAGCCCATCAGGCGGAACGGATCGTTCTTGTCCTTGGCGCGCGCGATGAATTCCGGAATGCGGTCCGGCGTGCCGATCTCCGTCAGCATGTTGAGAGCCGCTTCATTGGCGCCGCCATGGGCAGGACCCCAAAGGCAGGCAATGCCGGCAGCAATACAGGCAAAGGGATTGGCGCCGGAGGAGCCGGCCAGGCGGACCGTGGAGGTGGATGCGTTCTGCTCGTGATCGGCATGCAGGATGAAGATTCGGTCCATGGCGCGCGCCAGAACCGGGTTCACCTGATACTCCTCGCAAGGAACTGCAAAGCACATGCGCAGGAAGTTCGATGCGTAATCGAGATCGTTCTTCGGATACACGAAGGGCTGGCCGATATGGTATTTATAGGCCATGGCGGCGATCGTCGGCATCTTGGCGATCATCCGCAGCGATGCAACCATCCGCTGATGCGGATCGGTGATATCGGTCGAGTCGTGATAGAAGGCGGAGAGCGCGCCCACGGTGCCAACCATGACGGCCATCGGGTGGGCGTCGCGGCGGAAACCGGTGAAGAAGCGGCTCATCTGCTCATGCACCATGGTGTGGTGCGTGACGCGATAGTCGAAATCCTTCTTCTGCGCTGCGGTGGGCAATTCACCATAGAGCAGCAGATAGCAGGTCTCCAGAAAATCGCCGTGCTCTGCGAGCTGCTCGATCGGATAGCCGCGATGCAGCAGAACACCTTCGTCGCCGTCGATGAAGGTGATCTTCGATTCGCAGGCCGCGGTCGAGGTGAAACCCGGATCGTAGGTGAAGGCGCCGGTCTGCTTGTAGAGCGAACCGATATCGAT
Organism: Rhizobium sp. SSA_523; assembly: GCF_030435705.1. Classification (NCBI taxonomy): domain Bacteria; kingdom Pseudomonadati; phylum Pseudomonadota; class Alphaproteobacteria; order Hyphomicrobiales; family Rhizobiaceae; genus Affinirhizobium; species Affinirhizobium gouqiense. The sequence continues at coordinate 844,592 of NZ_CP129382.1, forward strand.
CACATCGGGACCGATCGTCCCTTTGCGGACGCCGAGATCGACCTTCTTATCTCCCAATCCAAGATGTGCGCTTGTTTCCGTCATGCTGATCCTCCGATGGGCGGAATGGCGCCGAACGCGCCAAAGAAATGAAGCATATGAGTTAGCTATATGATCCGTCGCGCGCTGCCAAGCACTCCTGAAGGCTAATTGGTGCAGCGCGAAATTTATGGTGGGGCTGACTCCCGCCACCAAGGATCGCGCTCGCCAGTCGCGGCAAAATGTAGAACATCTGAACGCAAGGTCCAGACGAAAAGCACAGCCGCAGGCAGTTGACCGTGCAATGACGGCGGGTGCAGTCTGACCTGTGCGACGCTGGACGGGCCCGACGGAAAGAGAGGATGCGGGCGAGACGGCCGGACCTTCGGCCCTTCATCGCCGCCGCCAGCATCGGCCCGCTGGCATGCAAGCTTGAGAATGCGGAAATGGTCTTGCTGCAGGGGGTGGAAAAGACCGGGGATGACCAGTGTCGCCGCGTGAGGACGACCACAGCCGTAGTGTGCAGGTGAGACCCTTCGCCGCAGGGTCTGCCATCGCATCCCCGACCGAGGAGGCGGAGGCCCGCTCTTTCGACCAGGCGCCCTTCGACCGGATGCTCGACTGGTCGGCGCGGCCGGGCGGCGATCTCATCATTTCCGGGGAACGGGCTGGACCAACCCGCCGCCTTGCCGGTCTGGTCGCCCTTCGCCAGGCCCGATCCGCCTGGTCGCCCTCCGGCCTGGTGCTGGCCTTGCAGGAGGAGCGGGCGCATGGGCTGTTCTTTCTCCTCGTGCCGGTGCTTCTGGCCTGCGGCATAGCGCTGTGGATCGGCGCGGCGCAAAACCCGGTCTTCTGGCTGGGCTGGCTCAGCCTGCCGCTCATGGGCGCGGCCTTCCATCTCAGGCAGAAATGCGCAATGCGCGCGGCTGCGGCCTGCATGGCGGCGGGCCTGATCCTGGCCGGCTTCGGGCTTGCGGCGCTTGAAGATGCACGCACCACAACGGTCGTTCTGGACAGCGCGGTGACCACCCGCATCGAAGGCGTGGTGGAACGCCGCGAGGCCGCAGGAGAGGATCGTTGGCGCTATACGGTGCGCCTGCGCCAGACGGCGCATCCGCATCTGCTTCGCCCGCCTACGCGCATCACCCTGCTCGTCAGGGGACAGGCAACGCCTTTCGATCCCGGCATGATCATTGCGGGGCGCGCGCGTCTGTCGCCGCCCTCCGGCCCCGCTCTGCCCGGGATGACCGATTTTACTCTCGCCGCCTATTATGACGGAATCGGTGCGACGGGCTTTGCCCTTGGCCTGCCGCAGCGGCTGCGGGACAGGGTCGGCCACCCTGGCGGCCCGGACAGCGGCGATGATCTTCACGAAACCTGGCTGCAGCGCGCCAAGATCGCCGTCTTCGATCTGCGGAGCCGCATCGGCGACAGGATCCGCAGCCTCGTCCCCGGTGATGCGGGCGCCTTTTCTGCAGCTATCGTCACCGATGAGCGCCGCGCCATCAGCCCGGATACGGTCGAGGCTCTGCGACTGGCCGGGCTCTCGCATATCGTCGCGATTTCCGGCTTGAACATGGCGCTGGCGGCGGGAATCTGCTTTGTCGGCCTGCGCCGGCTTCTCGCTCTGGCGCCGGTGATTGCGCAGCGATGGCCGATCAAGAAGATCGCCGCAGGCGGCGCGCTGCTGCTCGTCACCGCCTATTACCTGATTTCCGGCTTCGGCGTCTCTGCCGAGCGCGCCTATCTGATGATGGCGGTCATGCTGCTCGCGATCTTCGTCGATCGCCCCTCCGTGAGCGTGCACACGGTCGCCCTCTCGGCCATTCTGGTCATGGCGATCGCGCCCTCGGCGCTGATGGGGCCGAGCTTCCAGATGTCCTTCGCCGCGACTGGGGCGCTGGTGGCCGTCTATACGCGCGCCCAGCGCCGGCGGGCGCCGCAGATGGGCCGGCAGCCGCGTCGACCCGGGCTCCTGTGGCTGGTGGCAACGGCGGGCCGCTTTGCGTGGGTGCTGCTGCTGGAGGCCTTCATGACCTCGCTGATCGGTGGACTTTCCACCACGATCTACTCGGCAGGGCATTTTCATCAGATCACCACCTATGGCCTAGCGGCCAATCTGGCCTCCATGCCGCTGATTTCCTTTGTGGTCATGCCCGCTGCCCTGATCGGCATGCTGGCCATGCCGCTTGGCCTGGACGGCCCCGTCTTCTCCCTCATGGGCGTGGCTGTCGATATGGTGATCGCCATTGCCACGCATGTGGCGAGTTGGGGCGGCATCGCGGCCACGGGACAGCCGCCGGCGCTTTTTCTGCCGCTGGCCTCCCTCGGCCTGACCTGCCTTGTCCTCCTGCGCACCCAGCTGAAGCTGATCGGCCTGCCTGTCCTGGCTGCGGCCCTCGCTCTGGCCGGATTGGCCCGGGTGATGCCGCCGCCCGACCTGCTGATTTCGGAGGATGGCACACTGGCGGCCGTTCTCTCAGATAAGGAGGCGATGATCAGCCGCGCGCACGCACCGGAATTCCTCTATCGGCAATGGCAGAATGCCTACCGCATCACCACGACGAGACCGGCAGAAGAGGTGACGGACAATAGCAGGACGTCTGCCGCCGAAGCTCGCCGGGACCATCGAGGCGGCGCAAGGCCGCGGGAGAAGGATAAGCCCTCCGCTAAGCCGCGGGTGAAGGAGGTGCTGACGCATGATCAGCTGACGTCAATGAAGGCACAGCTCAGCCATTGGCTTCAGCGCAGCGACGGCCGTCATTTCAGCTGCCTCCGGGGCAAGGCCTGCCTCATTCGGACCAGCGACGGCGTGCGCATCGTGCTTCTCGAGGATGCCCGTTATGTCGGCTCCGCCTGCGACAGCGCCGATCTCGTCATCGCACGACGATCGCGAATGCAGGCCTGCCGCTCGGGCGCCGTCCTGATCACCGGTGATCACCTGCGTCGACTGGGAGCCGTGACGCTGAAGTTTGGCGGAAGTGCCGATCGCAAAGCCTGGTCGATGACAGCCGCCATGCCCGTCGAGACGGAGCAACTCCGTCCCTGGCAGATCCACCGCACCTATGCCTGGACCACGCGCAGCTTCGACAATCACCTGCCGGACCATCTCCGGCGCCTGATCAATGGTAACGGCGGATGAGACCCACGAGCTTGCCCTGGACCTTGACCCGGTCCGACGAGAAAATCCGCGTCTCATAAGCGGGATTGGCCGCCTCCAGGGCAATCGAGGCGCCCTTTCGACGGAACCGCTTCAGGGTCGCTTCCTCATCATCCACCAGCGCCACCACGATATCGCCCGGGCTGGCCGTGCTGCCATTGCGGATGATCACCGTATCGCCGTCGAGAATGCCGGCCTCGATCATCGAATCGCCTTTGACCTCAAGCGCGTAATGTTCGCCATTGCCCAGCATTTCGATGGGGACGCTGATCTCATGCGTGTTGTTCTGGATGGCGGAGATCGGCACACCGGCAGCGATTCTGCCCATCACCGGCACATTGGCCGAATAGCGCTGGTCGTCCACCGGCGCTTGCGGTGCGGCCGGCTTGCTCGGCGGCGCCTTGCCAAGGCTGCCTTCGATCACGCTGGGCGAGAAGCCGCGCCGCGGCTGCGCCGGCGGGGTATAGGCATCGGGAAGCTTGATGACTTCAAGCGCCCTGGCGCGATTCGGAAGCCGGCGAATGAAGCCGCGCTCTTCCAGCGCGGTGATCAGGCGATGAATGCCGGATTTCGACGCGAGATCGAGAGCATCCTTCATTTCATCGAAGGATGGAGGTACACCGGACTCCTTCATGCGTTCATGAATGAACAGAAGCAGTTCCTGTTGTTTGCGAGTCAGCATCGTCGAAAGCCCCAATGGAAACAAATCCAGAACGGACACTATCTGTTCCACATGTGTTCCGCAAGCCGTGATGCTGCTTTCTGGCCCAAAAATGCGCGGCGGGCTTGACGATTTGCAAATGCGCCCCGCCATGCCGATCTGTCGGTGACAGAGATACTGGCCGCTGCTAAGGGCTAGCGTCAGGAAAGACAAACAGGCCGGGCCGGCGCGCAAAGCGCCCCGCGGCGCGCCGCCCGCTTGCGGCGAACGGATGTGAGGATTTGATGATGACGGTCAAGGCCAATTCCGAGATTGTGGTCGGCGACGGGGCGCGCCAGGTCCGCTTTTCCAATCAGGCACCGATTTCGCTGATCTGCGGTCCCTGCCAGATGGAAAGCCGCGACCACGCCTTCATGATGGCCGGCGCCATCCGCGAGATCTGCGACCGGCTCGGCATCGGCCTGATCTACAAATCCTCCTTCGACAAGGCCAACCGCACGTCGATCGCGGGCAAACGAGGAATCGGCCTGGAAAAGGCGATGGAGATCTTTGCGGATCTGAAGCAGGAATTCGGCTTCCCGGTGCTCACCGACGTCCATACCGAGGAGCAATGCGCGATCGTTGCCGAGACGGTGGACGTGCTGCAGATCCCCGCCTTTCTGTGCCGGCAGACCGATCTCCTGGTCGCCGCCGCCGCGACCGGCCGTGTCATCAATGTCAAGAAGGGGCAGTTTCTGGCGCCCTGGGACATGAAGAATGTGCTGGCCAAGTTCACCGAAAGCGGCAATCCGAATGTGCTCCTGTGCGAGCGGGGCGCATCCTTCGGCTATAACACGCTGGTTTCCGACATGCGGTCGCTGCCGATCATGGCCGATCTCGGCGCTCCGGTCATCTTCGATGCGACACATTCGGTGCAGCAGCCGGGAGGGCAGGGCGGCTCGACCGGCGGCGAGCGGCGTTTCGTCGAGACCCTTGCCCGCGCAGCCGTCGCGGTCGGCGTGGCCGGCCTGTTCATCGAGGCGCATGACGATCCCGATCACGCGCCGTCCGATGGCCCGAACATGGTCCGCCTGGCGGATCTGGAACGCCTGCTGGAGCGGCTGATGGCGCTCGACACGGTCGCCAAGACGGTCTGAGCAGAGGCCGGCTGGATAGCCGTCTTCGGCGCGGATGGCGTGCTGCCATCGCCATCCGCAGGACGGGGTCGGGCTGTCATGCTCCTGCCATTGTATTTTCTGTGCCTTTGGATAAGACAGGCAGTGATTTCCACCGCACTTACCAGCAGGAAAAGCTCATGACAGCCATTACCGATATCGTCGCGCGCGAGATTCTCGACAGCCGCGGAAACCCGACCGTCGAAGTCGATGTTCACCTGGAAGACGGCAGCATGGGCCGCGCCGCGGTTCCCTCGGGCGCCTCGACCGGCGCGCATGAAGCCGTTGAATTGCGGGATGGCGGATCGCGTTATCACGGCAAAGGCGTGGAAAAGGCGGTCGAAGCCGTCAATGGCGAGATCTTCGACGCGATCGGTGGCCATGATGCGGAAAACCAGATCCTGATCGACAATCTGATGTGCCAGCTGGACGGCACGCCGAACAAGTCGCGCCTCGGCGCCAACGCCATTCTCGGCGTGTCTCTCGCTGTCGCCAAGGCGGCCGCCGAATCATCGGGCCTGCCGCTGTTCCGCTATGTCGGCGGCCCGAATGCGCGGCTTCTGCCGGTTCCGATGATGAACATCATCAATGGCGGCGCGCATGCCGACAATCCGATCGACTTCCAGGAATTCATGATCATGCCGGTCGGCGCAGAGAGCATCCGCGACGCCGTGCGCATGGGCGCGGAAGTCTTCCACGTGCTGAAGAAGGAGCTGGCTGCGAACGGCCACAACACCAATGTCGGCGATGAAGGCGGCTTCGCACCAGGCCTGAAAAGCGCGCCGGAAGCGCTCGATTTCATCATGAAGTCGATCGAAAAGGCCGGCTACCGTCCGGGCGACGACATTCATCTGGCGCTCGACTGCGCTTCGACCGAGTTCTTCAAGGACGGCAGATATGCCATGGAAGGCGAGGGCCGCAGCCTGGAGCCGGAAGCCATGGCGGATTATCTTGCCGAACTGGCGGGCAAATATCCGATCATCTCGATCGAAGACGGTATGGCCGAGGATGATTGGGACGGCTGGAAATATCTGACCGACAAGATCGGCGACAAGGTGCAGCTGGTGGGCGACGATCTCTTCGTCACCAATTCCGCCCGCCTGCGCGACGGCATCAAGATGGGCGTCGCCAATTCCATCCTCGTCAAGGTGAACCAGATCGGCTCGCTGACCGAGACGCTGGATGCCGTCGAAACCGCCCACAAGGCCGGCTACAGCGCAGTCATGTCGCACCGCTCGGGCGAGACGGAGGATTCGACGATTGCCGATCTCGCCGTCGCCACCAATTGCGGGCAGATCAAGACCGGCTCGCTGTCCCGTTCGGACCGGATTGCCAAATACAACCAGCTGATCCGCATCGAGGAGCTCCTCGGTCCGCAGGCGGGCTTTGCCGGCCGCTCGATCCTGAAGGGCTGATCGGCTCCCTCGCGGTTGCATTCAGGATGGCGGTGCTGCGAGGCGCCGCCATTTCTCTTTTCTGACAGGCGATCGGACTTCGACGAGGATCAACCATTGCTTAAGCATGTTCTGTCACCTTGACGCTCAGGTACTGCGTTACAGGGCATAATCTCGCATGTGGACGAGACATCACAAAAAACGAAAATTCGGCCGGCTGGTCATCCCCGCCATCACCGTCGCTTTCGTCTCCTATTTCGGCTATCACTCGGTGCACGGCAATCTCGGGCTCGTCGCCACGGAGAAATTCGAGCGCACGCGGGTTGAACGTGCAGCGGAATTGTCCAAATTGGTAAAGAAGCGAGAGGCGCTGGAGCGGCAGGTGCAACTGCTCAGCGATGGATCGCTTGAAAAGGACATGCTTGACGAGATCGCGCGCTACCAGCTCAACGTGTCGCGCGGCGATGAAATTGTGATCTTCAACAACTACTTCTGAATTAACCGAAATCCGGTTAAGGTTCCAATTCATTAATAAATACAGCTGCTTAATATTCATGTGAGCCATGCATTTAGGGCATTGCTGGCCCCTCCTTTCTTGCCTATGGTGTTCATAACCAAACAAACACGCAGGGAGGTTATGAATGGCGCCCAAGCAAGCCGCGTCGGCAGCCGGTCGGAAGACGGCGGCAAAGCCTGCAAAATCCAATGGCGGAGCCATTGCCGAATTCGACAAGGCCGAGGAACTCAAGGCCTATCGCGAAATGCTGCTCATTCGCCGTTTCGAGGAAAAGGCCGGCCAGCTCTACGGCATGGGCTTCATCGGCGGCTTCTGTCATCTCTACATCGGCCAGGAAGCCGTCGTCGTCGGCATGCAGATGGCGTTGAAGGACGGTGACCAGGTCATCACCGGTTACCGCGATCACGGCCATATGCTCGCTTGCGGCATGAGTGCGCGCGGCGTTATGGCGGAACTGACGGGACGCCGCGGCGGTCTTTCCAAGGGGAAGGGCGGCTCGATGCACATGTTCTCCAAGGAAAAGAATTTCTACGGCGGCCATGGCATCGTCGGCGCGCAGGTCTCGCTGGGGACCGGCCTTGGCTTTGCCAACAAATATCGCGGCAATGACAATGTCTCGCTCGCCTATTTCGGCGATGGCGCGGCCAATCAGGGCCAGGTCTATGAGAGCTTCAACATGGCGCAGCTGTGGAAGCTCCCGGTCATCTACGTGATCGAGAACAACCGTTATGCCATGGGCACATCGGTGTCGCGCGCCTCCGCCCAGACCGATTTCTCCCAGCGCGGCGCCTCCTTCGGCATTCCGGGGCTGCAGGTGGACGGCATGGATGTGCGCGCCGTCAAGGCTGCCGCCGACGAGGCCGTGGCGCATTGCCGCTCCGGCAAGGGCCCGATCATTCTCGAAATGATGACCTATCGCTATCGCGGCCATTCCATGTCGGATCCGGCCAAGTATCGCTCCAAGGACGAAGTGCAGAAGATGCGCTCGGAGCATGACCCGATCGAGCAGGTCCGTCAGCGCCTGATGGACAAAGGCTGGGCCTCGGAAGACGAGCTGAAGACCATCGACAAGGATGTTCGCGATGTCGTGGCCGACAGTGCCGATTTTGCCCAGAACGATCCGGAGCCGGATGTATCCGAGCTCTACACCGACATTCTGCTCTGATTTCGGGGAGGGACCCTAATGCCAATCAATATCCTGATGCCCGCCCTCTCTCCGACCATGGAAGAAGGCACGCTGTCCAAGTGGCTGAAGAAGGAAGGTGACACGGTCACCTCCGGCGACGTGATCGCCGAAATCGAAACCGACAAGGCGACGATGGAAGTGGAAGCGGTTGACGAAGGCGTCATCGGCAAGCTTCTGGTCGATGCCGGCACCGAAAACGTCAAGGTCAACACGCCGATCGCCGTTCTGCTGCAGGAAGGCGAAAGCGCGGATGCCATCTCTGACGCGCCGAAGGCCGATGCAGCGAAGGCCGACGCAGCGACCGCCGATGCGGAGCAGGCTGATGCCGATACGCCGGCGGCAACATCGGAGGCAGCTGGCGGCAAGGCCCGCGAGGCCGCGGCCGAGCCGAACTCCTCGGCCGACAACAAGGTTCCGGCTCAGCCAAAGACCGAGGTCGCCGCCGATCCGGACATCCCGGCCGGCACCGAGATGGTGACGATGACGGTGCGTGAAGCGCTGCGCGATGCCATGGCGGAAGAGATGCGTCGCGATGCGGATGTCTTTGTCATGGGCGAGGAGGTCGCCGAATACCAGGGTGCATACAAGGTCACGCAAGGCCTGCTCCAGGAATTCGGCGCCAACCGGGTGATCGATACGCCGATCACCGAGCATGGCTTTGCCGGCGTCGGCGTTGGTGCTGCCATGGCAGGTCTGAAGCCGATCGTCGAATTCATGACGTTCAACTTCGCCATGCAGGCGATCGACCAGATCATCAACTCGGCTGCCAAGACGCTCTATATGTCCGGCGGTCAGATGGGCGCACCCATGGTGTTCCGCGGCCCCAACGGTGCGGCCGCCCGCGTGGCCGCGCAGCACAGCCAGGATTATGCGGCCTGGTACAGCCACGTGCCCGGTCTCAAGGTGATCCAGCCCTATACGGCGGCAGACGCCAAGGGCCTGCTGAAGGCGGCGATCCGCGATCCCAATCCGATCATTTTCCTGGAGAACGAAATCCTCTACGGGCAGTCCTTCGAAGTGCCCAAGCTCGACGATTTCGTTCTGCCGATCGGCAAGGCCCGCATTCACCGCAGCGGCAAGGATATCACCCTTGTGTCCTGGGGCATCGGCATGACCTATGCGGTCAAGGCCGTTGCCGAGCTGGAGAAGGAAGGGATCGATGTCGAGCTGATCGACCTGCGGACCATCCGTCCCATGGATCTCCCCGCCATCGTCGAATCGGTCAAGAAGACCGGCCGGCTGGTGACCATCGAGGAAGGCTATCCGCAGTCTTCGGTGGGCGATTTCATCGCCAATCGCGTGCAGCGGGAAGCCTTCGACTATCTCGATGCACCGGTGCTGACGATTGCCGGAAAGGATGTGCCGATGCCTTACGCGGCCAATCTCGAAAAGCTCGCACTGCCGAATGTCGGCGAAGTGGTCCAGGCCGTCAAAGCCGTCTGCTACAAGTAAGAGGAGGGCAGGCTCATGCCGATCAACATTACCATGCCCGCCCTCTCGCCGACCATGGAAGAGGGCAATCTTGCCAAGTGGCTCGTCAAGGAAGGCGATACGGTCAAGTCCGGCGATGTGATTGCCGAGATCGAGACCGACAAGGCAACGATGGAAGTCGAAGCCGTCGATGAAGGCATTGTTGCCAAGATCGTGGTTGCGGCCGGCACCGAGGCCGTGAAGGTCAATGCGCTGATCGCCATTCTCGCCGAAGAAGGTGAGGATGTCGCAGCTGCCGCCGCGGGTGGCGGCTCGGCCGCCTCGGCACCGAAGGCCGAGACCGGCAACAAGGAAGAGCCAAAGGCGGAGGTCCAGAAGGCCGAACCGGCCGAGCGGCAGGAGACGCCAGACGTGAAGGCACCCGCCAAGGCGGACACCGCGGAGGCAGCGTCCTCCGCCTCCGGCGAGCGCGTCTTTTCCTCGCCGCTGGCGCGTCGCCTGGCCAAGGAAGCCGGCATCGATCTCTCCAGGCTGTCCGGATCCGGACCGAAGGGCCGCGTCGTCAAGTCGGATGTCGACAAGGCCGTGGCGAGCGGCTCGGCCAAGCCTGCTGAAGGCAAGGCGGCCAGCCCGGCTGCCAGTGCCGGCGCGGCTTCCACCGGCGCCTCGGCTCCCGCAGCTCCGATGGCCAAGGGCATGGCGGATGACGCCGTTCTCAAGCTCTTCGCAGAAGGCTCCTATGAGCTTCTGCCGCATGACGGCATGCGAAAGACGATTGCCGCGCGTCTGACCGAATCGAGCCAGACCGTGCCCTCGTATTTCGTGTCGATGGATTGCGAACTGGATGCGCTTCTGGCTCTGCGGGCCGAGATCAACAAGTCCGCGCCGATGATCAAGACGGAGAAGGGCGAGGTTCCGGCCTACAAGCTGTCCGTCAACGATTTCGTCATCAAGGCCATGGCTCTTGCTCTGCGCGACGTGCCCATGGCGAACGCCTCCTGGACATCGACGGCGAGGGTGAAGCACAAGCATTCCGATGTTGGAGTTGCCGTGGCCATTCCCGATGGGCTGATCACGCCGATCATCAAGAAGGCGGAAACCAAGACCCTGTCGATCATCTCCAACGAGATGAAGGATCTGGCCCGCCGCGCCCGCGACAAGAAGCTGAAGCCGGACGAGTATCAGGGCGGCACCACGGCCGTCTCCAATCTCGGAATGTTCGGTGTGTCGAACTTCACCTCGATCATCAACCCGCCGCATGCATCGATCGTCTCGATCGGCGCCGGCATCGAAAAGCCGGTGGTCAAGGGGGGTGAGATCAAGATCGCAACCGTCATGACGGCCACCTTCGCTTTCGATCACCGGGTGATCGACGGTGCGCTCGGCGCCGAACTGGCAGCGGCCTTCCAGCGGCATATCCAGAACCCGATGGGCATGCTGGTGTGATCCGGGAGGCGGATGGATGAAATCCGTTCTGTGCTTTGGCGATAGCCTGACCTGGGGATACGATCCCGTATCCCTCGGTCGGCACGATTACGCCGATCGCTGGACGAGCGTGCTCGCAGCAGCGCTCGGACCGGGCGTCACCGTGATCGCCGAAGGACTGAACGGGCGCACCACCGCCTATGACGATCATCTGGCCGATTGCAATCGCAATGGCGCAGCGCTGCTCCCGAGCGTTCTGGAGGCCCACAAGCCGCTGGATCTGGTGATCGTCATGCTCGGCACCAATGACATGAAGCGCGGCATTGCCGGATCGGCGACGCTGGCGACGAATGGCATGAAGCGGCTGGTGCAGCTGATCCGTCACCATGTCTGGGGCTTCGACTTTGAGGCGCCGGATATTCTCCTCGTCGCGCCGCCGAAGACATGCGAAACCGCCAATGCGCCGTTCGCCGCCATGTTTCGCGGTTCGCTGGAGGAATCGGCCATGCTGGCGAGCCTCTACCGCGATCTGGCCGACGAAATGGCCTGCGGCTTCTTCGATGCGGGGTCGGTCGCAACCACGACACCGCTGGACGGCATCCATCTGGATGCGGAAAACACGCGGGCCATCGGCCGGGGTATCGAGCCGATCGTCCGCATGATGCTGGGCGTCTGATCCCGCCAGGGCGGGGTTGATCAGGATCAAGGAGGAAGAGCGGGCGGCGGGAGTAGCATGATGATCGAAGTCACGACGACGGAGAAAAGATCATGTCACATACGCCACATCAGCTCGCCGAGGAATTTCCGGCGCACCTCGTGCAGATGCGCCGCCTGCGGGAAAGAGACGGGCACTTTCACCGGATCTGCGCTCAGTATGAGGATGTCAATCATCGCATCCATCTGGCAGAGACGGATGTAGAACCCTGTGACGATGCCTATATGGTCGGCTTGCGCAAGCAACGCCTGGCCCTGAAAGACGAAATTTATGGGATGTTGATGCGGGCAGAGCCGTCGACCGAGGAGAACGAGGTCTAGCAAGCGGCAACCGGCGCCTCCATTCCTGAAACCAATGGAAAAGAGCGGCTGAGACGGCCGTTCGAAGTTCTGGAAGGAGTGGAAGCGCCCATGGCTCAATCCTATGACGTCATCATCATCGGCTCCGGCCCAGGCGGCTATGTGACGGCGATCCGGGCCGCACAGCTCGGCTTGAAGACCGCCATCGTGGAACGCGAGCATCTCGGCGGCATCTGCCTGAATTGGGGCTGCATCCCGACCAAGGCTCTGCTCCGGTCGGCGGAAATCCTCGATCATGCCCATCATGCCAAATCCTTCGGCCTCACGCTGGACGGCACCATGACGGCGGATGTGAAGGCCGTGGTCGCGCGCTCCCGCGGCGTATCCGCCCGGCTGAACGGCGGCGTCGCCTTCCTGATGAAAAAGAACAAGGTCGACGTGATCTGGGGCGAGGCTAAGCTGACCAAGCCGGGCGAGATCAGCGTCGGCAAGATGTCCAAGCCGGTCGTGCAGCCGCAGAATCCGGTCCCGAAGGGCGTGCTGGGCGAGGGAACCTATAGTGCCAAGCACATCATCGTGGCAACCGGCGCAAGGCCGCGCGCGCTTCCCGGAATAGAGCCAGACGGCAGATTGATCTGGACCTATTTCGAAGCGATGAAGCCGGAGTCCCTGCCGAAATCCATCGTCGTTATGGGCTCCGGCGCCATCGGCATCGAATTTGCGTCCTTCTACCTGTCCATGGGCGTCGACGTGACGGTCATCGAGCTGATGGACAATATCATGCCGGTCGAAGACGTGGAGATCTCCACCTTTGCCCGCAAGCAGCTTGAGAAGCGCGGCCTGAAGATCATCACGGGGGCGAAGGTTTCCAAGGTCGACAAGAGCTCCGATTCGATCACCGCGCATGTCGAGACGAAGGACGGCAAGGTCAGCCAGATCACGGCGGACCGTCTGATCTCGGCGGTCGGCGTGCAGGGCAATATCGAGAATCTGGGCCTGGAAGCGCTCGGCGTGAAGACCGAACGCGGCTGCATCGTGATCGATGGCTACGGCAAGACGAATGTCGAAGGCCTCTATGCGATCGGCGATGTGGCCGGCCCGCCGATGCTTGCCCATAAGGCCGAGCATGAAGGTGTCATCTGCGTGGAGAAGATCGCCGGCGTGCCGGGCGTCCACCCGATGGACAAGGCGAAGATCCCGGGCTGCACCTATTGCAATCCGCAAGTGGCCTCGGTGGGCCTGACCGAAGCCAAGGCGAAGGAAGCAGGGCGCGACATTCGCGTCGGCCGTTATTCCTTCGCGGCCAATGGCAAGGCCATCGCGCTCGGCGAAGACCAGGGCATGGTCAAGACGATCTTCGACAAGCAGACCGGTGAGCTGATCGGCGCGCATATGGTCGGGGCAGAGGTGACCGAGCTCATCCAGGGTTTCGTCATCGCCATGAACCTGGAGACAACGGAAGAAGAGCTGATGCATACCATCTTCCCGCATCCGACCCTGTCTGAAATGATGAAGGAAAGCGTTCTCGACGCCTATGGCAGGGTGTTGAACGCCTGATGCTGTGCCTTGCCCCGCGCCGGCCATTGTGGCCGGCCGCGCGGGCAACCATATGGGTGTCCGAAGCATGGAGGACGGTCATGGAAGGTTTGGGTTTTCTCGGCACGATCATCATCGGCGGCTTGGCCGGATGGTTGGCCGGCATGTTGATGGACCTGCGCTTCGGCGTGTTCATGAACATCGTTATCGGCGTGGTGGGCGCGGCTTTGGCAAGCGCCATCCTGCAGCGCGCCGGCATCTGGATTGAACCGGGTGCCTGGGGCGGACTGGTGAGCGGTTTCATCGGCGCCTGTGCTCTGCTATTCATCGCCAAAATCGTAAGACGCTAATCCGCCATCGCAGGGCGGCTGGAAAGCAGGTTCATCATGGTCACCATTCTTGATCGCATGTCTTTGCCGGATGAGGCCAAGCGCGTTCGCCATCCGGAAAAGGCGCACCGGCCCGATACGGACGTGCTGCGCAAGCCGGAATGGATTCGTGTCCGGGCTCCGACCTCCAAAGGCTATCAGGAGACGCGCGAGCTGGTCCGGTCGCACAAGCTCGTCACCGTCTGCGAGGAGGCGGGCTGCCCGAATATCGGCGAGTGCTGGGACAAGAAGCACGCAACCTTCATGATCATGGGCGAGATCTGCACCCGCGCCTGCGCCTTCTGCAATGTGGCGACGGGCCGTCCCAATGCGCTGGACCTGGATGAGCCGGAGAATGTCGCCAAGGCCGTGCGGCAGATGGGCCTGAGCCATGTCGTCATCACCTCCGTCGACCGCGACGATCTGGAGGATGGCGGCGCCGAGCATTTCGAGAAGGTGATCTTCGCCATTCGCGCAGCCTCGCCGCTCACCACGATCGAAATCCTGACGCCGGACTTTCTGAAGAAGCCGGGCGCGCTCGAGCGGGTCGTGGCCGCCAAGCCCGATGTCTTCAACCACAATCTGGAGACCGTGGCCGGCAATTACCTCACCGTGCGGCCGGGCGCGCGTTATTTCCATTCGATCCGCCTGCTGCAGCGGGTGAAGGAACTGGACCCCACCATGTTCACCAAATCCGGCATCATGGTCGGGCTTGGCGAGGAGCGCAACGAAGTGCTGCAGCTGATGGACGATCTGCGGACGGCGGATGTCGACTTCCTGACCATCGGCCAATATCTGCAGCCGACCCGCAAGCACCACAAGGTCGAGGCCTTCGTCACACCGGAGGAATTCAAGTCCTATGAAACGGTGGCTTACACCAAGGGCTTCCTGATGGTGTCGTCCAGCCCGCTGACGCGGTCTTCGCACCATGCCGGCGATGATTTCGCCAGGCTGAAGGCTGCCCGCGAGCGCAAGCTTCTCGTCGCGGCAGAGTGAGGTTCGCGCCGCACGGTCTTTGATCGTGCGGATCCCGGCCCCGGCGCGAAAGGTGCGGCAAGCGCGGGTTTGAAAAAGCGCATCCCCGGCCGGCGCCCTGCTTTGAGAGGCGCCGGATGCGCCTCAGGAGGGCTTGATCCTGCCGTGCCGGTTTTCCTTCAGCGTGCCGCGATTGGCGCGTGCCTCGTCCTTGGCCATGCCCACGAGATAGGCCAGCATGGGCAATTCGTTGACGTCCGCAAGCTGCCGGGCGGCCTCGAGCAATTGCATGATCTGCGAGAAGTCATCCACCATGTCGATCAACCTTCGTCTTCATCCTTGGCGGTCGCCGGCCAGGATGTGCCGGCATCGAAAAAAGGCCCGGCGGCGAAAAGGCCCGGCCGGGAAAGCGGGGCCGGAGACTTTGGCATCGGGCGGCCCAGGTTTTTCCAGAAGACGATTGGCCGGTCAAGCCGGCAGCCGCGCGATCGATCTCGCCTGCCCTGGGGCGACGATGTGTCCCTTGCCAAATCCGCCTCCCGCCATTAGCTGAACACCATGCCGAAGTTTGAAAACCACCGCCCCGTTCGACACTCTCCGGAAGACATGTTCGCGCTTGTCGCCGATGTCGAGAAATACCCGCAATTTCTGCCGCTCTGCGATGCGTTGACCATTCGCTCCCGCAAGGAGCGCGATGGCAAGACCCTGCTGCTCGCCGATATGACCGTCGGCTACAAGGCGATCCGGGAGACATTCACCACGCAGGTCCTGCTGAACCCGGCGGAACTGACGATCGATGTCAAATATATCGAAGGCCCCTTCAAATACCTCGACAATCGCTGGCGCTTTCAGCCGGCGCCGGAGGGCTGTGTTGTCGATTTCTACATAGACTACGAATTCAAGAGCCGGATTCTCGGCGCCGTCATGGGATCGATGTTCGACCGCGCCTTTCGCATGTTTGCCGAAGCCTTCGAACAGCGTGCCGACAAGATTTACGCGCAGCCGCGTTGACGGGGAGATAGCCGCCGGGCAATGGCGGGCCGGGCGATTGCGGGGCCTCCGGCCGGTGAACGTCAGGCCTTGGCCAGATCCAGAAGGATCTTGAGCGCTGTCTCGACGGTGGCAAGGCGGATGCCGGAGCGGCCGAGATCGCCATAGCGCATCTCACGGTGGATGAGGCGCCCGCCGCGCCCGAGGCCTGCCAGATGCACCAGTCCCACCGGTTTGTCGGCGGAGCCGCCGCCGGGGCCGGCAATACCCGTTACGGCCACGGCGGACGTGGCGCGCGAGCGCATCAGCGCGCCATGCGCCATCTGCAGCGCGGTTTCGCGGGAGACGGCGCCGAAGGCGTTGAGCGTTGCCGGCATCACGCCCAGCAGGTCCATCTTGGCCTCGTTGCTATAGGTGACGAAGCCGCGATCGACGACGGCGGATGAGCCCGCCACCTCCGTGAGCACGGCCGAAATCAGCCCGCCCGTGCAGGATTCGGCGGCGGTGACCATCCAGCCCTTCTGGCAATAGGTCTCGATCACCTGACGAGCAAGGTGCAGGTTTTCGCTGTTTGGATCGCTCATGGGGTGATCGCTCCGTAAACGACCGTCGCCGTGGCGATGGCGGCAATGCCTTCACGCCGTCCGACAAAGCCGATCGTCTCATTGGTGGTCGCCTTGATCGAGCAACGATCGATGGAAATCTCCAGAATGTCGGAAAGGTTCTGCCGCATGGCCTGGCGGTGCGGCCCGATCTTCGGCGCCTCTGCGATGATCGACACATCCGCATTGGTGATGATCCCGCCATTTTGCCGGACGATCTTGGCGGCATGGGCGAGGAAGATGCGCGACGGCGCGCCCTTCCACTGCGGATCGGAGGGCGGGAAATGATCGCCGATATCGCCAGCGCCACAGGTGGCAAGCAGAGCATCCGTCAGGGCATGCAGTGCGACATCGGCATCCGAATGGCCCCTCAGCGCCTGGTCGTGGGCAAGGAAGACCCCGCACAGGGTCACGCCGTCGCCCGGCACGAGTTGATGCACGTCATAGCCGTTGCCGGTCCGCACGTCGGGGATCAGTGGCTGGCGGGACAGTTTCTCATCGGCCATGGCAATATCTCGCTTCAGGGTCAGTTTCACATTATCGGCGGAGCCTTCCACCAGATGCACCGGCATTCCCGCCCATTCGGCGATCGAGGCATCATCGGTGAAATCGCTTCGGCCGGATCGGAAGGCGGCCTCGTGGGCCGACAGAATGTCCGCCAGCACGAAGCCTTGCGGGGTCTGGGCGGCCCAGAGCCCGTTGCGGGGCACCGTGTCCTCGATCATTGCCGCAGGCGTCGCACGCTTGAGCGTATCCGTCACCGGCAGAGCCGGAATGACGGCGGCAAGACCCGCCTCCCAGGCGCCGGCGACGCGGTCGAGAAGGGCGTGGTCGAGAAAGGGGCGGGCGGCGTCATGGATCAGCACATGCGTGGCCTCGCTGTCGCGCAGCCGCCTGAGGCCGGACAGAACGGACTGCTGGCGGGTACTGCCGCCATGGGTGATGTGCAGATCGGAAGCACCGCTCAGTCCGGCACAGGCGCTGGCAAACAGGCTCTCGTCATCGGGATGGATGACGGCCACGACCGGCCCCCGCCGCGGCCAGTTCAAAACCTCGCGCAAGGTGCGGCGGATCACCGGCTCGCCGCCGATCGGCCGATATTGTTTCGGCCCTTCTTCGGGGCTCCCCGCGCGTTCGCCGCGTCCGGCGGCAACGATGACTGTTCCGATGATCATGTCCGTCCGCTTGTTTCCCCGTCTTCCTGTCCGGTCCACCATTTCCACGCCATATAGGTCCTGGCCATGCAGGGCCAAGCCATGAAAGGATCACGACATACAGGGCGGGGCCCTTGGTCGGCTTTGGCGGATCTGGTTGAAAGAGCTGCGATCCATCCCCCTGCGGCCGGATGTCCCGTGCAATTGACATGAGATCCCTATAGACAGAAAAGCATCATTTCCAGAAGCGCCGCGACAAAATCCTGTCCGAGGGATTAGCTCTTGGCAAATGCGGAAACAGTGAATAAAAATAGGGCAGAAATACCGCCTGCCCGAAAGATCATCAATTGAGTCCTGCCGATCTTGCATCCCCCTTTGCTCTCGCGACGGTTCCCATCCGGAACCGGCTCGTGCTTGCGCCCATGTCAGGCGTCACCGACCTGCCGTTCCGGCAGCTCGCCTGGCGCTACGGCGCAGGCCTGGTGGTGACGGAAATGGTGGCAAGCCGCGAGCTGGCGCATAATAAGGGCGAGTCCTGGGAAAGGCTGAAAGGCACCGGTATCTCGCCGCATATGGTGCAGCTTGCGGGCCGGGAGGCGCATTACATGGCGGAGGCGGCGCGGATCTGCGAAGCCAATGGCGCCGATATCATCGACATCAACATGGGATGTCCCGCCAAGAAAGTGACGGGCGGCTATTCCGGCTCGGCCCTGATGCGGGATCCCGATCACGCCCTGTCGCTGATCGAGGCGGTTGTGGGAGCGGTCAGCGTGCCCGTCACCGTGAAGATGCGGCTCGGCTGGGACGAGCAGTCGATCAACGCGCCGCACATTGCCGCGCGCGCCGAAAGCGCCGGCGTGAGCCTGATCACCGTGCATGGCCGCACGCGCATGCAATTCTACGAGGGCCGCGCCGATTGGGACGCGATTCGCCAGGTGAGGGACGCCATCCGCATCCCGCTCATCGCCAATGGCGACGTCGAGACCGTCGAGGATGCAGCCGAGATCTTGCGCCGGTCCGGAGCCGATGCCGTGATGGTCGGCCGCGGCGCACAGGGACGCCCCTGGCATTGCGGCGTGCTGGCCGGCGCGCCGGAGCCGGGAGCGCAGGAGCGCGCCGATATTGCCTGCGAACATTATGAGATGATGCTGCAATTCTACGGCCGCGAGGCCGGGCTGCGCCACGCCCGCAAACATGTCGGCTGGTATCTCGATCGGAATGCCGCTGATCTGGCCCCCGCCGTCAAGGCGGCTGTCATGACGCAACGAGATCCTGACAGGGTCTTGCAGGTGCTTCAGCAGGAAATTGCAGGAAATGCCGGACAAGCGTCCAGGGAGGCCGCATGAGTGCAACTGAGGGTGATCAGGGCGGCAATGCGCTGGCCATGGCGGTCCTGAATTCCGTCCAGAATCCCGTCATTCTCGTCAATGAAGAGGGGCGGATCGCGTTTGCCAATTGGGAGGCGGAAGCCTTTTTCGGCGCCAGCACCACGCATCTGGCGCGCAACAAGATCTCCACCTTCATTCCCTTCGGCAGCCCGCTTCTGGCGCTGATCGATCAGGTGCGCGAGCGCAAGGCCCCCGTCAACGAATATCGCGTCGATCTCTCATCGCCGCGCCTCGGGCAGGACAAGCTGGTGGATCTGTACGTCGCGCCGGTCGTCAGCGAGCCGGGCTCTGTGGTGGTGGTCTTTCAGGAACGCAGCATGGCCGACAAGATCGACCGTCAGCTGACGCACCGGGCCGCGGCACGCTCCGTGACCGGGCTTGCCTCCATGCTGGCGCATGAGATCAAGAACCCGCTATCGGGCATTCGCGGCGCGGCGCAGCTTCTGGAGACCTCCGTTGCCGATGAAGATCGCTCTCTGACGCGGCTCATCTGCGACGAGACGGATCGGATCGTCTCGCTCGTCGACCGTATGGAGGTCTTTTCCGATGAGCGTCCGGTGGATCGCGCACCCTTGAACATTCACGCGATCCTGGATCATGTGAAGGCCGTGGCCAAGGCCGGCTTTGCGCGCGACATCAAGATCGTCGAAAATTACGATCCGTCTCTGCCGCCCGTCTATGCCAATCGCGACCAGCTTGTGCAGGTCTTCCTCAATCTCATCAAGAATGCCGCGGAAGCGATCGGCGGCCAGCCGGATGGCGAGATCCTCCTCACCACGGCCTATCGTCCGGGCATCAGGCTCTCCGTCGCCGGCACCCGCGAAAAGATCTCCCTGCCGCTGGAGTTCTGCGTGATCGATAACGGGCCGGGCGTTCCGCCCGATCTGCTGCCGCATCTCTTCGACCCCTTCATCACCACCAAGACCAATGGCTCAGGCCTTGGTCTGGCGCTCGTGGCCAAGATCATCGGCGGACATGGCGGCATCATCGAATGCGACAGCCAGGCCCGCCGCACCGTCTTCCGCGTCCTCATGCCGATGCACAAGGATGGCGGTTCGAGCGAAGATAGCCGTTCCATGACTACGACAGGAAGCCTGAAATGACCGCTACGATCCTTGTCGCCGACGATGATGCGGCCATCCGCACCGTCTTGAACCAGGCGCTCACCCGTGCCGGCTATGATGTCCGTATCACCTCGAACGCGGCGACGCTGTGGCGCTGGATTTCGGCGGGGGACGGCGATCTGGTGGTGACGGATGTCGTGATGCCGGATGAAAACGCCTTCGACCTTCTGCCGCGGATCAAGAAGGCGCGGCCGGAGCTGCCGGTCCTGGTCATGAGCGCGCAGAACACGTTCATGACGGCGATCAAGGCCTCGGAAAAGGGCGCCTATGACTATCTTCCCAAACCCTTCGACCTGACGGAGCTGATCGCCATCATCGGACGGGCGCTTGCCGAACCCAAGCGCAAGCCGGCGAAACTGGACGATGATTCGCAGGACGGGATGCCGCTGGTGGGCCGGTCTGCGGCCATGCAGGAGATCTACCGCGTTCTGGCCCGGCTGATGCAGACGGATCTGACGCTGATGATCACCGGCGAATCGGGAACGGGCAAGGAGCTGGTGGCGCGCGCGCTGCATGATTACGGCAAGCGCCGCAACGGTCCTTTCGTGGCCATCAATATGGCTGCCATTCCGCGAGATCTGATCGAGTCGGAATTGTTCGGCCATGAGAAGGGTGCCTTTACCGGCGCGCAGAACCGTTCTACCGGCCGTTTCGAGCAGGCCGAAGGCGGCACCTTGTTTCTCGACGAAATCGGCGACATGCCGATGGATGCGCAGACCCGGCTCCTCAGGGTTCTGCAGCAGGGCGAGTATACGACGGTTGGCGGTCGGACGCCGATCCGCACCGATGTCCGGATTGTCGCAGCGACCAACAAGGATCTGAAGCAGCTGATCAATCAGGGCCTGTTTCGCGAGGATCTCTATTACCGGCTGAACGTCGTGCCGCTGCGCTTGCCGCCCCTGCGGGACCGGGCCGAGGATATTCCCGATCTTGTCCGGCACTTCATGCAGCAGGGCGAGAAGGAGGGGCTCGAAACCAAGCGCTTCGATAATGAGGCGCTGGAGATCATGAAGGCCTATGCCTGGCCGGGCAATGTTCGCGAACTGGAAAACCTCGTCCGCCGCCTGATGGCGCTCTATCCGCAGGACGTCATCACGCGCGAGATCATGGATCAGGAGCTGCGTTCGGATGTGCCCGACAGCCCGATCGACA
This sequence comes from Rhizobium sp. SSA_523, assembly GCF_030435705.1. Classification (NCBI taxonomy): domain Bacteria; kingdom Pseudomonadati; phylum Pseudomonadota; class Alphaproteobacteria; order Hyphomicrobiales; family Rhizobiaceae; genus Affinirhizobium; species Affinirhizobium gouqiense. The sequence goes on from NZ_CP129382.1 coordinate 865,841, forward strand.
AGATGGGCGCCCGGCAGGGCAATCTCACCATTGCTCAGGCGGTCGAGGAGAATATGCGCTCCTATTTCGCCAGCTTCGGCGACAATCTGCCGCCGCCCGGCCTTTACGATCGCGTGCTGACGGAAATGGAATACCCGCTGATCCTGGCGGCCCTGACGGCCACCCGCGGCAATCAGATCAAGGCTGCTGATCTTCTGGGATTGAATCGCAACACGCTGCGCAAGAAGATCAGGGAACTCGGTGTCTCGGTCTATCGCAGCTCGAGAACGACTTAGTCCCGCACGCGGTGCGTCGAGAAAAGACTCCGTAGCGGCGGGCCGTTTCCGGTTATTCGCCCGACGCTAAAGGCCCTAGAAGTCCTCCCAGTTCTCGGTCTTGAGTGCCGCGTTGCCGCGCGTTGAAAGCGGCAGTCTGGAGCCGTAGCTTGCCGCAGGCGCTGAGGATCTGGGCGCAGGGCGCCGCGACCCCGCTGCAGCACCGCCCGTCCGTCCGGCCGAGGCGCTGCCATGGCCGATATCGAACTGACCGATCAATTCGAACAGGCGCTCGGCCTCGCGCGCCAGGCTATGGGCGGCGGCGGAGGTTTGCTCCACCATGGCCGCATTCTGCTGCGTGCCCTGGTCCATCGTGTTGACGGCGATATTGATTTCCTTCAGGCCGGTTGCCTGCTCGCGGGCGCCTTCGACAATCGCACCGACATTGCTGTCGACCTGCAGCACCTGGGCAACGATTTCCTGCAGCACCTTGCCCGTATCGCCCACCAGTGTCACACCGTTCTTCACATGGTCATTGGAGGCCGAGATCAGTGCCTTGATCTCCTTGGCTGCCTTGGCCGATCGCTGGGCGAGTTCGCGCACCTCCTGCGCCACGACGGCAAAGCCCTTGCCAGCCTCGCCGGCGCGTGCGGCCTCGACACCGGCATTCAGCGCCAGAAGATTGGTCTGAAAGGCAATTTCATCGATCACGCCGATAATATTGCCGATCTCGCCTGCCGATTGCTCGATCCGCCCCATGGCGTCCACGGTTTGGCGCACGACCTGACCCGAATATTCCGCGTTTTCCTTTGTGCGGCGCACGAGGCGACCTGCTTCCTGCGCCCGGTTGCTGGAATCGGCACCGGTCGTGGTGATCTCCTCGAGCGCGGCGGCGGTTTCCTCCACCGAAGCGGCCTGCTGTTCCGTTCGGCGGGCGAGATCGTTGGAGGCCGTCTGGATTTCCTGCGAGGCAGCCGCGATGGCGCCGGCATTTTCCAGGATCGTCTCCAGCGTACCGCGGAGCTTGGCCGCAGTGGCATTGTAATCCTGGCGCAATTGATCGAGCGCAGGCAGGAACGGCTTTGCCAATTCCTGCGTCAGATCGCCATCCGACATGGCCTGCAGGGCCTCGGCAAGCTGGCGGACATTGGTCACCCGCTCGCTCACATCGGTGGCAAATTTCACCACCTTGAAGACCTTGCCATTCATGTCGAAGATCGGATTGTAGGAGGCCTGGATATAGACCTTCCGGCCGCCTTTTCCGATGCGTTCGAATTCATCGGCAATGAAGATCCCCGCGGCAAGCTTTGCCCAGAACTGCTGGTATTCCGCGCTCTGCACATAGGCAGGGTCGCAGAACATTGCATGCCGCTGGCCCTTGATATCGGCAAGTTGATACCCGAGTGCGGACAGAAAGTTTTCGTTCGCCCCGAGGATCTCGCCGGTGGGCGTGAATTCGATCATCGCCTGAGCGCGGGAAATTGCGTCCAGCTTGCCGGCATCTTCCGCCGATCGCAGTTTGTGCGCGGTAATGTCCGTTGCGAACTTGACCACTTTGTAGGGCTTGCCGCCGCGAAAGACAGGATTGTAGGAGGCTTCGATCCAGACCTCCGCGCCGCTTTTGGTGATCCGCTTGTACTGGCGGCGATCATACTCGCCGCGGCCAAGCTTGGCCCAGAACTGGGTGTAATCGCCCGAGGCGGCCTCGGACGGCTCAACGAATATGCGATGATGCTTGCCGATTATTTCCTCCAGCCGATAGCCGAGGGCGTTGCAGAAATTCTCGTTCGCCGTCAGGATCGTGCCGTCCAGCTTGAATTCGATGATCGCCTGCGACTTGCCGACTGCCTCAAGCACTGCCCTGTCGTCCGCTCCGCCCCATATTCGCATCTTAGCCTCCTCGTGCCTTGCAGCGCTGCTTTGAGGTCCGGCGGTATCCGCGACGCCCAAGCAAGATAATGTCTCATGTCCCAATTCTTGGGGCAGACACCTTTACAGAGCATCAACATTACCGATGCATATTAGCTTATCCTGCTGGTTTTCGCGTTTTTTTGCTTTACCTGCGCTCCGGTCCCTATTGTAATGCGATCAATGTAAGCCTGCTGCAATCTTGAGTGTGTAGGTGGAGGGCATGGGACAGCAAGACGAACTTCGACTCACTTTCGCCGATCCGGTTCGCTCGACCGAAATCCACGCGATCCGCAATTTCCGCGGCATCAGCCTGCAATATTCGCGGCTCCATCTTCCGGCGGAATACGAGTTCGCCTGGGAAGGGCAGGGCCATTATCTCGCGTATCACGATCTGATTCTGGCGGATGGCGAGATGGAGGTTCTCGGCGAAACGCCAATTGCCGGCGGCGATCTGCGCGACCGCATGACCTATGTGCCGCAGGGCCAGACGATCAAGGGCTGGGCGAAGCCCGTCGATCGTCCCAATGCATTCACCGTCCTCTGTTTCGATCCCGGGATCGTCCGCACTGAGTTGGAAAGCGAATTCGCCGCATTCGAGCCTCATCCGCAGATCTATTTCCAGGATTTCGACCTCGGCGCGACCATGAGCAAGCTGGCGCGCTTGATGGCGAATCCGCTTCAGGCGGCGTCGAGCCTCTATCTCGAAACGGTCAGCCTGACCGCGACGCTGGAGCTTTTGCGAATCAATTTCGGGCAAAGCCGCAGGAAGGGCCAGCCAGCGCAACTGAGCCAGGCCCAGTGCCGGCAATTGCTGGATTATATCGAGGAGCATCTTGCTGAAGAGATCGGCCTTTCCGACCTCGCGGCGCTTGCCGGCCTCAGCCGGTTTCACTTCTCTCGCGCCTTCAAGGCGAGCTTCCACGAAGCGCCTTATCAGCTGGTTCTGCGCAAGCGTGTCGAGCGCGCGAAACTCATGCTGGCGCAGACGCGTCTGTCGGTCCACGACGTGGCTTTGGCCTGCGGCTTCAGCAATGCAGCGCAACTGGGGCGGATTTTCCGCAACCTGGTCGGGCGCACACCCCTGGCCTTCCGCAAGACCGCGTGAGTGGCGGACGGCGGATCCGGTCACGCTATCCGTGCATCGCGCCCGGACAGGCAACGGCAAGGGTCCTTCGCAGCGGCTCACAACCAGTGCGAGCGGGTGACATCGCATCCTCCCGAGGTTACCGGGGGATGCGCAGCCCTTGACACCCTTGCGGCGCTCGTTGCATTTTCGCCACAAAGTGTTGCTCAATCGTCACGCAGGCGGTAGGTATGAGGGCGCCAGCCCTTCTCCGGCTGAAGCATGATCGACGGTGCGGAGCCTGCGGCGCGCGCCAAGCATCGGAAATGCGCCTGACGAGCCAGGCTTGTCGAAATCGCAGCATCGAAGGTCGAACCCAGCGGGAAGGGAAGTTTTGCGGATGACCGATTCTTCGCCGACGGCAGCCAGCGACGAGGTCGCGGTATCCGTGCAGGATCGCCGGGCCGTCTTCGCCTTGCCTGGCCTGCTTCTGGCCGGCGGCGCGCTTCTATGCGCGATCATGACTCTCTTCGTGCTGATGGGCGTCACGCCGATCGCGCCGACCACCAATGTGGTCATCGCCTCCGCCGCCCTCAATGCCGTCTTCGTGCTGGGCCTGATCTATCTGATCGGCCGCGAAGTGGGACGCCTGTTGAAGGCGCGCAAGCGCGGCCGCGCGGCAGCGCGCCTGCATGTGCGAATCGTCGTCTTGTTCTCGATCGTCGCGATCACCCCGGCAGTACTCGTGGCGATCTTTGCCAGCCTCACCCTCAATGTCGGCCTTGATCGCTGGTTCTCGCTGCGCACCCAGTCCATCGTCCAGTCCTCTCTCGATGTGGCGCGCGCCTATATGCTGGAAAATGCCAGCTATCTGCAGGGCCAGACGGTCTCCATGGCAAACGATCTGGAGCGCAACCGCGCGACCTTCTACCTGGACCGCACCGGCTTCGTGGACCTGATGACGCGCCAGGCGCGCGGTCGCGGCATGCTCGGCGCCTTCCTGGTGCGCGAGGATGGCGCAGCGATCGCCCAGGCCGACATCATGACGGAGCGGCCGCTGCCCGCCGTTCCCGCCGATGCCCTGGCATCCTCGGCAGCCGGCCAGCCGACGCTGATCCCGCCGGGCGTCACCAACCTGGTCGGCGCCATCATCAAGCTGGACGCCATTCCCGGCGCCTTTCTCTATACCATTCGCGCCGTCGATCCGAAGGTCATGGCGGCAATGCGGTTGATGGAGGACAATCGCGCCGAGTACAAGGCGATGGAAGCGGGCCGCATGAGCCTGCAGATCGCTTTCGCCGTTCTCTATCTCGGCTTTGCGCTGATCGTGCTCCTGGCCGCCATCTGGACGGCGATCGCCGTGGCGGACCGGATCGTGCGGCCGATCCGGCTGCTGATCTCGGCGGCCGATAATGTCGCGACCGGCAATCTCAATGTCGTCGTGCCCGTGCGCGCCGCCGATGGCGATGTCGGCAACCTGTCGCGGACCTTCAACAAGATGATCTCGCAGATCCGCAGCCAGCGGGACGAGATCCTGGTTGCCAAGGACGAGGTGGACGACCGGCGCCGGTTCATCGAGGCGGTCCTGTCCGGCGTCACGGCGGCGGTGATCGGCGTGGAGGACGATCATCGCATCAGCATCGTCAATCCGTCCGCCGAGGAATTCCTCGGCCTTCCGGCGGAAACGCTGCTGGGCGCCGAACTGGTCGATGTCGCGCCGGAGATCGAGCAGGTGCTGAAGGAGGCAACCGGCCGGTCGCGCAGCGATTTCCGCAAGGAGGTCAATCTGATGCGGCGCGGCAAGGAACGGACGCTGAGCGTTCAGGTAACGCGCGAGGAGAGCCGCACCAGCGCCGATTCCTACGTGATCACGCTCGACGACATTACCGACCTCGTGATCGCCCAGCGCTCCACCGCCTGGGCCGACGTGGCGCGCCGGATCGCACATGAGATCAAGAACCCGCTGACGCCGATCCAGCTCTCGGCCGAACGGCTGAAGCGCCGTTACGGCCGCCAGATCGACGAAAACGACCGGGCCGTCTTCGACCAGTGCACGGACACGATCGTGCGGCAGGTCGGCGATATCGGCCGCATGGTCGATGAGTTCTCCTCCTTCGCCCGCATGCCGAAACCGGCCAAGGAAACGGCGGATCTGCGGGACATCCTGCGCGACGCCATTTTCCTGCGGGAAATGGGTGCAAGCGACGTCCAGTTCCTGCGCGAGCTGGGCGACACACCCCTGATCGGCATGTTCGATTCCCGCATGCTGGGGCAGGCCTTCGGCAATCTGATCAAGAATGCCGTGGAGGCCATCGAGGCCGTTCCGACCGGTGCGGAACGGGATGGGCGCAAGATCCTGGTGCGGTCCGCCTTCGACGCGGCGCGCGAGCAGTTCTGCGTCGATGTGATTGACAACGGCAACGGGCTTCCGGTGGAAAACCGTCACCGCATATTGGAACCATATATGACGATGCGGGAGAAGGGCACCGGCCTCGGACTCGCGATCGTGAAGAAGATTATTGAGGAACATGGCGGCCAGCTTGAGCTGCATGATGCGCCCGTGGATTTCGATCATGGCAAGGGCGCCATGATCCGGGTCATCCTGCCGCACTCCCACACGGCCCGGGTCGCCGAAACAGACAATAAGGAAGTTGCATATGGCGTCTGACATTCTCGTCGTCGACGATGAAGCCGATATCCGCGACATCGTTTCAGGCATACTCTCCGATGAAGGCCACGAAACCCGGGTCGCGCATGATAGCGACAGCGCCCTTGCGGCAATCTCGGATCGCGTGCCGCGCTTGGTCTTTCTCGACATCTGGATGCAGGGCAGCAAGCTGGACGGCCTGGCGCTGCTCGATGAAATCCGCAACCGTCATCCGGAACTGCCGGTGGTGATGATCTCCGGTCACGGCAACATCGAAACGGCCGTCTCGGCGATCAAGCGCGGCGCCTTCGATTTCATCGAAAAGCCGTTCAAGGCGGATCGCCTGATCCTGATTGCCGAGCGCGCGCTGGAAAATTCCAAGCTGAAGCGCGAGGTCTTCGAGCTGAAGAAACGGACCGGCGATGCCGCCGAACTGATCGGCACGTCGGTGGCGATCTCGCAGCTGCGCCAGACGATCGAGAAGGTCTCGCCGACCAATAGCCGCATCATGATCCTCGGCCCATCCGGCTCCGGCAAGGAGCTCGTGGCACGCATGATCCACAAGAAGTCGGCGCGCGCCGCCGGACCCTTCGTGGCGCTGAATGCCGCGACCATCACGCCGGACCGCATGGAGATCGCCCTTTTCGGCACCGAGGGCGGCCCGGGCCAGCCGCGCAAGATCGGCGCGCTGGAAGAGGCCCATCGCGGCATTCTCTATCTCGACGAAGTGGGCGAAATGCCCCGCGAAACGCAGAACAAGATCCTGCGCGTTCTCGTCGACCAGCAGTTCGAGCGCGTCGGCGGCAGCAAGCGCGTGAAGGTCGATGTCCGGATCATCTCCTCCACCGCCTACAATCTGGAAAACCTGATCTCCGAAGGCATTTTCCGCGAAGACCTCTATCACCGGCTGGCGGTCGTTCCGGTCAAGGTGCCGGCGCTGGCCGAGCGGCGCGAGGACGTGCCCTTCCTGGTGGACATGTTCATGCGGCAGATCTCCGAACAGGCCGGCATTCGGCCGCGCAAGATCGGTGAGGATGCCATGGCCGTGCTGCAGGCGCATGATTGGCCCGGCAATATCCGGCAATTGCGCAACAATATCGAGCGGCTGATGATCCTCGCGCGCACCGACGGGCCGGATACGCCGATCTCGGCGGATATGCTGCCGCAGGATCTGGGGGATATGCTGCCGAAGGTCTCGACAAAGGGTGATCATCATATCATGACACTCCCGCTGCGCGAGGCCCGCGAAATGTTCGAGCGTGACTATCTGGTGGCGCAGATCAATCGCTTCGGCGGCAATATCTCCCGCACGGCGGAATTTGTCGGGATGGAGCGTTCGGCCCTGCATCGCAAGTTGAAGTCGCTCGGCGTTTGAGCCATCTTCGCCGACGAGCGGGCGCGCATCCTCCTGCACAGGAAGGCAGAGCATGAAAGTCATCATTTGCGGCGCCGGGCAAGTTGGCTACGGCATTGCCGAGCGTTTGTCCCAGGAGGACAATGATGTATCGGTGATCGATACCTCGGCGGCGCTCATCAATGTCATCACCGATACGCTGGATGTGCGCGGCTATGTCGGGCACGGTGCGCATCCGGATATCCTGTCGAAGGCCGGCGCCGAGCAGGCCGACATGATCATCGCCGTGACACTCTACGACGAGGTGAACATCGTCGCCTGCGAAGTGGCGCATGCGCTGTTCAATGTCCCGACCAAGGTCGCCCGTATCCGGGCGCAAAGCTATCTTCTGCCGGAATATGCGGATCTCTTCAGCAGCAAGAACATGTCGATCGACGTGACGATCTCGCCGGAGATCGAGGTCGGCAAGATGGTGCTGCGGCGCATCTCCTTTCCCGGCGCGACCGATGTCGTGCGGTTTGCCGACGACCATGTGGCCATGGTCGCCATCGAATGCATGGAGGACTGCCCGGTCATCAACACCCCGCTGGAGCAGCTGAGCAAGCTGTTTCCCGATCTGATTGCGACCGTCGTCGGCATTTTCCGCCAGGGCCGGCTGACGGTGCCCCGCTCTTCCGACCAGCTGCAGGCCGGCGATCTGGCCTATGTCATCTGCCAGCGCGACCATACGCGGCGCACTCTGGGCCTGTTCGGGCATGAGGAGCAGGAGGCGGCGCGGATCGTCATCGCCGGTGCCGGCAATATCGGCCAATATGTCGCGCGGCGGATCGAGGAAATGCAGCCGAAGACGCGCGTAAAGATCATCGAGCATGAACGCGATCGCGCTGCCGCAGTGTCGGAAAAGCTGCGCCATACGGTGGTGCTGCATGGCTCGGCCCTGGATCAGAATATCCTCCAGCAGGCCGATATCCAGGATGCCGACCTGATGGTGACGCTCACCAATAGCGATCAGGTGAACGTCTTGAGCGCCGTGATGGCCAAGGCGCTGGGCTGCAAGTCCAACCTCGTCCTCGTCAACTCGTCTTCGCTGGGCGAAGTGTCGAATTCGCTGAATATCGATTCGCTGATCAATCCGCGCGCAGTCACCATTTCGCGGGTTCTCCAGCATGTCCGCAAAGGCCGGATACGTTCGGTCTATGCGGTGCAGAACGGCGTGGCCGAGGTCATCGAGGCCGAGGCACTGGAAACCTCGCCGCTGGTCGGTCGGCCATTCCGGGAGCTCGAACTGCCGGCCGGCATCCGCATCGGTGCCATTTTCCGCAACAACACCGTCATCCGGCCGGATGGCGATACCAAGATCAAGGCGCGTGACCGGGTGGTGCTGTTTGCCACTTCCAAATCGGTCAAGGATGTCGAGCAGCTGTTTCGAGTCTCGATCCAATATTTCTGATCCCGGTGCATGGTCAACCGCGCGCCGTTATTCGACGTTGCGGAAAATGGATCGATTTGCTAACCAGATTTCGGGCGACGAGGGCAGGAGAGGGTTTCGCGTTGTCCTTCCGAGCGTGATCAATATCCCGGCCCAATGGCCGGCAACAAAGAAGAAAGCGGCGCTATGGCGGAACGTTCTCAAAATCTTCAGGATCTGTTTCTCAACACGGTCAGGAAGCAGAAGATTTCTCTCACCATCTTTCTGATCAACGGCGTCAAGCTGACGGGAGTGGTGACCTCGTTTGACAATTTCTGCGTCCTGCTGCGTCGGGACGGGCATTCGCAGCTCGTCTACAAGCATGCAATCTCCACCATCATGCCGGGCCAGCCCCTGCAGATGTTCGAGACCGAGGAAAATGCAGCCTGATCGAATGATCCTTCCCGGTTGATTCGACGGCCCACAATCTCCATCTAGTCAGTGCGGGCGTCGATTGCAGACGGCCCGCCGCAGAGGAACACCGCCGACAGTGTCGGCGGTTCTGGCGTTTGGATCGTGGTGTCGTCTGGTCGGGTCGATCAAGAGCCATCGCTGCGATCAACGATAGGAGCGGGCAGGCGAGCGGCCAGAGCACGGTTTGCGGCGAACGCCGCTTCCATCCTTCGCCATTCCGCCCGCAGGTCAGAGATCCGGCTGAGCCGGACGTTTTTACGGGACGACGGTCATAACCACCACACGCGATACGACACAAGACTTTCTGGTACCCGAGATGGAGCGCCGCCGCGACGATATGCGCGCGCTCGTCCTGGTGCCGGTCCTCAAACAGCCCAGAGCGTCAGCCTCTGCATCCGGTGAAGCTCTCACGCCGGCGCCGCGGCGGTCGGATGAGAGCCGGCTGGAAGAGGCGACCGGCCTTGCACGCGCCATCGACCTGACCATCGTCCGGGGCATTATCGTGCAGGTCAGCCAGCCACGGCCGGCCACGCTGATCGGCACGGGCAAGATCGAGGAGATCAAGGCCCTGCTGGATGAGCATGATGCCGGCCTCGTCATCGTCGATCATCCACTGACGCCCGTGCAGCAGCGCAATCTGGAAAAGGAATGGCAGGCCAAGGTCATCGACCGCACCGGGCTGATCCTGGAAATCTTCGGCCGGCGCGCCTCCACCAAGGAAGGCACGCTGCAGGTCGATCTCGCCCACCTGAACTACCAGAAGGGCCGTCTTGTCCGCAGCTGGACCCACTTGGAGCGCCAGCGCGGCGGCGCAGGCTTCATGGGCGGTCCGGGCGAAACCCAGATCGAGGCCGACCGACGGCTGCTGCAGGAGCGCATCCTGAAGCTCGAGCGCGAGCTGGAGCAAGTGGTGCGGACGCGCCAGCTGCACCGCGCCAAGCGGCGCAAGGTGCCCCATCCGATCGTCGCGCTGGTGGGCTATACCAATGCCGGCAAATCCACGCTGTTCAACCGGATCACCGGCGCCGGCGTGCTGGCCGAGGACATGCTGTTTGCGACGCTCGACCCGACGCTGCGCCGCATGAAGCTGCCGCATGGCCGCACCGTGATCCTGTCCGATACGGTCGGCTTCATTTCCGATCTGCCGACGCATCTGGTGGCGGCCTTCCGCGCCACGCTGGAGGAAGTGCTCGAGGCCGACCTGGTGCTCCATGTGCGCGATATGTCCGATCCGGACAATGCGGCGCAATCGGGCGATGTCCTGCGCATTCTCGACGATCTCGGCATCGACGAGAAGGAACGCGAAGAGCGCATTCTCGAGGTCTGGAACAAGATCGACCGCCTGGAGCCGGAAGCGCATGACGCCATGGCGGAGAAGGCGGCAGGGCGCAGCAATGTCATGGCCGTTTCGGCGATCAACGGGGAAGGCATCGACGCCCTGATGGCGGAGATCTCACGCCGGCTGTCGGGCGTCCTGACCGAAGCGACGATCGTCCTGTCGCCGGATCAGCTGTCCCTGATGTCCTGGGTCTATGAAAATGCCATGGTTGAGGCGCGTGAGGATCGCGAGGACGGTTCGGTCGCCTTCGATCTTCGTCTGTCGGAAAGCCAGGCCAATGCGCTGGAGCGCAAGCTCGGCCTGTTCCCCGTGCCGGCAAAGGAAGACTGGGAGCGGTAAGGCCGCCACGGCCGTGCGATCCTGTCGTGACGAATTGCTGTCACGGCAGGTGGTGCTCGGCGCTCATCCGGTAGATGAAAAGCCGGGTGCCGCGCCGATCGGCGAGTTCCCAGACCTCGTCGGGATCAATGCCGTCAACGGCAAAGCTGTTGGAGACGAAGTGGCTTCCCGCCTTCATCTCGCGTTTCGCCTTCTCCCAGAGCTTCGGCATCGGTTCGGGCGATAGGAAGGCATAGACGATATCCTCCTGCGCAAGGTCGGTGCTCCAGAGGTCCTGCCGCAGGATCTCGCCGCGACCCTGCAGGCGCGACAGGCACCAGCCGATCAACCAGCTCATGGGAGCCGTCTCGACGCCCCGGGCGCATCGACCATCTCCATCGAGCGCGCGAACGACACCGCCAAGGCCGGAGCCGAGATCGATGAAACGCGTCGCCGCTTTCTCCGCCATCAGCGCTTTCAGGGCGTCGACCGTTTGCCGATTGCTCAAGTAGAGCGGCACGCGGCCGAGCGCGGTATTGGAGAAAAACAGGGCAAGCACGAGGAAAGCCAGGCCAAAGGGCCAGGCGGGACTGTTCTGGAAGGACAGAGCCAGTTGCACCAGCAGCGGAAACAGCACCGCAATCCAGAGCCACCAGCGCGGCAGGCCGAGCCGGTGCGTGGCGGCGAGTGCGACGGCGCAGTGCAGGGCAAGACCTGCAAGCCTTGCCGCCTGTGGCCCGAGAGTGGGTGTCACCAGCATGACGCCGGCGGCTCCCGCGGCAAGGCCGAGGAGTTGCGCAATGGCGGCGCCGAGAACCGGTATGCGGCGAAAGATCCCGGTCATTCTTTCTCGGCGCGCATCGGGCGGGAAGGCTCGGAGGCGCTCGCATCCTCCCTGGGTTCTGTGAGCTCCAGGCGCTCCAGACGTTTGGCATCGTCCCAAAGCGCGTCCATCCGCTCCAGGCCGGCCGCTTCAAGTGGAACTTCATCTTTCTCAAGACATGCTTCTATGTGGCTGAAACGACGACGGAATTTGGTATTGGTTCCCCGCAGTGCCTGTTCCGGATCCGCCTTAACATGCCGGCCGATATTGACCAGGGCAAAGATCAGATCCCCCAATTCGTCCGTCACCTTCTCCGGTCTGCCCGCCTTCAGCGCTTCGCGCAATTCGGCGATTTCCTCCTCGATCTTGTCGAGGATGGGTTCGGGCTCGGACCAGTCGAAGCCGACTTTCGCGGCACGCTCCTGCAGTTTCAGCGCCTCCGTCAGCGCCGGTTGACTGCGCGGCACGGAGCCCAGATGGCCGGCCTTGAAATCCTCGGTAATGCCGCGCCTTGCCCGGCGTGTCGCCCGCTCGCGCTTTTCCTCCGCCTTGATCGTCTCCCATTGCCGCTTGACCGCATCGGGCGAGCTTGCATCGGCGCGGGCAAAGACATGCGGATGGCGGCGGATCATCTTCGTCATCACCGCCTCGACCACATCGCCGAAGGAGAATTCCCCAATTTCCGATGCCATCTGCGCATGGAAGACCACCTGAAACAGCAGGTCGCCCAGCTCGTCCTTCAGGTCGTCCAGATCGCGGCGCTCGATCGCGTCTGCCACTTCATAGGCTTCTTCGATCGTGTAGGGCTTGATCGTTTCGAAGGTCTGTTCGACATCCCATGGGCAGCCGGATACTGGATCGCGCAGGGCCGCCATCAAATCGAGAAGGCGAGCGATCTCCTTGGAGGGTTCCATGGTCGGTCCTTTCGGGTTCAACTCAGTTCAGCGGAATGGAATTATCGGCCTTGCTGGCCTGATAGGTTGCGGAGAGGCTGTCATAGCGCTGGCGGATGGCGAGCATGCGGGCGCGCAGCGCCTCGCGCTCGGCCGGATCCTCGCTCTCCACAAGATCGGCAATCGAGAAGGCGGTGAAAAATGCATTCCGTCGGCGATAACCGCCGGGCTCCAGACCGAAGACCTCGTGGAGGATCTTCAGATCGTGCGGGATCGAGAAGGCGTCGCGCGATTCCTCGTGGCTGAAGAAGTAGTAGAAATTGTCGAAACCGGCCCAGGTGATGGCCGACATGCACATGGTGCAGGGTTCGTGGGTCGACAGGAAGATCAGATCCTTCGTTTCCGGACGCTCCCCCATTTCGTAGAAACGCTTCAGCGTGTGCACTTCGCCATGCCAGAGCGGGTTCTCGAGCTCGTTATTGGTCTCGGCAAGCACCAGCGAGAGATCGGATTTGCGCAGGATGGCCGCGCCGAACACCTTGTTTCCCTGGCGCACGCCCCGGTCGGTGAGCGGAATGATATCCTGTTCGATCACGTCCATAAGGGTGGGGGCGATGGTTCTGCTGCTCACGTGTTCTGGCTCCTGCCGCAATGATGACGAGACTCGATCTTAGTGCCTGGGGCGCGTGCGATAAATCCCTCGCATCGCTTGCCGGAAGCGACAGGTGTGGATAGGCGGCGCTGGCGGGCAGGGGGTGTCATTTTCTCAGCCTTCGGGAATAGCCGGAACAGAAATGCAAGCCTTTGCGGCTCAAAGGATTGGCGTTCCTTCAAGTTCGGCCGCGCTTCTGGCATAGTGTCGGCAATCGTGACTGCGGCTGCGCCTCGCAAAGGCCGGCCGTCGACTGACAGGAAAGACGGAAGATATGACGGAGAAGGTTTTGACGGCCAACCGGCTCACCGACGGGATCGCAGTCTGGCTGGATGCGAGCGGCGCATGGACGGAACGTCTGCAGGACGCTCTTGTGGCGCGCCATGCCGAGGCGGCCGCCTCGCTTGAGGCGATCGGCAAGCGTGATTTCTCCGCCAATCTGGTCGTTGACGTGAATGTCATTGAAGTGGAAGAGGTCAATGGGCAGATCAGGCCCCTTCGGCTGCGCGAGCGCATCCGGGCGGCCGGTCCCACGATGGATTATGCCGATGGTTTCGCCGCCGCCGATCCAGCCTTTATCGCAGCCTGAGGACCTCCATGTACCGTTATGACGAATTCGACCACGCCTTTGTCTCCGCCCGCGTGGACCAGTTCCGCGATCAGGTGGAGCGGCGACTTTCGGGCGAACTGGCGGAGGATGCGTTCAAGCCGCTGCGTTTGATGAACGGCGTCTATCTTCAGCTTCACGCCTATATGCTGCGGGTGGCCATTCCCTATGGCACGCTGAACGCCCGCCAGATGCGGATGCTGGCGCATATCGCGCGCACCTATGACCGCGGCTACGGACATTTCACCACGCGCCAGAACATCCAGTATAACTGGCCTAAACTCTCGGATACGCCGGCCATTCTCGCCGAGCTTGCCTCGGTCGAAATGCATGCCCTGCAGACATCTGGCAATTGCATCCGCAATGTCACGGCCGATCATTTCGCCGGGGCTGCCGCCGACGAGGTGGCGGATCCGCGGCCTTATGCGGAAATCCTGCGGCAGTGGTCGTCGGTCCATCCCGAATTCTCGTTCCTGCCGCGCAAGTTCAAGATCGCGGTGACCGGCGCCGAGCGAGATCGTGCCGCCATCCAGGTCCACGATATCGGCCTGCACCTCAAGCGCAATGACGAGGGCGCTATCGGCTTTGCCGTCTATGTCGGCGGCGGCCAGGGCCGCACGCCCATGGTGGCCAAGAAGATCCGCGATTTTCTGCCGGAGGAGGACCTTCTGTCCTACACGACGGCGATCATGCGCGTGTACAATCTGCACGGCCGGCGTGACAACAAATACAAGGCGCGCATCAAGATCCTGGTGCATGAGACAGGCGCCGAGGAACTTGCTCGCCAGGTCGAGCAGGAATTCGCCCATCTGAAGGGCAGCGAACTGAAGCTGCCGGATGCCGACATCCAGGCGATCGCCGCCTATTTCGAGCCGCCGGCGCTGCCGGAGCGTCCGGAAGGCTGGGCACAGCTGGCCGGCTGGAAGAAGGCGGACGAGAATTTCGCCCGCTGGGTGCAGCAGAATGTGCAGCCGCACAAGCATCCCGATTATGGCATGGTGACGATTTCGCTGAAGCCGATCGGCGGTATTCCGGGCGATGCCAGCGACCGGCAGATGGAGGCGATCGCCGATATTGCCGAGGAGTATGCCCATGACGAGATCCGCATCAGCCATGAGCAGAATGTGGTTCTGCCGCATGTGGCGCTGGCGGATCTGGAGCCGGTCTACCGCGCTCTTGTCTCACAGGGTCTTGCGACGGCCAATGCCGGCCTGATTACCGATATCATCGCCTGTCCCGGGCTGGATTACTGCGCACTGGCCAATGCGCGCTCCATTCCCGTCGCGCAATCGCTGTCGCAGCGCTTCGGCTCCTTCGAACGCCAGGCCGATATCGGCGAGCTGAAGATCAAGATCTCCGGCTGCATCAATGCCTGCGGCCATCACCATGTCGGCCATATCGGCCTTCTGGGGGTCGAGAAGAAGGGTGCCGAACTCTACCAGATTACGCTCGGCGGTTCCGCCGACGAGAACACCTCGATCGGCGAGATCATCGGCCGCGGATTCGAGCCGGACAAGGTCACCGATGCCGTGGAAAAAGTGGTCGATACCTATCTCGGCCTTCGCCTGTCGAAGGAGGAGACCTTCCTCGACGCCTATCGTCGCGTCGGGCCGCAGCCGTTCAAGGACGCGCTTTATGGCGAAGCGGCAAGAGCGGCCTGAGGAAGGGAATACGGACATGACGCGCATCTGGAAAGAAACCGGCTTCGTCGAGAACGATCCCTGGGTCATCGAAACCGAGGAGAAGAAGGCGGAGGGCGACGAGCGGCCGCTCTTGTCGCTCGATCAACTGATAGAGCAGGCGGATGCCAGCAATGATGTCAGCTTCGGCGTTCTGGTGAAGCCGTCGGACGACGTGTCCCGGCTGGAGCCCTATCTCTATCGCCTGGAGACGGTCGCCGTCGAATTTCCCGCCTTCAACGATGGGCGTGGCTTCAGCCACGCCTCGCTGCTGCGCGACCGGCTCGGCTATCGCAACGAGTTGCGCGCGATCGGCGACGTGCTGATCGACCAGATTCCGCTGATGCTGCGCTGCGGCTTCGACAGTTTCGCCGTGACCAACGAGACCGCTTTGAAGCGGCTGGCGGACAATCGGCTGCCGGGCATCAACGAGCACTATCAGCCGGCTGCGCGATCCGCGGCAGGCGGGCAGGGCTATAGCTGGCGCCGGCGCACGGCCTGAGCGCGATCAGAACAATCGACGGGAGCCTTCTGGAAAACATGATGGCTCTTCCCCTCTTTTTGACCGGGGGGCGCGGCATATCCACGCGGATCCCTTCAAAAAGACGCCGAGATGGTATAATCGCAGGCGCAACAAGAACATTTGAAACGAGACGACAGGCATGAACGTTTCCGCCAAGACAGAAGATTTTGCCGCCAAGGCGCCCATTCCCGATGGCGTCTATGCCGAGACGGTTTTGGCTGTCGAGCATTATACGGAGCATCTGTTCCGCTTCCGGATGACGCGTCCCGCCGGCTTTCGATTCCGCTCGGGCGAGTTCGCCATGATCGGCCTGATGGTTGGCGAAAAGCCGATCTATCGCGCCTATTCGATTGCCAGCCCCGCATGGGATGAAGAGCTGGAATTCTTCTCCATCAAGGTCCCGGATGGTCCACTGACCTCGCATCTTCAGAAGATCAAGCCGGGCGACACGGTGCTCATGCGCAAGAAGCCGACGGGCACTCTGGTGCTGGATGCGCTCACGCCCGGCAAGCGTCTCTACATGTTCTCGACCGGCACCGGCATCGCTCCCTTCGCCAGCCTGATCCGTGATCCGGAAACCTACGAGAAGTTCGAGGAAGTCATCCTCACCCATACCTGCCGCGAGGTTGCCGAGCTGAAATACGGCTTTGACCTGATGGATGAGATCCGCAACCATGAATTTCTGGCCGAGATCGTTGGCGACAAGCTGAAGCATTATCCCACCGTGACGCGGGAGGATTATCCCTTCCAGGGTCGCATCACCGATCTCCTCGAGACCGGCAAGATCTTCACCGACCTCGGCGTACCGCCGCTGGATCCGGCTGTCGATCGCGGCATGATCTGCGGCTCGACCGCCATGTTGAAGGACACCAAGGAATTGCTGGAGAAAGCCGGCCTGACCGAAGGTGCCAATAACAAGCCGGCCGAATTCGTCATCGAACGCGCTTTTGTCGGCTGATACAAAAGATCGGTGAGCGGAACCGATATTCGGTGCGGGACTTGAAATTTCGACGCCGAACATGAAGGTCTGGCCATGCGCCGGACCTTTTTTATTGAGCCCTGGCGCGCATCAGTCGCGCCGGATGCTTGCCAGGAGATCCCACAGATCCGCGCCGGTATCGAAGACTATGGCATTCGCCTTGTATTCCAGGCTTGCGCTGATCAGGTCCGTCATGTCCCGGCCGAAACCGGCGCCCGGCAGACTGGCGTCAGACAAGGGTTCTGGAGAGATGGGCCCCGCATCGACGGGCTTTGCGTGAACGCTGGCCGTCACGCCACCACTGGCCGGACCGGTCGAGGGCAGGGCGGTGAATTGGGTGGAGAGGCGCAAAGCGCCGGCTGTGCCGGCGTTTGCGATATTGCTTGCCGTTGCTGCGATGCGCGTCGCCTGTGCCTGCATGCCTGACAGTGCGGTCGTCGTAACAGCGCTGATGCTCATCGTTTCCACCTCTCCAGGCAAATCTGCCTGATGCGCACTATAGGGAAGGCGCGCAGCCTGTCGCGCCGCATCGCGCCTTACTCTTGATGGAGGGTAAAGGGCGAGAAGATTGCATGCGCGCGGTTAACCGGATCGCAATGCCCTGTTCCAGAAGTATCCACTGGCTGATGGCATGAAAAAACCCCCTCGCAAGGAAGCAAGGGGGTTCTGCAGGATCAATCCGCTGCAGCATTCGCGCCTGCGGGCCTATTCGGCCGCTTCCGCATAATCCTCCATGGGAGGGCAGGTGCAGACAAGATTGCGGTCGCCATAGACATTGTCGATGCGGTTGACCGGCGACCAGTATTTGTCGACGCGGAAGGAGCCCGGCGGGAAACATGCCTGCTCGCGGGAATAGGGGCGGTTCCATTCGCCGACCAGATCCTCCACTGTGTGGGGAGCATGCTTGAGCGGGTTGTTTTCCCGATCCATTTTGCCCTCCTCGATCTGCCGTGCCTCGTCGCGAATGGCGAGCATGGCATCGCAGAACCGGTCGATCTCGGCCTTGGTTTCCGATTCCGTCGGCTCGATCATCAGCGTGCCGGCCACCGGCCAGCTCATGGTCGGCGCATGGAAGCCGCAATCGATGAGGCGCTTGGCGATATCGTCCACGGAGACGCCGGCCGACGCATTGAGCGGGCGCGTATCGATGATGCATTCATGCGCCACGCGTCCGGCTGCCGACTTATAGAGCACATCATAGGCACCGGCGAGCCGGGCGGCGATATAGTTGGCATTGAGGATTGCCACCTTGGTCGCCTGTGTCAGACCCTCGCCGCCCATCATCAGGCAGTAGGACCACGAGATCGGCAGGATGGACGGCGAACCGAAAGGCGCCGCCGAAACCGCGCCCTCGCGTCCCTCCCATTCGGGATGGCCGGGCAGATAGGGAGCCAGATGGGCTTTCACGCCGATCGGACCCATGCCGGGACCGCCGCCGCCATGCGGAATGCAGAAGGTCTTGTGCAGGTTGAGATGGCTGACATCCGAGCCGATATCGCCCGGCCGCGACAGGCCGACCATGGCGTTCATGTTCGCGCCGTCGAGATAGACCTGGCCGCCATGGCGATGGGTGATCTCGCAGATTTCCCGCACCGTCTCCTCGAACACGCCATGCGTCGACGGATAGGTGATCATGCAGGCCGAGAGATTGGCGGCATGCTGTTCGGCCTTGGCGCGGAAATCGTCAAGGTCGACATCGCCATTCTCCCTCGCCTTGACCGGCACGACCTTCATGCCGACCATCTGCGCGGAGGCCGGATTGGTGCCATGTGCCGAGGTCGGAATGAGGCAGACGTCGCGATGCGTATCGCCGCGGGCAATGTGATAGTTGCGGATCGTCAGCAGGCCTGCATATTCGCCTTGCGCACCCGAATTCGGCTGCATCGAAAATGCGTCATAGCCGGTGATCTGGCAGAGCTTTGCCGACAGATCCTCGATCATTTCCTTGTAGCCCGCGGCCTGATCGACAGGCGCGAAGGGGTGCATGTCGGAAAATTCGGGCCAGGTGATCGGCAGCATTTCCGCCGTGGCATTGAGCTTCATCGTGCAGGACCCCAGCGGGATCATCGCGCGGTCAAGCGCGAGATCGCGATCCGAGAGCCGGCGGATATAGCGGGTCATCTCGCTTTCCGCCCGGTTCATATGGAAGATGGGATGCGTCATATAGGCGCTCTTGCGCAGGAGCTCGGTCGGCAGGCGGTAGTCGGCCTCGAAATCGGAGACCTTGAAATTGCCGCCAAAGGCGCGCCACACGGCTTCCAGCGTGACCGGCCGGGTCCGCTCGTCCAGCGCCATGCCGATCTTCGTCGTCCCCACCTTGCGAAGATTCACGCCCTCCGCCACGGCCGCCCGCAGGATCAGGCCCTGCATATGGCCGACCTCGACGGTGATCGTGTCGAAGAAGGTTTCCGGCTCAACGGTATAGCCAAGCTTTTCCAGCCCCTTGGCCATCAGGACCGCCTTGCGGTGCACCTGCTGGGCGATCGCCTTGAGGCCCTCCGGCCCATGGAAGACGCCGTACATGGAGGCCATGACCGCCAGCAGAACCTGCGCCGTGCAGATGTTCGATGTCGCCTTTTCGCGGCGGATATGCTGTTCGCGCGTCTGCAGCGACAAACGATAGGCGCGGTTGCCACGCGCATCCACCGAAACGCCGACGAGACGGCCCGGCATGGAGCGTTTATGCGCATCCTTGACGGCCATGAAGGCCGCATGCGGACCACCATAGCCCATGGGAACGCCGAAGCGCTGCGAGGAGCCGATGGCAATATCGGCGCCCATTTCGCCCGGCGACTTCAGAAGCGTCAGGGCCAGAAGATCCGATGCCATGGCCGCGACGGCACCGGTCTGGTGCAGGCGGGCGATCAGCCCGGAAAAGTCATGGGCGTGCCCGTGCGTGCCCGGATATTGGAAGATGGCGCCGAACACGTCGACGGGATCGAGATCGGTAAACGGGTTGCCGACCACCACGGTCCAGCCGAGCGGCGCCGCGCGGGTCTCGATCAGCGCGATGGTCTGCGGATGGCAGGCGGAATCCACGAAGAAGGCGGTGGCCTTCGACTTGGCCTGGCGCTGGCAGAGCGCCATGGCTTCTGCCGCCGCCGTCGCCTCATCGAGAAGCGAGGCATTGGCGACGTCAAGCCCGGTGAGATCGCAGATCATCGTCTGGAAGTTCAGAAGCGCTTCCAGCCGGCCCTGGCTGATTTCCGGCTGATAGGGCGTATAGGCCGTGTACCAGGCGGGATTTTCCAGAATGTTGCGCTGGATGACCGGCGGCGTGATGGTCCCGTAATAGCCCTGGCCGATCAGCGAGGTGAGCGGCTGGTTCTTGTTGGCGGTTTCGCGCAGCCGATCCAGCGCCTCGCGCTCCGTCAGCGCCGCGCCCCAGGCCAGCGGCTCGCGCTGGCGGATAGAGGCGGGCACCGTGGCATCGATGAGGGCATCGAGCGAGGAATAGCCGATGACCTTCAGCATCTCTGCCATTTCGGACGGCGAGGGACCGATATGACGCCGGTTGGCGAAGTCATAGGGCTGGTAGTCGGTGAAATGAAAATCGCGAGTGTCAGACATTATCCGATCAACTCCTTGTAGGCGGCCTCATCCATGAGATTGTCGGCATCGGCCACATTGTTGAGCTTCAGCTTGAAGAACCAGCCCTTGCCCTGCGGATCGGAATTGACCAGCGACGGATCGGCGGTGATCGCCTCGTTGATTTCGACGATCTCGCCAGCCAGCGGACAATAGACGTCGGAGGCCGCCTTCACGCTTTCCACCGTTGCAGCTTCGCCGTCCTTGTCGAAACTCGCGCCGACCTCCGGCAGTTCGACGAAAACGAGATCGCCCAGCTGGTCGGCCGCATGGCTCGTAATGCCAACGGTTGCGACATCGCCTTCAAGCTTCAGCCATTCGTGTTCCGCAGTGAATTTCAGCATGATATGGGACCTCTCTGAAGGAAATTCGGTAGTCTTGTTGAGCAGGAAGCAAGCCGCGGCAGGACCCTTCCGGGTCGTCACCGCTTGTATGTCGGCGTGATGAAGGGCAAAGCGGCAACCGTCACCGGTAGATACTTGCCGCGAACTTCGGCGAAAATCTGCCGGCCGGTCTCGCAATAGGCCACCGGCACGTAACCCATGGCAACGGGCGCTTCGACTGACGGCCCGAAGGTGCCGGACGTGACCTCGCCCAGTTCCTCGCGGCCCTCGGCATCGGCGAAAAGCTTTGCATGCGCACGCACCGGTGCCTTGCCCTCCGGCCGCAGACCGACCCGACGCCTTGCCGGACCATCGGCAAGCTCGGCGAGAATGCGCTCGGCACCCGAAAAGCCGCCCGCGCGCTCGCCGCCCGCGCGACGGACCTTCTGGATCGCCCATTCCAGCGACGCCTCGATCGGGCTCGTCGTCTCGTCAATATCATTGCCATAGAGGCACAGTCCGGCTTCCAGGCGAAGCGAATCGCGGGCGCCAAGGCCGATCGCCTCGCAGTCTTGATGATCCAGCAAGGCCCTGGCCAGCGCCTCGGCCTGATGGGAGGGTGCGGAGATCTCGAAACCGTCTTCACCGGAATAGCCGGAGCGGGAAACGATGCAGGCCGCGCCGGCAAGCGTCACGTCGCGCACATCCATGAACTTCATCGCGGCAATCTCGGGAGCAAGCGAGGCCAGCACCGCCTCGGCCGCGGGACCCTGAAGCGCGATCAGCGCCCGATCTTCGAGAAGCGTCACCGCACAGCCGGCAAGGTTGGCCTGCATATGGGCAAGATCGGCGCTTTTGCAGGCGGCGTTGACGACGACGAGAAGATGATCGCCGCGATTGGTGATCATCAGATCGTCCAGGATGCCGCCGGTCTCATTGGTGAAGAAGCCGTAGCGCTGGCGGCCTTCCCGCAGACCGAGAATATCGACCGGCACCAGCTTTTCCAGCGCCAGAGCGGCATCGGCATAGGAGCCCGATGCGGCCTTCACGATGACCTGGCCCATATGCGACACATCGAACAGGCCGGCCTTGGTTCTGGTCTGCAAATGCTCCTTCAGAACGCCGGCGGGATATTGCACCGGCATGTCATAGCCTGCAAAGGGCACCATCCGCGCGCCGAGCGCCAGGTGAAGCGCATGAAGAGGCGTGGTGGAAAGGGGAGTGGCAGAGAGTGGGCCTTGATCGGTCAAGAAACGCCTCCAGGTCATGTGCGCACCTCGAAGGTCGCACGGGCTCAGTGTCTGGCGCGGCTGCGCCTTCGGTGTGAGCCCCCTCTGTCCTTCGCGCCTGAGATTGTTATCCCTTCGGCGAGCCCCCCGCAATTCAAGGGCTTCTCTCCAGAGTCCTGTCGTCCCGCTGGTCCTTTTGCCTGAGAGTTTCCGGGGCGGTTGCTCCTTCGGCGCCGCATCGAAGCGGTTTCTCCCAGCGGGTCGCGCTCATTATGGGAGAGGCCCCCGGCTTGGCAAGAGGCAAAAACCGCCACGGACACGAATTCCACCGCTCCTCGTCTAGGCCCTGGACGATTTTGCGGGCCGGGAGAGGGCTCGTCGAGCGGGCCCAGGGAGCAGCTCAGCGACGCTTGGGGGGCGCGACATTCCTGCCTTTGCATGCGCGATTTTTTTGTCCTAAGGGTGTCTCGTCTCAAGGGGATGACGATGCGGATCACGATTCGAAGATGGGAGATTTTGCTGCGGCTTTTATGCGCCGCCGTCTTCCTGTCGCTCGGTCTTGCCCATCATGCGCCGCCGCTCGCCGCGGCCATCACGCAGGATGCGGATTACGCCCTGCCGGATGGCAGCTTCGCAACCCTCTGCACGCAGGCGGGGGAGGATGACAGGCCGCTGAAGGGCGTCCTGTGCGAGGTCTGCCTGCTTTGCGCTTCCGCCATGCTGCCGGCGCCAGCAACGCAGGCGAGCCTGGCCTGCCATGCTTCGAGCCTTCTCAATGCCTTACCGGAGATCGCCGCGGTCATCGGCGGATCGTCCATACCCGCGCCCCGCTGCCGCGCGCCCCCTGTTGCGGCCTGATCCGACTTTTCAATCGACAGTAAACCAGGATCAGAGCGGCTGGAGGCCGTGCGCCTCGCCGCGGAGGACAGACAATGAAATCGCAGACAATGAACCTACAGACAATGACACCAAAGACGACGACACCAAAGACGATGACACTGATGAAGCGGGCCCTGGCGCTCGGCACGGCAGTGCTTGGCATGGCCGGCAGCGCATCGGCGCATGTCACCCTTGCCAATGGTCCGGCCAAGCCGGAGAGCTATGTGGTCATTCAGCTGCAGGTGCCGCATGGTTGCGCCGGCAAGCCCACCAATGAGGTTCGGGTGAGCCTTCCCGACGGCTTCTATGGCGCAAAGCCCCAGCCGAAGGCCGGCTGGGAGATCGAGATCGTCAAGGGGGATTATGCCAAGCCCTATGACAATCACGGCAAGTCGGTCGCTTCCGGCCCCATCGAGATCCGGTGGAAGAACGGCAATCTGCCGGATGACAATTACGATGTGTTCCAGATCCAGGGCAAATTGTCCGGCGTGGCGGCGGGCACCGCCCTGCCGTTCAAGACCGTGCAATATTGTGGAACCGAGACCGAGCGGTGGGATGAGGTTGCTGCACCGGGCGCCGATCCGCATGCACTGAAGGATCCGGCACCGGTTCTGATGATCGCCGCAGGTGACACGGCCGAAAGCGACCCGCATGCGGGCATGGATCATTCGGCCCATGCCGGCATGGATCACGGTGCGGCGACGGACAAGGCCGCTCCCGCTGCTGAGGCCGGCTCGGCCATGGCAGTGACGCAGCTCGGCGCGCTCAGCCTGTCGGCCGGCTATCTCAAGGCCATGCTGCCGGGGCAGCCGGTGGGCGGCGGCTATGTGACGATCACCAATAGCGGCAAGGAGGCGGATCGCCTCGTCGCCGCATCCTCTCCGCGTGCCGGCGAGGTGCAACTGCACGAAATGGCGATGAATGGCGACGTCATGGTCATGCGCCAGCTGGACAAGGGGATTGAAATCCCCGCCGGCGCCACGGTCGAACTGAAGCCGGGCAGCCTGCACATGATGTTCATGAAGGTGAAGGATGCTTTCCAGCAGGGGCAGACCGTTCCCGTCACCTTCAGCTTCGAAAAAGCCGGCCAGGTCGAGGTCGATCTTCCAGTCTCAGCCGCAGGGCCGGCACGCAAGTAGCATAAGGAGCGCGCGGCGGGGTCATGCCTGCCGCGCGCTCAAATCTCGCGATAGGCGTCTTCCGCCTGCCTTGGCGTCATATGCTGCTGCTGGGTCGCTCCATTGCGGCTGTCACTCACATCGAGCGCCAGGGCAACGGCCGGGATCAGGCCCGCGACATCGGCCGCATCGGCTCCCGCCTTGCGAATCTCGTTCTTCTCGGCTTCGATGCGCGCATCCTTGACCTGGTCGGCCGTCGAGACGCGGCGGGCCGGTTTGGCCGCTTCCATCGCATAGGCGGCCGTGAAAGCCGATACCGACAGCACCTGGGTCATGACATCTCTCTTCTCCTTCGATAAGACAGGATAGAGGCCGGCGTCTTGGGCGCGGCTTAAGTCAATCGCTCGAATGCGACACAACTCTGCTTTTTTCAGTGCCGGGTCAGATCATGGTAAACATTCTTCTCGTGGCGGCCGGAGGGGCAATCGGCTCCGTCTTCCGCTATCTGACCGGAATTTTGATGACGCGGCTCCTGGGTCTGTCCTTTCCCTGGGGCACGCTGACGGTGAATATCCTCGGATCCTTCGCCATCGGCTTCCTGAGCGAACTGATTGCGCGCAAGCTGAACGCCTCGATGGAGATGCGCCTTTTCATCGTCGTCGGCGTACTGGGCGGGTTCACCACGTTCTCCTCCTTCTCGTTGGATACGGTGGCACTGATCGAGCGCGGTGCCGCGACGGCCGCATTCGCCTATATTGCGACAAGCGTTATCCTGTCGCTTCTGGCAACATTCGCCGGTCTGGGTGTCGGCCGCGCCATGCTATAGCGCGGTTCCGTCGGGTTGGCAGGCCGTTCGGGGCGCATTTCTGCTTTCCCTTTGCCGGCAAAATCATCTAAAGGCTGGGCCCAAGGCCGCCAGACGGCCAATCCAGAACGAAAGAGATCTTATGGCAGGCATCGAGCATATTCGCGTCGAGGCGGATGAAGCCGGCATGCGCCTCGACCGCTGGTTCAAGGTGCACTATCCGGGCCTCGGTTTCGGACCCTTGCAGAAACTGCTGCGCTCCGGCCAGGTGCGTGTCGATGGCGGACGGGTGAAATCCGATGCGCGGGTTCAGCCGGGCCAGGTCGTGCGCGTTCCGCCCCTCGATGTGGATGCCAAGAAAACCGGGCCGATTGCCGGGCGCGATCTGAAACATTCCGGCGATTTCGAACTTCTGTCGCGGATGATCCTGCATGAGGACGACAAGGTGATCGTCCTCAACAAGCCGGCGGGCCTTGCGGTGCAAGGCGGTTCCGGCGTGACACGGCATATCGACCAGATGCTGGATGCCTTCGTCAGTCCGAAAGGCGAGAAGCCGAGGCTCGTGAAACATCGCATTTCGACTTCGCGCGGATGATCCTGCATGAGGACGACAAGGTGATCGTCCTCAACAAGGCGGGCCTTGCGGTGCAAGGCGGTTCCGGCGTGACACGGCATATCGACCAGATGCTGGATGCCTTCGTCAGTCCGAAAGGCGAGAAGCCGAGGCTCGTGCATCGCATCGACCGCGACACGTCCGGCGTCCTCGTCATCGCCCGCACGCGCGGCGCTGCGCAGAAATTGACGGCCGCCTTCCGCGAACGCGACACGAAGAAGACCTATTGGTCGCTGGTGCGCGGCGTGCCTCGCAAGCATGAGGACAAGCTCTCCACCTGGCTGGTGAAGGAGCAGACGCCCGACGGCGATCGCATGCGGATCGCAAAGCATGGCGAGGAGGGCGCCGATCACGCCGTGTCCTATTACCGCGTCCTCGAGACGGCGGCCCAGCGCCTGGCCTGGCTGGAAATGGAGCCCTATACCGGGCGGACCCATCAGCTGCGTGTGCATGCCCTGCATCTCGGCCATCCGATCATCGGCGATCCGAAATATTTCATCGACGACCCGAACTGGGATTTTCCGGGCGGCATCCAGAAGCGTCTGCATCTTCACGCGCGCCATATCGATATCCCGCACCCCTCCGGCGGACGCCTGCGCGTGACCGCGCCTTTGCCGCCGCACATGGTGCAGAGCTGGAACCTGCTCGGTTTCGATCAGAGCCTGGGCGAGGGGGATGATGCATGAAACTGGTTCTTTTCGACTGCGATGGCACGCTGGTCGATAGTGCGGCCCTGATCCACGAAACCATGTGCCGGACCTTCGCCCATTTCGGCTACCGCACGCCGCAGATCGAGGAGACCAAGTCGATCATTGGCCTGACGCTCGACATCGCCATTGCGCGGCTGCAGGGCAAGCCGCATGCGGATGACGAGGCCGTGCGGATGATGGCCTATTACAAGTCGCTGTTTGCAACGGTGCGCACCGACATGAATTTCCGCGAGCCGCTGTTTAACGGCATCCGGGACGTAATCGAGACGATCGGGCCACGAGACGATATCATTGTCGGTGCGGTGACCGGCAAGTCTCGCCGCGGGCTTGATCTGGTGCTGAAGACCCATGACTTCGGCCAATGGTTCGTCGTGGCGCGCACGGCCGATGATTGCCCGTCCAAGCCGCACCCCGCAATGGTCAGCGAATGCTGCGAGGAGATGGGCATCGGTCCGAAACAGACCCTTGTCATTGGCGATGCGATTTACGATATGCAGATGGCCAAGGCAGCCGGCGCGACCGCCCTTGGCGTGTCCTGGGGTTACGCCTCCGTTGCGCAGTTGCAAGATGCAGGCGCCGACGCGATCGTCGATCATCCCCGCGCCCTTTTGAGCCATATTCTGCAAGGATAATCTTGATCTCATGCGAGACCTGTTCGATCTGCCCCAGGGCCTGAGCCATCCCGATCCGACGCGCCGGGCGCAGATACAGATGCACAAGCCGCTGCCCAAGCGCTTCTATACCCATGTCACGCTTCGCGCGCTGGACGAGGGGCATGCCATCCATCTCGACGGCAAACCGGTGAAGACGCCGGCCAAGAACGCCCTTGTCGTTCCGACGTCGCAGCTTGGCGCGATCCTCGTCGACGAATGGGCCGCGCAGGCGGAGGTGATCGACCCGCTGACCATGCCGGTGACGCGCCTCGTCAACACGGCGCTGGATGGCGTCGCCAATGATCCGC
Source organism: Rhizobium sp. SSA_523 (assembly GCF_030435705.1). Lineage (NCBI taxonomy): Bacteria > Pseudomonadati > Pseudomonadota > Alphaproteobacteria > Hyphomicrobiales > Rhizobiaceae > Affinirhizobium > Affinirhizobium gouqiense. The sequence continues at coordinate 892,991 of NZ_CP129382.1, forward strand.
AGTCTGTCTTCGACGACATTGTTCGCTTCTCGGGAAGCGACATGCTCTGCTACCGCGCCGAAACTCCGGCCGAACTTGTGGCCAGGCAGGCACAGATGTGGGATCCCGTGCTCGACTGGGCGGCGGAGGCCTTGGGCGCCCGCTTCATCCTGATCGAGGGCGTCATGCCGCAGGAACAGCCTGCCGAGGCCGTCGCGGCGCTGGCTGAAGCTTTGAAGTCCTACGCGACGCCGCTGGAACTTGCGGCCCTGCACATGATCACCACCCTGTCCGGCTCGGCCCTCCTGACCCTTGCCTTTGCAAAAGGATTCCTGTCGGCCGACGAGGTCTGGCACCTGGCGCATCTGGAAGAAGACTGGACGAACGAACACTGGGGAACGGATCTGGAGGCGGAGGCGCGCCGGCAGAAGCGGCTGCTGGAACTGCAGGCTGCCGTCGCGGTCTTCTCGGCGCTTCGCCCGGCGCGCTGAAGCTGCGGTTAAGGACGCCCGCCCGCCGGAGAATTAACGCAGCGTCGTGTGCGCTGGGGCCGATCTTAACGCTATTCTAACGCTGTTTTCGGATCATCGGGACAATCCTGTCCAGGTGCTCCATGTCGCTCTTGCTCGTCCGATCGACCATCCTTGTCCTGAGCCTCATGCTGCTGAGCAGCTTCCGCATGGCCGCAGGGGATCGCCCGGCAGAGCCTCTGCTTTATGATGTGCGGGGTGCTCTCGTCACGGCACGGGCCGACGTGTCGGCGGGCCTGATCGGCCGGACCGACCGACTGGTGGACGAAGCGATCAGGGCGACCTTCCGCCAAAATCTCCTGCTGCGCGCCATTCTGACAGTGCGCATTCTCAAGACCCGGCAGGTTCCCCTGGTGATCGGCGGCCGGTTCGAAGCCGAGATCTTCGTCAAGGCGACCGCCGTCGGCAATGGAGAGCCGCTGGCCGCCGGCACTTTCACGGTGTCGAGTTTTGCTTTCAGCGGGCAGCATGCCGATCAGCGGCTGGCCGAGCGGATTGCCGAAAGGGTCGCGCGGGAGTTCCGGCTGGACACGACATCCTCATCCACTCTCGCCAGCGCCCTGTTTCCCTGATCCCTCAACGGCAGGGGCTGGCCTCACGACGAAAGCCGGAGGCCATGGATTTTGAGGAGGATGCCCGGCATTGCGAGGACAGGCATCCGGCAGCTTCCTTGTCGATCCTCAGCCGGCGAGTTTGAGGCCGATGATTCCCGCAAGGATCAGGCCGAGACAAGCCAGGCGCAGCGGATGTACGGGATCGCCGAAAAGCACCATTCCGAGGATGACGGCGCCAACCGTGCCGATCCCCGTCCACACGGCATAGGCGGTTCCGACCGGCAGATCGCGCACCGCGATACCGAGCAGGGCGATGCTGGCCGCCATGACGGTGATGGTGAGGATGGTGGGAAGCGGCCGGGTAAAGCCTTCGGTATATTTGAGGCCGATGGCCCAGCCCGTTTCGAGAAGTCCCGCGACGATAAGATAAAACCAGGGCATGAACATGTGCTCCGTCTCGATGGAGCAGGGTCGTCCCCGCCGAAGGATTGCTCCGGATTGCATTTCTCCGGCGCCCGCGGTCGTCCGCGTGCCCCTGATGTGGGACATCGGCTCCCGCCTTCAAGATGAGCCGGAGCGAAAAATTTTGGGCGGCGCAAGGCAGGCGCCGCCGGCTCGGGCTTGAAGGGAGCGCCTGTCGTCAGCCGCCGCCAGCCGCCGCCAGAAACCGTCATCAGCCGCTGGGCATTACCCGCTTGCATCCCCGGCCGGCTGCGTGGCCGTGCTCATGCCGACCCTGATGGCAAAGTGTCCACCGGTCCCTAGGCGAGCCGTTCCGCGTGGTAGCGGAGATGGTCGTCCATGAAGGTCGAGATGAAGTAATAGGAGTGATCGTAGCGCTCCTGCATGCGCAAGGTCAGCTTGATCTGCGTATCCTTGACCGCCTCCTCGAACAGCCAGGGCCGCAGGCCCTTGTCGAGGAAACCGTCCGCCGTTCCCTGGTCGATCAGGAATTCCGGGAAGCGGGCACCATCTTCCACCAGCGCGCAGGCGTCATAGGCACGCCAGGCGCTGCGGTCCGGCCCCAGATATTTCTCGAAGGCCGGCTCCGACCAGTCGGCCGTCATCGGCGCCACGATCGGGGCGAAGGCGGAGCAGCTGCGGAACCGCTCGGGGTTCTTCAGTGCGATCGTCATCGCGCCATGACCGCCCATGGAGTGGCCGAATATGCCCTGGCGGTCCATGTCGACCCGGAATTGCTGCGCCACGAGCTCCGGCAGTTCCTCCGTGACATAGCGATACATCTGATAATGTTCGGCCCATGGGGCCTGCGTCGCATCGAGATAGAAGCCGGCGCCTTTGCCCATCTGCCAATTGGTCTTCTCGTCCGGCACATCGTCGCCGCGCGGGCTCACATCCGGGCAGACGATGATCAGGCCAAGCTCTGCGGCGAGCCGGCGATATTCGCCCTTTTCCATCACATTGGCATGGCTGCAGGTCAGGCCGGACAGATACCACAGGACCGGCCGCTTTTCGTGGATCGCCTGCGGCGGCACGAAGACGGCGAATGTCATCTCGCAATGGCAGGCCTGCGAATCGTGCTGGAAGACACCCTGCATGCCGCCGAAGGCGGTGTTCTGCGACAGGATTTTCATGGTGGAAGGTCCTCTTCTGGTGATCAGCTGCCGAGCGAAATGACCGCATTGACGGCGGCAGCGACAAGAACGGTATTGAAGAAAAACGACAGGAGGCTGTGCAGCAGGTTGATCCGCCGGAGCGCCGTTGCGGTGATCGTGACGTCGGAGGTCTGTGCCGTCATGCCGATGATGAAGGAGAAATAGAGGAAATCATAGCCGCAGGGTTCGGGCGTTTCCGGAAAGCTCAGGCCGCCCTGCAGATGCAGGCCCCCCGTCTCATCCGCCACGTGGCGCCAATAATGATGGGCATAATGCATGGCGAACATCATGTGGATGGTGAGAAAGCCGCCGATCACCGAAACAAAGGCGAGGGCGACCTCGAACAGGCTGCGCTGATTGGCCCTGTTGATGGCGTTGAACAGGGCGCCGATCGCCACCACCACGGCCAGCACCGTGACCGCCAGGATGGAATAGGCCGGCGCATCGTCGCGCTCCCGGCTCGTCTTCAGCCGATCCGCTGTCAGGTGAGGCATGCGCAAGGCGACAATGGAGAGGTAGACGAGGAAAAACAGGATGGCGGCAATTTCAACGGCAAAGCGCGGCGTGACCGCGAGCAGAAGGGGAAGGGCGAGAATTGCCGCCAGGCCGGCGGCGTAGAAAGGGCTTTGCCGCCGATGACGAAAGCGGCCGAGGACATTGGTCATGGACGTGGGTCCGGGCTTGCCGCGCCGGAGACGGATCTGGCCCGGCGGCAGAGGCGATCGAGCGTGGAGAGGAAGCTTGACCTGTCGCGGGCCGTGAAGGCGGCATTGTAACCCTTGCTTTCGCCGGTCTCGCGCAGATGGGCGCCGAGATCGCGCATGGCGCTTGCCATGCCGATATTGGTTTCGTCGAAGACGCGGCCGGAAGGACCGGTGACGAGCGCACCGGCGGCCACGCAGCGCGATGCAAGCGGCACGTCTGCGGTGACGACGATATCGCCCGCGCCTGCGCGTTCGGCAATCCAGTCGTCGGCGGCGTCGAAGGCGCCGGAGACGATGACGTTGATCACCATGGGGTCACGGCTTGGCCGCAGGCCGGAATTGGCAACCAAGGTCACGGCAATGCCGTGGCGTTCGGCAACCTTCAGGATCTCGGCCTTGACCGGGCAGGCATCGGCATCGACATAGATCATCGCGTCACCAGTCCAGATTGACGATATCGCCGTTGAAACAGGCGGGATCCAGAACGAAATCGACCCGGGACGGCAGGTAACGGCGCAGGCTGGCAAGCGGCGGCAGCGGATCGCCGTTCCCCCAAGCCTCGATCGTCTCTTTCTCGAGGATCACGGAAATCTCCTCACCTTGCGTCAGGACCTTCGCCTCGCCGCAATTGAAGCCCGCGAGAATGAGGTGGTAGAGAAGCAGGCCGGCGCTCCAGATCGACAGCTCGCCATGCAGCATCGGGTAACGCAGCGCCGGCACCGTGATGGCGAGGATGGACCGCTCGGGCAGAAGATCGTGCAGCCGGCGCAGGAAACGCTGCGGATCGCGCTCGCGATGCAGGACATGGGCGGCAATGATGCAATCGAAGCTGACCGGCAGAAGCGCTGAATGGATCGTGCCCCGCCGGATGGACAGCGCCTGCGGTGCACCGTCGGCCTCCGCCTCTTCCGGGAGGACGGTGGTTACCGCGCGGCCGGCTGCCAGCATGGCAGCGGCACGCTCCTGCCAGCCTGGACCCAGGTCGAGAACCGTCTCAAACTCGAATCTGTCGAAGAGCTTCGCCAGTGCGAGCGCCGCCGGCAGGCCATAGGTTACCGGCAGGCGATCGCTGGCCGGCGGCGGTGCCTCGCCCTTCTGCTGTTTGAGCAACGACAGACGTGACCGCAGCATCTTGTTCTCGGCCTGCAGTGGCTGCAAGACGTCGCGCATCATTGCCTGCAGGCGGGCGATCTGTTCCTGCTGGGCGGCAACCAGGGGTTCGGCATGGACCGGCCAGCTGCGATCGCCGGTCGAAGCTTGCGGCGAGCGGTCATGCGGCGGGAAGTTCAGCACCGGAGGCGGGCTGCCGATCGCCGGATCGGCAACCACATTCATGGTCCCGCCGACGCCTTGTCCCGCCAGATCGCCGCGCGCAGAATGGGCCTGACCGCAGAAGACGAAGGAAAAATCCGCATCCTGAGCCGCTCCGTCCGCCGCCGCGACTTCGATCAGAGCATGCAGCCCGTCATAGGAGCGCAGCACGGCGGAGAGGGAGGAGCCGTGCCGATCGCCGATCAACTGCACGTCGCCGCGCCTGACGATGTGCAGCGGCGGCTGGAAGACCACCAGATAGTGCCCGCAGGATTTTCTGGAGACGTGAAAGCCATGGCCCTGCGCGGTGCTTCCATCTCCCCTGACCGACCCTGATACGATGCGCTCCGACATGACGGCTCCTGTTGCGCGCCGCCTGAACGACGCCATCTGCTGCCCTGACGTTTGGCGCCTGCGCTACCTCCCGCACTTTAGAGCGCGGGCGCCAGCGCAGAGCCTTGTCAGTAGAGGACGACGCTGCGAATGCTCTCGCCGCCATGCATGAGCTCGAAGCCCTTGTTGATGTCCTCGAGCGGCATGGTGTGCGTGATCATCGGGTCGATCTCGATCTTGCCTTCCATATACCAGTCGACGATCTTCGGCACATCCGTGCGGCCGCGTGCGCCGCCGAAGGCCGTGCCCATCCAGCTGCGCCCCGTGACGAGCTGGAAGGGGCGGGTGGAGATTTCCTGGCCGGCGCCGGCCACGCCGATCACCACCGATTTGCCCCAGCCGCGATGCGAGGCTTCCAGAGCCTGGCGCATGACCTTGGTATTGCCCGTGCAGTCGAACGTGTAATCGGCGCCGCCGATCTGGTCGGCACCGCGCTTGGTCATGTTGACGAGATAGGGCACGATATCGTCTCCGACCTCTTTCGGATTGACGAAATGCGTCATGCCGAAGCGCTCGCCCCATTCCTTCTTGTCATTGTTGAGATCGACACCGATGATCATGTCGGCCCCGGCCAGCCGCAGGCCCTGGATGACGTTGAGGCCGATGCCGCCGAGGCCGAACACGATCGCAGTCGATCCTATCTCCACCTTGGCGGTATTGATCACCGCGCCGATGCCCGTGGTGACCCCGCAGCCGATATAGCAGATCTTGTCGAACGGCGCGTCGGGATTGACCTTGGCCACCGCGATCTCCGGCAGGACCGTGTAATTGGCGAAGGTCGAGCAGCCCATATAGTGATGGATCTTGTCCTTGCCGATGGAGAAACGCGAGGTTCCGTCCGGCATCACGCCCTGGCCTTGCGTCGAGCGGATGGCGGTGCACAGATTGGTCTTGCGCGACAGGCAGGAGGGGCATTCGCGGCATTCGGGCGTGTAGAGCGGAATGACGTGGTCGCCCTTCTTCACGGAGGTGACGCCCGGGCCGACGTCGACGACGATGCCGGCGCCTTCATGCCCGAGGATGGCTGGAAACAGGCCTTCCGGATCGGCGCCGGACAGGGTGAAATCGTCCGTGTGACAGATGCCGGTGGCCTTGACCTCCACCAGAACTTCGCCGGCCTTCGGCCCTTCGAGCTGTACGGTCATGATCTCAAGCGGTTTGCCGGCTTGAACGGCGACAGCAGCGCGGACATCCATGGAATTTCTCCCTCAGTTCAGTGATTCCGGCACCGGTTGTGGCATGCGCTGCAGCCTGTCTCAAGTGACGAACGCATCACGTTGCGTCATGCCGGCGTTTCAACCAGCCTGTTCTGCCTTTGCTCGCGCCAGATGATGAAGAGGCCGGAAGCCACTATAATCGAAATGCCCAGCCATTTCGAGGGCGTCGGGAAATCGGCGAACAGCAGGTAGCCGAGAATGGTGGCAGAGATGATTTCGAAATACTGGAACGGCGCCAGAAGCGAGACCGATGCCATGCGGAAGGCCTTCACGACCAGGAGATGGACGTAGCCCGACAGGGAGCCGAGGATGAGGAGCAGCACCAGGCCGAGGCTCGATCCCGGCAGCGACATCTCAAAATCGGCAGTGCCGAGACGGCTTCCGGCCACCAGCACCACGCCCATCAACAGCGTGCCGCCGATGCCGGACATCATCTGCATGGTCAACGGCGAATCGCCGTCGCCGAGCGCGCGGTTGAGAAACAGGTAGAGCGTGAAGAGCAGGGCGCAGGCGATCGGCAGGAGCGAGGTCCAGCCGAAGATCTCGAAGCTGGGCTGGATGACGATCATGGCGCCGCCGAAGCCGACCAGGATGGCCAGCCAGCGTCGCCAGCCGACCTTTTCGCCGAGGAAGAGCGCGGACATGATGGTCAGCATGAAGGGCTCGACGAAATAGATCGCGAAGACATCCGCCAGCGGCATGTATTTCACAGCCGTGAAGAACATCAGGCTGGCGGCGGCATGCAGCGCGCCGCGCAGCATGTTCATCCACGGGCGCCGGACCTTGTCAAAGGATCCGACCGTCCAGAAGAACAGAGGCGCCAGCACGACGAGCTGGACGAAGAATCGATAGAAGGTGACCTGGCCGGGCGACATGGTCTCGAAGGTCGCCATGTATTTGGCGATCGCATCCATCATCGGCAGGACGATCATGCATGACGCCATCATCGCCATGCCTTTGACGGATGTTTCGGCAGAGGGGGCGACGATGGTCATGATGCGATTCCTGTGGCACCTGCGGCGCCCCTATCAATCACGGCGGGCCGGCCATCGACAAGGCGTCGCGGCCTTTGCCGGTACGCCCGCATGCCGAATACTGACAAAAGGATGCCGAAGGGAATGGCGAAGGAAATGGCGGACGTGTGAGCGCGGAACCGATCTAGGACGTGCCGTCGCTGACCGTCGGACCGAAGACCTCTTCGAAAGCCTGGCGCAGCCTGATGTCGACATCGGTCATCATGACCGGCAGGCCGAGATCCATCAGGCTGGTGACGCCATAGGCCGAGATGCCGCAGGGGACGATGCCGGTAAAATGGCTAAGATCGGGATCGACGTTCAGCGAAAGACCGTGGAAGCTCACCCAGCGGCGCAGGCGGATCCCCAGCGCCGCGATCTTGTCCTCCGCCATCGTGCCATCCGGCAGGTGCGGCCTGTCCGGCCGCCGGACCCAGACGCCGACGCGATCCTCGCGCCGCTCGCCGCGCACGTTCATGGCGCCAAGACAGCGGATGATGACTTCCTCAAGGGCAGCGACATAGGCGCGGACATCCTGCCGCCGGCGCTTCAGATCCAGCATGACATAGGCCACGCGCTGTCCCGGCCCATGATAGGTATATTCGCCGCCGCGGCCGGTGGCGTAGACGGGAAACCGGTCCGGTTCGATCAGGTCGGCCGAATCGGCACTGGTTCCGGCCGTATAGAGCGGCGGATGCTCCAGCAGCCAGACCAGTTCATCGGCCGTGCCATCGGCAATCTTCGCCACCTCCGCATCCATCACCGCCATGGCCTCGTCATAGGGGATGAGGGAATCGGAAATGCGCCAGCGCACCGCAGGCGAGCCGATGGAGGCGAACATGGTGTGATCAAGGTCGGTGCGGGTCAGCATGGGGTCTACTCTTCGGTCATGGGCAAGGCATCTATCCACAGGCGCAGCACCTGCAAATCAAGACTTTCCCTATATAGGACTTCCTCGCGAAATTTTATCTTTCAAAAAACTGTCACGGCGCACTTGCGCGGGGGAAATCCCTTTGCTAGATGCTCCCTCGCCGACGCAAGACGGCCTACCACGATGCGGTCGTGGCGGAATTGGTAGACGCGCAGCGTTGAGGTCGCTGTGGGGCAACCCGTGGAAGTTCGAGTCTTCTCGACCGCACCAAGAACCCGGCCTCGTGCCGGGTTTTTTGTTGTCTCAACGTTATTTTCCAAGGATTTAGGGTCCCCAGGCTCAGCCTCTGCATCTTGCAGATGGGTCCGCTGAAGCGCGTGATTTCCAACCCTGGATGGCCGGCTGGCATCCGCCTGGTGATCCGTCGTCGACACCATGGAGCGGCACAGCGGGCGACATCAGTGAGGAACAGCCGGGAGCGACGTCGAGGCAATGGAGGGAGCGATCCGGCGCTCCCTCAAACCCTGGCGCCTGCCGGCGCGAGCGGCGGGGGTCGCGCCGGGCAAAGCACATCTTGCCGCGGCCACAGCGTGGTCAAAGCCTCTCGCAGCTCACCCTAACCGGCATCACCCTTGCTCGCAGATCGCCCTTACGGCTGTTGCCGCTTCCTCTGGTGCAGATACATCGGCCCGCCGGCATGCGCCGGAAAGCCGTAGCCATTGATCATCACCAGATCGATATCGCTCTCGCGCGCCGCAATGCCCTCCTCGATCAAAGCCTGTCCTTCTGCCGTCATGGCGGCAAGCAGGCGGTCCAGGATCTCGTCGGCACTGAAGGATCGCGCCGCAATCGCCTTGGCCGCGCGGCTTTCGGCGATGATCGCGGTGACATCCGGATCCACCTGGCGTTTCCCATCGATATAGAGATACCAGCCACGCCCGGTCTTCTGGCCGAGCCGGCCGGCCTCGCAGAGACGATCGGCGATATCGACATAGCGCGCGGCGGGGTCGCGGGTCGCCGCCTCGCGCTTCCGGCGGGCCCAGGCGATGTCGAGCCCGGTCATGTCGTTGACGGCGAAAAGGCCCATGGGGAAGCCGAAGCCTTCCAGCGCGGCATCGATCTCGTGGGGCAGGGCACCGTCCTCGATCAGGAATTCCGCCTCGCGCCGATAGGCCGAAAAGATCCGGTTGCCGATAAAGCCCTTGGTCACGCCGGTGACGATGGCGAGCTTCTTCAGTCGCTTCGCAAAGGCAAGCCCGGTTGCCAGCACATCCGGCGCGGTTTCCCGGCATCGCACCACTTCCAGCAGCCGCATGACATGAGCCGGCGAGAAGAAATGCAGGCCCATGACGCGGTCCGGCCGCGCGGTTGCTGCGGCAATCTCATCCGGATCCAGATAGCTGGTATTGGTCGCCAGAATGGCATCCGGGCGCAGCACATGATCGAGCCGGCGGAAGAGGTCCACCTTGACCTGCAACTCGTCGAACACCGCTTCGATGACAAGATCGCAGTCGCAAAGCGCAGAATCCTCGGCGCTGGTGGAGAGACGGTCGCGCTGCGCGTCGCGCGCTTGCGGCGACAGGCGACCGCTTTTCACGGACCGCTCCAGAAGCGCCAGAATGCGCTCGCGACCATTTGCCGCCGCCTCCGTGGTCTGCTCCAGCCCCACGACCCGATAGCCCGCCGCAAGGGCGGCCGCGGCAATGCCGCTGCCCATCAGGCCGAGGCCGACAATCCCGATCGCCTGGAGCGGACGGGGAGCGACGCCGTCGAGATCGGCGACCTTGCCGGCCTCGCGTTCGGCGAAGAAGACATGCCGCAGCGCCTTGCTCTGGTCACCGTCGCGCAGCCGCAGGAAGGTGGCGCGCTCTTGCGCCAGGGCGTCCTCAAGCGGCTGCGTGCAGGCCAGCCGCACAAGATTGACGATCTCGGCCGGCGCGATCTGTCCGCGGGCCTTGCGCGTCATCGCATCGGCGGCGGCGGCATAGGCCGTTTCGTTGATTGCGGGCGCGGGAAGGCGGCCCGTGCGCCGCAGCGGGCCCGGCGCGAGTTGACGGGCGAGCGCTATCGCCGCGCTGACGAGATCATCAGCGATGACTGCGTCCAGTATGCCGAGCGTCTGGGCCTCCGCCGCCTCCAGCCGGCGGCCGGAGGCGATCACCTCCAGCGCCGCAATGGCGCCAATGAGACGCGGCAGACGCTGGGTGCCGCCGGCACCGGGCACCAGGCCAAGCTTGACCTCCGGGAGGGCGATGCCGACAGAGGGCAAAGCGATGCGTGCGTGGCAGGCAAGGGCCAACTCCAGTCCGCCGCCCAGCGCAGCACCGTTCAGGGCCGCAATGACAGGCTTCTGCGCATTTTCCACCGCATCGATAAGGGCCGGCAAAGACGGCTCGACCGGCGCCTGGCCGAATTCGCGGATATCGGCACCGCCGACGAATGTCTGTCCGGTGGCTGACAACACCATCCCGGCGATATCTGTGCCCGACGCGGTATGTGACAGCGCCGCCATCAGTCCCTGACGGACATGCGCCGACAAGGCGTTGACCGGCGGGTTGTCGATGGTCACGACCAGAATGCCGTCCCGTTCTTCTCCCGAGACGCTCGGGGAAAATGCAATCGAGCTCATGGGCACATCCTATTCAGGAATGACGGCGATGGCCTGGATCTCGATCTTGGCCCGATCTTCCACAAGGGCGACCACCTGCATCGCCGCCATAGCGGGATAATGGCGGCCGATGATGTCGCGATAGGCCGCGCCGAGGCCTTTCAGATTGGCAAGATATTCCACCTTGTCGACGAAATACCAGGTCATGTTGGTGATATGCTCGGGACGCCCGCCCGCCTCGGCGAGGACCGCCACGACATTCTGCAGGGTCTGCCGCACCTGGTCGATGAAATCGTCGCTTTCGAACTGGCATTGTCCATTCCAGCCGATCTGGCCGCCGATATAGACCTGCCGGCCGGTGGCAGCGATGCCATTGGCGTAGCCGATGGGTTTGGCCCAGCCTTCCGGCTGCAGGATCGTGTGCATCTCTCAGTCTCCAAATTCCGAATTAAACCTGCTTGATCAGTTCCCGGGCAATGATCAGCTTCTGCACTTCCGTCGCGCCCTCATAGATGCGCAGCGCGCGGATTTCGCGATAGAGGCTTTCGACGATCTCGCCGCGCCGCACGCCGCGGCCGCCGAACATCTGCACGGCGCGGTCGATGACCTTCTGCGCATTCTCTGTCGCCACCATCTTCGCCATGGCGGCTTCCTTGGTGGTCGAAAGATGCTGGACATCCCGCCGCCAGGCAGCCCGATAGGTCAGAAGCGCCGCCGCGTCGATCTCGGCCGCCATGTCTCCGAGTGCCGCCTGGGTCAATTGCAGGTCGGCAAGGGTTGCCCCGAACATCGGCCGTTGGCGTGCATGATGCAGAGCCTCGTCCAGCGCCCGGCGTGCAAAGCCGAGCGAGGCGGCGGCAACCGAGGCGCGGAAGATGTCAAGGGTTCGCATGGCAAGCTTGAAGCCTTCGCCCGCAGTTCCCAGCAGGCGCTCGGCCGGGATCCTGCAGCCCTCGAAACGGATTGTCGCCAGCGGGTGCGGCGCAATGACATCGATGCGTTCGGCGATCGAGAAGCCGGGATCGTCCGCGAAGACGACGAAAGCCGATATGCCGCGGGTGCCCGGAGCCTCGCCGGTGCGGGCAAAGACGGTGTAGACATCGGCGATGCCGCCATTGGAGATCCAGGTCTTCTCGCCGTCGAGCACGAAGTCATCGCCCTCACGCCTGGCCGCACATTGCATGGCCGCGACATCCGAGCCGGCTTGGCTCTCCGACAGCGCAAAGGCCGAGATCCAGTCACCCGCCTGCACTTTGGGCAGAACCGCCTGCTTCAGCGCTGCCGACCCCGCAAGGCCGATGGCACCGGTGCCGAGGCCCTGCATGGCAAAGGCGAAATCGGCCAGTCCGTCATGAAAGGCGAGGGTTTCGCGAGTGAGGCAGACCGCGCGGCTGTCAATGTCCTCAAGACCGCCTTTTCCCGTGGCGGCATCCAGAAGACCGGCCTTGCCGAGCGCCTTCACGAGGCCACGGCAGGCATCGTCGCAGGCGTCGTGATCGATGCCTGCCAAAGCGCCCGATTGCGCGAATTGGTCAAGCCTCACCGAAAGCGCGCGATGGCGCTCGTCGAAAAAAGGCCAATCCAGGTGATCGCGGGTGGGTCCCGTAAGCGTCGATGCCGCGGCCATGGTCAATTGCCCTCAAAGATCGGCTTGCGCTTTTGCGCGAACGCCTCGAAGGCGCGGCGGAAATCCTGCGTCGCCATGCAGATCGCCTGCGCCTGCGCCTCCGATTCGATCAGTTCCTCGATGCCCATGGCCCATTCCTGGTTCAGCATGGTCTTCGTCATCGTGTGGGCGAACCAAGGACCCTCGGCCAGTGACTGGGCAAGAGCGAGCGCTTCGCTTTCCAGCACGGCCGGCTCGTGCAGCACGTTGAAGAAGCCCCAGGCATGGCCCTCGGCCGCGGTCATGGCGCGGCCGGTGAACAGAAGCTCGGCGGCGCGACCCTGCCCGATAATGCGGGGAAGAAGCCCGCAGGCGCCCATATCGGCACCGGCAAGCCCCACTCTGGTGAAGAGGAAGGCGGTCTTGGCCTGCGGCGTGGCCAGCCGCATGTCTGATGCCATTGCGAGAATGGCGCCGGCGCCGGCGCAGATGCCGTCGACCGCGGCAATGATGGGCTGCGGGCATTTGCGCATGGCCTTCACCAGATCGCCGGTCATGCGCGTGAAGGCCAGGAGATCGGGCATCGCCATCTGGGTCAGCGGCTCGATAATCTCGAAGACGTCGCCGCCGGAGGAGAAATTGCCGCCGGCCCCCGTCAGAACCACGGCCCGTATATCGGATGCGTGAGCGAGATCGCGAAAGAGGTCGCGCAATTCGGCATAGCTTTCAAAGGTCAGCGGGTTCTTCCGCTCCGGCCGGTTCAGCCGGATGGTCGCGACGCGGCCGTCACTGCTGGTCTCGAAACCGAAATGACGTGCCTGATAATCCTTGAATGGCCGCAGATGCGACGCCATCGATGGTTGATCCGCATTCATCCTGAAAATACCTCCCCACCGGCGACCGCGATCGCCTGTCCATTGATTGACTGTGCCAAAGGCGAGGCGAGCCACAGAACGGTATCCGCAACCTCCTCCGGAAGCACCAGCCGGCCCTGCGGATTGAACCTCGTCAATTCAGCCAGCGCCTCCGCCTCGCTCCGGCCCGTCTTTTCCATGATCGTCGCAAGCGATTTGCGGATCATCGGCGTATCGGTAAAGCCGGGGCAGACGGCATTCACCGTCACCCCCGACCGGGCAAGCTCCAGCGCAAGCGAGCGCGTCAGCCCGACCACGCCATGCTTGGCCGCGACATAGGCCGAGACATAGGCATAGCCGGTCAGCCCCGCGGTCGACGCCAGATTGATGATGCGCGCGCCGCTGCCCTTGCGCTTCAGCTCCGGCACAACCGCCTGCGTCACATTGAAGACGCCGGTCAGATCCAGGGAGATGACGTGGTTCCAAAGGTCGAGGCTCGTCTTCTCGAAAGAGGCCGTTGGCGCCTCTCCGGCATTGTTGACGAGGATATCGACCGGCCCGAAAGCCGCGCGGGCCCTGTCGAGACCCTCTGCGATGGCCTGCGGCTGCGTCACGTCAAACCCATCCAGGGCAAGCGCGTCAGGCCCGATCAGCGCCGCAAGCTCCGCCAGGGGCTCCAGGCGCCGGCCGGCAAGCGATAGCCGTGCGCCGGCTGCGGCAAGCGCAAGCGCTATGGCCCGGCCTATGCCGGAGCCTGCGCCGGTCACCAGCGCATGGCGTCCCGCAAGACGCGGGGCGTTTGCCTGCTGTTCAAGAACCATGCGTCTGCGTCCCTTGCTCGCGGTCTATTTGGCCGGCTGCTGCGCACGCAACAGATTGGTCTCGTACTGGCTCTTGCCGGAATAGTACTGCCGTGGCCAGGCAATATCGGTCATGCCGATCCTGGCTGCCTCGTGCAGCGTCCAGGCCGGATCGGCCAGATGCGGGCGGGCAACGGCGCAAAGATCGGCACGCCCGGCGGCAATGATCGAATTGGCATGGTCGGCCTCGGAGATCGCCCCGACGGCGATCGTGGGAATGCCCACCTCGTTGCGGATCTTGTCGGAGAACGGCGTCTGGAACAGCCGCCCGTAAACAGGCTTTTCCTGTTTCCAGACCTGGCCGGAAGAGCAATCGATAACATCGGCTCCGGCATCCTTGAACATTGTCGCGAAGATCGCCGCATCCTCCGGCTCGTTGCCGCCCTCTGCCCAGTCGTGGCAGGAGAGACGCACCGAGATCGGCTTGTCGGCCGGCCAGATGGCGCGGATGGCGCGGAAGACTTCCAGCGGATAGCGCGCACGGTTCTCGTGGCTGCCGCCATAGGCGTCGTCGCGCCGATTGGTCAGCGGCGACAGGAAGGAGGACATCAGATAGCCATGGGCGGCGTGGAATTCGAGCCAGTCGGCTCCGGTTTCCACCGCTCTGTGCGTGGCAGCCTCGAAATCCGCCCGGACGCGATCCATATCGCCCCGGTCCATCGCCTTCGGCACCTTGCTATTGTGCAGATAGGGCAGGGCGGAGGCCGAGATCAGCGGCCAGTCGTCCGCCTCGAGAGGCTGATCAATGCCGTCCCAGGCAAGACGCGTCGCCCCTTTCCGCCCCGCATGGCCAAGCTGAATGCCGACTTTCGCGCCGCTATTCTTGTGGACGAAGGAGACGAAGCGCTTCCAGCCCTCGATCTGTCCGTCATTCCAGAGGCCGAGGCAACCGGGCGTGATGCGGCCATCGGCCGAGACACAGGTCATCTCGGCAAACACGAGACCCGCGCCACCCATGGCGCGGGCGCCAAGATGCACGAGATGGAAATCGTCGAGCACGCCATCCGTGGAGGAATACATGGCCATCGGCGAGACGACGATGCGATTTTCCAGCCTGACGCCGCGCGCCTGGAACGGCGTGAACATCGGCGGCGGCACCTTGCCGCTCTTGCCCACGACAGCGCCGGACTGGCGCGCAAACCAGCGCTCATAGCCCTCCAGCCATTCGGGGTCGCGCAGGCGCAGGTTCTCGTGGCTGATGCGCTGCGAGCGGGTCAGCATGGAATACATGAACTGTTCGGGCGGCAGCGTATCGGCATAGCGGCTGCCCACCACTTCGAACCATTCCATGGCGTTGCGCGCGGCGTTCTGGATGCGCGCGACATCCACCCGGCGCACCTCTTCATAGGCTGACAGAACGGCGGGGATCTTGTCGGTCTGGTGGCCCATAATCTCGAACTGATTGGTCAGCTCGATTGCGTCGTCAATGGCAAGCTTCGTACCGGAACCGATGGCGAAGTGGGCCGTATGCGCCGCATCGCCCATCAGCACCACATGGCTGCGGCCGTTGAAATGGCTCCATTTGCCGCAGATCAGCCGCTGGAAGTTCAGCCAGGAGGAGCCGCGCATGTGGCGCGCATTGGTCATCAGCGGCGCGCCTTCCAGCACTTCCGAGAACAGGTCCTGGCAGAAATCGATCGATTCCTGCTGATCCAGCGCGCCAAGCCCATGCGCCTGATAGGCCTCCTCCGTGGTTTCGACGATGAAAGTGGAGGTCTTGTCGTCGAACTTGTAGATATGCGCCTGGAACCAGCCGTGGTCCGTCTTCCTGAAATCGAAGGTGAAGGCATCGAACATCTTTTCCGTGCCGAGCCAGATGTAGCGGTTCGGGCGGATCACCATGTCGGGCTGGAAGATTTCGGCGTATTTCTGGCGGATGCGCGAATTGACGCCATCGGCGGCAATGATCAGATCCGCCTCGGGATAATCCTGGTCGCCGGCGGCCTCCGTTTCGAAGACCAGCTCGACCCCAAGCGCCTCGCAACGGCGCTGGAGAATGTTCAGCAGCTTCTTGCGACCGATGCCGACAAAGCCATGGCCAGAAGTTCTCTGCCGCGTGCCCTTGAACAGGACCTCGATATCATCCCAGTGATTGAAGGCATCCTCGATCTCGGCGGCACTCTCGGCGTCCCAGATCCGCATGGACTGCATGGTCTGATCGGAAAAGACAACGCCCCAGCCAAACGTATCGTAAGGCCGGTTGCGTTCGATGACCCGGATCTCGTGCGCCGGGTGCCGCTTCTTCATCAGAAGCGCGAAATACAGACCAGCCGGACCGCCGCCGATGCAAACGATGCGCATAATCCAAGTCCTCCCTCAGCCATGCGCCGCTCCGGCGCGTCGTCCCATTATTTTAAGTTTAAAGTAGATGGAGGCGGGCGGCAGCGTCAAGCATCAATTTGCCGCATGCGTCGCGCGGCGTTAACGCTGGTGAAAAGCCCGCTCGGATGGCAGCTGTGTCACAGCAGCGTGCCGATCGGCCCCGCCGGAAGCCTCAGCCAGGGGCCTTGCCGAAGGCTCGGGGGACGATCTACGCAAAAGCAATGGAACGGGTATTGGGAGACGGAAGGATATGGTGGAGTTCAAAGTCAAAACACGCCCGACAGGGGCATTGGCGCGGCTTTCCGGCCGCGGACAGGCACGTGTCGAAAGCCGGACCGGGGGAAGCCTGGAGGTCGTTACGGCGGTTTCGGAACCGGGTTTCAATCCGCTCGACCTGCTCTACGCTTCGCTTGCGGCATGTCTGGTTCTGAGTGTGAAGGGAGCGGTGACGCGACTGCACCTCACCGAGCGTTTCGACGGTGTCGAGGCAGAGGTCACCGGAAACAAGGCGGAGGTCGGCCCGGCACGCGTAGAGACCCTGCACTGCCTGTTGCGGGTGCAGGGCCGTCTCACGGTCGAGGAGGGTCATGCCATCAAGGAACTGGCCAAGGAACTGTGTACCGTCAGCAATACGCTTGGAACGCCCCCAACGATGGACCTTGTTCTCGAGACGGCGTGACGATCAATCGTCGTCGGGAATCAGCGTGTCGATCCCGAGAAGCGTGAGTTCGTTGCGGACCTTGCCGACACCTGGAACCCGACGCACGGTGGCGACGATCGCCTGCACCGTCTTCTGGTCGTCCACTTCGCCTTCCAGCGTCACGGTCGTGCCGTCGGCACGCACGTCGATGGTTTCCATGGCAACGATATCGGCCTGCTCGATTGCGTTGGTCACGCGCTCTTCCAGGTCGTCGCTCTCCTCCACGCCGACGGTTGCCGGCTTGCGGGGATCCGATACGGCTTCTTCCAAGCCGTCCGCATCGGCGTTGTCGACGCTATAGCCCTTGTTGCGCTCGCGGTCGAAATTGGCTTTTGGATCGCCATAGGCGGCGTTTTCGACCTCTCCCGCTCCGGCACCGGCCTGGTCGGCATAGGGCCAGCCATCATCGATATTGCGGGTGTCATAGTCACGATAGTCCTCTTCGCGAGAGATATCGTTGACGGGTTTGTTCGTGGCCATGGGAAACTCCTGATCCTGGT
Organism: Rhizobium sp. SSA_523; assembly: GCF_030435705.1. NCBI lineage: Bacteria > Pseudomonadati > Pseudomonadota > Alphaproteobacteria > Hyphomicrobiales > Rhizobiaceae > Affinirhizobium > Affinirhizobium gouqiense. The sequence continues at coordinate 910,629 of NZ_CP129382.1, forward strand.
TGGCGTCATAACGCTCCAGTGGGGTTTTGGTTCGGTCCTGGCGTGTCACCGCGCCGATTTCTCCCACTTTCGAATCAGTCGGTCCCGCTTGAGGCGCGACAGGCGCTTCAGCCAGAAGACGCCATCCAGCTGATCGACCTCGTGCTGGATGCAGGTGGCGAGAAAACCATCCGCCTCCGCCTCCTGCGCCACGCCGTCCAGCCCCTGGTAACGGAAGCGGATCTTGGCCGGACGGTCGACCTCTTCGGTCATGCCCGGCATGGCGACGCTGCCTTCTATGAACCGCTGCCGATCGGTGGAGGACCAAAGGATCTGCGGATTGATGTGGATGTGAACGGGCTCGCCTGGATCGAGTGCGATGACGCTGACGCGCTTCGATATGCCGATATGGGCTGCCGTGATCCCGACGCCCGGCGCGGCCTTCATTGTCTCCAGAAGATCCTGAACGAGGCTTTTCAGCTCCTCGTCGAAGACTTCGACCAAATGGCAGGGCGCGGCAAGGCGGGGGTCGGGGTAACGAAGAATTGGGTGAATTGTCACGGGTCCTCGCAGGCTGGTTCAGGATTGCGGCAAAAGGATCATCTTCATGGGGTAGACCCCGGGCTGTCTATGATTTAGCAGGGTGGAGCTCGTCTGCAGGTCACTTGCACGGGCCAGGCTATCTAATTGTTGACATTCGTTTTTCGGTAGCCATCTTGCTTGCGCCGGCATGCAGGATGTCAAAAGGCGAGGAGCGGGCGCAATGACCCATATCGAACCGGACCGCATCCGCCCCTCGGCCGCAGAGGAGCATGACGACATCTATGGCGAGGATGGCTCCGTCCGCGGCGACTTCCTGGCGCTTGTCGGCGCTGCCATTGCCGATCGCGATCTCCTCTTCCTGCGCCAGCATGTGGCGACCCTCCACGAATCCGAACTCGGCGACCTGATCGAATCGATGCAGCCGGACCTGCGTCTGGCGCTCGTGAAATTGCTGGGCGACGATTTCGACCTGACCGCGCTGACCGAGGTGGATGAAGCTATCCGCCTCGAAATCGTGGAGCAGATGCCGAATGCGCAGATCGCTGCCGCTCTGGGCGAACTCGATTCCGATGATGCCGTCTACATTCTCGAGGACCTAGACCAGGAGGACCGCGAGGAGATCCTCGCGCAACTGCCCTTTACGGAGCGGGTACGGCTGCGGCGCGCTCTCGATTACCCGGAAAGCTCGGCCGGCCGCCGCATGCAGACGGAATTCGTCGCCGTGCCGCCGTTCTGGACGGTCGGGCAGACCATCGACTATATGCGGGAGGACGACGACCTGCCCGACAGCTTCACGCAGATCTTCGTCATTGACCCGACCTTCAAGCTGCTGGGCGTCGTCGATCTTGACAGGATCCTGCGCACAAAGCGCCAGGTGAAGATCGAAACCGTGATGCGGGAGACCAATTATCCGATTCCGGCGGATATGGACCAGGAGGAGGCGGCCCAGCTCTTCGAGCAATATGACCTGATCTCCGCGGCCGTCGTCGACGACAATGGCCGGCTTGTCGGCGTTCTGACGATCGACGACGTGGTCGACGTCATCCAGGAGGAGGCGGAAGAGGACATCATGCGCCTTGGCGGCGTGGGCGACGAAGAGCTCTCCGACTCAGCCATCGAGACCTCGCGCTCGCGCGTGCCCTGGCTGCTGGTCAACCTCGTCACCGCCTTCCTGGCCGCCTCGGTCATCTCGCTCTTCGAAGCAACGATCGAGCAGATCGTCGCGCTTGCCGTCCTGATGCCGATCGTCGCCGGCATGGGCGGCAATGCAGGATCGCAGACCATGACCGTGACCGTGCGGGCCCTGGCGACCCGCAACCTCGATATTCACAATGCTTGGCGCGTCGTCCGCCGCGAGGCCGGTGTCGGCCTGCTGAACGGCGCCGTGTTCGGCATTCTGATCGGCCTTGCCGCCGGCCTCTGGTTTCAGGATCCCAATATCGGTGGAATCATCGCAACTGCGATGCTGATCAACATGATGGCCGCGGCCCTTGCCGGAATCATGATCCCGCTGCTTCTCGACCGGATCGGCGCCGATCCGGCCGTCGCATCGGCCGTCTTCGTCACGACAGTCACCGATATTACCGGCTTCTTCGCCTTTCTCGGCCTTGCCACATGGTGGTTCGCCATTCGCTGAGGGGTGAGAAGCGAGGCTCTCACGCCGCCGAAAATTGACTTATACGTAAAAGTAAATTAGCCTTCCTGACACAGAGGAAGCTGGCGTGCAAAAATACTATACCATCACTGAATTGACGCGTGAATTTGGCGTTTCAACCCGTACCCTCCGCTTTTATGAGGATGAGGGGCTGATCCATCCCGAGCGTCGCGGCCGGACGAGACTGTTCCGGATCGCCGACCGCCGCCTCATTCAGGAGATCCTCCGTGGCAGGCGCATCGGCTTCACCATTGCTGAAATTCGCGAGATCATCCAGGTCTACAAGGAGCCGCCCGGGGAACTGGGCCAGCTCAAATTACTGATGAAACATGTCGACCAGAAGCGGGATGAATTGCGTCAGAAGCGCAAGGATATCGAGGAAACGCTGGCCGAGCTCGATCATGTTGAGGAGGCGTGCCTGACACGCCTCGCCGAGATCGGCGTCGGCACCTGATCAGACCGTCCCGGATGCGCTGACCGATCCTTGCGTCGCGTTTACGGCGCCATGCCGACCGCCGTGCATTCATTGGTGATGTCCAGAACGCGCTGGTCGGTCTGCGGATCGATCTGGCCGCTTTGCATCGGCGTGAACAGCGATTGCGCGATCAGCCGATCGGCGGTGCAGGCACAAAATCTCTGGCAGAGACCGGCCTCATGACGTCCCGCCGTGCAGGAGATTTCGCAGCTGCGCGTGAAGCTTGCGACCGGATCGGCCGCGGGCGGCGGGATGACCAGCGATGCAAGATAGACGAGCGCGATCAGCACCGGCTGGTGGACAAGATAGAAGATAAGGCTGTGCTGCCCCGCTTTCGTCAGAAGATTGGGCCTCGTCTGCCATTGCGCCAGACGATGCAGGCCGTTCGAGCGCTGCAGCCATCCGCCCGCCGCAATGCCAGCGAGAACGGCGCTGAACCACGGAAAGAGCGGGACGAAATCGTTGGAGCGGGGCATGGCCTCGGCAAAGCCCAGCCAGGCGAGCCATTTGGTGTTGAACACCGCCGAGCGCAGGAGATCGGGAACGAGCCAGCCATCGACGACGAAGCCGATGCCAATGATCGCCGCGGTCGCGGCTGTGATGATCGGCGGCAGCGGGAGAAAGGCAAGGCCGAGCAGGCTGGACACGGCGATATTGTGCAGGATGCCGAAAAAGATCCATTCCTGCGGCAGGGCGATATAGGTGCCGAGGCTGATCAGTGCCGCCGCCGCCGCGACCATGCCCATGCGCTTGCGATACGAGGACCAGCGGATGGCGGGCCGGTGCGCCAGAACCAGGCTCACGCCGACGAGGAAGAGAAAGCTTGTGGCGATCAGGCGCGCATAGATCTTCCAGGCGCCGGTCGTGGCCGTTCCGGCTTCGACATAGCCGAAGAATTCCAGATCCCAGGTGAAATGGTAGGAGGCCATGGCGACCAGCGCCAGGCCGCGGGCGGTATCGATGAGGGGAATGCGCGGCGTGAGGAGCATGCCGGCTCGGGTCTCTGTGGCGGACACAGGCTATCCTTATACTTAACTTTGACCGACATTCTGATCCATCAGGGCCAGCCGGGCCTCGGAGAAAAACTGCCGTCGCGTCAGGACCGTGATCACGAACAGCGTCGACGCCATAAACATGTAGGGCCCGATGAACCAGCCGAGATAGCCGATGCTGAGAAAAATTGTCCGAAGTCCCGCATTGAAGTGCCGCGCGGCGATGATGTTCATCCGGATCACCCGCTCCGCATCGCGCAGCGCCTTTTCCGGATCGGCCTTGTAATCGCCGGACATGGGAAGGCCGCCGAACAGGATGGTGCAATAGTTGAACAGGCGATAGGACCATCCGAACTTGAAGAAGGAATAGCCGAACAGGGCGGTCAGCCCGACAACCTTCGCCTCGAAGGCGGCGCGCCCGCTATAGCTGACGAAAGCAAGGTCGCGCACCACGGCATCCACCTGATCGGTGGCGCCGAGAAGCGCAAAACATCCGCCGATCGCGAAGATCGAGGTTGAGGCGAAAAAGGCCGTGCCATTCTGCAGGCCGGCCATGATCTGGGTATCGATCATCTTCAGGTCACGCCCGAGCGAATTGTGGATCCACTGGCGCCGCCGCTCGGCCATGGCCTGGTTGAGGCTTTGCCGCGGCAGGATGGGCTCGCCGCTGGTCAGCCAGGAATAGCCGAACCAGAGCAGGCCGAAGAGGGAAAGCGCAATATAATCGGCGGAGGTCATTTCGGCAGAACACTCGTCGGAAGGGGGTGGAACAAGCTATGCGGCACTTGCGCTGCATGCGCAAGACGGCTCGCAGGAGGCGCCCGAGCCGCAATTCACGGCAGCATTGCGGCAGACGCACTTGTTATCTGTGCATAGCTGTGCAGAAAGGCGGCTCGTGTTGTGAACGGGTTCGTTTTTGCAGTTGCGAAATATGAACCACGTTAATATAGAGTTAAAGGCTTGCGGCGAAATCGGCCGCGACCGCAACTGGAGCAATCATGGAAGAAACTGCGCAGAAGTCATGCTGGGGCGTCACCGTCAAAGCATTGTGTGGCTTTGCTGGCGTCCTCGCTTTGGCCTATCTCTTCGGTACGATCTGAGCATTCTTCACGTCTTCCCAATCCCGATCATGTCACGCCGCCCATACCGGGCAATCGCCGAAAGCTCGAGCGGCTGAGCTTATCGTCGCCTGCAGCAGCGCGTCGCGTGGCATGAGGCGGATCGGCCGTGGTGATCCTGCCGGGAATTCGTGTTATGCCGCGTCTGTCAAGCGGGAGCGGCCTTGCCCGCCGGATCACACAGGTGGTGCTAGCGAGAGGCCGGGCTGAGGGGGTTTAACCCTTGGTTCAATCTGGCAGCCGGGATAGTCAACATCATGTTCCTCTCCGTCTTCGACGTGTTCAAGATCGGCGTCGGGCCGTCAAGCTCGCACACCATGGGTCCCATGACCGCGGCCAACCGCTTTCTGGAGCTCATATTATCCGATGAATGGCCGCGGCCGGCCTTGGCCCAGGTGGCGGCGATCCAGGCCAGCCTGCACGGCTCGCTTGCCTTTACCGGCATCGGCCACGGCACCGGGCGGGCGGTCATTCTGGGCCTGATGGGCGAGCGTGCCGATGCCGTCGATCCCGACCGGATGGACCAGATCATCGAGACGGTCGAGAGAACGGGGCGGATTACGCCGCCCGGCCACCCGGCAGGGGGCTATGCCTTCCGGCCGCAGCAGGATCTCATCTTCGACAAGAAGCAGCCGCTGCCCGGCCATGCCAATGGCATGCAGTTTACAGCGCTGGATCGGGACGGACGGCTGCTGCTGAAACGCATCTGTTATTCGATCGGTGGCGGCTTCGTGGTGACGGATACCGAACTCGACGCCATGCGCCATTCGCGCAGGACCGAGCAGGCCAGCGTGCCTTACCCCTTCTCGACGGCGCGGGAGATGCTCGACATGGCCCGCAGGTCAGGCCTGAGCATTGCCGAGATGAAGCGCGCCAATGAACTGCAATCCATGAGCCGGGCGCAGCTCGACGAGGGGCTCGGCCGCATCTGGGCCGCCATGAACGCCTGTATCGAGCGCGGACTGACTGTTGACGGGATCATGCCAGGCGGTCTGAAGGTGCGCCGACGGGCAAAGTCGATCCACGACAAGCTCAAGGCCGATACTCGCAGCAACAGGCTCAATCCTCTGCTGGCCAATGACTGGCTGAGCGTCTACGCAATGGCGGTCAATGAGGAAAATGCCGGCGGCGGCCGGGTCGTCACCGCTCCCACCAACGGGGCGGCGGGCGTGATCCCGGCGACGATTCGTTATCACCTGCATTTCAACGAGGATGCCGGCGAGGACGATATCGCGACCTTTCTTTTGACCGCTGCCGCGATCGGCGGCATCATCAAGCACAATGCCTCGATCTCGGGCGCCGAAGTCGGCTGTCAGGGCGAGGTGGGCTCTGCCGCCGCCATGGCGGCAGCCGGGCTTGCGGCCGTGATGGACGGCACGCCGGAGCAGATCGAGAATGCGGCGGAGATCGCCCTGGAACACCATCTCGGCATGACCTGCGATCCGGTGGCCGGCCTTGTGCAGGTGCCTTGCATCGAGCGCAATGCCCTGGGCGCCGTCAAGGCGGTAACCGCCGCGTCATTGGCGCTGAAAGGTGATGGCTCGCATTTCGTGCCGCTCGATGCCGCGATCGAGACCATGCGCCAGACGGGCAATGACATGAGCGAGAAATACAAGGAAACATCCACCGGCGGCCTTGCGGTCAATGTCGTGGAATGTTGATCGTGAAACGAGACTGCAGGCTTGACCTTCAGCGAGCTTCGGTTTTCAACCCCAGCATGACATTGCACCTCTTGAAACTCTGCGTCGGCGCCGACTCGATCCAGGATCTGCGCGACTGGGTGAGCGAACGGTCGCTGACGGCGCTGGCGGCGGGCCTGGAACCGCACAGTATCCACACCACCCGCATGGTGCCGAAGCGCATGGATGAGCTCCTGTCCGGCGGCTCGCTCTATTGGGTGATCAAGGGGCAGGTGAGTGCGCGCCAGCCGCTTCTGGACATCAAGACCTTTACCGGCGAAGACGGGATTTCGCGCTGTCGTCTGGTGCTGGGGCCGGAGGTCGTGGAAACCGTTCCGCAGCCGAAGCGACCCTTCCAGGGCTGGCGCTATCTCACACCGGAGGATGCGCCGAAGGATCTGTCCAGCATCAGCGAGGATGCAGCCGAAATGCCGGAGTCACTTCGCCGCGAATTGGCGGAGCTCGGCCTGCTCTGAGGCCGGACGGGCAGACTGGGTCCGGCCGTTCCGCGTGCGGCTCATCCGCCGTAACCCGTCTTTCGATCCGTGTCGGTTTTCAAAGCCGATGCCGAAGATCAGTCGCGCCCACGTGCCGGCGCGACCTCTGCCGTCTGTCGCGGATGCCTCAGCCCAGCTTGAGCCGCAGGGGCAGGCGCCCGCCGCGGGGCGAGACGTGCAGATGGATGCGCGCCTCCGGCTGCGTGTGCCGCCAGGCGCGCGCGCCATGCGACAAGAGCATGGAGACGAGATCCCGTGTCTTCTCCTTGGGCCGGTTGATGCCGAGCCCGGCAAGCCGGAGCGCCGCCTCGTGAAGAGGGTGAAGGCTGCCGCCGCGGGCGGCGCCACGACTTCCCATCGGGAGAAGGAAGTCGAGATTATTTTCATTCACTGCCATTGTATGACCTCGCAACGCAAAACAAATCGAGGATCTCTGTCGGACATTCCGGTCCGCCCGGAACCGGCCTGAACAAGGCCGGTCCCTCATGTCATGTCATCGTCTCATGGCTCTGCCGGAAGGCCCGGCAGGTCTCATGTCACTGCTGGGAGGCCCAGCAGGCAACGCCCTTCCGCTTCAGGACGTTGCAGGCGTCGACAGCGCCTTTCTGGTCGTCGAAACCGCCGAAACGCGCGCGGTACAACTGGCTGCCGCCGCTATTGACGGCAACGGTAAAGGGTTTGGCGGTACGCAATACCTTGCCGCCTTTATCCTGCGCGGACTGCAGGAGTGTCATGGCCGAGCTCTGGTCGGCCGAAACGCCGATCTGAATGACCCAGCCGGAGGGAGCATCGCTTCTGCGGGTGGAGCCGGTGGTGACCTTGTCGGTCGCGGCCCGTTCCTGCTCTGCGCTGGCAACCGTTGCCGGCGGCATATAGGCCGGGGCCGGCGACGGCACACCCACGGAGGCGGTGCCGCCCATGGCAGCCGTGACGGCGGCAACGGCCGTGTTGGATGTCGGCTCGGATGCATAGGCCGAGGCGCCGGCGAGCTTTTCCGCGTAGCGGCCGGCCGGGACCGGAACGCTCGACGGAAGATCCAGGGCGGCGACCTGCTGGCTTGCGGCGGTCACGGCGATCGAGGGCTGCGGCTGGACCGGAACGGGCACATCCGTCTTCGGCAGCGATGGTGTGCGCACCTCGGCGATCAGATTGTTGCCGCGGCCGGTCGAGGCCTGCGGGAAATAGGCGGCGATCAGCTTGCGCATCTGCGCATCGCGGGCGCCACCGCTCGTTCCGCCCATGACCACGGCCACCACGGACCGGCCATCTGCCTGCACGGAGCTGACGAGGTTGAAGCCGGAGGCGCGGGTATAGCCGGTCTTGATACCGTCGACGCCGCGTACGCTACCCAGCAGCCGGTTGTGGTTGCCGATGGTCTGCTTGCCGAATTTGAAGGAGCGGATGGAAAACAGCGGATAATACTGCGGAAAATGCTGGCGCAGTGCAATGCCGAGACGCGCCTGATCGCGGGCCGTCGTCATCTGCGCGGTGTTCGGCAGGCCGTGGGCATTGCGATAGGTGGTCTTGGTCATGCCGAGCGCACGCGCCTTGGTGGTCATCAACTGCGCAAAGCGCGCTTCCGAACCGCCGATCATCTCGCCAAGCGCCGTTGCCATGTCGTTGGCGGAGCGCGTGATCAGCGCCTTGATGGCCTGCTCGACGGTGACCGCACCGCCGGCGCGAACGCCAAGCTTCGTCGGCGGCTCCGCTGCCGCATGGGCCGAGACGGGGACAGGCGAATCCAGCGAAATCCGACCGCTCTCCAGAGCCTCGAAGGTCAGATAAAGCGTCATCATCTTGGTTAGGGAAGCGGGGTAGCGAAGTGCATCGGCATCATCGCTATAGAGAACCTTGCCCGTCTTGGCATCGACCACGATGCCGGCATATTTCGCATTTGCCAGCGCCGGACTGGACGCCAGAGCCGAAACGGCAAAGATCGCAAAGAGGAAACAGACGACCTTCTGGACAAAAGAGGCGCAATCCCTGGGGAAGGATGGTGTGATGATCTTGTTCAGCACGGTGCACTCACTCACTGCATTTTCATTTCTGATATCCGGCGCGCCCCCGCTGCACCGTTCCTGTCATACTAGGGGAGGGGCGTTACCAGAAAGTTTATGATGAACGACGCCTTCAGGATTTCGGTCATATTTTAGGGACTTCCTCCTCCGCGAGGCGCGAGCCCACAAAGGCGGTAATAGCGGCGTCAATATGGTCCCACTCGCCGAGACGGCTGGAAGAGAAGCGATAAAGCACATTCAGGCCGGATCCCATGTGGATATCCCGCTGACAATCGCCGCTGCCGCTGGTCTCCCTGCCGCTGCCGCCAGTCTCTTTGGCCGGAGCGAGAATGCAGCGGACGACGTAATCGGGTCGGCCCGGACGCTTGCCGGTCAGGATCACTTCGTCGCCATAGCCGCTCTCGCTGCGCAGGTGATGCAGCATCAGACCATGTCCGGCATCGACCGGCTCCTTGTCGAAGAGCCGCTGGTAGATCGGCTCGAGGCGCCCGGACATGTCGCGCGACATCGTGGCTTCCGTGATTTCCAGAAAGAGGAGGGAATCGGCAAAGGACAGCTGGTCGAACCGCTCGCGCCGCTCCAGGCTGTAGCCCTGCATGTCCGGCCAGGTGAGGTAGAGGTTCAAGCGTTCGGCGGCGCCGGACCGGCGCTGTTCCGGAAACCGGATGATATTGGCGGGCGTCCGCAGCCTGTCATTGCCGATCGCGATGTCGAAGATCTCGGTGCTGGCCGTATGCCCGGCCAGCGTGAGTTGCTGGCCATACCAGCGGCCGCCAAGGCTGATTGCGGCAACCGCGAGCGCCAGGACAACCAGGCCAGCCGTCAGCCTGGCCAGAAGGGCGTTCGAAAGCAATGGCTCATAAGTGCCGCCCGTTGAACCCTGTCCTGGATGCCGCATCTGTCCCGCCCGCCGTGAAGAGGGGAGCCGAAGATCGACTCCCTGCCGATCCATTCATTTCGGGACATGGTAAATAAAAGGTTAAGCAAGACGTTCCGGCGCGGCGGGAGGGCTTCAGCGGTCTGCGACCGGCATGCGCCTTAGCAGCGCACGCACTCGTTCATCTTGCATGCGCCTTAGCGGCGCACGCACTCGTTCATCTTGCATGCGCCTTAGCGGCGCACGCTGGCAACCGCATTGGCGCGGCCATCCTGCAGCTTGACCCAGGCAGCCGGGTCGGATGTCGACTGGCGCTTGAGATAGGTATATTCCGTATCCGACCAGAGCATCACCTTGTTGCGCATGTTGTCGAGGATGTAATCGCCGCGGTCGGTTCTGACGGTCAGAACGGCATGGCCTTCGCCATTCGGCTGGAGGACGACCGTGATCAGCAGGTCGGCGGGGCTGAAGCCCTGGCTCATCAACAGCTTGCGCTTCAGGAGAACGAAGTCTTCGCAATCGCCGACGGTGCGCGGATAGGCCCAGCGTTCCTCGACGCCGTAGATCTCCATATCCGTCATCGGCGTGATGGATGTATTGACCGTGTAATTGACGTCCAGGATCTTGCGCCACTTGTCTTCCGTCAATGTCATCGGACCTTGATCGGCAACCGTCGGCACGCATTCGCTGGCATAGGTCTTGCAGAATTCGTAGTGACCGATCGGCGGATTGGCCTTTCCCGTCACCGTCATCGCACCGGCCGCCGCAAAGGCGCCGTTGGCGAGTGTCAGAGAAAGGCACAGCGTGGTCAGGCAGGTTGCGATCTTCTTGGCGTGAGACATTGTTCTTTTCTCCCCGTTCGATGGGGAGAAGCTCGCATAGACGCCTTGATCGCTCGCGAAATTCAACAGTCAAATCAAAGACATGTTTGATGCAAACTCGAATAGAATGCAGTTCAAATTTGCGCCTTTTTCAAATCGAATACGCATCAAATTCGCGTCGCATTTTACTGAAATTCGCTGCGAATACGCGGCAATTGCCAATCATTGCCGCCTAAGTGCCTCACTTGCCGGTTGTTTTTCGAAAGCGCCCTGGCGCAAACTCCGGGTTGCCGGGCAAGCTGTTGGCGTCCGGACCGGATCAGACCGGTCCTCGCACAGCGCTCCTTACCGCCGACGGTCTCGGAAAACGGGTCGGATTTGCCTCGAATCGGGATCGAAAAAACTGTGCCGGAGCGAGAAATTTTTTTGCCCGACGCTCCTTTTTCGCACACTTTCTGCGTCGAACGTGGTTTTGCGCCGCCGGTTTGGGTGGCCGCAGGAGCAGAATTACGGGAGAAAGGCGCCCCGGCATCCGGCTCAAGCGCGCCTTTGCAATACCGAAAGTGGCTCTGGATCAGGCGGATCTTCGCGAGGCGGAGACGGAATGGTGCGCAGCAATGCAAAAGCCCGGCGTCAGGCGGCCGGGCTTCAACAAAACTCAAGGCAGGGAGGTAGCGACGGCGGGATCGACCGGGAATGGCGCGACCAGGAATGGCGCGATCAGGAATGGCGCGATTAGGATTGGATCGATCAGGATTGGATCGACGGAGCCAGGATCAGAGAAAATCCCGCAGGCTCTCGCGCGTCTGCACATGGGCGAACTCGATGGCGACACCTTCGGCGAAATGGCGGACGATGCGGCCGCGCAAGGCGTTGAGCTGAACCGTTGTGCCGATCGGCGGACGGAAATCGACATCCACAGCCGCGCCGGACAGCGACAGGTCGACGAGGCGGCAGGCATAGCGCGAGCCGTCTTCGAGTGTCAGTTCGGCTCGCGTAACGCGCGGCGTCAGGCGGTCATGGCGGCGATCCTCGGGCAGGCCGAGTTCGTGCCGGTTGGCGAGCCAGGTCAGCTGCGCGGCGAGCTTTTCCCGCTTCCGTTCCGGTGCGACGATCGACATGACAAAGCCCGTATCGGTCAGCTCCAGCGCCTGGCCCTCCAGGCGGCCTAGATGGTCGATATAGGCAATCACGCGCTCGCCGATGCCGGGGGTTCCGACGCAGGTGACAACGACGTCGCCGGGAGACATTTCGGTCGCGACGCAAGGATATTCCGCCCGGTCCACAAGCATGAGCCGCCCAGGCATGTTCACTGCCACACGCTGGAAGTTGCGCGGCGAAGACGGTTGAGCAGTGGTCGTGGTGGGCTGGAAGGAGAACATCACAATCTTTCGTCTAGGCTTGTGGCCTCCCAGGGATACGTCCTCCGCGTTAATATATCGTTCTTTGCAATCACGGCATCGCGCAACCGCACGCGGCAAAGCGGCGCAGGGCGGGTCATTATATAAAGCCGCCGGGGATCAGCGTCGTCGCGCACTGCGGGCGGTGTCGAAAAGCCGCTGCAGGACCAGTCTGATGTCGAACTGCTGGTGCGAGGGCACCGTGCGGATCGGCGGAACGGCGGTGCGTGTCGCGGCCGGGCTCCAATGCGCCGGCCGCCAGGACTCGAGTTCCAGCGAGCCGCGCGGCACCGGCCGGTCAAGCGAGACGCCCGTCTGGGCAAACAGGCCGCCCAATAACCGGTCGGCCAGATGGCCGGAGCTGCGGATCGGCAGCAGCAGCATGTCGCAGTCCTGCCAGCCGGATGCTGCCGGCACCCGCAGGCTGATGAATTCGGCATCCTCAGTCCGCAAGGCCGACAAAGCGGCCTCCAGCGCGCGATCTCTGGATTCCGCCTGCCACAGAGACAGGAAATTGGAGCCGCGCAGTTCCGTGCCGAACATGTCGCAGATGCGGGTCCCCGCCAGGCGAAAGCGGAAATCGGCATCCGCCAGATCCAGCATGAAAAGGTCCGGCAGCCGCTGGCGGATCGCCATGGGCTGGAAATCAGCGCGCAGTGGCGCCGCGCCGCCCCGTCTCAGGCTGTTCCAGTACCGGTGGATCTCCCGGGCTTTTTCGCTTCGCATTGATACCGCCTGTGTCAATTCGGACCGGTTTCGGCCGCTTTGATGTTAATCCTTCCTTAAGGAGCGAATAGCGTGCCAAGTGCTGCAATGCGGTACGAGAAAATGGAGCGGACACATCCCGCCATGGATGCCGATGACTGCTCACGTTGATTTGGGCGGCGGCGGGTTTGTATCGCGCCTTGCGTGCTGTATGTCTTTGGCCGGAACGGAGATGGCAGAATTCATGGACGAGACGCCCGACCCCAAGCAGCCGCCGAAAGACGCAACCGGATCGCCGCAGCCGCCGCGCGGTGGCCAAGGCCCCCGCAGCGCCGTGCCCGGCATCGGTCCCGATCGCCGCCATCTGACCTCAGAGAGCGCGCCGCATGACGGGACGCCAGCGGACATGCCGCGTTCCGACGGGACAAGCTCCGATATGCCGCTCCCGAATATGCCGCACCCGGATATGAAGTCGGGTTCGAAGCCGCCGGTCTTCAACCTGCCATCGCTCCTGGTGGCCATGCTGGCGCTGCTCATCGGCCTCTATCTCGTCGAAACCTATCTCTTGAGCGATCAGGCCCGTTCGCGGCTGCTGTTCGAACTGGCCTTCACGCCTTTGCGCTATGTCATTCCGCTGTCCGCCCAGGGCCTGGAATGGCTGTGGACGCCGGTGACCTATTCGCTGCTGCATGGCAGCGCCGAACATCTCATCTTCAACTGCCTTTGGCTCGCCGCCTTCGGCGCGCCGGTCTTCCGCCGGTTGGGACCGGTGCGCTTCTTCCTCTTCTGGATATTGTCCGCGGCGGCATCGGCTTTCTTCCACGCCTTCCTGAACTGGGGGCAGGAGACGGTTTTGATCGGCGCCTCTGGCGTCATTTCCGCCATGATGGCCGCCGCCTGCCGCTTCGCCTTCCCGGCGCAGGGTGCCATGCAAAGGCTGCAGGCCCACACCCTGCCGCGCCAGGGCATTGTCGAAGCCCTGAGAAACCGCACCGTCCTGGTTTTCACCCTGATCTGGTTCATCGGCAACGGCCTTATCGCGGTCGGCATTCCGCTGATCGGCGACGGATCGCAGGCCATTGCCTGGGATGCCCATATCGGCGGCTTCCTGTTCGGCTATCTGCTGTTTGCCCTCTTCGATCCGGTCTCCGCAGCCAAAGGCAGAGGCCGCTGAACCGCCTGCGGTTTCGCAAAACCGGCTGGCGCCATGCTTCGGCCATCCTCATTGCGCACGCTTTGTGCGGAATTCGGTTGCTTTCGAAGGGGCTCGAGAGCACCATTCCGATTGCCGGGTCACAGCTGGGGGGGCATGAGATCCGCGCATGACATGGTTGGTCAATAGGAGGAATTGATGCCAGTTTCCGTCAGACATATGCTGGATGCCAAAGGCAGGAATGTGGTCTCCGTGTCCAGGGACAAGACGATCGCGGAGGTCGCCGCGATCCTGCACGAAAACAAGATCGGCGCCGTCGTCATCACCAGTCTCGAAGAGCGCATAGCCGGGATCTTCACCGAGCGCGATCTGGTAAGAAGCGTTGCCGTGAACGGCGCCTCGGTTCTATCGCAGCCGGTTTCCTCGGCCATGACGACCAATGTCACGCGCTGTCACGAGGATAACTCGCTGAACGAAGTCATGGAGATCATGAGCAGCGGCCGGTTCCGCCATATTCCGGTGGAAGAGCAGGGGCGTCTCGTGGGCATCATCTCGATCGGCGACGTCGTGAAGACGCGTATCCACGAGGTCGAGACCGAGGCGGAGCAGATCCGCGCCTACATCGCTAGCTGAACCGCCGCCGAAGTGACGTGACGCGTGGTTCGCCGGAGGCATTCCTTCCGGCGAACAGATCCCAGTGGCTCGAACCTGATATTTGCATCCGTTCGCAGCACCCTCATTGGAATGTCCCGGTTCGACATTTGCTCTGAGAGCATGCCGCGGGTGGCAATAAAAATCGAAACTCATTCAACCAGGCGAAGGCGAACCGCTAGGCGAAGGCGAAGACTTCCTGCATCCGCTTAAGTTCCGCGATGCGCGCCTGCGTTTCGCTATAGCCGCGGTCGATCGCTTCGCCGGCGCGATGGAATTCGGACAGTCCGATATCGCTCAGGCGCGGATGCAGGGCGAGATCCGGGGGATCGCCGGCAAGACGGGCGCGCGAGATGCGCTCCTGGATGATGTTGAAGGCCTGCACCATGACGCCAGGCGTTCCAAGCCGCGCTTCATGAACCTTGGTGTGCTGCCCCTCGATGACCGGCTGGACGCTTGCGCTGTGCTTGACCACAGCCGAGCGGCCGAAAATATCGTAATTGAGATTGACCGCCACGACGAGCGGCTGTTCGAAGGCGCGGCAGACGGATGTCGGCACCGGATTGACCAGGGCGCCGTCCACCAGAGTGCGGTTGTTGCAGCGCACGGGCTCAAATATGCCCGGCAGCGCATAGGAGGCCCGCAGGCCGGTGATCAGCGAGCCGCTGGTGATCCAGACCTCGTGTCCGCTATGCAATTCGGTGGCCACCGCCACGAAAGGCCGCTCGAGATCCTCGATCGCCACATCCGACAGGTGTTCCTGCATTCTCTTCGTAAGCCGCATGCCGCCGAGAAGGCCGCCGCCGCCAATCGTCAGGTCAAGCAGTCCGGCGATCCGCCGCATGGTCAGCGATCGGGCAAAGGTTTCCAGCTCGTCGATCTTGCCGGCAAGATAGCATCCCCCCACCAGCGCGCCGATGGAGGTGCCGGCAATCATGCCAACCTCGATGCCTGCTTCGTCCAGAGCGCGCAAGACGCCGATATGGGCCCAGCCTCGGGCCGCGCCACCGCCCAGCGCCAAGGCCAGCTTGGCCTTCTTCGGCTTGGGCTTGGGCTGGATCTGGCGTGGGGCGGCCTGCGTGCCGGCGGCACCATCGCCGGCATTCGCATTGGCTTCACCGCGGTTCCAGGTCCAGTTCAACATTGGCTCGCGTCCTTCAGGCGAAAAGCGCCGGATTTCCATTTAACGCTGCGGACGGTTATGAAACCGTTTATCGGTGCGCCGCTGATGAAAAGTAAGGCAATTTGCCTCTCTTCACTCCACGCCCTTGTAGATCCGATCCGGATCGAAATGTCGCGCATCATCTACGACATCAAGAACCGCCCCGCCTTCGACATGGTTAATTTTGCGATAAAAGCAAGACCGCCGGCCGGTATGGCAGGTGGCACCGTGTCCTGCCACATCCACCTTCAGCCAGACGGCATCCTGATCGCAATCGGTGAGCATCTCAACAACCGTCTGCAGGTTTCCCGAGGTCTCGCCCTTTTTCCAGATCTTGCCGCGCGAGCGACTGAAATAATGGGCGATGCCGGTCTCGATCGTCAAAGACACGGCTTCGCTGTTCATATGTGCCACCATCAAAAGATGGCCATCGCGGGCGTCGGTGACGATCGCAGTGACAAGGCCCGCCTGATCGAAGCGCGGGGTGAAGGCGCCGGGGCCTTCAAGCTCAGCCTTGTCGGCTGACGGGGACGGAAAATTGATCGTCATGGGAAACGGGTCCTGGAAAGGAGGCGCTCTGCGTCTAGCGCCGGATCATCATGAGGAAACGCGCCTGCTCGGCGGCGTTGGCATCGAATTCGCCGATGAAGGTTGTCGTAAGCGTCGACGATCCCTGCTTCTGGATGCCGCGCATCGACATGCACATATGCTCCGCTTCGATCATGACGGCGACGCCGCGGGGGGATAGGACATCCTGGATTGCATGGGAGATCTGCGCCGTCATCGCCTCCTGCGTCTGCAGGCGACGGCCATAGACTTCCACGACCCGCGCGATCTTGGACAGCCCAAGGACCCGGCCCTTGGGCAAATAAGCGACATGAGCCTTGCCGATGATCGGCACCATATGATGTTCGCAATGCGAGAAGAAGGGGATGTCGCGCACCAGCACCATGTCGTCATAGCCGGCGACTTCCTCGAAAGTGCGGCCAAGCGCTTCTTCCGCGGTCTGGTCGTAGCCGGCAAAGAGTTCGCGATAGGCCTTTGCCACCCGCTTCGGCGTATCGACCAGACCCTCGCGGGCCGGATCGTCGCCCGCCCAGCGCAGGAGCGTGCGCACGGCCTCTTCGGCTTCCTGCTGCGTCGGACGCGCCTTTTCAGCATCGGCCGGAAGGTTCTTCACAATGGCATTCATCATCTGGTCTCCTGATGCGGGCTCCCCCGCATCCCGCCGAATATGCCGGCGAGGTTTCAAGCGCGTTACATCATTACGGCCTCATTGACCTGTCCGATCGCTTTTGACAAGATAAACCCTGCCGCGCGAAGCGGCGATCATGGCAAATCTTTCCGTCTTGATGATTGACCTGCAACTTATCATATAGAGGCTGGTGGCCGGCAAGACCAGCGGCAAGACTTGCGGCAGGGGCAGCTTCATGTTGACGCTGCGTTGCCGTTTCATGGAATGAACCGGACATTCGAGACGTGTCTGCCGAAGATCGCGGCTTTATACCCGATGATCGGCCGGGTCAGGCGAGGCTGACGCGATTTCTCTCAAGCGAGCACAAGCGCATGGACGATATCTACAATGCCCGCATCCTGCATCTGGCAGGCAATATCGAACGGGCCGGCACTCTCGACAATGCCGATGCGACTGCGGAAAAGCACTCAAAGCTCTGCGGCTCGAAGGTGCGCGTCTTCCTGACGATGCGGGATGGCGTGGTCAGCGATTTCGCCCATCAGGTGCGGGCCTGCGCCCTCGGCCAGGCCTCGTCCTCGGTCATGGCGCGGCATGTCGTCGGCGCGACAGCGGAAGAGATCCGGGCGGCGCGCGACGCCATGCTGGCGATGCTGAAGGATGGCGGCGAGGGCCCGGTTGGCCGGTTCGAGGAAATGCGGATCCTGCAGCCCGTCAAGGATTACAAAGCGCGCCACGCCTCGACCATGTTGACCTTCGATGCCGTGGTTGACTGTCTGGACCAGATCGCCACTGGCGATCCCGCCGCGCTGGCCGCCAAAGCGGGCTGATCGTCATGTGCCGGCACTGCGAAGAGGCAGAGATCGAGGATGAAAGACCGGCGCGCCGCGGCCGCAACTGGCAGGGCAGGTTTCGCAAGACGCCGGACCGGCTGCTGGGCATGGGGCTCATCCGCCTCTATCAGCTGACCCTGTCCGGCTTCATCGGCAATTCCTGCCGCCATATCCCGACCTGTTCGGAATTCGGCTACGAGGCTGTGGCCCGCCATGGCCTCTGGTTCGGCGGCTGGATGGTCGCCTGGCGCTTCCTCCGTTGCGGACCCTTCGGCTCCTCCGGTCTCGATCCCGTGCCGGAGCACCTGGCTGCGCGCCAGACATGGTGGCGGCCCTGGGCCTATCGGCGCCGGCTTGCGGGTGGGTCCGGCCTGGCGGCAGAGGAAATCCTCTGAAAGACTGCCGGATGCGCCGGCTTTACTCCGATCTTTTCCCAGAGTATCAACGCGCGCGTTGGACGCCGTCTGTCGATGGCGAGATTTAACCACCCGCATTCGTTGGCGGGACTGGATGACAGGAGCACATATATGTCCGTTTCCCTAACTTTCCCCGATGGCTCGATCCGTTCCTATGATCCCGGCACGACCGGCATGGCGGTCGCCGAATCCATTTCCAAATCGCTGGCCAAAAAGGCGGTCGCCATCGCGATCGACGGCGAGTTGCGCGATCTCTCCGATGCTGTCACCGACGGCCGGATCGAGATCGTCACCCGCACCGATGGCCGCGCCCTCGAACTCATCCGCCACGATGCCGCCCATGTCATGGCCGAGGCCGTGCAGGAATTGTGGCCCGGCACGCAGGTGACCATCGGTCCGGTGATCGAGAACGGCTTCTATTACGACTTCAAGCGCGTCCATGCCGAGAGCGGCGAGGACTGGCCCTTCACGCCCGACGATCTGCCGAAGATCGAAAAGAAGATGAAGGACATTATCGGCCGCAACAAGCCCTTCATCAAGGAAGTTTGGTCGCGCGACAAGGCCAAGCAGGTGTTCGGCGAGAAGGGCGAGCGCTTCAAGGTCGAACTGGTCGATGCCATTCCGACCGATCAGGACGTGAAGATCTATTCGCAGGGCGAGTGGTTCGATCTCTGCCGCGGCCCGCATATGGCCTCCACCGGCCAGGTTGGCACCGCCTTCAAGCTCATGAAGGTGGCCGGCGCCTATTGGCGCGGCGACAGCAACAACCCGGTGCTGAGCCGTATCTACGGCACCGCCTGGGCCACCCAGGAAGAGCTCGACCAGTATCTGCACGTACTGGCGGAAGCCGAAAAGCGCGACCACCGCAAGCTTGGCCGCGAAATGGATCTCTTCCATTTCCAGGAAGAGGGTCCGGGCGTCGTCTTCTGGCACGGCAAGGGCTGGCGCATGTTCCAGACACTGACGGCCTATATGCGCCGCCGGCTCGCCAATACCTATGAAGAGGTCAATGCCCCGCAGGTGCTCGACAAGTCGCTATGGGAGACTTCCGGTCACTGGGGCTGGTACAATGAGAACATGTTCGCGGTGAAATCCGCCCATGCCTTCGTCAATCCGGATGACGAGGGGGCGGATAACCGCGTCTTCGCGCTGAAGCCGATGAACTGCCCGGGGCATGTGCAGATCTTCAAGCACGGACTGAAGTCCTACCGCGAAATGCCTGTCCGTCTTGCGGAATTCGGTCTGGTGCACCGCTATGAGGCATCAGGCGCCCTGCACGGGCTTATGCGCGTGCGCGGCTTCACCCAGGATGATGCGCATGTCTTCTGCACGGAAGAGCAGATGGCGGCCGAGTGCCTGCGCATCAACGACCTCATCCTCTCCGTCTATGAGGATTTTGGCTTCCACGAGGTGGTGGTGAAGCTTTCCACGCGGCCGGACAAGCGGGTCGGCTCGGACGAGCTCTGGGATCGTGCCGAAAGTGTGATGATGGAGGTCCTGAAGACCATCGAGGAGCAGTCGGGCGGGCGCATCAAGACCGGTATTCTGCCGGGCGAGGGCGCCTTCTACGGTCCGAAGTTCGAATATACGCTGAAGGATGCGATCGGCCGGGAATGGCAGTGCGGCACCACGCAGGTGGATTTCAACCTGCCGGAGCGGTTCGGCGCCTTCTACATCGATCACAATTCGGAAAAGAAGCAGCCGGTCATGATCCATCGCGCCATCTGCGGATCGATGGAACGCTTCCTCGGCATTCTGATCGAGAACTTCGCCGGGCACATGCCCTTGTGGTTCGCACCGCTGCAGGTGGTGGTCGCAACCATTACCTCGGATGCCGATGATTACGGCCGCGAAGTGGTGCAGACGCTGCGCGATGCCGGCCTGATCGTCGAGGAAGACTTCCGCAACGAGAAGATCAACTACAAGATCCGCGAGCACTCGGTAACCAAGGTTCCTGTGATCATCGTATGCGGCCGCCAGGAAGCGGAAAACCGCACGGTCAATATCCGCCGTCTCGGCAGCCAGGCCCAGACGCCCATGTCGCTTGCCGATGCCGTGGCATCGCTGACGGATGAGGCGACGCCGCCGGATGTCAAGCGTCGCCAGGCGCTGCGCAAGCAGGCGGCGGAATAACAGAGGTCCGCTGCGCAAGCCGCGGCTGAAAAACGAGAGAAAGCCGCTGCACAGGCAGCGGCGGAACGATGATCGCGAAACCCGCCGACGCGCCCCACGAGGGGCGTGCGGCGGGTTTTTCGTCAATCAGTCCTGGTCGAGGACGCCGTCGGCCTGCTGTTCCTTGAGCAGCACCTCGACATCGAGGCTGCGCCCCGCCTCGACGGTGAATTCCTTCTGGTAGATCTTTTCCTTGTTGCGCGCCACGACGGTGTAATTGCCTTCGGTCAGCACCATCGCGGTAAAGGCGCTGACGCTTTCCGACACGACGTCGCCGCCGGCCGTCAGGACCGACCAGGCGGTATCGGCAATGGCTTCCCCGCCCGGCTGCGAAACCAGCTTGAACGTCACCTGGGCAGCGCGATGCTGCAAGGTCGCCTCGGTCAGCTTGCCCGCCTCCACCTGCACATCCGCGCGCACCGAGGCATTGGTTTCTCCGTATTCGGATACGATATGATAGGTCCCGGCATTCAGCCGCACGATCGTGTTCGGCTTGACATCGGCCATGACCAGCGGACGCTCGCCGTCTTCCCGCGCCTCGGAGGAGAAAATGGTGAATTTCAGCTTGGCCGCCGGCACGCGCTCATTCTCGCCCGACACGGCATTCAGCACGATGCCGCCGGCATCCAGCACCAGCGATTGGGGTTTCATCTCACCCTCGCTCGGCACGTCCAGCCGCTTGGTGGCGCCCGCCCGTCCAAAGGCGACATTGACGAAATAGGAGCCCGGCGCCAGCTGGAAATTCGCCTCGCCACCCTCCGCCGATGCGACAAGCGGCAGCTTGCCGTCGGGGCCGGGGTCCAGACTGAAGACGCGCCAGCTCAGCCCGGTCTTCATCGAGGGGCCGTCATCGGTCAGCTTGGCCTCCAGCCGGACATCGCGCGCCAGCGCTTGCGGTGCGCCCAGCGTCGGCGAAAAGGCGTTCAGCTTCGGCATCTTGGCCGTGCTGTCCAGCTGCTTGAACGTCTTGAAGGCATCCTGCGCGTCCACAGGATGGATCAGGCACAGGAAGAAGGCTGCCAGATGAAGCAGCCTGGCGCCGCTTCGCGAAATATCGTCCATACCACCGCCAACCGTTGACTCTTTCCAATGCAGAGGCCACTTGAAGACCAACCTCGCGGCATTTTCAAGATATTGCCCAATCAAACCTATCGCTTGGCACAGATCATGAGCAAGAACCAGCCTCTCTTCGATTATCTCAGCACGCGCCGGTCCATTCCGGCGCTCCAGATGACCGGCCCCGGGCCGGATGAGACAGAGCTTCGATCCATCCTCACTTTGGCCTCGCGCGTACCCGATCACGGCAAGCTCGCGCCCTGGCGCTTCATCGTCTATCGCGGGCAGGCCCGGCTTGCCCTGGGCGAGGCGCTGGAGAAGATCGCCGTCGCGCGCCAGCCCGATCTTTCGGATGAACTGCGCGCGGTGGAGCGCAACCGTCTGGCAAGGGCGCCGGTGGTGATCGCGGTGGTCAGCACGGCGGCAGACCATGTGAAGATCCCGGTCTGGGAGCAGGAACTCAGCGCCGGCGCCGTCTGCCTGAACCTGTTCCTGGCAGCCAATGCCCATGGCTATGCCGCAAACTGGCTGTCGGAATGGATCGCCTATGACGAGGAGGCCAAGGCCGTGCTCGGGATCAGGCAAAGCGAGAAGCTGGCCGGCTTTCTCTATATCGGCCGCTCGGATTTTCCGCAGACCGACCGGCCACGTCCGGAGCTGGACGATATCGTGACCTTTGTCGGGGAGGCCGGCGCATGAGGTTCTACACGACGGACAGCAACCAGCATGACATGAAGCACGATCCGTTCAAGGCAATCGTCGCACCGCGTCCGATCGGCTGGATCGGCACGAAGGGAAGGGACGGATCGCTGAACCTCTCCCCTTACTCCTTCTTCAATGTCGTCTCCGACCGCCCGAAAATCGTAATGTTCTCCTCCAGCGGCCGCAAGCACAGCCTGAAAAATGCCGAAGAAACCGGACAATTCACTGCCAGCCTGGTCAGCCGGCATCTGGTCGAGCGGATGAATGCCTCGTCGGCGCCGGTGGATTACGGCGTCGACGAATTTGCTCTGTCGGGCCTCACGGCCGAGCCGGGCCGCATGGTCGATGCTCCCTTCGTGGGGGAGGCCTATGCCGCGCTGGAATGCAAGGTGACGCAGATCCTCGAGCCGGACACGCTGGACGGCCAGCCGGCCGAAGCCTTCATGGTTTTCGGCCAGGTGGTGGCGATCCACATCGATGAGACGATCATCCAGGACGGCCGGATCGACATGGGTCTGGCGCGGCCCATCGCACGCATGGGCTATATGGATTACAGCGATGGCGGCGCGGACGTGTTCCAGCTGCAGCGCCCTTCGGCCTGAGGGCGACTGGCCCGCGGGTCGTGGCAGGCAAGTAAAGGGCAAGTGACGGGCAAGTGACGGGCACGTGACGGGCGCCGCCGGGCTGCCGTGATGCCGGGCGCCCTGGGTGTGCACCAAGGCAAGGGGCAGCGGGTTTGCCGCTCAGCCGTCCACTTCCGCCTTCTCCACGCCGAAAATCTCCGTGGTCAGTCGCGCCTGCCAGGGGTGAATGGCGAGCTTGCCGTGCAGGCCGGCCTCGCGCGCCGCCGTACAGGCTTGCGCAAAGCGAAGCGTCTCGGCCTCCGACGCATCCGGCAGAGACGGTTCGTCCGGCGCCTCATAGATGGGCAGGCCCGCTGCCGCCGCCGCGATCAGAGCCATGTCGCGCGCAAGACCTGTGGCCGGTATCGGGCCGGACTGGAGGGGGCGGCTGTCGCCGGCCGGCGAAGCCAGGGCGGCCCTACTTGCCGCGGCGTCCCAGATCACGGCGACAAGCCGGGGGCTGGCGCGGCAGATCCGCATGAGATCGAGCGAGCCGCAGGCCGTGTCGCAGGGCGAGATCAAGAGTTTCAGATGATCCTGCGGCAGGCCGGCCTGAGCCTCGACGACCCGCATGCAGACATCTGCGGCCTGAACCTGCGCAGCAGTCTTCAAACCCTTCAGCCAGAACCAGGCGAGACCCTGCGCCAGTGCTGACCGCAGCGCCGCTTCCAATGCGTCGCCGGCCGGCTGCGCTGGCAGCACCATGATCGTCCGGCTTTCGCCCGGATGAGGCGAAAGGACCGGCAGGAAACAGCAAAACGCTTTGCCACCGCCGTCAGACCTGGTGGCCCCGTTATCCTTAACGGTTATGGTGAACGGATCATCAACCATTTGCGCCTAGCTTTGCGTCCGAGGGGTCAGTGATCGTTGATTCCTCCATGAAGTGAGGCGTAACAGTGATCATTAAGGCATTTCTTCGTTGGACGGAAACGGCAAACGCAAGCGACCGGGCCAAGGCCGCGGGCGCTTTGGCGAGAGCCTATCTGAAAACCATCGGCTGCGCGACCGACCAGCGAAAACACGCCGTTCATGCCATGATGCATCTTCTCGATGATCCGTCTGCGAAAGTGCGCCAGGCCCTGGCGCAGGCACTCGCTCCGTCCGTGCACGCGCCGCGATCCGTGATCATGGGCCTGGCGGGAGACCAGCCGGATGTTGCCTGCCATGTCCTGATGTTCTCGCCCGTGGTGACGGATAGTGATCTGGTGGACCTGTGCGGCCGCGGCAATGCCATGACGCGCGGCCTGATTGCCGCTCGCCCGGGCCTGTCCCGCATGGCGGCGGCAGCCATTGCCGAAGTCGGCGATCTGGGCGAGATCCTGATCCTTCTGGAAAATGAAGCAGCCGATATCAGCCGCTACAGCCTGAAGCGGCTGGCCGAGCGTTTCGGCGCGGAAGCCAGCGTACGCAACCAGCTGCTGGTTCGGACGGAACTGCCGCCGGAAGCGCGACATCTCCTGATCGGTCACGTTTCCTCGCTGCTTGCGGCGTCGCCTCTCGTGCAATCCACTCTCAGCCCGACCCGCATCGCCCATGTGACCCGCGAGGCCAGCGATCTTGCGGCGCTGTCGCTGGCGGGCACGGCGGCAAGCCGTGATCTTCCCAAGCTGGTGGAGCAACTTGCAGCGGATGGGCGCCTGACCGCGGCATTCCTGATGCACGCGTTGTGCAGCGGCAAGATCGAGTTCTTCGCCGCCGCCATCGCCTATCTGACCGGCCTGGACGAGCGCCGCGTGCGTGGCCTCATGGCGACATCGAGACGCCACGCAGTGCGGGCGCTTTACGAATCGGCCGGGCTGAACCGTCCCATTGCCGAAGTCTTTGCCGAAGCGACCCTGCTGTGGCGCGAGATCAGCCACCGGTCCGGCGTCGCCGAGAGCGACAGCATCTGCCTCAGCCTGATCCTGCGCTTCAAGGATCGCCAGGATGATTCCTCGGTGGCGGAACTGCTGGATCTCGTGGAATCGCTCCAGCATAGCGAGGAGAGGCAATTGGCCCGATCCTTCGCCGATCGCGCAGCGGCCTGACAGCCGCCGCTGGAGCAGGTCCAGCAAAAGTGTGTCAGCGGTTTTGCGTCCGGACTGCGTAAAAACAAGTCTGTTTCAGCGGAACTTGCGGATGGCCCAGGCGTAACCGTCTTCAACGAGATGCACAGGCGCCGCAACCACTTCGCGAAGATCTGCCCGGCTGGGAAGGATGGTGGAGACGCGGGACAATGCCCGTTCCGCCAGCGTCTTCTCTTCGGCGCGCTGCGCCGCGGCCTCGTCGATCGGCGTCTCTTTTTTCGCTGATGCCTCGGCCGCTTGGGCACCGGCATACGGATCCTGGCAGACGGCGATGACGGTCGGGTAGGAGATGTTGGCGAAGGAGGCGAGCTCCTTTTCCGACACAGCATTGCAGAGCGCGATGCTTGGAAAGCGCTGATTGATCGTTGCGACATAGTGGCAGTCAATGCCGCCGTCGTCGCAGCCGAGGATCGTCATCATCACCAATGCCGCTTGCATTTCGTCATCCCTTCCAACACATGGGGTCCGGCCGCAAACAAATGGGCCGTGGCTTCGGCTGTCCATCTGGTGGAGCGCCATTGCGGCAATATCAAGCCGGGGATATGGGAGCGAATGGCGTGCCGGGCAAAGCTCGGCCGGGCCAAGAGAAAGCGGACAGGAAAGGGCAGGCATGACAGCGGATATCGTCATCCGGAAGGAAACCCCGAGGCAGCCGGACGTGGCTCGGCTTCTTGCCCTGTCGGACGCCTATGCAGCCTCGCTCTACCCGTCGGAAAGCAATCACATGCTGCCGGTCGATGCCTTGGATAATCCGGCCGTGTCCTTCTTCGTCGCGCGGCGCGGCGATACGGTGCTCGGCTGTGCCGCACTTGTCGGCCAGGCGGAGCGAGAGGGCGAAATCAAGCGCATGTATGTCGACAGCGACGCGCGCGGGCTGAAGCTCGGCCGGCGGCTGCTCGAGGCGCTGGAATCGGAAGCCCGCCGCAGGGGCATCACGGTCCTGCGCCTTGAAACAGGCATCTACCAGCCGGAAGCCATCGGCCTCTATCGCAAGGCCGGCTATCGGGACATCGAGCCGTTCGGCAGCTATCAGGCCGATCCGCTCAGCCTGTTCATGGAGAAGACACTCGCGGCCGAGGAAGGCTGATCCATCGGCCGGCTCCGGCGCTTCCCGGCACCGTCGCTTTCCGGCTTCGTCGCCGTCAGGCGAGCTTGCGCGCCGCAGCGGCGCGCGCTGCATCGTCCGGTGCCTCCTCCGGCACCGAAAGCTCGATCTCGCGCATCCATTCCCGCCAGATGGCGACCAGGAGGGCCATCAGCACCGGTCCGATGAACAGGCCGAGGAAGCCCATGGTCTTCACGCCGCCCACGAGGCCGAAGAAGGTCGGCAGGAAGGGCAGCTTGATTGGACCGCCGACAAGGCGCGGTCGCAATGTCTTGTCGACGATGAAGAGTTCGACCGAGCCCCAGACCAGAAGACCGATGCCGGCTATATAGGAGCCGCTGGCCACCAGATAGAGAGAGACGAGCGTGAAGGAAAGCGGCGCACCGCCCGGGATAAGGGCCATGACGCCGGTCAGGACGCCGAGCGTGACAGGCGAGGGGACGCCGGCAATCCAGTAGGCAATGCCGAGAACAATGCCTTCGCCGATGGCGATCAGCGTCATCCCGGTGACGGTGGAGCTGATCGTCGCCGGCACGACCCGGGAGATCCGCTCCCAGCGATTGGGGAGGATGCGCTCGCCCAGCATGTCGATCTGGCGGGAGAAGGATGCCCCGTCGCGATAGACGAAGAACAGCGCGATCAGCATGAAAAGCAGGGTCAGCAGAAGATGGAAGGCGCCATCGCCGGCAGCTATCACCGCACGATAGATATTGCCGATATTGGCGCCGCTGACGAGTTGCACGAGTTGGCCGATCGCACCCGGCTCGCCGACATGGCGTTCCCACATCACGCCGAGCCAATCTCCCGCCACCGGCAGGCCGACGATCCAGGCCGGCGGCGGCGCACCGAAGCGGTTGACCTGCAGCGCCCAGGAGATCCATTCGCGCATTTCGCCGATCGTGTAGGAAATGGCAAAGGCGATCGGCACGACGAGGAAGGTGACCACCAGAAGAATGGCGATGGTCGCGCCAAGCGTCGTATTGCCGCCGATGCGGCGCAGCAGATCGCGGTAAAGGGGCCAGCTGGCAAAACCGACGACCAGCGCCGCCAGAACCGGCACGAGAAAGCCGTGGAAGAAATAGATACCGGCGATCACCACCAGGACCAGCAGCCAGCGGGCGGCCGTCAACGGCGGGATCAAGGCGATGCGCATCGGCGCGACCGGACCGAGCCACCGAGGTCCAAGCGGGTTCTTCTCTTTGTCAGTCACGGTACAACGCCATCCTCAAGTCACGCGGGGATGCCAATATAAAAGCAGCCATCCCTGAACAGATCGCCAGAGCCTATCATGTAGGGGTGATCTTTCTGCGATCAAAGTAAATATTGCCTCTCGTCGTCGAATGAATCCGCTCCCCGATGGGCAACCCGCCTCATGGCCGGGAGTACCACCGTCCGATGAAATTAACTGTATGTTAACCATGACTGAGAGAAATGGGCTTTGTCCACGGAATTGGATCGCATTTTAGCCATGTTGACGGCAAAAATGCAGGTGCGTCCCGGTTAACCATAGAGCCGGGACATGAAGTTTGGACGGCAGGCCGAGGCGGCCACGAAAAGCGGCGTGGGGCGAACATTGAAATCTGGTAAGGGTAAGCTCCTGGCGGGAGCAAAGTGGCTGGGTGTGGCCTGCGTATGTGCAGCTGTCACGTCCTGTACCTCCACCGAGACAGCGACGGTCAAGCCGAAGCCGAAGAGCAAGGAATATTTCGCCGAGAGCGAATATGGTGTGAAGGCCAGCCCCCGCGTGGTGGGCGACGGACGCGCGGTTCCCAAGGGCGGCGGACGCTTCATGGTCGGCAATCCCTACGAGGTCAAAGGCAAGACCTATGTGCCGAAGGAAGACCCGAAATATAATCGCAGCGGACTTGCCTCCTGGTATGGCTCCGCCTTCCATGGCCGCTTGACGGCCAATGGCGAAGTCTATGACAGCGCGCATATTTCGGCCGCGCATCCGACCTTCCCGCTGCCGAGCTATGCCCGCGTCACCAATCTCAACACCGGCTCTTCCGTCATCGTGCGGGTGAATGATCGCGGTCCTTTCCATCCCGGCCGCATCATCGATGTATCCAGCAAGGCCGCCGAACTTCTCGACTTCAAGCGCACCGGCACCGCCAATGTGAATGTGCAGTATGTGGGCCGGGCGCGCATGGACGGGCGCGACATGCCCTTCCTCATGGCATCCTATGTCCGCAAGGGCGATCGTCTTCCGGGCATCCAGCCGGATGGGCAGATCGCTTCGGGCGTGATGGTCGCGTCGAACCAGTCGCTCGGCGACCAGCTGCAGACCTATGGCGGCAATCTTCCCACCCCGACCGCCTTCGCCGGCGCCACGCCGAGCGGACCGCGCGCCAAGGCGCCGTCCGCCGCCTTTGCCGCAGCAAGCCAGGCGGCAACCATCGAGGCGCCGGCAGGCGATCTGCCCTCCACCGGGCCGCTGCCGTTCAACCGCCCCTCCGGCGCAACGGTCGCCTCGGTGCAGGTGGCAAGCTTCCCGGCGGCGCCGAGCGCGCCCGTGGCGGCCGCACCGAAGCGCCGTGCGGCGGCGATCGCGCCGGCCGTCTCCGAACATCCGGCACCGCAGCCGCGTGCGGCCAGAACTGCCCAGCCTCGTCCGGCAGCCGCAGCCCCAGCCCCGGCGCGCGTCGAAGCGGCCTATTCGGCGCCTGCTCCCAAGAGCCAGGAGCCGCGCGTCATCTTCGGCGATGTTGTGTTGCGCGGCGACGGCTCCATGGAGCATGTTCCGACCCCGGGCCTTGGGAAATCCGGTCGGCCCTGATCGGGCCCCTCTGATCAGATCTGCCGGAGGTCAGCCCCCCGTCCGTGCCGGAACACTGCGCCCGCAGCCGGCGCGAGGCGCTTGCCTGTGGACAGAATATGCCATTTGATACCCAGTTGATGCGATCTCGCTGATCACAGGTCAAAATCAGACCGCAAGACGGCTGACGAGGAGTTCGATGCGACTGCGCTATCCCACCATCTGCAAAAGCCTGCCTCTTCTTTTTGCTCTGGCTTTGACGCCGGCGGCCGCATCCTTCGCGGCCGATGCCAGGCTTGCCGATCTGAAGGCCAAGCAGATCTATCTCGTCGAGAACAAGACGGGCACGGTTCTCCTGGCGGAAAACGAGAACCAGGCCTTTCCGCCGGCATCGCTCGCCAAGCTCATGACGATGGACCTGGTCTTCGAAGCGCTGCGCCAGGGTGAGGTCACTCCGGCGACCGTGTTCAAGGTCTCGGAAAATGCCTGGCGCACCGGCGGCGCGCCTTCGGGCACGACCACCATGTTCGCGGCTCTGAAATCCGATATACCGCTGGAGGATCTGATCAAGGGCGTGGTCATCCAGAATGCCAATGATGCCTGCATCGTGATCGCCGAAGGCATGGCGCTGACGGAGGAGCAATTCGCGCGGCGCATGACGGCCCGTGCGCGTGATCTCGGCATGATGCGCAGCACCTTCGGCAATTCCACCGGCCTGCCGGATGCGCTGAGCGTCACGACAGCACATGACATGGTGCGGCTGGCGCAGCATATCCACAGCCAGTATCCCGACCTCTATCGCCTTTACGCACAGCCGGATTTTACCTGGAACAAGATCTTCCAGCGCAACAAGAACCCGCTCCTGCAACTCGGCATCGGCATTGACGGGCTGGGTGCGGGCTTTGCCGAGGGGCATGGTTTTGCGGCGGTGGCATCCGTCGAGCGTGACGGCACGCGGCTCTTCCTCGCCATGGGCGGGCTTGCAAGCGACAAGGAGCGGCAGGAAGAGGCCCGCCGGGTTCTGGAATGGGCGCTCACCAGTTTCGAGACCCGCCAGATCTTCGAGGCCGGCGAACAGGTGGGGGAGGCGGCGGTCTATGGCGGAGCCAGCTCGCATGTGACGCTTGTTGCGGCAGAAGCGGTGGACGCCTATGTGCCGACCCGCAATGCCGAACGGCTGTCCGGCCGGATCGTCTATGAATGGCCGCTGCGCGCGCCGGTTCGGCAGGGCCAGAGCGTTGGCGTGCTGAAGATCTTCGAAGGCGATCGCCAGATCAAGGAAGTGCCGCTGCAGGCCGCCGGCGATGTGGCGGAGGGCACGCTTCTCTCCAAGGCAACGGATGCGCTTCTCGAACTGATGTTCTTCTGGATCTGAGCCGGCGGTGACCCTGTATCGGCGGCTCGCCGATCTGCCCGCGACCATCAGCTTCGTTCCGGACATACGCGATCCGGGGGATACGCGATAGGAACAAGCCTCAGGCACTGCCTTCAGCTATGAGGCATGAAGCGACTATTCCAATCATAAATCCATATGAGCAAGTATAAATCGTTCTATTTCCCCTTTTTTCTCTAGCTTCATAATATATTCACACGGAGGGAATATAGACGGCGACGTATCAAGTCAGAGTTATATTCCTTTATTCGTTTAAATCAACATTATCTCTGTCCTGCGGCGGGCATAGCCCAGCCTGGGCGTGACCGGCGGGATCGGGCGGTCAACCGACGTCTTCAGCGTTTGTCTTGTTCAATGAGGTCGAATTGCGCGCACGGTCAATGGAGCGGGGGCAGGGGACACGCGGCTGGCTGGGCGCGGCATCGTCCCATTTGCTTTTCGTTTACAAGACATTAGCTTCGCATTTCCGCTATTACTTCCCGGCGACGATCATGGCCGCGCTTGTGCTGTTCCTGGGTGCCTATGCGCAGGAACAGAACGATCTCTTGCAGCGGGCAGCGCTTCGCCAGCAGGTTGCGGCAAAGGTGAGCCTGATACAGTCGCGTCTGGCGGCAAGTGTCGATGCCAATATCATGCTGCTTCAGGGGCTGGCCTCCACCCTTGCCCTCTATCCGGAGATTGAGGAGGACCAGTTCAAACGCCTGGCGCGGCGGATCATGGAAGTTCCGTCGCAAGTGCGTGACATCGCGTTCGCACCGGATGCCAGGATCCGTTACGCCTATCCGCCCTATTTGCAGAAGCAACTGGCCGGTCATGATTATGCGCGCGATCCGCTGCTGCAGCAACTGGTCAAGCGCGCCGTCACCGTCAATAATGAGGATGGTCGCGCCGCAACGCAGCCTTTCTCGAAGCAGGGCCAGACGCGCATTATGATCAGCTACCCCCTGGTGTCCGATGACGCCGACGGGGGGCGCGTATTGAAGGGTTTGCTGACCGGCTCGATCGATCTGAATGCCCTCATCTGTTCGGCAGGTCTTTGCGAGGAACAGGAAACCCTGCCGCTCATCGTCTCGCTTCGCTCTCAGACGAGCGGTCTCGACGACAGTCTCGCCATTTACGGCACGGCGGCGGCAACCCGTGACGCGCCGGTCAGCGCGACGATGCGGTTCCTCAACACCGTCTGGTTCCTGGAGGCTGTGCCGAAACAAGGCTGGGGGGATGCGACGAACCTGTCCGGCCTTCAGCTGAAAATCTGGAGCGTGGCCTTCGCCGTGATTGCGCAGCTGCTCTTCACCATGCGCCTGCTTGTGCAGCGCTCCAGCCATTTGACGGCCTTGCGCGAAAAGGAAAGCAGCCTGCTTGCCTTGACGCGCCGCCATGAAATCGCCCTGGAAGGATCTTCGGTTGGTCTGTGGGAAATGGACCTGTCCGCCAATGCCTTCTATGCCGATGAGCGGATGGCGAGGCTTTATGGCTGCAGCGGTTCGAGCGAATGCCGCCTGATCGACGATTTCGAAGCCTGCATCCTGCCGGAGGATCTGCCGGAGATCCACCGAACCTACGATGCGGCAGCGTCCTCACGGAACAATTTCGAGGTCCGGTTCCGCATTCGCCGCCGCAATGATGGACGGTTGCGGCACATTCGTTCGCTCGGGCGGTTCTACGGCGATGGCCCGCGCCGCAAGCTGGTCGGGCTGCAACAGGACATTACCGCCGATATGGAGATGCGCGCCATGCTTGAAGAGGCGCGCGCCCGCACCGAGGCCAATAATCGCGATCTTGCGAAGGCTCATGCAGAGTCCGAGCATGTTTCCCTGCATGATGCGCTGAGCGGCTTGGCCAACCGGCGCTATTTCGATCGGGTTCTGTCCGAGCTGGACAGCGAGGCACAGGCGAACACGCCCTTCCTGCTCCTTCATATCGATCTCGACCGCTTCAAGCAGGTCAACGACACGCTGGGCCATGCGGCCGGCGACGCCGTGCTCCGGGAAACCGCCAAACGCATCATGGATGTGCGGCGCGAACGGGATTTCGTCGCCCGCATCGGCGGCGATGAGTTCGTGGTGATCTGCCGCGGCGCCGAGCCATCCTTTACCGGGGAGAGCCTGGCAAAGCGGCTGATCGACGCGCTCAGCCTTCCCATCGTCTATCAGGGTCACGAATGCCGGATCGGGGCAAGCATCGGGATTGCGCGGCGCGATCGCGCCGGACCAGGCGCTGAAGAGGTGCTGGCCAATGCCGACCGGGCGCTTTACGCCGCAAAGCGCGGCGGACGCAACCGCTTTGAAATCTTCAATCCGGCAAGACATGGGACCGAGCCCGACCCGCCGCAGCAACAGCAGCCAGCGGCGACATTTGAAGACGCCCTATGATCCACAGCGCTTCCTATTCGGTCGCGCGCCTCACCGCAAAGGACATAAACCCATGCGCCTTCGTATGACATGTATGTGCGCCGCCACTCTCATGCTCGGTCTCGGCCTCTCCGCCGCGCAGGCCAAGGATCTCAAGCAGATGAGCTGGAGCGAGGTTGTGGCAGCCGCCCAGGCCGAAAAAGAAGTGGTGTGGCGCCACTGGTACAAGCAACAGCGATTTCGGGACGAAGTGAAACGCTTCCAGGAGACCTATGGCATCAAGGTCACGATTCCCGATGCCACGATGGAGGCGAGCCGCGACCAGTTGCTCGCCGACCAGGACAAGGCCGAAGGCGATATCGATCTTCTGTCATCCGGCGGCAGCACGCTGCAGGCTCAGAACCTCCGCGCGCTGCTGACCGGGCCCCTGCGGCCGATGCTGCCGGAAGGCGACAAGCTGATCTATACGGTCGACGGATTTGATAATGGCGGCTACATGCCGGCATTCTGGGGGAATCAGACCTGCATCGCCTATGATCCGAAACGGATTTCGGACGATCATGTGCCGCGGACACTCGCGCAATTTTCCGACTTCCTGCGCGACAACCCCGGAATGTTCGGCTTCAATCTCGCCCGCGGCGGCTCGGGACCGAGTTTCTATACCGCTGTCATACGGGCCATGACACCCGATTTCGACTTTACTAATGCGTCGACCGAGCCGCAGCGCATGGCGCGCCTGAAGCCCGCTCTCGACTGGTTCGTGGCGCGCAAGGACAGCTTCGTCCTCACCGGCTCCAATGATGATAGCTTTGCGCGCCTGCGCAGCGGCGAGCTGGCCATTGCGCCGGTCTGGGAGGATGCGCTGATCACAATCAAGCGCGAAGGCCGCATCGCGGCGGATTTTCGCTGCTACGTGCCGGATTTCGGCATGGTCGGCGGCGGCAATGTTCTGTCTATCCCCGCCAATGCGAAGCACAAGGCGGCGGCACTGCTGCTTGTCCACTGGTTGACCAGTCGTGAGATCCAGGGCGATCTGGCGAGAATATTCGGCAGTATTCCGCAGCGCTCCGATGCGGCCTTCGCAGCCGGCATGCTGGATGATGCCGCGCGGCGGCGCAGCATCCCATGGTCCAACTTCACGCTTCAGCAAGCCATGGAAAAGGCGCTGGCTGCGGCGCTCACGAACTAGAACAGGTCCAGCAAAAAAAGTGTCAGCGGTATCCTGAATGTCAGCGGACGCTGGCGGACGAATGGCGCGACCCTTATGCCTGCAGGCGAGAGCCGTTTTTCGCCGTGGAATAGCGGCTGGAGAGGATCACACCGGCGAACCATCAGGCTTTGCTTTCGAAACGTTCAGAAATGCGTTAGAACGCAGACATGCTTGGAATAGTATTGGCAACCGCGTGACGACATCATCAGGCCTGTTTGTAACTTTCGAGGGCGGGGAGGGTGCCGGCAAGTCCACCCAGATCCGCCGGCTTGCGGACGCGCTGAAACGACGCGGCTATGAGGTCCTGGTGACGCGCGAACCGGGAGGCTCGCCGGGTGCGGAGGCTGTCCGGCATGTCCTTCTCTCCGGCGCCGCGCAGGAATTTGGCGTCCGCATGGAGGCCCTGCTGTTCGCCGCTGCCCGCAATGACCATGTCGAGGCCGTCATCCGTCCAGCGCTGGCCGCCGGCAAGGTGGTCCTGTGCGACCGCTTCATGGATTCCTCGCGCGTCTACCAGGGCATTACGGGCAATCTCGAATCGGGCTTCGTCGATGCCTTGGAACGCGTCGCCATCGACGGGCTGCGGCCCGACCTCACGCTGATCCTCGATCTGCCGGCAGAGACAGGGCTGGCGCGGGCGCGGCGGCGCAGCGACGAGGCGGGCGAGGGGGGCGCTCCCGACCGCTTCGAACGGGAGGAGCTGGAGGTGCATGAAATGCGCCGGCAGGCCTTTCTCGATATTGCCGCCGCCGACGGGGCTCGCTGCCGGGTGATCGATGCCGATCGGCCGCTGGAGGTCATTTCCGCCGATATCCTGGCGGCGGCCGAGGCAGTCCTGCCGGAACGGCACGAAGAGCCGGGCGAAGCGAACCAAGCCGATTGGGCGGCATCGGCGGAATGAGCGATCAGAGCCCCGGCACACTGGACGGCGCCATTGCGCCGCAAAGCAACCCGCACCTGTTCGGCCATCGCGAGGCCGAGGACTTTCTGGCCGGCTTCTATCGGTCCGGCCGCAGCCACCACGCCATCCTGATCGAGGGACCGGAGGGCATCGGCAAGGCGACGCTCGCCTTCCGCTTCGCCAATCACGTGCTGAGCCATCCCGATCCGGCCGGGGCGCCGGAGCATCTCGAAGATCCCGATCCCGCATCGCCGGCCAGCCGCCAGATCGCCTCCGGCGCATCGCATAACCTGCTGCATCTGACGCGGCCGGTCGACGAGAAGACCGGACGGCAGAAGACGGCGATCACCGTGGATGAGGTGCGCCGGGCAGGGCATTTCTTCTCCCAGACATCCGGCACCGGCAATTGGCGGATCGTCATCATCGATCCGGCCGACGACCTGAACCGGAATGCCGCCAATGCTATCCTGAAGATCCTAGAGGAGCCGCCCAAGCGTTCGCTCTTCCTGGTGCTCAGCCATGCGCCGGGCAAGCTCCTGCCGACGATCCGCTCGCGCTGCCTTCCCCTGAAGCTCGATCCGCTGTCACGGGAGGACCTGGCGCATGCGCTTTCGGCGCTCGGCCTGTCCTCGGATGGCGGCCGCACCTTCGAGGAGGCGCTGGGCTCTGCCGGTGGCAGCGTTGCGCAGGCGCTGAAGCTCTTGAATTATGGCGGTACCGAAATTGTCGCGGCCTTCGAAGAGGTGCTCGCCGGCGACGGTCCCAGCGCGCGCCGCGCCATGCACAGGCTGGCCGATGTGCTGGCCGGCAAGGACAATGACCTGATCTTCTCCTTCTTCCTCGATCATCTGCGCGATCACCTGATTGCGCGGGCAAGGACTGCCGCCATGGCCGGCGACCTGCCGCTTGCCGACCGGGTCTCGCGGCTCACCTCGGAAGTCACCGAGCGGATCAGCATTGCACAGGGCTATAATCTCGACCGCAAGCAGACAATCCTGTCGCTCCTCGAGGATGTGACTCGCTGAACCCTGTGCGTTTGCCGCGGGTGAGGGCGCTCCTGCCCCGGCGACGCAGATAAGCAGACTTGGATTGGCCTGCCAACGCTTCGTCCGTTTGGTTTATTGTTTTGACGCAGGTTCCGGTCGGAAAACCGTGGGACACTTTTCCGGAACCTGCTTAGCCACACGGAAACTTGCTGTTTCGCATCGCCAAAACTTGGTTTAAGACGCGGGCCAGAGCAATCGAACACGAACGGTAATGCTGGCCGAAATGTCCACAAAGACCCCCTACTACATCACGACCGCCATCTCCTATCCGAACGGCAAGCCACATATCGGCCATGCCTATGAACTGATCGCCACCGACGCCATGGCGCGGTTCCAGCGGCTTGACGGCAAGGATGTGTTCTTCCTCACCGGCACGGACGAACACGGGCAGAAGATGCAGCAGACGGCCCGCAACGAGGGCATCGCGCCGGAGGTTCTGGCGGAGCGCAATTCCAACGAATTCCGCGCCATGGGCAAGCTCCTGAACGCGTCGAACGACGATTTCATCCGCACGACGGAAGAGCGGCATCACCAGACGGTGCAGGCAGTGTGGAACCGCATGGCCGAACGCGGCGACATCTACAAGGACCGCTATTCCGGCTGGTATTCGGTCCGCGACGAAGCCTATTATCAAGAAGACGAAACGGAATTGCGCGCCGACGGCCTGCGCTATGGGCCGCAGGGCACGCCCGTCGAATGGGTCGAGGAGGAAAGCTACTTCTTCAGGCTCTCTGCTTATGAAGACAAATTGCTGAAGCTCTACGAGGATCAGCCCGATTTCATCGGCCCCAATGAGCGGCGCAATGAGGTGATCTCCTTCGTCAAGTCCGGCCTCAAGGATCTCTCGGTCTCCCGCACGACCTTCGACTGGGGCATCAAGGTGCCGAACGATCCGAAGCATGTCATGTATGTCTGGGTCGATGCGCTGACCAATTACATCACCGCCACCGGCTATGTGGAGGACAGGAACGGTCCGCGCGCCAAATACTGGCCGGCGGATGCGCATATTATCGGCAAGGATATCATCCGCTTCCACGCCGTCTACTGGCCGGCATTCCTGATGTCGGCGGACCTGCCGCTGCCGCGCCGCGTCTATGCCCACGGCTTTCTCCTCAACAAGGGGGAGAAGATGTCGAAATCGCTGGGCAATGTCGTCGATCCGGTCAATCTCGTGACGCATTTCGGGCTGGACCAGGTCCGTTACTTCTTCCTGCGCGAAGTGTCCTTCGGTCAGGATGGCAGCTATTCCGAAGAGGGGATCGCAACCCGCATCAATGCCGATCTCGCCAACGGCATCGGCAATCTCGCCTCGCGCTCGCTGTCGATGATTGCCAAGAA
The DNA here is from genome assembly GCF_030435705.1 of Rhizobium sp. SSA_523. Taxonomy (NCBI): domain Bacteria; kingdom Pseudomonadati; phylum Pseudomonadota; class Alphaproteobacteria; order Hyphomicrobiales; family Rhizobiaceae; genus Affinirhizobium; species Affinirhizobium gouqiense. Next base: position 947,512 of record NZ_CP129382.1, read on the forward strand.
TTGCGAGGGCAGGGTGCCGCAGCCGGGCGAGCTGACGGAGGCGGACAGGGCGATCCTCGCCACGGCGGATGAAGCGATTGCCGTCTGCCGCGAGGAAATGGGGCGCCAGCAGGTGCACAAGGCGGTGGCCGCGGTGATCAATATCGTCAACGAGGCAGACCGCTATTTTGCCGCGCAGGAACCTTGGGTGCTGCGCAAGACGGATGTGGCGCGCATGGGCACCGTGCTGTGGGTGACGGCGGAAGTGGTGCGGCAGATCGCCATCCTGTTTCAGCCGATCATGCCGGATTCCTCCGCCCGCATCCTCGATCTGGTGGCCGTCGATCCGCAACAGCGGACCTTTGCGAGCCTGGGTGAGGCGGGTCGCCTGACGCCGGGCACGGAACTGCCCGCGCCATCCCCGGTTTTTCCGCGCTATGTGGCGCCGGATCCGGACAAAGCCTGAGGACAGACATGCTGATCGATACGCATTGCCACCTGGACTTCGCCGATTTCGATGAGGAGCGGGACGAATTGGTGTTGCGCGCCCATCAGGCCGGTGTCGCGCAGATGGTGACGATCTCGACGCGGGTAAAAAAACTGCCGGCCCTTCTGGCGCTGACCGAGCGCTATCCCTCGGTTTTCTGCTCGGTGGGAACGCATCCCAACAATGCGGCGGACGAACTCGACGTGACAGCGGATGATCTTGTGCGCCTGGCCGAGAGCCACGACAGGATCGTCGCGATCGGCGAGGCGGGTCTCGATTATTTCTACGATACCCAGAGGCCGGAGGATCAGCAGGTCGGCTTCCGGCGTCACATCGAGGCTGCCCGCCGAACCCGTCTGCCGCTCGTCATTCACAGCCGCAGTGCCGACGAGGACATGATCCGCATCCTGACGGAGGAAAGCGGGAAGGGCACCTTCCCCTTCATCCTGCATTGCTTTTCCGCCGGACAGCAGCTGGCCGATGCCGGGGTTGCGCTCGGCGGCTATATCTCGTTTTCCGGCATTCTCACCTTTCCCAAATCCGAGGATATCCGTGCCATTGCCAGGACGGTTCCTCTCGACCGGCTACTGGTGGAGACGGATGCGCCCTATCTTGCGCCCAAGCGCTGGCGCGGCAAGCGCAACGAGCCGTCCTATGTCGTCAACACGGCCGAAGTGCTTGCCGAAACCCACGGCCTGTCCTTCGAGGACATGGCACGCATCACGACGGACAATGCCTTCCGCTGCTTTTCGAAAATGATCAGGATCTAGGCCTGTGCCCAGAGCAAGACGGCGCTTCACAATACTCGGTTGTTCTTCCTCTCCCGGCGTTCCGCGCCTGGACGGCGATTGGGGTGCCTGCGATCCGTCTAATCCCCGCAACCGGCGACTGCGGGCAGCGCTTCTGGTGGAGCAGATCGCAGCCGACGGCGCCAAGACCACCGTCGTGATTGATACCGGACCGGATTTCCGCGAGCAGATGATCGCCGCCGGCGTGACGCGCATCGACAGCATTCTTTTCACCCATGCCCATGCCGACCACCTGCACGGGATCGATGATGTGCGCGGCTATTTCCACGCGCAGCGGATGCGCATTCCCATCTATGCCGATCTCTTCACCATGAACCGGATCCGCCAGGGCTTCGGCTACTGCCTGGAAACGCCGCCGGGCGGCAATTACCCGCCGATCGTCGAGCCCAGGCTGATCAAGGATCTCTCGGTGCCGATCCGGGTCGAGGGTCCGGGTGGCGTCATCGAATTCCAGGCCCATCAACAGCAGCACGGGGATATCGGATCGCTGGGCTTCCGCATCGGCGATGTGGCCTATTGCACGGATGTCAGCGATTTTCCCGCGCAAGCCATCGAGGCGCTGCGCGGCCTCGATGTCTTGATCATCGATGCCTTGCAGTATAGGCCGCATCCGAGCCATCTGTCGCTCGAGCAGGCTTTGGTGTGGATCGACCGTCTGTCGCCGAAACGGGCCATCCTGACACATATGCATATTCCGCTGGATTACCAGGCGGTGATGGACGAGACGCCGGAGCATGTCCAGCCGGCCTATGACGGGCTGACGATCGAGGTGGATGTGTGACACCTCGGACCGCGGCCACTTGCGCCAGAGCGGCAGGCCGCTACGCAGGATCAGCTAAATTGAACTTCAGAGGCCAAGCGAGCAGCTGGCCACAAGGCGCTGTAGTTCCTCAATACAGGCACTAGTTCCATAATCTACCTTATGTGACTTTAGGATTGGCCCGACCGATCGCTCTTGTGAGATACGCGAGCCGATCCCTCGCCCCGTCTCGACGCCCGCCGCTGACCGGGCGCTGCGCCATAAACCCGTCGGTCAATGCCTGGCAAGCTTTCGGCAGACCGCCGAGGCACTGCAGCCTCAGATCCCCGGCGCGGCTGGTGCGACATAATGGAAATAGGCCCAGGCGGCAGCCAGCCCGACAAGGATAATGAGAATGGCCAGCGGCTTGCCCATCCACGGCGGTCTCTGTCCGGGTGGCCGCGTTTGTTTCGGTGGTGGAGCGGGCTTGCGCTTCTCGAATTTGATGACGTTGTTCATAGACATTCCATGGCAGATTCGGCCTGATACTGCCTACAGCATAATGACCTCGACCGGAATCGCCTCGTCGTCAGATTTCCGCAGCGTGCCTCCCGGACATTAGGTCAGAGCCATAGGCGGCCCGTGTCCGATGCATTGGATCTTCCGCCCTGCAGCCTGTGGCGGGACAGAGTTTCTCACGGCCCGCATCCCCGGCAGCGCAACCCTGATCAAAGGCCAGAAGGTGTTGGAATTGCGGCAAAATTTCGTCTGTAACCGGTCTGTTGCCTCACGCAGATGTCACCGTAGAACCACAAAATCTAGGTTTTTCAGTGGACTTTTGAACGTTTCGACTATATGTAGCTGGGTGTGGCGCAGATGTCGCCGGTTCGGCGGGCCTCTTGCGCTTGTCATTATTCAGCTGCGGTTTTTCAAGGGCTTCCCGCCCTCGCGGCTCCATCAGCTAGACACTTGCGGCGCCAGCGCCGCGCGATGAAAATCAGATCGTGTTCTCCCGGGTGCCGATGGCATGCGGTGACGAACCTTTCGCTAGAAAAGGAGCGTTCTCTGGCTGACGAGCCGGAGGCTTGATCATATATGGCTATGACAACTGAAACAGACGCTGCGGCTTTGCCCGCAACGCCCAAGATCAGTCTGAAATCCGTTTTCAAAGTATTTGGCGAGCGGCCGGACAAGGCTCTCGAACTTTATCGATCCGGCAAGTCGAAGGCCGAGGTCCATACCGAAACCGGCAATTCCATTGGTGTCGTCGACGCCACGTTCGACATCTATCCCGGCGAGATCTTCGTGATCATGGGCCTGTCCGGCTCCGGGAAATCCACCTTGCTGCGCCTCCTCAACCGCCTCATCGAGCCCACTGCCGGCACCATTGCCGTGGATGGAGAGGATATCACCCGAATGTCGCGGGCCGAGCTGATCGCGCTGCGTCGGCGCGATATCAGCATGGTCTTCCAGTCATTCGCCCTGCTTCCCAATCGCACTGTTTTAAACAATGCCGCTTTCGGGCTTGAAGTCGCCGGCATGGGCGAGGAAGAGCGGCATAAGCGCGCCCTCGCCGCCCTCGAAGCTGTGGGCCTTGCCGGCTATGCCGAAAGCCGCCCGGACGAGTTGTCCGGCGGCATGAAGCAGCGCGTCGGCCTGGCGCGTGCCCTGGCGAGCGAACCGACAGTGCTCCTGATGGACGAAGCCTTTTCTGCTCTGGATCCGCTGATCCGCACGGAAATGCAGGATGAGCTTGTGCGGCTCCAATCCGAACACAGCCGCACCGTCGTCTTCGTCAGCCATGACCTGGACGAGGCGATGCGGATCGGCGACAGGATCTGCATCATGCAGGACGGCGCCGTCATCCAGGTGGGCACGCCGGACGAGATCGTCATGAATCCGGCCAATGATTATGTCCGCTCCTTCTTCCGCAATGTCGATGTCAGCCAGGTCTTCAAGGCCGGCGATGTCGCGCGCCAGACGCAGGTGACGATCATTGAGCGCCAAGGGGTTTCGGCTGCCGCGGCGCTGGAGCGGATGAAAAGCTATGATCGCGATTATGCGATCATTCTCGGGCGCGACCGCAGCTATCACGGCATTGTCAGCCGGACCTCGCTGATCGAGAAGCTGCGCGACAAGGATCCCGATCCCTATCGCAGTGCCTTCCTCTCCGACGTAGAGGCCATCTCGTCCGATGAGCCGCTAGCCAATGTGCTGGGACGGGTCGCGTCCAGCCCCTGGCCGGTGCCCGTCATCGATGGCAAACGCCGCTATGTCGGCTCCATCAGCAAATCCGCCCTGCTTGAAACGCTCGATCGCGCCAGCTGATCGCGACACGGAGAGGTGAAGCCTTGAATTTCGAAATCGGAAGCGGTGTCGATGCCGCCGTCAATTACATTCTCGACAATTTTTCCCCTGCCCTCGATACGATCGCATCGGCGATCGGCTTTGTCACCGGCGGGATTCTCAACCTGCTGACATCGATCCCCATGCCATTGGGGATCGCCATCTTCGTCGGCCTGTCCTTGTGGCGCGTCAGCTTCGGCTTTGCCGTCTTCACCGCCGCCTCGCTCTGGCTCGTCCAGCATATGGGCCTGTGGACGGCGACCATGGAGACGCTTTCGCTGGTCATCGCCTCCACGCTGCTTGCCATGCTGATCGGGCTTCCCCTGGGCATTGCCATGGCGCGCCGGGATAGTATCGCCAGCGGGGTCCGCCCGGTCCTCGACCTCATGCAGACCATGCCGGCCTTCGTCTACCTCATTCCGGCGGCCATGTTCTTCGGTCTCGGGGCTGTGCCGGGCACGATCGCCACCGTGATCTTCGCCATGCCGCCGGTCGTGCGGCTGACCAATCTCGGCATCCGCCAGGTGCATGGCGAATTCATCGAGGCCGGACAGGCCTTTGGCTGCACCTCCTCGCAGCTCCTGTTCAAGGTCCAACTGCCGAATGCCCTGCCCTCGATCATGGCCGGCATCAACCAGACCATCATGCTGTCGCTGTCCATGGTGGTGATTGCCTCCATGATCGGCGCCGGAGGCATCGGCAATATCGTCCTGACCGGCATCCAGAGGCTGGATGTCGGCACGGGTTTCGAGGGCGGCCTGGCCGTCGTCATCCTGGCGGTCATTCTCGACCGCATCACACAGAGCTTGGGCAGGGAGCGTGTCGGTCTTCGACGCCTCCTGGCCTTCAGACCAGCGGAGAGCAAGGTGGGCGAAACGCGCACCGTCACCTCCAGCTGAACGAGGGCGGGGTGAACCCCGCCGAATGCGAACCTTTCCCAAAGAAGGAGCAACCATGTTCAATAGACTTGCATCACTCGGCGCAACGATCGGCCTTGCAGCTGCACTTGTCGGCGGCACCGCCACCGCAACCTTCGCTCAGGATGCAAAGCCCGTGAAGATCGGCTGGGCCGCCTGGTCCGATGCGGAATTCGTCACCAAGCTGGCGGCAAAGATCATCAAGGATGACCTCGGTCAGGAGGTCGAACTGGTGCAGACCGATGTGGCGCCGCTCTACCAGGGCGTTGCGCGCGGTGACATCGACTTCATGATGATGGCCTGGCTGCCGCAGACCCATGCGGATTATTTCAAGCGCGTCGGCGACAAGGTCGAAACGCTCGGCACGGTCTATGACGGCGCCAAGCTGGGCTGGGTGGTTCCCGCCTATGTTCCGGAGAGCGAGATCGCCTCGATCGCCGATCTTGAAAAGCCTGAGGTCAAGGAAAAGCTGAAAAGCACGATTGCCGGAATCGATCCTGGCGCGGGTCTGACCCGCCTCTCGCAGGAAGCGCTCGAGACCTATGCGCTGAAGGACTACAAGCTGCAGATCTCCAGCGAAGCCGGGATGCTGACAACCGTCGACCGCGCCTACCGGTCCGAGGACTGGTTCGTGGCCACCGCCTGGAGCCCGCACTGGATGTTCGGCAAGTACAAGCTGCGTTACATCGATGACCCGAAAAAGGCGCTGGGCGATGCCGAGCATGTCGATATCCTTGCCCGCACCGGCTTCAAGGATGCCAATCCGGAGGTCGCAGCCTTTCTGTCGCGGATGAAGCTGCCGATCTCGGATCTGGAGCAGGGCATGTTCAATGCCCAGGAGACCTCCTATGACGAGGCCGTTGCCAAATACATCGAGGATCACCCGGACCAGATCAAGACGTGGGTCGGCGAATAAGACGTCTCGCGGCAACCCCGTGGTCTGAGCAAGGGCCGGTCGCTGCTGCGGCCGGCCCTTGGCTGCCGGCCGCATCGCCCGGTCGCGCTCGACGACCGGCGCGCCGAGTGGTTTCTTTCAAAGATTTGCATCCGTCCGCAGCATCCGGAAAGTGCGACTGTCGGGATCCCGAGGACCACGAGCAACCATATCATTTTAGTCGAATTTCCGAATTTGACATCTGCTCTGAGAGCGTGCCGCAGGCGGGAATCAAGTGTGAAATTCGGTCCACTCGGACGACAACCGGCGATGGAGGAACTCGCATGGGATATGACGAACTTGCAGGGCCTTGCGACACGCAGGATACGCTCGGCGGTCGGCTTGCGCTTGCCCGCGAAGCGCTGGGCATGTCGATCAGCGAGCTTGCCGCACAGCTCGCCATTCCGGCGCCCAGCCTGCAATACTGGGAAGGCGACAGGGCCGCGCCGAGCCTTCACCATCTCATGCGGATCGCCGCCCTCGTCGATGTCAGCCTGTCCTGGCTTGCAACCGGCCAGGGCCATGGGCCGAACTGGGATGACCTGACGGACCTCCCCTCGCCGTCTCCCGGCCGCCCGACGCCAATGGCCCAACCGCGCCTCTCCGGCTCCACATCGTCGCCCATCCGGCGCGGATCCTCCGGCTATGGCGCCGCATGAGTTGGAAAAATCGTCGTGTTGATGTCGGCGATCGATCCCCGCGCCCGGCCTGCTGGCCGGGCTTTTTTGTGCCGTCTTGAGGCAGACCGCTGCATTGATCTGACACATAATCGGCAGCAGGCGGTTGACCTTCTGGCTTGCGAGTCCATTTCTACCCTGGCTTCGCCTTCGAGGTGACCCATTTCGGATGAAAGGATGTTTGCTGTGCCAAAATGGTTCAGCTTGGATCTCACGGCATGCTTCTCTGTGGAGGACATGACGAACGGCATGATCAGCCAGACGCAAGCAAAGCGTCCTAGGACTAAACATGCAAGCCGAGATGGTTTCGGTGGTTGGGGGCATGACATGAACGACATGGAAAACAGCATGATGGATAACCAGGACGTAGCTCTGGCTCTGTTTCTCGAACATAACGACGCCGATCAGCTGACCGATATCCTGGTGGCTGCCCTGGACGATGCCCTGCGACTCCTGCAGGAAGATGTCGCTCGCGATACCCTGCACTGACTTTCAAACCTCACGCAAATCCGGCTGACAGCGATCTTCGCCGATGCCGCAAGTTCGGGGCAGGCCGTAACGGCATGCCCCGGCCCTGAGAACCAGATAAGAGCCGGCCAGGGTCAAAGCTCAATCAGGTTTCGGGCAGGTTTCGGGCAGGTTTCGGGCAGGTTTCGGGCGTGGCGCGAGCGGATTTTCTTTGCGAATAGGAGAAGAGGCTGCCGTGGAGCCGAACTCCACAAAGCCTTTTCGACGCCTTCGCTGGGTTTTGACCCTAGGTCTCACCCTCTCGTGCCGGCAGGCTGATCGCAACCTTCAGGCCCCGCCCACTCTCTCCCGAGGCGAGTGTCAGGCTTCCGCCGTGCAGAGCCGCAATCTCTTCGACAATGGGAAGGCCGAGCCCGCTGCCGCGATTGTCGCTGGCGTCGCCGCGCTCGAACCGCCGCAGGACGGCAGCGCGCTTGTCTTCGGCAATGCCCGGCCCGTCATCCTCCACCTCGATCATCAACCTCTCCGCAGCCGGAAAGACGCGCACCGTGACTTCGGCGCCGCGCCCGGCATAGAGAATCGCGTTCGATATGAGGTTCTTCAGCATTTCCGTCAGCAGCAGCGGCTCGCCGCGCAGGCCTGCCGTCGCCACGCCGTCATAGCCCAGATCGATGCCGGCCTCTGCGGCAGACGGAACATGATCGGCGGTGATCTCCTGCGCCAGCCGCGCGAGGTCAACCGGGGTTCCATGCGAGGTCTGCCGCGAGGCGGCATCGAGGCGCGACATCATCAATAGCTGGGCAAGCACGCGTTCGGCATGGGCGATGGCCGCATCGGCTCTTTCGATGGCCACCGCAATCTCCGCCGTATCGCCGGCCCGCGCCGCCAAAGCCAGTTGCGTCCGCACCACGGCCAGGGGCGTCCTCAGCTGGTGGCTGGCATTGCCGGTGAAGTGACGCAATGCGTCCAGCGAGGATTGCAGCCGCATCATGAAGGAGTTGACCGTATCCACCAGTCCCTCGACCTCGCTCGGCACCGTCTCGCCGATCGGATGGAGATCCTCGGGATTGCGCCGGGCAATGGCCGCGCTCAGCCGGTAGAGCGGGCGCAGGGAAAGCGTGACGGCGATCCATACGATCACGGCCGCCCCAAGGATCATCAGACCGAGACGGGCAGCCGAGTGGAACAGGATGGATTCGGCCAGCTGCTGCCGTGCAATCGTCGTTTCAGCCACCGTGACGGTAAAGGGAACGGATGAGACGCCGGTGGAGGCCGAGCGCGCCAGTGTGGCAATGCGGATGGGCTCTCCCCTGAAGCTTGCATCGCCGAAGGCCGTCGACTGGCCCTCCAGGCGCGACAGGGTCGGCAGACCCTGATAGCCGGTGATGAAGGAGCCCGGCGGCCCGTCGACGCGATAAAAGACACGATCCTGCGCGGCGGATGTCAGCATCTCCAGCGCCACATAGGGAATGTCGACTTCCAGCGAGCCATCCTCCGCGACGACGACGCGTTCGGCGATCGCCAGTGCCGATCCGGCAAGTACGCGATCGGAGACATCGTCGGCCGTCTGCTGCGCCTCCCGCCAGGTATCGGTCAGCGCGGCGACACCGAGCGCTGCGGTTGCCGCCAGAAGCCAGGCCAGAAGGCGTCCCCGCAGGGAGCGGGTGATCCTCGTCATCCCTGGTCCGCCAGGATATCGAGATAATAGCCGATCCCCCGCGCAGTCTTGATCGTCAAGCCATGGGCCTGCAGGCGTTTGCGCAGCCGGCTGACATATTGCTCGATGGCATTGGCGGATAGTTCGTCGTCGAAGCCGGTCAGCGAATTGACGATTGTCTCCTTGGAGACGACCTTGCCGGCGCGCAGGAACAGAAGTTCGAGCAGGCCGAGTTCCCGCGCCGGGATATCCATGGTCCGGTTGGCGGCCGTGAAGGTGCGCGATGTCAGATCGAAGGTCAGGCCGCCGAAATCCACCCGCGACGAGCGAAGGCCGGCCTGCCGGCGCAGCAGAACCCGGATGCGCGCCTCCAGCTCCGTCACTTCGAAAGGCTTGGTCAGGTAGTCGTCTGCCCCGAGATCGAGCCCCCTCACCCGCTCTTCCGGCGCGCCGCGGGCGGTCAGAATCATCACCGCTGCAGGATTTTGCCGCGCCCGGATGGAGCGCAGCACATCCAGACCGTCCATGCCCGGCAGATTGAGGTCCAGAATGATGAGGTCGAAACTCTGCGCGGCGACCGCCGCTTCGGCCGAAACGCCGTCGCCCACCACATCCACGGCATAGCCGCTTCCGCGCAAAATGGTCGACAGACCGTCGGCGAGCGTGTCGTTGTCCTCAACCAGCAGAATGCGCAAGTCTTCATCTCCCTGTGCCTGCGGACGATAAAGGGGAATCGCCGGAGTGTCATCCGGCTTGATCGGCAAAGCCCGGCAGCCCGCATGCCTTGTTTCGGGATGAGCGGTCAGGCATCATGGGCCGCATGAGAATGGGAATGCTTACCGCCCTGCTGTTGTTCGTCTCGTCCTCCTGTGCCTGGGCGGATGTCACGACCTATGCAGCGCCCTCCGGCCGCGCCGATGCGCCGGAACTCGTCGTCTATTCGTCTCTCGACGAACCTTTGGCGCGCCCCATGATCAAGGCCTTCCAGCTTGCCAATCCGAATGTCGCCGTGCGTTACGAAGACATGCTGACGGGCGATATCTTCGACCGGATCGTCTCGGAGACCGACCAGGGACGGCAGACTGCGGATTTCGCCTTTTCCTCCGCCATGGATCTGCAGGTCAAGCTGGTCAATGACGGCTACGCGCAGGCCAGCCACCTGCCCATGAGCGCGCGCTGGCCGGCCTGGGCCAACTGGCGTGACACCGCCTATGCGCTGACTTTCGAGCCGGCCGTCTTCGTCTACCACAAACCGAGCTTCGCCTCCGATGTGCCGCCGGCCACGCGGGCCGAATTCGTGCAATACCTGGAGCGCAAGGGCGAGACCGTCTATGGCCGCATCGGCACCTATGATATCGAGCGATCGGGCGTGGGCTTCCTGTTCATGTCCAGAGATCAGGAGCAGTTCGATGATATCTGGTCCGTGGTCAAGGCAATGGGTGCCGCGGGCGTCAAGCTCTATTCCACCAGCCAGGCGATCCTGGAACGCGTCGCGGATGGCCGCTTCGTGCTCGGCTACAATATTCTCGGCTCCTATGCCGCCGACTGGGCATCCAGCCATCCGGATGTCGGGATCGTCCTGCCGAAGGACTACACGGTGGTGATGTCGCGGATCGGTCTTGTACCGGCCGCCGCCCGTTCGCCGGAGCTCGGCCGGCTCTTCCTCACCTTCTTCATGTCGCGCGAGGGACAGACGATCCTGATGCGCGAGCTGCAGATCCCGGCCGTCAGTCCCGAAGTGGTGGCCGGCAATACTGCGTCCGCCCTGCGCGAATTGCTGGGCGGCCAGCTCAAGCCGGTTCCCGTCAGTCCCGGACTGATGGTCTATCTCGACCAGGTGAAGCGGGCGCGCCTGATCAATCGCTGGAACGAGGTGCTTCGCCTGCAATAGGTGGCCAAAATCGGGCTGTAAAAGGCTTAATTTTGTCTGAACTGTGGGTTGGGCAGTGCAGTGTCAGGTAAATGACAGCATAATATGATGGGTTCCACTCATTCGGGCTTGTGGAGGCGTGCCCGAACAGCAAGGGGGGATTGACGTTGCGGCGACCGGATCAGGTTCGCCGAACAGCCGAACTCTTCCCTTCTGCGCGCAGAACAAGCGTCTTCGAATGACGCCACGGAGGATAGTCCCTTGAGAAAATTCATTTTTGCATCCGTCATCGCCGGCGCAATGGCGCTTCCCGCCTATGCTGCCGATTACACCATCATGGCACCGGCCGCACCCGGCGGCGGCTGGGACCAGACGGCCCGCTCGCTGCAGACCGCCATGCAGCAGGAAAAGATTTCCGGCAATGTGCAGGTCGTCAACGTACCGGGCGCCGGCGGCACCATCGGCATCGCCCAGTTCGCCAGCCAGCAGAAGGGCAACCCCAATGCCCTGATCGTCGGCGGCTATGTCATGGTCGGGGCGATCCTGACCAACAAGGCACCGGTCACGCTGAAGGATGTGACGCCGATCGCCCGCCTGACGGGTGAAGACGAAGCCATCGTCGTGCCGGCTGCGTCCCCGCTGAAATCCGTCGACGACCTCGTCGCGGCGCTGAAGAAGGATCCGGGCTCGGTCTCCTGGGGCGGCGGTTCGGCCGGCGGCGTCGATCACATCACGGCCGGCCTGGTGGCCAAGGCTGCCGGTGTCGACCCGACCAAGATCAACTACATCGCCTTTTCCGGCGGTGGCGAAGCTCTGGCGGCCATTCTCGGTTCGCAGGTAACGGTGGGTATTTCTGGTTACGGCGAATTCGAATCGCAGCTGAAATCCGGCACGTTGCGCCTTCTGGCGACATCGGGCGAGAAGCGTCTTGCGGGCGTCGATGCTCCGACGCTGAAGGAAGCCGGCCTTGACGTTGCCGTGCAGAACTGGCGCATGGTGGCTGCCGCTCCCGGCCTGACGCCGGAGCAGAAGGCTGCCGTGACTGCCGATGTCAAGAAGCTCGCCACCTCGGCGACCTGGCAGGAAACGCTGAAGACAAAGGGCTGGCAGGACACCTATCTTGACGGCGACGCCTTTGCCCAGCAGCTTGCCAAGGAAATCGCGGCGACCGAAGCCATCCTGAAGGATATCGGACTGGTCAAATGAACCATGAACCTGTGAAACAGGCTGTGAAGCGTCGCCCCGATTGGGCGGCGCTTGTCATTGCCGCCGTCCTTGTCGCGATCGCCGCCGTCATCTTCATGGATGCCGCGCGTCTGCGCGAGGTGACCGGCTATTCTCCCGTCGGCCCCGGCACCGTGCCCATGGTGATCGCCGTGATGCTGACGCTGCTCGCCATCTGGACCGTCTTTGCCGCCTTCCGCGGCGATTTTCCCGAGCGCGACCGGCAGGAATTGCCGCCGGTGGCCTGGGTGGTCGGCGGCCTCGTGGCGCAGATGCTTCTCCTCAACCATCTGGGCTTCTCGATCGCCACGGGTATCCTGTTTGCCGCGACGGCGGCCGGTTTCGGCAAGCGTCGGATCTGGATCTCGCTGCCGATCGGCATCGTTCTCTGTCTGATCGTCTGGCTGATCTTTGCAGGCCTCCTCCAGCTCTCCCTGCCCGCCGGGCCGCTTGAGCGCCTCTTCCAGTGAAGGACGAGTGATGAGTACGTTTGAATTCCTTCTCCAGGGCCTGCTGATCGCGGCCCAGCCGATGAACCTGCTCTATGCGCTGATCGGCGTCACCCTGGGCACCGCCGTCGGCGTGCTGCCCGGTATCGGCCCGGCCCTGACGGTTGCGCTGCTGCTGCCGGTGACCTATCGCCTTGACCCCGCCGGCTCGCTGATCATGTTTGCCGGCATCTATTACGGCGGCATGTATGGCGGTTCCACCACCTCCATCCTGTTGAACACGCCGGGGGAAAGCGCCTCCATCGTGACCGCGCTGGAGGGCAACAAGATGGCCCGCGCCGGGCGCGGCGGTCCGGCCCTGGCAACAGCCGCCATCGGCTCCTTCGTCGCCGGATTGATCGCCACGATCGGCCTTGCCTTCATCGCCCCGGTCATCGTCAAATTCGCCCTCCTGTTCGGACCGCGCGAATATTTCGCGCTGATGGTCCTCGCCTTCATCACCGTCTCCTCCGCCTTCGGCGATTCCACGCTGCGCGGCCTCACCTCGCTGTTCATCGGCCTGTCCTTCTCTCTGGTCGGGATCGACCAGCTGACCGGCCAGACCCGCCTCGCCTTCGGCGTGCCCGACCTTCTGGACGGCATCGAGGTCACCACCATGGCTGTCGCCATGTTCGCCATCGGCGAGACGCTGTTCATCGCGGCCCAGGGCGATCGCGGCCCTGACAAAGTGGAAGCGGTGAAGGGCTCTGTCTGGATGACGGCCACCGACTGGGCCCGCTCCTGGAAAGCCTGGCTGCGCGGCACGCTGATCGGCTTCCCGATCGGCGCCATGCCGGCCGGCGGCGCGGAGATCGGCACCTTCCTGTCCTATGCGACGGAAAAGCGGCTGACCAAGCATCCCGAAGAATTCGGCAATGGCGCCATCGAAGGGGTTGCCGGTCCGGAAGCGGCCAATAATGCCTCGGCGGCCGGTACCCTGGTGCCGCTCCTGACGCTCGGCCTGCCGACAACCGCGACCGCAGCCATCATGCTGGCGGGTTTCCAGCAATATGGCCTGCAGCCGGGTCCGCTGCTGTTCGCCACCAATCCGCAGCTGGTCTGGGGCCTGATCGCCTCGCTGCTGATTGCCAATTTCATGTTGCTGGTGCTCAACCTGCCGCTGATCGGCCTCTGGGTCCGCCTGCTGACCATCCCGAAGCCCTGGCTCTATGCCGGCATTCTTCTGTTCGCCACGCTGGGCACGATCGGCGCCAATCCCTCCGTCTTCGAGCTTGGCATGCTGCTCGGCTTCGGACTTCTCGGCTATGTCATGCGTGTCTTCGGCTATCCGATCGCGCCCGTGGTGGTCGGCCTGATCCTCGGCCCGCTTGCCGAACAGCAGCTGCGCCGTGCGCTGGCCATCAGCCAGGGGGATTTCACCGTTCTGTTCACGTCGCCGATCGCGGCGGTGCTCCTGGCCGTTGCCTTCCTGGCGCTTGTCGTTCCGCTGATCCTGCGGGCGCGTGGCCGCGGCGATGTCCTGTCGCAAATGGCATCGGACGAGGATTGAACCTATCAAGGTCACGCATCCGTCGGGCCATGCCCGGCGGGTGCGTCTTCTCCCTGGCCGGCCGAGGGATTGCAATGCTTGCCACCGCATCCGGCATCCGGCGGGCAGCCGAGCCTTCGGAACCATCGGGCACCTGCGGCGTTCTGACCGACTTCCTCAGGTAGATCATAATGGCCGCTGGCACACTGACCCTTTATCTCTCTTCCTTCGCGCACGCACAGATCGGTCCGGCTGAGCCGGGCCAGGCTATCGCGCGCGTGCCCGGCAGCCAGCATCCCGAAGATCCGCCTCGCCGGCCTGCCGGTTCACGCCGCTGGGCCATCCAGACCTCCTGTCCGCCCATGCCGCAGGTGCGGGCATGACATCCACACGCCGCAAGCTTTTCACCTATGGCACGATGGTCTTCGGCTTCGCCATTGCCGGCTATCTGCTCTATACCGGCCTCAGCCAGTTCACCTGGGAGGAGATCGTCAAATCGGTCAGGGACATCCCGACCTGGAACATGACGCTGGCGCTGTTCTACTGCGCCCTCTCCTATGTCTGCCTGACCGGCTTCGACTGGGCTGGCGTTCGCTACGTCAAGAGCGACCTGCCTTATCCCAAGATCGCCTTGGCCTCCTTTGTCAGCCTCGGTCTTGGCCAGAGCATCGGCCTTGCCGGCTTGAGCAGCGGCGCCATCCGCTATCGCTATTATGCCCATTGGGGTCTTTCGACCGAGGACGTGGCCAAGATCGTGCTGATGTCCGGCATGACGGTCGGCCTTGGCCTGCTCGTCCTCAGCGGCATCGTGATGGTGCTCAACCCCTCCGATACGTCGGAAGTCCTGCGGATCGCCCCGGGAGCCGTCCTGGCGATCGGCATCGGATGCCTGCTCGCCGCCGCAGCCTATGTAGCGCTCGCCGCCTTCCTGCGCACGCCCCTGAAGATCAAGTCATGGTCTTTCCAGATGCCGCGCGCCCGTCTGGCGGTGGCACAGATCGTCATCGGCACCGCGAATTTCGCCATCGTCTCCGCCTGTTTGATGGAATTGATGCAGGCAACCGAGAATGTCAGCTATCTGAAGGCCGCCACGGCCTATGTGCTGGGCAATATCGCCATTCTCATCACCCATGCACCGGGCGGTCTCGGCGTTCTCGAGGTCACGGTGCGCCACGTGATGGGCGATCAGGCCTCGATCGGAGCGCTGGTGGCCTTCCGGGTCATCTATTTCTTCATCCCCTTCTTCATCGCGCTGCCGGTATCGCTCATCGGCGAGGCGGTCTTCCGTGCCCGCAAGGCGCAGAAGGCGCGCAGCGCGCAAGACGCGCAACCGGCTCCTGGCCCGTCCGACGGAAGCGAAGCGCGGGCGGGATGACCGGCATGCGAGCGGTCTTGCCGACCGCACGGGTCTCAGCTCAGGCGTAATCTGGCACCGGGGTGAGCCTGACCGGGCGGCCGGCCTTTCTCGCGCTGCAGATCCTCCTCCCAACCGAATATGCTTCGGCCGCCATAGCCGGTCGAGTTGCGGAACTCGCCGGCGATGATCTCCTTGAGATCCGGCCCCGTGACATAGCGCTCCATCAGCCTGGCCTGCTGATCGAGCCGGCGAATGGCCTCCGCCTCCTCCGTCAGACCCAGCCTTGCGCGGCTGACGGCCGATTTCATCACCCGGATCGTTTCGTCATAAACCTTCAGGGGAACCGGAAACGGATGGCGGTCCTTGCCGCCATGGGCGAGCGAATAGCGTGCGGGATCGGAAAAGCGGCAGGGCGCACCGTGCACCACCTCCGCCACCATCGCCAGAGCTTCCACCGTCCGCTGACCGATGCCGGGGGTCAGGAGCAGGTCCTGAAAGTCCTGCGGGGCTTTGTCGGCGGCCGCCGCGAGCGTGCCATGCAGCCGGCGCAGATTGACGTCTGTCTCGCGCACATCGTGATGCGCCGGCATGACGAGATGCGGCAGGAAGGGCTGCGCCGGCGTCAGGCTTTGCGGCTCCGCATGCGGCTCCCTGCGAAGGGCTGCAACCTCCTGGACAATGCGGTCCGGGCTCCAGGAGGACAGGAGATCGAGCTGTCCCTTGCGGGAGTGATCGGCCCGGCGATCCGCCAGGTTGACGATATTGCCCTGCCCTTCGCCCTCGATGGCGGCATGCGGCGAATCGAGAAAGCTGGTCATCCCCTCCGACATCCAGTGATAGCGCCTGGCCTGCCGCCTTTCATCGTTCATGCCCTGTTGGACGACCACCCATTTTCCGTCATCGGCGATAATGAAGCCGTGCAGATAGAGATCGAAGCCGTCCTGCACCGCAGCGCTGTCTATCTTGGCGACCAGCCGGCTGGTCCGGGCCATGGCCGTGCCATCGAAGCCGATGCGGTCGCCGATGGCGATCAGCTCGTCCGGGGTCCGGCGCGAGTGCTGGCCGCGACCGCCGCAGACATGCAGACCGAGCTCGCCCGCCATCGGCGGCAGGCCGCGCTTCAAGGCGCCGATGACGCTCGTCGTAATGCCCGAGGAATGCCAGTCCATGCCCATCACGGCGCCGAAGGACTGGAACCAGAACGGATTGGCCAGCCGGCGCAGGAATTCGTCGCGGCCGTAATGCTGCACGATCGCTTCGGTAATCAGGGCGCCAAGCCGCGTCATGCGCTGGCCGAGCCAGGCAGGCACCCTGCCCCCGTGAAGCGGTAGATCGGCACTGCCGGCGCGTTTCGTCATGTTCTTCTTTCGTTCGTCCATCCCCATGTAGCATGGCCGGCCACGGCAGGGAACATTTTTCAGTCTCGCCGGTCTTTACAGGCAGCATGCAGGAGAGACCATGAGCACGTTTCAACGCTTCACAGGACAGATGCCGGCTGCCGGCAGCCTGATCATTCGATTTTATCATTCTGGCGGCGAGGTGCGCGGCTATATTCGCCGCGTCGAGCCGGATGGCGCCGATGACACTGTCTTTCCGGGCGAGGAAATGGAGCCGGACGTTGCGCTGCGGATGGCGGAAAACAAGAACCGTCCGCCGGACGGCCGCTCGGACCTGCCGATCCTGATCGAGCTGTCGGAAGGCGTCCAGTGGAACCCTGCCTGGGGGCATCTCGCCGGCGCATGAGCCGGACAAGGCAAGGCTGTGCATCAAAGGGCCGTCACCCTGTCGTTCTTTTGGCCGGTACAGCTTCATTTCCGGTCCAGTTTGTTCTAGAGACATTCCTTCAAACCCGCCGAAAGGCAAAATTCTGCCGTTTGCAAGGTAATGTCGACCGATGCTTGATTCCCTGAGATCCGCGTCTCGCTCGTGGGCCGCGAAATTGCTTCTTCTGCTCCTCGTGGTGTCCTTCGCCGTCTGGGGCGTTTCGGCATCGCTGGTCAGCCAGGGCAGCAATGCCGTGATGACCGTGGGGGATCAGGCGATTTCGCCGTCCGAATTCCGCCTTGCCTATCAGCGGCAATTGGCAACCCTCAGCCGGCAGTTCGGCATGCAGCTGACGACGGAACAGGCCCGCGCACTGGGTGTCGAGAGCCAGGCCTATTCGCAGCTCGCGGCCGGGGCAGCGCTCGATCAGCTGTCTGAAGATATGCGGCTCGGCCTCTCGCAGGACAGGCTTGCGACGCTGATCGCCAAAGATCCCGCCTTCCGCGGCAATGACGGCCGCTTCGACCGCCAGCTGTTTTCGGCAAGGCTGCGCAATGCCAGCCTGCGTGAGGAAGACTATATCCAGGAGCGCAGCAAGGTTGCGGTGCGCAGCCAGATCGTCGATGCGGTTGCCGATGGCTTCCAGCCGCCGGAGGTGCTCGTCAATGCGCTGAAGACCTATCGCGACCAGGTGCGCGATGTCGATTACCTGCTCCTCTCCTTCGCCAATACGGATCCCGTCAAGGCGCCGACGGAGGAAGTTCTCGCCAGCTGGTTTGCCGAGAAGAAGAGCCGCTACCGGGCACCGGAACTGCGCAAGTTCGCCTATGTCACGCTGCAGCCGGCCGATGTCGCCGACCCCGCAAGCGTGACCGACGAGCAGGTGCGCGCCGAATATGAGCGCCGCAAGGACAGCTACAAGACGGCGGAGACCCGCACCATCGAGCAGCTGAGCTTCCCGAGCAAGGAGATGGCCGAGGCCGCTTTGGCGCAGATGAAGGAGCGCCAGCTGAGCTTCGATCAACTCGTGACCGATCAGGGCAAGAAGCCTGAAGACGTCATGCTCGGCGATTTCACCCGCGATGCCCTGCCGGACCAGGCAGTGGCCGATGCCGCCTTCGCGCTTGGACCGCAAGGCGGCGTGACGCCGGTGGTGGAAGGCGCCTTTGGCCCGGTTGTGCTGCGCGTCACCAATGTTCGTCCGGAGACGACCAAGACCTTCGACGAGGTCAAGGACGACATGCGCCGCCAGCTGTCGCTGTCCGCGGCCGCCCAGGCCGTGCAGGCGGTCCACGACCGTTTCGAGGATCTGCGTGGCGGTGGCGCCTCGCTGGAGGAAGCGGCAACGCAATTGCAGCTGAAATCGGCCGTGGCCACGGTCGACAAGAGCGGCAATGACGGCGAAGGCAAGCCGGTCGCCGGCCTGCCGGCCGCGCCCAATCTGCTTCCGGAAGTCTTCCGCACCGATACCGGCATGGAAGCGCTGCCTGTCAACCTCGGCAATGACGGCTATGTCTGGTTCGACGTCCGCGAAGTGATCCCCGAGCGCGATCGCGCCCTCTCGGAAGTGCATGACAAGGCTGTGGCCGACTGGACGAGCGAGCAGCAGCGCACTGCGCTGGCGGCCAAGGCCGAAGAATTGAAGGCGCGTCTCGACAAGGGCGAAACCCTGGCCGCCATTGCCGGCGAGCTTGGTCTGACGGTTGAAACCAAGGCCGGTCTGCGACGCCAGGCCTCGGATGCGATCTTTGGAGCCGAAGCGATCCGTGCGGCCTTTGCCGGCCCTGCCGGCCTGCATGCCACCGCTCTTGGGGCGGATGGCGAGACACAGCTTTTGATGACGGTCACGGCCGTCAACGAACAGCCCTCCGATGCCTTGTCCGGCAATGACCAGGAAATCGAGCAGATTGCCCGCGCCAGCGGCGACGATATGCTGGACCAGGTGGTCAACCAATTGCAGAAGAGCTACGGCGTGTCCATCAACCAGGCGCTGGCCGAACAGGCCATGGTACGCTGACGCGCTTCGGGAGGAGCACCATGCCGGATCTGAAACCCTTCATCGCAAAGGCCGCCAATGGCGAGGCCCTGTCGCGGGAGGAAGCGCGCGCGGCCTTCGACATTCTGATGTCGGGCGAAGCCACGCCCTCGCAGATCGGCGGCTTCCTGATGGCATTGCGCGTGCGCGGAGAGACTGTCGAGGAGATCGCCGGCGCCGTATCCACCATGCGTGCAAAGATGCTGCCCGTCTCGACCTCGGCCGATGTAATCGACATTGTCGGCACAGGCGGCGACGGTCTCGGCACCTACAATATCTCGACGCTGGCGGCCATCATCGTCGCCGGCGCGGGCGTGAAGGTGGCCAAGCACGGCAATCGCGCCCTCAGCTCCAAATCCGGCACGGCGGACGCGCTGACGGCGCTTGGCGTGAAGCTGGATATCGCACCCGATCATATCGCCCGATGCGTGGATGAAGCCGGAATCGGTTTCATGTTCGCCCAGGTGCATCACGCGGCCATGCGCCATGTCGGTCCAAGCCGGGTGGAACTGGGCACGCGCACCATTTTCAACCTGCTCGGCCCGCTCTCCAATCCGGCCGGCGCGCGACGCCAATTGCTCGGCGTCTTCTCGCCGCGCTGGCTGCAGCCGATTGCAGAGGTCATGCGCGATCTCGGCTCCGAGACCATCTGGGTCGTGCACGGCGAAGGCATGGACGAGATCACCACCACCGGCACCACCCATGTCGCGGCGCTGGAAAATGGAAGCATTCGCAATTTCGAACTCTCGCCGGAAGATTTCGGCGTGCCGCGTGCCACGATCGACGAGTTGAAGGGTGGAGACGGCGAAGCCAATGCCCGCGCGCTGCGTGATGTCCTGTCGGGTGCCCGCAACGCCTATCGCGATATTGCGCTCTGCAATGCGGCGGCCTCGCTGGTCGTCGCCGGCAAGGCGGCGGATGTGCTGGAAGGCATGATCCTCGCCACCCAGTCGCTCGACAGCGGCAATGCCGCCGCCGTTCTCGACCGGCTTGTGGCAGTATCCAACGAGCCCAGCTGAGGAGGCCCTGCGCGATCCATGAGCGACATTCTGAAAAAGATCGAGGCCTACAAGCTGCAGGAAATTGCGGCCGCCAAAGCCGTGACCTCGCTTGCCGATCTCAAGGCCATGGCGGCGGACCAGGAGGCTCCGCGGGGTTTCTTCAAGGCGCTGCAGGCCAGGCGGCAGAGTGGCGGGTTCGGGCTGATCGCGGAAATCAAGAAGGCCAGCCCCTCGAAGGGTCTGATCCGCGAGGATTTCGATCCCCCTGCGCTTGCCAGAGCCTATGAGGAGGGCGGAGCCACCTGTCTTTCCGTGCTGACCGATGCTCCGAGCTTTCAGGGCGCGCCGGAATTCCTGCAGGCGGCGCGACAGGCCGCATCGCTTCCGGCGCTGCGCAAGGATTTCTTGTACGACACCTACCAGGTGCATGAGGCGCGCGCCTGGGGTGCCGATTGCATTCTGCTGATCATGGCCTCGCTGTCGGATGATCTGGCGAAACGGCTTGAAGACGAAGCGCTGGCGCTGGGCATGGATGTGCTGGTGGAAGTGCATGACGCCTTGGAGATGGAGCGCGCGCTCGCGCTGTCCTCGCCGCTCATCGGGATCAACAATCGCAACCTGCGCACATTCGAGCTAGATCTGGCGGTGAGCGAGCAACTGGCGCCCATGGTGCCGGAAGACCGGCTGCTGGTGGGCGAAAGCGGCATTTTCACACATGCGGATTGCCTGCGGCTGAAGGCCTGCGGCATCTCCACCTTCCTCGTCGGCGAAAGCCTGATGCGAAAGGCGGATGTCGCCGCCGCGACGCGCGATCTGCTGCATGGCGACGCTTCCAGCCAGGCGGCCGAGTGATGGCGGGCGCAGAAGGCTTGACCCATATCGACCAGGCCGGTGAGGCTCATATGGTCGATGTGGCGGACAAATCGGACACGGTGCGCATCGCCACTGCCGAAGGTTTCGTGCGCATGCAGCCTGAGACGCTGGCGCTGATCCGGGCCGGCAATGCCAAGAAGGGCGATGTGATTGGGACGGCACGACTCGCCGGCATCATGGCCGCCAAGCAGACGTCCTCACTGATCCCGCTCTGCCATCCTTTGATGTTGAGCAAGGTGACTGTCGATATTTCCGAGGATGAGGCCCTGCCGGGTCTGCATGTCCAGGCGCTCGTGAAGCTCACCGGCAAGACGGGTGTCGAGATGGAAGCGCTGACGGCTGTCTCCATCGCCTGCCTGACGATCTACGACATGGCAAAGGCCGTCGACAAGGGCATGGAGATCGGCCAGATCCGGCTGGTGTCGAAGAGCGGTGGCAAGTCCGGGGACTGGCGCCGCGAAGAGGAATGATGTGATGGCAGGGCCGCTCCTTCCCGTTTCAGAGGCCCTGAGCCGCCTCTTGTCGCGAGCGCGGGCCGTAGACGAGGCCGAATGGGTCGACCTCGCGCAGGCCGACGGGCGCGTCCTGGCTCAGGATCTGGCCGCACGTCTCACCCAGCCACCCTTCAATGCCTCGGCCATGGATGGCTACGCGCTGCGCGCTGAGGATGCTCCGGCAATCGGCGCGGAGCTTCGCGTGATCGGCGAGGCCGCGGCCGGGCACGCCTTTGGCGGACAGGTCGGCCAAGGCGAAGCCGTGCGCATCTTCACCGGCGCGCCGGTGCCGGAGGGCGCCGATGCGGTGCTCATCCAGGAAGATGCCGAAGTGCTGCAAGACGGGCGCATCCGCACCGCCTTTGCCGTGACCAAAGGCCGGCATATCCGGCCGAAAGGCCAGGATTTCGCGCTGGACGAGACCGTCCTTCCGGCCGGAACCCTGCTCGATCATGCACATGTCACCGTTGCGGCGGCAATGAACCATCCGAGGCTTTCGGTGCTGCGCCGCCCGCGCGTGGCGCTGATTGCCACCGGCGACGAATTGATCGCACCGGGACAGACGCCGCGCGCCGACCAGATCATCGCCTCCAATACATTCGGGGTCGCGGCACTGATCAAGGCCGCCGGCGCCGAGGTGATCGATCTCGGCATCGTGCCCGACGATAGCGGGCTGATCGAGGCTGCCATAGATCAGGCGCGCGCCTTGAGGGCCGATGTGCTTGTCACGCTTGGCGGCGCCTCGGTTGGCGATCACGATCTTGTCCAGGCCAGCCTGAAGGCGAAGGGCATGGAGCTGGATTTCTGGCGCATTGCCATGCGGCCGGGCAAGCCTTTGATGGTGGGGTCGCTGGACGGCATGCAGGTGCTTGGCCTGCCTGGGAATCCGGTTGCCAGCCTTGTCTGCAGCCTGCTCTTCCTGGAGCCGCTGCTGTGTCTCCTGGCGCAACGACCCCTCCCCAGCCGGCCCGCAACGGCAATCACCGAAACCACGCTGGCGCAGAATGATCAGCGACAGGATTATCTGCGCGCGACCCTGCGCCGCGATGTCGAGGGAAGGCTGCAGGCCGTAAGTTTCGGCAAGCAGGACAGTTCGATGATGAAGATCTTCGCCAGATCCGATGCCCTGATCATCCGGCCGCCTTTTGCGCCGGAGCTGCCGGCCGGCTCCCCCTGCCCCATCCTGCTGCTGCGTCCCTTCGTCGGGTGAACCGTCGCGCCTCGCGGCGCGTAGCCCCGGCATAGACACCGGTTCGGTCGCCGGTTGATCCCCGGTCGATCCCTGGTCGAACCTTGCCTGACCGGTCTTCGACCAGTCGTCGATCCTTGCTTTTGTGAATGGAGTTCGCCGTGCCCTCGTCTTCCCCTTCGCCCGTCATTCTTTGGTTCCGCAAGGATCTTCGGCTGGACGACAATGGCGCGGTCACCGCTGCGGTGGAAAGCGAAGCGCCGGTCATCTGCATCTATATCCGCGAACCGGCCACCGGATCGATCGGTCCCTTGGGCGGCGCGCAGGAATGGTGGCTGCACCATTCGCTGGAGGCGCTCTCCGCAAGACTTGCCGAGGCGGGCAACCGGCTGATCTTGCGGACCGGCGAGGCAGGCGAGGTCCTGCGCCAGCTTGCGGCGGAGACGGGTGCGCAGGCGCTCTTTCTCAACCGGCTCTACGAGCGCGATGCCGAGGATGCCGAGCTCCTCAAATCCGTCCAGGAGGCTGGCCTTGAGATCCGCCGCTTCAAGGGCCAACTGCTGCATGACCCGCAGACCATGCGCACCGGCACCGGCGGCGCCTACCGCGTCTACACGCCCTTTTGGCGGGCTCTTGAACGCGAAGGCGAGCCGCGCGACCCGATGGATGCGCCCGAGCGCATACCGCCGCCCGGTGGCGACCTGTCATCCGAAGACCTGGCCGGTTGGAACCTGCGGCCCCAAACGCCGGATTGGGCGGTGGAATTTCCGGACCACTGGCAACCGGGCGAGAATGGCGCACGGCAGAGGCTCGAGCGTTTTATCGAGGAGGCCATCGGCAGCTACAAGAAAGCGCGGGATTTTCCCGGTCTGGAAGATACGACCTCCCAGCTCTCCCCGCACCTCGCCTTTGGCGAGATCACGCCCGCCCGCGTCTGGCAGGCGACGCAGGGCCTGCAGGCGACCGAAAATCTCATTCATTTCCGCAAGGAACTGGTCTGGCGTGAGTTCTGCTATCATCTGCTGGTGGAGTTTCCGAAGCTTGGCAGCGCCAACTGGAACAGCCGCTTCGATGCGTTTGTGTGGCAGGACGCCCCCTCGCATTTCGACGCCTGGACGAAAGGCATGACGGGCTACCCGATCGTCGATGCGGGCATGCGCCAGCTATGGCGGCATGGCTATATGCATAACCGGGTCCGGATGATCACCGCCTCCTTCCTGATCAAGGATCTGATGATCGACTGGCGGAAGGGAGAGGCCTGGTTTCGCGACACGCTTGTGGATGCCGATCCTGCATCCAATGCCGCCAACTGGCAGTGGGTTGCCGGATCCGGCGCCGATGCCTCACCCTTCTTCCGCATCTTCAACCCTATTCTGCAGGGCGAGAAATTCGATCCCGACGGCGATTATGTCCGGCGCTTCATTCCAGAACTCGGCCGGCTGCCGAAGAAATACATCCACAAGCCCTTTGCGGCGCCGGACCAGGTCTTGTCGACGGCAGGTGTAAGGCTCGGCGAGACCTATCCCAAGCCCATAGTCGATCATGGCGCGGCACGCGACCGCGCGCTGCAGGCCTATGGCCGGGTGAAGAACCAGGCCGGGGCGCAAGGCGAACAAGGCGGCGCGAAAGGCGCGGGGCACTGAAGCGCAAGGCCAATCAAGCGCATGCGTGGCCCATGCAATCCGCCACCGCATCCGTCAGCCGGTCGATGTCCCGGCGGGCCTTTGGCAGATTGCTGATCGCCTCATGCTCGGCATCGACGAGATTCGTCATGTGGCTGAACATGTCGCGATAGGCGCTGCGTTCCAGAACCGGTATCGGCAGGAAGGGAACGCTCCGCCTCTCGACGATCTGCCGGGCGAAGCGTACCGCATTGGTCACGACCATGGGGCTGACACGCGTCAGCACCAGGGAGGTCTTGATCGGCGCCCGCTGATTGTCTGCAACCGTCTGGATGAGCTCGATCGTATGCAGCGCGCCACGCGCATCCATGACGGAGCCCTGCATGGGAACGAGGACGAGATCCGACATGGCGAAGGACAGCGCGTTCATGATGCTCGAGGCGCCGGAAAGGTCGATGATCAGGTAATCGACCTGGGAGCGCTGCGCCTTGATCTGCGCTGCCATGCGCCTGGCATCCGATACGCGCAGCGCCGTGGCGTGACGTGATACCGCGCCGACGGCCCAGTCATAGAGCGGGAATAGAGGATCGCAATCGAGCAGCGTCACCCGGTATCCCCGCGCGCAGAGGCCCGAGCACAACAGGGCGGCGCTGGTCGTCTTGCCCGAACCGCCCTTGGCATTGCCAAAACTGATGATTTTCATTGGCTGGCATTCACTCAACTGAGGACAGGCGATCGGCGGGATCTTGCGCGGACGGCACGTGCGGCGCCGGCCGCAGCAGCGGTGCGAGGCCGTCTCGTCGCCGCGACTTCGGCAATGCCGTCACCGGCAGGCGCGGCATCGACGGAGTTTTCCAGAAGAGGAGCTTTAGCGAGAGCCGGGCGCTTCTGGCGATCGGCAAGAGCGAGGCTGCGATGCCGCGCCGCCAAAGCCGCCAGACGTGCAATCATCTCGGCATCGACGAGATCCTCGTCCGAAAAACCCAAAAGCGCCGCCTTGACGATCCGCTTGCTGCTGGCTTTGCTGCCGGACGTGTCGCCATTCTCCTCGATATGGCGCTGAAGATCGTCGTCACTCAGGTTCTGCCTGATGCCTTCAAGAATGATGGAGTATAAATTCCTGTGTTTTTTACTCATATTGTCCGCCCTCTCCTAATGTCTAACTGAAATCTATGTAATAATTCTGTCACATTCAACGGCGGTAAGCATAGTCCTAAAAGACTATGAGAATGTATATTATAAAAGCTGCACGTGTCGTCTATCCTGTTGATTTTGCAAGCACCACCCTGTCGCCCTGATACGAATCGAGCCGCAAGGCGAAAAGTCTTTCGCCGGATAAGCGGTTGTCGAGAGATTGTGTCGCGAATCACCTTGATGTCCGGATGTCTCGCTGGCGCCGCAATTTGACGCCGCAATGATCCGGTGATGGTGCCGCCGCACGGGCGCCGAAACGCAATCTGCCCGGGCCTCCTGAGAGAGGTCCGGGCAGATTTCAGGATCAACCTGTCGCCTTGGTGGCGTCAGACGAGACGGCTCTGTTCCAATGCTGCCTCGATGAAGCTTGCGAAGAGCGGATGGGGATCGAGCGGACGGCTCTTCAGTTCCGGGTGATATTGCACGCCGATGAACCAGGGATGGTCCGGATATTCGACCGTCTCCGGCAGCAGCCCGTCCGGCGACATGCCGGAGAAGACCAGGCCACAGCTTTCCAGCCGATCCTTGTACTGGACATTCACCTCGTAGCGATGGCGATGGCGCTCGGAAATATCCGTCGAGCCATAGATATCGGCAATCTTGGTTTCCCGCTTCAGGGCCGCCTTATAGGCTCCGAGCCGCATGGTGCCGCCCAGGTCGCCCGCTGCAGAGCGTTTCTGCAACTCGTTGCCCTTCACCCATTCCGTCATCAGGCCCACGACGGGTTCCTTGGACGGGCCGAACTCCGTCGAGGACGCATCCTCGATGCCGGCCAGATTGCGGGCTGCTTCCAGAACGGCCATCTGCATGCCGAAACAGATGCCGAAATAAGGCACCTTGCGTTCACGCGCGAAACGGGCGGCATTGATCTTGCCCTGCGCGCCGCGCTCGCCGAAGCCGCCGGGAACCAGGATCCCGTGGACCTTTTCGAGATAGGGCGCCGGATCTTCCTTTTCGAAGACTTCGGACTCGATCCATTCCAGCTTGACCTTGACCTGATTGGCGATGCCGCCGTGATGCAGGGCTTCGATCAGCGACTTATAAGCATCCTTCAAGCCGGTATATTTGCCGACAACGGCAATGGTAACCTCGCCTTCCGGCGTGCGGATGCGGTTGCAGACCTCTTCCCAGGCCTCCAGACGCGGCTTGGGCGCCGGTTCGATCCCGAAGGCGGCAAGCACTTCCGAATCGAGCCCTTCCTTGTGGTAAGCCATCGGCACGTCGTAGATATTCGCCACATCCAGAGCCTGGATGACGGCGGAAGGACGCACATTGCAGAACAGCGAGAGCTTGCGGCGCTCCGCTTCCGGTATTTCGCGATCGGCACGGACGAGGAGAATGTCCGGCGCAATACCGAGCGCCTGCAGTTCCTTGACCGAATGCTGGGTCGGCTTCGTCTTGAGTTCGCCCGCCGCCGGAATATAGGGCATCAAAGTCAGGTGAAGATAGACAGCGGCGCCGCGCGGCAATTCGTTGCCAAGCTGGCGGATCGCCTCGACAAAGGGCATGGCCTCGATGTCGCCCACCGTGCCGCCGATCTCGCAGATGACGAAATCATAGTCGTCATTGCCCTCCACGACGAAATCCTTGATCTCGTTCGTGACATGCGGAATGACCTGCACCGTTGCGCCGAGATAGTCTCCGCGCCGTTCCTTGTCGATAATGTTCTTGTAGATGCGGCCGGTGGTGATGTTGTCGGTCTTGGTGGCCGAACGTCCCGTGAAACGCTCGTAATGACCAAGATCGAGATCGGTCTCCGCGCCATCATCGGTCACGAAGACTTCGCCGTGCTGAGTCGGGCTCATGGTGCCCGGGTCAACGTTGAGATAGGGATCGAGCTTACGAAGACGAACCCGGTAACCGCGGGCCTGTAACAAGGCTCCGAGGGCTGCAGCCGCAATTCCTTTACCGAGGGAAGAAACCACGCCGCCAGTGATGAATACATATCGCGCCATGGGAGTCACCGGATACCTTTTCACGAACGATTCCACCAGCCGAAAAATGCCATCGGACGGTAAAAGCTGTTGAAATCTGGACAAAAGAAAACCGGCAGGCTTTGGGCCTGCCGGAGGTTGAGCTTTGACCGGCGCTTATTGGCCGGTGGGTACGGCGGCCGGATCGGCCGGAGCCGCCGGAGCAGTGGCACCGTTTGCCGGTGCCTGACCTGCTGGTGCCTGACCTGTCGGGGCCGGACCCAGTTGGTCCAGAATGCCGTTGCCGCTTCCCTGCTGCGTCGCGGGAATGCGGTCGAGAATATCGGTCGGGCGGGACTCGTAGCGCGACAGAATGCCAAGGGCCAGCGAGGTGATGAAGAACAAGGTCGCCAGAATGGCCGTCGTGCGCGTCAGGGCATTGGCCGTTCCGCGCGCCGACATGAAGCCGGATCCGCCGCCGATACCAAGTCCGCCGCCTTCCGAGCGCTGGATCAGCACCACGCCCACCAGAGCGAGCACGATCATGAGATGAATTACGATCAATACGGTCTGCATATCAGTCCAGTCCTGCGCGCCCAGCCGGCGGCATACATTCGAGATCTGGCCGGCTCTTTACCCGAGCCTGACCAGCATTGAAAGAGGCAAAAACGCAAATGCGCCGCCAGGCATGCTCAGGCGGTCAGCGCTTCATAGGCATTATAGATGGCGAGGAAGTCGGACGCTTTCAAGCTGGCACCACCGACCAGCGCACCGTCGACATTCTCGACCGCCATCAATTCCCGCGCATTGCCGGGCTTGACGGACCCGCCATAGAGGATGCGCATGGTCCGGCCGGCCGCCTGGAAGCGGCTTGCCAGCTCGGCACGCATGAAGGCATGGGCTGCCTCGATATCCTCGACGGTGGGCGTCAGACCCGTGCCGATCGCCCAGACGGGCTCATAGGCGATGACGGTGTCCTCGGCCGTTGCGCCATCCGGCACGGACAGCGCCAGTTGCCGCTTGAGAATGTCGAGCGTCTGGCCGCTCTTGCGTTCCTCGGCCGTCTCGCCGATGCAGATGATCGCCGTCAAATCCGCGGCATGGGCGGCCTGCGCCTTGGCCCGCACGAGATGATCGGTTTCCGCATGATCGCTGCGCCGCTCGGAATGGCCGACGATGACATGCGTGCCGAAGCAATCCGCGATCATGTCGGCGGAGATGTCGCCCGTATGGGCGCCGGCGGCGTTCTGGTGGCAATCCTGGGCGCCGATCATCAGCGGGCTGTCGGTGGAGAGCGCCGTGGCCACGTAAAGCAGGGTTGCCGGCGGGCAGATCAGCGCATCCACTTTCTCGGCCAGAGGCCCATCGACGCCTGCGGCCATGGCCTTGATCTGATCCAGTGCGGCTCGCGTGCCGTTCATCTTCCAGTTTCCCGCAACAAGCGGGCGAACATCGGGCGTCATGTGCGTCTGTATCCTTTCCTGTCCATGCCTTGTCGCGCATAACGATTGCAGGCCTGGAGCAATGTCAGCACGAGTCTAGCACGCTTTATCGTTCGCGCTTTACGCAGCCGCAGGGCGCGGTCAGGTCCGGTCAAACCGCCCCATCCCGGTATCTCCTGCTCGTCTGCCGGCGCCGCGTCCTGCCAATCTGTTTCGGTATTAACCACTAACACGACTAAATAATATGAAAAACCGCGGCCATGGTTCAAAAGCGTGGTTAACGCCCGCGGCGATGCCGTTTGCGGTTGATCCCCCGCCTGTGGAGGCTCGTCCAGAGCCTAAGGGGACGCCAGAAGAAAGTTCAGGATCTCGCGCCAGTCGCTCATCCGGATCGGGGTGCCGTGGCCGCCCGTATTGAACAGGCGCAGCTGAGCCGGATAGTTGCGCGCGCGCATCTTCTCGTAAAGCGCCACCTGGTTCTGTGCCGGATAGACCGAGTCATTGCTGCCATGCGCCAGGAAAACCGGCAGTTTCAGCCGCGCCGCCGGCGTGGTGAGGAAGCCGGGATCCGGCGGGCCGCCCATCATCACCAGTCCCTTGAGATAGCGCACCGCCTCCTTGTCGCGGCTGATGCTCTGGCAGATGAAGCCGCCCATCGAGGCGCAGGCCAGAACCACCGGCCGCCCCTTCGACAATTCGAAGACATGGCGCACCAGGGCCGCAATATCGGCGGCGCCATTGGGATCGAAGGTTTTCACCGAGGGCGCGTAATAGACGCCGCCATTGCGCAAAACGAGATTTTTCAGCCGATTGAAATTGCCGCCGAAGGTGAAGTCGTTGACGCCCAGCCGCCGGTCGCCGCCGCGCCCGTGGATGAAGATGACCGTGAAGCCCGCATCGCGCAGCGGCCCGACCCGTGCCACATCCAGGCGGCTTGCGGCAAGCGCCAGCGTTTCATTGGTCTGGGAGCGGCGGACGCCGGTATCGACATAGGCGGATTTGACGCGCCGTTCCGGCTCCTCGTCGCGGCCGTTGATATCGCGCATCTCCTGATAGTCGATGATCTGGAAGGCGCCGCCGTCGCGGCTCTCGATCACCGCCTGGCGGGAAAACAGCTCGTCCTTGAAAGGGCGGATCGGACCGTCGCGCGCGACAGCCTGACTGGCCGAAACGAGGGCCAGAAGCAGACAGAGGTGCCGCCAGCGAAAATGATCTGTGGACATGCGGCCCATCATTCCGTTACTCCCGGTGCGTCGCCTTGCTTTGCAGGCTTTGGCGGCGCAAATCCCGTCATTGAACTCTGCCACTCTTGTGGCATCGCGAAAAAGCCGGATATCTGGCACACTCGCAACCGATTCGATAGCCGATACGGGCCGCAATCCGATCAGAGCCGGATCCGCGCGCGCCGCACGAGATGCGAACAGAACGGAACCCATGGACGACACAAGCGATCTCTTCGCCCGCATTCCAGCCGAAGGCGCCGAGCCTGCCGCCAAGCCCGCAGCCAAGCCCGCTGCCAAGCCGGCTTTAGGCAAGAAGCTTGCCGATGTCGCGGCGGAGCCCAAGCCTGTGCAGGCCTCCGCCTCTCGTTCCCCCGCGGCTCCTTCCCCCGCGGCTCCTTCCCCTGCGTCGCCTCCCCTTGCGTCTCTTCCGGCGTCTCCCGCTACCGGCGATTCCTACAATGCCTCATCGATCCGCGTTCTCGAAGGGCTGGAACCGGTGCGCATGCGGCCGGGCATGTATATCGGCGGCACGGATGAAAAGGCGCTCCACCACCTGTTTGCGGAAGTCATCGACAATTCGATGGACGAAGCAGTGGCAGGACACGCCAATTTCATCGATGTGCATCTGGATGCCGAGGGCTGCCTGACCGTGACCGATAACGGCCGCGGCATCCCCGTCGAAAACCATCCGCAGGTTCCCGGCAAGTCGACGCTCGAAGTCATCATGACCAAGCTGCATGCCGGCGGCAAGTTCGACGGCAAGGCCTATGAGACCTCCGGCGGCCTGCACGGCGTCGGCGTTTCCGTGGTCAACGCCCTGTCCGATCTGCTGGAGGTCGAGGTCGCGCGCAATCGCAAGCTCTATCGCCAGCGCTTTTCGCGCGGCGTCCCGCAGGGCGGGCTCGAGGAGCTGGGCGAGGTCCATAATCGGCGCGGAACGCGGGTGCGCTTCCACCCCGATCCGCAGATCTTTGGCGAGCATGCGCGCTTCGAACCCGGCCGGATCTTCCGCATGGCGCGCTCCAAGGCCTATCTGTTCGGCGGTGTCGAGATCCGCTGGAGCTGCGACCCGGGCGTCGTACCGGCCGGCGGGGAAATTCCCGAAAAGGCGGTCTTCCACTTCCCCGGCGGACTGAAGGATTATCTGGCCGCGACGCTCGGCAAGGATTTCACCGTCACCCGCGACATCTTCTCCGGCAAGACGGAGAAGACAGGCGGGCATGGTGCGCTGGAATGGGCCGTGACCTGGTATGGCGGCGATCCCCAGATCCATTCCTACTGCAACACGATCCCGACACCGGAAGGTGGCACGCACGAGGCCGGCCTGCGCATCGCGCTGCTGAAGGGGCTGAAGAATTATGCCGAGCTGACACAGAACAAACGGGCCAAGGAAATCACCACCGATGATGTGATGATCTCGGCTGTGGGCATGTTGTCGGTCTTCATCCGCGAGCCGGAATTCGTCGGCCAGACGAAGGACAAGCTGGCAACGGTCGAGGCACAGCGCATCGTCGAAAACGCTCTGCGCGATCCCTTCGATCACTATCTCGCCGGCAACCCCGCCGAAGCGGCCAAGCTTCTGGACTGGGTGATCGAGCGGGCCGAGGAGCGTCTGCGCCGGCGCAAGGAGAAGGAAGTCAACCGCAAGACGGCGGTGCGCAAGCTCCGGCTTCCCGGCAAGCTCGCCGACTGCTCGCAGAACACGGCCGAAGGTGCCGAGCTCTTCATCGTCGAGGGCGATTCGGCCGGCGGATCCGCCAAGCAGGCCCGCAACCGCACCAATCAGGCCATCCTGCCCCTGCGCGGCAAGATCCTCAATGTCGGCAGTGCCAGCCGTGAAAAGCTCTCCGCCAATCAGCAGATTGCCGATCTCGTCCAGGCCCTGGGATGCGGGACCCGGACGAAATATCGGGAAGAGGATCTGCGCTACGAGCGCGTGATCATCATGACCGATGCCGACGTGGATGGCGCGCATATTGCCTCCCTCCTGATCACCTTCTTCTATCAGGAGATGCCGGAGCTCATCCGCGGCGGGCATCTCTTTCTTGCCGTGCCGCCGCTTTACGTCCTCCGGCAGGGGGCAAAAACCGTCTATGCCCGGGACGATCTGCACCGCGCCGAGCTTATGGACACGGTCTTCAAGGGCAAGAAGGTGGAGATCGGCCGCTTCAAAGGCCTCGGCGAAATGATGCCGGCGCAGCTGAAGGAAACCACCATGGATCCGGCGAAGCGCACTTTGCTGAAAGTGGCGATCGACGAGGTGGATTTCGAGGGGACGCGGGAGGCCGTGGACAATCTGATGGGCACCAAGGCCGATGCGCGTTTCCGCTTCATCCAGGAGCGCGCCGCTTTCGCCGACAATCTCGATATCTGACGGCATGCCGGCGACGGCCGGGCGACTGAGGCCTGCTGACCGCCTGAGACGCCGGCACGGTGATTGCGCCGGACGTCTTTCTCCAAACGGCTAGAACTCTATGGCGAGATGGGCCCAGACCGAAAGGAGGCTGATGGCCACAAGCCCCAAGGCCGCGATGCGCAAAGATCTGCGGCGCAGCCGAAGGAGCGACAGTTCGATGGCGAGGTAAGCGAGGCCGAACAGGCCCGAGGCGGCGGCAAAATCTTCCGCGCCCCAGCGGATCTGGTCGGTGAAGACCGGTCCGGCCGCCGCGACGAGCACGACCAGCAGACAAAAAGACACGTAAAGCCAGCGCCAGGCGGCATTCAGCCTTAGATGCATGGGGCTCTCCTCTCACGATCACCCTCACTCTCTCCCGCCGATATGGCGGATTTGCGGAGGTTTCGGCGCATGTGCAGTGTTGGCCCCTGCCCGGCTTGCCCTTGCCTCCCGGCTCCGGCTTTGCAACTCTACCCCGCCTTCCACCGGCACGCTTTCCCGGCTCCCACCAAACCGGCGCCAAACGCCACAGGCACGTTGACGCGGCGGGCAAAGCTGCTAAAAAGCCAGCCGTTGAATGATCGGATCCAAGGCAAGGGCTTAGCCGCATTTCCACCCGCCCAGGGCCTGCAGGCAGGCCATGCATGCCTCGGCGATCAATCATAGGGAAGAGTGTCCGAGTGGTTTAAGGAACCGGTCTTGAAAACCGGCGTGCGGGAAACCGTACCGTGGGTTCGAATCCCACCTCTTCCGCCACAAGCCTTTGAAATGCTTTGGCAGTTTTTGTTGACACGAAGTGCCTCGAGTTGGGGTAAACTGCAACATTGTCAACAATTATCTGCAACAATGCTGCAACTGCATTCCTGTTGCAAATGGCCTTGATTCTTGTTGCAGACGTCCATCCCCTAGAATCCTCCCGGCAGGGGTAGCCTCTCGCCTTTCCATGACGATTTTTTCCTTCCCTTCGGGGCGGGCCACGTGTCCCGCCCCGATCCGCACGCGGACCGGAGAAAAAATAGTCACGGAACCTTGGCGATCGGTGACGGTGAGAGGGGCGGCTGTTCTTGACCTTCGGTCACCGCCATGCCCCGTTTGGGCAAGGCGGGCGAAAAGCCTATGCCGCCCCTCCCGCCGTCAACCCCTGCCTAGCCGCCGTGCCGTTCTGAATCGCAGTTAACCTTTCGATCGTCATCCGATCGATGACCCGGAAATGATTTCCGCGCATCCTGGGCTCCACCCCTGAAATCGGCTATAAAAATTGTGTTTTCAAAGGCTTAGGAGGTTCCCGGATGAAGACGACAACAACCACGGTTCGCGGCCTAGCGATCGACGTCCTTGTCATCGAGACAATGCATCAGACGGCTTCCGGTGAAGTCCTCTGGTACGTCGCCACGATCCTCGTCCAGAATCGCCAGACTGGTGTTCAGCGCCTCGTTCGGCGCACCCGCGTCCCCGGTTCCGGAAAGGAACTAGCGAAGGCCGTGCAGCAGCGCGGCGTTCGAGCCTTGGAAACACTCGCAGCAGCATGACAACCTGAAAGGAGATCGAAGTGGACAGCGTGGCATGGTACTACAACGAACAGGACAAGGACGCTCCGGCAACCGCCGACATCGGAGATTTGAGCATGTACGTCAGTCGTGTAGCTAACTGCGTAGTCGGTCGATGGGTCTGGACGGGCGACCTGCCTAACCCGACCTTCGAGAACCCCCGCCCGGCAATTTTCGGCTTTACCATGTCGAGGGATGCAGGCATGGGCGAGGCGACCGCCGCAGCCCTCCAGTTCGCTGTGGGGGGCCTACGTCTGACGTGATCGGATTCGGGTGGATACAGACACCACCCAATCGCCCGGAGGGCATCCTACGGCCTTCCAGATCGATTAGAATGTTGACGGCGGGGCTCTTCAGCCCCGTTTTCGTGTCATTGACGGCGTCGAGACAGACTCGGTCCAGTGCGGCGCCGAGGATGGCCCGCCCCATGTTAGCGCGGGAGAAGGCTGTACGCCGTGACGATCGGCTTCGATCGCCATGACGATGGTCACCGAGAGAGTCAGGCCCATGGCGATGAATAACACTGCCCATTTCATTTGCCGGTCCCCCTCGGCTTTGCCACGGCTCCTGCCTTGCCGCCCTTAGCTGTCGCGTCCAACACCTCCTGAACCTCCGTCTCCTTATCCGCTTTCCATCTCCGGAAAGCGGCGAGAGCGCCCGCACTAGCCATCTCGTCGGTCGCGCCGGATTTTGCGAAGAAGCGGAGCGATGACCAGTCCTCAGTCTTGACGACCTCATCAAGCCAGGGCCGGACCTCGACAGGCAAGCGAGCGTAGAGCTCCCCCGCGGCCATTGACCGGGCGACAGGCCTGGCCAAGTCTTTCATCAGCCGAGGCCAGGACGGCGCCAGCCGATAGGTCCGGGGCTCCGTCTCCGGCAAAGGCTCCCGGACAGGTTCCGGCCGGGGAGGTTCCGGCAAGGAGATCGAGGTCGTAGACCCGAACTCCGGAAGCAGGTTGATCACGAAGGAGGCGAGCCCGAGCATCTTTATGAAAACCGACATGGCCGGATCGAAACGCTTTCGACGATGAATCTTCCGCGTCATCGCCTCCGCTCTCGCCCGATCGGCACAGTTACGTCTCTTGTCTGACATGCCCACTCCTCCAGACCTGGACCAACCTTCAACCTCAAGGTTGCGGCCGGGCGGGGACCGGCGCAACGACGGCGGCAGGTTCATACCGCGCCAGTCGCGCCCGCAGCTCGTCGCGCTGCGCGCCGATCTCCGCGACCGATCCAGACAGAACGGACGCCCGTTTTTCAGCCGCCACCCGCCGATCGGACTCCGCAGCAGCAGCCGCACGGGCCGCAGCCTCCGCCTGTTGCCACCGTTCAACGGTCGGCAGCAGCTCTTCCCGGAGACGCGCCGCGAGTTTTGATCGACGAATGCCGTCCCAGAAGCCACGAAAAGCGCCGCCAAGGCCACTCAGACGACGGGCGGCGCTCGTTGCAAGCTCAGCCTGCACCGTTGCCCTACGGGCCATTTCCTCCCGTTCGCGGGCCTGTTTCTCCACCGCCTTGGCGGCATCGACCTTCCGGGCCGCATCGGCCCGGAGTTTTGCTGTCTCCGCTTTCACCTTCGATGTGAAGGCATCCCCCTTCGCCCGCAACTCCGCCGCCATGGAAAGGGTGGAGCGCAGCGCGTCGGCTTGGCGCTTCTCGTCGTGCCATTCCGCACGCTTCAACCGACGCTTGCCCGGCCCCAGGCGAGCCAGTCCGCACGGCACGCCGACATGCTGGTGATAGGAATCCTGCCAACTGCGCATGGCCTCTCGATATGCCTGATCGCCCCTCCGGTTCAGAGCCTTCGCATCTTCACCAGCACGAGGACCGGCATCGACAACGGCAGCCTTCGCGATATGCCCAGGATGCAGGTCGGAAACCTTCATCATGGGGTTGCCAGGAAGGACGTATGCATGCAGGTGACAGAACCGTTCATCGACATGCCGGACCACGCCCACGAGCTGGTCGTCGTATTCGGCACGAAGCCACGCAACAGTCCGCTTCTCCCATGTGGCCACCGCCGCTGCCTTGGCCCGATCGTTGCGAACCTCCTCCACCGTGAAAGGATGGGAGGCGATGATCGTCGCCAAGGTCTGTTGCGTCTTCCGGATCGCCCGGGACCGTCCGTTCGACATCAGATCACGCGCAGCCGCCGCACGTTCATCGTGACGCGCCTGAACCTCCTCAATGCCCACGCCGAACACCGTTTCAGGCGGCTGCGGCTCCCCAACATGAGGACAGGCATCTGGACGGCGCGCAGCCTCACTGAACACAAAATCGGTCGTGCGGCCTGACTTGCCGCCTTGCCGACTGAACCCCTCGAAATGCACGAATTGAAAGCCCATGCCGTCCCTCCCTGTGGAATATGATCAGCATCGGCGAAGCCAGCCGCAACCGTTCCTTTAGTGACAGACTAAGCCAATGCCCTGCGGTTATTGTCGTCTGCCCCGTCTGGGGACCCTGCCGGGGGCTTTGTCGTCGTCCCTGGACGACGAGGCAACCGTGCGGTTGCCACGGTGACGACCGTTGCCGTCGTCACGCCGCTTCGCGGCAATCAAGGACCCACGGCCGCCCGTCACTCGGAGCCGATCGTTGGCGCCGATCGGCCTCACGGACGGCCCGCATCCTCGCCTCCCGGGCGGCCTGCTCGTCTGTCTCGAACGGAATCCGATCGTCAGCGCGCTTGCAGTCCAGCCGGACGACCGTGGCCCCACAAAACACCTCTTCGACGATGCTCCGCAGCGTGTCCTCTTCATCGGCCCGGCGGGCGGCTACGGCGTCCGCATCTTGCTCAGTCGCATTGACAGCATCGACAAAGCCTTCGGCTCCCCCATACTCGACGCGGCTCAGGAACGTCGCGGCGAGGCCGAACCGCATCCAGCGCCGCCAGATGGGTGCCTCCACACGACCAACGATGTCGTCGCGCTCGTGGAGTTCCTGTTCGCCTTCCTCAGTCTCCGAAACCGGGATGTCCAGCTTCTTCGCCAGAGCGGCGGACACGACGCACGTTCTCGTGCCGGGCATCACGTCCACGTAATCGCGCCACCTCTGCATCATGAAGGCATCGCCATCGATGGCCGCCGCCGCGACATCCCATGGGGTCATGGACGATGCGGCCTTCGTCAGATCCTTGTGACCGCCAGAGACTTCCCATGCCATGCTACCCTTGGCCGTGTATCCGCTCGCATCTTCCCAATCGTCAGCGACACGGACCCGGCAACCATGGCGATCGGAGACCTTGCCGCCTCTCGCACGAATCTGGTCCTTGTAGGCCGCAGCGAGCCACCGGGCGGCCTTCTCTGCCCGTTCGCGGGCAAAGGTTTCAAGCAAGGCCTCATCCTCGCCCGCACGGGCCTTTTCCTCGTCTGTCGGACCGTCCACCGGAATGCAGAGGTGCTGGTGATAGTGCCAGCCGTTGACGAGGCTGTAAGTGACTTCCTGTCCGACGACGACGCCCATGATTCCATATTCGGCCTGCGCGTTGATCCATGCCCGACCCTTCCGGGCTTTGCTGGATGCGTCCTGGATGAGCTTCTTCACATCGGCCAGAGACATGCCCTTTGAGTGGGAGGCTGTCAGAACCAGTAGGCCGACTTGTCCCCCTCTCGCGAAGGTCGCCTTGGCGACAGCCTCGATCTTCTGTGCCCGCTCCAGCGCCTTCCACACCGCGCAGACTGGACACAGCCACGGCGAACCGCAACGGTACACGCCGGAAACTCCGGATCGAAATTCGCCAGTCGTTTCGTCGCAACGGAGGTGGACGTTGACCGACGTAGCTTCATAGCCGGGGCGACCGCAACCGCAGACGGCAGGCCCACGTTCGGCAGGGTTAGCCGGACGGCAGAGCTTCTGGATACGTCCCAGAAGTGACCATCTCTTGACGGAAGATGAGCCCTCCGGGAGGAGGAGAGAAGGCCCTCCGATCCCGCTTTGCGGAACCGTAGCTCCTCCACTCCCAAGGACCGGAGCTCTGCCCGGTCTCTGCGAGGCCTGACGGCCACGCTGAGCGGCATCGGATACAGGACGTGGAGCGCTGGCATGAATAGAATCGAGGAGGCCCGCGAACGCTCCGGAGGACGCGCCGGGTAGAGAAGCCAAGGAGAAGATGCCGGACGCGGAAGCCGTGGCATCCGGCAAAATTTGTTGACGCCGTAGGGCAGGAAGTTCTGTTGTCCGGGCTGGGCTATGTCCCAGCCCCCCGCTCAATTACCCGTCAATGGGGTATTTACAACTTCATCGCCGATGTTCATCATTACTGAACAGTCTCCTGAAAAGCCGCCGAGGGTTCCCAGCCCGATGACAGCGGCTTTTTTTATGCTCTCTGTCGGCGCAGCCGACGTCAACCTTGGCCAGCGCCTGGGATGACTAGATGACGCGAATCTGCTACTTCTAGCCGAATTTAAGGCAGGGGAACTTCAAGTGGCGGGTAAGGTTAAGATCAAGGCAGGGCCTGTGGAATTCGAGTACGAGGGCGAAACCGAATTCGGAGTAGAGGACATCAAGGAGTTGTTCTCGCACATCGAAACACTCTTCAAGGTACCAGCCTTACGAGAGGTCCCGGAGGCACATGCCGTGGAAGACGCGCGTGATACGGTACCGTCTGAAAAAGCGTCTCCGGCTCAGACCCTTCACATTTCTACAATTGCTGCAAGATTGGACGTGAAGTCTGGACCAGATCTAATCATTGCCGGGGCTGCTGCGTTGCAAATATTTGAGGGCAAGGATCGGTTCACGCGACAGGAGCTTCTTGATGTCATGAAGCAAGCCACGAAACACTACAACACTAACATGCGGTCAAATTTCGCCAAGAACCTGAATAACTTGGTGGGCAATAAGTTAAATGAAATAAAGTCTGGGGTATACTCTTTGACTGCTAGCGAACACGCCAGTTTGGAGGCCAAACTTGTTGAGTGAAGCCTCGTTGAAAGACTGGCTTCATCGTGACCTGCCGACCTTGGACAAGCTGCTCATCGCTATCGCCTCATTCGACAAGCCTTGTTCTGTCGCCGATCTCCGCGCCCGGACACATGCGGCAGGTCTGCGTTTGCCAAGCAAGATGAATATCTCGGCGATCCTCGGAAGAAGCAAAGGAACAGCGATTCGGGTCCCCGCCGGATGGGAACTGACCGGGGTTGGAAGGACTCATCTTACCAATCTAGGCGTCAGCAGCCTGAGTCCTGCCGCCACGCAGGTTGCGACTGATCTCCGGGCGCACCTGGCGAAGATTACAAACGAGTCCACCCGTCTGTTCGCCGAAGAGTCAATCAAGTGCTATGAGGCTGGCCTCTACAGGTCCGCGATAGTGATGTCGTGGATCGCTGCTGTAGATGTTCTCTACCGTGACGTGGCGGCGAACCACCTAGCGAAATTCAACGCCGAGGCTTCCCGCGTCAATGCAAGGTGGAAGGATGCAGTCAATGAGGATGGATTGGC
Source organism: Rhizobium sp. SSA_523 (assembly GCF_030435705.1). Classification (NCBI taxonomy): domain Bacteria; kingdom Pseudomonadati; phylum Pseudomonadota; class Alphaproteobacteria; order Hyphomicrobiales; family Rhizobiaceae; genus Affinirhizobium; species Affinirhizobium gouqiense. The sequence continues at coordinate 987,078 of NZ_CP129382.1, forward strand.
GAGGATGGGCGAAGCAGACTTCCTCGACAGGATAGCCGCCATCGGCATCATCGGGAAGAACGCGAAGACCGAGTTGGTTCAAGCTCTTAATCTTCGGAACGGCTGCGGACACCCCAACAGCCTGAAGGTCGGCCCAAACATGGTAGCCAGCCATATCGAAACCTTGCTTTTAAACGTCTTCGAGCGCTTCCCCTACTGACGGATTGACAACCTTGGTACCGAACAGTCGAGCGCGCTGCTCTTCCTTGGTAGGATTCAGATATCGCATAAGAACGGCCACAGTCTTGTGACCGGACTGTCTCATGAGTGTCTTCAGGTCCGCACCGTTCGCCGCCATCCGGCTCAGGGCCTCATGACGCAAGTCGTGAATCCTCAGATCGGGGCAGCCAGCCGCCTCCCGAATCTTCTGCCATTCATGTTCCGCTGAGTTCTTCGTCATCTTGAACACCGCAGCATCGTCGGGCTCGCCCTCGGCTTGATGCAGGAGCAAGTCATAGGCGCGATCGGAGAGGGCGACGTACCGATGCTCGTTTCCTTTCACATCCTTCTCGGGTATCACGATGAAGCCGTGCTCTCGGCGCACCCAACCCGCGAGGATGCTGCGAACTTCCCCCGCACGCATCCCGGTGTCCAGGAGGACAGGGAACAGGGCTTGCCATTGGCGGTTTTGCCACGTCTCTCCGGTAAGGGCTGACCAGATGCGTTCTTCCTCTTCTGGGCGAAGCCGTCTATCTCTGCCTGCGCCAGGTTGCGGGATGCCGCGCCGTCTCTTCCGGAGCGAGGCAATGGGGTTCGAAGTCTGGACCGACTTCTCATGGATCAGCCACTCATAGACCGCACTGACGGTATTCAAGTTGTTCCGGATCGTGGAAGCTGCTTTTCCGTCATCCCGGCGTGCGTCGCGGAAGGCAACGAAATGCTCCACCGTCAGCTCCCGGAGAGTCTTCAACGCGAAGTCCTCCCGTGCCAGCATGTTCAACATTGCGACCTCTTGCTCGGCTCCCTTCTTCTCCGGAGTGATCTTGTCGCGGTAATCCTGGAGGGCATCCTTGAAGGGACGATCGAGGTAGCCCTTCGACGTTCCGGGCTTCGGCTCAAGCCGGGGGTCTTTCCATGTGCCGAGGCGCATGGCAGACTCCGTTGCGTCGATCCAGACTTGGGCGTCGCGCTTCGACTTGAAGGTATTCGAGATCGAGCGGGACTTGCAGGGCCCTGTGAAGCTATCCGGAAGTCGTGCCGTGACCGTCCATTTCCCCCCACGCTTCGTAATGCTCGCCATGCCGCTTTTTCCTGCTTTCTGCAACAATGCTGCAACATATCGCAGGAAAGACGAAAAAATACAAGTTAATCAGTGATTTTCAACCGGTCTTGAAAACCGGCGTGCGGGAGACCGTACCGTGGGTTCGAATCCCACCTCTTCCGCCAAAAACCCAAAAAACATAGTAAAATCAATGGCGTTTCTCCGGAGGCATAAAATATGCCATAAAACGGACGAAGGCGCCTTTCTCTGCATCAATGGCGCAACTTGCGCCATTATTGATCTTTCTCCTGATCTCCTTACGGCGAAGAATGTCACGCTCTCCTCCGCAGCCGGCGGATCAGACCGCGCCAGATCTCGTCGATCTCCATGAGTTCTGCATGCAGGTCGTTGGCCTAACGCGCTAGCGCCATATCGTCATCAATCGCCTTCATCCATGAAGACCGGCGAAGGCACACACCAGCGCCCACAGCGGTGTCGCCAGCCGACAGGAACATATCCACGATCACGAGGCTCGCGCCGCCGAGTGCTTCCACATCTTTGCGGACAAGTTCGATTGTCTCTGAGATGTCCGTCGTGCCTTTGAGGAAGTGAACGTCGATGTCTTCTGGATCGAAGCCCAGATGATGACCGGCAGCGATCCAGCGCATCTGAACGTCGTCTGGGTTCTCGCCAGCCATATATATCACCCGGCCCGGCTTCACATCCCTGCCGCCCACCGGCAGGCCAAGTGCTGTGGCTGCCGCCAATAGGAGGAGCACGGCAGTTTTGCCCGTTCCCGTCGTGCCGGTCAGGCTGTAGAAGTATCGCGACTGGAACACACCGTCGAGGGCATAATCTGGCGGCACGAAATCCTTGACGAAGGCCGCGCTGGAGATGATGCCGGGATACTGCTTGTTATCATTCGCAGGCTCAGTGAATCGGAGCCGGTACTTCACTCGCTTATCGACGTGATCCTGGATCCCCGCCTCAAGCCTGCCCGTATCCACCTAGGCCAATCTCGGCGCGCTTGCCTTGCCATCGATAGACGAACAACCATTGTTTGGATCCGCCTGGCCGGACCCTGAGATAGAGACCGTCACCGTCACTGTAGATGCCGGGATCAGCGAGTGCTTTGCATTGCTTTTCTGACAGCTTGTGCCGTGCCATGATGAAACCTTGCCATAAAATTTGGCCTAAAATCGCCAACAAAATTACGACGAAAGCCCACAAAGTCTAGGGCTATTTTCATCTTTGACACTAATGCTTGTGTTCTTGCGGACACCTCTTCCGCCATTTCCCTATCTCTGAGGCCGGGCTGTCCATCAATCCCTCGGCGTCAGCCGCAGAGCCTCCTGTGGACAGTGATCCGCAGCGCTGTCTCCGGCACGCTTGCGACACCTCAGCTGGAAAGCCTCGGCGTGCTGACGATCTTCATGAACAGCGCGCTCATGGCCTCGGAAATCCCCTGCGAGGGGCTGACCTCGAAGTACAGGCCGTCGGAAGCGCAATCCTTCATCCGTGCCGGGATCTCGTTCTGGAAAGGCTTGATCCAGTCATTATACCAGTTATTGGTCGGCAGCGGCAGATAGGTCGTATAGAGGACGGCGACCTTGTAGCCATGCTTCTTCAGCGCATCGCAATAGCTCGCATTGATCGGTTCCTGGCACCGGCCGCTGGTTACCTTCTTCTTGCATCCCGAGGGCTTGTTGCTGTCGTTCACGCCGTCCGAGACGAAGAACACGACCTTTTCCGGCGAGGCTGCGCTGGCGCCGGTGCCGGCCTTGCCGATCTCCTTGGCAATATTCTTCATGACCAGGTCGAAATCGGTCTGCTGGTCGTTGTTGTAGCCCTAGTAGGGAATGGACATCAGGTCGATCATGCTCGCCCTCTGCTTGGCGACCTTCAGGTCCGCGGTGAGGCTCGTCACTTCCATGAGCTTGGTGTCCTCGGCCTTCTCGCCGAATGTATAGACCGCCATGCGGAACTGGTTGGCGACCTTGCGCACGCTGCTTGCCGTATCCATCAGAGCGGCGGTCGCCTGCGCCACGACATTGATGCGGGTGGTCACGCCGAGCTTTATGGCGAGGTTGTAATAGCTGTTCGGATCTTCCACCCCATCCTTCACGATATGACAGGCAAAGGCGCATTTGTCCTTGGTATTGGCGACCATCCTGTCGACATCGGCCGGCGTCGCCGCAACGCCCATGGAGGGCGTATTGTCGAGGAGAAGGTAGAAATCCTGGAACGTCGCCGTTTTATAGGTCGCGGTTGCCGAACCACGGATCGGAATGCTGGTCTTGCCGAGGATCCGCAGAAGAGAGGTCGGCACTTCGGCCGCATAATCGATGGACGAGGTGATGTTGATCCCTTCGCGCTTCACGCTGACGGCGACATCCTTGACCACGTAACCGGTCTGGCTGGCCACCTGGCCCATGAATAGCCGCTTGGCATCATCCTGGCCGACAATGATGATGCCATCCTGCGGCATGGTCATCGCTTCCTTGTAGCCGGATGAATTGTCGGAAATACCGGCGAGCGCGGCGGCGTCGGCCACGGCCTGGAGCTCGTTCTTCACCAGCATGGCGTTGGAGAGATCGACGCCCAGGCCCGCAACGCCGATCACCGGCACCATCAAAAGCCCGGTCAAAAGGCCGAAATTTCCATCCTCGGAACGCAGAAACCTTCGCAGCATGTTTCACCCATCGACAATCTGATAGGCTGTCAACATGCGGCCAAGCCGTCTATCATTGGTAAATCGCAATGACCGGCGGGCCATTGATCTAAATTAGCGATAATATCTGATTAAAAAGCAGCCGCTTAAGGAAATCCGGCCCATTCGGCGGGCCGGGCGTTTCTGGCCACCGGGCGTTGTCGAAAATCCGCGCCGGACTGGAGGGGGACTGTCGTATCCGGCTTCTTCTCGCCGGACACAAATCGCTCCGGCGTAATCGGTGCCTGACATCAAGATCTGGTACAGATCAATCCGGCGGTGCGATCGCCGCTCCGACGGGCAGAACGCCCTGCGGCCTCGCCTCTGCATCCTGCTTTGCCTTGCGCATCTCGGCTTCGTGCTCTTCCGCCTGGCGGGTAAATTCCTGATCGTTTGCGCCTTGCCGATCAAGCGCCGATTGCACGGCGACGGGAGGCAGGCTTGCATCCTGGCGGCCGGACACCGATGAGAAGCCGACCTCCTGCGCCCTCGCACGTGCCAGACTAGCCTGCGTGGCCTCAGCCGCCGTCGCCTTCGCCGTCAACGCCTCAGCCTCCCGCTCTCGCTGTTCGAGCTCTCTCCGTTCAAGCTCTCGCGCTTCGAGCTCATGCGTCTCGGCCATGCGCTCTTCCATCCGTGCCTCTTCAGGCGCCTTCAGCCCGAGCTCGGTTGCGAGACTGGAAAGCACGCCGGTTTGTGATGTTCGTTCCGATGCCATTTGCTGGCCTCCTGATGAATGATCCTCTCAGCCAACCCGCCAAAGCGCCGTCCGTTCCCAAATGAGTGACTGTCCCGTACCGATCTGCCGCCACAGAGCGGAGATGCCGGTCGCCTCGTTTCGACGCGGGCCCGGCGGATCGCAGGCGGGACAATTGGATCGATCGTCAAGCTCTGCGCACCAATCTGAAACAGGCACGAAAATGTTAACTGTCATTTAAGCACAAGCTTGAATGTGGCAGATCTTGTGGCATGCTTATGTGCGGGCAACCGGATGTAGACAATGGCACAGGCATATACAGGCACAGGCGATAGTTTCGAACCCAGCATCGGCTGCCGTTTCAAGGTGGAGGCGGCCATGTTGCTGATGATCGAGGATCTGAAGCGGCAAGGCCTCGACCTTGCGGAAATAGCGCTGTCGCTGGCCGATGCGGCGGAGGATTTCGTGCTTCGGCTGGCCCGGTCCGCAGGCGATGAGGATCTGGCTTTGGATGACATGTCGCACCGCGACATGCCGCAGGATCAGACGGAACATTAGAACCCGTATCCGAGGCATTGCAGTGGATCTTCGGCGCTGACAAGCATGGTTGTACGGGAACGATTGGTCCGGATGCGGGTTTGTCTCTCGAACCCGGGCCGTGTCAAGCGGACGTGACAGGGATGGAGAACATGGGTATTTTTCCGCTTTCTTCCCATGGCCAACGAATTGGCAGGCGAGCTTCCCACCTGTCCGGTCCGGGATCACACCTATAGGTGAGGCATCCGGCCTCATGGCGCATGGGCCGGACTATTCGGCCGCTTTCGCCATATCCTCTTCCATTTCGTAGGAATAGCCGTCGAGCATCGCATAGGCCTGCTCGATCACCTTGATCTCGGCTTCCGCCTTGCCGATCGCATCGGCAATGGCGTCGCAGCGGGCCGTCAGCATCCGCCCCAGCACATCGCTCTCGGGTCGTTTGGCAATCCGGTCAATATGGTTGCGGATGCGGCCGCGATGGCGCTCCAGTTCCAGAATGTGAAAGCGCGTATTGACGACCTTGTCGGTCAGCTTGCGGCGCATGGCCGAAACCGGGTCGAAGCTGCCGGGCGCGCGCTCGTCCAGAATGATCTCGTTGACCAGCGTGTCGAGAACCAGCAGTCCTTCGAGATCCTTGGAGTCGGTCAGCTGCGGATCGAAGCCCGTATCGTCGTAGATTTTGCGGCGTACCGGATCGAGCAGCAATTCGTAAGACGCCGTGACCTTGGAAAAGGCTTCGACATCGCCACCAGTGTCCGGATGCGCCGATTTGGCCTTCGAACGATAGGCAGACTTGATCGCGGCGCCGTCCGCGTCACGGGTCACGCCCAAGGTTTTGTAGGGGTCGATCACGCTACCACCCGGTTTGTTTTGCTCCAAGGTCACCCTCTCGTAGTCTCATCGCGGCGCGGTCTCAACCCCTCGCCGCATCTTGTGGCGAAACAGGGGCCGTGGCGGCCTTTTCCCCAGGCTTGGGCGTCTCGGCGGAGCGTCGCAGGAGGCGCGGCAGACGCCCCTGCGCCACCGGCGCCATTGCAAAGCTGAGGACGAGAAAGGGCAGAAGCACGGCAAAGCTGGCCTTCAGGTTCACATGTTCGGCCACGAAACCCAGAAGCGGCGGCACGCCGATATTGGCGATCAGAAGGGTCAGTGCCAGCGCCGCCAGATTGTCGGCCATCGAGCCGCGCCCCAGGGAAATGGTGGTGGCCACGGCCAGCGGGAATCCGAGCGCGACGCCGCATCCCATCAGGAAAAGCGCTAGCGCCGCCATGGCCAGATTGTCCGCCGAAAGAAGCAGGACCACGCCCAGGGCGACCACCGTTGCCGAGCCGCGCACCAGCGTCATGGTCCCGAACCTGTCGCGCAGCCTGTCGCCCACCATGCGCGTGGCACCCATGCCAACCGTGAACCCGGCGTAGAGAATGCCCGCTGTTGCGGCGTCGGCGCGCAGCACCTCGCGCAAGTAGAAAATGCCCCAGTCATACACCGCGCCTTCGCTGATGCCGATGCCGAAGACCATCACGCAGATCAGCAGGATGATCCTGTCCGGCCAGACGAAGACCTTCCGGCGTCCCGTTGCGGGGCGGCTGACGCGCTCTTCGCGCGGCGCGATCTTCAGCACGATGGCGCAGCACAGGACGACCACAAGGGCAGCGCCGAGCTGGTGGTGAAAGGGACTCACCTCATGCTTGGCCAGAAAGCCGGATATCAGCGAGCCGACAAGGAGCCCGACGGACCAGAAGCCATGGCTCCTCGACAGGATCTTCCTGCCGGTGCGCTGCTCTATGCCGGTGGAGATCATGTTCGCGGCGACATCGAGAATGGTGCGGAAGAAGCCAAACAGGAGGAAGCAGAGGAAGAAGCCGGCAACCGGCACAATGGTCAGGATCGGGGTGATGAGCGCCGCAATGGCCAGCATCAGAGGCGCGGTGCGCCGGGGCGTCAACGCTTCCGTGACGCGGCCGGCGATCGGCAGGGCCAGGAAAGTGCCGGCCGGCGCGCCGAGAAGCGCAAGGCCCAGCATGGCCTTGTCCACGCCGAGCCCCTCCTGGATGGATGGCAGGCGGGTGAAAAGGGATACGAACAGGAGAGCGTTGCAAAAGAAAAGGAGCGCAGGCGGCGCGAGCATCATGGCGGGTCGTCCGGGAAAAGAATCAGGCTCTTCATGGACCGGCGTGAACGGAAGGACAAGCGCTAACTGCCAGGGGGTAAGCTTGGACCGACCTTGCGCCAGCAGCGGGTGTGCGCGACAGCGGCAGAAGGCAGGAAAAGGACAGGCAAAGAACCGGCAGAGGTAAAGTGGACCAATATGATGCCGCTTCACAAACCGCCGGACTGCGTTATCCTGATGTCACAATCGAGGAGGACGTGCATGCCGGTTCGATTCGTAGCTTTGCTCATCTGTCTCTGGGCCGGCAGCTTTGCCAGCCTTGCCGCGGAAGATGCCGTGACCAGCGCCCAGAAAATCATTGCCGACCAGATCCAGGCGCTGAAGAAGGGCGATTCCGCCACCGCCTATTCCTTCGCCTCCCCCGCCATTCGCAGCCTGTTTCCATCCGATGGCCGGTTCCTCGCAATGGTGCGCCAGCGCTATGCGCCGCTTGCCAATCCAGGCTTCTACGCCTTCGGCCGCTCCAAATCGGTGGGCGGCGGAGAACTCGTGCTGCAGGAGGTGATCGTCACCAGCCAGAATGCCAAGGACTGGAGCGCGATCTACGAGATGCGGCTCCAGGATGATGGCAGCTACAAGGTGAACGGCGTGCGCGTGCTGGAAAAGACGGCGAGCACCGGGATCTGACGCAAGGGGATCAATCGTCGCCGCGCGCCCAGCCCTCCTGGGTCTCGGCCATGAAATCCGCATAGCGGCCTTCGGCGATCGCCTTGCGGATGCCCTGCATCAATTCCTGATAATAGGAGAGATTGTTCCAGGACAGGAGCATGCCGCCCAGCGCCTCGTTGGACCGGACCAGATGATGCAGATAGGCCCTGGAATAATCGCGGCTGGCGGGGCAATTGGACTGGTCGTCCAGCGGGCGCATGTCTTCGGCATGCTTGGCATTGCGGATGTTGACCTTGCCCTTGCGGGTGAAGGCAAGACCGTGACGACCGGAGCGAGTGGGCATGACGCAGTCGAACATGTCGATCCCGCAGGCTACAGATTTCAGAATATCGTCCGGCGTTCCGACCCCCATCAGATAGCGGGGTTTTTCGACCGGCAGAACCGGCAGCGTGATGTTCAGCATGTCCAGCATTACCGCCTGCGGCTCGCCGACGGCCAGCCCGCCGACGGCATAGCCCTTCAGGTCGAGCGCCGTCAGTCCCTCGGCGGAACGGACGCGAAGTGCCGGCTGGTCACCGCCCTGCACGATGCCGAACATCGCCTTGCCCGGCTGGTTGCCGAAGGCGACCTTGCAGCGCTCCGCCCAGCGCAGCGACAATTCCATCGCCCGCTCGATCTCCTTCGGCTCCGCCGGCAGGGCCACGCATTCGTCGAGCTGCATCTGGATATCGCTGTCGAGCAGGCCCTGGATCTCGATAGATCGTTCGGGTGACATGTGATGCGTGCTGCCGTCCACATGGCTCTTGAAGGTCACGCCCTTTTCGTCAAGCTTGCGCAGGCCGGACAGGGACATGACCTGGAAGCCGCCGCTATCGGTGAGGATGGGCTCGGGCCAGCGGATAAGCTCGTGCAGGCCGCCAAGGCGGGCGACGCGCTCGGGGCCCGGCCGCAGCATCAGGTGATAGGTATTGCCGAGAATGATGTCGGCTCCGCCCTCGCGCACCTGATCCAGATACATGGCCTTCACGGTTCCCACCGTGCCCACCGGCATGAAGGCCGGCGTGCGGATCGTGCCGCGCGGCATGGAGATTTCGCCAAGGCGAGCCTTGCCGTCATTGGCCTTCAGGGCGAACTGGAAGTTTTCGGTGGTCATCAGATGGTCTTCCGGAAGAGCAGGCTGGAATCGCCGTAGGAATAGAAGCGGTAACCCGCGGAAATCGCATGCTCGTAAGCACTGCGCATGGTTTCCAGCCCGGCAAAGGCGGAAACCAGCATGAACAGCGTCGAGCGCGGCAGATGGAAATTGGTCATCAGGATGTCGACGGCCTTGAAGCGGTAGCCGGGCGTGATGAAGATATCGGTGGCGCCCGACCAGGCCTGCAACTCGCCGTTCTCGCCGGCGGCGCTTTCCAGAAGCCGCAGCGAGGTCGTGCCGACGCTGACAATCCTGCCGCCCCGCGCCCGCACCGCATTCAGCGCCTCGGCGGTGGAGGCCGAGACATGGCCGATTTCGGAATGCATCTTGTGGTCGCTCGTGTCGTCCGCCTTGACGGGAAGAAAGGTGCCGGCGCCGACGTGCAGCGTCACGAAATGGCGCTCGATCCCGGCGGCGTCGAGAGCGGCAAAAAGATCCGGCGTGAAATGCAGGCCGGCCGTCGGCGCGGCCACGGCGCCATCTTCACGCGCATAGATGGTCTGATAGTCGCGGCTGTCCTGCTCGTCTTCCGGCCGCTTGGCGGCGATATATGGCGGCAGGGGAATATGGCCGACCGCCATGATCGCCTCGTCCAGCGATGGTCCCGAAAGGTCGAAGCGCAGGGTCACCTCGCCGCCCTCGCCTTTGTCTTCCAGCACGGCATCCAGGGTTCCGAGGTAGCAGGCATTGCCGGCATGGCCAAAGCGGATGCGGTCGCCGATTTTCAAACGCTTGCCCGGCCTGGCGAAAGCCTTCCAGATATCGGGGGCCGCGCGCAGATGCAGCGTTGCGGACACATGCAGGTCCGGAGCGCCCTCGCGCGAACGAACGCCTTCAAGCTGCGCCGGAATGACCTTGGTATCGTTGAAGACCAGCGCATCGCCGCGCTTGAGAAAATGCGGCAGGTCGCGCACGATCCGGTCCGTCAGCTGCGGCGCATGATCGGGGTCGACGACCAGCAGTCTGGCGCTGTCGCGCGGATTTGCCGGCCGCAGAGCGATATTGCCCTCGGGCAGATCGAAGTCGAAAAGGTCTACGCGCATCTTTTGACCATGTCATGTTGATCGTCGAGCCGGTCAGATAGCCCGGTCCGCCGACAAAGAAAAGCGCTCCGGCAGAGCCGAAGCGCCTGATGGTGTCACAGACGTGTCGATCAGGCTGCGGCGTCCGCCGCCACCTTCATCGAGACGATCGAGTCGGGATCGGATACCGGCTCGCCCTTCTTGATCTGGTCGATGAAGTCCATGCCTTCGATGACCTGACCCCAGACAGTGTACTGCTTGTTGAGCCAGGGCGCATCGGTAAAGCAGATGAAGAACTGCGAATTGGCGGAGTTCGGGCTCTGCGAGCGCGCCATGGAGCAGGTGCCACGGACATGCGGGACCGCCGAAAATTCGGCCTTCAGGTCCGGCTTGTCGGACCCGCCCATACCGGCGCGGCCGGGATTGAAGCTCTCGCCGCCCTTCTTGCCGAACTTCACATCGCCCGTCTGGGCCATGAAATCGGCAATGACGCGGTGGAAGACGACGCCGTCATAGGCGCCTTCGCGCGTCAGTTCCTTGACGCGGGCCACGTGTTCCGGCGCGAGATCCGGCATCAGCGAGATGACGACCTTGCCCTTCGTGGTTTCCATGATGATGGTGTTTTCCGGATCCTTGATCTCGGCCATGTCAGTCTCCTTGCTGTTGGGCTTTGCTATTGGGCTTTGCGCCCTTTTATTTCCCGACCGTGACCTTGATCATCCGATCGGGATTGGACACTTCGCCATTGCCGCCCTGGCCCCGCTTGATCTTGTCGACATGATCCATGCCCGACACGACCTTGCCGATGACGGTATATTGTCCGTTCAGGAAATCGCCCTTGTCGAACATGATGAAGAACTGCGAATTCGCCGAATCAGGATCCTGCGAACGGGCCATGCCCACCGTGCCGCGCTCGAAGGGCACCTTGGAGAACTCGGCCGGAATATCGGCGAGTTCGGAGCCGCCGGTGCCGGCGCGGCGTTGGTCGAAGCCCTTCTCCATATTGCCATACTGCACGTCGCCGGTCTGCGCCATGAAGCCGTCGATGACGCGGTGGAAGGCGACATTGTTGTATTTGCCCTCGGCGGCGAGTTTCTTCACCTGCGCCACATGTTTCGGCGCCACCTCCGGCATCAGCTCGATCACGACCGGGCCATCCTTCAACTGGATGGTCAGGATATCACCGGCCGCGGCCGCGGCCTGCGAGACGAAGGAGGCGGCAGCCAGCGCGGTGGCAAAGGCAAGCGACAGAAATTTCATCGGACAAGCTCCGTTCAGGTAAAAGGTTGCAGCGCTTCAGCGCTTCAGCTTCTTGGTCAGCGCGTCGAGGACGGCCTTGGGCACGAAAGGCCTGACGTCGCCGCCCATGGAGGCGATCTGCCGGACCAATGTGGCAGTAATCGGCCTTGAGGCAGTCGCGGCCGGCAGAAACACCGTCTGCACATCCGGCGCCATCTGCGCGTTCATTCCCACCATCTGCATTTCATAATCGAGATCGGTGCCGTCCCGCAGTCCGCGGATCAGCAGTCGCGCGCCGTGGCTGCGCGCCGCATCCACCACCAGATTGTCGAAGGAAACGACCGCAAGGGCGTCGCGGCGGTCCGGAAGCGCCTCTTCCAGCGCTAGGCGGATCAGATCCGAGCGCTCCTCGAAGGAAAACATCGGTGCCTTTCCGGGATGCACGCCGATGCCGACAATGACATGATCAGCCACGTTCAGCGCCTGGATGAGAACATCCAGATGTCCATTGGTCATTGGATCGAAGGACCCTGGATAAAAGGCAGTGGTCATTGCACTCTCTCGCGAAACTTCCGCCTTTTGTCATGGAAGGGGGGGCTTCGCAAGCGGCGCCAGACCATGAACTGCGCATGAATGGCCCGTTCAAGGCTGTTTCAGCCTCATCCTGCTTTATTGTCGCCATCACCCCCCGCGACGTCCCGCGTCAGGGTGAGAACGGCTCTGAGGGGAAAGACAACGATGCTGATCCTGCTTGTCACCATTGCGATCCTGGCATCCTTTGCACTGGAATTCGTGCTCTTTCCCGTCTGACGCCATCTGTTAACGAATCCTGAACGCCAGATGAACGACCCCTTCAGGGACGCTTCAGAGGGCAGGGAATAAAGATGTTTCATACTGGTGCGGAACATGTTCGCATCATCGGCGTTCTTGAAAGCGAGAAGGAACTTGGGAATGTTTGCCAAGAGAAAAACGGTCATGCCGGATACGATTACGATGATCAATCTGGTGTGGACTGCAATGATTGCGGTCATGATGACGGCGACCTTCACCCTGTACCAGGATAAGAGCAACACGCCGCAGTTCAGCTACACCCAGTTGACCGGCCATTACATCGATCAGCCCTATTACTGACGGCTGGGGTGATCGAAGCAAGGAGCAGCCCCATGTATATCGGAATGATTGTGCTTTCAGGTCTGATCAGCACCATGTTCGTTGCATCCGTGTTTACTTCGATTACCGAACTTCGCCGCGAACGCGAAAACCTGCGTGAATTCGCCAAGAGGCATGCCGCCTTCTGATGCTCTGGCGTCTGTTTCGCCGGGCAGTACTGCAAGACGTGATCCTCGCCTGAGGCGCGCGCCTTCAACCTCCTCTCCTGCATTCTCTCCTCGAGACAGGTCTGTGACGGCAGTCTCCGAAGGTAGTCCCCCAAAACAGTCTCCCAAGACAATGATGACGACGAAACGGCCGGGTTGACCCCGGCTTTTTCGTGTCTGCGACCTGTCGCCCGATGGCTTCCCCGCTGAAGGAGCCAGCCGCCGCCCTCTGGGCAAGCGTCAGGCAACGGCGACCGGAGGCCACATCCCCGCCCCCACGCTCAGTGTACCGGGTTCTTTCGTCAAAGGATGACACGGTCTTACCAAATGAAAGCAGCGCCCCGAGGGGCGCTGCATCATGGTCGCGTCAGTTCCGGTCTGCCTCGGAACGAGGGTCAGGCGGTCTCGTCGCCCCCATCCTCGTCTTCCCCGTCTCCGGCACCATCAGGCGAGGTCCCCTCGCCGTCGGATGACTGATCCGGCTCGCCTGACAGGGCGTCGGTCGATCCGTCAGCGGAGGTCAAGGGAGCGCCTTGGCCGAGATCACCGGTTTCCGCGATGATTTCTTCGGGAAGCACGCCGGCCTCCTCATCACCTTCCGGCTCGCTGATCCGTTCCACGGAAACGACCCGCTCATCCTTGGCAGTGGAGAAGATGGTGACGCCCTTCGTCGCACGGCTGGCAATACGGATGCCGTCGACCGGCACACGGATCAACTGACCGCCATTGGAGACCAGCATCAGCTGGTCCTTGTCATGGACCGGGAAGGCCGCAACGAGTTCGCCGATCTCGTTTGTCTTCGACGTGTCGGTGGCGCGGATGCCCTTGCCGCCACGACCCGAGGTGCGGAAGTCGTAGGAGGAGGAGCGCTTGCCGAAGCCGCGTTCCGAGATCGTCAGGACGAATTGCTCGTGCGCCTTCAGATATTCGTAGCGTTCATCGCTGAGCTGGCCCTCTTCGGTGACTTCTTCGCCGACCAGCGCGATATCCTCCTCATCGACGCCTGCTGCGCGTCGCTCAGCGGCAGACCGCTTCAGATAGGCGGCGCGCTCCCAGGGTTCGGCAGCCACGTGGCCAACGATCGTCATCGAGATCAGACGGTCGCCATCCGCAAGGCTGATACCCCGCACGCCGATGGAATTGCGTCCGGCAAAGACGCGGACATCGTCGACGGGGAAGCGGATGCACTGGCCAAGCGCCGTGGTGAGAAGCACGTCGTCGCCCGGCAGGTCGAGGTCGGCATTGGGCGGCGAGCAGGTCTCGACCGACAGGATCTCGTCGCCCTCCTCCTCGAGCTTCATCGCAATCTTGCCGTTGCGATTGACCTGGATGAAGTCGGACAGCTTGTTACGCCGCACTGTGCCGCGCGTCGTCGAGAACATCACGTCGAGATTGGCCCAGCTGTCTTCGTCCTCCGGCAATGGCATGATCGTCGTGATCCGCTCGCCGGGTTCCAGCGGCAGCATGTTGATCAGCGCCTTGCCGCGCGAGGTGGGCGTGCCGATCGGCAGGCGCCAGACCTTTTCCTTGTAGACGATGCCGCGCGAGGAGAAGAACAGCACCGGCGTATGGGTATTGGCCACGAAGAGCCGGGTGACGAAATCCTCATCGCGTGTCGCCATGCCGGAGCGGCCCTTGCCGCCGCGGCGCTGCGCCCGGTAGGTGGTCAGCGGGACCCGCTTGATGTAGCCCAGATGCGAAACGGTCACGACCATGTCTTCGCGGGCGATGAGATCCTCATCGTCCATATCCGGACCGCCATCCATGATTTCGGTGCGCCGGGGCGTGCCGAATTCGTCGCGAACGCCGGTCAGCTCATCCTTGACGATCTGCTGGATGCGCAGCCGCGACGACAGAATGTCCAGGTAATCGCTGATCTCGGCGCCGATCTTGTTCAATTCGTCGGCGATTTCGTCGCGTCCGAGAGCGGTCAGGCGGGCGAGGCGCAGCTCGAGAATGGCGCGTGCCTGCTCTTCGGAGAGGTTATAGGTGCCGTCCTCGTTGATGCGGTGACGCGGATCATCGATGAGCCGGATAAGGGCCTCGACATCCTTGGCCGGCCAGCGGCGCTCCATCAGCTGCTCGCGCGCCGTCTGCGGATCGGGCGCGCGGCGGATGAGATTGATGATCTCGTCGATATTAGCGACTGAAATCGCCAGACCCACCAAGACATGCGCCCGGTCGCGGGCCTTGCGCAGCAGGTATTTCGTTCTCCGGCTAACCACTTCCTCACGGAAGGTGACGAAGGCCTTCAGCATGTCGATCAGGGTCAGCTGTTCCGGCTTACCGCCATTCAGCGCCACCATATTGCAGCCGAAGGAGGTCTGCAGCGGCGTGTAGCGATAGAGCTGGTTCAGGATGACTTCGGCATTGGCATCGCGCTTCAATTCGATGACGACGCGATAGCCCTGCCGGTCGGATTCGTCGCGCAGGTCGGAAATGCCCTCTATGCGCTTCTCGCGCACGAGCTCGGCGATCTTCTCGATCATCGCCGCCTTGTTGACCTGGTAGGGAACCTCGGTGACGATGATCTGCTCGCGATCCCCGCGCATCGGCTCGACATGCGCCTTGCCGCGCATGATGATGGAGCCGCGGCCGGTCTCATAGGCCGATTTGATGCCCGAGCGGCCAAGAACAAGTGCGCCTGTCGGGAAATCCGGGCCGGGAATGATCTGCATCAGTTCCGGCAGTTCGATCACCGGATTGTCGATCAGCGCGATGCAGCCGTTGATCACCTCGATCAGATTGTGCGGCGGGATATTGGTCGCCATGCCGACCGCGATACCGCCGGCACCGTTGACGAGGAGGTTCGGAAACTTGGCCGGCACGACGACCGGCTCGGAGAGCGTGCCGTCGTAATTGTCGCGGAAATCGACCGTTTCCTTGTCAAGATCGTCGAGCAGGGAATGCGCGGCCTTCTGGAGACGGCATTCCGTATAGCGTTCGGCCGCCGGCGGATCACCGTCGATCGAGCCGAAATTGCCCTGGCCGTCGATCAGCGGAAGCCGCAGCGACCAGTCCTGCGCCATACGCGCAAGCGCATCATAGATCGCCGAATTGCCGTGCGGGTGATATTTACCCATCACGTCCCCGGTCACGCGGGCGCATTTGACGTATTTCTTGTTCCAGTCGATGCCCAGTTCGGACATGCCGTAGAGAATGCGGCGATGAACCGGCTTCAAACCGTCTCGCACATCGGGAAGCGCGCGGCTCACGATCACGCTCATCGCGTAGTCGAGGTAGGAGCGCTGCATCTCCTCCATGATGGAAATAGGTTCGATGCCGGGAGGCAGCTTTCCGCCGCCAGGGGTGCTCTGCTCAGTCAAATCGGGTACGATCTCTGTTCGGAATCAGTTGTTTCACTATAGCCGGTCCGCTGTGCAAACGCCAATTTGAGGGCTAGTTTTAAACAGGCTTTTGCGCCATTTGCGGTATGCTTTGCCGCTTTTGGCATTGGCAGCGAATTCTTCATGCAAAGGGTCTACCTTCGCGCGCGCCCTTGAGCAAGCCTTGGAACATGGGGAGAGACAAAGCATGGTGACTGCAGACAGTATCATGAGCGCGTTCACGACGCTGCTGGTGACGCTTGACCCGCCGGGTCTTGCGCCCATCTTTCTCGGCCTCACCGCCGGACTGACCCGCAGCCAGCGTCGGCAGGTGGCGCTTCGCGGCACGCTGATCGCCTTTCTCATCCTCACCGTCTTTGCCCTGTTCGGCGCCGGCATCCTCTCCATTCTCGGCATTTCGATGGGTGCCTTCCGCATCGCCGGCGGGCTGCTGCTGTTCTGGATCGCCTTCGAGATGATTTTCCAGAAGCGCAACGAGCGCAAGGAAGAGACATCCAAGGTCGCCATCACCATCGACCATATCCAGAATATCGCAGTCTTTCCGCTGGCCCTGCCTCTGATTGCCGGTCCGGGCGCCATTTCCGCCATGGTCCTGCTGGCCGGCTCCTTTGCGGAACCGCTCGACAGGGCGCTGCTGATCGGACTCCTGCTGGTGGTCATGGGGTTCGTGCTGGGCGCGCTGCTGATTGCCGAGCGGCTGGATCGCTATCTCGGAATGACGGGCCGGGCGCTCCTGACACGCCTGCTCGGCGTTCTTCTGGCGGCACTCTCCGTCCAGTTCGTCGTCGATGGCGTCCGCTCCGCATTCGCACTGCCTGCCTGACGGCCGAGACGCCAAATGGCCTCTTCGACGCCTTCACAGGGAGAATCCGCCACGGCCCGCGGGGATATGCTGCAAATGGCCCGTTCCTGCGTCGCCACCCCTCAATGCGTTTCGGACAGACCGGCGGCCCTGATCAAACTGAACGGGTTTCTCTGATATCACCCTCCAGATCCTGCCACGCTCAACGCCTTGAGCGAATTTTGTCCCTCGAGACCAGACATCATCCGGAAGAAGCTTTTGCGCATGTTCTTTGATTTTCGTCGCCTCCTGCCGGCCAGCCAGGCCTTCAGCCTGCGGGAGCGCATCCGCGCCCCTCTCGGCGCCCTGCTCGGCATTGCCGTGACCGCCGCATTTGGAGCGCTGGCGGTTCAGCAGGGACAGATCTCTCCGGCGATCATCGCCCCCATGGGCGCCTCCGCCGTCCTGCTGTTTGCCGCGCCCGCCAGCCCGCTGGCGCAGCCATGGTCGGTTCTTGGCGGCAATGGCATTGCGGCAGCCGTCGGCGTGGCCGTGACCTGGCTGGTGCCGGACCAGAGCCTTGCGGCGGCGCTGGCGGTGTCGCTGGCTATCGCCGCGATGATCGCCTGCCGCTGCCTGCATCCGCCCGGTGGCGCCGTGGCCCTGACCGCGGTCGTCGGCGGACCCGCCGTGCATGATCTCGGCCTCTCTTTCGTGCTGTGGCCGGTGCTTGGCAATTCGCTGCTGCTGCTTGTCTCCGCCATGCTTTACCACCGCCTGACACGCGGCAGTTACCCGCACCGGCAGCAGCCGGCCGTCAATCGCCACGCAACCTCCGATCCGGCGCCGCTGGCGCGCATCGGCTTCGAACCTGCCGATCTCGATGAGGTCCTGAAGGATTTCGATCAATATCTGGATATCGACCGCGACGATCTGGAGACTATCCTGCGACGCACCGAATTGCGCTCCTATCGCCGGCGTGCCCTTCACGTGACCTGTGAGAGCATCATGTCGCGCGATGTTGTGGCGGTCGGGCCGGATACCAGCCTGCGCGAGGCGCATGAGCTGATGCGGCGCCACCACTTCCGGGCTCTGCCGGTTACCAATGAGAAGGCCGAAGTCGTCGGCATCGTCACGCAGTCGGATTTCCTTCACAAGCCCCGCTGGGTGGCCGGCCAGCCGCGTATCGACATTGCGCAGCGCCTGCGGCTGATCCTGTCCGGGGCCACGGCGCCCAATGATACCGTCAAGGACATCATGACCGCGCCTGTCCGCACCCTTCGGCCGGAGACACCGCTGGCCGATGCCGTCATCCTGTTTGCGGAAGGCGGCTTGCACGACCTTCCCGTGGTGCGGGAGAGCGGCAAGCTTGCAGGCATCCTGTCGCAATCGGACGCGCTGGTGGCCATGCTCCAGGACAGAAGCGCCGGCGCGGCACCGATCCCCTCACCTGCCGCCTGAGAGGCGTCACCTGCGACAGGTCACATGGAGCATTTCACCTGGAGCATGCTGCCTGAGATGGCTTGCCTGAGAAGGTTTGCCTGAGAAAGTTTGCCCGAGAGAGTTTACCCGAGAGAGTTTACCCGAGAGAGTTTACCCGAGACAGGCCCCCCCCTGAAACAGGCCGGCTGCAACAGGCCGGTTGAGAGGCCGGACCCTGGTCCGCCCGACTCATCAAGAACCGACACCTAGAGGCCGGCTCCGATCAACCCGGTCTTGATGCATGCGGCTTCGCCGGACTTCACCCTGATGGACGCGGCCCTGATGAACCCGGGCCTGGTCGGACCTGGCCCGAATGGACCGGCTTTGCCGGGGGCGCGATCAGAACGGGATATCGTCATCCAGGTCGCGCGCAAAACCGCCGGAAGCGGCGGGCTGGCTACCGCGGCCGGAACCCTGCTGCGGCCTATCGTAATCCTCGTAGCCGCCGCCGAATTCGCCGCCACCGCTGCTGCCGCCGCGTCCACCGCCATAGCCGGCGCCACCGCCGCCCATGCCCTGGCCCTCACCGCCACCGCGGCCATCCAACATGGTCAGCGTGGAGTTGAAGCCTTGCAGCACGATTTCCGTCGAATAGCGGTCATTGCCGTTCTGGTCCTGCCATTTGCGGGTCTGCAGCGCACCTTCGATATAGAGCTTGGCGCCCTTCTTCACATATTGCTCGACCACCTTGCAGAGGCCTTCGTTGAAGACGACGACATTGTGCCACTCCGTCTTCTCACGCCGTTCGCCGCTATTGCGGTCGCGCCAGCTTTCCGAGGTCGCGATGCGGAGATTGGCGATCGGGCGACCGTCCTGGGTGCGGCGGATTTCGGGATCCGCGCCCACATTGCCGATCAGGATCACCTTATTTACGCTTCCAGCCATGTCGTCACCTCGTCTTTTGCCCTGCGCATGGCCGCTGCCGCGCGCCGTCATTGGCATTGTCACTCATCGGCACTGTATCCCATCCCCCTTCCCGGCAGGAAAGGTTGGAGCGGTAATCCACAGCCAAATTTGTTCTTTCTTTGTTCTATAAACTCGTTATGATCCTGTCAATCCGGCGCGGCGGGGCGGAAGGATGGAACGGAACGGGCACTTGTTCCTTTCCCTCATCTGCGGCTCGACAGCGGCCATGCATTCACTACATAAGGGGCTTGTCCTCCCAAAGAGCCTTTCACGATGAGCGAACTGAAGACGATTTCCATTCGCGGCGCCCGCGAGCATAACCTCAAGGGCATCGACCTCGATCTGCCCCGCAATAGCCTGATCGTGATGACCGGCCTGTCCGGATCGGGAAAATCCTCGCTGGCCTTCGATACGATCTATGCCGAGGGCCAGAGACGCTATGTCGAGAGCCTCTCGGCCTATGCGCGTCAGTTCCTGGAAATGATGCAGAAGCCGGATGTCGACCAGATCGACGGCCTGTCGCCGGCAATCTCGATCGAGCAGAAGACGACCTCGAAAAATCCGCGGTCGACGGTCGGCACGGTGACGGAAATCTACGATTACATGCGCCTTCTCTTCGCGCGGGTCGGCATTCCCTATTCGCCCGCCACCGGCCTGCCGATCGAGAGCCAGACGGTCAGCCAGATGGTGGATCGCGTCCTGGCTTTCGAGGAGGGTACGAGGCTATATATCCTTGCGCCGATGGTGCGCGGCCGCAAGGGCGAGTACAAGAAGGAGCTCGCCGAGCTCATGAAGAAGGGCTTCCAGCGCGTCAAGGTGGATGGCCAGTTCTACGAGATCGCCGAGGCTCCGGCGCTCGACAAGAAATACAAGCACGATATCGATGTAGTGGTGGACCGCATCGTCGTGCGCGGCGATATCGGACCGCGCCTGGCCGACAGCCTGGAGACCTGCCTGAAGCTCGCCGATGGCCTGGCTGTCGCGGAATACGCCGACAAGCCGCTGCCGCCGGAGGAAACCGCGGCCGGCGGTTCGGCCAATAAATCGCTGAACGAGACGCATGAGCGGGTGCTGTTTTCCGAAAAATTCGCCTGCCCGGTCTCAGGCTTCACCATTCCCGAGATCGAGCCAAGGCTGTTTTCCTTCAACAATCCCTTCGGTGCCTGCCCGACCTGCGACGGGCTTGGCTCGCAGCAGAAGGTCGACGAGAACCTGATCGTCCCCGAGCCGGAGCGCACCTTGAAGGATGGCGCAATTGCGCCCTGGGCCAAATCCACATCGCCCTACTACAATCAGACGCTTGAGGGTCTCGGCAAAGTCTATGGCTTCAAGCTGACGGATCGCTGGTCCAAGCTCAGTGAAAGCGCGCGAAGCGCGATCCTGCGCGGGACCGAGGACAAGATCGAGTTTTCCTATGCCGACGGCGCCCGATCCTACAAGACGACCAAGACCTTCGAGGGCATCGTGCCCAATCTCGAGCGGCGCTGGAAGGAGACCGACAGCGCCTGGGCGCGCGAGGAGATCGAGCGCTACATGTCCGCGGCGCCCTGCCCCGCCTGCAAGGGCTATCGCCTGAAGCCGGAGGCGCTGGCCGTCAAGATCGGCAAGAAACATATCGGCGAAGTCACCGAAATGTCGATCAGGGTCGCCCGCGACTGGTTCGAGGCGCTGCCGGATACGCTGACGGCCAAGCAGAACGAGATCGCGGTTCGCATCCTGAAGGAAATTCGCGACCGGCTGCGCTTCCTCAACGATGTCGGCCTCGATTATCTCAGCCTGTCGCGCAGTTCGGGAACGCTCTCGGGTGGCGAAAGCCAACGCATCCGGCTCGCCTCGCAGATCGGCTCCGGCCTCACCGGCGTGCTCTACGTGCTGGACGAGCCGTCGATCGGTCTGCACCAGCGCGACAATGCGCGGCTGCTCGACACGCTGAAGCATCTGCGCGATATCGGCAATACGGTTCTGGTCGTCGAGCATGACGAGGATGCCATCCTGACCGCCGATTACGTCGTCGATATCGGCCCGGCCGCCGGCGTGCATGGCGGACAGGTGGTGGCCGCCGGCACGCCGCAGGAGATCATGGCCAATCCGAAATCGCTGACGGGGCAGTACCTCTCCGGCGAACGGGGCGTGGCCGTGCCCGCCGATCGGCGCAAGCCCAAGAAGGGCAAGGAGATCAAGGTTGTCGGTGCGCGCGGCAACAATCTGAAATCGGTCACGGCCTCCGTGCCGCTCGGCCTCTTCACCGCCGTGACCGGCGTCTCGGGCGGCGGCAAGTCCACCTTTCTGATCGAAACGCTCTACAAGGCGGCGGCTCGCCGTGTGATGGGCGCCCGGGAAATCCCGGCCGATCACGATCGGATCGACGGGCTGGAATTCATCGACAAGGTCATCGATATCGATCAGTCGCCGATCGGCCGCACGCCCCGCTCCAATCCCGCCACCTATACCGGCGCCTTCACGCCGATCCGGGACTGGTTTGCCGGCCTGCCGGAGGCCAAGGCGCGCGGCTATCAGCCCGGCCGCTTCTCCTTCAATGTGAAGGGCGGCCGCTGCGAAGCCTGCCAGGGCGACGGCGTCATCAAGATCGAGATGCATTTCCTGCCGGATGTCTACGTCACCTGCGATGTCTGCCATGGCAAGCGCTACAATCGCGAGACGCTCGACGTCACCTTCAAGGGCAAATCGATCGCCGATGTGCTCGACATGACGGTGGAGGAAGGCGTCGAATTCTTCTCGGCCGTGCCGGCGGTGCGCGACAAGCTCCAGGCGCTCTTCGATGTCGGCCTCGGCTATATCAAGGTCGGCCAGCAGGCCAATACGCTCTCGGGCGGCGAGGCGCAGCGCGTCAAGCTCGCCAAGGAGCTGTCCAAGCGCTCGACCGGACGCACGCTCTATATCCTCGACGAGCCGACGACCGGTCTGCATTTCCACGACGTTGCCAAGCTTCTGGAAATGCTTCACGAACTGGTCAACCAGGGTAATTCGGTGGTGGTCATCGAGCACAATCTCGAAGTCATCAAGACGGCCGACTGGATCATCGACATCGGCCCCGAAGGCGGAACCGGCGGCGGTCAGGTGGTGGCGGTCGGCACTCCGGAGGATGTGGTCAAGGAGAAGCGCTCCTATACCGGCCAATTCCTCAAGGAGCTTCTGGAACGGCGCCCCATCAAGAAGATCCAGGCGGCGGAGTGATATCCGGCTTCGACGGCCCCGCCCGCGGCAATCAAGGGAAATGATCATGACGGCATCGGGCATCATCCGCACGGGAATTGGCGGCTGGACCTTCGATCCCTGGGAGGGCAGCTTCTACCCTGACAGGCTGGCGAAGAAGCGGCAGCTGGAATTTGCATCGCGCGAACTGGCGGCGATTGAGGTGAACGGCACCTATTATTCCAGCCAGAAGCCCGCCACCTTCGCCAAATGGGCCTCGGAAGTGCCGGAAGGCTTCGTCTTCTCGCTGAAGGCAAGCCGCTATTGCACCAACCGCAAGGTGCTGGCGGAGGCCGGCCCCTCGATCGAGAAATTTCTCAACCAGGGCATCGCCGAGCTCGGCCCGCATCTCGGCCCAATCCTGTGGCAATTCATGGCCACCAAGACCTTCCAGCCGGACGATTTCGAGGCCTTTCTCTCCCTTTTGCCAAAGACACTCGACGGCCTGCCGCTCCGCCATGTGGTGGAGCCGCGCCATGCGAGTTTCTGCGACCCGGCTTTCATCGATCTCCTCCGGCGCCATGAGGTGGCGGCCGTCTGCGCCGATCACGGCGAATATCCGATGTTTGCCGATGTGACCGCCGACTTCGTCTATGCCCGGCTGCAAAAGGGTGAGGACGAGATCGCCAGCTGCTATCCGAAGCCGGAGATCGATCACTGGGCCAAGCGGCTGCGCAGCTATGCGACGGGTTCTGTCCCGGAGGATCTTGCAAGGATCGATGCCGATCATCGCCCGAAAAAGCAACCGCGCGATGTCTTTGCCTTCTTCATCTCCGGCGGCAAGGTGAATGCGCCGAACGGCGCACGCCTTTTGCAGCAGCGCCTCGCCGACTAGTCGCGGAATCGACCGGGCGGCGCGTCAGAAAGGTCTTGCAACAACCGTGCCGGCCGTCGGTCGCGGCAAATCGCCCCTCTCCCCTGCCTGGATCGCCGCCAGCTTTGCCCGGGCCGCGGCGATATGAGGAACCAGCGTTTCGGCGGTGAGGCTGGGGCCCGCTGCCTGCCCCGCCTCGCCATGCAGCCAGACGGCGGCCGCGGCCGCTTCGAAACTCGGCATGCCCTGAGCCAGAAGCGCGCCGATCATGCCGGCCAGGACATCGCCGGAACCGGCCGTTGCCAGAAAGGGCGGTGCATTCTCGTTGATCAGCACACGCCCGTCAGGCGCAGCAATCACCGTGTCGGCGCCTTTGTAGACGATGATGGCGCCGGCGCGTGCGGCAGCGGATCTTGCCTTCTCCACCTTTCCTGTGTCGGCGGCATCGGCAATATCGGGAAAGAGGCGCGAGAACTCGCCTTCATGGGGCGTCAGCACAAGCTTCGGCGAATCCGTGTCGGCAAAGGCGGCATAAAGCCTTTGCGGGCAGGTGGCGAAAGCGGTAATCGCATCCGCATCCACCACAACAGGCTTGCCGCTAGCCGCTTCGGTAAGACGCCGCGCCTTTTCACCGATCCCGAAACCGGGGCCGATGACGAAGGCGTGGATCGTGGCGTCACTCAGCCAGTCGGATAAAGCCTTCTCGTCATCGATCTGGCGCAGCATGATGGCCGTCAGCGCCGGCGCCAGAACCGCCAGACTGTCCTGCGGCGCGGCAATGGTGACAAGGCCCGCCCCGGCATCCAGTCCGGCCGCTGCCGACAGGCGGGCCGCGCCGGTATGCGAGGCGGGGCCGCTGAACACGACCAGATGTCCCCGCCGGTATTTGTGTGCAGCGCCCGTCAGCTCCGGCACCAGCGGCAGCCAGATCCCGGGCTCGTTGAGCCGGAGCGCTCCGGCATGGCTGTGCAGGAAGCGGTCCGGAATGCCGATATCGGCCACATCCACGACACCCGAGAGCGCCCGGCCCGGCATCAGAACATGGCCGGGCTTGCGCGTCATGAAAGTCACGCTGCGGGCTGCGGCAAAGGCCTTGCCGCGCACCTGGCCGGTCAGCCCGCACACTCCTGACGGCAGGTCCACCGACAGGACGGGCAGTCCTGCCGCCTCCACCCTCTCGATCGCCGCCGCCACGGCCGGCGGCACATCGCGCGAAAGGCCCGCGCCGAACAGGGCGTCGATCACCAGATCGCCGGGCCGAGGCTGATAATCGTCCAACGGCAGGCAGGGACAGGGACAGGCCAGGCGGGCAAGTTCGGCATCGCCGCTCCAGCCGCCGGATGCCGAAAGTGCGTGCACGGCGGTGACGGCGCCGGACTGCGCTAATGCGCGCGCTGCAACAAAGCCATCGCCGCCATTCTTGCCCGGCCCGCACAGGAGGATATAGCGGCTGGCGCCAGGACAATGGCGAAGCGCGGCGGCGGCCACCGCAAAGCCCGCCTGTTCCATCAGGCCGAAGGAGGACAGGCCGGATGCCGCTGCCGCCGCATCGACCGACGCCATTTCCGAAGGGGTGAGCAGAATTTTTGCATGTGCCGACATGGGCGTATTGAAACCATGCCGTGGTCAAAAGACAAGCGGATAAACAGGGGATAGAGAGTTTACATTTTAGGCATTCGCCCAAATAATGGCCTGTTTCCATTGGAAAAACGGAATTCGCGAAAACAAGGATGGGACAGCAGGGGCAGGCTCTTGCCAGCCGCGCGGCAAAACCATAGCCTGCTTTTCGAACGCATTTGGTATCAGAAGGATTGCGGTGGTTCGGGCGCTTTGCCCCTCTCCTGCGCCTGGCCGGGACGACTGGCACAATACCTGCATAACGACGGGCGGGTGGGACTTCAGGCCCGCTCCCAAGGGAGAAGCGGAGAGACATTTTCTCATGAAAAAGATCGAAGCGATCATTAAGCCTTTCAAACTGGATGAAGTTAAGGAAGCGCTTCAAGAGGTCGGACTGCAGGGTATCACGGTCACCGAGGCCAAAGGCTTCGGGCGCCAGAAGGGACATACGGAGCTCTATCGGGGCGCCGAATATGTCGTGGACTTCCTGCCGAAGGTGAAGGTTGAGGTCGTGCTGGCCGACGAGAATGTCGACGCCGTGATCGATGCCATCCGCAATGCAGCCCAGACGGGGCGCATCGGCGACGGCAAGATCTTCGTGTCCAATATCGAGGAAGTCGTTCGCATCCGCACCGGCGAGACCGGCGTGGACGCGATCTGATCTTCCAGCAAGAAATCCGACCGGACAAGATCGGATCCTCATACAAGACAGAGCAATCAAGGGAGAACCCATGACGACCGCAAGCGACATCATGAAGCAAATCAAGGAGAACGACGTCAAGTTCGTCGACCTGCGCTTTACCGACCCCAAGGGCAAGCTGCAGCACGTCACGATGGATGTCACGGCTGTGGATGAGGACATGTTCGCCGATGGCGTCATGTTCGACGGTTCCTCGATCGCCGGCTGGAAGGCTATCAATGAGTCCGACATGGTTCTCATGCCCGATCCGGCCACGGTCCACATGGATCCGTTCTTTGCCCAGTCGACCATGGTGATCATGTGCGACATTCTCGATCCGATCTCCGGCGAAGCCTATAATCGCGATCCGCGCGGCACGGCGAAAAAGGCGGAAGCCTATCTGAAGGCATCGGGCATCGGCGATACGGTCTTTGTCGGCCCGGAGCCGGAATTCTTCGTCTTCGACGACGTGAAGTACAAGGCCGATCCGTTCAACACCGGCTTCAAGCTGGATTCCTCCGAGCTGCCGTCGAACGACGATACGGATTACGAAACCGGCAATCTCGGCCACCGCCCGCGCGTCAAGGGCGGCTATTTCCCGGTTCCGCCGGTCGATAGCCTGCAGGACATGCGCTCGGAAATGCTGACGGTTCTGACCGAAATGGGCGTTGTCGTCGAAAAGCATCACCACGAAGTGGCATCCGCCCAGCACGAACTGGGTGTGAAGTTCGATACGCTGGTGCGCAATGCCGACAAGATGCAGATCTACAAATATGTCGTGCATCAGGTCGCCAATGCCTATGGCAAGACGGCAACCTTCATGCCCAAGCCGGTGTTCGGCGACAACGGCTCCGGCATGCATGTGCACCAGTCGATCTGGAAGGACGGCAAGCCGACCTTCGCCGGTGACGAATATGCCGGCCTGTCGGAGAGCTGCCTCTATTATATCGGCGGCATCATCAAGCATGCCAAGGCGATCAACGCCTTCACCAATCCGACGACCAATTCCTACAAGCGCCTGGTCCCCGGCTATGAAGCTCCGGTTCTGCTCGCCTATTCGGCGCGCAACCGTTCGGCCTCCTGCCGCATTCCCTTCGGCTCCGGTCCGAAGTCCAAGCGTGTGGAAGTCCGCTTCCCCGACCCCACGCAGAACCCCTATCTGGGCTTTGCCGCGATGCTGATGGCCGGTCTCGACGGCATCAAGAACAAGATCCATCCGGGCAAGGCCATGGACAAGGATCTTTACGACCTGCCGCCGAAGGAATTGAAGAAGATCCCGACGGTCTGCGGCTCCTTGCGCGAAGCCCTCGAATGCCTCGACAGGGATCGCAAGTTCCTGACCGCCGGCGGCGTCTTCGACGACGACCAGATCGATGCCTATATCGAGCTGAAGATGCAGGAAGTCATGCGTTTCGAAATGACGCCGCATCCGGTCGAATTCGACATGTACTACTCGGCGTAAAGGCCGGGGAACGCCCATGGCATAGACGCATGCCGTAGACCCCTGCCATAGACCACCGGCGCCCCGGCGCCGGTGTTTTCGTTTTCATCTGCAGTTTCATCTACTTGCGACACAGGCCGTCATGTCCCAATCCGGTGCTTCCCCCCGCGCAATCGACTGGCTTCTGTTCGTGCTTGCACCGCTCTTCTTTTCCACCAACCTCATCTTCGGCCGCGGCATTACCGGTGATATCGGTCCCTTCATCACGGCCTTTCTCCGCTGGTTCGGCGCGACACTGCTGATTCTGCCGCTGATCTGGCACGACCGGCGGGCCTGCCTCGACCTCGTGCGCCGCCACACCCTGCTCTGGCTGGTGCTCGGTATTCTGGGAATGGGAATTTGCGGCGGCTTCGTCTACTGGGCGCTGACGAAGACGACCGCTTCCAATGCGACCCTGATCTACACCACCTCCTCCCTGTTCATCCTGCTGTTTCAATGCCTTTTCCAAGGGCGCAGGCTGCGGCTGGCGGAGATTTGCGGAATGGCGATCGCCTTTGCAGGCGTCGCAACCATCGTCCTGAAGGGCGAGCCGGCGCAATTGCTGGCGATCACCTTCAATATCGGGGATCTCGGCGTGCTTCTGGCGGCGGTCGCCTTCGCGCTCTATTCCATGTTGCTGCGCAAGCCCTCGATCGCCGCCATGCGCCCGCTGTCGCTGTTCGGCCTCCTGGCGGCCTCAGGCGCCATCGTGCTCTTCCCGCCGGCCCTGGTGGAGTTCCTGTCGGGCGCCCCGGTCCCCGATTCTGCCAGCGACTGGCTGAAACTGGCCGGCATCATCGCATTTGCCTCGCTGGCGGCCTTCTACTGTTTCCAGCATTCGGTGCGCGTCTTCGGCCCGGCCCAGGCCGGCGTGACATTGTATCTGATGCCGCCGATTTCGATCCTGCTGGCCATCCTGTTTCTGGGCGAGGCGTTTCAGTCCTACCACGCCGCCGGGATTGTCCTCGTCATGGGAGGCGTGTTCCTGGCGACCGCGCCGCGCCCTCGCCTGTCGGCTTCGTGAGGCACCTTGCGAAAGCAAGGCCCGGCGGCGCGATTTCGTTCAGCTTTTTGCCTGCTCGCCACGGCGAGTTCGACCGTTTGCGGAACATTGCGGCCTTGATGTCGTTGGCAGGAATTCCCACATGGGAAGACGAAAGGAAGTTCGCGCCATGAAACAACGAAACGCAAAATTCACCATCGGCGAAGTCGTTCGTCACAAGGTCTTTCCGTTCCGCGGAATTGTTTTCGATGTGGATCCCGAATTCGCCAATACCGAGGAATGGTGGAATGCCATTCCGGCAGAAATCCGTCCGCACAAGGATCAGCCCTTCTACCACCTTCTGGCGGAAAACGACGAGACGTCCTATGTCGCCTATGTGTCGGAGCAGAATCTGGAACATGACGAGAGCGGCGTTCCCTTGCAGAACCCGCATATCGGCCAGATTTTCGAAAGGGCCGAAACCGGTCGCCTGAAGCCGAAGGCCATTCTGGCGCACTGACACCTCGGCGCCGGGACATCGCCCGGGAGTCAAGATTGGCGCAGCGGAAACTGCGTGGGATCAATGCAGCGGACCGGTCTTTGTGCCACTGATGGGGTGCAGGAGATGCCAGCTCCAGCCTCCGGCCAGCCGGTCGTGGCAACCCTCTCGTGCCGCGGCCGGTGATGGCTCAGCCTCAAGATAAGTGTTCTACAAAAAAGGACGCCTTTTCAGGCGTCCGTTCTTCATGATTGCGACGAGGCTCTGGCTTACTGGCCGGCCTTGGCAGCGTTCTGAGCGTCTTCCAGCTTCTTGCGGGCTTCTTCAGCCTTTTTCTGCATGCTTTCCTGCAGGCTGCGCTGGCTTTCGGCGAGCTGCGACTGCGAGATCGGCGCGCCGTCGAAGGCACCGGTAAAGCCGTTCAGCGAGACCTTGATCGGATTGGCAGCGCGACGGAAATTGACGGAGGTGAAGACCACTTCGCCGCCCTTTTTCAGGCTGGCGATAACCGGATCCGTCAGCGGCACTTCAGCGGTGCAGCGATCGGGGATGCAGAGCACGTAGTCGAGCTTCTGGGCCTTGCCGCCATCGATCTGCATGGTGATTCCCGGCTGGATCAGACGCGCCGAGGGAACCGATACCTGCATGATCTTGCGGTTGACCTGGCCCTCGACCGTGATGAGGCCCACAGCCGTGATCAGCTGGCCGTTCTGCGACAGAAGCACGTTCTGAACGGCGCAGACATCGCTATCGCCCTGCTTGTCACAGGTCTTGAACCAGCCGAGCGGCGGGGCGCCGGCCGGAGCGGCTGCATCCTGTGCCATGGCGGCCATGGGGGCGGCGCCAAAAGACAGTGCGAGGGCGGACAGCGCCGTCCCGAGAACTTTGTGTGCGTTGAGCATCATACCGAGATCCGTCTCCTGAAAGCGGTTTGCCAAACAGCCTGAAGCTGCTTCGTGCCGGGGTTCTGGCCCTTCACCTGTCGTTTAATTGAGGCAATAGGATGACCCGGCGTCTGCTCACCTGTTACATCGGCAATCTTCCGATATCCAGTCTTAACTTTGCCGAATGGCAGCAGTGTTTCAAGTTTCCTCTCCCGTGATTGCTTTTTCAAGCCGCGATACGATAGCGTCAGGCGAATCATCTTTGCCCTGTCCAACGAGGTGACCATGCGCCGCCTGATATTGTCTCTGCTCCTGCTGGCATCCTGGTCCGGCAATGCCAGCGCTGAACCCGTCCATGCGATCGCGATGCATGGGTCTCCGGCCCTGCCTGCCGATTACCGACATCTTCCTTACGTCAATCCGACGGTGAAGAAGGGCGGCAAGGTCGCCTATGGCGTCGTCGGCACCTATGACAGCCTCAATCCGTTCAACCTGAAGAGCATCCGCACCACGGCGCGCGGCGTCTGGGACAATATCTTCGGCAATCTGATCTATGAGCCGCTGATGATGCGTTCCTCCGACGAGCCTTTCAGCCTCTATGGCCTGCTGGCGGAAAGCGTCGAATGGGACGAGCAGCGCAGCTTCATCCAGTTCAACCTCAACCCCAAGGCAAAATGGTCCGACGGGCAGCCGGTGACACCCGAGGATGTGATCTTTTCTCTGGAAGTCCTGCGCGACAAGGGTCGCACGCCGTTCAGCAACCGGCTGAAACCGGTCAAGACGATGGAGAAGATCGGCGACCACAGCGTGCGCTTCACCTTCAATGAAACCGCCGATCGCGAGTTTCCGCTGATCCTGGCCTTTGCGACGCCGATCCTTCCCAAACATGCGGTGAAGGCCGACACATTCGATCAGTCGACGCTCGAAATTCCCATCGGGTCCGGACCCTATCGGATCAAGTCGGTCAGCCCTGGCCAGAAGATCGTCTATGAGCGAAACCCGGATTACTGGGGCAAGGACATTCCTGCCAAACTGGGCTTCGACAATTACGACGAGATCTCGGTCGAATATTTCCTGCAGGAGAGCACGCTGTTCGAAGCCTTCAAGAAGGGCGCGATCGATGTCTATCTTGAGGGGAACCCGACGCATTGGGCCCGTGCCTATGATTTCCCGGCAGTGTCCAGCGGCGATGTGGTGAAGGACGTCTTCAAGCCGCAGGTGCCGACCGGCATGCTCGGCTTCGTCTTCAACCTGCGCCGTCCGCTGTTCCAGAACGAAGACGTGCGTGCGGCGCTGTCGCTGGCCTTCGACTTCGAATGGGCCAACCGGAACCTCTTCGATGGCGCCTATAGCCGCACCGAAAGCTATTGGCAGAACTCGTCCCTGTCCTCGCTTGGCCATGCGGCGGACGAGAAGGAGCTTGCCCTGCTCGGCGAGAAAGCCCGGACCATGCCGGAGCCGATCCTGCAGGGAAAACCCTTTCTGCCGCGCACCGATGGCTCGGGCGGCGACCGCAAGGTGCTGCGCACCGTCGTCGAAACGCTGAAAAAGGCCGGCTACACGATCCGCAATGGCAAGATGGTGGACCAGACCGGTCGGCCGCTCGCCTTCGAAATCATGACGCAGAACCAGGATCAGGAGAAGCTCGCCGTCGCCTATCAGCGCAGCCTGCGCATGATCGGCGTCGACCTGTCCATCCGCACCGTCGACGATGCGCAATATCAGAGCCGGTCCGGCAGTTTCGACTATGATGTCATCATGAAATCCTACCCCTCCTCCCTCTCTCCGGGCATCGAGCAGGTGGGACGCTGGGGCTCGGATTCGAAGGACCGGCAGGGCAGCTTCAACTTCGCAGGCCTGGCGGATCCGGCCGTTGATCGGGTGATTACCGCCATGCTGAATGCCAGGACGGCGGAGGCCTTCACCACTGCGATCCGTGCCTATGACCGGATTCTTCTGGCCGGCAATTACCTCGTGCCGCTTTATCACATCGGCGAGCAATGGGTTGCGCGCTGGAAGCATATAGAGCATCCAGAGGCAGTGCCGCTCTATGGCTATCAGCTTTCGACCTGGTGGGATGCGCGCGCCCAGAAGTGAGCGCCGGCCGCCGCAACACGCATGGAAAGGATCAAGCCATGGAACGGCTGACGATCGATCTTGTCTCCGACGTTGTCTGCCCCTGGTGCTATCTCGGCAAGGCCAGGCTGGAACTGGCCATTGCAGAGGTGCAGGACGAGATCGGCATCGATATCAACTGGCGGCCCTATCGGCTCAATCCGGATTACCCGCCGGAGGGCGTCGACCAGAAGGCGGCGCTGGAAGCAAAGCTCGGCGGACCGGATGCGGTGCGCAAGGCGCATGACATGCTGACGCAGCTCGGCCAGGAGGTCGGCATTGCCTTCAACTTCCCGGCCATTACCATCGGTCCCAATACGCTGGATGCGCATCGGCTCATCCATTGGGCAGCGACCGAAAGCCGGCAACATCAGGACCGCGTCGTAACGCTGCTGTTCAAGGCCAATTTCGAGCAGGGCCGCAATGTCGGTGACCGCGACGTGCTGCTGGATATCGCGCAAGATGCAGGCCTCGACCGCAAGGTGATGGAGACCCTGCTCTCCTCCGAGGCCGACAAGGCGGTGATCATCGGCGAAATCGATGCGGCGCAGAAGATGGGTGTCAATGGCGTGCCGTTCTTTATCATCGATCAGCAATATGCAATCAGCGGCGCGCAGACGCCGGATGTGCTGGCCGGTGCGTTCCGCGAGATTGCCGCCGCCAAGGCAGAGGCGCGTGCCGGGCTGAACTAACCGACCGCGCCCGCGCCGAGCGTAGGGCATACCCTGGAGGCCTATCCGGATAGAAAGGGCGCGCCGATATCGAATCAGTTTCATTTCGGCTGAAAAGATTCTACTCCATCAGGATCCTCCTCCTGCCGGAAACCCGCCCGTGTCCTCCACAGATACCACCATGAAGGGCGTCGCCATCGCCCTCCTTTGCTTTGCCGCCTATTCCTTCAGCGATGCCGCCGTCAAACTGGTGGACGGACGGGTGCCGGCCTTCCAAACGGGTTTCATCGGCACCCTGGTCGGCTTTGCGGCAGTCCCTTTCCTGCTGAAACGCGGCGACCGTTTCAGCGACATGATCCGCACCACCAACCGGCCGCTCTGGCTGCTGCGCTTCGTCTGCTCGACGATCGGAACCGTCGGCAGCATCATTGCCTTCACGGAACTGGCTATGGCGGAGGCTTTCTGCCTGATCTTTCTCCTGCCCTCCTTCGCAACCATCATGTCGGTGATCTTCCTGAAGGAGCAGGTCGGGCCGAAACGCTGGGCGGCGGTGGTGATCGGCTTCATCGGCGTTCTGATCGTGCTTCGGCCGGGCTTTCGCGAACTCCAGCTCGGACATCTGACAGCGCTGGCCTCCGGCTTTACGGGCGCCGTCTCGGTGATCATCTATCGCTATTTGGGACCCAGCGAGAAGAATATTTCCATGTATGGCGCCGGGCTTCTCGGTGCGCTCAGCGTCTGCGCCATCGCAATGATCCCGCATTGGACGACGCCGTCGCTGGTCGACCTGTCCCTGCTCGTTGTTTTTGGCCTGCTGGCGGCGGTGGGCACGGTGCTGTTGATGATCGCTTCCTTCTATGCGCCGGCCGCCATCGTCACGCCGTTGCAATACAGCCAGATGCTGTGGGCCATCCTGCTCGGCTACCTGATCTTCAACGACCATGTGGACGTGTGGATGGGGCTTGGCATCACGCTCATCGTCGGATCCGGGCTTTTGACGCTGATGCGCGAGCGCAAGCGCGGCACAGCGCTCCCGCCACCGGTTGCCGGGCAGAGCGAGGCGGCCCTTGCCGTCAGGCCGGAAGAGAAGTAGCGCCGGCCCTCCTTCCCCTGGTCCGGCATGTTGTGGCTGAGGGCGATCGAGGCCGCCTCTCACCGTTCGTCTCAGGCCTGCTTGCTTGTCTCAGCCCTGCTTGGCGAGATCCGAAAGCTGCGCCATGATCTGCGCCGCAGTTGCCAGCCGCCGTTCCGGCGTCGGCAGGTCGCGGGTCAGAAAGACGCTGTGATCGGGGCGGATCTTTGCCATTGTCCCCTGCTTGGCGATATAGCCGACCAGCGCGGCCGGATTGGGGAACTGCTTGTCGCGGAACTGCAGCACGATGCCTTTCGGTCCCGCCTCCAGCTTCTCGACATTCGCCGTCCGGCACAGGGACTTGATGTAGACCACCTTCAGCAGGTTCTGCACCTCGACCGGCATTGGCCCAAAGCGATCCACCATTTCGGCGCCGAAGCCGTCGATTTCCGAGAGATCCGTCAGCTCGCCGAGCCGGCGGTAGAGACCCATGCGCAGGTGAAGATCCGGCACGTAGTCCTCCGGAATCATCACCGTGATCCCCACCGAGATCTGCGGCGACCATCCGGTATCATGGATATCATCCTCGCCCTTGACCTCGGCCACCGCCTCCTCAAGCATCTGCTGATAGAGTTCGAAGCCGACTTCCTTGATGTGGCCCGACTGTTCCTCGCCCAGGAGGTTGCCGGCGCCGCGGATGTCGAGGTCGTGGCTGGCAAGCTGGAAGCCGGCGCCCAGCGTATCGAGCGACTGCAGCACTTTGAGGCGCCGCTCGGCCGTCTGCGTCAGCTGCTTGTTCACCGGCAGCGTGAAGAGGGCGAAGGCGCGCACTTTCGAGCGTCCCACGCGGCCGCGCAGCTGGTAGAGCTGGGCGAGACCGAACATATCGGCGCGGTGGACGATCAAGGTATTGGCGGTTGGAACATCGAGGCCGGATTCGACGATGGTGGTCGAGAGGAGCACATCATATTTGCCGTCATAAAAGGCGTTCATGATGTCTTCCAGCTCGCCCGCCGCCATCTGGCCATGTGCGACCGCGACCTTCAGTTCCGGCACGTCCGACTGCAGATAGGCCTGGATATCGGGAAGATCGGCCAGCCGCGGGCAGACATAGAAGCTCTGGCCGCCGCGATAATGCTCGCGCATCAGGGTCTCGCGGATCACCAGCGGATCGAAAGGCGAAATGAACGTCCGCACCGCCATGCGGTCGACCGGCGGCGTCGTGATCAGCGACAATTCCCGCACGCCCGTCATGGCCAGCTGCAGCGTACGCGGAATGGGCGTCGCCGAGAGGGTCAGCACGTGAACGTCGCTTTTCAGCTCCTTCAGCTTCTCCTTGTGCTTCACGCCGAAATGCTGCTCTTCATCGATGATCAGCAGGCCGAGATTGGCAAATTTGATGCCGTTGCCGAGCAAGGCATGGGTTCCGACGACGATATCGACCTTGCCCTCCGCCAGATCCTTCTTCGTCTGGTTCAATTCCTTTGCGCTCACCAGGCGCGATGCCTGCTCGACCCGCACCGGCAGGCCCCTGAACCGCTCCCTGAAGGTCTTGTAATGCTGCCGGGCAAGCAGGGTCGTCGGCACCACCACCGCCACCTGCGCGCCGTTCATCGCCGCGAAGAAGGCCGCCCGCAGGGCAACTTCCGTCTTGCCGAAGCCGACATCGCCGCAGACCAGCCGATCCATGGGACGCCCTTCGGCCAGATCCTCGCGCACGGCCTCGATCGCATTGCCCTGGTCTTCGGTCTCATCATAGGGAAAGCGGGCGGCAAATTCGTCGTAGAGGCCTTCCGGGGTGACAAGCACCGGCGCCCGGCGGGTCATGCGGGTCGCGGCAAGCTTGATCAGGGCATCGGCCATGTCAAGCAGGCGCTTCTTCAGCTTTGCCTTGCGGGCCTGCCAGGCACCGCCGCCAAGCCTGTCCAGCTGCGCTTCCGCCGCGTCCGAACCGTAGCGCGACAGAAGATCGATGTTTTCCACCGGCAGGAAGAGCTTTGCCTGGTCGGCATAATGCAGTTCGAGACAGGCGCGCGGGGCGCCTGCCGCCTCGATCGTCACTAGGCCGACAAACCGGCCGATACCGTGCTCGGCATGCACGACGAGCGAGCCTTCGTCGAGGCCAGCCACTTCGGAAATGAAATCGGCGCCGCGTTTGCGGCGCTTCGACCGCCGCACCATGCGGTCGCCAAGAATGTCCTGCTCGCCGATCACGACGAGATCGCCCGTCTCGAACCCGCCTTCCAGGCTGAGGACGGCGGAGGCCGCCTCCCCCTTGGCAAGCTTGCCGATCTCGGACAGCGACTGGATGGGCTTGATGCGTTTCAGCCCGTGCTCGTCCAGCACCTGCAAGAGCCGATCCAGGGAACCCGCCGACCAGCCGGTGATGAGGACCTTGGCGCCACCGGCCCGCTTGTCGGCAATGTGCTTGACCACCAGATCGAAGACATTGACGCGTTCATCGCGGTTCTGCTGCTCGGCATCCGCCTGCGCCTTGGCCCAGCGGGGACCGGCATGTGCATCCAGGGTAACGACCCGCTTGGCCTGCCCATCCATTTCGGAAAAGGGTGTGAGCCGCACCGCACTTGCCGCATCCAGTTCACGAATGAAGGCCGAGCCTTCCAGATAGAGCTGACCAGGAGAGATCGGCTTGTAGGGCGCGGATTGCGCCAGCCCGCCTTTGCCGGAGGTTCCCGCCGCCTGACGGGCCTCGAAATAGTCATGGATGAGCTTAGATCGCTCCTGCGCCGCTTCACGTACCGTATGGTCGGTGACGATACGGAAGCCTTTGAGATAGTCGAAACCGGTTTCGAGCCTTTCGTAGAAAAGCGGCAGCCAGTGCTCCATGCCGGCATAGCGGCGTCCCTCGGAGACAGCCTGATAAAGCGAATCATCGCGCGTCGCGGCCCCGAAGGTGGACAGATAGGCCTTGCGGAAACGGCTGATCGTGTCGGGTGTCAGCGTCACTTCGCTCATCGGATTGAGATCGAGCGAGCGGGCCTGGCCGGTGGTGCGCTGGCTTGCTGGATCAAAGGTGCGGATCGATTCCAGCGTATCGCCGAAAAAGTCGAGGCGGACCGGCTCCTCGTTTCCAGGCACGAAGACATCGAGAATGCCGCCGCGCACGGCAAATTCCCCGACCTCCCGCACCGTCGAGACACGGTCGAAGCCGTTGCGCTCGAGCCGCGCCGCGATGTCGTCCATGCGGATCGTGTTGCCGGGGCGAGCCGAAAAGGCCAGGCTCTCGATCACCTCGGCCGGCGCGATCTTCTGCATCATCGCGTTGACCGTCACGAGAACGATGGCCGGATGCGGCTTCTTGGCATGGGCTATAAGGCCCGACAAGGCTGCCAGGCGGCGCGCCGACACGTCCGCACTGGGCGAGACCCGGTCATAGGGGAGGCAGTCCCAGGCCGGCAGCGTCAGGACCGGAATATCGGGCGCCACGAAGGACAGCATCTGCTCCAGATCGGCCATGCGCTGCCCGTCGGACATGACATAGGCGACCGGATGGCCCGCGCGCGCAAGCTCTGCCAGAAGCAGCGGCTCCATGCCGGCCTGCACATTGGCGATGGTCAGGCCGGCGGGCGATGCCGCCACGGCCCTGGCACTGAACCCGGAAATCATTCGCTGCGCCCAAATTTCTCTTCAAGGCTTGCCTTCGTCACCAGGTCGAAATCCGGCCGGTAGGCGGCAATGCGGGCAAACATCGGCGTATCGAGGCGCTCCGGCAGGGGATCTGCGCCCGTGATCCACCGATTGAGATCCTGGTCTTCCTCGCCCATGATCTTTTCCAGCTCGTCCAGTTCGGCGTCATCGAGCTTTGCGATCTGCTCCTCGGCGAACTGGCCGAAGACAAGATCCATCTCGCGGATTCCGCGATGCCAACAGCGATAGAGGATACGGCGGCGCCGGGGATCGAGATCGGCGCTTGAGCGCGACAGTCCAGTCATGAGCATAAAACCTTGTTTCGCGCGTGATATAGGATGAAAAGGTGAGAATGTCAGCCTTGCCAAGCAGGCAAAATCCATCGCATTTTGCCGGGCATGCGCCCTGCCCTTCTCGATCCCCTGTTTGCCTCCGTCTCCAGCCTGCCGGGCATAGGTCCGAAGCTTGCCGATCTCATTGCCCGCGTGACCGGACGCGAGGATGCCGATGACTGCCGCGTCATCGACGTGCTGTTCCACGCGCCCTCATCCATCATCGACCGGCGCAACCGGCCGGGCATAGCGCTATCGCCGCAAGGGGCGATCGTGACGCTGGAAGGCCGCGTCGATCGCCACCAGCCACCGCCGCCGGGAAAATCCAACCAGCCCTATCGCGTCTTCCTGCATGACGAGACGGGCGAGCTGGCGCTGACCTTCTTTCGCGTCAAGGGCAACTGGCTGGAAAAGGCGCTGCCGATCGATGAACAGGTCATGGTCAGCGGCAAGGTGGACTGGTTCAACGGCCGGGCCTCGATGGTGCATCCCGATCTGATGGTGAAGATGTCGGAGGCCGGCGACACGCCGCTGGTGGAGCCGGTCTATCCGCTCACCGCCGGCCTGATGCCCAAAGTCATGCGCCGCGCCGTCGAAGGCGCGCTCGCGCGCCTGCCGCAATTTCCCGAGTGGATGGACGAGCCCTTGCGCGAGAGGGAGGGACTGCCGGATCTGGAAGAGGCCTTGCGCGCGCT
The DNA here is from genome assembly GCF_030435705.1 of Rhizobium sp. SSA_523. Classification (NCBI taxonomy): domain Bacteria; kingdom Pseudomonadati; phylum Pseudomonadota; class Alphaproteobacteria; order Hyphomicrobiales; family Rhizobiaceae; genus Affinirhizobium; species Affinirhizobium gouqiense. Next base: position 1,025,030 of record NZ_CP129382.1, read on the forward strand.
GCACGACCCGCGCGATGCCGCCGATCTCGATCCCCGCTCGCCATCGCGTCGCAGGCTGGCCTATGACGAATTCCTCGCCGGTCAGATCTCGCTCGCACTGGTGCGACAGCGCATGCGCAAGGCAAGCGGTCGCGCCATCATCGCCGATGGCCGCCTCGGCGCCAGGATCCGCGACAGCCTGCCCTTCACGCTGACGGCAAGCCAGGAAACGGCCATTGCCGACATTCGCAAGGACATAGCACGCAGCGAACGCATGCTGCGGCTGGTGCAGGGCGATGTCGGCGCCGGCAAGACGCTCGTGGCCTTGATGGCCATGGCGGATGCGGTGGAGGCCGGCGGTCAGGCGGTGCTGATGGCGCCGACGGAAATCCTGGCCCGCCAGCATTATGCAACCATCCAGCGTTTCGGCGCGGCAGCCGGCCTGCGCGTCGAGGTGCTGACCGGCCGCGTCAAGGGAAAGGAGCGCGAGGAGGTTCTGGCGCGCATCGCCTCCGGCGAGGCGCAGATCATCATCGGCACCCATGCGCTGTTTCAGGATGCGATCATCTATCACGATCTGATGCTGGCCGTCGTGGACGAACAGCACCGCTTCGGCGTCCACCAGCGTCTGAAACTGACGTCGAAAGGCATAGCGCCGCATCTCCTTGTCATGACGGCAACGCCGATCCCGCGCACGCTCGTGCTGGCGGCCTTTGGCGATATGGACGTCTCCAAGCTGACGGAAAAGCCGGCGGGGCGTAAGCCGATCCAGACGGTGACCATCCCGAGCGAGCGCACCGACGAGATTATCGGCCGGCTGCGGACCGCTTTGGCCGAGGGAAAAAAGGCCTATTGGATCTGCCCGCTGGTGGAGGAATCCGATGAATCCGACCTCATGTCGGCAGAGGAGCGGCATGCTTTGCTGACGGCGGCGCTCGGACCGCAGCTGGGCGCGAAAATCGGCCTTGTGCACGGCCGCATGACCGGAGCCGAAAAGGACGCCGTGATGACGGCCTTCAAGGCAGGCGAAGTGCGGCTGCTGATCGCCACCACCGTCGTTGAAGTGGGAGTCGACGTGCCGGATGCGACGATCATGGTGATCGAGCATGCCGAGCGCTTCGGTTTGGCGCAATTGCACCAGCTGCGCGGCCGCGTCGGCCGGGGCGAAGAGGCCTCGACCTGCATTCTGCTCTACAAGGGACCGCTCGGCGAAACCGGGCGGGCGCGCCTGTCCATTCTGCGCGACAGCGAGGACGGCTTTCTGATCGCGGAGGAGGATCTCAAACTGCGCGGCGGAGGCGAATTGCTGGGCACGCGCCAGTCCGGCACGCCGGGCTTCAAGATCGCCAGCCTGGAAGCCCATGCGGACCTGCTGGAGATCGCCCGCAAGGACGCCGCCTATCTGATCGACAAGGATCCGGAGCTCAACAGTGAGCGCGGCCAGGCTGTCCGCACCCTGCTCTACCTTTTCCGCCGCGACGAGGCCGTGCGTTTTTTGCGGGCGGGCTGAGCTTCAGCGTGTCTTGCAGCAGGATTGCATGCTCCCTCACCCGGCGTCAGCTTGCGCTCGGCACTTGGCGCTACTATCGGCGTGAGCTCAAACTTTACTTCGGCAGCCTGTCAGCCTCAGGCGCCGGCAGCGGCTTCGGCTTCCAGTCCGGCGCGATCAGCCCGCCGGAGATCAGCAGCTTGGCCGCATCTTCCGGTGACATGTCCAGCATGATGATGCGCGATTTCGGCACGAAGATGAGGAAGCCGGCAGTGGGCACCGGCGTCGGCGGCAGAAAGACCGCCATCATATCCTCGCCCATGTCATTGAACCGGGAGGCGAGCTCGCCCTGTGCTTCGGTGGAGATGAAGACGAGGGCCCAGGTGCCCGGCGCCGGAAACTCGATGAGGCCGACCTTCTTGAAGGATGTCGACTGGTCTTTCAGGACCGTCTCGAAGATCTGCTTGAGGCTCTTGTAGAGCGTTCGCACCAGGGGCGTGCGGTGGAGCACCGATTCGCCGAGATTGACGACGGAGCGTCCGATCAGGTTCTTGCCGAGGAAACCGATGGCGGTGATGACGATCACCGCGATCAGCAGCCCGAGCCCCGGAATGGTAATATCGAAATAATATTGGGGGTTGTAACGCTGCGGAATATACGGCGTGACCCAGCTATCCGCCCAGTCGATGAAGGCGAAGGTCAGCCATACCGTGATCGCCAGTGGCGCACAGATGATCAGGCCGGTCAGGAAGTTGTTGCGCAACCGCCCGACAATGGTGATCCTCTCGGGACTATTCGTCATGCCGATCCGTTTTCTTGCATGCCCGTTTTCCTGCATGTCCGTCTTCATGCTGCGCTGCCGAAGCAAGGTGAAACCGGACAATGCCCAAGCCGACCGCTGACCGCAAGGCCGAAAGAATGAAATATCGGCAAGGCAGAGGCCGGGCCCTGCACAAGGCCTCGCCCCTGCCCCCGCCTGCACCCGAGCGGCTGGCCGAAGCGAAACACTCCCCTTGCCGGAATTGATTTTCGAGCCTTATTCGACCGTCACCGATTTCGCCAGGTTTCGCGGCTGGTCGACATCCGTCCCCATGAACACGGCTGTATGATAGGCGAGCAACTGGATCGGCAGAGCGTAGATCATCGGCGCGATCACTTCGTCGACATTGGGAAGGACAATGGTTGCCATTGTCGGAAGCTTTGAGGCGGCAGCGCCCTTTTCGTCGGTGATGAAGATGATCTTGCCGCCCCGGGCCGCCACTTCCTGCATGTTGGAAACGGTCTTCTCGAAGAACCGGTCGTGCGGAGCGATCACGATCACCGGCATGTTCTCGTCGATGAGGGCGATCGGACCATGCTTCAACTCGCCGGCGGCATAGCCCTCCGCATGAATATAGGAAATTTCCTTCAGCTTCAGGGCGCCTTCCAGCGCCAGCGGATAGCTGGTGCCGCGGCCAAGATAGAGAACATCCTTGAAACGCGAGAGCTCGCGCGAAAGGCCTTCCACCTGCGGCTGGACGAGATTGAGAACCCGGCTCATGACGCGGGGCATCTCGATCAGATGCTTCACCATCTCGCTTTCCTGGGCAGCGCTCAATGTGCCGCGGGCGCGGCCGGCCTGGATGGCCAGTGCCGCCAGAACCGCCAGCTGGCAGGTGAATGCCTTGGTCGAGGCGACGCCGATTTCCGGACCCGCCAGGATCGGGAAGACGGCATTGGCCTCCCGCGCAATGGTGGATTCCTGGACATTCACGATCGCCCCGATCCTCAGGCCCTGCTCCTTGGCGTAGCGCAACGATGCCAGTGTGTCGGCGGTCTCGCCCGATTGGGAGATGAAGAGAGCCGCGGCGTCCTTCTGCAAAGGGATCTCCCGATAGCGGAATTCCGAGGCGACATCGATCTCCACCGGCAGGCGCGCATAACGCTCGAACCAGTATTTGCCGATCAGGCCCGACAGATAGGCCGTGCCGCAGGCCGAGATCGCCAGACTGTTGACGGCTGCGAAATCGATACCGTCATCCGGCCGCTTGACCGTGGCGTGAGCAAAATCCACATAATGGCTGAGCGCATGGGAGATGATTTCCGGCTGCTCGTAGATTTCCTTTTCCATGAAATGGCGGTGATTGCCCTTGTCGACCATGAGTGCCGCCGCCTGCGAAATCTGCATGGGGCGCGAGACCGGCTCGCCGGAAAAGGTCATGATCGAGGCACCCTTTGCCGTCACGACCGCGCAATCGCCATCGACCAGATAGGTGATGCGATTGGTGAAAGGCGCAAGCGCAATGGCATCGGAACCGAGGAACATTTCGCCCTGGCCGTGACCGATGGCGAGCGGCGGACCGGACCTTGCGCAAAGAATGGTCGACGGATCATCCTTGAACATCACGACCAATGCGTAAGCGCCGGTGATCCTGTTGAGCATGGCCAGCATGGCCGCCTGATGGTCCAGCCCCTGCCGGGTCAGCCGCGCCAGAAGATGCGCGACGACCTCGGTATCGGTCTGGCTTGCAAATTCTGCGCCTTCGGCCAGCAATTCATCGCGCAGTTCGGAGAAATTCTCGATGATGCCGTTATGGACGACGGCGACGCCTTCGACGAAATGCGGATGGGCATTGGTCTCGTTCGGCACGCCATGCGTTGCCCAGCGCGTATGGGCAATGCCGATCAGGCCTGGAAGCGGCTCGCCGGCAAGCTTCTTCTCGAGGTTGAACAGCTTGCCCTCTGCGCGGCGCCGCGCCATGACCCCGTCGTGGATCGTGGCGACACCGGCGGAATCATAGCCCCGGTATTCCAGCCGGCGCAGCGCATCGACCAGACGTTCCGCAACCGGCTCCCTGCCGACTATGCCAACAATACCGCACATGTGAGCCCCATTCCTTGTTGCAAGCGCAGATGTCCTACCGCACCGCACGCGCAATGCAATGTCGGCCGAGGTCAAATTCGATTTCTTACAGTAACCTAGAAAACGTTACCGATCCGCCTTCGCATCCGGCGACCGAGCCTGCTTTTTGGCGGCCTTCAGCGCCAGCGCCCGTTCGCGCACCAGGCGCGCCCGCTCCGGCTTCACCTCCTGGCGCGCCCGCCCGAACGCCAGGGCATCGTCCGGCACGTCATCGGTGATGACGCTGCCCGAGGCAATATAGGCGCCACTGCCGATCGTCACCGGCGCCACAAGCGCCGAATTTGAGCCGATGAACGCATTGTCGCCGATGCGGGTCTCGTGCTTGTTCACCCCGTCGTAATTGCAGGTGATCGTGCCAGCGCCGATATTGCTCCCCGCGCCGACAAAGGCATCGCCGATATAGCTCAGATGATTGACCTTGGCGCCGGCACCGATCTCCGCCTTCTTCACCTCGCAGAAATTGCCGACCTTGGCCCCCTCGCCGAGATTTGCGCCGGGTCGCAGGCGGGCAAAGGGCCCAACCGTCGCGCCCTTTGCCACATGGGCGCCTTCCAGATGCGAGAAGGCATGAATGACTGCCCCCGCTTCAACCGTAACGCCCGGGCCGAAGACCACATTCGGCTCGATCAGCACGTCCGGCTCGATCCTGGTGTCGTAACTCAGAAACACGGTTTCCGGCGCGATCATCGTAACGCCGGACAGCATGATGTCGTCGCGCCGCCGGTCCTGCCACATGCGCTCCAGGAGCGCCAGCTCGACGCGGGTATTGCAGCCGGCAAGCTCCGCCTCCGGCGCATCGATCGCAACGACGCTGCCGCCGTCGGCGCGGGCGATCTCCACAATATCCGTCAGGTAGTACTCACCCTTGGCATTCGTGTTGCCGATCTTCTCCAGCCAGCCGAGTGCGCGAGCGCCATTGATGACCATGAGGCCGCTATTGCACCAGGTGACCTTCCGCTCTTCGTCAGTCGCATCCTTTTCCTCGCGGATCGCGATCAGCGCGCCGTTTTCCACGAGCAGACGGCCATAGCCGAAGGGGTTGGCGGCATGGAAGCCGATGACGACGAGGTCCGCGCCTTCTGCAAGTTTTGCCCGCGCCTCCAGAAAGGTCTCCGGTCGCACATGCGGGACATCGCCATAGGTGACCAGCAGATCGTCATAGCCTTTTGCGATCGCCTCCCTGGCCATCAGCACCGCATGACCCGTCCCGCGACGCTCCGTCTGCAGGACGGCAGATACCGTCATGTCCGGGATCGATCCCGCCTTCGTCACGGTCTCGGCGTCGCGCCCCACGACGAGCACGGCGTCGCGCATTCCGGCAGCGCGCACCGCCCGCATCACATGCGCGATCATCGGCAGGCCGGCGATCGGATGCAGCACCTTCGACATCGAGGATTTCATCCGGGTGCTGTCGCCGGCGGCGAGGATCACGGCAAGGCAGGTGCGGTTCATCAGGGCGGGTCTCCATCGGTGATGTGCCCTTCTATCAGTAGTTTATCGGCTTCGCCAATACCGCCGCAGCCCCGGTTTTTGAAATGCGAAAGGCGCCCGCAGGCGCCTTTCTGTCCATGGTTCTCTCGCGTAAACCCTTACTGCGGCAGCTTGTCGTCGATGCCTTCGACATAGAAGTTCATGCCGAGCAGTGTGCCGTCATCGGCCTTCTCGCCGGCCTTCAGCCAGGCAGAACCGTCCTGCTTGTTGACCGGGCCGGTGAAGGGATGCAGTTCACCCGACTTGATCTTGGCTTCGGTCTCTTCCGCCATCGCCTTCACATCGTCCGGCATATTGGTGTAGGGCGCCATGGTCAGGATGCCGTCCTTCAGGCCGTCCCAGATCTGTTCCGACTTCCAGGTTCCGTCGAGAAGGGCCTTGGTGCGCTTGATGTAATAGGCGCCCCAGGTGTCGACGATTGCCGTCAGCTGCGTCTTCGGGCCGGCGGCGATCATGTCGGAAGCCTGTCCGAAGGCCATGATGCCACGCTCGGCGGCAACCTGCATCGGCGCCGTTGTGTCGGTGTGCTGGGTCAGAATGTCGACGCCCTGGTCGATCAAGGCCTTGGCGGCATCGGCTTCCTTGCCCGGATCGAACCAGGTATTGGCCCAGACCACCTTCAGCTTGAAGTTCGGATTGACCGACTTCGCGCCGAGTTCGAAGGCATTGATGCCCATCACGACTTCCGGGATCGGGAAGGAGGCGATGTAGCCGGCAAGACCCTTTTTCGACATCTTCGCGGCGATCTGGCCCTGAATGTAGCGGCCTTCATAGAAGCGCGAATTATAGGTGGCGAGGTTTTCCGCCGACTTGAAGCCGGTCGCATGCTCGAACTTCACCTTCGGGAATTTCTGCGCCACCTTCACGGTCGCGTCCATGAAGCCGAAAGAGGTGGTGAAGATCATCGCGCAGCCCGACCGCGCCATGCGCTCGATCGCCCGTTCGGCATCGGGGCCTTCCGGCACGCTTTCCAGGTAGGGAGTCTCGATCTTGTCGCCGAAGGCTTTCTGCAGTTCCTGCCGGCCGATATCATGCGCCTGCGTCCAGCCGCCATCGGTCTTGGTGCCGACATAGACGAAGCAGACCTTGGACTTTTCCTGGGCCTGTGCGCCGCTGGAGAGGCCGCCGAGAACGGCGACCGCGGCGGCGAGTGAGATGATGAGCTTCTTCATTTTCAACCCCTGTTGGCTTGAAGCTGCGGAATTTTATGCCGCCTCAGCGGTCCGGAACGAAGGGTTTCCCCAAGCAAGCCGGCGTATTGATGAGCGTGGTGCGGCGATTATGCGAAATGATGATGAGAACGACAATAGTGACTGCGTAAGGCAGCATGGACAGGAATTGCGACGGCACGCCGATGCCGAAGGCCTGGGCATGCAATTGCAGAATGCCGACCGCACCGAAAATATAGCCGCCAATCAGGACGCGCCAGGGGCGCCAGGAGGCGAAGACGACGAGCGCCAGCGCGATCCAGCCGCGTCCGGCAGCCATGTTCTCGACCCATTGCGGCGTGTAGACGAGCGAGAGCTGCGCGCCGGCCAGCCCGGCACAGGCGCCACCGAACATCACGGCGAGATAACGGGTGCGGATCACGCCGATGCCGAGCGCATGCGCCGAGCCATGGCTGTCGCCGATGGCCCGCAGCTTCAGCCCCGCCCGGCTTCTGAACAGGAACCAGCTGACGCCGACGACCAGCGCGATCGACAGGTAGAAGGTGAGATCCTGGCGGAAGAGCAGCGGTCCGAGCACAGGAATGTCGGACAGCAGGGGCACGATGATCGGCTGCAGCTTGACGCCCGGAATGCCGACAAAGCCCTCGCCGAGCTGCCCTGAAACCCCGAGGCCCAGAAGGGTCAGGGCAAGGCCCGTGGCCACCTGATTGGCGACCAGGGTCAGGGTCAGGAAGGCAAAGAGCAGCGAAAAGAGGGCGCCGCCCAGAATGCCGGTGAGGAGGCCGAGGCTTGGAACGCCGGTCAGATAGGCACCGGCAAAGGCGCAGACGGCACCCATGATCATCATGCCTTCGACGCCGAGATTGAGGACGCCGGCGCGTTCCGTCACCAGTTCGCCCATGGCGGCGATGACGAGCGGGGTCGCAGCAGTGATGATGGTCAGAAGAATGGCTTCGATCATGAGGAGGACCTCGTCGCCGGCAAGGACCCGGCACCAAAGATCACGCGGACGCGATAGAGGATCAGCGTATCGCAGGACAGGACGAAAAACAGCAGCAGGCCCTGGAAGACGCGGGTGACCTTGTCGGAAATGCCGATGGACAGCTGGGCGGCCTCGCCGCCGAGATAAGTGAGCGCCAGCACGAAACCGGAGGCGATGATGCCGAGCGGGTTGAGTCGGCCGAGAAAGGCGACGATGATGGCGGTGAAACCGTAGCCGGGCGAGATCGACGGCTGCAGATGGCCGATCGACCCAGAGACCTCCGAAATACCCGCCAGGCCGGCCAGGCCGCCCGACAGCATCATCGAAAACCAGACCATCCTGCGTGCCGAAAATCCGGCGAAGCGCCCTGCCCGCTCCGAGCGGCCGAGCACGCTGACCTCGAAGCCCTTCAGCATGAAGCGCATCATGAACCAGACGCAGAGAGCCGCGACAAGGGCGAAGACGACGCCGAAATGGGCCCGGCCGGACTCCAGCATTTCCGGCAGCACCGCCTCCGGCGCAAAGCTGATCGATTGCGGGAAATTGAAGCCTTTCGGATCGCGCCACGGCCCCCTGACCAGCCAGTCGAGAAAGAGCTGGGCGATATAGACCAGCATCAGGCTGACCAGGATTTCATTGGTGTTGAAGCGGGTTTTCAGGAGGGCCGGGATCGCCGCAAACAGCGCGCCGCCGATCGCCCCCATGACCAGCATCAGCGGCAGCACCATCGGCGAATGCCATTGCGGCACCAGGATGGGCAGGATGGAGCCAGTAATCGCGCCGATCGTGAATTGCCCCTCCGCGCCGATATTCCAGTTGTTCGACCGGTAGCAGACCGCAAGGCCGACGGCGATCAGGATCAAGGGACCGGCCTTGATCGCCAGTTCGTGCAGCGACCAGACCTCCAGCAACGGCTCGATGAAGAAGCTGTAGAGCGCATGGCCCGGATCCTTGCCGAGCAGCCAGAACATCAGCGCGCCGAAGCCGAGCGTCAGGGCAAGAGCGAGGAGCGGCGATACGATGGCAAACAGGCCGGATGCACTGGCGCGGCGTTCGAGTTCAATGCGCATGGGCAAGGCCTCCGGCATGGCTGGCCGTCTCGTGTATGCCGCCCATCAGCAGGCCAATCCGCTCCAGTGTCAGATCTTTCGCCGGACAGGGCGCCGACAGCCGGCCCTCGGAAATGACGGCAATATTCGTCGCCACCTCGAAGATCTCGTCGAGATCCTGGCTGATGACCACGACGGCGGAGCCGGACCGCGCCAGATCGACCAGCGCCTGACGGATACGGCTGGCCGCGCCCGCATCGACGCCCCAGGTCGGCTGGTTGACAACCAGTACGGACGGCTGGCGATCGAGCTCGCGGCCGATAATGAATTTCTGCAGATTGCCGCCCGACAGCGAGCCGGCGGCCGGATCCTCGCCGCTTTTGCGCACATCCATGACCTGACAGATCCGCTTGGCCGCTGCTCGAATGGCATCATGGCGGACGATCGAGGCGAAACCGCCGGAGAGGAAGGCCTTGGCATCCGACTGGCTGCGCGACAGCAGGAGATTGTCGGACAAAGGCATGTCCGGCACGGCCGCATGACCATGACGCTCCTCCGGCACGAAGCCTGCACCCAAAAGCCGGCGGCCATTGATCCCCATGCGGCCGATTGCCTTGCCGCGAATGCGGATGGCGGCGTCATGGCTGACCGGATATTCGCCCGACAGCGCGTCGAACAACTCGCCCTGGCCATTGCCGGCCACACCGGCAATGGCGAGAACCTCGCCGGCCCTGACCTTCAGGGCGATGTCGCGCAAAGCCACGGCAAAGGGCGTGCGTGCCGGAACCGACAGCTGCTCGACCTCGATCAGCACGGGACCGGGCTCGGCAACCTCTGGGCGCGAGACGCCGGCGACATCCGATCCCACCATCATGCGTGCGAGCGATGCCGGCGTCTCCCGGCGCGGATCGCAGGTGCCGGTCACCCTGCCGTGGCGCAGCACGGTCGCCCGGTCGCAGATCCGCTGGACCTCTTCCAGCCGGTGGCTGATATAGAGAACCGATCGTCCCTCGGCCTTCAGCTTGAACAGCGTGTCGAAAAGCCTGTCGGCTTCCTGCGGCGTGAGGACGGAGGTCGGCTCGTCGAGGATGATCAGGCGCGGATTTTGCAGAAGCGCCCGCACGATCTCGATGCGCTGGCGCTCCCCGACCGACAGATCCGCCACATGGGCGCTCGGATCGAGCGGCAGGCCATAGGCCTTCGACAAGGACCGCGCCTCTTCGGCAATCCGGGCAAGCGGTATCTTGGGATCCATCGAGAGAGCGATGTTTTCGGCAACGGTCAATGCTTCGAAAAGCGAAAAATGCTGGAAGACCATGCCGATGCCGAGGGAGCGGGCCTCGCCGGGCGAGCCGATCGAGACGGGCGCGCCATCCCACAGAATGCGGCCATCGCTCGGCTGCAGGACGCCGAACAGCATCTTGACCAGCGTGGATTTTCCTGCGCCGTTTTCCCCCAGAAGAGCATGGATCTCTCCCGGCGCGATCGTCAGGTCGATCTCTTTGCAGGCAGCAAATGTGCCGAAATATTTGGTCAGCCCCTGTATATCGAGAAGCGAACCCTTGGCAGGAGCCTCAACGTCAGTCACTCATATCCCCTCATCCACCTCGCGCCCACCTTCTACGAGGCTTTGCCGGCTGCGATGTGCCATCCGTTTCCGCTCGGGCGGCACGGTTGCCATTTGTTACCTGTTTTGTTGCCCTGCACAACAATTATGTCGCAGAATCATCATGGTTTTACTGGCTTTTTCCGAGCTTGGGAAAAAGCTGGAGAATGCCGCCTATGCAGAAGAGATAGGCTCCGGTGGCGACGACGCCCCAAACCAGCCAGCGGGGCGAGTCAAAGTGCAGCAGGAGCGAATAGCCGGACAGGCCACACCAGAGGAAGAAGATCGTCAGGTTCAGCCCGCGCAGCCGCTTGACCCGCACCGGATGAAGGAAATTGATCGGCAGGAAGGTCAGGAAGACGGCAGCGACCACGACGATGAGAGCCGTGACTTCGCTTGCTTCGACGACAAAGAGCGTCAGGATGAGCATGTTCCAGACGACCGGAAAGCCGGAGAAGAAATATTCGTCGGTCTTCATGCCCATATCGGCGTAATAGATCGCACTCGATACGACGATCATGCCGGCGGCAACGAAGGACCAGGTCTCGCCGATCATGCCGCTCTGGTAAAGCGCGAAGGCCGGCAGCAGCACATAGGTCACATAGTCGATGATATTGTCGAGCGTATCGCCCGACCAGTTGGGCAGGACCTCCTTGACGCGCACCTTGCGTGCGATCGGTCCGTCAATGCCGTCGATCAGGAGCGCCAGCCCCAGCCACCACCACATATCGACGAAGCGATGCTCCGCGGCAGCCACGACACCGAGAAAGGCGAGGAAGGAACCGGATGCCGTCAGGACATGGACGGAGAAGGCCCGGATTTCCGCATAGGGCACCTTGCGGTAGTTGAAGATTCGCCTGATCACGCCCTGCTCCGGAAACCATGTAGTGGGAAGGACGATATGCGGCCAATCGGCGCGCTTTGCAACCATTCCTGATCGCTTGATCAACAGGCCATGGAATACGGTGCGAGGTTTGCTACATAACCGGAACAGGAGTGACGTCCGAGCACAGCAAGCGGAGAAGAGCGGATCATGCACCAGATCGACATTGCCATCATCGGCGAAGGCCTGGCCGGTTCAATTGCAGGACTGGCGCTGGCGCGTGCCGGCCGCAAGGTTGCGATCATCGCACCGCATGCGGCACGCCGGGACGAACGCACGACGGCGCTGATGGAGCACTCCATCCGCTTCATCGATTCGCTCGGCCTCTGGCAAGAGATCGCCGGGCGGTCGGCGGCCCTTTCGACCATGCAGATCCTCGATGGCACGGGCCGCCTGTTCCGGGCACCGCCGGCCCAGTTTCGCGCCGCTGATGTCGGTCTTGCCGCCTTCGGCTACAATATACCGAACAAGATCCTGCTGGAGGTCCTGTCGCAGGCCATCGAGCGGGAGGTGAATATCGTTCGTTTCGATGCCAGCCTTGCCGAACTCGACAGCACCGGCGATGCGGTTCGACTGCTGCTTTCCACCGGCGAGACCCTGACCGCCGCTTTCGTCATTGGGGCCGACGGCCGGGGATCCAAGGTACGGGAATCGGCCGGGATCGACACCCGCCGCTGGTCCTATCCGCAGACCGCCATCGTGCTGAATTTTAGCCATGAGCGGCCGCATGCCAATGTTTCGACGGAGTTCCACACGGAAACCGGACCCGCGACGCAGGTGCCGCTGCCCGGCCAGCGGTCGAGCCTCGTCTGGGTGGTGCGACCGGAAGAAGCCTCCCGTCTGCTGTCGCTGACCGATGAGGAGCTGTCGCACGCCGTCGAGCAACGCCTGCAATCCCTGCTCGGCAAGGTGACGGTAGAGCCCGGCGTCGAATCCTGGCCGCTGTCGAGCCTGATGGCGGAGCGGTTCGGCAAGGGCCGCATCGCCCTGATCGGCGAAGCCGCGCATGCCTTTCCGCCGATCGGCGCGCAGGGTCTCAATCTGTCGCTGCGCGACGTGATCGAACTGGTCGATCTTTTAAAAACCGATGGCAGCCAGCCGATTGCGGGTGATATCGGCGATCGCTTCAACCGCAAGCGCCGGCCCGATATCATGACCCGGACTTTCGGCGTGGATGTGCTCAACCGCTCGCTTCTCTCCGATTTCCTGCCCGTACAGATCGCCCGCGCCGCCGGGCTTCACCTGGTGACGGCGGTGGGGCCTCTGCGCAATCTGCTGATGCGCGAGGGCATCGAGCCGGGCGGCAGCCTGAAGGATCTTGCCGAGGCGCTAAAACATCCCTTCCGCCGGAAGAAGGCCGGCTGAGATGAGATAGAGGACCACCGGCAGGGTCAGGATCGACACGATGGTGGTGATGAGAACCGTCGCAGAGGCTCTTTCCTGCCAGACATCGTAATGCTGGCTGATGACAAAGACATTGGTCGCTGTCGGCAAAGCGGCCAGCAGCACGGCGGCGTGGATCCAGGTGGCGTCGAAACCGCCGACCGCCGTCAAGGCAAGATACATGGCCGCCGGCAGGAGGACGAGCTTTGCCAGGGTGATCGGTCCGATTTCCACCGGCACCCGCTTCAGCGGCCGCAGGGCAAGCGTCACGCCCATGGCAAAGAGCGCGCAGGGCGCCGCGGCCTGCGCCAGATAGTCGATCAGGCGCATTCCCGCATCCGGCAGGCTCCAGCCGGACGCCGCAACCAGGAAACCGGCGGCCGTCGACAGGATGAAGGGATGCAGCGCCACCCGCCGCGCCACATCGCCGGCCAGTTGCAGGGGCGGCCGCTTGTCTCCCCCCGCAAGCGCCATCAGCGCAGGCGCCGTGACGAAATGCACCGCATTCTCGACGCAGACGATCAGTGCCACCGGCACGGCGGCCCCCTCGCCCAGAGCCAGCAGCGCAAGCCCCGGCCCCATATAGCCGATATTGCCATAGGCGCCGCCGAAAGCCTGCATGGTCGATTCGGCGAAGCTGGCGCGCCTTCCCAGATAGGCGATCAGGAACACCAGAGCATAAACGGCATAGACCGTCAGCACCTGCGTTGCCATGAAGTCGAGCCGGGTCAGATCCTCGACCGGCGTGCGCGACACAAGCTTGAAGAACAGTGCCGGCAAGGCTGCATAGACGATGAACGTATTCATCCAGCCCAGAGCGTCCGCCCCCTGCCGCGTGGCCTTGGCGGCGATGTAGCCAATGACGATCAAGCCGAAAAAGGGAAAGAGAAGCGCGAGAATGGCTGCCATGGGTTTCCTCGTGCCCGCACATGATCATTGCGGGACGTCGGTCTGCGGCTTAGCCGATTTGCATCAGGATTGGAAAGGTCTGCTGGAACCAGATTGCCATATCGCTGACGAATCCGAAGATGAAGGCGAGACCGGTCAGCACCAGGAGCGCCCCCATGGCTTTCTCGACGAGGCCCAGATGGCGCCGGAAACGCGACAGGAAGCGCATGAAAGCGCCGGAGAACCCGGCCGCGATCCAGAAGGGAACCGCAAGGCCGAGCGAATAGATGGCGAGCAATGCGGCGCCGCCGCCCACCGTCTCGCGGGAGGCGGCAATGCCGAGAATGGCGCCTAGCACCGGACCGATGCACGGCGTCCAGCCGAAGGCGAATGCCAGGCCCATGACATAGGCGCCGGAAAGCGTCGCCGGCTTGCCGCCGGCCTGGAAGCGCGCTTCGCGCGCCAGGATGCCGATGCGAAACAGGCCGAGAAAGTTCAGCCCCATGATGATGATGATCACGCCGCCGAGCTTGGACAGCACATCCATATGCTGGCGAAGCAGGACGCCGATGGAGGTCGCACCCGCGCCGAGCGCAACGAAGACGGTGGCAAAGCCGAGGGTGAAGCAGAGCGCCGAAAGCAGAACCGCCCGCCGGGCGGACCGGGTCTGGACCGGCGCCTCCCCCCTGAACTGCTCCACCGACACGCCGGCCATGTAGCAGAGATAGGGCGGCACCAGCGGCAGGACGCAGGGCGACAGGAAGGACAGGGCGCCCGCCAGGAGAGCGCTCAACAGAGATATTTCGGCGATCGACAAGGCTTGCTCCGCATCAACTTCGCGCCTGTCATAAGAGCAAGTGGGCCGGGATGCCAATCACCTTTTGGCGCATCCGGCCGCACGCGCTGATTTGACCCGGTGCGCTGACGGAAGACCCGGCGGCGCAAGCGACCGGCTCAGGTTCGGATCAATAACCCGGAACCGGAAGAGGCGCCTGCGGATTGGCGCGGAAAGAATCCAAGTCCCGCTGTGCGGCATCGACATCGAACTGGCGATCCGGCATGTCGCGCTGCGCGCGTCGGATGTCGCGGTCGAGATCGTCGATCTCGTTGCGGATATTGCGCCGCTCATTGTCGTCCTTGGCGGCTTTCAGCGCCCGGTACCGCTCGTCCATGCGCGATTCCTTCGCCGAAATGTCGCTGCGGATGGAGTTCAGGTCCGAGCGGGCGCTGTACAGCCGCCGGCCGAGACCGTAACCGCGCAGGAAGCCTTCGCTGGTCTCCGGCGGGCAGACGCTGTGATAGGTGTCGCCCGCCTCGCCTCTTGCGAGGCCGTTCAGCGGCGTGCAATAGCGCTTGAGACCGTTCTGATAGCCGTCGTTCCATTTGGTCTGGTCCGGCACGACCTTGA
Source organism: Rhizobium sp. SSA_523 (assembly GCF_030435705.1). Classification (NCBI taxonomy): domain Bacteria; kingdom Pseudomonadati; phylum Pseudomonadota; class Alphaproteobacteria; order Hyphomicrobiales; family Rhizobiaceae; genus Affinirhizobium; species Affinirhizobium gouqiense. The sequence continues at coordinate 1,040,259 of NZ_CP129382.1, forward strand.
TGCGCGCGCAGGATTCCACATGCGAGCCGAAGCGGTCCTGGGGACTGTAACCGGCAGCCCCGTCCGCCTCGCCGATCACCCGCCAGTCTGCGGCCATGCATTCTTCCTTGGACATGGAATGGCAGGACGCCAGCACCAGAAGCCCGAAAAGCCCCAGGAGCCCGGCGAGCCCCCCAAGCTCCGGCACAAAAATCGACAAACGCATCGTGAAAACCCCCGAATTCAGACAGCAACGACGGTTATAGCCAAAATCACGACGGGCTTCTACAGCCGCAGGTCCCGCCGGGAGACGTGTTTTGCAGCATGATCTGTGGAAAAGCCCTGCCAGCCTCAGTGCCGGTCGCCGCTATCATCCTGATACAGGAGTTCGTCGAGGATCAGGCGTATGCTCTCCGGCCCGCCATTCAGCGAGTAATGCGATCCGGGAGCCTCGTCTGGCACGACGAAGACATGCGGCACGCTGCGCATCGTCAGGCGCTCCGAGAGGTCGAAGAGGTAGCCGGGCCGCATCTTGATGTCGAGCAGCGCGCCCGCATGGTTGCGGGGGATCACCTGCTCAATGGCCGGATAGTCATCGCGGACCAGGAGTTCGCATCCCTCCCGTGCCCAGGCATTGCGTATTTTGTCCGTCATGATGCCGGGTCTGACGAAGACGGCGATCTTGTAACGCTGCATGAGGCCTCCCTTGCGGCACATATCTAGCGCACCGATCCGAAAATCCGAATCCAAAATCACACCGGCGTGATTGTCGCCGCGCGCCGCTTTTCGACGCGGATCGGGACTGGCGCCGGCATGAAAAAGCCGCCCGGAACGATCCGGGCGGCAATGCTGTCGTCACTCTTGGCGCCAGATCTGGCGTCTCTTCTGATCAGACGGTCTTAGAAGGACCGCTGCAGGCGGAAGAAGCCGCTGAAGTAATCGTCTGCACGATCTTCGTCGGTGTACTGAGCGGAGATCCTGGCGGCCAGGCCCTGGGTCACGGCGTAGTCGAGCGTCACGCCGGCCTGCCACTTGTTGCGGTCGCCGGAGAAGTCGTCGCCAACGATGTCGATCGTGTCCCAGTACTGGAAGCCGGGGGTCACCTTGAACTTGTCGTTGACCGACAGTTCGTAGGAGGTGGCAACCGTCCATTCGGCTTCGTTGTAATAGTTGTTCTGGCCGCTTGCATAAATGCCGGCAAGGCTGAGCGTGCCCGGACCGATCGCAGCCGTTGCGATCAGGCGAACGGCGCCGTTTTCATTGTCGATGTCGTAGCCGCCGAGCAGAGCTGCGGCAATGCCGTTGAACTCGCCGGACACCTGGCCTTCGACGCCGAGCGTGTCATTGTTGGTGAAGGTCGGGCTGTTCAGCTCGTCGAGGAAGATACCGGCCTTCAGCGAGCCGGCCGAATATTCGTAACCGATCTGGTTGATGCGGTTGGAACCGAGGCTGTCGGTCTCACCGGCAATGTCAGTATCCCAGTAGTTGTAGCCGTAACCGGCGCGGAAGCCGCCGAGCGTCAGGAAGGCTTCGTCGATTTCGACCTGGCCGTCATTGGCGTTCAGGTTGTTGCTCGAATCGTCAGCCCATGCGCGGATGGTGATGGTGCCGCCGAGCGGGCCATATTCGGTGTCGGACTTCGAATCGAAGGTCACGAGGCCGCGGGTCCGGGCATTCCAGTTGGCGGAGGAGTCGCGCTCGTCGACGTCAACCTGGAAGCGGATGTAACCGGTGATCTTGAGGCAGGTTTCGGTGCCGGGAATGTAGAAATAGCCGGTGCCGAAAGCATCGCACACGCGGACATATTCCATGGGTTCCGGCTCTGCTGCAACGATGGCGTCGGCAGAATGGGCAACCGTGCCGAATGACAGGGCAGCGGCCGAGCTGAGAATGAGAGCTCTGATTTTCATGCTTTTCCCTCGGGAGTGAGAAACGACACACCAAGACGACGAATCTGTCGGACTGAGTGAGACCCGAGTAAAACATCATGTTCTAAGCAAATAAATGTGAAAACACTGTTATGGGGCTTCGCAACCGCAGCATTCCGGAGGGTGTTGCGCGTCGGCGACATATCAGACAACCCGCATATTCTCTCCGCGCGGATCAGGCTGGTCGAGGCAGGGCGAGGCTGGAGCCTCCGGCCATGGCGGACGATCGTGCAAAGCTAAGGTCGGCCTGGACGGCGAGGCGGGCAAACAGGCGGCGTCAATGGCAAGGGCTTGGCGCGCGGAACCAACCTCCCGCCGATCGGTTGTCCCGCAGTTCCGCAACCAGGAGATCCCGATGTCCACGATGACGATGGAAGAGATTTCGAAGAAGCTCGGCAAGATCGACTTCTGCATGTTCAATACCAATGGCGGATCGGGAACGATCAACAGCCGGCCGATGAGCAATAATGGCGATGTCGAATATGACGGCGACTCCTGGTTCTTCTCCTATGAGGACACGCGGAAGGTGAGTGAGATCAGCCGCGATGCCGGCGTTGCGCTGACATTTTCGGCAGCGCCGAGCATTCTCGGCAAGCCCGGAATCTTCATCGCCGTGAACGGCCAGGCGAGCCTCATCCGCGACAAGGCGCAATTCGAGGCGCATTGGGTGAAGGATCTGGACCGCTGGTTTCCGGACGGCATCGACACGCCCGGCATCGTGCTGATCAAGGTTGCCGCCCAGGATATCGAATATTGGGATGGCGAGGAGAACGGGCGGATCACGCTTCCGCCGGCCAATGCCGCAGATGCAGGTGCCGTATGAGTACGGGCGATCTCGACCGGCAGACGATATGGCGCGACTTCACGGAGGCCGTCAACATGGCACCGTCCGCGCTGGAAAAATGGCTGGAGACGGAGGAGAGCAAAAGCTCCGGCTGGTCGGGCGACGGCGGCGGTGAGACCGTCGGCCATCATTCCGGCCGCAGGATCGTCGAAATCAAGCACAAGGCGAAGGCCGACCTGACCGATGATGATTATGCCCACATGCGCAAAGTCGTCGGCTATGTTCACCGGCATCTTGCCCAGGGCGGGCCGAAGGAGGATGTCGAGCATTCCGCCTGGCGCTACTCCCTGATGAACTGGGGCCATGATCCACTGAAAGACTGAGCCCGCACCAACCGGCCCGCATCTCTGTAACTTATGCGGGCCGGCAAGCCGGACGATTTCGGCCGGGCCGGCCATTGCTGCATGCCGGATTCAAGGGGTAGATTGCCTCTCGGACAAGGGAGGACAAGGGAGGCCGAGCATGTCCATGCTGACGGGACGATGCCATTGCGGAAAGACGGGCTGGACGCTTATCGGCGATCCGGGTTCGATCACCGCCTGCAATTGCAGCCTCTGCAGCCGCTATGGCACCTTATGGGCCTATGATTATGAGAACGAGCGCATCGAGGTCCAGGGAGAGACCGCCGCCTATCGCCGCGTGGATGTCACGGCGCCGGTCCTCGAAGTTCTCTTCTGCCCCGCCTGCGCCTGCGTCCTGAGCTGGCGCGGATTGCAGCTCGAACCGGACGGCCGGCGGCGGATGGCGGTCAATATTCGGCTCGCACCGGCAAAAGAGGTTCAAGCTCTGCCCATCGACCATTTCGACGGCTTGTCGACGTTCGAGGACCTGCCCTCCCGCGGCACATGCGTCCGTGATCTCTGGTTCTGACTGGCGACAGGCGCAGGCCACGCAATCCTCATCGCAAACGCGCTGCGCCCGACCTCGCCTGATGACCTCAGCCGCCCTCGGCCCGGCGCATCGGCATGCGGTCGATGAGATCGAACAGCTCAACCTCGCTGACAATATCGGGGCTGCGCAGCTTGATGCCGCCATCCTTGCCGACCAGGACGACCTCAAACGACGTGCCGCCTGACTCGGCATCCGACCGGATCTGCGCGGCGTCACTGCCGGGACCATTGCCATAGATCGGCGTGACCTTGTCGGCGCCGACATGGAGCACCACCATGTCGCGTTCCTCCAGATCCGCTGCCTGACGTTTCAAGGCCGCGACCTGCTCTTCCAGCTTGGCGCTGCCGGCCTCTGCGAAGAGAAGCAGAACACGGTTCTTCCAGGCATAGGTCGAGAGGCTGTCCATGGCATATCCTTCACTTGATCCTGCGAGTATGATGGCCAGTGCCAAAAGCGCTTTCCTCATCGGGCGATCTCCTGCTCCCATCAAACGCGCGGATGCGGCAATCGATCATCCCGATCACGGCTCTTTGAAGTCTGTCTCGTCCCGCATCGGCCTCGTCCAGCCCGAGACGATGACCAGGCTTCGGTCATCGTGACTTCCTCCCGGCAGGGCTCCCTTGACGGCCGCGAAGCGTCCGATCCGGTGCGGGTCGTCCCGATTGGCCGCGGCGATCAGCTCTTCCCAGTCCCGGCAGGTCCGCCCTTCGGGAAAGGCCGGATAGCCGTCCGAAAACAGTTCGACCGTCTGGAAGCCTCCCCAGGGCAGAAGGCGTGCGGGCCGCGGAGGCGCATCGCCGGAAAATCCGTCGAGGCAGGAGGAGAATAAAGGAGATGCGGGATCGCTCGTCCTGCGAATACCGGCCAGCCCCTGCCTGAGAGCCTCTTCCACCATGTCACGCTCCAGTCCGGGATGGACGAGGAGACGGTTCGCCGCGCGCAAGACGGCGGCGCCTGCCAGTCCGGCCGCCCCGATGCCCGCCACCAGCAGATCGCGAATGATCGCGTCGCGGTGCAGGGCATCGAGAGCGGCCAGGTCTTCATCTTCCCACAGGAACTGGCGCAGCAGGATAAAGACCCGCTCGGCATCGCGCAAAGGCGCCGGCTCCAGCACTTTCCCGTCGATCCGGATCAGCGCGAGATTGCCGGACAGCCGCAGACCGTCATCCGTCGCGACAGCGACACATGCGCCGCTGCGAAAGCGACGGGAAGGATCCCGGCGGACGATGTCGGCGAGGCCAAGGCGGTCATAGGTGGCGGAAAAATCGCGGTCGATCTCGCGCAGCAAACGGCGGTCGTCCCAGCGCTCGGCAAAGCAGCGCTCGGCATTGCGTTCCAGGCTTTCGACGACGATTTCAGCGCTCCACCAGCCGGGCGTGCGACCCTCATGGAGGACGCCGAAGAGATCGGTCGCGCCATCGATCACCGCCGCCAGATAGGGCAGCGCCACCACGACCCGGTCCTCGCAACGCTCCGGATGCCCGGGATCCTTGCCGCGGCAGATCCAATCGACCGAAAGATCCTTGCCCGAGAGATCCTGGCCCGAGAGATCCTGGCCCGAGAAATCAGTGCCTGAGGAGTTCGTGCCGGGCGATGTGGTACCAAGGGGTTTGGTGCCAGGGGAATTGGTGCCTGGAACGGACGGTTTTGGTGTATCCATCTGCAAAGGCCTTTCTGATCAATCGCGTATGATGATGTGCCGGGATTTCGCTGTCCTGATCGGCGCGCCGGCTCCGTCCTCCTGAAGCCCCCGCATGCGCCGTGCCGGCCGATTGCAAAGCGGCACGGGTCACATCGCCATGAGGCCTTGGCGACTGCCCGACCGGCGCAGCAGGATGAAGACCACGAGCGTCACGGCGATCTGCACGAGGCCCGCCGCAGATGCCATGCCCGTCTGATAGGAGAAGGCGTAGCGATAGGTCATGATCGGCACGGTCACCGTATCGGCGGTGTAGAGCACGACCGAGGCGCCTAGCTCGTTGAAGACCTCCAGCCAGACGAGAAGCGCCCCCGCGCTGATGCCCGGCGCCATCAAAGGCCGCATGATTTGCAAGAACGTGCCGCCCGGCCCGACGCCGAGAACGAGGGAGGCCTCTTCCAGGGACCGGTCGATCTGCGTCACGATCGAGGCTGTGGTGCGGACCATGAAGGGCAATTTGCGAATGCTGTAGGCCAGAACCAGAATGGCAGCCGTGCCGGTCAGATAGAAGGGTGCGCCGCTGAAACTATAGGCAAAGCCGATGCCGAGCACGGTCCCGGGAATGAAATAGGGAAGCATGATAAGGCTATCGGCAAGGGCAGTCATGCGGTCGCGCCGGCGCACCGTCAGGTAGCCGACAAGGCTTCCCAGGGCGGTGATGATGAGGAAGGCGGCGCCTGACAGGAGCATGCTGTTGACGAGCGAACTGCTGAGCTCCGCGCCGATGCTCGTGAAATTGTCGAGCGTGAAGTCCGGCGTGATGATCGAGGCATCGATGCGCAGGAATGCAAAGATCGAGATCATGATCAGCGGAAAGCAATTGGCAAGGACGAGCAGGCCGATCAGCACTTGCGCGAGACGATGCGGCACCGGCGCGAGCGGCCGGGGCGGGATCTGGCGCGGCTGGTCCGTGGCAACGTTCAACCGTCGCATCACCAGCATCAGCAGACCGGCAACCGTCATCGAAATGAACAGCAGAAGCGTGCTGGTTACGGCGGACAAGCCGCCTTCGGTGCCCATTTCGCTGATGAAGGTGCTGAAGGCGACGGTGGCAAGGACCGGGAAGCGCTCGCCCTCCCCGATCAGCGACGCCGTTCCCCAATCGGCCACGGTTCCGAGAAAGACCAGCATGGCGCCGGTCAGGATGGCCGGCAGCAGCAAAGGAAGCGTGACGCTGAAAAACACCGCGGCCGGCGGCCGGCCAAGGGTTGCAGCAGCCTCTTCCAGAGCCGGATCGATCCGCTTCAGCGCGGCGCTGACGATCAGGAAGACCATGGGATAGGCATGCACCGCCGAGACGATGATGATGCCGACCGGACCGTAGATGCTGGGCATGTCTATGCCCCAACCGCGCAGAAGCTGGACGATGACGCCGGCATGGCCAAACATCAATATCCAGCAGAAGGCGCCGAGGAATGGCGGCGACAGCATGCCGGCACTGAAGGCCAACTGGAAGAACCCGCTCCCCTGAATGGCATAGCGTGCGAGCGCATAGGCCAAAGGCACGGCAATGACGACCGTCAGCCCCATGGCGCCGAGGCCGATGATGAAGGTGTTGCGCAGGCAACGCAGGAAATAGGCCGAGGTGAAGAACTGGATGAAGCCGCCCAGCCCTTCCGAACCGGCATCGTCGCGGAAACTGTTCATCATGACGATGACGACCGGATAGAGAACCAGCACGCATAGCGTGACGATCAGGAGCGCGATGAAGAGGGTCCAGGGGTCTGGCATCCCGCGCAAGGAGAGGTGGCGGGTCATGCCAGGATCTCCCCGCCATCATGGCCCTTGAAGAGATGCAGTCCCGGTCCGGCCAGTCGCAGGCGCCAGTGCTTGTCGGGCGGCGAGGACACCACCGGATGCGAGGGTGGCACCCGCAATTCGATCTCCTGTCCATCCTTCAGCCGCAAGCGCAATTGCCAATGCGTGCCGATGAAGCTTGCCAGCTGAAGGCTGCAGGTCAGGCCCTCCTCCTGCGCAGCGGCGATCGGCAGAAGCTTCGCCTCGGCTTCCGGCCGGAAGCTCAGCTTGACGGCCCCCCGCTCCGTGACGCCCCGCAGCAGATCCGGCAAGACCAGCCGTTCGCCGCCCACCGTCAGACAAGGGGCCTGCGACAGGCCGTCAAGGCTGGCATCGATTATATTGCTCCGGCCGACAAAGCGCGCCACCTCTATGTCGCAAGGCCGGTTGTAGAGTGCGTAAGGCGTATCATATTGCCGGATGCGACCCTCGCTCATCAGCGCGACCTTGTCCGAAACGGCCAGCGCCTCCTCCTGATCATGCGTCACATAGATCGTCGTCATGCCGTATTCGCACTGAAGCAGGCGGATCTCCTCGCGCATTTCGATGCGCAAGCCCGCATCAAGATTGGAGAGCGGTTCATCCATCAGCAGCAGAAGCGGCCGCACGACAAGCGCCCTGGCCAGGCCGACACGCTGCTTCTGACCGCCCGACAATTGCGACGGCATGCGGGAGGCAAGGCCGCCGAGCTTGACCTTGTCGAGAATCTCCCGGACGCGCTCATCCCGTTCCGCCCTTGGGACATTGCGGGCCTTCAACCCATAGGCGATGTTTTCCGCCACAGTCAGATGCGGGAAAATGGCATAGCTCTGAAACACCATCGCCGCCTGCCGCTGATGGGCCGGGACAGTCTGGACCGGCTTGCCGCCGAACAGGACCTCCCCCTCATCCGGCCTGATCAAACCGGCGAGAATGCGCAGCAGCGTGGTCTTGCCGCATCCCGAATGGCCGAGAAGCGAGACCATGTGCCCGCTTTCGACATAGAGGCCTATGCCCCGCAGGACCGGACTGTCGCGGAAGGACTTTGTGATGGATTGCAATTCGATCTGCATGGTCGGTCTTTCCCTGCAAGGTGCGGACACCATGATCTGGGACGGGAGGTGGGAGTGCGCGGGCGGCGATCTTTGCGGCTTAGCGGCGGATCAGCGCCAGATAGCGCTTGATGACGGCGTCACGATCGATCGTGTCGACAAAACCTGCTGGCATCTTGGCTTCCTGCGGCTGCGCTGGAAGTCCGGCCGGCATCTCGACCCCGGCCGCCACGGGGCGACGGTGGAAGGTGTCGACGGCGATCTTCTGGACATCCGGCCGGCTCAGGAATGCAATATATTTGGCTGCGGCATCGCGATTGGGCGCGTTGCGGATGATCGCCGAGCCGTCGGCATAGACCAGAACGCCTTCGCTGGGATAGACGATCTCCACCGGCGCCCCGGCGAGCTTCTGGGCATAGGCCGAATCCTCGCTGGTGATGCCGATCGCATATTCGCCCCGGCCGACGCCATTGACCACTTTGCCCGAACTGTCGGTGATGATGAAATTCGCCAGCGCCGCCTCGAAGACCTTCCAGCCCTGCTCCTCGCCATAGACGCCCAGCAGCGTCGCGAGTTGCGCATAGGCCGAGCCCGATTTGTCCGCGCCCGCATAGGCTATATTGCCCTTGTAGGCGGGGTTTGCGAGATCCTTCCAACCTTTCGGCATGGGGAGGTCTCCCAGGGTCTTGGTGTTGACGATGAAGACATTGCCCACCACCTTGCTGAAGCCCGGCCAATCCGGACCGGCCGACGCTTCGACCAGATTGGCGGATTGATCGAGAAGATTGGTCGACATGGCGGCAATGACATCGCCCAGCGGACGCGCCGCCTCCGCCTTGACCCGCTGCAGGATCTCGCCCGACCCCGCCTCGATCATCTTGACCCGGATTCCGGTCTCCTGCTCGAACTTCGGATTGACGGCAGCGAGATAGCGTCCGCTCGGCGTATAGACCGTCACCTGGCGCTCCGCAGCGACGGCCGGCCTGGAGAAGGACCAGACTGCCAATTCCGATGTGACTGCCGAGACTGCCGCTACTGCAAGAAGCAGCGCCTTTGCGGAGAAGAAATTCCTATTGCGTGCCATGTCTGTCTCCTTGAGCCAAAACGACCCGGCGCCATCGACCGGTCTAAAATGAAACGTTTCAAGTAACACCACGACTACCGGGAAATCATTGCGGTCTTGTGACGGGCATTCTTGCCGGAACTCTTGTGCCGCGCTAATAATATCGATATGTACTTGAGCTCAATATGAAACGTTTCAGATGGAACAGCTCGATATGAATGGGAGGAGTGAGCCGCGGGCAACCATCGTGGATGTGGCCAATGCATCCGGCCTGTCGGTTGGAACCGTGTCCAACTATCTCAACGGCCAGAAGCTGAGAAAGGCGAACGAGATCCGCATCGAGGCAGCGATTGCCGCATTGAACTTCACGCGCAACGAGAGTGCAGCCTCGATGAAAACCACCCGCAGCCGTCTGGTGGGCATGCTGGTCCCGACCCTGAGCGAATTCCATGGCGGTCTGGTGGAAAACATTTCGACCCGGCTGCAGAAGCAGCGGCGGGCGCTTCTGACAATCTGCCATAACAGGGAGCCGGCTTTGATGGGTGATGCGCTCCGCTTCTTTCAGGAGCAGCGTGTCTGTGCGCTGGTGATTGCCGGCCACAGCCATCTCGAGAGCCAGCTAAAGGAGTTTTCCCGCGACGGAATTCCGATCCTGGCTTTGACGAATGACAGTCCCTCGATTGCCATGCATCGGCTGGTGACCGACGGCGCGGATGCATCGCGTCGCGCTGTCCGCCATCTCGCAGATCTGGGGCACCGGCGAATCGCAGTGCTCGCCGGCGCCTTGCGGGAGGCGACGGGCGAGGAGCGGCTCGCAGGCTATCGCCGCGGGCTGCAGGAAGCCGGCCTGCCGATCGACGAAAGACTGATCGCGGCCGGCGATTTCAAGCCCGGCCCGGCCTATGGCGCGCTCTCTGCCTTGTTCGAGCAGGCCGACAAACCGACCGCGATCTATTCCTGCGGAGGCAGCATGACTTTCGGCGCTCTGCAGTTCCTGTCGGAACGCGGCTTGAAGATCCCCGATGATATCTCGCTGGTGAGTTTCGACGACAGCAATGCCTTCCGGCTGCGCGAACGGCCGGTCACGGTCCTGTCACAGCGGAGACAGGCGCTGGCGGAGGCCGTAAGCGACCTCGTTGCCGCATGTGCCGAGGCGGGCAATCCCCTCCCCCTCACAAGGCAGGTCTTCAGCTGCGACCTGATCAGCCGCGAATCATGCCGCAGCCTGCATCGCTAGAGAACGGCGCAACAGCATGGATGGGACGCAGCACCGGGCGCCGGGGCATCATGCCGGCCGGATCCGATGGCAGCCGTAATCATTGTCTTGGGCCGACGTCATGATCGTTTGCTTGGGGAAATCATCTGCCCGGCCTTAGAGATAGGTGACAGAACGTACCGGAGACATGGGTTACACTTTTCGATTTTTATCGGGAGGTGTCGATGCCGTGGAGAGAGACTTCGGTCATGGAAGAACGTCTTCGATTTGTTGCCCGCTTGCTCGAGGGCGAGAGCATGAGCGATGTGTGCCGGTCCTTCGGCATTTCACGCAAGACCGGCTACAAGATTTTCAATCGCTACAAGGATGAGGGGCTCGAGGCGCTGACGGACCGGTCGCGACGGCCGGTGCGCTATGCCAACCAGTTGCCCGAACCGGTGGAGGCGATGATCGTGCGGCTCAAAAAGGAGAAGCCGCACTGGGGTGCCCGCAAGATTCGCGAGCTCCTGGTGCGGCGGCTGGCCGGCGACGTGCGCGTTCCGGCCAAAAGCACGGTGCATGCGGTGCTGGACCGCTACGGCCTTGTGAGCCAGGCCCGCAAGAGGAACCAGGCGAACAAGGCCGCCGGCACACCATTGTCTGCAGCGCCCGGTCCGAACGATCTCTGGTGCGTCGATTTCAAGGGCGAGTTCAAGCTGGGAGACGGCCGCTACTGTTACCCTCTGACGATCACCGACCAGTTCTCGCGCTACCTTCTGTGCTGCGAGGCCTTCGAATCGACCCGCGAACAGGGCGTGTTCGACGCCTTCCGGCGGGTCTTTGCCGAACGCGGGCTTCCGCTTGCCATCCGCTCCGACAACGGATTGCCCTTCGCCAGCCCGAACGGGCTCTACAATCTCTCGAAACTGTCGGTCTGGTGGCTCAGGCTCGGCATCGCGCTCGAGCGCATCCGTCCCGGCCACCCGCAGGAGAATGGCCGCCATGAGCGCATGCACCTGACCCTCAAGAAGGAGGCGACCCGCCCGCCCGGCCGCAACATCCTCCAGCAGCAGGCGCGCTTCGATGCTTTCGTGAGCGAATTCAATGAGGAGCGACCGCATGAGGCGCTCTCGATGAAGGTGCCGGCCGCGCTCTACTCCACATCGGCCAGATCCTACCAAGGCCTGCCGGACATCGAGTACCCCTTCCACGATCGGGACGCCATCGTCACCAACTGTGGCCGCCTGTGCATTCACCGTAAGAAGGTCAACATCTCAACCGTGCTGGCAGGACAAAAGCTCGGGCTCAAGGAAGTCGACGACGGCATTTGGCTCGTCAGCTTCCTGCGTTATGATCTCGGATATATCGATCTGGAACAGAGGACATTGCAAACCATTGACAACCCGTTCGGCACGAGGTTGTTACCTCTGTCTTAGGTACGAAGTGTTACCTATCTGTCCGGGCCGGACAATCGGAAAATGGTGAGAGCGCAGGGATTCGAACCCTGGACCTACTGATTAAAAGTCAGTTGCTCTACCGGCTGAGCTACGCTCTCCCAGATCGGGGTTTGCTGCCCCGCCGAAAGTGCGCGGAACATAGGCAGACTGTTCTCCGCGGTCAACCCGCGAAGAACAAATATATCGCACTTTTGCTGCGGCAATTCACAGGGCGCTGCCCCACTGGCCGCATGCGCGCTCAGTGGGCCTGGCGGCCGTCGGATTCCTCTTCGAAGGACACGGCTTCCGAGCCATTGGCCGACAGGCGGACGCGGCTTCCTTCGACCTCCGCAACGAGCGCCAGCGGGATGAAGTGGTGGTGGCCCTCATGCGAGCCCTCGCCGCTATCTCTCTTGGTCAGCTTGATCCGATCGCCTTCCACGCGGTCGACGGTGCCGACATGCACGCCGTCGGCGCCGATGACGTCCTGATGTTCGCGAATCTGTCCTGCATCGATCATCTCTGTCTCCTTCCATGATTGTGTCCTGTTCAACGGATAAGTGCGTGGAAGGATGCATCGGGAGGGCTGAAACTTGCGGCTGCGACTGGACGCGCCCTGCTTCGCAGGACGCGCCTTGCAAAGTCTTACGATTTTTTCATTTGGACATGGCGGTTGCACATGCCATCTCCAGTCCAGGATCGGCTGCGGCCGGTCGTCCAAGCCGCGATCCGCCTGTGCCTTTTGCGGATGGCGCCTGCCACTCAGGAGCCTTGATCATGGAGCCCCGATCCGCGTGAACGCCGAGACAGACAAGGACATTCCGCCCCGCAGCGGACCGGGCCAGCCGGACGCGCAAGCCCCGGATCTCGCCGCCATCCTGGCAGCCTCGCGCGGCCGTGGCTCGCGCTGGCGGCTCTGGCTGGTGCTGCTCCTTCTGGCCGCCGGCGCGGGTTTCGGCGTCTATGCCTATTATGATCGCGACCAGCCCGCCTTCACCTATGCCGTGCAGCCTGTCCGCCAGGGCGACCTTTCTGTCCTTGTCACGGCAACCGGCTCTCTGCAACCCACCGATCAGGTCGATATATCAAGCGAGCTGTCCGGCACGGTGCGCAAGGTCAACGTCACATATAACAGCCCGGTCAAGGCGGGCGACGTCCTGGCGGAACTGGATACCAACAAGCTGCAGGCGGATGTGCAGAGTGCGCGCGCAAAGCTTGCCTCCGCCAAGGCCAATGTCGTGAAGGCCAATGCCGAACTCGGCGCGGCCCGCATCAAGCTTTCGCGCCTCACGGCGCTTGTCGACAAGAATGTCTCCTCCCAGCAGGATCTCGATGCCGCGCAATCCGCCTATGATTCGGCGCTGGCCACCAAGGACATCAATGAGAGTGCGGTCCTGTCCGCCGAGGCGGACCTGCGGCTGGCCGAAGTAAACCTGTCCAAGGCGCGGATCATCTCGCCCATCGATGGCGTGGTGCTGACCCGCGATGTCGAGCCCGGGCAGACGGTCGCCTCCTCCTTCTCGGCCCCTGTCCTGTTCAGCATTGCCGGCGATCTGCGCCGCATGGAATTGCAGGTCGCGGTGGACGAGGCGGATGTCGGTCAGGTCGAGGAGGGCCAGAGCGCCACCTTCAGTGTCGACGCCTATCCCGGCCGTGTCTTCCCCGCCCGCATCGAGACCGTGCGCTTTGCCTCTGAGACGGTGTCGAATGTCGTGACCTACAAGGCGATCCTCTCTGTCGACAATGCCGATCTGCTGCTGCGCCCAGGCATGACCGCAACCGCCGATGTGACGGTTCAATCGGTCGAGAATGCGCTGCTGGTGCCGAATGCGGCCCTGCGCTTCTCGCCGCCGCTTGCCGAACGGGCAGCAGGCGGCAGCATTCTCAGCCGCCTGTTCCGCCCTCCCCGCCGGCCAGGCGCGGTGCGCAACCGGGACCAGCAGAGCGAGCAGTCGGGCCCTGTGCGCAGGCCGATCTTCCTGCTGGAAAACGGCCAGCCGCGCCGGGTCATGATCGAGACAGGACCGACCGACGGGCAGTTCACCGTCGCCATTTCGGATGAGGTGAAGGAGGGCGACAACCTCATCACATCCGCAACCGCGCGCTCCAATTGAGGGGCGACAACATCATGACGGGCCAGCCACTGATCGAATTCAAGGCAGTCTCCAAGCTCTACGGGCGCGGCGAAGCCATGATCCGCGCGCTCGATCAGGTCGATCTGGCGATCTTTGCCGGTCAGTTCGTGTCGATCATGGGACCGTCGGGCTCAGGGAAATCGACCGCGATGAACATTCTCGGCTGCCTCGACGTGCCCTCATCCGGCGATTACCTGTTTCAGGGCATTTCGACGCGGAGTTTCGACCGGCAGCAATTGACGCTGCTGAGACGCCATATGCTCGGTTTCGTCTTTCAGGGGTTCAACCTTCTGCCGCGCACCTCGGCGCTCGAAAATGTCGAACTGCCGCTCGTGTATCGCGGCATGGAAGCGCGCCAGCGGCGGGAGCTTGCCCGCAACGCCCTGGCACAGGTTGGCCTGGCCGGCCGCGAGACCCATACAACGCAGGAACTGTCAGGCGGCCAGCAGCAGCGCGTGGCGATCGCCCGCGCCATCGTTACCCGGCCCTCCGTGCTACTGGCCGACGAACCGACCGGCAATCTCGATACCCGCACCAGCGGCGAGATCATGGACCTGATCACCCGGCTCAATCGCGACAACGGCATTACCGTCATCATGGTCACGCATGAGGAGGATATCGCCGCCTATGCCATGCGGCAGCTGCGCTTCGTCGACGGGCGCCTGGATTCCGACAGCATGGCAAAGCAGGAGGCCAGCCATGCTGTTTGAGACCATACGCCTGGCCTGGCGCGCCATCAGCCGCAACCTCCTGCGCTCCTTCCTCACGGTGCTTGGCGTGGTGATCGGCGTGGCCGCTGTCATTGCCATGGTCACCGTGGGCAACGGTACAACGGCCCAGGTTCGCCAGGAGCTTTCGCGGCTCGGCACCAATACGCTTTTCGTCCGGCCCGGCCAGTGGGGCCCCGGCCGCGCCAGTGCCGAGGCCAAGCGCTTCACCGATGCCGATATCGCCGCCATCCGGGATCAGATCACCGGTCTTCGGGCCGTCGCCCCGATCAACCGCAGCACGGCCACGGTGATTGCCGGCGGCCAGAACCGCTCGACGAGCATTCTCGGCACAACGAATGCCTATCTCGTCGCGCAGGATTGGGAACTTGCGCTCGGCCGTGATTTCGTGCCGACGGAAGAGCGCGGCGCGGCTGCCTGCATTATCGGCCAGACAGTGCGCCGAGAGGTCTTCGGCGCCGCCGATCCGACCGGCCTGATGATCCGGGTCGGCAATGTCGCCTGTCCGGTGATCGGCGTGCTGGCCAGCAAGGGCCAGTCGGGAATGGGCGACGATCAGGACGACGTCGTGATCATGCCGCTGAAACTGCACCAGCGCAGGCTGGGAGGAACCACAACGATTTCCAGCATCACGCTCTCGGCCGAAGAGGGAGTTTCGACCGCCAAGGTCCAGGCCGATGTGGAAAGCCTGCTGCGCGAGCGCCGCCGCATCGCCATTGGCAAGGACGACGATTTCTCCGTCAATGACATGACGCAGATCGCCTCCGCCATGACCGGAACGACGACGCTGCTCACCGGCCTTCTTGGCGCCGTCGCAGCCGTCAGCCTGCTCGTCGGCGGCATCGGGATCATGAATATCATGCTGGTATCGGTGACGGAGCGCACCCGCGAGATCGGTATCCGCCTTGCCATCGGCGCGCTGGAGGGCCAGGTGCTGACCCAGTTCCTGGTCGAGGCGATCATGCTGTCGATCTTCGGCGGCGTCACCGGGATTCTCGCGGGGCTCGGCCTTGCTTACGGCGTGGTTTCGCTGCTGAGCGTTCCCTTTGTGGCAAGCCCGAGCATCATCGCCGCCGCCTTCATCTTCTCGGCGCTGATCGGCGTCGTCTTCGGCTATTTTCCGGCGCGCCGTGCCGCTCAGATGAACCCGATCGAGGCCCTGCGCCACGAATGACGCTCAGTTGTCAGGACAGGATCGCTGCATCACAACCGGTTTTGCCGCGCGGCTGATGCCACCGTCATGACACGCGGCGGACGGCGCCCGTGAAATCATAGCGGCGCAAATACGTAAGCGCCCAATGATCCTGGAGCCGGTAAGCCAAGCCTCACGCCGATGTGGTTTGGGCAGCCCGTTCACGCGCCAGCGCCGCCAGATCAGCCGGCTTCAATTCAACCGATTCGCCGCATCCGCAAGCGGAGGTCTGGTTCGGATTGACGAAGGTAAAGCCTGAGCGCATCTTGGTCACTTCGAAATCCATCTGCGTCCCGAGCAGATAGAGCACGGCCGAGGGCTCCACCCAGACTTTCGCGCCCGCATGCTCGACCAGGTCGTCCTTGGGATTGGGTTCGGTCACCAGATCAATGGTATATTCCATGCCGGCGCATCCGCCCTTCTTGATGCCGACGCGGACACCCTTGGCATCGGGACCGGATTTGTCGACGATCGCCGTCACGCGCGCGGCGGCGGCATCGGTCATGGTCATCACTGCAAAGCCCATTGGCGCATTCTCCATCACACAGCCGGATTCAAGGTCCGGAGGTCTTGTCTTCCAATGTAGTCCTTCGAGAGGTGCGGATCAATCCATCGCCAGGGAGATCAGTACCAGCCGACGGCCACCTGCGCCTCTTCCGACATGCGCTCCGGCGTCCACGGCGGGTCGAAGGTCATCTCCACCACCACGCCGGACACGCCTTCCACGGCGCCAACGGCGTTTTCCACCCAGCCCGGCATTTCGCCGGCCACCGGGCAGCCGGGCGCGGTCAGGGTCATCACGATTCTGACCTGTCGGTCGTCCTCGATATCGATCTTGTAGATCAGTCCCAGCTCGAAGATATCGGCCGGGATTTCAGGGTCATAGACCGTCTTCAGGGCCGCGACGATATCGTCGGACAGGCGGGCCAGTTCTTCCGGCGGAATCGCCGACTGGATTATACCCTCGCGGGCATCCCATTTCGGTATCGTATCTTCGGTCGACATGGCTTTCGTCCTTCAAGCAAAGAAGTTGCGCGCATAATCCAGCGCATCGGCCAGCGCATCCACTTCGGCGCGCGTGTTGTACATCGCAAAGGATGCACGGCAAGTGGAGGTGACGCCGAAGCGTTTCAAGAGCGGCATGGCACAATGCGTGCCGGCGCGCACCGCAACGCCTTTCCGGTCGATCACCATGGAAACGTCATGGGCATGGATGCCGGCGAGTTCGAAGGAGAAGATCGCTCCCTTGCCGGGCGCATCGCCGATGATGCGCAGCGCGTTGATCGCCATCAGCCGTTCGCGCGCATAGGCGGTCAGGTCGGCCTCATGCGCCGCAATCTTGTCGCGGCCGATCTTTTCCATGTAATCCAACGCATAACCCAACCCGATGGCCTGGACGATCGGCGGCGTTCCCGCCTCGAAGCGATGCGGCGGATCATTGTAGGTGACCATGTCCTCGGCAACGTCGATGATCATCTCGCCGCCACCCTGGAAGGGGCGCATGGCGAAAAGCCGTTCCTTCTTGCCAAAGAGGACGCCGATGCCCGAGGGACCGTAGAGTTTGTGGCCGGTCATGACATACCAGTCGCAATCGAGATCCTGCACGTCCACCGGCATATGCACGGCGCCCTGGCTGCCGTCGACGAGGACCGGGATGTCGCGCTCATGGGCGAGGCGGCAGATCTCCTTGACCGGCACGACGGTGCCGAGCGCATTGGACATCTGCGTGATCGCCACAAGGCGCGTACGCTCGGTCAGGCATTTCTCGAAGTCCTCGATATGGAACGCGCCCTGGTCATCCACCGGAACGAAGACCAGCTTCACGCCCTGCCGCTCGCGCAGGAAATGCCAGGGCACGATGTTGGAGTGATGCTCCATGATCGACAGGACGATCTCGTCGCCTTCCTTCAGGTGCGGCATGGCAAAGCCATAGGCCACCGTGTTGATGGCCTCGGTCGAATTCTTGGTGAAGACGATATCGTCGATCGACGGCGCGTTCAGGAATTTGCGGACTTTCTCGCGCGCCGCCTCATAGGCTTCCGTCGCGGCATTGGACAAATGGTGCAGGCCGCGATGCACATTGGCATATTCGGCGGAATAGGCATGGCTGATGGCGTCTATGACGCTTTGCGGCTTCTGTGCCGAGGCGCCGTTATCGAGATAGACCAGCGGCTTGCCGTGCACCATGGTCGACAGAATGGGAAAATCGCGACGGATCGCTTCAACGTCATAGGTCATGGGAGACCACTCCAACGGATGAGCATGGAGGCCGCTTGGGCCCTGGGCGGGAGGGCATGACCTGCCCTCCCCGTAACGCGGCGATCAGGCGTGACCCTCGAGCCAGCGCGAGATGACGCCTTCCAGCGCCTCGACCAGCGCCTCGTCGTCCAGTTCCTCGACGATCTCGGCAACGAAGGCATTCACCAGCATGGCACGGGCCCGGCTGCGCGGGATCCCGCGGGCCATCATGTAGTAGAGATGGTTGTCGTCGATATCGGCAACCGTCGCGCCATGTCCGCACTGCACGTCGTCCGCAAAGATCTCAAGCTCCGGCTTGGCCGCGAACTCGGCATCGTCCGACATCAGAAGCGTATTGCAGGCCATGCGTGCATCCGTCTTCTGTGCATCCAGCGCCACCTTGATCATGCCCTGGAAGACGCCCCGCGCCCTGTCGAACACGACATTGCGGAAGATCTCTGTCGAGGTCGTGTTCGGCACATTATGGCCGAGCACCAATGTCACGTCGGTATGCGTGTCGCCGCCGAGGAGATTGACGCCGCGCAATTGCAGATCCGATCCCTCTCCCGCCACGTCGATGCGCAATTCCTGACGGACCAGCTTGCCGCCGGCATTGATCACATAGAGGCGCAGCTTCGCATTCTCGCCGACCCGCACGCGCATCTGGCCAAGATGGGTATCCGCAGCGCCCTGCTCCTGCAGGATGATCCAGGTGACGTCCGCACCGTCCTCCAGAGAAATATCGCTGACGGAGGTGACGAAGGCCTGGCCCTCGCCGCTCGGCAGGTGCCGCTCGATGACGGTGGCCGTCGAGTGTCGACCGAAACTGACCGGGAAGCGCGTATGGATCTGGCCCGCACCGTGGAGCGCCTGGATCTCGATCGGCGCATCCAGCACGGCCCCTTCGGGAACTTCCAGCACATAGCCGTCCCGCACGAAACTGCCATTGATCTTGCCGATCGTATCGTCGCGGTCGATCACGGACAGTCCGGGCGCGGCCGTTCCTTCGCGCAGCATGTCGGCGAAGGCGCTGACCAGAACGCCATTGATGCTCGCTCTCGCATCGCTTTGGCCGTCCCGCGTCGCGATGACCTTCGCATGCTCCACCAGGGCAGGTGTCACGGTCACGTCGCCGGCCGGCTCCAGGCCCGGAAGCGCGCGCAGAAGCGTCTTCAGGTCCGTATAGTGCCATGCCTCGACGCGACGCGACGGCAGGCCATTGCTTTTCAGATCCTCGACCAGCCGGTCGCGGGCACTGATGACGGCGCCATTGCCCGGCAGGTCGCCGACCTGCTGGGTAAAGGCCTCGATCAGCGCAGATTCCGCGGCGGTCTGCCGATTGTGAGTCTGCATGTTCATGCGAAAATCCTCTTCGCTACCCGTCAGGCCGCTGCGCCGATGATATCGGCATAGCCATTGGCTTCCAGTTCGAGCGCCAGATCCTTGTCGCCGGTGCGGATGATCTGGCCCTTGTAGAGAACATGCACCGTATCCGGCACGATGTAATCGAGGAGCCGCTGGTAGTGCGTGATCACGATGACGGCGCGATCCGGCGACTTCAGGGCATTGACGCCATCGGCCACGATCTTCAGCGCATCAATGTCGAGGCCGGAATCGGTCTCGTCCAGCACGCACAGCTTCGGCTCCAGGAGCGCCATCTGGAGAATTTCAGCGCGCTTCTTCTCGCCGCCGGAAAAACCGACATTGAGCGGCCGCTTCAGCATGTCCGGATTGATCTTCAGCTCGGCGGCCGCATCCTTCACCCGGCGCATGAAATCCGGTGTCGTCAGTTCGGCCTCGCCGCGCGCCTTGCGCTGCTCGTTCATCGCGACCTTGAGGAACTGCATGGTGGCAACGCCGGGAATTTCCACCGGATATTGGAAGGCCAGGAAAATGCCCTTGGCGGCGCGCTCAGCCGGGTCGAGCTCCAGAATGTTCTCGCCGTTGTAGAGGATCTCACCTTCGGTGACTTCATAGTCTTCACGGCCCGACAGGATGTAGGACAGCGTCGATTTGCCGGAACCGTTCGGGCCCATGATGGCCGCCACTTCGCCGGCCTTCACGGTCAGGTTCAGACCGCGGATGATCTCCGTGCCATCTTCGGCGATGCGGGCGTGCAAGTTCTTGATTTCAAGCATCTCATTGTTCCTGTTCATAGGGCGGTTCAAGGGCCGCCTATTCCTATCGTCAAAGGCCGAAGCCCATATTCTCAATCGGGCCCGAGAAAATCTTCGGTCGCCCGTTCCACTTCTTGCATCAGCGCCTCAATCTTCGGCACCAGCACGTCGAACTGACGTTTGTCGAAATCCGCCACCGTCCCCTTGGGACCGGGGTAGCGATATCGCGTGGCCGCCGGCGATAATACGTCCAGTTCGAGAAACCGCTCGGCCATCATATGCCCCTGTGGAAGCAGATCGACCAGTCCTCGAATATTGTGCATCGTCCCAGCCGGAACCTGCTCCATTTCAAGAACGCCACGTAGCAGTTTCTCGACGCATTGCTGCAGAAAATACGCCGCCTGGCGATGGTGCTGGGCCTTGATGGCCAAGGCGACCGCCAATTCCTCCTGTGCCAGCTGGAAGAAAGATCGAACGCGCTGTTGCCGCAACTGCTCGGGCGTCATTCCGGCACCTCGCCATAGACGAGACGACCGTGATCCACGATCTGCCGGATGAAGGATGTGTTCAGCCCCAGACTGGCTCGAAACACATCCATATCGCACGGAACGACGTCGGCTCCGACACCCGTTCCAGCCAGCGGCGCATAGACCCTGTCGTAATCATCGCTGTCGAAAGACCCGTTCTCCTTCGCCACAACCAATACGTCGAAGTCGCTGTCCGGACGCGCGTCTCCACGAGCGCGACTGCCGAAGAGCCAAATCATCTGCGGATCGAGAGCCTCCACCAGCCGGCGGATGATTTCCGCCAGCGCAACCTCCTCGCTACCGAACGAACCATAATTCGCCCGGACCCGCCGGAGAGAAGGGTGGAGGTCTACACCCATCACCCCACGCTGCCTTCCAGCGAAATCCCGATCAGCTTCTGCGCCTCGACGGCGAATTCCATCGGCAGTTCCTGGATGACTTCCTTGACGAAGCCATTGACGATCAGAGCGATGGCCGCCTCCTCCGGAATACCGCGCTGCAGGCAATAGAACAGCTGGTCTTCGGAGATCTTCGAGGTTGTCGCCTCGTGCTCGAACTGCGCCGAGGAATTCTTCGCCTCGATATAGGGCACGGTATGGGCACCGCAGCGGTCGCCGATCAGAAGCGAATCGCACTGGGTGAAATTGCGCGCATTGCTGGCCCGGCGGTGGGCGGAGACCTGGCCGCGATAGGTGTTCTGAGAAACGCCTGCGGCAATGCCCTTGGAGATGATGCGGCTCGACGTGTTCCGGCCGAGATGGATCATCTTGGTGCCCGAATCGATCTGCTGATGACCGTTCGATACCGCAATCGAATAGAATTCGCCGCGGCTGTCATCGCCACGCAGGATGCAGCTCGGATATTTCCAGGTAATGGCCGAACCCGTCTCGACCTGCGTCCAGGAGATCTTGGAGCGGTCGCCCCGGCAATCGCCACGCTTGGTAACAAAATTGAAGATGCCGCCTTTGCCGTCCTTGTCGCCCGGATACCAGTTCTGCACCGTCGAATATTTGATCTCGGCATCGTCCAGGGCCACCAGCTCGACAACCGCCGCATGCAGCTGGTTTTCGTCGCGCTGAGGCGCCGTGCAGCCTTCCAGATAGGAGACGTAAGCGCCCTCATCGGCGATGATCAGCGTGCGCTCGAACTGGCCGGTGTTCTTTTCGTTGATGCGGAAATAGGTCGAAAGCTCCATCGGGCAGCGAACGCCCTTCGGCACATAGACAAAGGAACCGTCCGTGAAGACCGCGGAGTTGAGCGTGGCATAATAATTGTCCGTGGTCGGCACGACCGAGCCGAGATACTGCTTGACCAGCTCCGGATATTCGCGGATCGCTTCCGAGATCGACATGAAGATCACGCCGGCCTTGGCCAGTTCCTTCTTGAAGGTGGTGACGACGGAGACACTGTCGAACACCGCATCGACGGCGACGCGCGGCTTGTCGACGCCGGCCAGGATTTCCTGTTCCCGCAGCGGAATGCCCAGCTTTTCGTAGACCCGCAACAGCTCCGGATCCACCTCTTCGAGCGAGGTCGGGCCCGGCGTGGTCTTCGGCGCGGCATAATAATAGATGTCGTTGAAATCGATCTTCGGGTAATCGACACGCGCCCAGGTGGGCTCTTCCATCGTCAGCCAGCGGCGATAGGCGTCGAGGCGCCATTCCAGCATCCATTCCGGCTCGTCCTTCTTGGCCGAAATGAAGCGGATGATCTCTTCCGAAAGACCCTTGGGAGCCTTTTCAACTTCGATCGTGGTCTCGAACCCGTATTTGTACTGGTCCACATCGATCTGGCGTACCTGATCAATGGTCTCCTGCACGGCAGCCATGGTCATTCTCCAATCTTGCCGGAATCAAGGGTCCGGCAGCTTGTCACTCTTTGGCGGAACTCCGCCCTCATGTAAGCGCCAGAAGGCGTTTTTCCCACCTCTTGGCAAGTAGAATTTTGCGCTTCATCAATGGCGCAAAGCTTTATGCCGCCCGACCGCCGGCACTCAGTCGGCCGGCAATGCGCGCAAAAGCCGACAGCGCGGCGTCTATGTCATCCTCGCTCGTCTCCGGCCCGATGGAGATCCGCAGAGCCCCCATATCGGGATCGGCCCCCATGGCCGTCAGCACATGGCTTTGCCCGACCTTGCCCGACGAGCAGGCCGAACCGGCCGATAGCGCAATGCCTTCCAGATCGAAGGCGATCTGCCCGGTCTCCGATTTCAGCCCGGGCACGGTGAAGAAACTCGTGTTCGGGATGCGCGGCATGCCAGCGCCATGAATGATCACCGACGGCAGGGCGGCGCGCATGCCCGCCTCCAGCCGCTCACGCCGCATCGCCATGATCCGGGCGCTTTCCGCCGCGGATGCCGACGCCGCCTCGGCTGCCGCGCCGAAGCCGACAATACCGGGGAAGTTCTCGGTACCCGACCGATGCCCCTTTTCCTGGCCACCACCCCTCAGGAGCGCACTCGGCATCATGATCTCGCCGCGCGAAATCAGCGCTCCGACGCCTTTCGGACCGGCAAGCTTATGGGAGGACAGGATCAGGAAATCCGCCTCCAGCGCGTTGATATCGAGTGCGAGACGACCTGCGGCCTGAACGGCATCGACCACCATCAGCCCGCCTTTGGCATGCACCAGGCGCGCGGCCTCGGCGACCGGCTGGATCACACCCGTCTCATTGTTGACGAGCATCACGGCGACCATTGGCAGGCCGAGGCCTTCATCATGTGCGGCCAGCGCAGCCTCAAGGGCCGCAAGGTCGAGAATGCCATCACCGGTCACGGGAACAAGGCTCACCCGCTCGGCCGGGAAACGTCCGCCATCGCGCACGGCGGGATGTTCGATAGCCGAAACGAAGAGATGGCCGATCTCGAGCGGCGCCCGGCCCATGCGGAAATGCGGCGTCAGGACAAGATTGGCCGCCTCGGTTGCGCCACTGGTGAAGATCACGTGCTGGGCCTGCGCTCCGGCCAGCTCTGCCACCTGGCGGCGGGCCCGATCAATGCCGGCACGCGCCAAACGTCCCTCGCCATGCACGGAGGATGCATTGCCCGGCAGAGCATAGGCATCCATCATCGCCTGCCTTGCCGCAAGGCAAAGCGGCGCTGTCGCATTCCAGTCGAGATAAACGCGTCTTCCTGCCATTGCCAGCGAAGCTTCCCGGTCTAGATCATGAAGCGCAACGCATTTCCCTTGAAATTTTCGCCGCGCATGCCGTAAGAGACGACCAACTGGGCGGCTGGTGCCAGCCCAAGTTTCGAATGGTTCTAAACTGTTTCTAGAAAAGATGAGCGGCTTCGTCAAGTCAAGCCGGTCATGAAACAGGTGGAAACGTCAAAAAGCTGACCGGAGTCACAATGCCCGAAGTCATTTTCAACGGCCCTGCCGGCCGCCTCGAAGGCCGTTATCAGCCGTCGAAGGAAAAGAACGCCCCGATCGCCCTCATCCTGCATCCGCATCCGCAATTCGGCGGCACGATGAACAACCAGATCGTCTACCAGCTCTTCTACATGTTTCAGAAGCGCGGCTTCACCACGCTTCGCTTCAATTTCCGCGGCATTGGCCGCAGCCAGGGCGAGTTCGACCATGGCGCCGGCGAACTGTCCGATGCCGCCTCGGCGCTTGACTGGGTGCAGAGCCTGCATCCCGATTCCAAGAGCTGCTGGGTCGCCGGCTATTCCTTCGGTGCCTGGATCGGCATGCAGTTGCTGATGCGCCGACCGGAGATCGAAGGTTTCCTCTCGATCGCGCCGCAGCCCAATATCTACGACTTCTCCTTCCTCGCTCCCTGCCCGTCCTCCGGCCTGATCATCAATGGCGATGCCGACAAGGTCGCACCGGAAAAGGATGTCAACACGCTTGTCGAGAAGCTGAAGACGCAGAAGGGCATCCTCATCACCCACAAGACCGTCGAAGGCGCGAACCATTTCTTCAATGCGCGCGTCGAACATCTGATGGGCGAATGCGAAGATTATCTGGATCGTCGCCTGAATGGCGAACTGGTGCCGGAACCGGCGGCCAAGCGCATCCGCTAAAGCAGCACAAGAAAGAGCGGCCCGCAGCCGCTCTTTTTTCGTCTGGAGGGGTAAATCGGCACCTTGGATCGCAAGCCAAGGACCGGAAACAGCGCAGGACGCCTGACCCTAGATCGCCATTGCCAGATCCGGCTCGATCATGCGGAAGATCCGCACGGCATTGCGCCCGCTTTCCTTCGCCTCGTAAAGCGCCAGGTCCGCCTGGCGCAGCGCGGTCGAAAGCTCGTTGGTCTCGCGGAAGGCTGTGACGCCAAAGCTTGCGCTGATACGGAAATGATGCGGCAAGCCCGCCACCGATTGCACGGCGAAACTGCCCCGCACCGCCTGGGCAAACATCACGGCGGCCTCCAGCGGCACGCCCGGAAGCACAACGCAGAACTCCTCCCCTCCCAGCCGTCCGATCACCGCGTGATCCGGTGCGCTGGCCCGCAAAAGGGCCGCAAAGGCGCGGATCACGCAATCGCCCGAATAATGGCCATAGGTGTCGTTGACGCGTTTGAAATGGTCGAGGTCGCACAGGATCACCGAATGCGGGCCCCGCATCCGCCGCAGCGCCATTTCGCAGTGATTGTCGAAACCCCGGCGATTGAGCACCTCGGAGAGCGCATCCACCTCCGAATTGCTGCGTTCCTCGGCCATGATTTCCAGCACGAAGACGGACAAGAGCATCAGCCCGATCAGGACGACGGCAACGCCGGTCGCGCTTTGCGACACAAGGGCGTAATAGGTGTGGACATAATCTCCCGCCGTTCGCCCCGCACCGACCAGCACGGCGGCCACGGCCTTCATCAGGAACTGCGCCGCCGCAATGAAGAGAAGCACCGCCATGGCTCGGTCGATCAACATCTTGCGGCTGGACCGCAACACGGCGATGGCGCTGAGAAAGACCACAAGCGCAAAGGGTGCCTGATAGCTCAGCGCATGCGCCCATGTGCCGCGCGGCAGATCGTAGATCCACACATCCAGAGCCATGGCCAGGCTGAAATAGCCGGCCAGCCACAGAGGATGGGCAGGAATGCCGTAAAGCTTGCCGATCCCGACACGAATCAGGATCAGGCCAGACAGAACGGTTGCAAATGCCATCATCGCGAAGAATCGCGGAAAGCTGGTAAAGGCAACCAGAAGTTCGGACAGCGTCGAAAGCGACGCCACCGCATAGGCCGCAGCAATCCAGAGTGCAGCAACACGCGAGCGACTGCGCGTCGAAACAATCAGGAATGCGGCCGAGAACGACAGGCCAATCATGAAATTGACGGCCAGGAAAAAACTCGCCCCGTTCACCGCATCTATATCCCCGTCACACGTATTTGCGCCCCCGCGCAACCAAAACTTAAGGCAGCACGAGACAAGGAAGTGTTAAAGGCCGGTCAAAAAGCCGATGACCCCTCACACCCGGGACGCGGCGCCGCCGCGCTCCCGCCCTGGCCGCCGAAAGCCCGGCCTACGGCTACTTTTCGGATGATTCCCGGCCGAAACAGTGGTAGAGGCGCGGCTCTACGACTATGCCAACACCCGCCAGAGATTGATTATGTCCAGGTTCAAGTCCGATTTTCTCCGCACGCTCGACGAACGCGGCTTCATCCACCAGGTTTCCGACGAGAACGGGCTGGATGCGCTGCTGACCAAGGAAACCGTGACGGCCTATATCGGCTATGATCCGACGGCCTCCAGCCTGCATGTCGGCCATCTCACGCAGATCATGATGCTGCACTGGTTCCAGGCCACGGGCCACCGGCCGATCTCGCTGATGGGCGGCGGAACCGGCATGGTGGGCGATCCGTCCTTCAAGGAGGAAGCACGTAAGCTGATGACGATCGACATGATCGAGGAGAATATCGCCTCGATCAAGCGGGTCTTTGCGCACTACCTGAACTACGAAGCGGGGCCGAAGGGCGGCGCGCTGATGATCAACAATGCAGAGTGGCTGCGGCCGCTGAATTACCTCGAATTCCTGCGCGATGTCGGCCGGCACTTCTCCGTCAACCGCATGCTGTCCTTCGACAGCGTCAAGACGCGTCTCGACCGCGAGCAGTCATTGTCCTTCCTGGAATTCAACTACATGATCCTCCAGGCCTATGACTATGTCGAGCTGGCGAAGCGTTACGAGTGCCGTCTGCAGATGGGCGGCTCCGATCAATGGGGCAATATCATCAACGGCATCGATCTCGGTCACCGCATGGGCACCGAGCAACTCTACGCGCTGACCTCGCCGCTGCTGACCACCGCCTCGGGCGCAAAAATGGGCAAATCCGCGTCAGGCGCCGTGTGGCTGAATGCCGAACTGATGCCGGTCTATGATTTCTGGCAGTACTGGCGCAACACCGAGGATGCCGATGTCGAGCGCTTCCTGAAGCTCTTCACCATTCTGCCGATGGATGAGATCGCCCGGCTTGCCGCGCTCGGCGGTTCGGAGATCAACGAGGCGAAGAAGGTGCTGGCAACGGAAATCACTGCCATCCTGCACGGTCGCGATGCGGCGGAGGCTGCGGCGGAAACCGCACGCAAGACATTCGAAGAAGGCGCGCTGTCGCAAAACCTGCCCTCCGTCGAGATTCCGGCAGCCGAACTCGATGCCGGGATCGGCCTGCTGGCCCTGATGGTCCGCGCCGGACTTGCCGCCTCCAATGGCGAAGCGCGTCGCCATGTCCAGGGCGGGGCCGTGCGGATCAACGATCAGCCCGTGGCAGACGAACGCCAGGTGATCGGCAGCGGCGAGGTGACGGCCGATGGCGTCATCAAGCTGTCGCTCGGCAAGAAGAAGCACATTCTGGTGCGCCCCGCCTGAGCCATTCGCCTCGAGCGAGAAAAACAGAGGCCGGGTCCGATCGGACCCGGTCCGCTCCGGTTCACTGAAATTCGAAGATCTGGCGGAAGACGCCCGGCGCAATGATCGACAACGGATTGACCGTCAGCTTCGGCTGGTCGATCGAGCCGGTCACCTTGAAGGTGATCCCCAAAAGTCCGCGGTCGCGGCCATTGCCGAGAATCGTCCCGATGATCGGCAGTTCGGCGAACAGCCGGTTCAGCCCATAGGCGGGCATGAAGGTGCCGGTCATGTCCATGGCGCCGGAGGCATCGCGCAGCATGCCCTGGAAGGTCGCGCCGATCTGCTCGCCGCGCACCACGCCATTTTCGACCGAAAGCGCTCCGTCGCGATAGACGATGCGGGCAAAGCCGCGCTGAAACTTGGCGGAACTGACGTCGATATCGCGCTTGACGGCCGAATTCAGGCTGCGGCCATCCTCGCCGACGGGTGTCGAGACGATCGACTGCAGGCGGCTCTCATTGACGAGCGAGAAACTGCGCAGATCGACATAGCCGCTCCAATTGCTGTCCCTCTCCTGCGTCAGGCGGATGTTCAGGAGCCCGCTGCGCATGTGGTCGTAGATATTGGCGAAACGGGCCACGGCGCCGGCATCGCCGCTGGTCAGCGAAATCGTATCGCCCTGCTCGCCGCCAAGCGTCTTGCCGACGACCGCCTGGCCGCTTGCGGTCACCGCGGCAAGTTGCATGTTCTGCACGTCGCCGCCGCCGATCGTGCCGCTGAAACTGACATTGCGCAGCGCCTCGTCGTTGAAGCCGAGCGCCCGGTCGAGCTTTGCCTTGACGCGCACGGTGGCACTGTCGTCCTCACCGCCCTTCCCCGCACTGGCCGAACCCTCACCCTTGATCTTCGCCAGCAGCGGCCGAAGGTCGGCGCCGCCGCCGCTGACATTGATGTCATAGCCGGAGCGCGCCCGCGCCAGCGTCAAAGCGAAATTGTCGGCGCTCGACAATTGCACCTTGGAGAAATTGGCCGACTGCAGACCATCCTTGTTCAAGGCGAGATTGCCGCTGACGCCGAAGCCGTCGCCCGAAATGGCAAGCTTGGTCACATCGGTCGCGCCATCTTTGCTCTTCACCTCGAGTTCGGCCCGCGCCGCAATGCCCGGCCCCTTTTGCCACCCGACCCAGGGCGCCGACAGACGCGCCTTGGTCAGATCGATCTTCACCGCCTGATGGTCGGCATCGATGCGCGACAGCTCGACATCCAGAGGCCCGCTGACCACGTCCGAAAGACCCGGCACCAGCGCCTCGCGATTGCTGTCATTGAGCGTCGCCCTGATTTCGAGCGCGCGCGCCACAGCCGATTTCTTGCCGATCGGCTGGACCAGCGTCACCTCGGCCGGCACATCCTCGATCGCAGCCTTTGCCTTGAGCCGCAGGGCCTCCTGGTCGACGACCATCTGGCCGGTCACATTGCTGATCCGGCGGCCCTCGACGGGTTCGGCGAGATCCACATCGTCGAGGGTGATCTCGGCGCCGAATATGGGCGGCGGAGGCTCCTGGTCGCGCAGCAGTCCGAAGCGCGCGGTGATCTTGGCCTGCGCTGTGCCGGAAAAATCGTCCGGCGTGAACTCCGTGTCCTTCAGGCCGTTGATCGGCTGGAAACTGGCAAGCTCCGCAAGCGCGTCGGCGCCGCCGGACACCGTCAGGTTCAGATCGGCCATCAGCGGCTTGCGATAGGTGGAGACAATCTCGAACCGGCCCGCCTCGGCCGAAACCGAGCGGCCGGAGGGAAAATAGGAGCGTGCGCTGCGGATATCCACGACCAGATGTTCGCCCTTCAGGTCGAGGTGACCGGAAAGATCGCGCACCGGCGGTATGTCTCCGGTGATGTTCATCCGGTTGTCGGCAATGTCGAAGCTCAGCTGCAACTCGTCGGCGTTGAGATCCAGGGGCACGCCCGGGCCTTTCATCCGCCCGCCGGGAATGAAGACGGCAATCGAGCCATTGGTCACCGTGCCGCCGAACATATTGGCCGTCACCCAGTCGCGCGGCTTTCGCGCCATCCAGAACGGCCAGAGCTGTTTCACCGCAGCCACATCCATTTTCGGCAATTGCGCGCCGAAGCTGATTTCCGGCGAGACATTGCCGAGCAGCCGAAGCTTCAGAGACCCCGCCATCTGTCCCATCGGGCTGGACACGAACATATCGTCCACTTCCAGCAGGCGATCGGCCGACAGGTAGCGGCCATTGGCCTTCAAATCGAAGACGACCGGCTCGTCTGCGCCCGATTCGCCCTGCGCCCGCCCTCCGCTGACCAGGAGATCGAGGCCGAAACCGGGTCGCTTTTCCGCAGGGTTGAGCCGATCCAGATCCACCAGCGCACCACTGACCGGCAGAACGGTGGGACCGAAACGCATGTCGGACGGCAGGATCTCGATCAGGTTCTTGGCAAAATCATAAGCGACGCGGATGCTCGCGCCACTCAGCTCCTGGCCGATCCCGTCGAAATAGAACATGCCCGGCTCGTGGTCGATCTGCGCCCGGATCGCCGGATCGGCCTCCGACGTGTCGCGCACGGCCGAGAGATTGACGGTAACGGCGCCCTGCAATCCTTCGCGCGGCGCCCCGTCACCATCGCGCTGCAGCAGGAAGGGTGTCAGATCCAGACCCGTGACCTTCGCCTCCAGCTTGCGTGTGACGCCCTGTTCCGAGGAGGCGCTGACCAGGAGATTGGCGCGCCGCCCATCCAGTTCGACGATGCCCGTCAGCACCACCTGCCCACTGTCCGACAGCGAGAGGACAAGGTCGTCGACCACCAGCGACGAGACCCGTCCCTCGCGGTCCGGCGGGAACTGGACACGGATGCCGGAAATATTGATCGAACCCGTGCCGGTGCGCTCGATGACGCCCCGCGCCTCGTCCAGTCGCTGGAAGGCCTGCTCCAGCCAGGCCGGCAGACGGTCGATGCGCATCTGCGACAGGTCCATAGGATCGCCAGCCGGCAGAAGTGCGGTATCCAGGCTGATATCCTGCGCCTCGATATGACGGATCGAGACCTGGCCGCGCGCCAGGGCCAAGGGGTCGATCGCCAGCCTGAGCGAGCCGGTGCGGGTCAGGTGAGCGCCGGTCGCCACTTCGATGATATCGACGTTGCGCGCCTCCAGGGCGATCCGGAGATCGGAATCGAATCGCAACACCGTCGCGCCCACCGTCGCCTGGTAGCGCGGTCCGATCGCTGCGTTCAGCGCCGATTGCGCCCGCGATTTCAGCGTGCTGTCGATGGCGCCGGTTTCGATGGCAAGGAAGATGCTGGCGCCGGCCAGGAGCACCAGCAGCAGGAAAAAGCAGAGATAGCGGATGACGCCGGCCGCACGCGACCGCGGCCTGGGGCAATTCACGATGATCGGATCATGCGCCTGCGCCGAGGGCAGGCTGTGCAGATCGACCATGTCCCTTCGGCGGAAAACGACCTTTTCCCCTCTGATGTCCGCCATGTCTTCCTGTATCCGAGTGTTCCCGCATCCGAAGGACGCATATGCGCAGGTGATCTGGACCCGTTTCGAAGCAGTATATACCCTGCCAAACATGATTTGCCCAAGATGCTGGCGAAAGAAAGGAAAACCATGTCTGAATTATCGGTCGGCGCAACCGCGCCCGACTTCACGCTTGCCAGGGATGGCGGCGGGACGGTGTCGCTGTCGGATTTTCGCGGCAAGCCCGTCATCGTCTATTTCTACCCCAAGGACGATACGAGCGGCTGCACGGTCGAAGCCCTGGATTTCACCGCCCGCGCCTCGGATTTCGCCGCTGTCGGCGCAACCGTTCTCGGCATTTCGCCCGATCCCGTCGCCCGCCATGACAAATTCATCAAGAAGCACGATCTGCGGGTGGTCCTTTTGTCCGATGAAGAACAGCAGGCCGCCAATGCCTATGGCGTCTGGAAGGAAAAAAGCATGTATGGCCGGACCTACATGGGCATCGAACGATCGACCTTCCTCGTCGATGCCGATGGAAAGCTTTCGCGCATCTGGAACAAGGTGAAGGTTGCCGGCCATGCGGATGAAGTGCTTGAAGCCGTCAAGGCCCTGTGACATCAACGGGGCATGACCGATGCATCCGTGACACCCGTGCCGCCTTTGTCCATCCGCTCGCTGCGGGGCGGCACCATCCAGGCCATTGCCTCGGCTGATCTGGACATGAAGACGGAGCTTGCTCAGGAAACGGCACGGCGCTGGTTTGCGCGGCGGCTTTCGCTGCGCTCGCCCCTCGATCCGCCGCTTCCCGACCGGCCGGGACGCCCGGCAAAGCCGGAACTCGTGCCGCCGAAACTGGTGGAAAAGCGGTCGCTCCACACGCTGAAGGGCCGGATCGCGCTCCTGCACGCAATCGCCCATATCGAGCTCAATGCGGTGGATCTGGCGCTCGACATCGTTGGCCGTTATGCGACGGAACCCGTGCCGCATTCCTTCTTCGACGGCTGGATGCAGGTCGCGTTCGAGGAGGCCAAGCATTTCCGCATGGTGCGCGACAGGCTGCGCCAGCTCGGCGCCGATTATGGCGACATGCCGGCCCATGACGGGCTCTGGCAGGCGGCCCATTCGACACGCAATGATCTGACCGCACGGCTGGCGGTGGTTCCCCTGATCCTCGAAGCGCGCGGCCTCGACGTCACGCCGGCGCTGCAGGAAAAGATGCGGGAGACCGGCGATCTGGAGACGGCGGCCGTGCTGGACGTGATCTACCAGGACGAGAAAGGCCATGTGGCGATCGGCGCGAAATGGTTCCGCTTCCTCTGCGCGCGTGAAAGACGTGACCCCGCCCGCACCTTCCAGGATCTGGTCCGCGCCAATTTCCGCGGCTCGCTGAAGCCGCCCTTCAACGATCTCGCCCGCGCGGAGGCGGGGCTCACGCCATCCTTCTATCGATCCTTGACCGCCACCAGCCACGCCTGACGGGCCTGCGGCCTTCCAAGCGCCTCCCGCCCCCGCGCCCCGCGCCCCACGCCGACCGGCTTAACCCGTCATTAACCTTAACAGGGTGTAATCCCGGCAAGGCTGATCGCGCTGAGCGAGTCGTACGGGAGACGGATTTGGCAGAGGCGGGTGACAATCGTGTTTTCGGCAAGCGTGCCAGACAGCACGTGCTGATCCTCGCTTCAGGCGATCGCATCCGCCACATGGCGATCCGTCCCTGGATGGCAGGCCTCGGTCTCTGTTTCGTCCTCGTCTTCACGATCGGCTATCTCGCCGCGACCACCTATCTCGTCCTGCGCGACGACCTGATCGGCGCGGCAATGGCCCGCCAGGCGCGTATCCAGCATGATTATGAAGACCGTATT
The DNA here is from genome assembly GCF_030435705.1 of Rhizobium sp. SSA_523. Classification (NCBI taxonomy): domain Bacteria; kingdom Pseudomonadati; phylum Pseudomonadota; class Alphaproteobacteria; order Hyphomicrobiales; family Rhizobiaceae; genus Affinirhizobium; species Affinirhizobium gouqiense. The sequence continues at coordinate 1,073,193 of NZ_CP129382.1, forward strand.
TCGGCCCTCCGGGCGCAGCTCGACCGGATCACCTCCCGCCAGCTTCTCGACCAGCAGGTGGTGGAACAGAAGGTGGAAAAGCTGCTCGAACAGCAGAGCGCCCTGTTTTCCCGCCATGGCAAGCTCGGGGACCTGATGGAGCGGGCGGAAGAGCAAGGCCTTGGCGGCGAAGCCGCGCCGCCGGTCAATGCCTTCCAGCCGCAGAAGCGCGACAAGCAGGCCATGCTCGGCGATGGCCTGAAGGCGATCGATCATCTCCTCTCCGCCGACCAGAACACCAAGGCACGGACCACGGCCTCCGCTTTCTCGCCCGCTGCATCGCCTGCCGGACTCTCGACCGCCTTCTCGCATGCCGACGAAAGCGTGGCCGATCGGGCGGACCGCGTCTTTTCCAAGGTGACGCTCTCGCTGAAGACCATCGAGCAGGAACAGTTTTCCCGCATCCACGAATTGACGGCCGATGCGGAGAAGAAGGCGAGCGCGATGGCGGCGATCATGCGCCCGATCGGCGTTGCCCTGCCAATCCAGGCGCCGGAGCTTGGGAGCGATACCGGCGGCCCCTTCGTCGAGCCGATGCATCTCAACGCCTTCGATGCCTCTCTCGACCAGCTGGACGCTGCCTTGAACCGCCTCGACAATGTCCGCCAGACGGCCAAGGACCTGCCTTTCGGCAATCCCGCACCCGGCGACAGCATTACCAGCCCCTTCGGCAACCGTGTCGACCCTTTCCTCGGCCGCCTGGCCCTGCACACCGGCATTGATTTTCGCGCCGATATTGGCCAGCCGGTCAAGGCGACCGGGCGCGGCAAGGTCATCTCGTCCGGCTATTCCGGCGGATATGGCAATATGGTGGAGATCGATCACGGCCAGGGAATCACCACGCGCTTCGGGCATCTGTCCGCGGCCCTGGTGAGCGTCGGCGAGCATGTGGAAGCCGGTGACGTCATCGGCAAAGCGGGCTCGACCGGCCGGTCGACCGGACCGCATATTCACTACGAGGTCCGCCGCAATGGTGACGCGGTGGATCCGATCCGCTTCCTCAATGCCGGCATGAAACTGACGACCTATATGTGACGCCGGACGGCCCTGCGCGGAGCGGCCGGTCCCGTCGCACCCGCTGCCTCTCCTCCGGCTTTTTCGGCATTTCGCCGTTCTGGGGCTCAAATTCACCATTTGCGCCGCATTTTGACCGCTTTTCTTGACTTTGCCGGGCTTTGCGCTTATGTCGCGGCCATCGTCGGACGTTCATACGGATCCGACTCACAGAGTTCTTCCACAGAACCGAACGGAAACAGTTTTCTCTTTGACCACTTTTGCTGATCTTGGCTTGAGCCAGAAAGTCCTTTCCGCCGTGACCGACGCGGGCTATTCAACGCCTACGCCGATTCAGGCCGGTGCCATCCCGCCCGCCCTCCAGCGGCGCGATATTTGCGGGATCGCACAGACGGGGACAGGCAAGACAGCCTCCTTCGTCCTGCCGATGCTGACCCTTCTCGAGAAGGGCCGCGCCCGGGCTCGCATGCCGCGGACGCTCATTCTGGAACCGACGCGCGAACTCGCGGCGCAGGTTGCGGAAAATTTCGAAAAATACGGCAAGAACCACAAGCTGAACGTGGCGCTGCTGATCGGCGGCGTCTCCTTCGACGAGCAGGACCGCAAGCTGGAGCGCGGCGCCGACGTGCTGATCTGCACGCCCGGCCGGCTTCTCGATCATTGCGAGCGCGGCAAACTGCTGATGACGGGTGTGGAAATCCTCGTCATCGACGAAGCCGACCGCATGCTCGACATGGGCTTCATCCCGGATATCGAGCGGATCGCCAAGATGATCCCCTTTACCCGCCAGACCCTGTTCTTCTCGGCCACCATGCCGCCGGAAATCCAGAAGCTGGCGGATCGCTTCCTGCAGAACCCGGAGCGTGTCGAGGTGGCACCGCCCTCCTCCACCGCCAAGACCGTGACGCAGCGCCTCGTCGCTTCGCACAACAAGGATTACGAGAAGCGCGCAGTGCTGCGCGAGCTCATCCGGGCGCAGAATGATCTCAAGAATGCGATCATCTTCTGCAACCGCAAGAAGGATGTCGCGGATCTGTTCCGCTCGCTCGAACGCCACGGCTTTTCCGTCGGCGCCTTGCATGGCGACATGGACCAGCGCTCCCGCACCAATATGCTGGCCGGCTTCAAGGACAATCAGATCACGCTTCTGGTAGCCTCGGACGTCGCCGCGCGCGGCCTCGACATTCCCGATGTCAGCCATGTCTTCAATTTCGACGTGCCGATCCATGCGGAGGATTATGTCCACCGAATCGGCCGCACCGGCCGCGCCGGCCGATCCGGACGTGCCTTCACCCTCGTCACCAAATCCGACTCGAAATATCTCGACGCGATCGAAAAGCTGATCGGCCAGCAGATCGAATGGGAAAGCGGCGATCTGTCTGCGCTTCCGCCTCCGATGGAGAGCCAGGATAGCGGTCGGGCGCGCGGCAAGTCTCGCGAGCGCGACAAGGATCGGGATCGGGATCGTGGACGGTCCAAGCGCGGTCATAAAGCTGACATCCGGGCAGCCGATACTGCCGAAGTCATCGAGCAGGCTCCCAGCGAGCGGGCTCCTAGCGAACGGGCTCCCACTGAGCGGGCTCCCATTGAACGGGCTCCCATTGAACGGGCTCCCAGTGAACGGGCTCCAAAGGAACAAAGGACGGACAGCGTGGCGGCAGAACTTCAGAAGGCAGACCATCGCAAGCCGCAGAATGGTGGCCGCAACCAGTCGCGCCCCTATCCTGCCAATGACGACCACCGCGAACGCCGCCGCCGCCGTGATGACGATGACGGCCCGACGCCGGTCGGCTTCGGCGACGACATTCCGGCTTTCATGCTGATCGTGGCCAACGCCAAGGGCTGATGCCAGATGGCTCTTCCCGGCATTGATTTTCCGGGTTTCGGCGCCGGTCTCGTAATCCGGCGCGACGATGGCAAGATCCTTCTCTACAAACGCCTGAAGGCACCGGAAGCCGGCCACTGGAACATCGTGGGCGGCAAGGTCGATCATATGGAATCCTCCGAGGATGCCGCGCGGCGCGAGGCGCAGGAGGAAACCGGCCTTGTCATCGGTGCCCTCCACTGCCTCGGCGTCAGCGAGCAGCGGATCGAGGCCGATCGCCAGCACTGGATCTCCGTGCTTTACGTGACGGACGATTTCAATGGTGATCCGGTCCTGACGGAGCCGGACAAGCTCTCCGACTTCGGCTGGTTTGCCATCGATGCCCTGCCAACCCCTCTCTCCGCCTTCACGAGTCATGCGGTCCGCCTGCTGCAGGCAGGCTGACGCGCATTAGGACCCGATCAGGGTCCGAGGAGCGAAGCCGCCGGTGGATCAATATCCGTCAAGGCTTCGTGACGCGGGGTATAGCGATTTCCGCCATGTCCCCGCGGGACGCGCCGGAAACCGTGTGCAAATTCGACCCTAAGGTCTGGATGCGCGCAGTCCGGCCTCGAAGGCAAGCCGGCTCCATTTCGCCATGCTGTCCGGATCGTCCAGCGCCTCTTCCGGTATCGTCCAGTAGGGCATCAGGACGGCCTTGCCGGATTTTCCCTCATAGGACCATTGCCGGGCGCCGGCGGCGGCAAACAGCGGCGCCGTCTCGGCATCGGCCTTCAGCATGATCTCGTCTCGCAGTTCGAGCGCAAAGATGATGCCCTGGTGATAGATGCCCTTGCCGCCGAACATGCGGCGGATGCTGACCGATCCCAAAGCCTCGAACATGTCTTCGATCGCCGCATTGTCCATGGCTCTATCCCGGCACTTGCTTCATGGGAGGCAATATGCCTCCGGCGGCAAGCACCGCTTCGGGCGTGTCGACATCCAGATGCGCCGCCTCGCCGATCTCGACGTCGATGATCGGCAGGCCGCAGGTTTCGATCACGTGGCGGGCGCCGACATCGCCTTCCAGCGCCATCAGGTCGGCGAAGGTGCTACGCGGCAGGATGACCGGATTGCCGCGCTTGCCGGCGGCAACCGCGCGCACGATGGCGCGTCCTTCCGCCTCGACAAAAGCCTGGCTCAACCGCTGCAGATCGTCCGATGTGAGCCCCGGCATATCGCCCAGGAGAACCATGACGCCCGCGCTGTCGGAAAGGACCGCCGCCGAAAGCCCCGCCTTCAGCGAACTCGCCATGCCGGTGGCAAAGTCCGGATTGTCGACAACCGTCAGCGGCAGACCGTGAAGGGCCGAAGCAACATCGGGAGCGCGATAGCCGGTGACGGCGACGATAGGACCCGGCAGTGCATCGAGCGCCCGCTCCGCCATCCGGCGCACCAGCGGCACGCCGTCGAACCGGGCCAGCAATTTGTGCCCCGCCTCTCCCATTCGGCTGGCCCGCCCGGCGGCAAGCAGGATGGCGCCGATATCGCGTCCGGCGAGGCTTGGCCGATCGGCCTCCCGGGGTCGCGGGCGGCTTGGAATTTCCATCAGCAGTCCTCCAACACCCAGACCCGACAAATCCGCTTCGGATGGGACTTCGCCCGCCATGAGCCGGCTCAGGATCCAGTCGAATCCGTTCTCCTTCGGCGAACGAGCGCAGCCGGGCGCCACAATGATCGGCACGGCGCCGCAATGGGCCAGAACCAGAAGATTGCCGGGATCGACCGGCAGTCCAACGCGGTCGATCACGCCGCCGGCCTTGCGGATCGCCTGCGGCAGGACGTCATGCGCATCGCAGACGGCTGAGGCGCCGAACAGGATGACCATATGCGGCCCCGATCCATGATCCTGCTGCAGGGCGGATGTGATTGCCGCAGCGACCTCGTCTTCGCGATGCGCCACGCGCTGCTCGCCTGTCACCACGCTGCCGGATGCCGCCAGCCGCCGCTGCAGCCGTTCGGCGGTCTTGTCCATGACGGAGGTCTTGAGCTGCGGCAAGCGTGTCTGGATCAGCGCCACGCCGTGCGCCCGATAGGGTTTCAGGGTCAGGGCCCGCCGACCTCGCAGGACCGCCGCCGCCGTCTCGACGATCGCTCCGGGCACAGCCAGCGGTATGATCTTGATGGTCGCCACCATGTCGCCGGCATGGACGGCGCTGTAATCGGCAAGGCTCGCCAGGGTGATCGCCGGATCGATGCGGTTGAATCCATCGACAGCCTCTTTGTCGACGCGCAAAAGGCCGTTTTCCGTGGCATAGAGATTGACGCGGCCGGTGCTCGCCGGAGCGCTTCGAATGCCAGGCGAAAGCACCGGATCCACCAGCCTCTCCGCGGCCACGTCCTCGGTCAGGTCGTCTTGCGCAAGCTGCGCAACGATGACGCTGTCGATATCGTTGGAAAGAAGCCGGGCAAGATCCGCCTGGGAAAGCCTTGTGCCCTTGGACAGCCGCCCATCGGGGAGCACGACGCCATGCGCCAGGATGGCGCCTTCCGCCTCTGTTGTGGGCAGCGGGCCGAATTTCATGCGCGTCCCGCCAGCGGACGGTTGCGGAATGCCTGGACGATTTCCGCCAGGATGGCGAGCGCGATCTCCTCGGGGCTGGATGCGCCGATGGCAAGGCCGATCGGCGCATGGATCCGGCCGATCTGCTCCGCCTCGAGCCCCAGTCCGGTCAGACGCTCGACCCGCTTGGCATGGGTCTTTCGGCTGCCCAGCGCGCCGACGTAGAAACACTTGGTCCGCAGCGCCTCCGCAAGCGGGAAATCGTCGATCTTCGGATCATGCGTCACCGCCACCAGCGCCGTATAGGCATCGAGCGGGCGCGCCGGCAGCACATCCTCCGGCCAGTCGGCAATCAGATCGACAGCGCCGAAACGTTCAGGGGTCGCGAAGGCGGTGCGCGGATCGATGATCGTCAGATCGTAGCCCAGAACCGCCGAAAGCGCCGAAAGCGCCTGGGTGATATGAACGGCGCCAATGGCGACGATCCGCGGCGGCGGCAGATGAACGGCAAGAAAATGGTCCGCGCCCTCCACCTCCACTGCTGCCGATTTTCCGGCCAGCAGTGCTTTGGAAGCGGCCTCTTCGAAAGCCTCCGGCCAGACGTCGCCCTCCAGCAGAAGCTGCGCTTCGCCGGTTGCCAGATTGGTGACCAACACCGCCGCCCGACGGGCCTGACGCGCCGCATTGAGCGCGGCAAGAAGCTGAAGCTGCATCAATCCAGCCTTTCCAGATAGACGCGGATCCGGCCGCCGCAGGAGAGCCCGACGCGCCAGGCGGTTTCGTCCGCAACGCCGAATTCCAGCATTTTCGCCTGACCCGAGGCGATGACATCCTGCGCCTCCGCAATCACCGCACCCTCGACGCAGCCGCCGGAAACCGAGCCCTCAAAATTTCCCTCGGCGTCGATCACCAGATGGCTGCCGGCCTGGCGCGGCGCCGAGCCCCAGGTTTCGATGACAGTGGCCAGGGCGACCGGGCGGCCATCCAGCCGCCAGGCCTCTGCCGTGCGAAGCGGATCGATCGTGCCGGTCATGTGGATCTCCTTTTCGGTGGCGGATGGCCCGAAGGGGCGAGAAAGTCTCGTGGATCTGCAGACTGCGATGTAAGGCCGGAAAGCGCCGCCGCAAGATCGGCAAGCGAATTCAGATTGTGCATGGGGCGAAATTCGTCGACATGCGGCAGGATTGCCCGAACACCCCGGGCGCGCGCCTCGAAACCCTCGAAGCGCAGAAGCGGATTGAGCCAGATCAGCCGGCGGCAGCTCCGGTGCAGGCGGTCTATCTCCAGCTCCAGCTCGGCGAGATCATCCCGCTCCAGCCCGTCGCTGATCAACAGCACCACCGCCCCGCCGCCGAGGACGCGCCGCCCCCAGCTGCGGTTGAAGCGCGCCAGCGCCGCACCGATGCGCGTTCCTCCCGACCAGTCGGGGACCGCCGCGGCGCAGGCCTGCATGGCGTCATCGGGATCGCGATGGCGCAAGGCGCGCGTCACATTGGTCAGCCGCGTGCCGAAGAGGAAGACATGGCAGCGCCGGCGCTTTTCCATCATGGCATGGCAGAAGGTCAGGAAGATGCGGCTATACTGGCTCATCGATCCCGATATGTCGACCAGCACCACCAGCGGCGGGCTCTCCTTTCGGGGGCGTTTGAACTGCGGCAGGATCAGCGCACCGCCTGTGCGCATGGCGGCTTTCAAGGTGCGTCGCGGATCGATGCGGGCGGGGCGATGGGTGGCGCGGAAGCGCCGCGTCGTCACCGTGTCGAGCGGGAGCACCAGCCGGGCGAGTTCCCGGCGCGCCAGTGCCAGTTCCGCAGCACTCATCTGCGCGAAATCGGCCTTGCGGAGCACATCCGATGCGGAAGCCGTCAGCCGCGCCTCTCTCTCGATCTCCGGCGGTGCCTCGCGTTTTGGCGGGCTTGCGTGACGATCGAACAGCGCGTCGCTGACCCTTGCCGCCGCCGGCTTCGGTTTTTCCCGCTCCCGGTGATCGGCCGCCTTCGGCGACATCATCTGGATCATCTTCTCGATCAGCTCGCGCTTGCGCCAGAACAGCCGGAAGGCCTCGTCGAAGACAGCCATGTCCTCCCGCCGCTTGACGAAGATACTGGCCAATGCGGCATGGAACTCGTCGCGCGATCCGATGGAAATGGCCTGCACGGCGGATACGGCATCGAGCGTCGCCTGCGGCGAGGTCTTCAATCCGGCCCTGCGAAGAACGCGTGAGAAATGAAGGATATTGTCGGCCAGACGCCCCTCGCCGGGCACCTGGTCCGGCGGCAAGGCAAACTCATCCGCTGCGCCCATCGCCTCACTCCTTCATTCACACCGTCAGCGCGCCATCAGGTCCGCTTTGACCTCTGCCAGGATCGCCGCCCCCTCGCCGCCCTGCACACGGGCGATATCGTCCTGATACTTCAACAGCGTGCCGAGCGTGTCGGAGACGGTTTCGGGATCGAGGGCCATCCGGTCGAGCTCGGTCAGCGCCGTCGCCCAGTCGATCGTCTCCGCCACGCCGGGATTCTTGAAGAGGTCGATGCCCCGCAGTTTCTGCACATAGGCGACGACCTGTTGCGACAAAGCCGAACCGGCGCCGGGCACCTTGCGATGGAGGATCGACAATTCCTGGTCGGCATCGGGATAATCGACCCAGTGATAGAGGCAGCGCCGCTTCAGGGCATCGTGGATCTCGCGCGTGCGATTGGTGGTGATGATGACGATCGGCGGTTCCGCCGCCTTGATCGTGCCGAGCTCGGGAATGGTCACCTGGAAATCGGACAGGACTTCGAGAAGATAGGCCTCGAAGGCCTCGTCGGCGCGGTCCAGTTCGTCGATCAGAAACACCGGCGCAGGCTCGCCCGGCTGCGACAGTGCCTTCAGCACCGGGCGGCGGATGAGGTGGCGCTCGCTGTAGAGATCGGCCGAAATCCGGTCCCGGTCGCTCGATCCCGCCGCTTCCGACAGGCGGATCTCCAGCATCTGGGCCGGGTAGTTCCACTCATAGACCGCCGATGCGACATCCAGGCCCTCGTAGCACTGCAGCCGGATCAGCGGTCGGTGGAGCGAGGCCGAAAGCGCCTTGGCGATTTCGGTCTTGCCCACGCCCGCTTCACCTTCGAGAAGCAAAGGCCGCCTCATCTTCAAGGACAGGTAGATGACCGTGGCAAGCGCGCGCGACGCCAGGTAATCCTGGCCTTCGAGCAGCGCGATCATCCCGTCGATGGACGTCGGCAGGGCTGGCAGAGATGTATCGTCCATTATCCTTTTCCCCCCGGTCCTCATGTCTACAGCGCGTGAAAACTCCGGTCCAGATACATCAGCGCTTCCGCCTTGGGGCCGAGATGCAGGCCCACCACCTCGCCGAACAGCACCATATGCGTGGACATGACCTTGACCTCCAGGAGGCGGCAGTCGAAGGCCACCAGCGCATCGGACAGGACCGGCGCGCCGGTCACCAGCCTTTGCCAGATGCCAAGCGAAAACCGCTCCTCGGTCGGAAGGTCCTCGAAGCCGGCCAGCGCCCGTGCCAGCGGCTGGTGGTGGGCCGCCAGGGCATTCAGCGCAAAATAGCCGCTCTTCTCGAAGATCGCATTCTTCGCATTGGCCACATTCAGGCAGGCAAGCACAGTCGGCGGATCATCGGATACCGAGCAGGCGGCCGTCGCCGTCACGCCCCGCCGAACCCCCTGCCACTCCGTCGTCACCGCCTGGACATGTCCCGCATAGCGCGCCATGCCGTTGCGGTAATGGACAGGATCGACCGGCTGCGGCCCGTCAGGCGTGAAGCTTGCAGGTGCGGGATCCGCCGCGGGTGCGTTGCGCGAAACAGGATTGGCCGGCTGGCCTCCGTTTGCATCCGAAACTGTCACATTCATTCTCCACGCTAAGCTGAATAGTCCCGCAAGTGGTCGCCGATGCCGGGACAGGACACTGCCGGAACCAAAGGATCTTGGCAGGCACAGGTTATCGTTCGGCGAAGTCCCGCCCGGTTCCGGCTTCACACCAGCATATGGGCATGAGCGGCTCTCTTGTCCATCGAAAGCCTTGCGGGATCGGCGCCTTTTGGACCCTTGCCTGGGCGTGAAGCGCTCAGCCATGCCGGGTGCCCAAGCAGGTTTTGGAAAAGTGTCCCATGGTTTTCCGACCGGAACCTGCGTCACCCCAATAGACCAAGCGGACGAAGCGTTGGCCGGCCAATGCAGGTCCGCTTCGGTTTTCCTTTGACCGGCGCTGCAGTGCAGCTAAATGTAGGCGATGAGAGGAAAACAAAGCGTATGAAATCTGTTCCGTCCATCGCCGCCATGCTGGGCCTTGCCGCGCTTGCCTCGGGATTGCCGACGGCCGGCGCCGCCCGCGCCGCCGTGATCGGCGTCGTTGCTCCGCAGCAGGGACCTTATGCCGCCCTCGGCGCGCAGATCCTGGCCGGCGCGCGCGCGGCTGGGAACGAAAACGCGGTGGTCAGCATCAACGAGACCTGCGAGGAAGGCCAGGGCCGGACGGTTGCAGAGGCGCTTGCCGCGGCCGGCGCCACGATCGCGGTCGGCTTCTTGTGCGTGGAGACGGTTGCCGATGCCCTGCCGGTCCTGAAGGAGAAAGCCATTCCGGCCATATCCGTCTCGGTGCGGTCCAGGATCCTGATGGAGGATGCGCATCGCTACCAATGGCCGTTTTTCCGCCTCGCGCCGGTGGACGGCATGGAGGCGCAGAAGATGGCCGATATCATCCTGTCGCGGTTCAGGACCCGGTCCGTTGCCCTGGTGGACGACGGGACGATTTACGGCCGCGAACTGATCAGCACGGTGCGCCAGAAGATCGAGGCCGGCGGCATCAAGCCGAGCTTCGTCGATACGTTCCGCCCCGGACAGGAGCAGCAGCTGTCGCTCGTGCGCCGGCTCGTCGGCGCCGGGGCAAGCCATGTCGTGGTCGGCGGCGACCGTTCGGATGTCGCCGTGATGACCAGGGATGCCGAAGCCGACGGCGCGCAGCTGACCTTTCTGGGTGGCGATGTGATGCGCGCCGCCGACCGCCCGGTGCCGCTCGCCGATTCCACCCTCGCCATTGCCCTGCCCGATTACCGGCGCCTGCCGGGGGCAGAGGCGGCGGTCACCGTGCTGCGCGACCAGGGCGTGGAACCGGAAGGCTATGTCCTGCCCGCCTTCGCCGCCATGCAGGTTGCCAAGGCAGGCATGGCCGCGGCGCAAGCGGGCGGCAGCGCTTTGCTCGACACGCTGAAAAGCATGCAGACAGAGACGGCGGTAGGACCCGTAGAGTTCGGCGCCGACCACGAATTGCGCCGCAATCCGTTCCGGCTCCAGCAATGGCAGGACGACCATTTCGAGCTCGTCGGTCCGGAAACCGACTAGGCGATAGCGCGGTCCGCAAAAAGGGAGCCTCGCTGCGCTTGGACCTTCGTCTTGACGGGCAATTGTGCCGGCCCTGCGGGAATGGTAGAGCGGCGCATCATCTCCCTGGAGGAACCCATGCCGTCGCAGATCCGTATCGCCCCATCCATTCTCGCCGCCGATTTTTCAAAGCTTGGCCAGGAAGTGCGCGATGTCGTGGAAGCCGGCGCCGACTGGGTGCATCTCGACGTGATGGACGGTCATTTCGTCCCCAACATCTCCTTCGGGCCCGATGTCATCAAGGCGCTGCGGCCTCATAGCCAGGCCTTTTTCGACTGCCATCTGATGATTGCGCCGGCGGATCCCTATCTCGAGGCCTTTGCCAAGGCCGGCTGCGACGGAATCACCGTTCATGCCGAAGCTGGCCCGCATCTGCACCGCTCCCTGCAGACCATCCGGTCGCTCGGCAAGAAGGTCGGCGTCACTCTCAATCCGGCAACCCCTCTTTCGGTTCTGGAAAACGTTCTGGACGATATCGACCTCATCTTGATCATGAGCGTCAATCCGGGCTTCGGCGGGCAGAAGTTCATTCCGGCCATGCTGGACAAGATCGCCGCCGCCGCCGCGATGATCGGCAGCCGGCCGATCGATCTGGAGGTCGATGGCGGCATTACGGTGGAGACGATCGGCGCGGCGACGAGGGCCGGTGCCAATGTCTTCGTGGCGGGTTCGGCAATCTACAAGGGAGACGGTGTTGCTGCCTATCGCGCCAATATTGACGGGCTGCGGCAGGCAGCGGACAGCCGGTCGACATAAAGTCGAGAGTTTGCGGCCATCTGCCGCGACCGTGAGGATCGAATGTCACAATGACCACGAGACGCATGAGGTCGGAGGGAAAGTCATCACGATCCGGACGGATCGTGCCGGTCCTCTCCGGCGCCATCGTCTGGAGTGCCTGTTGTGGCGCACTGGCCGCCCTTGCCTTGATGCAGGGGGAAAGACAGATCGAGGCTGAGGAAAGCCGGCTGATTGCGGTTTTCGCCGGCGGCGCCGCCCTCGCCTGGCTTGTCACCGCAGCGCTGGCCCCGCAGCTGAAAGCGCGGCTGGGCGGCAGGCGGAGCCTTCTCTTCCTGATCATCGCAAGCCTGCTTGCCCTCTCCACCATCGGCGTGACGGCGGCCCTCTTCGCCCTCGATTACCGCAGCTTCTATGCCAGATGGCATGCAGAGCCGCTGAGCCGCATCTGGTTGCTGCAGCTCGGCTTCACCTCGGCATCCGCCGTCTACCAGTTCCTCGTCATCGGCCTTAGGCTCTATCTGCCCTTCGGCCCGCTCCTCCTCTGCGCCGCTGCGGCCATGCTTCTTCGCCTGACCCGCTGACGGAACAACAGGCTTGGTCTTGCGCCCTCTTCTTGCTAAAGCGGGGCCAACACCAAGAAACCGCCAAGGAAGCCTCGATGATCCCCCGCTATTCCCGGCCTGAAATGGTCGCCATCTGGTCGCCCGAAACCAAATTCCGCATCTGGTTCGAAATCGAGGCCTATGCCTGCGATGCGCTGGCCGATCTCGGCGTCATTCCCAAGGAGGCCGCGCGCACCATCTGGGAGAAAGGCGGAGCGGCGACCTTCGACGTCGCGCGCATCGACGAGATCGAAGCCGTGACCAAGCATGACGTCATCGCCTTCCTGACGCATCTTGCGGAATTTGTCGGCCCCGACTCGCGCTTCGTCCACCAGGGCATGACATCCTCGGACGTGCTGGACACGACCTTGAACATCCAGCTGGTGCGCGCCGCCGATATCCTGCTTTCGGACATGGACCGGCTGCTCAACGCGCTCAAGACCCGGGCATTCGAGCACAAGGACACGATCCGCATCGGGCGCAGCCACGGCATCCATGCCGAGCCGACGACCATGGGGCTCACCTTCGCGCGGTTCTACGCCGAGATGGACCGCAACCGGAAGCGCCTGGTCCAGGCCAGGGCGGAGATCGCCACCGGCGCCATATCGGGTGCCGTCGGCACATTCGCCAATATCGATCCGCGCGTCGAGGACTATGTCTGCGAAAAGCTTGGCCTGGTGCCGGAGCCGGTATCCACCCAGGTGATCCCGCGTGACCGGCACGCCATGTTCTTTGCGACCCTCGGCGTGATCGCCTCCTCGATCGAAAATGTCGCAATCGAGATCCGCCACATGCAGCGCACCGAGGTATTGGAGGCGGAAGAATTCTTCTCGCCCGGCCAGAAGGGCTCCTCCGCCATGCCGCACAAGCGCAATCCGGTGCTGACGGAGAACCTGACGGGACTGGCGCGGCTGGTGCGCATGTCGGTCGTTCCGGCGCTGGAGAACGTCGCGCTCTGGCACGAACGCGATATTTCCCATTCCTCGGTGGAGCGCGCCATCGGTCCCGATACGACCGTCACGCTCGATTTCGCGCTGAACCGGCTGGCAGGGGTGATCGAGAAACTCGTCATCTATCCCGACAACATGCTGAAGAACATGAACAAGTTCCGCGGACTTGTTCATTCACAGCGGGTCCTGCTCGCCCTCACCCAGGCCGGCGTCTCGCGGGAGGATGCCTATCGCCTGGTGCAGCGCAATGCCATGCGGGTCTGGGAACAGGGCAAGGACTTCCTGGAGGAATTGCTGGCGGACCAGGAGGTGCGCGCGGCGCTTTCGGAAGAGACGATCCGCGAGAAATTCGACCTCGGCTATCACACCAAACATGTCGACACGATCTTCCGGCGCGTCTTCGGCTGACGATCTTTTTCATCTCCCGGTCATCCGGGATCAGGACGGCGAGCTGCCGGCCGGGGACGATGCCCATCCCCGGCCGGCATTATGGTTCCAGCAGGTTCGGCCTTGCGCCGAAGGGATCAGCGGCAGGCAAACTGAGCCTCTCCCGTGCCGCCGCCCGATGCCCGTGTAACGCTCGGATAGGGGCAGTAGAGGAAGCGCTTGCCCTTGAGCGGCTCGGCTTCCTTGTTGCCGGGCGTCACGCCGGCCGATACGCCCGAAGGCACCTTGCCCTCCTCCACCCAGGCCACCAGCGGCGAAAAGAAATCGAAATCGTCGTAGGATGGACCGCCAGCACCGTGGGGCATGCCGGGAATGCGGTAGAGCTTCACGAAATCGCCGGCCTTGCCGCCATTGTTCTCGTCGAGCTTGCGATACCAGTCGACGGTGTCGACGACCGAAAAGACCGGGTCGGCATTGCCGTGGAAGACAATCATCTTGTGACCCTGGTCGCGGAACGGCTTCAGCTCCGGTCTGTCCGCTCCGGGCGGGATCATGAACTTGGCGGCGGATGGGCTGTATCGAGCATCCGTCGCGAAGATCTTGCCGGCCGCGGTCTCCAGATCGAAATCCAGCAGGAAACGCTGCAGATCCTCCGGCGAGCCGCCCACCGCCGTCGGCGGCGTGGTGAAGATCTGCGCCAGCGAGGCAGCGCCCATGACGCCGATAATCGGCCGCCTGCCCCAGGCTTTGACCTGGCTTTCCAGTTTCCAGCCGCGCCAATTGTTCGACGCCATTCCGGGATCCCAGGCCCAGCCACTATAGAGCTGGTCGCCCCTGGCATTCACCGGGCCTTGATGGCTCTCGACAAGGGCGGCGATCTGGGCCTTTGACAGGCAATCCGTGTCGCTTTGGGCGGCGCAGGCCAATTGCTCCGGCTGGAAGGCGGTTTCGCAGGCATCGGCATCGGCGACAATACCGTCCTGCAGCCCATCCAGTCCGTCGCAGGCGGCGAGAATGCCTTTCGCCAGAACCTGCATGTCCTCTCGCGAGAAGGCCTTGGTAATATCCGGGTTCACCCTCGACCAGGCCTGCACATCGAGCGCATGCTGCAGCGACGCTTTCGGCAGGTTGAAGCCCGGATAGCCGGCGAGGATACCGTCGAACATCTCCGGCGTGCGGCTTGCCGCGACAAAGCCGTGGCGACCGCCATTCGAACTGCCGATCCCATAGCTGTAGGCGATCGGCTCGCCATAATAGGTTTCCACCAGTTCCTCAGCCAGCGGATTGAGCGTGGCAACCGCGGCATAACCGTAATCGCGGCGCGCCTGCGGATCGAAACCAAAGGCTGCGCCGCCGGCAAGTCCCTTGTCGGGATTGGCCTTGCCGTCATGGCCCGCATCGCTGGACACGACCGCATAGCCGCGCGCAAGGGCGGTATCTGCCTTGTTGCCGCCGAGAAGCGGCCCCAGCGCCGGCACCACGGCCCCGTCATTGCCGCCATTGAACTGGTGCACGAAACGTCCGTTCCACTGCGCCGGCAGGCGCAGTTCAAACCGGATCGCGTAGGTCTTGCCGTCGAGGCCGGTCCGATCCGGTGTCTTGCCGCGCACAAGGCAATGCTCCACGGGGATTTCGGGAGTGGCCGCGGTCTGCGTCGCCTCGGTCATCTCTATGGCGGCCGGATGGCTGCCTGATCCCGCGAGATCGCCGCAGGCAGGCGCTGCCTGAACGAGGTGAGGCGCGAGCAGCACGGCCGACGCCACCGCACCAAAGCAAAGGCTTCGTATCATGAAATCCTCCCGTCATGGCTTCAGGCGCCGCATCGTCCTCCCGCACGGCGCGCAAGCAGGCTAACACCCGTTCAAGCAGCAAACTAGTATGTGTCGCCTATTATTTTTTGCCGCTTTGCGGGCGCCGAAAGGCTTGACGTCCCGGCCTCAGGATCGCAGATAAGGCTCCATGAAGGCTTCCGACGCAGATATTCTCATCATCCCCGGCTACACCAATTCAGGCCCCAACCATTGGCAGAGCCGCTGGGAATCGAAGTTGCAGACCGCGCGACGGGTCGAGCAGGCCGAATGGTCGAAACCCGTGCGCGACGACTGGGTGGCGCGCGTCGCCGAGGCGGTCAATGCATCGGAACGGCCGGTGGTGCTGGTCGCTCATTCGCTCGGCGTGCCGACGGTCATCCACGCCATCCCGCATTTCCGAAAGCCCGTGGCAGGCGCTTTCTTCGTCGCTCCGCCGGAAGTCGACAATCCCGGCATTCGGCCCAAGCACCTGATGACCTTCGGCCCCTATCCGCGCGATCCGCTGCCCTTTCCCTCGCTCACCATTGCCAGCCGCAACGATCCGTTCGGCTCTTACGATCACGCCGACGATATCACCAGCGCCTGGGGCTCGCTTCTGGTCGATGCCGGCGAGGCCGGGCACATCAATGCGGAATCGGGCCATGGACCCTGGCCGGAAGGCACCATGGTTTTTGCGAAATTCCTTTCCAATCTGAAGCTTTGAAAGCAACCGCAACGTTCAAAATCTGCGTCAAAGCCAGTTCGGCGCGTAGTTCTTTAAACACAAGTTAACATCCGTCAGCCACAATCGCCGCGCCTGAACAGATTGCGGAGCGATGTGCTGGTGATGCGCAAGCGAGTGCCTGATGCAGTTCGAGCCGATGTGACATTGGCACCGGCCTTTGAGATCGACCATTTGCCACTCGCCACCGCGATCGTCGAACCGGAGAGCGGCCGCTTCATCCATGCCAACCACCTCTTTCGCAGGCAGTGGCTGAGCGATAGCGCAACTGCGCTTCTGTCGCTTGTTGATCCCGAGGATCGTCCGCAGCTGAAGGCCATGCTGACGGATGTAAGCGCGCCTGTGCCGCCGCAGGCTCCGCAGCTGCTGCGTATCAGGGACGCCGATGGCGGCACGCGGTTCGCGGAGGCTCATATCCGCGGTTTTGCGGCAAAAGACGCAGCTGAGGTGACGCTCTATCTCGTGCAGCTCCTCGACGTCACCGCTCAGAAGACGATGCTCGACGATGTGATGGCGCGGGAGAGCCGCTGGAACGCGGCCCTCGTCAGCTCCGTTTCCGGCGTCTGGGATCATCAATACGCGACCGGCACGAAGTATTATTCCGCAATCTGGCGCCAGATCCGCGGCATGGCTATGGACGATCCTCTGCCCGCCTCGCGCGACGAATGGCTGGCGCTGCTGCATCCGGATGATGTGGCGTTCACCCTTCACGCGATTGCCAGACAGGAGGCCGGCGATCCGGCTTTCCAGGTCTTCGAATATCGCGAGCGCCACAAGGACGGGCATTACGTCTGGATCGAGTGCCGCGGCGCCTGCATCGAACGCACCGCCGAGGGCGCAGCTTTGCGGGTCGTCGGGACGGATACCGATATCACGGAACGCAAGACCGCACAGCACCGGGCGGCCCAGACCTCCCGGCGTCTGGAAATGGCCCTCGCAATTTCGGGCGTCGGCGTCTTCGAGGCCGATCTCGTCAGCGGCGAGGTCGAGTGGGACCAGCGCATGTACGAGATCTACGGCGTCGATCCCGGCCACGACATCCGCGTCGGCGAAACCTGGGAGAGCTTCCTGCATCCCGACGACAAGGCCGCGGCACTTGCCAGCGTCGAGCGCAACCAGGAACACGGCCGCTGCTTTTCCGACCAGTACCGCATTTTGCGGCGCGACGGACAGGAGCGCTTCGTGCGCAGCTGCTCCATGATCTTCACCGATACGGACGGACACCTGAAACTCGTCGGCGCCAATTGGGACATTACCGAGGACGTCCTGATGCAGCGCGAGCTGGAACGATCGAAATCGCTGGCCGAAGCGCGCAATGCGCAGCTTGAGACGGCGCGGGTTCGCATCGAGCACAATGCCATGCATGATTATCTGACCGGCCTCCCCAACCGGCGTTTCCTGGACGAGATGCTGGGCCGCTATGCCGAGGATTGCGAAGAAAGCGGCGGATCGCTGGCTGTCCTGCATCTGGATCTCGACCGATTCAAGCAGATCAACGACACGCTCGGGCACAATACCGGCGACGGCGTCCTCCGGCATGCCGCATCTGTTCTGCGCCGCTCGGTGAGCAAGGATGATTTCGTCGCCCGCATCGGCGGCGACGAATTCGTCGTCCTCGCGAGGTTCGAAGGCAGCCCCCGGCGCCTCTCGCAGCAGGCGGAGCGCATCATCAAGGAGATGCGCAAACCCTTCATCGTCGAGGCTCGCGAATGCCGCGTCGGCGCCAGCATCGGCGTCGCCTGGACAACCTCGGACTTTTCCGATGCCAAACAGGTGCTGCTGAATGCCGATATCGCCCTGTACCGCGCCAAGAACAATGGTCGAAACCGCCACGAATTCTTCTCGGAAGACATTCAGCAGAAGATCGCCTCCAGCAAGCGCATTGCAGACGAGATCCTTCACGGCCTGGAACGGCGCGAATTCTTCCCCGTCTATCAGTTGCAGTTCGATGCCCGTACGCTCGATGTCTGCGGCGCCGAGACGCTGGCGCGGTGGCAGCATCCCGAGCATGGCGTGCTCAGCCCCGACAGCTTCATTCCCACGGCGGAAGAGATCGACGCCATGGCGACGATCGATTCCCATATTCTGGAGCAGGCGCTCGAGGATTTCGGCGCCTGGCAGCGCAGCGGTGTTTGCATTCCCAAGCTCTCGGTGAATGTCTCCTACCGGCGCCTGCGCGATCCTGCCCTCGGCCGGATGTTGCGGCGCATGCCGATCCAGCCGGGCACGCTCTCTTTCGAGCTGCTGGAATCGACCTTCCTGGATGATTGCGAAAAGAGCGTGACGGCGTCGCTGCGACGCATCCGGGCGCTCGGCATCGAGCTTGAAATCGACGATTTCGGCACGGGCCATGCCTCGATCGTCAGCCTCATGCGTCTGTCGCCCTCGGCACTGAAAATCGACCGCGAACTGATCCGCAGCCTGCCATCGTCAAAGGATCAGGTCCGCCTGGTCGGCGCCATTGTCGATATCGGCAAATCGCTCGGCGTCCGCGTCATCGCGGAAGGGGTCGAGACCATGGAACATGCCCATATCCTCAAGCAGATCGGCTGCGACTATCTGCAGGGTTTTGCGCTGGCAAGGCCGATGCCCTTCGCCCAGATCGCCCCTTTCATAAAGGCGCAGACCTGGCGGCAGGAGACCTGACCGCCAAGGGTCTGCCGGATCGCCGCAACCCAAGCCCGGCGCGCCGGCTCCGCCCCATCGTCAGGCGCGGCGCATGTCGCGGGTAACGTCGTTCAGCAGCAGAACCATGCGATGCGACAGTTCATCCAGATCAAGCCGCTTTCCTGCTGTTTGGAAATCCTGGGTGATCTTCTCGATCAGCTGCTCGTCGCTGAAGTGTTCGATCGACCAGTCGCAAATATCGGAAGCATAGGATTGGGGATCGGCCTGACCCATTGCCTCGGCTGCCCAAAGGCCGATCAGCCGGTTGCGGCGATAACGGGCGGAAAACAGGAAACTATGTTCATAGGCGAAGAGGTTTTCGGAACCGCTGACCTTTTTATGCAAATAAGCCATCTCTCTCTCCTGAGTAATATTTATTTTTGCTTCGGTCGAAAGCCGATGTGCAGACGCTATACGTGAATATTTGAGATTAGGTGCAGCAACAGAGTGAACAAAGTATTTTAAGTCGCCCATCGCCGGGACAGGCATCAGAAGCCACATTGTTAATTGCGCGGATTTCCGTTATTGCACCGCTCAAACACCATCCACTGCGTCCCGAAGGACGCCCCAACAAACGAGACATGCACCTATGAACCGTCGCCGCCGTATCTACGAAGGCAAGGCCAAGATCCTGTATGAGGGTCCGGAGCCCGGCACGCTGATCCAGTTCTTCAAGGATGACGCGACCGCCTTCAACAAGAAGAAGCACGATATCATCGATGGCAAGGGCGTGCTGAACAACCGGATCTCGGAATATATCTTCACGCACCTGAACAAGATCGGTATCCCGACCCATTTCATCCGACGCCTCAACATGCGCGAGCAGTTGATCCGCGAAGTGGAGATGATCCCGCTTGAAGTGGTGGTGCGCAATGTGGCTGCCGGCTCGCTGTCGGACCGGCTGGGGATCGAGGAAGGCACGGTGCTGCCGCGCTCGATCATCGAATTCTATTACAAGTCCGACCAGCTTGGCGACCCCATGGTCTCCGAGGAGCACATCACGGCTTTCGGCTGGGCCAATCCGGCCGAGCTGGATGACATCATGGCTCTTGCCATCCGCGTCAACGATTTCCTCTCCGGCCTGTTTCTCGGCGTCGGCATCCAGCTCGTCGATTTCAAGATCGAATGTGGCCGGCTCTTCGAGGGCGACATGATGCGCATCATCCTGGCCGACGAGATCTCCCCCGACAGCTGCCGCCTCTGGGATATCGAGACGAAGGAAAAGATGGACAAGGACCGCTTCCGCCGCGACATGGGCGGGCTCCTCGAAGCCTATTCCGAAGTCGCGCGCCGGCTCGGCATCATCAACGAAAACGAACCGATCCGGGGCACCGGCCCGGTTCTCGTCCAATAAGCGCTGAGGGAGCAGTCAGTGATCAAGGCACGCGTAACCGTCACGTTGAAGAACGGCGTTCTGGACCCCCAGGGCAAGGCGATCGAGGGGGCCCTCGGCAGCCTTGGCTTTGATGGCGTCCATCAGGTGCGCCAGGGCAAGGTCTTCGATCTGGAGCTGGACACGGCCGATCGGGCCAAGGCTGAGGAAGAGCTCAGAGCCATGTGCGAAAAGCTTCTGGCCAATACCGTCATCGAGAACTATTCTATAGCCCTCACCTGACGGTCGTAAGTCGAGAACTGTCAGAAGCACAAGCAAGGTTTGAGCTCCACCCATGAAGTCCGCCGTCCTCCAGCTGCCCGGCCTGAACCGTGACCGCGATATGATCGCCGCCCTCACCCGCATCTCGGGACAGGCGCCGGTGACCGTCTGGCAGACCGAAACCACCATTCCGGACGTCGATCTCATCGTCATCCCCGGCGGTTTTTCCTATGGTGACTATCTGCGCTGCGGCGCCATTGCCGCGCGCATGCCGGTCATGCAGGCGGTGCGCGAAAAGGCGGAACAGGGCGTCAAGGTTCTCGGCGTCTGCAACGGCTTCCAGATCCTGGTTGAGGCCGGCATGCTGCCCGGCGCGCTGATGCGCAATTCCTCACTGCGATTCGTCTGCAAGGAAGTGAAGCTGGAAGTCGTCAATGCCGATACCGACTTCACCCGCGCCTTCGAGCAGGGTCAGGTGATCCGCTGCCCTGTCGCCCATCACGACGGCAATTATTTCGTCGAGGACGATAGGCTGAAGGCGATGCAGGACAAGGGCCAGGTGGTCTTTCGCTATGCCGAAGGCACCAATCCCAATGGTTCAATGCTCGATATTGCCGGTGTCGTCAACGAACGCGGCAATGTGCTCGGCATGATGCCGCATCCGGAAAACCTGATCGAAGCCGCTCATGGCGGAACCGATGGTCGCGGCATCTTTGCCTCGGCGCTCGATGTTATCGCCGCCTGATCGCGGTTCCAGACCATCGCGTCGAAGGTGAAGAAGGTGGCCATGCCCATGCCTCATAATATCCCGCCCGATGGCCAGCCTTCTGCCGGCCGATCTTCCGCCGGCCGATTTTCTGCGGGAATGCCTTCGGCCGCTCGCCGTCTTGCCGGTCTTTTCGGCCTTGCTCTCGTGGTCAGTCTTGCCGGCTGCCAGACGCAGAAACCGCAGCCGGTCGCCAACCGGGCGGCCCTGCCCATGATGGAGCGCGTCGCGCTCTCGGCCAATGCCTGCTGGTTCAAATCCGGTGACGCCGCCTTCGCCGATTACCGTCTTGCGCCGGAACTGAATTCCTTCTCCGGCCGCCCGCGAATCCTCGCCGTGCCGAAGGCACATCCCGAATCACGGCCGCTGCTGGTCGTACAGGCCGAAGGCAATCCCGCGCGACTGGATGCGTTCGGCCCCCTGATGGATGGCGCGCATGGCGAGCGTATCCGGCGCGACGTGCTGCGCTGGGCCTCCGGCCAGAAAGGCTGCTGATTCCAGATCTCGATGAGGGGAATCGGATCGCGTGGCAGCGGAGGCCTTCGCGCGGCGCACAGCATGTCGATGCCTTTGGTAGAGGGTCTGGACGCCTTGCGAGACCGGGCTGCCGCTGTCTTCGTACCTTTGCGGCAACACTTTTCAGCAGCCTGTCATGAAAGCCGCATTCTCGCCTTTTTCCGGCTTGTCTTTCAAAAGCCTGCAAGGTTACTTTCGCAGTCAGGGGGTGCTTCGGCTTCGGCCATGCCACCTTGAGGGAATGCGGAGACGGGACCAGATATGCCGAACATGATGAAGTTGCGCCGGGTGACGTGCGCGGTGCTGGCGTCAGCAGCCACGATTCTGGGCGCTGCTCCTGGCGCAGTCGCGCCGGCTTTCGCGCAGGACATGATTTTCGATGAAGCGCGGTTCGGCGTTCTCGGCGCGATCGACAACACCTATCTCAACGACGAGAAAGGCGCCTTCATCACCGGCATGCTGTTCTTCGATCCCTTCGACAGCGACAGCGCCACCGGCTGGGACCGCCTGGCGCGGCCGCGTGTCCACGTCGGCGGCGACGTATCGACGGCCGGCGAAGCCAACCAGATCTATGCGGGCTTCACCTGGACTGCGAACCTGACCGAGCGCTTCTTCCTCGAAGCCGGCTTCGGCGGCACGCTGACGGATGCCAAGAAGGACAATGACGGCACGCGCGGTCCCTTCGTCGGATGCGCTGCACTGTTTCACGAATATCTCGGCGCCGGCGTCAATCTCGACAAGAACTGGCGCGTCATCGCCCAGGTCGAGCATTCATCGCATGCCGGACTGTGCGGCGACGATAATAGCGGCCTCACCCGCGCCGGCGTTCTGGTCGGCTACAAGTTTTAAACAGCCTTCATCCTGTGCTGATCGTCGGCAGGGCGCGATGGGAAATTTCCTGTCGCGCCCTTCTGTCATCTAGGCTAAAGAGACGCCAGTCTTGACCGCCCATTAGAGAAGACGATGACCATTTCCAATAGCCTGCCGATCACGCCCGACCTCATTGCCGCCCACGGACTGAAGCCCGACGAATATCAGCGGATTCTCGACCTGATCGGTCGCGAGCCAAGCTTTACCGAGCTCGGCATCTTCTCCGCGATGTGGAATGAGCATTGCTCCTACAAGTCTTCCAAGAAGTGGCTGCGCACGCTGCCCACCAAGGGGCCACGGGTCATCCAGGGTCCGGGCGAGAATGCCGGCGTGGTCGATATCGACGATGGCGACTGCGTGGTCTTCAAGATGGAGAGCCATAACCATCCCTCCTATATCGAGCCCTATCAGGGTGCGGCGACCGGCGTTGGCGGTATCTTGCGCGATGTCTTCACCATGGGCGCGCGCCCGATTGCCGCGATGAATGCGCTGCGCTTCGGTGCGCCCGATCATGCCAAGACCCGCCATCTGGTCTCCGGCGTCGTCGCAGGCGTCGGCGGCTATGGCAATTCCTTCGGCGTTCCGACCGTGGGCGGCGAGGTGGAGTTCGACGCGCGCTATAACGGCAATATCCTGGTCAATGCCTTTGCCGCCGGCCTCGCCAAGAGCGATGCAATCTTCTACTCCAAGGCCGAAGGCGTCGGCCTGCCGGTCGTCTATCTCGGTGCCAAGACAGGGCGCGACGGCGTTGGCGGCGCGACCATGGCCTCGGCCGAATTCGACGAGCAGATCGAGGAGAAGCGTCCGACCGTGCAGGTTGGCGATCCCTTCACCGAAAAATGCCTGCTGGAAGCCTGCCTGGAGCTGATGGGAACCGGTGCTGTCATCGCCATCCAGGACATGGGAGCTGCCGGCCTGACCTGCTCTGCCGTCGAGATGGGTGCCAAGGGCGATCTCGGCATCGAGCTCGACCTCGACAAGGTGCCCGTGCGCGAAGAGCGCATGACCGCCTATGAGATGATGCTGTCGGAAAGCCAGGAGCGCATGCTCATGGTTCTGCGGCCCGAAAAGGAAGACGAGGCCAAGGCGATCTTCGTCAAATGGGGTCTCGATTTCGCTATTGTCGGCAAGACCACCGATGATCTTCGCTTCCGTGTCCTGCATCAGGGCGAAGAGGTGGCCAATCTGCCGATCAAGGAACTGGGTGACGAGGCGCCGGAATATGACCGTCCCTGGCAGGCCTCCAACGGCCGCGCGGCTCTGCCGGCCGATCAGGTTCAGGCACCGAAGGATTACAATGCGGCCCTGCTGGACCTCGTGGGCTCTCCCAACCAGTCCAGCCGTCGCTGGGTCTATGAACAGTATGACACGCTGATCCAGGGCAATTCGCTGCAATTGCCGGGCGGCGATGCCGGCGTCGTGCGCGTCGACGGCCATCCGAGCAAGGCGCTGGCCTTTTCTTCCGACGTCACGCCGCGTTATGTGGAGGCCGATCCGGTGGAAGGCGGCAAGCAGGCCGTTGCCGAATGCTGGCGCAATATCACCGCGACCGGCGCCGAGCCGCTGGCGGCGACCGACAATCTCAATTTCGGCAATCCGGAAAAGCCCGACATCATGGGCCAGTTCGTCGGCGCCGTTCAGGGCATCGGCGAGGCCTGCCGCGCGCTGGATTTCCCGATCGTCTCCGGCAATGTCTCGCTCTACAACGAGACCAATGGCGTGGCGATCCTGCCGACACCCACGATCGCCGGCGTCGGCCTTCTGCCGGACTGGTCGAAAATGGCGCGCATCGGCTCGGCCAAAACGGGCGATGTGCTGATCATGATCGGTACCGACGGCAGTCACCTCGGCTCCTCGATCTATCTGCGCGACATTCTCGGCTCCTCCGAAGGGCCGGCCCCTTCCGTGGATCTTGCCGCGGAACGTCGGCATGGCGATTTCGTCCGCTCCATCATCCGCAATGGCCAGGTGACCGCCTGCCACGACATCTCCTCGGGCGGATTGGCCATCGCATTGGCGGAAATGTGCATGGCCTCCCTGAAGGGCGCCAGGATTTCGCTGGAGGATTGTCGCGGCCTGCCGCATGCCCTGCTCTTCGGGGAAGACCAGGCGCGCTACGTCATCGCCGTACCGGCCGATCTGGCGCATTTCGTTCGCGCCAGCGCCGAATCGGCCGGCGTGCCCTTCCGCACCCTGGGTAGCGTGGAAGGCGAACGTCTCGTCATCGATGATCTGGTCGATGTCGCCGTTGTGGATCTCGTCAATGCGCATGAAAGCTGGTTCCCCCGCTTCATGGCCTGACGGGCACGCAACATCTTTGACA
This sequence comes from Rhizobium sp. SSA_523, assembly GCF_030435705.1. NCBI lineage: Bacteria > Pseudomonadati > Pseudomonadota > Alphaproteobacteria > Hyphomicrobiales > Rhizobiaceae > Affinirhizobium > Affinirhizobium gouqiense. Next base: position 1,097,957 of record NZ_CP129382.1, read on the forward strand.
AATCGCGAAGATTTGGCACTCTTCGCGTATCTGCATTGTGACTGTAATAGAAGGAATGACCCCATGCCCATGCGCCCCGGTGATATCGAAGACATGATCAAGGCGGGGATACCGGGTGCCAAAGTCACGATTCGCGATCTGGCCGGCGATGGCGACCATTATGCGGCTGAGGTTGTCGCGGAAGCCTTTCGCGGCAAGACCCGCGTGCAGCAGCATCAGATGGTCTATGAGGCGCTGAAGGGCAATATGGGCGGCGTGCTGCATGCCCTCGCCCTGCAGACCTCCGCACCGGAGTAACCTGCTCAGCGGGGCCGTCTTCGGCTCGGCCCCGCTTGGCTCGGCCCAACTTGGCTTGACCCTGCTTGGCTCGGCCTGCGTGGGTCAGCCCCGCGTGGGTCGGCCCTGCGTGGGTTGGCTTGATGCGATCGGCCATACCTCCGGTCGTCCATCACCAGAATTGATCCATGAAGACAGTAAAGGTGGCTGGAAATTGCACCGGCAGGTGTTATCTAGTAGCGGAAGTTCGCTGATAGAAGCTCACGTGACCCGCCTCGCCGCGACAGGCGAGTTTTCGCATGGCCGGCTCGCCGCGCGTTTGCCCGGCTGGTGACGCAAGGCCATAGGAGAGGGCCACGTCCCGGGTTTCGATCGGCAAGATTTGGATATTCAGCTCGGAACGCCTGGACCTTGAACCCGGGCAGGAAAGGACAAGAGCCATGAGCGCAGTTCACGATATGATCGATAGCCAGGTGAAGGGCAGCGATGTCGTGCTCTTCATGAAGGGCACCCCGCAATTCCCGCAGTGTGGTTTCTCGGGCCAGGTGGTCCAGATCCTCGATTATCTCGGCGTCGATTACAAGGGCGTCAATGTTCTGGCGGACCAAGACATCCGCCAGGGCATCAAGGACTATTCGAACTGGCCCACAATCCCCCAGCTCTACGTCAAGGGCGAATTCCTCGGCGGCTGCGATATCGTGCGTGAGATGTTCCAGTCCGGCGAATTGCAGAATCATTTCCAGGAACAGGGTATCGCCGTTCGCGGCGCTGCCTGAAGGCCCTTCTGCTGGTACATCCAGCGCTTTCATTTCAGAAAGAGGCGCCGCCATCCCCGCGGCGCCTTTCCATTTTCAGGATAGATCTTGTGACGACCGTAACCAATGTGGCGCCTTCCCGCCTTCAAGGCATGGGCAAGGCGGAATTTATCGGCATGATGGCCATGTTGATGGCGCTCAACGCGCTTGCCATCGACATCATGCTGCCGGCTCTGCAGGAGATCGGCGCCGCGCTCGATGTTAGCGATGTCAATGATCGCCAATTCATCGTGTCATCCTATCTCTTCGGCTTCGGCTTTGCCCAACTCATCTACGGCCCGATTTCCGACCGCTTTGGGCGGCGCAAGCCGATGATCTTCGGCCTGACGCTGTATATCATCTGCGCTCTGGCCATCGTGGCCGTGCCGTCCTTTTCCGGCCTGCTGCTTCTGCGCTTCATCCAGGGCGCCGGCGCTGCCTCCACCCGCGTGATCACCGTTTCCATCGTCCGCGACGTCTATGGCGGGCGGGCCATGGCGGAAGTCATGTCGCTGATCATGATGGTCTTCATGATCGTTCCGATCATTGCGCCGGGCACGGGCCAGTTGATCATGCTGGGCGGCGACTGGCACCTGATCTTCCTGTTCATTGCGGTCATGGCGGTCGCCATTCTGGTGTGGATGACCATGCGCCTGCCGGAAACCATGGCGCCGGAAGACATGCGGCCCTTGACCCTGCGCTCGGTCATCGGCGGCTTTCGCATCGTCCTCACCAACCGCATCGCGCTCTGTTACACCATTTCTGCCACCTTCATCTTCGGCGCCCTGTTCGGCTTCATCAATTCGGCGCAGCAGATCTATGTCGGCATTTATGGGCTGGGCGCCTGGTTCCCGCTGGCCTTTGCCGCTGTGGCCGCTTTCATGTCGCTGTCCTCCTTCCTGAATGCGAGGCTTGTCGGACGCTTTGGCATGCGGCGCCTGTCGCATGCCTCGCTTCTGTCCTTCATCGCCATCACGGTCACCTGGCTGGCCGTTCAGGTTTTCGCCTGGCAGCCTATGCCCTTCCTGCTCTTCCTGAGCTTCTTCGGCCTTGCAATGTTCATGTTCGGCTGGATCGGCGCCAATTTCAACTCGCTCGCCATGGAGCCGCTTGGCCATGTCGCCGGCACGGCGTCGGCAGTTCTGGGCTTCATGAGCACGGTCGGCGGGGCGGCGATCGGCGCCCTGATCGGCCAGGCTTTCAATGGAACCGCATTGCCAATGGTGGCGGGCTTCTGCGCGGTCTCCTTCATCGGCCTGTTCTTCGTGCTGCTCGCAGAGCGCGGCAAGCTGTTCCAGCCGCAAAATCCACGGGTCTGAACGGGACAACGAAGGCGCGGGGCAGCGGAACCAGACAAGGACCGGCGGTTCGACACGACCCGCCGGCTCTGCGCGAGGAAAACGATCGGCCGATCAGCCGATCAGCCGATCAGAGCGTCGCGCAGGCTGTGCCAGCTATCGGCATCGGTGGCCACCAGCAGGCCGCCATCCAGATCCGTCGGTCGATAGGGGCTCGCGTCGAAATGGCGCACATAACCGCCTGCCTCCTGCGCGATGAGCGTCCCGGCCAGGTGGTCCCAGGGCATCAGCTTGTTGTAGAGCACGAAATCCACATGCCCGCCGGCAAAGGTGCGATATTCCTGCGCCGAGCAGCGATAGGAAGCGAACATGCGCACCTTGGCGAGATTGGCCAGGATCTTCTCGCGCTCCTCACCGAAGAAATAGCCGGCCGAGGCCATGCCGATCATCGCGGGAACGGGTTTCGCGGCGGCGACGGACAGTTTCAACGCATCGCCATCCGGCCGCCGCAGGAATGCCCCGCCGCCCTTTTCAGCCATGACCCAATCATCGCCCATCGGATCATAGATGATGCCCGCAATGGTTTCCTGACGATAGACGATCGAGGCCATGACGCCGAAGGCGGGAATGCCTGACGCGAAGTTGAAGGTTCCGTCGACCGGATCGACGACCACGGCCAATTCGGCGTCGGCAAGCTTCGACAGGAGCTGCGGATCGGCTGCCACCGATTCCTCGCCAATGAACAGAGCCTCCGGCGCAAGAGCCTCGACCCCTGCCCTGATCACGCGCTCCGCATGAATATCGGCCTCGGTCACCAGATCGGTGGCCTCGCTCTTGGCACGGACATCCTCATGGTTCAGGCGGCGAAAGCGCGGCAGAATTTCCGCTTTGGCGGCATGACGCAGCACGTCCGCCAAGGCGATCACATCAATGGACATGGGAAACCTCAACTGGTCTGGGAGGGGGTGAGGGAGGCGAAATCGAAGAGATTGGGATCGAGGAGATGCGACGGATTGACATGCGACAAGGCCCGCAGCATGCGGTCCTTGCGGCCGGGCATCTGCATTTCCATCGCCGTCAGCATCTGCTTCATGGCATTGCGCTGCAAGCCGTCCTGTGACCCGCACAGGTCGCAGGGAATGATGGGAAATTGCATGGCTGCGGCAAATTTTGCGAGATCCTCCTCGGCGCAATAGGCGAGCGGCCGAAGAACCAGAAGATCCCCCTCGTCATTCAGCAGTTTCGCCGGCATGCCGGCCAGTCGGCCGCCGTGGAAGAGGTTCATGAAGAAGGTTTCGAGAATGTCGTCCCGGTGATGGCCAAGGACCAGCGCTTCGCATCCTTCCTCGCGGGCGACGCGATAGAGATTGCCGCGCCGGAGCCGGGAACAGAGCGAGCAATAGGTGGCGCCTTCCGGCACTTTTGCCTTCACCACGGAATAGGTGTCGCGATATTCGATGCGATGGGCAATGCCGAGGCCGGACAGGTAATCCGGCAGGATATGTTTAGGGAAATTGGGCTGTCCCTGATCCAGATTGCAGGCGACGAGCTCCACCGGCAACAGGCCGCGCCACTGCAGATCCATCAAGAGCGCCAGCAGCGAATAGGAATCCTTGCCGCCGGACAGGCCGATCAGCCAGCGGCGCTGATCCTTCAGCATGGCGAAATCATCTATGGCCTGGCGGACCTGCCGCAGGAGCCGCTTGCGCAGCTTGTTGAAGGCGGTGGTTTGTGGCGCATGACGAAAAAGGCCGTGCAGGAAACCGTCATCCTCCGGCAGGTCCCCCGCCAGATCGCCTCCCAGATCGCCCACCAGATCGCCCACCAGATCGCTCCTGAGAGCGCCTGATGCGTCGCCCGACAGGCTCACGGGCGGGCTTTCCGGCAGAGGGTCTGGCCGGTTTTCCGGCAGGCTTTCCAACAGCCGCTCCGCCATCTCCTGTTTTGCGACCGCCAGCGTCACAGCCTTCTCCTGTCATTCATGCGCGCCAGGACACCCTGTCCGCGCCAGCCCGTTTCGATGGCTCAACCGGCAATCGCCGCTGCGACCGCTTCGATGGCGTCATCGGCCTTGGTGCCGTCCGGCCCCCCGGCCTGCGCCATATCGGCGCGTCCGCCGCCGCCCTTGCCGCCGAGCGCGACAGAGGCCGCCCGCACGAGATCGACGGCGCTCAGCCGGTCGGTCAGGTCCGCAGTGACGCCGACGACGGCGCTCGCCTTGGAATCGGCACCCACGGCGATCAGCAGCACGACGCCGGAGCCGAGCCCGGTCTTGGCCTCGTCCACCAGCCCCTTCAGATCCTTGGCTTCGACGCCGGTCACGACCTTGCCGAGATATTTGACGCCAGCCACATCGCGCACCTCGGCCGCACTACCGCCCTGGGCGCCGCCCATGGCCAGCTTGCGACGCGCCTCGGTCAGCTCGCGCTCGAGCTTGCGGCGCTCATCCATCAGGGCCTCGACGCGCGGCAGAAGCTCACCCGGCTGAACCTTCAGCACGGAGGCCAGCGCCTTGACCCGCTCATCCTGTTCGGCGAGATAGGCGCGCGCGCCCTCCCCGGTGACCGCCTCGATGCGGCGCACGCCGGAGCCCACGGCGCTTTCGCCAAGCACCCGCACCAGGCCGATCTGCCCCGTCGCGGCCACATGCGTGCCGCCGCACAATTCAACCGAATAGGCCTTGCCCGCCTTGGCGCCTTCCAGCCCCGTCCCCATCGAGACGACGCGGACCTCATCGCCATACTTTTCTCCGAAGAGCGCCATGGCGCCCTCGGCAATCGCATCATCCACGCTCATCAGCCGGGTGGTGACCGGGGCGTTTTGCAGGATGATGGCATTGGCCATGTCCTCGACCCGCTGCAACTCCTCGGCACTCATCGGCTTGGGATGCGAAATATCGAACCGCAGGCGCTCCGGCGCCACAAGCGAGCCCTTCTGCGCCACATGCGTGCCAAGAACCTCGCGCAACGCCTCATGCAGGAGATGGGTGGCGGAATGATTGGCGCGCAGCTTGGAGCGGCGATGATGATCGACCGACAGCACCACGGCCTCGCCGGACTTCACCTCGCCCTCGGCCACCACGGCCGAGTGGACGAACAGGCCCTCGCCCTTCTTCTGGGTGTCGGTGACCGTCAGCCTTGCCCTATCGGTGGTGATCTCACCGGTATCGCCCATCTGGCCACCCGATTCGCCGTAGAAGGGTGTCTGGTTGACCACGACCTGCACGACATCACCGGCCTTGGCGCCCTCGACGACGCCACCATCGCGGACGATAGCCTGAACCACGCCTTCGGCGCTCTCCGTGTCATAGCCGAGGAATTCCGACGCGCCGAATTTCTCTTTCAGCTCGAACCAGACATTTTCCGTGGCCTTTTCGCCGGATCCGGCCCAGTTGGCGCGGGCCTCGGCCTTCTGCCGCTGCATGGCATCGTTGAAGCCGGTCAGATCGACGCCGATCCCGCGGGCCCGCAGCGCGTCCTGGGTCAGGTCGAGCGGGAAGCCGTAGGTGTCATAGAGTTTGAAGGCCGTCTCTCCATCCAGCGACTGGCCCTTGGTGAGCGTCTCCGTCGCATCGGAAAGGAGCGACAGGCCGCGCGCAAGCGTGGCACGGAATTTTGTCTCTTCCAGCTTCAGCGTCTCGGAAATCAGCGCCTCGGCCCGACCAAGTTCAGGATAGGCGCGGCCCATCTCGCTGATCAGGACCGGCAGGAGCCGATACATCAGCGGTTCGCGGGCGCCGAGCAGCTGCATGTGGCGCATGGCCCGGCGCATGATCCGGCGCAGGACATAGCCGCGCCCTTCATTGGAGGGCAGCACGCCATCGGCGATCAGGAAGGCGGACGAGCGCAAGTGATCGGCAATCACCCGGAAGCTTGCCGCCTGGTCTCCCTCGGCCTTGCAGCGCAGGACGTCTTCGGTCGCGGAGATGAGCGAGCGGAAAAGATCGGTGTCGAAGACGCTCTGGACCCCCTGCAGGATGCAGGCCATGCGCTCCAGACCCATGCCGGTATCGATCGACGGACGCGGCAAGGGTGTCCGCTCGCCCGGCGCCGTCTGATCGAACTGCATGAAGACGAGGTTCCAGAATTCGAGGAAGCGATCGCCATCCTCTTCCGCCGAACCGGGCGGGCCGCCCCAGACATTCTCGCCCTGATCGATGAAGATTTCCGAGCACGGTCCGCAGGGACCGGTATCGCCCATCTGCCAGAAATTATCCGAGGTGCCGATGCGGATGATCTTGTCGTCGGAGAGGCCGGCAATCTTCTTCCACAGCGTGGCGGCATCTTCGTCATCGGCATAGACCGTGACCAGGAGGCGCTCTTTCGGCAGATCGAAATCCCTGGTCACCAGGTTCCAGGCGAGTTCGATCGCCCTTTCCTTGAAGTAATCCCCGAAGGAGAAGTTGCCGAGCATTTCGAAGAAGGTCAGATGGCGCGCCGTATAGCCGACATTGTCCAGGTCGTTATGCTTGCCGCCGGCACGCACCACCTTCTGCGACGTGGAGGCCGTGCTGTAGGGTCGCGTCTCAAGGCCGGTGAAGACATTCTTGAACTGCACCATGCCGGCATTGGTGAACATCAGGGTCGGATCGTTGCGCGGCACGAGCGGGCTCGACGAGACAATCTCGTGACCGTTCTTCCGGAAGTAGTCGAGGAAGGTCGACCGGATTTCATTCACGCCACTCATGCAACAGCCCTTATACCCCCGCCTGCGGCGGTCTCTCTTTTAAAACCACTGGCTTTTAGCCTTTGAGCCCCACCCTGTCCAGCAGAACGAAAAACCGGCCGCGCATCCTCAAATGATACGCGGCCGGCCACAGCTCTATTCGAATTTTTCGACAGGATCAGGCTTCGCCGTCACCATCGCCGTCGGCGTCATTGGGATCCGGACCGCCATTCTGCAGGAAGCGGTCGGCAATCAGTCCGGCATTCTGGCGCAAGGCCGTCTCGATCTCGCGCGCCATCTCCGGATTGTCGCGCAGGAAGGTCTTGGCATTCTCGCGACCCTGGCCGAGACGCTGGCTGTTATAGCTGAACCAGGCGCCCGACTTCTCCACGATACCGGCCTTGACGCCGAGATCGATCAGTTCGCCGGTCTTGGACACGCCTTCGCCATACATGATGTCGAATTCCACCTGCTTGAAGGGCGGTGCCATCTTGTTCTTGACGACCTTGACGCGGGTCTGGTTGCCGACAACCTCCTCGCGCTCCTTCACCGAACCGATGCGGCGAATGTCGAGACGAACCGAGGCATAGAATTTCAGCGCATTGCCGCCGGTCGTCGTTTCGGGCGAACCGAACATGACGCCGATCTTCATGCGGATCTGGTTGATGAAGATCACCATGCAATTGGAGCGGGAGATCGAAGCGGTCAGCTTGCGCAAGGCCTGGCTCATCAGACGCGCCTGCAGGCCGGGAAGGCTGTCGCCCATTTCGCCCTCGATTTCGGCGCGCGGCGTCAGAGCCGCAACCGAATCGACCACCAGAACGTCGACCGCGCCGGACCGCACCAGCGTATCCGTGATCTCCAGCGCCTGCTCGCCGGTATCCGGCTGCGAAATCAGGAGGTTCTGCAGATCGACGCCGAGCTTGCGGGCATAGACCGGGTCCAGCGCATGTTCGGCATCGACGAAGGCGCAGATCCCGCCCTTCTTCTGGGCTTCCGCAATCGTCTGCAGCGCCAGGGTTGTCTTACCCGAGCTTTCGGGACCGTAGATTTCGACGATACGTCCCTTGGGCAGGCCGCCAATGCCGAGCGCGATGTCGAGGCTAAGGGAGCCTGTGGACACGGTTTCGATTTCAACCACGCTTTCATTCGCGCCGAGCTTCATGATCGAGCCCTTGCCGAAAGAGCGTTCAATCTGCGAAAGGGCCGCCTCCAGCGCCTTGCTTTTATCCACCGTCTTGTCCTCTACGAGCCGCAATGAATTCTGTGCCATCCGTTCCACCTTTAGGTTATTGCAGCCCGTCGGGCAACAAACATTGGATGTGCTTTTTGTACTCTTTTTGTTCTGGTTTGGCAAGCCATTGCTAAGCGTTTGATATCGAAGTCGATTTCGAACGATGTTCCGCTTTCGTCCCGGCGCTGCCGCACATGTGCGGCGCGGCCTGATTCGCCGATTGGCGCCGTCTCGCCATCCACAGCTTTATGAGGCCCATCGCGGCTGTTCGGTCCCCGCGAGGATCACCGGCATGCCGTATCCGCAAGCACGAAGGGACTTGCGTCAATCCTTGCGGTCGAGCATTTCGCGCACGGCCACCGCCAGCTGCTTCAGCGAGAAGGGCTTGGGAAGGAAGCCGAACTTGGCATCGGCCGGCAGATTGCGGGCAAAGGCGTCTTCCGCATAGCCGGAGACGAAGATGAACTTCAGGTCCGGATAGGTCTTGCGCAATTCCCTGAGCAGGCTCGGCCCGTCCATTTCCGGCATCACGACGTCCGAGACGACGATATCCACCTTGCCGTCCAGCTCTTCCATGATGTCGAGCGCTTCAGTCCCCGATCCTGCCTCATGCACCGTGTAGCCGCGGGTTTCCAGCATGCGCTTGCCGCCCCGCCGCACCGCCTCTTCATCCTCCACCAGCAGAACCACGGCCGAATTGCCGGTCAGGTCCATATCCGCCGCCTGGCTGTCCGCCACCGGCGCCGGAGCGGCCTGAACCGTCACATTCGCACCATCGCCCTCTGCCTGATCCGCGGCCGGCTTTACCTCCGGCACATGGCGCGGCAGGAAGACGCGGAAGGTCGTGCCCTTGCCGACCTCCGATTCGGGATAGATGTAGCCGCCGGACTGTTTGACGATGCCATAGACCATCGAGAGGCCGAGCCCTGTCCCCTTGCCGACTTCCTTGGTGGTGAAGAAGGGCTCGAAGATCTTGTCCATGATATCGGGCGGGATGCCTGTTCCGCTGTCGGCCACTTCGACCAGCACGAAATCTTCCGCCGGCAGGCGGGCAATGGCAAAATTCTGCACTTCCTCCGCCGGCACATTGCGTGTCCGGATGCGGATCTGGCCACCCTGCGGCATGGCATCGCGGGCGTTCACGCACAGATTGATCAGCACCTGCTCGAATTGCGAGAGATCCGTGCGCACCGGCCAGAGATCGCGGCCATAATCCACGTCCAGCTTGACATTGGTGCCGGAGATCAGGCGATCCACCAGCATGCGCAGGTCGCCCACGACATCGGTGAGGTTCAGCACGGCGGGCCGCATCGTCTGCTTGCGCGAAAAGGCCAGAAGCTGGCGCACGAGCACCGCCGCGCGATTGGCATTGCGCTTGATTTCCATCAGATCGGCGAAGCTCGCATCCGAAGGACGCGCCTGCAGCAGCAGATGATCCGAGGAGAGAAGAATGGCCGTCAGCACATTGTTGAAATCATGCGCGATGCCGCCGGCGAGCGTGCCCACCGCGTTCATCTTCTGCGTCTGGGCCATCTGCGTCTCGAGCGCCTTCTGCTCTGTCGTCTCGACGGCATAGACGATTGCAACTTCCTCGGGCGCCTCGTCGCTCTCGTCGATCACGGCATTGACGTAGAAGCGAACATGCCTCGCCTCATCCCCTGGATGGCGGCAATCGATCGGCGCTATGTCGCCCTGCCGGTCCTTCGCCGCCGAAAGCGCCCGCTCCAGTTCGGCAAGCGCGCTGTCATGCACGATGGCGTCGAGATTGGTGCCCGCCTCCACGTCATCGCGGGAGACGACGCCGGCAAACAGCCGCAGGAACGGCGCGTTGATCCGCAGGATGCGACCGTCGCGGCCGACCGAGGCGATCGCCATCGGCGTATTGTTGAAGAAGCGCGTAAACCGCATGGCGGAGGCCGATTGATCGGCGCCCTCGCCGCGCGGCCGCTCCAGCACGATGGTGCGGCTTTCCCCGGGTGCCCCGTCCCGCATAGACGAGACGCTGTGAACGAGCCGGACGGGCAGGCTCTGGCCATTGCTGCGGCGCAGATCGAGATCCAGCGTCTCCGTGCGCGTCTGGCCCGGCCCCGCCTGCACGGACTGGATCAGCGCCATGCCTTCGCCCGCCACCATATCGGCAATCGACATGGAGCCGGCCACGAATTTCGTCAGGTCGAGGCCCAGCCATTCCGCCAGCGTGGCGTTCAGATAGAAGACTTCACCCTTCTTGCCGGCGGAAAAGAAGCCGGCCGGCGCATGATCGAGATAGTCGATGGCGTTCTGCAATTCGCGGAAGAAGCGTTCCTGGTCCTCGCGCTCGGAGGTGATGTCGGCGATCTGCCAGACGTCGAGCGACAGCTTCTTCTGCGGCGCCGTCAGCAGCCGCGCCTTCAGCCGGTACCAATGGGCGCCGGAACCGCTGGCGGAATTGCGTCCGAGCGGCTTCATGAGGCGGAATTCCTCATGGCTCTCACGGCCTTCGCGCAGCGCCGCCGTCAGCCGGTAAAGCGCTTCCGTCGCCTCGCGATTCTTGGACAGCAGCGCTTCCAGCGATTGCGCATTGGCAGCCTTGGTGGCCCCCGTGAGACGGCCATAGGCGGCGTTGGCATACAGGATGCGACCGCGCTGGTCGGTGATCAGGATGCCGTCGGGATGGCTTGCCAGGTAGGCGCTGGCGAATTCGTCCGAACGCGATTGCGGCATCACCTCCACTAGACCGATGATCGAGGAGACGATGAAGAAAATTCCGACCATGGCCAGCACGCCGAGCACGCCCAGCACGATCTCGTTGTCGAGCGCGTTTCGGAAAACGACGAAGGCGATCGACACGCCGATCAGGACAAGCGCCAGGAGCAGCAGGCGCAAGACTGTCCCGCCCCGCCTTCCGCGGTCCACCAGGGGGGCATCGTAGCTGCCGGCCGGCTGGGACTTCGTCATCACACCTCGCATTTCGACCACTCGCAGAAGAGGGTCCTGGAATCGCTCCGCCTGTCTTCCTTAGCAACTTGCAGCGCCAGCAAAAAGCGCCGGAGCACAGAAACCCGTTGAAGACTGCACCTTCGCACTTGCTCGCGAAGCCGCGCCTTCCATATTCGCACGAAATGACAGCAGCCAGAGGCAATAGGCCTGTCTCTGATACTCCAAGCTGGCTTGCCGCAGCCTTGCGACTTGCCTAACCTGCCGGCGCACCGGCAAAGAGCATTGTTCATCGGCGCTTGCGGCCTCCTGCTTCTCCCGCGCGCGCCCTCCATACGTCCCTCGCGGTTGGGGCATTGCCTCCGCAAGCCCGCCCCGCAGGGATTGTTGCCGGCGGCGGGGCACATATATTCGGCGCATTGCGCTGCACAAGGTTTGCGCATCGCGCCTTGTCATTGTCTGCGCGTCGCGCCTCGTCATTCCGGCGCAGCCCGCGCTTTTACACATCCGGCGCGCTTTGCGCTGCCAGTATCCGGCGCGAAAGCGCCATAGTCGAAGGAGCACGATCCGAATGTTCGAAGATCTGATGAGCGATTACGGCAGCAGGCTGTTGATCGCAGTTGCCGGAGTCGGCCTCGGTCTCGTCTGCCTGTTTGTCGTGCTGATGCTGCTGAGGCGCCGGCGCGGCCCTGCTCCCTTCCTGCGCGGCGGCAAGAACCGCCAGCCGCGGCTGCAGGTTCTCGATGCGGCAGCGGTCGATGCGCGCCGGCGCATTGTCCTGATCCGGCGCGACGAGGTCGAGCATCTGGTGATGATCGGCGGCCCGACCGATGTCGTCATCGAAAGCGGCATAGGCGGCCAGGCTTATCAGGCCCAGACCTATCAAACCCATGAGGGCCAGATACACCAGGGCGGCCAACAGGGCCTTCCGCAGCCGAAACCCTCCGAGCAATTGCAGGCTCCGGCCGAGCCCGTGCGGCTGGACAGGCCGCTGCAGCCGGCGCAACTATCGGCGCCCCAGGCAGACGCCCCTGTAGACCTTCCGGCCTCTGCCGCGGCCTCTGCCGCTTCCCTCGCCTCTACCCCTTCACCTTCCCTCGCCTCTACCCCTTCCCCTGTCCCTTCCCCTGCGCCTGCCTCGATCCCTGTCACGGCCAAGTCCTCCGCCCGGGCCTCTGCTCCGGTCCTTGCCGCTGGTCCGGCGTCGGGGCTTGCTGCTCGCGAACCCGTTCGTGAGGTTGCCCGTGAGACCGCCCGTGAGATGACCCGTCAGGCCGCCGGGATTGGGTCCGGCGCGGCGACGTCCGCGCCATCCGCCCCCGCCGAGAGGATACAGGCACCCGTCGCACCGGCCCTTGAACCGACTTTCGAACCGACCCTGGAGCCGATCGCAAAGCCCGCATCCGAGCCGGTCCCCTCCGTCGATGCCGATCTCCCGAAGCCTGTCGAGGCCGCAGAGATGCAGCCGCCTGCGCCGCGCATCGACCTGGACGAGCCGCGGCCGGAACCGGCAAGGGTGACGCCGGCAGCAGCGCAGCGGCCGGCCATGGCTGCGCAACCGGCGCCACGTCCGGCCGGTCCGACGCGGTCGGAGCCTTTCGTCTCCACCACGACTGCGCGACTGGAGCCGCGTCTGGCTGGCGATGGCGGGCCGGAAATCGATATCGACCCGCCGGCCGAAAGCGTGGCCGCGCCACAGCCGGCGCCTGCGCCGCAGGCTGCCCGCCTGCCGGAGCATGCCACGCCGGATATCGGCGCGGCGAGCGACGCTCTTGATGCGGCACGGCGTCGGGTCTTCCAGCCGGCGCTTGATCGCACGCCGGAGGCGCCCATTCGCACGCCTGAGGAATTTGACAGGGTGACTCCGGCCGCCTCCCCCTCCGGACATTTGACTGCCCAGCCCGTATCCTTGCGTGGTTCCGACAGCAGCACCCCGGCTGGCCAGGCCGCCCGGCCGCATATGCTGGGCAGCGATTTCGACCGGATCCTCGAGGAGGAGATGGCGCAGAATCTCGCAGGCGATCCGCCGACCGCCATGCCGAGACCCGGCGGCCTTCAGGGTCGGCGCGAACCGGCTGCTCCGCGGCTCACCGGCGCCACGCCGGAACCCTCGCTGCAGCAGGAGGTGGCGCGGATCTTCGGCGAAATGTCGGTGACGCGCGAGGACCGCACCTGATCCATTGACCGGACGTTCGGCCAGGCCCGAGGCAGTGCTGCATCGGGCCGCATCCGGGCGGAGCGGAGAAACGTGGCAGTGCCTTGCTTCAAGAGCTCCCCCGCCTTTGGCTTTTCGTCGCCGACTCGACCAGCCTTTGTCGGCTCAGCTGGTCTTCGCCAAACATTTCGGTCGCGCAAACCCGGCGTGGCTTGGAAGGCGGCCATAAAAAAGGCACGCGGTAAAGGCGTGCCTGGAAATTGCTGAGTCGCTTGAAAAGAGGGGCGCCGTCTATTCGTCCCGGTATACCTTTTCCCGACGTTCGTGGCGCTCCTGCGCCTCGATCGAAAGCGTCGCGATCGGCCGTGCATCGAGGCGCTTCAAGCCGATCGGCTCGCCGGTTTCCTCGCAGTAACCGTAGGTACCGTCTTCGATGCGCTGCAGAGCGGCGTCGATCTTGGAGATCAGCTTTCTCTGACGGTCGCGGGCACGAAGCTCGATGGCCCTGTCGGTTTCCGAGGATGCCCGGTCGGCGAGATCGGGATGATTGGCACTTTCTTCAGCAAGGTGGTCGAGCGTTTCGCGCGCTTCTCTCAGGATGTCATTTTTCCAGGCTATAAGCTTGGCTCGGAAGTATGCCTTCTGATTGGCATTCATGAACTCATCATCTTCCGAGAGGACGTAGCTGCTAAGGTCGATCTTCTCACTCAACGCGATTCTCCTGAAGAACAGCTCTCACGCGGCGTCCTATACTCCATTCTCACCTGCCGATTCAAGCCTTAGAACCGCGAAGTCACCATTTTTAAAACTGACATAAAATTCGGCTAAATGATTAATCCTTAAGCTCTTTCAGTAAAACCGACAGATATTCAGCTCTAATCACGATTCGCTTGATGGCGAACTATCCGCCTCTTGACGGTGTTGACGGACATCGCGAGAACAGGCTACTCGAAGCCACCAGCCCTTTGCGCGCGAACCTGAAAAATGCTTGTTTTCGATCCTCCTCCGTTCCGCGTCTTTCTGCTGCGCCATGCAAGGGCCGGCTGGGCTGAGCCGGGCGGGCGCGATTTCGACCGTCCGCTTGACGATCACGGTTTTGCCGAAGCGGAACTGGTGGCGGCAAAGGCGGCGGACCGCCACCCTGCCCCGGACCTGATCCTCTCTTCGACCGCGCTGCGCTGCCGGCAGACGGCGGAGGCCCTTCACCGCGCTTTCGGCGAGGATGTCGAGATGGAGATGATCGACAGTCTCTACAATGCGCCGCTGGAGACCTATCTCGAAGTCCTGTCGGGGCAGAAGCAGGCGGGCTCGGTGATGATCATCGGCCACAATCCCACCATGGAAGAACTTCTGGAAGCCCTTCTGGGGCGCGACCGCACGGCGGCCGTCATTCCGAGCGGCTATCCCACGGCCGGCCTTGCGGTTCTCGATCACGGCGGCGCGCATCAGGCCCTGGCCGGCGCCTGGACGGTGAAGGACTTCATCACCGCGTGAAGTCCCCTTCCGGCGGGCGTCTCCACCCTTGTCATTCAGGTCGCGCGGCCTTGTCAGGCAGCTCACCTGCCGGCAAAGGCGCCGGCGCCACCTTTTTCCGTGCGGCTCGGTCTCTATATAGGATGCCATAGAGACAAATGGGTTCCTGCCTTGCCGCCATCACTCACCTCCTTCAAAGACGATGCGCTGATCGCCCTCGACAATCTTGGCGACCGCGCCAGCAGCCTCGTTCATCCGACGATCCGGCTCGGCGTCACCGGCCTGTCGCGCGCCGGCAAGACCGTGTTCATCTCCTCGCTGGTACACAACCTCCTGCATGGCGGACGCCTGCCGCTCTTCGAGCCCGTCCGCTCGGGCCGCGTCTCCTCCGTGAGGCTCGAACCGCAGCCGGATGACGCCATTCCGCGTTTCCAGTACGAGGACCATATCCAGGCGCTGGTGCGCGACCGCATCTGGCCCGACTCGACCAGGGCGATCTCGGAGCTCCGGCTGACGATCGAATATCAGAGCGCCAGCGGCTGGGGCCGCTTTTTCTCCGCCGGGCGGCTGTCGATCGACGTTGTCGACTATCCTGGCGAATGGCTGCTGGACCTGCCTTTGCTCGGCCAGACCTACCGCAGCTTCAGCGCTGCGACCACCGAGCTTGCCGCGCACGGCGTGCGCCGAGAACTTGCGGAAAACTGGCTGGCCCTGGCAAACAGCATCGATCCTGCCGCGCCGGCCGAGGAAATGACGGCGCGGCGTTTGGCCGAGGCCTTCTCCGCCTATCTGCGGGCCTGCAAATCGGATGAGCGCTCGCTCTCCACCCTGCCGCCCGGCCGGTTTCTGATGCCGGGCGACCTCGACGGCTCGCCCGCCCTGACCTTTGCGCCGCTTCCCAACCTGCCTGACACGCGGTTTGAGAAAGGCACGCTCGGCGCCATGATGGAACGCCGCTTCGAGGCCTATAAGTCGGTTGTCGTCAAACCCTTCTTCCGCGAGCATTTCGCCAGGCTAGACCGGCAGATCGTCCTGATCGACGCGCTCCAGGCGCTCAATCGCGGGCCGGAAGCGCTGGCCGATCTGGAACGCGCTCTGTCGGACGTGCTGGCCTGTTTCCGTCCGGGCACCAACTCGCTTCTCTCCTCCCTCATGGGGCGGCGGATCGACAAGGTCTTGGTGGCGGCCACCAAGGCCGATCACCTGCACCATGAAAGCCATGACCGTCTGGAAGCCCTGACGCGCCGGCTGGTCGACCGGGCCATCCACCGCATCGGCATGTCCGGCGCCGGCATCGACGTCATGGCGATCGCCTCGGTGCGGGCGACGCGAGAAGGCACAGTGCGGCATGGCGGGGAAACGCTGCCGGTCATATCGGGCACGCCCATGGCCGGCGAGCGGATCAATGGCGAGACCTTTGACGGAAAACGCAAAACAGCCATATTTCCCGGGGACTTGCCGGAAAGACCGGATTCATTGTTCCAAGCAGCGGATTCTGAATCTGAAGCATCTGCGCTACCGCATTTGAATATCGTCCGTTTCCGGCCGCCGGAGCTTGAGGCAGGGGGCGGCGCGACCCTCTCGGTCCCGCATATCCGGCTCGACCGGACGCTGCAGTTTCTGTTTGGAGATCGGCTGGCATGACGCGCAGGGATAAGACGGGCAATGACATGCCAGGCTCAAAACAGACGGAAGCGGGCACCGCCGCCGCCGCCGATCCGTCCGCGGCCAGCCGGAGGCCCGGCGCATTTCACCTTGATGAGGGTAGGACGACATCCGCGCGCCGCAGCCCGAAGGCCTTCGAGGACGGTATCGAGCTGACGCCGGAGGCCGACGATCCCTTTCTCTCGCCGCCGGAACTCTCCGAGTCAGATCTCGACGTCGCCCTTCCCCGCCGGCGCGGCTTCTCCTGGGGCAAGCTGGCGCTCGGAGCCCTCTCCGCCTTCCTTTCCCTCGCCTTCTGGCTGTGGGCGGACCGCATCGTGCGCGATCTCTTTGCCCGCGCCGACTGGCTGGGCGTGGTGGCGATCGCTCTCGTGTCCATCGCAGCGCTTGCCCTTGCTGTCCTTATCGGCCGCGAGATGATCGGCCTGATGCGGCTCGGCGCCGTGCAGACGCTGAAGGCCGAGGCGCTGGACATTTCGCCCCGCACGGCGCCGAAGACCGCGCGCCATCTGGTGAACCGGCTCGAGACCATACTTTCCCATCGCGCCGAAACGGCGAGAGGGCGTGCAGCCTTGGCCGCGACCAAGGACGACATCATCGATGCGCCGCAGCTTCTGGATCTCGCGGAGCGCGAGCTACTGGCACCGCTCGACAGGCGGGCGCGGGCCCTCATCCTTGCCGCCTCCAAACGCACCTCCGTCGTCACGGCCGTCAGTCCCCGAGCGGTCGTCGATCTCGCTTACGTGCTCTTCGAGGTCACGCGGCTGGTGCGGGCCATGGCCGAACTCTATGGCGGCCGGCCGGGAACCCTCGGCCTGCTGCGCCTGCTGCGCGACGTGATCGCCCATCTGGCCGTCACCGGCTCGATCGCCGTCGGCGACAGCATTGCCCAGCAGGTGCTCGGGCATGGCCTTGCAGCCAAGCTCTCCACCAGGCTCGGCGAAGGCGTGATCAACGGGTTGTTGACCGCGCGCATCGGCATCGCGGCCATGGATCTGTGCCGGCCGCTTCCCTTCTCCGCCGTGAAACGACCTGGCATCGGAGACTTCCTGGGCGATCTTGCGCCGATCACCGGGCGCGACCGAACGTCCTGATCCAGGGCGTTGCAAACAGGATGATGCGGCAAAAATAACCGCTCATTAACCAATACGAGACTATGGTTAATCCTGTTCAGGACGCCGCTCGCCCAAGGAAAGTCAAATGGTCTCGCGCTTCTTTTCTCTGAAAGGCGGGCTCTCTGCCGCCGCATCGCTCGCCCTCATCGCCTCGGTCGCATCAGCGCATGCAGCCTCCCGTGACCAGGTCTTCTTCGAAAATGCCGCCGGCGCCTGGAAGGGCCCGGGCGAGATCGTCGCGGGCAAATACAAGGGCACCAAGTTCACCTGCAACCTGGTCGGCGCGCCGAACCGCGCGGCCGAAGCCGGTATCACGCTGGACGGCACCTGCCGCGTCGGCGTCTTCAAGCAGCCGATGAATGCCGTCATAACACAGGCCGGCAGCAGCTATACGGGCAAGTTCCTGGATGGCGCCGACGGCAAGGGTCTCGATATCGTGTCCGGCGCCGTCAATGGCGACAAGATCGTCGTCGGCATCAACCGCGCCAAGCTGAACGGCGCGATGATTGCCCGTATGCAGGACAACAACGCCATGAACATCACCATTTCGGTGAAGGTGGAGGACCAGATGGTTCCGGTCATCGGCCTTGCCCTGACGCGCGAATCCGCAACCGATCCGATGGCCGTCGGCGCAATCAAGCCTTAAGCCCGCTGCGCCACCAGTCAGACGAGGGATCGTCGATTGCAATGCCTTTCGTATCGGCCTGGCCCAGCCAGGCCGAAACCGTTTTGCCGAAGACCCTGCGCTCGGCAGCGATGTCCGCCAGCGGCATCAAGACAAAGGCGCGCTCCTGCATGCGCGGATGCGGAATTTCCAGACCGTCTTCGTGGATTGTGAGATCGCCATAGGTCAGAACGTCGAGATCGATTGTGCGCGGTCCCCAGCGCTCGATGCGCACCCGTTTCATGCTCCGTTCTATCTCGAGGCAGAGGTCAAGCAGCGCCCTTGGCGAGAGCCGGGTATGGATCAAGGCGCAGGCATTGATGAAATCCGCCTGGTCGGTCTTGCCCCAGGGCGGTGTCCGGTACAGCCGGGAGACGGCAGACACCCGGCATTGCGCATGCGAATCGATCAGCCGCAGGGCCTCGCCCATGGCCTGCCGGGGATTGCCAAGATTGCCGCCGAGGCCAAGCGTCGCCTCCACGAAGGGGCGATCGTCAGGGCCTGTGTTCAACACGCACCTCCACATGGTCCAGAATGCCGGGGATCGGCACGCTCGGCTTGCGAACGGTGATCGCCGCGCGGAGAATCTGCGGAAAACGGGCGCACAAAGCCAGTGCGATGTCGTTGGCCAGCGCTTCGATGAGCGCCCGGCGTGTCGCCGTCACCACCTCCTCGATCACACCGAAGGCGTGCCCGTAATGCAGCGTTGCCTGCAGATCGTCCTCGGTCAGCGCCGCCCCCGCCGGCACTTCCAGCTCGGCATCGATGAAGAAGCGCTGGCCGAGCACCGATTCCTCCTTCAGCACGCCGTGGCGTGCGTAGAAGGCGCAGTTCTTCAAGATAATTGTATAGGTTTTCAAGACCCTGCCTCCGGACCGGATGGATTTACCGAGAGCACGGCATCGGCGATGCGCATCGCGTCCCGATTGGGGGCGACGGCATGCACCCTGACAATGCCGGCACCCTTCATGCGCAACACCGCCGTGGTGGCTGCGGTTCCGATGTCGCGATCGCCGGGTACAGCGCGATCGGTGATGCTGCCGATGAAGCGCTTGCGCGATGTGCCGGCAAGCAGCGGCAGACCCAGTGCATGCAGCTCCTCGAACCGGGCGATCAGTGCCAGATCGTCTGCCCGATCCTTGGCGAAACCGAAACCCGGATCGAGAACGATCTGCGCGCGCGTGACACCGGCAGCTTCGGCCAGTTGCAAGGACACAGCAAAGAAAGCCTGCTGATCGGCAATCAGATCCGGCAGGCGCTCCTGCTCGCGTCCCCGGCCGGTATGCATCATCACCAGGCCCGACCGGCTCTCGCCCACCACACCGGCCATCTCAGGATCGAAGCGCAGGCCATAGACGTCGTTGACGATATGAGCGCCAGCGGCGATCGCGAGCCTTGCGGTGGAGGCCCTGTAGGTGTCGATCGAAATCAGCGCATCGGATCTTGCGCGAAGCGCCTCGATCACCGGCAGAACCCGATCCTGCTCCTCGGCCGGGCTGACCGGTTCGGCGCCCGGCCGCGTCGACTCGCCGCCGATATCCAGGATGCTCGCGCCCTCTTCGACACAAGCAAGCCCATGCGCGACGGCTGCCGCCACTCCCGCATGCCGGCCCCCGTCGGAAAAGGAATCGGGCGTACAATTGATGATCGCCATCAGCTGGCCGGTGGCGCCGAGCGTCAGGCTCCGGCCATGGCCCAGTTGCCACACCGTGTCCCGCCACAGGCGGATGACCGGTTTTTGATGGGGAAAACTCAAGGTTTGATCCGATCTGAAAGGCTCACGAAGAATTTCGCAAGCTCCTGTTGCGATGCTAAGCGCTATGCCTCAAGCTTCCGCCAACTTCAATTGTGCAGGGCCCATAATGTCCGTTGTTCCTCGTCGCCCGGCCCGGCCGTTACGCACAGTCGCGGCCTGTCTGTGTGCCGGCAGCCTGGTACTGACCCTGCCGGGCCCGGCCCTTTCGCAGCCCGCGATCGCCAAAACCTATTCCTATTTCACCATTGCCGGTCGCACGGCCGAGGATCTCGACAGCGAACTCAGCCGCCGCGGGCCGCTCACCAGGGGCAACGGCTTTCGCCACCCCGGCGCAACCGAGATCAAGTTCGGCGGCGAGGTCACCTACAAGGATAGCGGCAGCACCTGCGCCATCGGCGATGTGAAGATCACGCTGAAGACCAAGATCATCCTGCCCCGCTGGAAGAATCGCCGACAGGCCACCGGCTCCCTCGCCCTTATCTGGGATACGCTTTCTGCCGATATCAAACGGCATGAGGAACGCCATGCCGAAATTGCCCGCAGCTATGCCAGACGGCTGGAGCAATCGCTGCGCGCTCTGCCCACCGCCTCGACCTGCTCGGCCATGGAGGAGAGCGTCGGCAAGATCACCCATAAAATCATCGATGAACATGACAGGGATCAGTTACGCTTCGATCTGGTCGAAGCCAAGAACTTCGACGCCCGAATGATGCGTCTCCTGAAGTACCGGTCGTCCGCAAGCGATTGATTTCACAATCTGCCCGGCTGTCCGCCCGCGGCACTGCAGGGCGCGCGCTGCTGTATCGGGCTTGCGCGAGGCTTGCGCCGGCTGCGGCCTTTGACAGGTCATTTCTGCCAATGGCCGAAGCGGGCCGTCTCGATTATCTTCAATATCACTGAAGCAAGGAAGACCTTACGACTTCAGGCATCAGGTCCAGTTGCCGCCAGCGAGGCGGCGCCGGCGGCAACTGCAACCTGAAGAGGCACGGACATGTGTCGCCGGCCTCGTCGCCCTGAAGATCTGTCCTGCCGACGGCCGACCGGCCTTGCAAGGGTGGCCTCGAGCCTCCGAGACGAGATTGGCACGATGTGCCGCAAAGTGAAGCCTTGGCCCGACGTTACAGCTTGACGTGAAAGCCAGCAGCGTTCCGTTTCCCCGCGTTCTCCCGGCGTATCCGTGTGCCACAGGTGTCTCCTCCCGCGCCTGACGGCGATGCGCCCACCTCATGCCTCGCTCCGGCGCCTGTTCCTGGCGCGGCGAGGCATTTTTTTCGTGCGGCGATTCCCGAGGGCGCTTTCGGGCAGCGCTCGCCAGGGCCGGGTGCGGCGGTGAGGTCAGCCCTGCCGCTCGGGGACGCTGACCACCAGGCCGTCGAGCTCGGGCGTCATCTTGATCTGACAGGAGAGACGCGAGTTCGGCCGCACATCCACGGCGAAATCCAGCATATCCTCTTCCATCGGCTGCGGCCCGCCGACGATATCGGTCCAGGCCTCGTCGACATAGACATGACAGGTGGCACAGGCGCAGGCGCCGCCACACTCGGCTTCGATCCCCGGAACGGAGTTGCGCACGGCATTTTCCATGACGGTCGAGCCGTCCTGCGCATCAAGGTCAAAGCGGGTGCCGTCAAAGGCGAGGATGGAAAGCTTGGTCATGCGTGTATCCTGAAACTGAACGAAAAGGCGGCGTTCGTCTTCCGACAAATCGCCGCCCCAGTCAATGTTTCCCAAGGGTTTCGCGCCGCAAGGCCAGCGTCCGCCGCGATCCGGCCGGCGCCGATGCAGGCCTGTCGTCCCGCCGGGGTCATCGCATAACGACACACGCCGTCGCGCGACGCGATTTACCGCGTCAGCTTCAGGATGAAGTTCTCCGCCTCCAGAACGGCCGCGCCAATGGCGGCGCGATGGCCGGCATCGGCGGGATTGGCTTCAAGCTTTTCCGCGGCAGCGGCAACCATGAAGGCGCCGACGCCGTTTGCCGCGCTCTTCAGCCGATGCGCGCTTGCCGTAACGCCTGCCCGATCCAGCACGGCGATATCCTGCAGCGTGGCGCGTGCCTGGCGGGTGAAGAGGTGCAGGACCTCGAGTTCCAGCGCCTTGTCGCCCATAGTCTGGACGGCAAGGTGAACGAGATCCACCGGCCGTCTGTGGATCGCGGAGGCATTGCCGGTATTGTCCGGCGCTTCGAAGGCGATATTGACCGCACCCATTCTGCACATCCTTTTTCGGTTCACCGGTGGGACGCCGCAAAATCATGCGGCTCCATCCTGACGCATCTTTCTGCCCGAGACATGGGCAATCATCACGGGACGGCATGGCTATCCTGTTAAATTCCGGCACAAAGACAGCGGTCTTTCTGCGGCTATGGTTAATTTTAACTAAACCTTTCCAAACGCAGGGAAATCACGTGATGGCAGGGTTTAAATTCTGTTAACAAAGTCCGGCCGTCCGCAGCACGCTGCCCCGCCGAATTGTTTATGGAAAGGGAATGTGCCACTACAGTACGATTGATATCGGTGTGCACATGACGTGTGGACCGGTACAATTCCGGGGTAAGCCTTTATTACGACAGCTTTGTCATGAAGGCCTCGCCGGACGGAATTTGACCGGATTGCAAATGCAGTCATGTATGCGCATCCGGTCCGGCAGGTTCTTGTATCGCTAGTCGGCGGGCGATCGCTAGGAACCGGTCGGTAAATGTGTAGCGAGGCGTATCCATATGGCGAAGAAACCGCACAGCGAGTCGATCGACGAGACGGCGTTCCAGGCGTTGGAAGACGCGCTGAAGATCGATTTCAACGACGAGCCTCAGCCGAGGGCTGCGCCTAAGACGACCTCCGTTCCAAAGCCGCGAGAGGCCCCCGTGAAAGACACCTCTGATCAGCGCAGTGCATCAGCCCAGAGACGTGGACAGCCGGCGGATCAGCCACGCCCCGCGCCGAGCGAACAGGTCGCTCCCAGATCGCCGGCCTTCGAACCCGCCAATGACAGTGGACGGCGCGCAACGACGACAATCCTGCGCACGCTCGAGAGCGGCTCGATGCGCGCGGCGCTGCGCAACGCCTCGATCGTGTCCGTTCTTTGGGCCTGCGGCGCGCTCGGCCTGGCGCAGCTTTTATACGGTACGCAGCTCTGGCAATTGTCCTCCGTCGCCGAACTGATCGGCATGCCGGGCGTGCTGGCGGTCCTCATCGGCATGCTGGTGCCGATCATGCTGTTCTTCGCCTTTGCCATCATGATGGCGCGGGCCCAGGATCTGCGCAATGCAGCGCGCTCCATGGCGGAGGTCGCGCTGCGGCTGGCCGAGCCGGAAACCATTGCCACGGACCGCATCATGTCGGTCGGCCAGGCGGTGCGCCGCGAGGTTTCGGCGATGAACGAGGGCATTGAGCGCACCATTGCCCGTGCCACGGAACTCGAAACCCTGGTCCATTCGGAAGTGACGGCGCTGGAGCGCAGCTATGCCGATAACGAGCTGCGCGTGCGCGGTCTTGTCCACGAGCTGGGCTCGGAGCGGGACGCCATCGTCAACCATGCCGAACGCATCCGGTCCTCGATCGTCGATGCGCATGACCAGTTGAAGGAAGACCTGTCGCTGGCCACCGAGGAAATCGGCGTGCGGCTCGCCACCTCGGGCGAGGCCTTCGCCTCGATGATCGAGACGCGTGCGGCCACGCTGATGGAGAAATCCAATGCTGCGGGCGAAGCGCTCGGCTCGCTCCTCTCGGCAAAGACGGATTCCCTGCTCACCGCCCTCACCAGTTCCGGCGCCGCCCTTGCCCATGAATTCGACAGCCGCCTGGAACATCTCGGCTCCACCCTCTCCGCCCGTGGCGACGAGATCGTCAAGAGCTTCGAGACCCGCGCCTCCACGTTGGACGCCAGCACCGAGAAGCTGAATGCCGCGCTTGCCGACCGCACGCGCATGCTGAACGAGACGCTGCTTGCCCGCACCCGCGAGATCACCGAGACGCTGAGCGGCGGCGAACGCACCATGACGGGCTCGCTCGATACCGTCCTGACAAGCCTCAACCGATCGCTTGACGAAAAGGGCGCCAGCTTCCGCCAGAGCCTGCAGACGGCCGTCGATGAAAGCGTCATGGATCTCGACCTGCGCACCGGTCTCTTCGAGGAGCGGCTGCAGGGCACGATCGGCCAGCTGAGCGCCACCTTCGACAACGGCCTCGACGAATTTACCAGCGCCTTCGACCAGCGCGCCGGCTCGCTCGGCTCGAAACTGACGGAAAGCCTGCAACGCATCAGCGAGACCGTCAATGGCGGCTCCGATTCGATCGAGGGCATTCTGTCGACCAGCATCGAGCGTATCGGTTCGGCCATGACCGGCCATTCCCTGGCGCTTGCCACCACGCTTGGCACCAGCCAGGAGCTTCTCGATCAGACCCTGGAGCGCAGCAGCGGCCAGATCGGCGAGATCCTGGATGGACGCACACGCAGCCTGACGGCGCAGCTGGAGGAGCGCAACCGCCTCCTCAACGAAGGGCTTGAAAGCCGCAGCCGCAGCCTGATCGAGGATCTCGACAGCCGCAGCCGCAGCCTTGCCGATGATCTGGATGACCGCAGCCTGCAGCTGGCCAGCACGCTCGCCACCCAGAGCGCCGTCCTTTCGGAAAATGTCGCCACCGCCCATGAGCGCATCGGCGCCGTGCTGACCGAGCAGACCGGGCGCTTCACCTCCACGCTGGAAGAGAGCCAGTCCCGCTTCGCCAATACCGTCAGTGACCGCTCCACGGCCATTATCGATGCCGTCGCGGGCAGCCAGAAGCAGTTTGCCGAGGTGCTCGATACTCGCACGACCGCGCTTGAGGCCGCTGTCAGCGGCGCGCCCGAGAAACTCGCAAGCCTGCTCGACACGCGGATCGGAAGCATGGGCGAGGTCCTGTCTGAAGGGCATAACCGCATCGAGGCCGATCTCGGCCGCCGCATGAACGAACTCGGCGAAATTGTCGGCGGCGCCGGCGAGCGCATCGCCGATACCTTCGACGACCGGACCATGGCGCTGACGACAACGCTCTCCGTCACCGAAGATCGTCTGGCCAATCTGATGGACAGCCGCATCGAGAGCATGTCCGGCAAGCTCGCCGAGGGACAAAACCGCATCGAGGCGGATCTCGGCCGCCGCATGAACGAACTCGGCGAAATCGTCGGCGGCGCCGGCGAGCGCATCGCCGATACCTTCGACGACCGCACCATGGCGCTGACGACAACGCTTTCCGTCACCGAAGATCGTCTGGCCAATCTGATGGACAGCCGCATCGAAAGCATGTCCGGCAAGCTCGCCGAAGGTCATGACCGCATCGAGGCCGATCTCGGCCGCCGCATGAATGAACTCGGCGAAATCGTCGGCGGCGCCGGCGATCGCATCGCCGCAACCTTCGACGACCGCACCACGTCGCTGACCACGTCGCTCTCCGCCACCGAGACCCGCCTGTCGAACCTGATGGACAGCCGCATCGAAAGCATGTCCGGTACGCTGGCCGAGGGTCACCAGCGCATCGAGGCCGATCTCGGCCGCCGCATGAATGAGCTTGGCGAAATCGTCGGTGGCGCGGGCGATCGCATCGCCGAAACCTTCGACGACCGCACCATGGCGCTGACGACAACGCTTTCCGTCACCGAGGATCGCCTGTCGAACCTCATGGACAGCCGGATCGAAAGCATGTCCGGCAAGCTCGCCGAAGGCCAGAAGCAGATCGAAGCTGATCTCGGCCGCCGCATGAACGAGCTTGGCGAGATCGTCGGCGGCGCGGGCGATCGCATTGCCGAAACCTTCGACGACCGTACCATGGCGCTGACCGCATCGCTCTCCGTCACCGAGGATCGTCTGTCGAACCTTATGGACAGCCGCATCGAGAGCCTCTCCGGCCGCCTGACCGAAAGCCAGAAGCAGATCGAGGCCGATCTCGGCCGCCGCATGAACGAACTCGGCGAGATCGTTGGCGGCGCCGGCGAGCGCATTGCCGAGACCTTCGACGACCGGACCATGGCGCTGACCACCACGCTCTCCGTCACCGAGGATCGCCTGTCGAACTTCATGGACAGCCGCATCGAGAGCCTGTCCGGAAAACTGGCCGAGAGCCAGAAGCAGATCGAAGGAGATCTCGGCCGCCGGATGAACGAACTCGGCGAGATCGTCGGCGGCGCCGGCGAGCGCATTGCCGAGACCTTCGACGACCGGACCATGGCGCTGACCACCACGCTCTCCGTCACTGAGGATCGCCTGTCGAACCTCATGGACAGCCGCATCGAGCGCATGTCCGGAAAGCTGGCCGAAGGCCATGATCGTATCGACGCCAATCTCGGCCGCCGCATGAACGAGCTGGGCGAAATCGTCGGCGGCGCCGGCGATCGCATCGCCGAGACGCTGGATGACCGCGCTTTGTCGCTGTCTGCCGCCATTGCGCTGAGCGAGGATCGATTGACCAGCGTCATCGACGAGAAGGCGGGCACGCTGGCCGCGGCCGTGGAATCGGCCGATGCGCGCATCGCACAAAGCTTTGCCGAACGGGCGGATGTGCTGCGCAATACCTATGACGAGAACCGGGCACGCCTCGAACAGACCCTGGCGGAGCGCAATGCGGAAATTTCCCGCACGCTGTCCTTTGGCAGCGAGGTCATCGACCGCAGCGTCGGCACGGCCGCGAACCGCATCGAGGAGGCCCTGTCGACCAGCACGGATCGCTTCGAGCGGAGCCTTGGCGACGGCATTGGCCGCGTCGAGGGCGTGATCGGCAATGGCGAGCAACGCATGTCCAGCCTGATCGGCTCCGCCGGAGACGAGATCGGCCGGACCCTGGATGATCGTCACGAGCGCCTGCGCACGACGCTGGACGAGCGGCGCACGCAGATCGCGGCCACGCTTGATGACGCCAACAGCCAGATCGGCGACATGCTCTTCGATCAGGCGACGACGATCGGCACCACGATTGCCACCAGCGCCGGCATTCTCGAAATGACGCTGGAAAACCAGCAGGAAAGCCTGCGCGGCGTGATCGATTCCGTCAGCGGCGACCTGGAATCGCGCCTGCAGAACACCGCCGGCGACATTGCCAACCGACTGGGCGATGCAGCCCGCGAAGTCTCGGCCTCTGCCGACAGCTTCAGCAGCCGCGTCGAAGAGACGATCGGCGGTGTATCGGCAACGCTTTCGGAGACCGGACAGCGGATCGAAACCACTTTCGCCGGCCTGGAAGACCGCATGCGGGTGCAGGTGGAAACCGTCAGCAGCGCGGTCGATGCCGCCGGCCAGACCTTGTCCGAGCGCCTCAGCGAGCGGGCCGGCGAACTGGAGCGGATCAGCACCAGCAGCCTCGGCCGCCTGGCGGAAACGGTGGAAAAGGGCACGGCGGAATTCGAGCGGATCACCGAACATGCGGATGCGCGCCTTTCCGGCAGCTTCGACACCGGAACCGCCCGCGTCGACGAGCGTCTGACGACCATGGACCGAGCCATCTCGATCGGCCTCGACAATGTGTCGCGCACGATCGAAGGCAAGGCCTCTTCGCTCGCCACCTCGCTGCGCGATGCCGTCACGACCGCCGCCCGCGAACTCGATACGGAAGCCATGCGCTCGGCGGAGGAACTGTCCCGCGTCAGCGCCGAATTCTCCGCACAGGTTGAAGCCCGCAATGCCGAATTCGCCCGCGCACTCGACGAGCGGTCGAACGAGATCACCGGCCGCATCGGCGAGACGCAGAACCGGCTTGCCGGTCAGGCAGCGGCCGTGGCCCAGGCTTTCTCGGATGCCGGCAATTCGATCATGCACAAGGTCTCGGAAGCCGAAAGCCTCGTGCGCAAGCAGGTCGGCTCCATTTCCGGCTCGCTGGACGAAGCCGGACGCGAGCTCGACGCCCGCGGCGAGGCCATTCGCGCCTCCCTCAGCCAGACCGCGCAGACTGTCACGGCAGCACTGCAATCGGTCGATGAAACGCTCGCCGGGCGCAGCGATAGCCTGCGCTCCTCGCTGTCGCAGACGGCCAGTGACATCGATGCTGCCATGGCCGCCGTCGACAAGGCGCTGGAAGCCCGCGGCGAAGCGATCCGCGCCAGCCTCGACGACCGCTCGCGCGACCTCAACTCCATGCTGGCCAGCCGCTCGGCCGAATTGTCGCGGCTTATCGACGAGAAGGCGAAACCGCTCGTCGATCATTATGCCGAGACCGGCCGGACTGCTGCAGAGCGCCTGGCCTCGGCCGCCGGCGAAGGCACTGAACGTCTCGTTGCCGCGGCGGAATTGAACGCCCAGCGCCTGCGTCAGGAAAATGGGGCGCTGGTGGAGGCCATCACCGCCCGCACCAACGAAACTTTGTCGGCCATCAGCGAGCGCACCCAGCAGGCCGCCGGAACGCTGCGCAATGTCGAGCAGAGCCTCTCGGCCAATGTCGGCGATCTCATCACGCGGCTGGAAAGCAGCAATACGGGCATTGCCGCGCTGGTCGAAACGGCGGCCCGCGAAATCGGCGTCACCATCGACCGGGCGACGGCGGAGCTTTCCGCCGCCGACGAGAAACTCGATCAGTCCGCCAGCCGCTTTTCCGAAAAGGCCAGCCAGGCAGCCGACATGGTCTCCAGCTCCAGCCGTCTCCTGGAAAACAATGTCGACCGGCTGTCGCATATCTCCGGCCAGACCCTCACCCAGGTGGGCGGCATTGTCGGACGCTTCGACGAATATACGAAGGTGCTCGACCAGGCGAGCGAACTGCTCGGCGCGGCGCAATCCAACCTCGCCAGCACGCTGACCGAGCGGCAGGATGCCCTGCGTGCCCTCTCCGTCGGCCTCGTCAAGCGCTCGGAAGAGATCGAAACCACCATGCGCAACCTCTCCGTGGTTGTGGATGGCGCCTTCCGCCAGACGGAAGAGCGCAGCCTGGAGGTCGGCCAGCGTCTGCGCGCCGATGTTGAGGGCTCCTTGGCCGAAATCGGCCGTGGCCTCAGCGAGACGGAAGACCGCGCCGCCAAGACGGCGGAAGGCATGCGCGCCGCCCTAAAGGGGGCCGGCGAAGAGGCGACCCGTTCGATCGAAACGACCTTGTCCTCGGCGGAACGACGCTCGCGCCAGCTCGCCGACCATATTCGCACCGGCATTGCCGGCTCGCTGACCGATGTCGAGCGTCTGATGAGCGAAGCGGCCGGCAAGTCCGATCTGGCGGCCGCGCAGCTGCGAACCGCCTTGCAGGATGCCGTCGAGGATGCCATTGCGCGCTTCTCGGGTGCGACCGACGAGATCCGCCGCTCTGCCGGCGAGATCCGCCAGGAACTGGATGCAACGCGCCAGGAACTGAAGCGCGGCGCCTTCGATCTTCCCGAAGAAGCCAAGGAGAGCGCAGCCGCCATGCGCCGCGCCGTCTCCGAACAGATCAAGGCCTTGCAGGACATCTCGGCCTTGGTCGGCCGCTCCGCCCAGAGCCTGGAAGTCTCCCAACCTGCTCCGGCCCAACCTGCCCCGGCTGCGCCGGCCCGGTCTGCCGCCGCCCCTGCCCCGACCCCGGCCCCGACCCTGGCCCAGGCGCCCGCCCCGGCTCCTGCTGCCAGCCAGCAGATCCCTCCGGCGCCCTCAGCCCCGCTCCGCCAGCAACCGCCCATGACGCAGGTTGCCGCACCGCGTGCACCGGTTGCCGCGCCGCAGGCCGCTCCTCGTCAGGATGCAGGGCTGGCAAACGGCCTGCGTGGCAGCCTGCCGGCAGAACGCCCCGCCCCGGTCTCCGCCCGGCCGGCTGAGCCCTTGCAGGGGGCGCAGTCCGGCGGCTGGATCAGCGATCTGTTGCGTGCCGCCTCTCGCGAGGAGCAGGACGAGGCACCGCCGGCGCGCCAGCCCGCCGCACGGCCTGCAGAACAGGCGCCGCAGCAGCGGGCCGGTGACCAGCGCAATCCGCGCCATATGGTGGAATCGCTGAATTCGCTGTCCGTCGATATTGCCCGCGCCATCGATCATGATGCGTCGGTCGATCTGTGGCGACGCTACCAGCGCGGCGAGCGCGACGTCTTCACGCGTCGCCTCTACACGCTGAAGGGCCAGCAGACCTTCGACGAGATCCAGCGCAAATATCAGCGCGAGCCGGAATTCCGCACCGCGGTCGACCGCTATATCGCCGATTTCGAAAAGCTTCTGGCCGATGTCGCGCGCACGGATCGCGACCGGAGCGTCACGCAGAGCTACCTGACCTCCGATACCGGCAAGGTCTATACCATGCTGGCGCATGCCTCGGGACGGTTCACCTGAGCGACCGCCTCTCAGCAGGTTTCGGAAACGCGTCCCACGGTTTTCCGACCCGAACCTGC
Organism: Rhizobium sp. SSA_523; assembly: GCF_030435705.1. Taxonomy (NCBI): domain Bacteria; kingdom Pseudomonadati; phylum Pseudomonadota; class Alphaproteobacteria; order Hyphomicrobiales; family Rhizobiaceae; genus Affinirhizobium; species Affinirhizobium gouqiense. The sequence goes on from NZ_CP129382.1 coordinate 1,128,264, forward strand.
GTTACAACAATGAGCTAAGCGGACGAAGCGTTGGCAGGCCAATGCAAGTCCGCTTAGCCTCACATGATCCGTCCTCGCAATACGGCCGCCTCATCAAGGCGGCCGTTTGCATTGGCCACCTGCCCTCGCTTTGAGGCGTCTGTCTCACGCTCTCCGTCACAGATCGGCGCGTACCTCGTCGCCCGCAGTCGACGGGAGACACCAGCGAGCCTTGCAGGAGAGACGCGGACCGCAAGGGCATGCTTCGCAGCGCTGATGCAGCACGCTCGTGAGTGGTTTGGCCGAGACGTCAAACAGCAAAGGCCGGGATCGATGCCCGGCCTTTGCGTCCAGATCCTGATTGAGTTTTGACCCTAGGGTCAAAACTCAATCAGGTTTCGGGCGTGGCGCGAGCGGATTTTGTTTGCGAATAGGAGAAGAGGCTGCCGTGGAGCAACACTCCACAAAGCCTTTTCGACGCCTTCGCAGGCAAAATCCGCCGCGTCCCGCAGGGCTATGGCGAAAATCGTCCATTTCCACGTCGCGAAGCCTTGATGGATATCGGATCCACCGGCGGCTTCGCTCCTCAAACTGAACGATTTTCTCTCATACCACGCGCCAAATCCTGATTGAGTTTTGACCCTAGAGAGATCTCAGCGTCCAGTCGACGATCTCCGCGCCGACCTTGGCGAAGGCGGCGTTGATGGAGGCGACGAACTGGGCGTTTTCCGCACCTCGCACCGGAACCGTGGCCCGGAAGACCCGCTGGGCCCGCACCGTGCCATTGCGGTCGTTGAGAAGCTTGGCGGAGATCTCCACACGTGCCACGTCGGCGCCGCTGGTATCGATCTCGAAGGCGCGGATGTCGGTCACCACCTGATAGTCGATGGCGAGGCCCTGGCCGGGCTGGCCCACGCCGCCGAGCTTGCCGGTATTTTCGAAGGCCTCGACGAGCTTGGACTGCACCATGCGCGGCAGGCTGTCGCCCCATTGCGAATTGGCCAGATACTGGATTTCCGAGGGCGAGACCCGCACCACGACCTGCGAACTGTCGAGCGATTTCAGCGCCGTGGGAACCGGGACGAGGATCTGCCGGTTGCGGGCCGAGGGGCCATCGGCCATCGGCGCGACCGAGAGGTCGAAGGTATCATTATTGGCCTTCGTGCCGCAGCCGGCCAGAAGCGCGGCCGCCAGAGGCAGCGCGAGCAGGACCCGCGGGATCGAACGGCTTTCGACAGAGCTGGCCACGGTCATCTTCCCTTTTGAAACTCTCTGGATGTCACTCATCAGCGCCGCGTCCTGCCGTCATATTCCTTGACGGTCTCGCCGCCAAAGATCAGGCGCTGCGGGTTCTGATCGAAATTGGTGATGGTACGGTTGAGATTGTCCACCGTCTGACGGGTATCGGTGATCAGCGACTGGACCTCCCTGAGGCCCGTGCCGGAGAAGCGCGACAGATTGTCGGCGATCGGCCCGATCCGCGAATTCAGGTTGTCGGCCGTGGCGCGGATGGATTGCAGCGTCTTCTGGGCTTCGGCAAAGAGGCCCTGATCGTCTGCGCCGCTGACCATGCCGTCCACCTTGGCCAGAATGCCGTCGACGCGGTTGGATGCCTGGTTCAGCTTCTGCGCCAGATCGGTGAAGTTCTCGATCGCGCGGTTGATCTCGTCGCGCTTGTCGGCCACGCCGTCCACCACCTGTCGCGCCGAGGCGATGGCGCCGCGGGCATCGGCCGAGGCCGCGGTGATATTGTCGACGGCATTGTTGACCTTGCCGGGATTGACGGCGGCGAGCAGGCTGTCGGCGCGCTTCAGCACCGTCTGGGCATCGGCGCTCGCCCTGCTGAAGCCTGAGGCGGCGTCCCGCACCTCAGTCATGATCGGCGCGATCTGGCCGGTTGCCTGCGCCACGTCCCCGGAGACCTTTTCCGCATTGGACAGGATATTGTTGACCTTCTGCGCATCGACGGCGCGCACCAGGCTGTCGACGGCACCCAGCGTCGAATCGAGACGTTCGGAGACGGTGTTGAAGGTGCCGGAGAGCGAGGACAGGCTCTGCAGGAACTCGTCGATCGCGCTGGAATTCTCGCTGAGTGCCGCCGTGAAGGTCTCGGCATGCTGGATGGTCTTCGTGAGCGGGCCGCGCGCATCGGTGACGAATCCCTGGATCTGGCCGATCGCATCATCGGCGCGCTGGAGGATCTTGTCGGCGGTCGCCAGAAGATTGGTCACGCTCGACTGATCGGCGATCAGCACGGCCGGCCGGCCGGTTTCCTCCGCCTTCTTGAGAAGGTTTTCCTCACCCGTATTGCCGCCCGAAAGCTCGATATAGGCAGCACCGGTCAGCCCCTGCACTTCCAGCACGGCCTTGGTGGAGGGATAGACCGGCGCGCTGGTCTGCACCTCGGTGAAGGCGATGGAATAGCGCGGATCCTCGGGATCGATTCGCAGATTGCGCACCGTACCGACGGCAATACCATTGAACCGCACGGCCGAGCCGACGGACAGGCCATTGGCCGAACCCGGAATGCGGATCGCCAGTTCGGCGGTCGGTCCACCCCGGCCGAACTGCGCCATCCAGTAGACAAAGCCGAAGGCGGCAAGAACGACCAGCAGCGTGAAGAAGCCGACAAGGGCGTAATTGGCTTTGGTTTCCATGGCTCTTACTTTCCTGGCGCGGCGCTTTCGAGCGCCTCGTCGGTTACGATTGAACGGGCCCGCTTGCCCCTGAAATAGGATTTCACCCAGGGATCGTCGCAGGCGAGCATATCCTCGAGCGTGCCTTCGATCAGCACGCGCTTCTGTCCCAAAACGGCGATACGGTCGCAGACGGAAAACAGGCTGTCGAGATCATGCGTCACCATATAGACGGTGAGACCCAGCGTGTCGCGCAGCCTGGCGATCAATTGATCGAATTCCGCCGCACCGATCGGATCGAGGCCCGATGTCGGCTCGTCGAGAAAGACCAGATCCGGATCCAGCGCCAGCGCCCTGGCAAGCGCTGCGCGCTTGATCATGCCGCCGGACAGTTCGGAGGGATATTTGTCCGCCGCATCGGCGGCAAGCCCGACCATTTCGATCTTGAGATACGCAAGCTCATCCATCAGCGATTGCGGCAGGTCCAGGTATTCGCGCATCGGAACCTGGATATTCTCCTTCACCGTTAGGGAGGAGAAGAGCGCGCCGTGCTGGAAGAGGACGCCCATGCGCATGTCGAGCGCCATGCGCTCTTCCTTGCTGGCATTTTCGTAATCGACGCCGAGAATACGAATGGAGCCGGAGCGATGCGGCACAAGCTTCAGCACCGTGCGCATCAGGACCGACTTTCCGGTGCCGGACGCGCCGACGAAACCGAGGATCTCGCCGCGATAGACATCCAGGTCGAGATGGTCGAGCACGGTCTTGGAGCCGAAGGCGACGGTCAGGTCGCGCACGGACAGGATCACCCGGTCATCGTCCGGATGGTCCTGAATGGCAACGGCATCGGTGTCTTGAACGGCCATGAAACCCTTAAAAGTCGATTGCGGAGTAGAAGATTGCGAAAAGCGCATCCATCAGGATCACCACGAAGATCGCTTTGACGACGGAGGCCGTGACATGCTGGCCGAGCGATTCGGCGCTTCCACCCACTTTCATTCCTTCGACCGCCGAGACAATCCCGATGGCCAGCGCCATGAACGGCGCCTTGATCATGCCGGCGGCCACGGAAGTGTAATCGACGGCTTCGTGCAGCCGCGTCAGGAAGGTCTCGAAGGTAATGCCGGAATAGGCCCAGGCCACCACCGCCGCGCCATAAAGGGCGGAGAAATTGGCGATGATGGTGAGGAGCGGCAGGGCGATGGTGAGCGCCACGAGCCGCGGAAAGACCAGCACGCCGACCGGGTTGAGACCGATGACGGTAAGCGCGTCGATCTCCTCGCGCATCTTCATCGAGCCGATCTCGGCGGTGATCGCACTGCCGGACCGGCCGGCAATCATGATGGCGGTCAGCAGCACGCCGATCTCGCGCAGCTGCAGGATGCCGACCAGGTCGACCACGAAGAGCTCCGCGCCGAAATATCGCAGCTGGAAAGCGCCCTGCTGCGCGATGATCGCGCCGATCAGGAAAGACATCAGCACGATGATCGGAACGGCACGCACGCCCATCCGGTCGATATGGGTGACGACGGAGGCGGCCGAAATACTGGAGCCGCGCCCCACCTTCACCTGGCCGCCGGCCACCGCCGAACCGAGAATGTGCATGCCGGCAACCGCATCGCCGGCCAGTTCGACAATGGCCTTGCCGGCTGGCTCGAAGAGGCGCTGAAACAGGGTGCGTCTGTCTTTTTCCGAGGCGGGGCCGGCCGGCTCCTTGTCCGGCAGGGCATCCAGCAGCTCGCCGAGCGCCTGGCTGGCGCCGGTCACTTCCACCGTGCGGCCAGCCGCCTGCTGGCGCAGGATCATCCGCCGGATCAGCCAGGCACCGGACGTGTCGATAAAATCAATGCCGGACGCATCGACGGTCAGCGCTCCGGAACCGCCATGCTCATGCCGGGCGAGCTCGCGCAAAACACCGCTGATGGCGCGGTTGCGCCAATCGCCCGACAGCACAAGACGTTCCGCCCCAGTGCCGGAAGAAGCCGTCTCAATGGCGGCAGGTCGCTCGTCGGCCGCTTTGGGCTTCACAGTCATGTCTTGCTCGAACACATGGTTGAACCTTTCGGTCAGACGGGCAATATAACCACCCGCTTTCGAATTGCCATGCGCCGGACAAGGAAATCCATGTCGCGTCACCTCAAAGTCACAACTGAAATCTTCCCCATCGCCGGCGCATTCACCATCTCGCGCGGATCGAAAACCGAAGCGCATGTCGTCACCTGCACCATCGCGGCGGACGGCCCGGCGGGACCTGCAATCGGAAGTGGCGAATGCGTTCCCTATGCGCGCTATGGTGAAAGCGTCGAAGGCGTGGCGGCCGCCATTGCCGCCATGGCCGATCCCATTGCGCAAGGGCTTGACCGCGAGGGGCTTCGCAGCGCCATGCCCGCCGGCGCCGCGCGCAATGCCGTGGATTGCGCGCTATGGGATCTGGAGGCGAAACGCACGGGGCAAAGCGTGGCAAGCCTCATCGCGCCGGATGCCGGCCCCCTGGTCACGGCCTTCACCATATCGCTGGCAACGCCGGAGGCGATGGCAGCCCAGGCCGCTGCCAATGCGCATCGGCCGCTGTTGAAGGTGAAGGTGGGGACGGGCGAAGACGAATCGCGCATCCGCGCCGTGCGCCAGGCGGCACCCGATTCGACCATCCTGCTCGATGCCAATGAGGGGTGGACGGCACAGACGATCGAGCGCCACCTGGCCGTGGCAGAGGAAACGCGGATCGCCCTGATCGAGCAGCCGCTGAAGGCCGGTGCCATTCGCGCATCCGCGCCGTTCCCGTCTGCGCGCCATCATGGCCTGGCGCACGGGACCGCCGATGCCGTCACGACCGTGACGCAGGCTCGACCATCCTGCTCGATGCCAATGAGGGGTGGACGGCACAGACGATCGAGCGCCACCTGGCCGTGGCAGAGGAAGCGCGGATCGCCCTGATCGAGCAGCCGCTGAAGGCCGGTGATGATGCCATTCTCGCACGCATCCGCCGGGCCGTTCCCGTCTGCGCCGATGAGAGCGTGCATGCGACGCAGGACCTGGCGCAGCTGAGGGACCGTTATGATGCCGTCAACATCAAGCTGGACAAGACCGGCGGCTTGACCGAAGCGCTCGAGATGAAGCGCGAGGCCGAGCGGCTCGGCTTCACGATCATAGTCGGCTGCATGCTGGCCAGCTCGCTCTCCATGGCGCCCGCCGTGCTCCTGGCGCAAGGCTGCGCCTTTGCCGATCTGGATGGCCCCCTGCTGCTCTCCCGCGACCGGCAACCGGCGCTGCGCTACGAAGGATCCCTCGTCTTTCCGCCGGAGCCGCCGCTCTGGGGCTGACCTGTCCTAAGCACCATCTCGCGCACAACGTCTGGCCGCTCGCGCACAAAGGCTGGCCGCTCGCGCCTGACCGCGCGCACGCGGCTGCAATGCATTTGGACAGTAAAAAATTGAAAATTAGAATGTTAAACCTCATCTTCCTATAATAAGAAAAGTAATTCTTTCAATATTGCATTTCTGGAAATTTCTGAGATAGTTACTACTGTAATGCGATTTAGAAAGTGCTGTTCAACCGACGCGCTGATGTATCTTTGCGTGATCTTTACTGCGCGCACATCATGACTTAGCGCGTGATTTTTTGGCTGGCGCATAGAGTCAGCCTGTGCAGGTCTTTGCTCCTGTGCGCCGTTGATTTGAGGAGAAACGGCATGCCTTATACAAGACCAGGAATTTCCTATTGGCAGTATGGCGTAAGGCCGAACGAGGACTTCGTCGGCGACAGCGACGACAATGTCTTCCAGATCGGTGGGAGTGATTACGGAATGTCCACCTTAGGTGGCATTCAAAACGGCTGGGAAACCTTCAACGGTCGCGGTGGCTTCGATACCATCTGGGTCTCACCGAAGGCCGGCTATTGGTGGACGGCGATCATGATCGACTATGACGGCCTTCACAGCGTGGAACGGATCATGTTCAACACCGATGGTCCGCATCCCGTTTACTTCAAAGGGATGGTCGACTTTTCCAGCGTCGTGGAGATGTCTTACAACGTCAAGATCTTCGGCAGGGAAGGCAATGATCATTTCATTGGCGGCAAGCTGGGAGAATATGTCGAAGGCGACCTCGGCGACGACACGCTTGACGGCAATGACGGGGACGATACGCTCTTCGGCGATACGACAAATCAAAACCCCTGGCAGGTCAGCTTCTGGGCCCAGGGCAATGATACTCTCAATGGTGGCGCGGGCAATGACAAGCTCTTCGGCCAGGGTGGCAATGACATCCTGAACGGAGGATCGGGAACGAATGAACTGAATGGTGGAGCGGGTGCCGATACATTCCAGTTCACCAATGCTCACGACCATAGCACCATCAAGGACTTCGCGAGAGGCGAGGATATCATCCAGATCGACAGCAGGCTGGCATCGAGCTTCTCTGCGCTGAAGATCGACCAGGCCGGAAATGATACTCGCGTGACCTTTGGTGATGTTGAAATCAACCTGGTCGGGATCAAGACTACAGATCTGAAGGCTTCCGATTTCGACTTTCACGTATTTTGAATGAGCTATTGATACTCGCATCGCCTTGCGATGGCTTTTTAAATGAAAATTCTGGATCAGGCAGTCACCTCCGACATCGCGTCGGGGGTGACATTTCGAGACAGGAACGGAAACCAGTTGAAATAGCAGCGGTCACACGTAATCTTTCGGATCGAAAGAGTGCGTTATTATCGAGTGTACGGGTCATTCCTCATAAAGAGCCACAGGCCCGGCCTTTGACTATGCTCTTCATAATTCATGAGGAGCTTCCCATCGACCCTCACCTCGAACGGATCCACGGAGGCCCGCCCGTGCTCATCGAACTTCAATTTCAAATCGACGCCGAAAATTTCTTGAAACCTCTCCCTGATATTGAGCAGTCGCCTGTACGCATCATCCGCTGCCTCTTTGATTGATTTATTATTTCCTTCCATGTATTCTACTCGGCGTTTGTAGCCATTTTCACTGTAAAACGAATCAGCCAATTCCTTTAGTCTTTCCTCCGTAAATGACCTTTTGTTTTCTTCTAGAAATCTATCTTTCCCTTCTTTTACATATTCCTCGAATGTGGGAATATCTCGAACCTTAAACTGAGCATTGTAGTCCGCTATCCTGGTGGCCACCATATCGGCAAGGGCGTCGGCATTTTCTTTTGATCTCTCGATCGGGAAAAACCCGGAGGCGGCGGCTTGCGCATCATATTCCATAACGCTGAACCCACGCGCCTGCGGCTTGCTGTTCAGGCTGGCCTTGGCTCCGGCTGCCATGGCGCTTTCCTGCGCCGAACTGATCTCGCTGGAGACCGTGCCGCCCACGGCGCGCGGGCCGGCCTTTTTTTGCTCGTGGACGATGGAGAGAATCGTATCGACGGCATTCGCCTCCTGCGCTGCAGCCCGCACGGGTTGCGAGAGGATCAGGAGCGCGGCATTCATGGTGTTGGGCATGGCAAACCTCGTCAGGCTGCCAGCGCGCCTCCCTCATGGCGACGTGAGGCAAGGAAAAAGCCGAAAATCATCTCTCGGCGGACAAATATAAATACAGTATAGGCAGAGCCAGTTTTGGCGCGGACCACGCTAACGAAGCGTTAAATGCAAGGGGCCGGTTTTGACGTTCCTCACCCACCGAAGGCGCCGCTCCGGGGCAGATGCCGGGACGCCAGAATGATGGGGAGCCTCTCCGCTATTATCGAGTATACGGGTCATTTCTCAGAAAGAGCCACAGACCCGGCCTTTGACTATGCTCTTCATAATTCATGAGGAGCTTCCCATCGACCCTCATCTCGAACGGATCCACGGAGACCCGCCCGTGCTCATCGAACTTCAATTTCAACTCGATGCCGAAAATTTCTCGAAACCTATCTCCAATACCGAACAGGCGACCGTAAGCATCATCTGATGTACCCATAATGACGTCATTTATTTCGTTCGTCGATTTCACTCTTCGCTTATAACCTTCCTCATTGAAAGAATAATCTACCATTTCCTTCAGTTTCTCTTCCGTAAAAGCATTTTTATAATCTCTTAGAAAATTCTCTTTCTCTTTCGTCAAATATTCTTCATATGTTGGAATTGTTCTGACCTTGAACCTAGCATTGTACTCCGCAATCCTCGTTGCGAGCATATCGGCAAGGGCGTCGGCATTTTCTTTTGATCTCTCGATCGGGAAAAACCCGGAGGCGGCGGCTTGCGCATCATATTCCATAACGCTGAACCCACGCGCCTGCGGCTTGCTGTTCAGGCTGGCCTTGGCTCCGGCTGCCATGGCGCTTTCCTGCGCCGAACTGATCTCGCTGGAGACCGTGCCGCCCACGGCGCGCGGGCCGGCCTTTTTTTGCTCGTGGACGATGGAGAGAATCGTATCGACGGCATTCGCCTCCTGCGCTGCAGCCCGCACAGGTTGCGAGAGGATCAGGAGCGCGGCATTCATGGTGTTGGGCATGGCAAACCTCGTCAGGCTGCCAGCGCGCCTCCCTCATGGCGACGTGAGGCAAGGAAAAAGCCGAAAATCATTTCTCGGCGGACAAATATAAATACAGTATTGGCAGAACAAGTTTTGGCGCCGACCACGCTAACGAAGCGTTAAATGCAAGGGGCTGGTTTTGACGTTCCTCACCCACCGAAGGCGCCGCTCCGGGGCAGATGCCGGGACGACGCGAAATCTCGCGCCAGCTGCTGGAGTATTTCCGGTAGAAACGGGATCACCGGAAATGCTCGATCTCTTTGTTTTAACGCAGTCCGTACGCAAAACCGCTGACGCAATTTGCTGGACCTGCTCGCGAGCATTTCCGCTAAAAGCGGGATCACGGGAAATGCTCGATCTCTTTGTTTTTACGCAGTCCGTACGCAAAACCGCTGACGCACTTTTGCTGGACCTGCTTGCGAGCATTTCCGCTAAAAGCGGGATCACCGGAAATGCTCGATCTCTTTGTTTTTACGCAGTCCGTACGCAAAACCGCTGACGCACTTTTGCTGGACCTGCTTTAGCGGCGCGTTATCGCGCCTCTTCTGTCAACCAGGAGACAGACGGCCAGCCCGGCTGCCGCCAGCAGGGCCATGGCATAATAGCTCTGCTGGCCGAAATGGCTGTAGAGAAGGCCGGACAGCAAAGTGGAGCCTGCCAGGAAGACGCCATTGAGGAAGAAATACAGGCCCTGAATGGAGGTTTCGCGGCTTTCATGCACGGTTTCGACGATCTTCTGCTGAATGGCGAAATGCAGGAAACCGAAGCTGAAGGCATGCGACAGCTGCAGCAGCAGGGAGGCGTACAGGCCGAGCGGCTCAACGAAAATGCACCAGCGGAGGATGGCGACAGCCGAGCCGAACAGGATCATCCTGTCGGCCGAAAGCCATTTTGTCAGCGTGCCGGCCACGAAGAAGAACAGGATCTCCGCCGCGACGCCGGCCGACCATAACAGGCCGATCTCGCCGCCGCTGAAACCCGCGCTCTGCCAGTGAATGCCGGAAAACCCGTAGAACATGCCATGGGTCGATTGCACGAGGCTGCAGCCGATCATCAGAAGCAGCAGGCTCTGCCCAGGACCCCGGCCGGCGCCGGACCCCGCTCCGGGACCCGCCTCCATTCCACTCCCCGGACGGCCTCTCAGCCCGTGTCTCAGCCGAGCGACCAGCGAGGCCGGAAGCCCGGGTCCGGCCATGGCCGGCAGGTCCGGCGGAGCTTGCGAGGGCGGCACGGCGCGGCCAAGGCGCGGCACGATGAAGCCCACTGCCACGGCAAAGCCATAGGCTGCGGCGATCGCCCAGGGAATGAATTGCGGCGAGGAGGCCGAGATCGCCACCCCCGCCCCCAGCGTCGCCAGGACGAAAGCGACCGACCCCCAGACCCTGATCGATCCGTAGCGGAACCCCCAGCGACGCACGCCGGTCACTGTGATCGATTCCATCACCGGCATGAAAGGCGCAAAAGCGGCCCCCTGTAGCGCGTAGATCAGGAGCACGGGCCAGAAACCGCTCACGCGGGTCAGCAGCAGGGCGCTCAGCAGCGCCAGCCCGGCAGAGATCCAGAGAACCATGGCGCGTTCCGCCAGCCGATCCGCCCAGAATCCGGCAAGCGGTGCCGTCACCAGCCTGAACAGGATCGGCACCGAGAGAACGACACCAATCTCATCCGCATTCAGCGCAAGCGATTTCAGCCAGACAGGAAAGAACGGCAGGATGATACCGCTGACCCCGAGCGCGGCCGCATAGCCCAGCGCGCAGCGCGAGGAAAAACGCCTGGGGGCCGGCAGTTCAGGATTGGGATTGGCCACGAGGGCTCCGGAATCACATGGAAGATGCAAGGAACGGGGGTTTCATACACGCAAAACGCGTTGCCACGCAAAGCGGCCGTCATAGACAGGGCTGCGATTTCCGGTGTTTCCGGCTGCTATACCAATGTCGATGATAGGAACCGCAAGGCACGGCGGCCTGTCCATTCATTGTCCGGGCTGATCCAGACGCATGCGGGATGGGCCCGGACACTTCGGCGCCGAACAGGAACAGGGAAGCCGTGAACCGACAGAGCGCCTTTGCGGGTGCAACCCCCTTGCAGCCCTGGCTTCTGCGAGCCGCATGGGGGAAGGCTTCACGCCGCCTGCATATCCTTGACCGAGGCAGAGGGCGCCGGCAGGGCCAGCACATCGGCCTTCTGGCCGGCGGTCCGCCAGGAGATCAGCTCGAAGGTGCCGTCCCAATGTTCGGCAATTGCGGTGCAGCTCTCCACCCAGTCACCGGTATTGATGTAGCGGATGCCGTCAATATCCTCCATCACCGCATGATGGATATGGCCGCATATCACCCCGTCGACATTGTTGCGGCGCGCTTCTTCCGCGACGACCTTCTGGAATTCGCCGATGAAGTTCACCGCCTGCTTGACCTGCAGCTTGGCCCAGGCGGAGAACGACCAGTAGGGCAGATTCAGCCGGCGGCGAACCGCCGCGAGAACGACATTGATGGCGATCGCCGCGTCATAGGCCCAATCGCCCAGATAGGCCAGAAGGCGGATATTGCGCACCACCACGTCGAATTCGTCGCCATGCAGGATCAGATATTTCCTGCCGTCGGCCGCCTCGTGGATCATGCGCTCGGCCACTTCGATGCCGCCGAAGTGAATGCCCGGAAACGAGCGGAGGAATTCGTCGTGATTGCCGGGAATATAGACGATGCGCGTGCCCTTGCGGGCCTTGCGCAGCAGTTTCTGCACCACATCATTGCAGCCCTGCGGCCAGTACCAGTTGCGCTTTAGGCGCCAGCCATCGACGATGTCGCCGACAAGGAAGATGGTCTCCGCTTCGTGGTGACGCAAGAAATCCAGCAGGAAATCGGTGCGGGCCGCTTTCGATCCCAGGTGAACATCGGAAATGAACAGAGTTCTGAACTGCCTGCCTTCCACATTGTCAGCCACGATAGAAGCCCTTTCGTCATGCCGCCCTCTGCATCTGAAAAACAGACTCGTTTATCAGGAAGATGACAGCAGAAGGTGTTATCGAGGATTCGCTTGGGATCCTCGGGACGATTTTTGGGCAAGCTGCCGGCGCCCTGGCAAAATCGCTGCTGTTCCAGGCCATAGTTTGATGTATGACACCGCAAAACAAGAAAATCGGAAAGGAGATGGCAATGGCTACGAACGACAAGGGTTCCGACGACACTCAGGCGCCGAAGGCTGATCTCGACGAACAGGCCCTGTTCTTCCATCGCTATCCCCGCCCGGGCAAGCTGGAGATCGTCGCGACGAAGCCGCTCGGCAACCAGCGCGACCTGGCGCTCGCCTATTCGCCCGGCGTTGCGGCGCCGTGCCTTGCCATTCGCGACAATCCGGAAACAGCCGCCGATTACACCGCCAGAGCCAATCTCGTCGCCGTCGTCTCGAACGGCTCGGCCGTGCTCGGCCTTGGCAATATCGGTCCGCTGGCCTCCAAGCCGGTGATGGAAGGCAAGGCGGTCCTCTTCAAGAAATTCGCCGCCATCGATGTCTTCGATATCGAGATCGCCGCCACGACGGTCGAGGAAATGGTCTCCACGGTCGCCGCGCTGGAGCCGACATTCGGCGGCATCAACCTGGAGGACATCAAGGCGCCGGAATGTTTCGAAGTGGAGCGCCAGCTTCGCGAGAAGATGAATATTCCGGTCTTCCACGACGACCAGCACGGCACGGCAATCATCGTGGCGGCGGCCATCCTCAACGGGCTGGAGCTTGCGGGCAAGAAGATCGAGGAGGTCAAGATCGTGACCTCCGGCGCCGGCGCGGCGGCGCTCGCCTGCCTCAACCTTCTCGTTTCGCTCGGCGCACGCCGCGAAAACATCTGGGTGCATGATATCGAGGGCCTCGTCTATGAGGGCCGCGAGGTGCTGATGGACCGCTGGAAGGATATCTACGCGCAGGCCTCGGAAAAGCGCGCCCTCGCCGAATCGATCGGCGGCGCCGATGTCTTCCTGGGCCTCTCGGCCGCCGGCGTGCTGAAGCCGGAGCTGCTGGAACAGATGGCCGAAAAGCCGCTGATCATGGCGCTGGCCAATCCGACGCCGGAGATCATGCCGGAGCTGGCGCGCGCGGCGCGGCCGGATGCGATGATCTGCACCGGCCGGTCGGATTTTCCCAATCAGGTCAACAATGTCCTCTGCTTCCCCTATATCTTCCGCGGCGCCCTGGATTGCGGTGCGACCACGATCAACGAAGATATGAAGATGGCCGCCGTCAAGGCGATCGCCGGCCTCGCCCGCGAAGAGATCTCCGATGTGGCGGCGCGCGCCTATTCCGACGAAACGCCGGTCTTCGGTCCCAATTACCTGATCCCCTCGCCGTTCGATCCGCGCCTGATCCTGCGCATTGCACCGGCCGTGGCCAAGGCCGCCGCCGATAGCGGCGTTGCCGCGCGGCCGATCACCGATTTCGAACATTACCTGGACCAGTTGAACCGCTTCGTCTGGCGCTCCGGCTTCGTCATGAAGCCCATCTTCACCAGCGCCAAGCAGGCGGAGAAGAAGCGGGTGATCTTTGCCGAGGGCGAAGACGAGCGCGTGCTGCGCGCGGCGCAGGTTCTGCTCGAGGAAAAGACGGGCGAGCCGATCTTGATCGGCCGTCCCTCTGTCATCGAGGCGCGACTGAAGCGGTTCGGCATCCGGCTGCGGCCCAATGAGGATTTCGCTGTCGTCAATCCGGAGGACGATCCGCGCTACCGCGATTACGTCGATGAATATTTCGCTCTTGTGGGCCGGGTGGGCATCAATCCGGAAGCGGCGCGCACCATCGTGCGCACCAATAATACGGTCATCGGCGCCCTGGCGGTCAAGCGCGGCGATGCCGATGCGCTGATCTGCGGGGTCGAAGGCCGCTTCGACAAGCATTTGCGCGATGTCGGCCAGATCATCGGCAGACGCCCGGGCGTGAAGGCCTTTTCCAGCCTGAGCCTGCTGATCACCCAGAAGGGGCCCGTCTTCTTCACCGATACATTCGTGAACTACAATCCGACGCATGAGGAGATCGCCGAGATCGCCGTGCTTGCGGCGCAGGAGATCCGCCGCTTCGGCATCGTGCCCAAGGCCGCGCTCATCTGCCATTCCAATTTCGGCTCGCGCAATTCCGAAAGCGCCCGCAAGATGCGCGCGGCACTGGAGCTCATCCGGGAAAGGGCGCCCGAACTGGAAGTGGATGGCGAAATGCAGGCAGGCTCGGCCCTGTCGGAGGCCCTGCGCAAGCGCGCAATGCCCGATAGCGACCTGTCCGGCGAAGCCAATCTCCTGGTCTTCCCCAATCTCGATGCCGCCAATATCTCGCTCGGCCTCGTCCGCAGCATGATGGACGCCCTGCATGTGGGTCCGATCCTGCTCGGCGCGGCGCAGCCGGCGCATATCCTCTCTACCTCGGTCACCTCGCGCGGGGTCGTCAACATGGCCGCGCTGGCGGTGGTCGAGGCCTCGCATGCGGATTTCCTCTCCCAGCCCAGCTGAGACGAGGAGCGAAAAGCCTGAGGCGCGGACGGAACAGTGCGCGCCTTATCACATTGTCAACCGGAGGAGATTACGGTGCCCTGAGCTTGGCGAAAGCAGGTCGCATCCGGCAAGCTCCCGGTCTGCGGCATGGTCCGTCCTTCACCCGCTTGAGGATCCGGCCGGCACGCAGCATCATCTTTCGGTCCAGACACTGGGAAAGACGAGACTGATGACCAAGGCCCGCTCCCTCCTGCCAGCCCTGATCCTGTTGGTCCCCGCAACCGCGCTTGCCACCAATGACACGGCCTCGATGGCCTCGACCGCCGAACGCTGCCTGGCGCTCGGTCGTCAGATCGCGGCAACGCCCCAGGCGATCGGCAATGCGGCCGAGCTGCGCAGCCATGCGGCGGCCGTCACGCGCCAGATGCAGGAGATCCGCAAGGTGCGCGGCGAAATGGCGCGGCGCCATTGCCGGGGCTCCAGCGAGAGCGGCAGCATTATCCACCTCGGCGCCTCGCCAACGCAGGAGACAAGCAGCGAGACCGCGGAGGCATGCGCCGATCTATCCGCCACTCTCGCGGCCATGGAGGAGAATCATCGAGGCATTCTCCATCACGGCGCCGACAGCCTGAAGGTCGTCTCTTCGCTCGGCCGCAGCGAAACGGAGCTGCGCGAGGAAATGCGCAGCCTGCGCTGCGGCGAGATCGACTATGCGACGATTCCGGCCGCATTGTCGCAGGAGACGGATCTTCGCCCCGCCGATCAGGCCCGACCGAAGGAAAGCGCGATCACGCCGCTTTCGACCCGCAGCAGCGAGCAGGCGGCACGCGTGCGGCGGGATACGAGCGAAGTCGTTCCGGAACGCCAGTGGAACCCGGACAGGCCGGTGCGCATGGTCGGGCCGCAATTCTTTCCCGATGACAGCCGGATCGATCTCGCCAATCCCGCCACACCCGGTGCGCAGCCCCAGCAATGAGCGCTGGCGCCTGATCAGAGGTCATTTCCCCTTGCTGGCGCCCGTCTTGCCCGCCCTGTCCATCTTGCCTGCCTTGCCCGCCCGGCTGGCGCCAAAGCGGTTCTCGAAGACGAGCTCGTCGAGCGGCAGGCGCTGGCGCCAGCCTTTGGCGGCAAGTTCCGGCTGGCAATAAAGCTCGTCCACATAGCCGAGGCATAGCCAGGCGACGATCTCCACGCGATCGGGAATGTCGAGCAGCCGGCGTATGTCGTCATCATGGAAGATGCTGACCCAGCCGACCCCGACACCTTCCGCCCGGGCGGCAAGCCATAGGTTCTGCACGGCGCAGACGGTGGAATAGACATCCATGCGCGGGTTGTGCGTACGGCCGAGCACAATGGGTCCCGCCCGGTCAGGATCCGAGGTGACCACGATCGACAGCGGCGCCTTGCGGATACCCTCCAGCTTGAGGCTGCGGTAGAGCGCCTGCCGCTCATCGGAAAACAGGGCCGCCGCCTCCTCATTGGCGCGGCGGAAGGCGGCATGCGCCTGCGCCTTGATCGCCTCGTCGCGGATGAGGATGAAGCTCCAGGGCTGCATGAACCCGACGGAGGGCGCCGCATGGGCCGCCTCCAGCAGGCGCAAGATCAGATCTTGCGGCAGCGGATCGGGCCGGAACTGGTCGCGCACGTCACGGCGGCCGTGAATGGCGGCATAGACGGCTGCGCGGGCGTCTGCATTGAAAGGTCCGGCGGCGGCCATCGCCCCGGCATTCTCGTCAAGGGCAGTCTCGTCACGGGTATTCTCGTTACGGGCAGTCTCGTCACGGGCGTTTCCCCCCTCGGCATCGTCCTCATGGGCCCGACCCTCGATCGCGGCGCGGCTCATGGTGCCACCGGCTCGTAACGCACATAGGCAAAGGCGGAGCCGTCCGGCGCCCAGTTCGGCGAATTCATCGTGCCCTGCCCGCCGAAGAGCTCCAGCAGCGTCTCGACATTGCCGCCATCGGAATCCATCAGGCGAATGCGCACATCGAGATCGCGCGGATGATCATGCACCTCGCCGTCATAGGAGAGAAAGACGATCTTGCGCCCGTCCGGCGAGGGATGCGGGAACCAGTCGGCATAGGGGCTGTCGGTGATCCGCTCGGCCGCGCCGCCCAGCGCCGGCACGCGGAAGATCTGCATGCGGCCCGTGCGGCTGGAATTGAAATAGATCCAGCGGCCATCGGCCGAATAATCCGGTCCGTCATTGCGGCCCTCACCCTTTGTCAGGCGCTGCTCGTCGGTGCCGTCAATGCCAATGGTGTAGATGTCGAAGAGATCGCTGCGAATGCCGCAATAGGCAAAGCGCCGGCCATCCGGCGACCAGCCATGCCAGTAGGAGGGCAAATTGCGCGTCACCAGCGTCGGAATGCCGCCGCCAACCGGGAGAGTGTAGATGGCCGACTGGCCGAACTCGCTCTTGTCGGAAATGGCGATGAAACGGCCATCCGGCGATATGCCGTGATCATTGTTGCACTGGATGGCAAAGCCGGTATCGATCCGCTCGGCGCCCTTGCCCGCCACGACAGGAAGACGGTACATCCGCCCCTCGCAATTGAGCATGAGCCAGCGGCCGTCCGGCGAGAAATTCGGCGCTTCGAACAGGTCATCGCTCTGCAGAACAACGCGCGAGGAGCGGCTGTTCAGGTCGTAGATCTCGATCGAACTGCGCATCACGATCCCTCCGTCGCTTCCCTCGCCATCCGCCAGGCCCCGCGCCCGGCTCCTGCCGTCGCTGCGCGCCTGCGGCGGCCTGACCTTGCCTACCGGTCGCGAAAGCGATTGGTGATCGGATAGCGCCGGTCGCGGCCGAAATTCTTCTTGGTGATCTTGACCCCCGGAGCCGACTGGCGGCGCTTGTATTCCGCCAGGTAAAGCAGATGCTCCACACGGTGGACGGTTGAAAGATCATGGCCGCGGGCCACGATATCCTCGACCCCCATTTCCCCCTCGACCAGGCATTCCAGAATATCATCGAGCACCGGATAGGGCGGGAGCGAATCCTGGTCGGTCTGGTTGGGGCGGAGTTCGGCCGAGGGAGCCTTGGACAGAATGTTCTTCGGGATCACCTCGCCACCGGGGCCGAGAGCGCCGGGCGGCACTTCGCCATTGCGCCACGCGGCAATGGCGTAGACCTGCATCTTGTAGAGATCCTTGATCGGATTGAAGCCGCCATTCATGTCGCCGTAAAGCGTCGCATAGCCCACCGACATTTCCGATTTATTGCCGGTGGTCACCACCATGGCGCCGAACTTGTTGGAGATCGCCATCAGGATCGTGCCACGCGTCCGGCTCTGGAGGTTTTCCTCCGTCACGCCCTCTTCCGTCCCCTCGAAAAGCTCCGAGAGGGCGGAGAGGAATCCTTCGACGGGCTCGACGATCGGCACGGTATCGTAACGGCAGCCAAGTGCCCTTGCGCAATCCTCGGCGTCCTTGAAGCTCTCCTCGGATGTGTAGCGATAGGGAAGCATGATGGTGCGCACCCGCTCCGCCCCCAGCGCATCGACGGCGATCGCGGCGCAGACGGCGGAATCGATACCGCCGGACAGGCCAAGCACCACGCTCTTGAAGCCGTTCTTGTTGACGTAATCGCGGAAGCCGAGCAGGCAGGCGCGATAATCGGCCTCCTCGCCCTCGGGAACGGCGGTGACCGGCCCATTGACGCAGCGGAACCCGCCGTCCTGCCGCTGCCATTCGGTCACTGCCAGCGCCGTCTCGAATTCCGGCATCTGAAAGGCCAGCGTCTTGTCGGCATTGAAGCCGAAACTCGCGCCATCGAAGACGAGTTCGTCCTGGCCGCCAAGCTGGTTGACGAAGATCAGCGGCAGGCCGCTCTCGATCACCTGCCGCAGGGCCACCTGATGGCGCACATCCACCTTGCCGCGATAATAGGGCGAGCCATTCGGCACGATCAGCAGTTCGGCGCCGCTTTCGGCCAGCGTTTCGCAAACGCCGAGATCGTTCCAGATTTCCTCGCAGATCGGCACGCCGATCCGCACGCCGCGGAAATTGACGGGACCCGGCATTTCGCCTTCGTCGAAGACCCGCTTCTCATCGAATTCGCCGTAATTCGGCAGGTCGATCTTGTCGCGCAGCGACAGGATCTGGCCGCCGTCGACGATGGCGGCCGAATTGTGCCGTCCCTTCTCGCCCTGTCGCGGCAGGCCAATGATGACCCCTGGCCCGCCATCCCGGGTATCCTCCACCAGGGTCTCCAGCGCGCGCCAACATGAGGAGAGGAAGGCAGGCTTCAGCACGAGATCCTCCGGCGGATAGCCGGAGAGGAAAAGCTCGGTGAAAACGACCAGATCGGCGCCTTCGCGCGCGGCCTTCTGGCGCGCCTCTCTGGCAAGCGCCAGATTGCCGGCCACATCGCCAACGGTCGGGTTGAGCTGTGCAAGAGCGATACGAAGTGTCTGAGCGTTATCCTGGGTCATGCGTCATGATCTAGCGTGCACCTTGGGAAGGAGCAACGTTGCGGACCGCGAAATTTTTGCGAAGGCCCCCGTGAGGCTTTGCCGGCCTCAGGCATCCGGCGCCGGTGCCGGATAGGTATCATATTGCGGTCGCCCATCGGTGATCTCGTAGAAGTCACCTTTGTCGCGGCAATAGATGTGATGATCGATCTGCAGGCCGGAGGGCTGATCGAACAGGCCGGCCATGACGGAGATCTTCGACGCACCATCCGCCGCCCAGAAGAGCAGCGATCCGCAACGGCTGCAAAAGCCGCGCGAGGCCTTGTCGCTCGCCCTATACCAGGCAATGGCGTCCTCGCCGGCGATCGACAGGTGCCGCCGCTCGACATCCGTACTCGTCAGATACAGCCCGGTCTGACGTCGGCATTGCGAACAATGGCAGGCGATGACCGGGCCGAACGGACCCTTCATCGTCAGCCGAACGGTTCCGCACAGGCAGTGGCCGTGGCGCACAGTCTCTTCCATCGCTTTCCTCCCGCAGACATCGAGGACTTAGTTGTCCGCCAGCTGATCCGTGCCGTCAAATCGCTTCGGATGAAGCACAGGTTCAACAAACTTGATCATGCTGCAAAACGATCAAGGCCGGCGCGGGAGCGCCGGCCTTGATAGAATGTTGCAATGCCGTCTGGATGGCCTCTGGCCGGCGAAGGGTCAGCCGTTGGCGACGGCCAACCGCTTTTCGTCACGGCCGGTCTTCATCCGCTCGGCCAGCAGGAAGGCCAGCTCAAGCGCCTGATCGGCGTTCAGTCGCGGATCGCAATGGGTGTGGTAGCGATCTTGCAGATCGCCAGCGGTCACGGCGCGCGCGCCGCCGGTGCATTCGGTGACATCCTTGCCGGTCATTTCCACATGGATGCCGCCGGGATGCGATCCTTCGGCACGGTGGATCTGGAAGAAGCTTTCGACTTCCGACAGGATCCGCTCGAATGGCCGCGTCTTGTAATTGTTGAGCGTGATCGTATTGCCATGCATCGGATCGCAGGACCAGACGACCTTGCGGCCTTCGCGCTCCACGGCCCGGATCAGCTTCGGCAGGTGATCGGCAACCTTTTCATGCCCGAAGCGGCAGATCAGGGTCAGGCGGCCGGCTTCATTGGCGGGGTTCAGGATATCGATCAGGCGCAGCAAATCATCCGGCTGCAGCGAGGGACCGCATTTCAGGCCGATCGGGTTCTTGATGCCGCGGCAGAATTCCACATGCGCATGGTCGGCCTGGCGCGTGCGATCGCCGATCCAGATCATATGGCCGGACGTGGCATACCAGTCGCCGGAGGTGGAATCGACGCGGGTCAGCGCCTCTTCATAGCCCAGCAGCAGCGCCTCATGGCTGGTGAAGAAATCGGTCTCGCGCAGGCTCGGATTGGTTTCCGAGCTGATGCCGATTGCCTTCATGAAATCCATGGTTTCGGAAATCCGCGCCGCCAGCTTGCGATAGCGCTCGCCCTGCGGACTGTCCTTCACGAAGCCCAGCATCCACTGATGGACATTCTCCAGATTGGCATAGCCGCCCATGGCAAAGGCGCGCAGCAGGTTGAGCGTAGCCGCCGACTGGCGATAGGCCATCAGCTGACGCTCCGGATTGGGGATGCGGGCATCCGGCGTGAAATCGATGCCGTTGATGATGTCGCCGCGATAGGAGGCGAGCTCCACATCACCCTGTTTCTCAATATTGGAGGAGCGCGGCTTGGCGAACTGGCCGGCAATGCGGCCGACCTTCACCACGGGCTGCTGGGCGCCGAAAGTCAGCACCACGGCCATCTGCAGGAAGGCACGGAAAAAGTCGCGAATGGTATCGGCGCCATGTTCCATGAAGCTTTCGGCGCAATCGCCGCCCTGCAGCAGGAAGCCGTTGCCATCGGCAACCTGGGCCAGGCTCTTCTTCAGCCGGCGGGCTTCTCCTGCAAAAACCAGGGGCGGAAAGGTGGCGAGTTGCGCTTCGGTCGCCGTCAGAGCGTCCGCATCCGGATAATCCGGCACCTGCTGAATGGGCTTTTGCCTCCAGCTGTTCGGTGTCCAGTTCTGTGCCATGTCCGTGTTCCGTCGTTCATTGCGCCGGCAGGGCCGGCTTTGGTTCGATAGGCGCGGCTTATACCCCTTCATCATTCGTTTGCATAGCCGTTGAGCGAGGGGACCCGGTCGGCAGGGCCGCCCGCCGGCATGGTCCCCGCGGCTCCTTCGAAAGATGCGCGGCCCTGGCCAACCGCGCCAGCCTGACCCTCACCGAAGTAAGACGCTTATATAACAGCAAGTAATAATATGCGTAATCCGCGTTATTATATCCTATACTGTAGGATTAAGTCTTATTTTACGCGAGACTTGAAGTATGACCGAAACAACGGATCATGCATCAGATGAGATATTTGACCATATTGCGGAAGCTGTGGCGCTCGTGTGATGCCAATTTCGGCATGATGACCGCGCTGCTCCTGCCGGTCCTGTGCATGAGTGCGGCGCTCGCCATCGACATCACCCATTTGAACGAGCAGCGCTCGCACCTGGCATCGGCGACCGATGCCGCGTCTCTGGCGGTATCCGAAGCCTATAATGCCGGCACCACGGATCCCGACGACTTGCGAGACTTGGCCAGGCAGTTCCTCGATGCCAACCTGACCGCCAATGGCGGCAGGCATCCGCCGGAGCTCGAAGTGTCCTTCGCAGAGGGTCCGCCCAAATCGGTCATGCTGAAAACCTCCATGCCGGTGGAGCTGATGCTTGGCGGCTTCTTCAACCACAAGTCCATGCCCGTCTCCGCCCTGGCATCAACCACGCTCGGCACCAAGACCTATCTGCAGGTCGCCTTTCTCATCGACAACTCCAATTCCATGGCCCTGCCCGGGACACAGAAGGATTTTGATTACTGGGTCCGGGTCAACGGTTGCGAATTTGCCTGCCACGATCCAGCCCTTGCGGCGCGGGGTCTCGAAGACGGGCTGGCCAAGGCGCGGCGGCTGCGCGTCAAGATGAAAATGGATTTCGTCCGCACGGCGCTCGGCCAGTTCACCAGCAAATTGGAGGATGCCATGGATGCCAATGCGAATGTGGTGCAGATGGGGATCTTCACGGTTGCGACCACGTTCGAGGAGATAGCGCCGATGACAGCCGATGCGCGCGCCATCCAGAAGGCGCTTCCGAATGTCGAGATCGAAGCCGTCAATCCGCAAAGAGGCATTATCGGCCCGGAAGGCGGCGATGGCTGGACCTATCTGTCTCAGGGCCTGCAGATCCTCGGCACCCGGTTGAAGAATATCGGTGACGGCTCCTCGCCGAACAAGCGCAAGACCTATCTGGTCTTCATGACCGATGGCGTCGACAGCTATCCGCCCTACCGCACCTTCGGCATTGTCTACGGGCCGAAATGCGAGGGCCTGAAGCAGAAGGGCATCAGCATCCTGACAGTCCAGACCTTCTATCCGCCGTCAAACGATGTGCAGTTGAAGCAATCGCTCAAGCGCATCCCGAAAGTGCTGCGCGACTGCGCCTCATCTCCGAACGATTATGTCATGGCTGACGACGGCCCCCGTATCCAGGAGGCCGTAGACCAGATCTACAACAAGATTTTCCGCAGCACGCGGATCCTGCGTTAGGGTTTGCCCGCATATCGGGCCTGCTGCAGCCGCTGGAACGGGCGGCCGCTGGAAGGGTCAGACGCGCTCGCCGCCCCGCACCCGATAGCTCGGCTGATACATGGTCACCAGCTCTTCCGCAGCGGTCGGATGCACCGCCATGGTCCGGTCGAAATCATCCTTCGTGACCCCGGCCTTCAGCGACACGCCGAGCAATTGCGCCATTTCACCGGCGTCATGGCCGAGAATATGCGCGCCCACCACCTTGCGGTCGGCGGCATTGACGATCAGCTTCATGATCATCTTTTCCTGTCGCCCGGACAGCGTCGCCTTCATCGGTCGGAATTCCGCGCGATAGACCTCGATCTCCTCGAACCGGTTGCAGGCCTCTTCTTCCGACAGGCCGACCGTGCCGATCTCCGGCTGCGAGAAGACCGCCGTTGCGATCAGATCGTGATCCGGCGCCGTCGGATTGTTCTTGTAGACGGTCTCGATGAAGCACATGGCCTCATGGATGGCGACCGGTGTCAACTGGACGCGATCCGTCACGTCGCCCAGGGCATAGATATGCTCCACATTGGTGCGCGAATAGGCGTCCACCTTCACCGCCCCGCGCTGGTCGATTTCGACCCCGGCCTTGTCCAGGCCCAGATTGGCGGTATTGGGATCGCGGCCAAGCGCCAGCATCACCTGATCGGCGGCGATCGTCGCGCCGGCCTTGGTGCGGGCCGTCAGACCGCCTGCGGGCGAGCGCGTCACCTCCTCGATGACATCGGTCAGGACGATCCGGATGCCCTTCGCTTCCATCGCCGCGTGCAGCCCCTGGCGCATGTCGCGGTCGAAACGGGAGAGAATTTCCATGCCGCGATAGATCAGGGTCGTCTCGACGCCGAGCCCGTGGAAGATATTGGCGAATTCCACGGCGATATAGCCGCCGCCGGCGATCAGGATCGATTTCGGCAATGTCTCCAGATGGAAGGCCTCGTTGGACGTGATGCAGAGTTCATGGCCGGGAAGCGAGGCATGCGGATTGGCAGTCCCGCCGGTGGCGATGATGATCGTCTGCGCCGTCACCACTGTATCGGTCTTGAGAAGGCGGATCTCATGCGGCCCAACAAGCTCCGCACGCGTATCGAGGAGTTCCGCGCCGGCATTCTCCAGCCCGCGCCGATAGAGACCCTCAAGCCGTGCGATCTCCTTGTCCTTGGCGGCAACGAGCGCCGGCCAGTCGAAGCGGCTTTCGCCGATGGTCCAGCCATAGCCGGCGGCATCTTCGAAATGCTCGTGATATTGCGAGGCATAGACGAAGAGCTTCTTGGGAACGCAGCCGCGGATGACACAGGTTCCGCCGAAGCGAAATTCTTCGGCGATCGCCACCTTCTTGCCCATGGCCGCAGCAAGCCGGGCGGAGCGTACGCCGCCGGAACCGCCCCCAATCACGAACAGATCATAATCATGAGAGGTCATGGCAAACTCCTTGCGTCATCTTAAAAAGAAAAATGGCCGGCAGCACCGCTGCGGTCATCTGCATATAGGATGCCAGACCGGCAAAAGAAAAGCCCGGGCAGCAGCCGGGCTTTCGCAGAATGTCTTGAGAAGGCGGAGCGGATGGAAGCCGGGAGCCGGACCAGAGGCGCGGTTTGCGCCGCCGGTTCCGCACCGACCGCGAGACGAGATCATGATGCGGATTACAGGCAGAAAACGCCCGACATGATCGTGATCTTCTTCACCCTCTCGTTTGCCAACTGAAGGATCAGGGCTTGGCGGCGGGCGCTTCGCCCTGCCCGACCTGTGCCACCGGCGGCTGGACTGTCACGGCATCCATCACGCTGCGCAGCTTTTCGCTGCTGCTATTGGTCAGGTCGCGGGAGACGCCGTTTGCCCAGATTTCCGCGGCGCGCACCGATTCGCGCTGCAGCAGCGGCAGAGACTGCAGATATTTCTTGCCGACCTCGGAGCCATAGAAGGCGGCGATCTGCTTCAGTTCCTCTTCCGTGAAGGAACGGGCGAAGATCGAGGCCACTTCCTTTTCCAGATCGGCGCGGCGCGGCGCCAGGGCCAGAGCCTGTTCATCGACAGCCTTGTTGATCTGGTCGACATAGTTCGGCGAAGCGAGCGTGTACTCGTTCTTCAGCCGCTCGGCCAGGTTCGGCAGGATGTCGTCATAGCGCGCGGTGGCGTTCAGGGAGCTGATGACGTCGCGCGCAGCCTTCAGGTGCTCGGGCGTGATGTCCTGGGCACCGGCACTCGCGCCGAAACCCATGCCGGAAAGAAGGATTGCCAGCGCGGCGGCACGGCCGAAAACCGCTTGTCTGATCATGGTCTCAATGCTCCTGTGTTAATTCGCCTTCAGCGTCCGCGCTCCTGCCGGTCCGGCAATGATCGCGAAGGACGCCATGTTGATGAACAGCCCGTGTTCGACGACGCCGGGAATGGAATTCAGCTGGTTGGACAGTGCCTCTGCATCAGGAATACGGCCAAAAAATGCGTCATAGATATGGTGGCCGCCATCGGTGGTGAAGGCGCCGTCTTCCGACTTGCGCAGCTTGATGTCGCCGGTCAGCCCAAGCCGGGAGGCCAGTCTTTCGATGGCGATGCGTGTCGTGGCCATGCCGAAGGCATTGATCTCGATCGGCAGCGGGAAGCGCCCGAGCGTTTCCACCACCTTGCTCTCGTCGGCGATCACGATCATCCGGGCGGAGGCCGAGGCAACGATCTTCTCGCGCAACAGCGCCCCGCCGCCGCCCTTGATCAGGCGCAGGCCGGCATCCACCTCGTCGGCACCATCGATTGCCAGATCGAGTTCCGGCAATTCGTCCAGCGATCGCAGCGGCACGCCAAGTTCCAGGCAAAGCCGCGCGGTGCGTTCGGAGGTGGGAACACCCTCGACCTTCAGCCCCTCGGCCACCTTTTCCCCGAGAAGACGGACGAATTCCTCCGCCGTCGAACCGGTCCCGATCCCAAGCCGCATGCCGTCTTCGACATATTGAAGAGCGGCCTCTGCGGCCTTCACTTTCATTTCCCGGGCGTCCATGCGCCGCAAGCTCCCGTCTGTTTCGTCGAAGTGCTGTTTACACGCCCCGCCCGTCAAACAAAAGTCCCTCCGCCAAGCAAAGCGGCCAACCCGGCCGCAATAAAGCGGCAGCAAAATTGCAAATGACAGATCCAGCCGCTAAGGGAGGCACATTGCTGTCTCACAAAAGGCCCTGCACGTGCTCCCCGTTTCTGCAACAAAGTCTGCGTCGAACTCCGCTTCGGGGCCGCTCGTGGTATTCGATCTCGACGGTACCATGATCGACACCGCGCCGGATCTCATCGAGAGCCTGAACGACACCATCGCGCTGCGCGACCTGGCGCCCGTCACTTTCGACGATCTGACGCATCTCGTCGGCCAGGGCGCGCGCGTAATGATCCGCCGCGCCTTCAATTTGCGTGACGTGCCGGTCGACGACGCCGACGTGGAGCGGCTGCTTTCGCATTTTCTCGACCATTACCTCGCGCATATGCCCGGCAAGAGCCAGGCCTATGAAGGCCTGCTCGACTGTTTCGACCGTCTGGAGGCGGCCGGCATGCGGCTTGCCGTCTGCACCAACAAGCTCGAACAGCTGGCCCTGCCCCTTCTGGAGCGCCTGCGGCTGACGCAGCGCTTTGCCGCGATCACCGGAGGCGATACATTTCCGGTCCGCAAGCCGGATGCCCGCCATCTGCTCGGCACCATAGAGCGCGCCGGTGGCGATCCCCTCAGGAGCATTCTGGTCGGCGACAGCGTCAACGACATCATGGCCGCGAAAAATGCCGGCGTGGGTTCGGTCGGCGTCACCTTCGGCTATTCGGACGTGCCGATGGCCGAGCTGGCACCGACCCGCATCATCGGCCATTTCTCGGAACTGACGCCGGATCTGGTGGCTGACGTCATGGCCAAGGCCGTCGCCTGAACGACGGCCAAATGTGATCAGCCGGCCTTCCGCGCCAGAAACAAGGCCCGCTCCTGCTCCGCTTCCACCGCGCCGCCGCCTCTCTCGAATGCTTCGGCGATGGCGGCACGAAAGGCCTCCAGGGTGTCGCTGGAGGCATCTTCGCCAGGCGGAAAGGATGTCATTGCCAGAAAGACGTCTTCCGGATCGGTGACCCTCAGCCGGGCCGGATGCCGGAGGATCGAGACCGTCCCGAACGTCTGGCGCATCATCTCGTCCGCCTCCTTGAAACCGAAGATTGCGGCCGCCGGATCGAGCGGCGCTGCACCCAGGACACGCGTCAATTCGTAGAGCGCACGCAGATTGTTCGCGCCGTTTGTCGTCACCGCCAGGAAGCCGCCGGGCTTCAGGACGCGCGCCATTTCGGCGATCGCCCGCTGCGGCGCCTCGACATGGTAGAGCATGTGCATGGCGATGACGCCGTCAAACTGCCCCTCGGCAAAAGGAAGCGCCACGGCATCGGCGGTCTCGCCCCGCAGCGCGGCCAGCGGCAGATCATGGCAGCGCTCCAGCGCGTCGCCCACCATGGCGCCAGACCGATCGACCAGCGTCAGGTCCAGCCTGTCGGGCAGCGGGCCGCCACTCGTCCAGAACCAGCCCGGGCCGCAGCCGACATCGAGGATCTTTGCCCCTGTGGCAAGCGGAAGGTTCTGCGCGACCCATTCGAACCAGCCGATCTCGGCGATCGTGTAGCGGCTGTGCAGACGGGCGCGCGCAGCGATCTTGCGGACATCGCCGTATTGCTTGGCATTCTCGACACCGGACAAGCCCATCTTCCTCTCCTGCGCGCAGGGCGATCAACGCCTCTGACGGGGCCAGGGTGGCAAAGGCGGGCTGTGCTTTCAAGCTCGAATACGCGCAATTTTCGGTGAGAGCCCAGACGCTCCAGACGATGCAGCGAGCCCATTCAGGAGAGCTCCTGCAGCGAGCCCCTGAAGACGGCCCGAAAAGACAATTCAGGATCCGGGAGCGGAACAATGGCCGTGGAAACGGAAAAGCCGGCAGATGGCCGGCTCTTCGTCACATCATTTGCCGCCGAGGCAGGATCGGCGCCATGTCACGGCAGGGCGTGAGGCCGGAACCTTAGGGTAGACGCCGCGCAGGCCCCTCAAACGCCGCGGCTCTTGCTGACGGCGGAAAAGGCCTTCTCCATCGCCGTGTCGCGGCCGTAGACGTCGTCGAAGAACTCGACCTTGCCGTCCTTGTTCGGCCAGGCGGTGAAATAGGCGACATAGACCGGGATCTTCGCCGTGACCGGAAGGGCGGCATTCTTGCCCTGCGCGATCTTCTGGCCGACCTCCGCCTCACTGATGCCGAGCACCGCCGCCGCCATCTTGCGCGGTTCGGCAAGCCGTACGCAGCCATGGCTGAGGGCGCGCATGTCGCGCTTGAAGAAAGCCTTCTGCGGCGTGTCATGCATGTAGATTGCATGGCTGTTGGGGAAGAGGATCTTCAATTCGCCGAGCGCATTGTCGCTGGAGGGCGGCTGGCGGACCGAGATCGCCTGAGTCGAACCATACCAGTTGACGGCGGTCGAGGAGACGGCCTTGCCCTTGACCTCGACCTGATAGCCCAGACGATCGAGATAGCTCGCATCCTGACGCAGTTTCGGCAGCATTTCATTGATGATGATCGACTGCGGAACGCCCCAATAGGGGTTTACCTCCACAGTCTCGATCTGGTCGCGGAAGAAATAGGTCTGGTGCGACGGCGAGCCGACCACGACGCGCATGGAGAACTGTTCCTGCCCGTTCTCGTGGTAATAGGCCTGATAGGCGGGCTGGTTGATGAAGACGAAGCGGCTGCCCAGATCGTCCGGCAGCCAGCGCGCCTCTTCCATGGCAACGACCAGCTTTGCGATCTTGCTCTCATTGGTGTGGCCGGTCATGGCACGAACCGTTGCCGGCCCGACGACGCCGTCCGGCTTCAGACCGACTTCCTTCTGGAAGCCCTTGACCAGCTCGACCAGTTCCGGCGCATAAACCGGCGTATCCTGATAGGCGGCCAGAACCGCCGCATGCTCGGTCTTGAACTGGTCCGACGCGCGCCGCTCGATGACCGTCATCACCTTGGCCAGCGCCTCATTCGTCTCGCCGGGCTTCAGCAGCAGATTGTCCGGCAGCGAGACGGAGGCTTCTGCCGTCCCGGTCTCACCGAGCAGGCGATGAAGCTCATCCTTGAGGGCCGTGAATTGCGGGCTCTGCGGCGCCAGGCTGAGGAGATAGGCACCGGCATCCGGCGCCCTGCCGGCAAAGGGCAGCACCGTATCGAGATTGACGCTGCGGCGTTCCAGATCGTGATAGCCGGAAATCTTGTTGGGATCGATGCGGCCGCGGATCATGTCCTGCGCAAACATCGCCACCTTGGCCGACAGCGCAAGCTCGAACTGCATCAGGTCCTTGCCGAACTGGTCGGAAGAGGCGCCTGCCTCCCCTGCTGCCGGACGAAGGCCCGCAGAGGCCATTTCGACCGGTGCCGCAGGCGTCTGTTCCGGTGCGCCCGTGGCATCCACGCTTGCGGGCTGGATGCTCGCAGTCTCTGAGCTTGCAGTCTGGGAGCTTGTAGGCTGAACGCTTGCCGTGGTCAGCGCCGGTACGGCAAGGCGGTAATCGGCCGGATCGAGACCGTATTCCCGCGCCTTCTGCATGGCGGCGATGACAAGGCGGGCGCGATCATTGACGTCACCCTTTTCGACCCAGAGCAGCTTGCCGCCCTTGGCATAATAGGTCTCCAGCGCGGCTGCGATATCGCTGGGCGCCTGCACCTTGGCATCCGTCAGGAAACGCGCATCCGCATCCTGCACGGCCTCGGCAAAGCCGGCCGTCTTCACGCTGCGCATCGCATCGGTCTTGTAGGTGTAATATTTGGGTCCGGTGACCTTCGGCAGCGGCTCCGGATCGCTCATGTCAATCGCGCGCTGCTCCTTCGCCGACAGCGGCGCGGCCGGCATCCGGCTCTCGACCTGTTCCTGGATGCTCGGGCGATTCCCGCGGATCATGTCCATCAGCGTCAGGGCATTGGCTGCGGGAGCGCAAAACGCCGTGAACGAAATGCCCGACAGCAGAGCGAGCGAGAGCGAAGTCTTCTTATGAGCGTGCGGCAAGTTCTGGTCCCCGTCACCTTGTGAGCCTTGAATCAGCAGGCTTCCGAAATGTAACCGCGCCTGTGTAGCGGATCGCGCGCGGCGTGAAAAGCAAACGAAAGACGGAGGACAAGCCCGGCTCAGGGTCAGCGGCGCCCGCCAATCATTTCCAGAACATTAAGAAAGCATTGGTTAAATTTTTACTGACATGGGCATTGGAACACCACGTTCCATCGCCTTCGGCCGCTCAAACGGCCGTGAAGTTTTCGCAAGCGTGACCGGAATACCACGCATGGGCAAGCGGCCCTGCCACCTTCGCAGTGCTTGCAGTCCCGGACCAATCGTATAGTAATTCGCCCGCCATGGCTCGCGGCCGCGGCCGGACCGCGTCCGCCCGCCGCGAGATGTTCCGAGCACCCGTGTCACACAGAGGCAGAATGATGACCACGCGCACTGAAACCGATACTTTTGGCCCGATCGAGGTCGCGAGCGACCGTTATTGGGGCGCGCAGGCCCAGCGCTCCCTCGGCAATTTCAAGATCGGCTGGGAAAAGCAGCCGCTTTCCGTCGTCCGCGCTCTGGGCATCGTGAAGCAGGCGGCGGCCCGCGCCAATATGGCACTGGGCGGTCTCGACCCCAAGATCGGCGAAACCATCATTGCCGCCGCACAGGAAGTCATCGACGGCAAGCTGAACGACCACTTCCCGCTCGTCGTCTGGCAGACGGGGTCCGGCACGCAGTCGAACATGAATGCCAATGAAGTCATTTCCAACCGCGCCATCGAAATGCTGGGCGGCGAGATGGGCTCGAAGAAGCCCGTCCATCCCAATGACCATGTGAATATGAGCCAGTCGTCGAACGACACCTATCCGACGGCCATGCATATCGCCTGCGCCGAGCAGATCGTCCGACATCTGATCCCCGGCCTCAAGCACCTGCATCAGGCTCTCGAAGCGAAATCCAAGGCCTTTGCCCATATCATCAAGATCGGCCGCACCCATACGCAGGACGCAACCCCGCTGACGCTCGGCCAGGAATTCGGCGGCTATGCCGCGCAGGTCGCCTCGGCCATCAAGCGCCTGGAAGTCTCGCTGTCCGGCCTTTACGAGCTGGCGCAGGGCGGCACGGCCGTCGGTACCGGTCTCAACGCCCCCGTCGGCTTCGCCGAAAAGGTCGCCGAGGAGATTGCCGCAATCACCGGCCTGCCCTTCATCACCGCGCCGAACAAGTTCGAGGCGCTTGCCGCCCATGACGCCATGGTCTTCTCCCACGGCGCCATCAATGCGGCTGCCGCGGCCCTCTTCAAGATCGCCAATGATATCCGCTTCCTCGGCTCCGGTCCGCGGGCCGGGCTTGGCGAACTGGCCCTGCCGGAAAACGAGCCCGGCTCGTCGATCATGCCGGGCAAGGTGAACCCGACGCAGTCCGAAGCGCTGACGCAGGTCTGCGCGCATATCTTCGGCAACAATGCCGCCATCACCTTCGCCGGCAGCCAGGGCCATTTCGAGCTGAACGTCTACAATCCGATGATGGCCTACAACTTCCTCCAGTCGGTGCAATTGCTGGGCGACGCCGCCGTTTCCTTCACCGACAACTGCGTCGTCGGAATCGAGGCGCGCGAAGACAACATCAAGCGCGGCGTCGAAAACTCGCTGATGCTCGTCACCGCACTCAACTCCAAGCTGGGCTACGATGCCTGCGCCAAGATTGCCAAGACGGCGCACAAGAACGGCACGACCCTGCGGGAGGAGGCCGTCGGCGGCGGTTACCTCACCAATGAGGAATTCGATCAATATGTCCGCCCGGAAAACATGATCGGCCCGAAGTAAGCCTGACTGGAGCCCGAAGTAAGCCGGACTACAGGCAGGAACCGCCATACCGGGCACGAACCGCAGAGGGGGCGATCACGCCCCCTCATTGCATCGGCGGGCAGATGCCGGTTCGGTTTACCTCCCGAAGGCCTCACCCCGCCAGTAGCATGTCCTATAGGTTGTAATGCGACCAAGACGTGCGCGGGTCGCGTCCAGCAACTCCGGCAGCGGGGGCGGGCTAAAAGGCAAGATCCGCTCTTGACTTCCTCAACCCCCTGATCAAAAGGCAAGTTCTCCTTTGCGAGCACCACTATTGCGGTTAATGTGCAGCGCCAGGAACGCTTAAATTTAATCATTTCCACATAATTTGTGATTATCTGTACTCATCATACAATCACGTGCAGACATCGGAGTTACGGGATGACAACGGTCGTTGCGCCGAAAGCGCAAGCCCCCGATATTGCCAGCCAGATCACCCACGCCATGCGCTCGATGGGCGCGTCGCCAATTCCGAGAAACTACCACCTCTTCTACGAAGCCTATATCGGCACCAATCCGACGCTGACGCGTGACCTCGCCCTTTTGGGTAGCCGGACGACACAGGAGGAACTCGACGAGCTGGCGGCGGTGCATCTCGGCACCAATCAGTCCAATGTCGTGGAGAATGCCCATGACCAGCTGCTGGGCCAGCTCGACGCGCTCCTGAAGATCCTCCAGCAGGAACAATCCTCGCTGCAGATCTACAACCGGCTGCTGGATGAGACGGCCAGCCAGATCAATTCCAAGAACCACGCCTCTGCCGAAATCCTGCGCAGCGCCATTGCGCTGCTGGCAAAGGCGACCGGCGAGACCCTTGCCAGCGGCGAACGGACTGTCGAAGGCGTGGCGCTGAAATCGCAGGAAATGGAGCAGGTTCGCCGCGAACTCGACGATTACAAGCGGATTGCCAATACCGATTCGTTGACGCGCCTGTCCAACCGCCGGGCCTTCGACGAGAAGCTCAGCAGCCTTTACGACGATCCGATGCGCCTGCCGGTGACGGCGCTGGTTCTCGCCGATATCGACAATTTCAAGAAGATCAACGACACCTGGGGTCATCCGGTCGGCGACAAGGTGCTGGCCTCCGTGGCCGCCGTCATCCGCTCCCATGTCCGCCGCGATGTGTTCATCGCCAGGACCGGCGGAGAGGAATTCGCGCTGATCGTCGAGGGAAATACGCCCGACGAGGTGATGTCCATGTGCGAGCGGATCCGCCGCGCGCTGGAAACCCGCCCCTTCCGCAACACCAGGACCGGCGTCGATTACGGCCCCGTGACCTTGTCGCTCGGCTATGCGATGGCATCGCAGGCCGACGACCCGGGGGATCTCTACGCCAAGTCCGACACGGCCCTGTATGGTGCGAAAAACGCCGGCCGCAACCGCTCCGTCCCCTTCGAGGAGGGGATGCGCAAGGATTATGTCGGCAAGGGTTGGCTGATCTATAAGAGGTGAGGCGCGGCCCGCGCGCTCACCACATGCTGGCGGTCGCCCGCGCCGGCCATTCCCGGTCATAGGTCTCCTGATCGAATTCCCGCTGCGCCGCCTTCAGCATCTCGCCGGCCGTGGGCAGGCTAGCCGGGTCCACATGCCGCTCCTGGTTCCAGAGGTCCGCGCGCATCACCGCCCGCGCGCACTGGAAGTAGACGTGGTCCACTGTCACCACCACGACCGAACGCGGGTGCTTTTCGTCCATTTTAAAGCTTTCCAGCAGATCCGGCGCGATCGACACGACGGCCTGGCCGTTGATCCGCATCACGGTGCTGGAGCCCGGAATGAGGAACATCAGCGAGACACGCGG
The DNA here is from genome assembly GCF_030435705.1 of Rhizobium sp. SSA_523. Taxonomy (NCBI): domain Bacteria; kingdom Pseudomonadati; phylum Pseudomonadota; class Alphaproteobacteria; order Hyphomicrobiales; family Rhizobiaceae; genus Affinirhizobium; species Affinirhizobium gouqiense. The sequence continues at coordinate 1,161,564 of NZ_CP129382.1, forward strand.
ATCGCGGACGATGTTCAGGAGCGAATCGATGCGGTTGTTGCCACGCCAGTCCGGCAGCAGCACGGTCTTGTCGTCTGCAATGCGAACCACCCCGCCAAGATCGCCCCGGGGCGAACAATCCATGCCCTCCGGTCCGACCGTTGCAAGCGCCATGAAGGGCGAGGCTTCGATGAAGCGGCGATATTCCGCCGTCAGCCGCGGCGTCACCTTCACCAGGGCGGCTTCGCTGCAGCCATTGTAGATTTCGCGCAGCTGTTCGACGCTGGTGATGACGGACATGTTCGTGCTCCTCTGCAATCGTGCGGACTGACGTCGACATCTGCGTTCAAGCCTGCTGCGGGCGGTTGCAAATGTCAAAACCAGACCGGTGGCGCGGGGCTTATAGCAGATCCTGGCCGGAAGGACAGACCGAACGGCGGACTCTGTCGCAACCCGCGCCGAGGCCGGCGAGGGTCGCGCCGGCTAAGCCGTCATTCGCCTTCCAGCTCGCCCACCTGCTCATCCGAATGCGGTGTGCGGGCAAGGCCGCGATATTCCCAGCCGGCGACCAGCAGCAGGGTCGAAAGGGCTAGCAGCCCGCTCCAGTAATTGGGCAGCATGGCGGCGATGGGCAGGCAGAGCACGGCAAGCGCCATGCCGGCCAGATGCGATCGCGGCATGCGGCCCGTCGTCATCCGCTTGACCAGAAGATTGCCGCCGAGAAACAGGATGGGACCGCCGAGAATGACGGCAGCAAGAGCAGCATCGCCGGCATCGCCCGGATGCGCCAGGATATGCTCGGCCGACACAGCCACCAGGATGATCCCGGCCACAACGGGCATATGGCCATAGGTGAACACATGCAGCGCCACCTCGCCCGGCTCGTCCGTCTCCTCGATCTCGTGGCGCGCCTTCGCCTGGCCGAAATGGAAATAGATCCACCACATGGTGACGCTGGCGGCAAAGGCGCTGATGAAGATGACCACCAGAAGCGGCGTCAGATCCTCGTCGGCGAAACTGCGGCCGATCGCCAGAATGCTTTCACCCAGGCAGATCATCACGAAGAGCGCGCATCGCTCCGCCATGTGCTCGCCGGATATGTCCCAGTCGCTGGCATGCGAGCGTCCGAAGCCGGGCACGATGAAGCGGGCCTCCGGCGCCGCATATTCGATCAGGAGGGCAATGAACCAGAGGATGAGCCGCATCTGCTCGCCGGCCAGAGCACCGGCGAGCCAGAAGGCGGCCGACAGCGAAAACCAGATCGACACGCGGATGAAGTTGCGCCTGACATCCGGCAGGACATTGCGGAAGGCATAGACGGCAAACAGCGACCGGCCGAGCTGCATGGCGATATAGGAGCCGGCAAACATCAGCGCCTTGCCTTCGAAGGCTTCCGGAATGGCGGAGGCCATCAAGAGTCCGAAGAACATCAGGCCGAACAGAAGGGCGCGGATTGGCATGCGCTCCGGATTGAGCCAGTTCATGACCCAGGCCGTGTGGTTCCAGACCCACCACAGCGCCAGCGCGACCACGCCGCCCTGCAGCAGCCGGTGGAAGGAAAATTCCTCCACGATGAAATGCGAGAGCTGGATGAGCGCAAAGACGAAGACCAGGTCGAAGAACAGTTCCGGGAAACCGACCCGCTTGTCTTCCTGCTCTTCCTCGCGCAGCCAGTGCTGGCTGCTATCCGTCTGTCCCACGCACCACCGCCTGTTCCCGCGCCTGTTCCATCGCCACCGTCTGCGCCTTGTCCCGTACCCGTTCCCGCAGCCGTTCTACAGCCTATCGCCGCGGGCCGCCGGGATCCCGGCTCAGCCCCTTTTCCGCAAGCTCCGCCTCATAGGCGGCAAACAGGGCGTCGCCGCCCTCTCCGAGCTCCTGCAGATAGCGCCAGGTGAAGATTCCGCTGTCATGACCGTCGTCGAAGGCGATCCTGACCGCGTAATTGCCGGCCGCCACGAGATTGCGGATCGTGACGTTGCGCTTGCCGGGCACGGTGACCTTCTGTCCAGGTCCGTGCCCCTGCACCTCGGCCGAGGGCGACAGGACGCGCATCATCTCGGCCGGCAGCGCAAAGCTGCGGCCGTCGTCGAAGCTGACGGTCAGCATGCGCCGATCGGCGGACACGCGCAATTCGGTCGGCCAGCTGTTCGGCTCTGGTTCCGGGGAAGAAGGCTGGGTCATTGCTTTTGTCCGTTGCACGGTGAAGACATGGGGCGTGCCGGCGCTGGCGCAAGATGGTCGAAGCAAGCGGCCGGTTTCGGCCACGTCTTGCAAAAGCGAGGCTTGCGCTCTCCGGTCACGTCTCTGTATCTGCCTTGACGCAACCGCTTGCAAGACCCATCTTGCGCGGATGGAGGACATGCCTTGAACAGTTTTGTCAACACGCCCGTCAATCCCGCTCCGATCGTGAACGCCAAGATGCCGATGATCGATCCCTTCGGCCGTGCGGTGACCTATCTGCGCGTCTCCGTCACCGATCGCTGCGATTTCCGCTGCACCTACTGCATGGCGGAAAACATGACCTTCCTGCCGAAGAAGGACCTGCTGACGCTTGAAGAACTCGACCGGCTCTGTTCGGCCTTCATCGCCAAGGGCGTGCGCAAGCTCAGGCTGACGGGCGGCGAGCCCCTGGTGCGCAAGAATATCATGCATCTCGTGCGCGCGCTCGGCCGCCATATCGATACCGGCGATCTGGAAGAGCTGACGCTGACCACCAATGGCTCGCAGCTCGCCCGCTATGCCGACGAACTCTATGCCTGCGGCGTCCGGCGGATCAATGTCTCGGTCGATACGCTCAACCCCGACAAGTTCCGCCAGATCACCCGCTGGGGCGAGCTGTCGAAGGTGATGGAGGGTCTGGCGGCGGCGCAGAAGGCTGGCCTGAAGGTCAAGCTGAATGCCGTGGCACTGAAAGGCTTCAATGACGGCGAGATCGCCGACATGCTGCGCTTCGCGCATGGCCGCGGCATGGACCTGACGGTCATCGAGACGATGCCGATGGGCGAGATCGACGAGGACCGCACCGACCAGTACCTGCCGCTGTCGGAACTGCGCCGCTCTCTCGAACAGCAGTTCACCCTGACCGAGATCCCCTACCAGACCGGCGGCCCCGCCCGCTATGTCGAAGTTGCGGAGACCGGCGGCCGGCTGGGCTTCATCACGCCCATGACCCATAACTTCTGCGAGAGCTGCAACCGCGTCCGCCTCACCTGCACCGGCACGCTCTATATGTGCCTCGGCCAGAACGATGCGGCGGATCTGCGAACGGCGCTGCGCGCCTCACCGGACGACGCCTATCTCGCGGCAGCCATCGACGAGGCGATCCTGCGCAAGCCGAAGGGCCATGATTTCATCATCGACCGCAACAACCGCCCGGCCGTCTCGCGTCACATGAGCGTCACCGGCGGCTGATCATGGCGCCAGCGCTTCCGGTCGCGCCAGGAGGGTTTCGGCTGAAGACGCCGCGCCTCGACCTCTGCCCGACCAGGCCGCAGGATGCCGCCCGCGCGCTTGCCATACAGGCGGATGCCAAGGTGGCGCGCATGCTGCGGCACGCTTCCTTTCCGCCCGATTTCGACCGGCTTTCGGCCTGGTTCGCCACTCATCCTGCGGAATGGACGAGCGGGACGGCCTTCCGCTTTTCAGTTTGTCTTGAGGAACGAATGATCGGCATTGCCGATATCGACGAGATTGCAGACGGCTGCGGCGAGCTCGGATACTGGTTCGAGCGGGTGGCCTGGGGCCAGGGTCTGGCCATGGAAGCGGCCTCTGCCCTCACCCGCTTCGCCTTTGAGACATTGTGCCTTGATGCACTCTGCTCCGGCCATGCCGAAGACAATCCCGCATCCGGCCGCATCCTGCAGAAGCTCGGCTTCACCGCGACAGGAAGCGCAAACCTGCCTTATCTCTCCCGAAAGGGGCCGGTTCGCCACATGCTCTACCGCCTGCGCCGGCAGGATTGGCCGGCGCAGCAAGGCTGATCGGCCGCTGGCTGGTTACGGGCGGCCCTGGCCTTCAACCGTTCCGGACGGAAGGGTGGCCGGGGCAATGTCCAGCTGCGAGGGCGGATTGGCCGGTGTTGCATCCGTCTCGCCGGATTGAGCCCCTTGCGGCGGATTGGCCGGCGTCGCGGGCTCGACCGCGGCGGGCGGCGCGGGCTGTGCTGGCGGCGCAGGCTGTGTCGGCTGCGCAGGCTGTGTCGGCTGCGCCAGGGCCGGCGCGGGCGGCGAGCCCGGCTGAGCGCTCGTGCCTGGCGCCGGAGCCGGTGCACCGCCGGAGGCCGCCGCCGGATCCTGAGCCGCCGGGTCCCGAGAAGCGGGAGACGTTGCGGCGGATGTTGCCGGCATCTGGTCGGTAGCCAGAGGCGCGGCGCTGACCGAACCATCTGCCGCGGCGACCCGCCAGACCGTATTGCCCGCATCATCGGCCACCAGCAGCGCTCCGGTACCGTCGATACCGACACCGACCGGCCGGCCGCGCGCCTGATCGCCGTTGAGGAAATCGGTGACGACATCCACCGGCTTGCCGACCGGGCGCCCTCCTTCGAAGGCGACATAGATGACGCGATAGCCGTTGAAGGCGGTGCGGTTCCAGCTGCCATGCTCGCCGATGAAGGCGCCGTGGGCAAAGGCCTGCGGCATGGCGGATCCATGCGAGAAGGTCATGCCCAGCGCCGCCACATGGCTCGACAAAGCGTAATCCGGCTTGATCGCCCGTTCCACCATGTCGGGGCGCTGCGGCCGGACGCGCTCGTCCACGTGGTTGCCGTAATAGCTCCACGGCCAACCGTAGAAGGCGCCCTCCTGCACCGAGGTCATATAGTCGGGGACGAGGTTCGGCCCCAGTTCGTCGCGTTCGTTGACCACGGTCCAGAGCGCCTTCGTCTCCGGCTCGAAGGTCAGTCCGTTGGGGTTGCGCAGGCCCGAGGCGAAGACCCTTGCCGCGCCGGTCTCGCGGTCCACCTGCCAGATTGCCGCCCTGCCCTTTTCCGCCTCGATGCCGTTCTCGACAATGTTGGAGTTGGACCCGACCGAGACGAAGAGGCTTTGCTGATCGGGACTGAGCGCCAGATCCTTCGTCCAGTGATGGTCGATCGGCCCGCCGGGCAGAGGCGTCAGGACGCGCGGAGCGGCACTCACCGTCGTATCGCCAAGCCGGAAGGGATAGGCCAGGATCGCGTCCGTGGCGGCAACATAGAGCGTATCATCCACCCAGGCGACACCGAAGGGGGAATGCAGGCCGGACAGAAGCTCGTGGCGCTCATCCACCGTGCCGTTGCGATCGGTGTCGCGCAGGAGCGTGATGCGATTGCTCTCCGGCGGCTTGCTGCCGCCGCCGCCGCCATGCGCGATCGCCATGATCCAGCCGCGGATGAAATCCTTCGGCCGCGTCTTGGGTTCGCCTTCCGGCCCGCGGGACTGGATGACCAGCACATCGCCATTGGGAAGCGTATGGACGGTGCGCGGATTGCCGAGATCCTTGGCATAGGCGGAGATCGTCAGCCCCTGCGCCACACTCGGCATTTCTCCGTCTTTCCAGCCCACGACCTCGGCAACCTTCAGCGCCGGCAGAAGCTCCTGCGATGGCGCCGGCAAAACCGGATCCGGGCCGATCTGCTGGCTCACATCGAAGTTCTCTTCATTGGAACACGCGGTTGCGAAGAGCGGCAGGGCAAGCCCGGCGCAAAGCAGCGCCGTGCGGCGAACGGATTTCGATCTCGATCTCATGACACCCTCCCGATGGTGCTGGTGGTGGACTGTGTCACCGCATAGGCCGCGCAATAGGTGTAAAGGGCGGAACGCGCATGGGCGATGGAGAGCCAGAGCGTGATCAGCAGCAGGACGAAGGTCGCGGCGGAGATTGTCAGGCCCATCGGTACGACGGCGGTCCAGCCATCGCCGGCATGGACAAGGCTGTTGACAAAAGCGAGGATCAGCACGCAGACAAAGACTCCGGCCGCGGCAAAGGACGGGCGCCAGGGGCGGGTGGACGGACGCATGAAATCGATGATGCCGAAGAGGATGGCAAGGCCGCCGAAAACCTCGCCGGTCAGCAGAAGCCAGGACGAGAAATTCTGCCACATCAGCATTTCGCTACGCCAGTAGAGAATATCGGTTGCAAGAGCGAGGGTGAAGCAGACAAAAGTGAAGGGAGCAAACAGTGCGGACAGCGGATAGGCCGGTGCCCTTATCTGTCTCGGCTGGTCGGGCGTCATGGGCGGCCTCCTCGGCGGATAGAGATGAAACGCTGCAAGCTCTACGAACAGCGCGGCAGTTTGTTCCGCGGCGGAATAGAGTTCGCGCTGAATGATTGCTTTCCGGACGCTGCATGGCGTCGCAAAACGTGGGCTGCGCCGGAGCCTCACGGCCCGACTGCCTGCCCCACGGCTTGCCCCTCCGCCTGCCCTGCTTGTGTTCCAAGCAAGCGGACCGGTTGCAGGCCGGCAGCCGTGATCCGCTCCGACCGACCGACCGACCGACGCTGTCATCGATGGCGAATGGCCATGAGCAGGAGATTCCAGATGGCTGACTATTGTGACGGACCGCCGGAGGCGCTGGAGATTGGCACGGAAGCTGCCGGCCCGCTGGAGGTTTCATCCGGCGCGGCGCAAGCCGCTGCCCGCTCCTGCCACGGCTGCACGCTGTGCTGCGTGCTGCCGGAGATCGACGAATTCGAAAAGCCCGCCGATATCGCCTGCACTCACTGCGCCATCGGTCAGGGCTGCACGGCCTATGACCAGCGCCCGCAGGTGTGCCGCAACTTCCTCTGTCTCTGGGTCACCGATGATCGCGTGGCGCAGGCCTGGCAGCCCTTGTCCTCACATATGGTGGTCTACCGCCAGGGGCGACAGCTCACCGTTCTGGTCGACCCCGACTTTCCCACGATCTGGCAGGAGGAACCCTTCGCCACGGATCTCGCGCGCTGGGCCGTGGAAGCCGAAGCGGAGGGCGGCTACCTGATCCTGTTCTCCGGCGACACGCTTCACCGAATACGCGCCGGAGGGGAAAGCACCGCCGAGAAAGCGGCCGCCAGCCTCTACTGAAGGATTTCTCAGACCGCCCCAGAGCCTGCGGCTACGCAGCCTTGGAGGCGGCAGCGCCAGCTTCCGTCCGGAAGTGGTCGATCTTGTCGCTCAGCGCTTCGACGCGGCCGCGCAGGCCGTGGATTTCGGCCGTGTTCTCCTCCACCATGGCGGCATTGCGCTGGGTAATCAGCTCTACCTCGCCAAGCGCCTGGGTAACCTCGCCAATGCCCCGCGACTGCTCGCCGGTGGCAACCGAAATATCCGTCACCAGGGCCTGCACCGTCGAGATATGGGCGATGATCTGGTTGAGCGCGTCACCGGTCTGCTCGACCAGATGCACACCGCTTTGCACCTGCTGGCCACTATCGGCGATCAGGCCCTTGATTTCCCGGGCGGCATTGGCACATCGCTGGGCCAGTTCGCGCACCTCTTGCGCCACGACCGCAAATCCGCGCCCGGCCTCGCCTGCCCTCGCCGCCTCGACGCCGGCATTGAGCGCGAGGAGATTGGTCTGGAAGGCGATCTCATCGATCACGCCGATAATGGTGGCGATCCGTTCCGACGACCGGCTGATCTCGCCCATGGCCTGGATGGCGTTTGTGACGACCTGGCCGGACCGGCTGGCGAAGGCCTCGGTCTCCGTCACCGAACGGGCGGTGCGTTCGGCATTGCCGGCCGTGGATTTCACCACATCGCCCAATTGCCGCAGCGCCCGGCTCGACTGTTCGAGCGCCGCCGCCTGCTGTTCGGTGCGCCGAGCCAGATCATCGGCCGACACGGCGAGATTGCCGGTGCCGCTATTGATGTCATCGGCCACCATCCGCACATCCGTAAGAGTGGCGCGCAGCCTGCGCACCGCCTGATTGTAGGTCTGCGCCATGGAGACGAAGTCGACCGGGAGATCCTCGCTCATTTCCTGCGCCAGATCGCCGGCTGCGAGCCGTTCCAGCACGCCGGACAGGGCCGACAGGGCATGTTGCTGCTCGGCGGAAATGCGGGCGCGCTCCGCGGCACGCAAGGCCTGCTCAGCGGCGGATGCTTCCCGTGCCGCGCCCGCTTCCTGCTCCAGGCGGACATTCTCCAGAGCCGCATCGCGGAACACGCTGACGGAGCGCACCATGTCGCCAATTTCGTCGCCGCGATCCCGCCCGTCGATCGTGACCGAAAGATCGCCACCCGCCAGACGAGTCATGATTTCGGTCACGCGGCGCAAGGGGCCGCGTAGAGTTTCGACCAGCATCAGGGCACCGATGATCGCCAGGAGCGTGCCGATGACCGTGGCCGCCACCGACAGATTGGCGGAGCGTTCGCTATCCTGCTTGCCGGCTTCCTGTGCCTGCGCCACGAAGGCCTTCAGCGCCATCATGCCGGATGTCAGGGCCTCGCGGGCGGTCGCGGCCGCCGCCTGCTGGTCTTCGGCGCGCAGCAACAATGTCTTCGAGCCTTGCGTCAGCTGCTCGAGGATCGGCTGGAGAGCCGGCGCGAAATCCTGCATCTTCGGGTTCTTCTGGCCAAGCGTGGAGATCTGCGCACTGGCTTTGGCCAGCTGGGCGATATCGTCCAGCAGGGCCTGCCTTGCCTCCGACGTCAGCGCCGTTTGAAGCCGCTCGCCGTGCAGCAGCAGCATGTCGTTGAGGCGCGTCGCCTCCCCAAGGGCGGCGAGCAATTTGCGGTTCGTCTGCAGATCGTCTTCCAGCGTCGCGAAGCGGTCCGCCGCGGTCGAGGTGCTCTTTTCCGTCTCCTTGGCGAAGCCGGAGCGCACCGGCTCCAGCGCGAGAACCAGGCTGCGGATGCGGCCTGCCTTCTCGGCGGCCGGGAGCTTTGCCTGGATCACCGCGTCGAGCTCGGCCACCTGCTGCTTCAACCCGTCCAGCATGCGCACGACCTTGTTGGTCGCCTTGCCTTCCACCTTGGCGAATTCCTTTTGCAGCACCGAGAGATAGGTGGACGCCGCGCGCGGCAGGGCTTCGTCGCTGTCGGCATTCTTGACCGCATCCATCACATTGTCGATGCGACCCGCCATGCTCTTCAGCGCAAAGGCATCGAAGAGCGCACCCTTGGCGAATTTCTCCTTCGCCTCGCCGAGCCTGCGAACCTCTTCCACCTGGGTGCCGACGGCCGATGCGAGACGACGGATCTCCTCCACACTGTCATGCATGCCCTGCCCCGTCGCATCCATGTCGCGATTGATCGCCGACAGGTTCTGCGCCGCCTGCCGGAGGGCGGGCGCCGTCTGCTGGACGGATGCCAGCCGCTGAAGATCCTCCGGCGTCGTGACCAGTCCCTCGAGGCGATCGAGACCGGCATCGAGCGCGTCGATCGCGCCGTAGAGCGTCGTGAGACCCTTGTCGTCCGGACGCGCCAGATAGCCGAACAGCGCCGCCTGCAGCCGCTCGAATTCGCCGATATTATCGATCGTTGCCCGCGTCACGGTCATGTGGCCGTTCAGCATGCGGGCAGTATAGAAGCCGGCAAGCCCCACGCCTGCGATCAGCAGGATCAGCGGCACGACGAACAACAAAACCTTGGTGACGATCCGGCGGCTTTGCAGCAGGCGATCCAGGAACGACATAAATCAACCTCAACGCAAGCCGGCGGCAAGCCGCGCAATGGCATCTGGGGCATCTGGCCGGGCGTTCTTCCCGCTTCATGCGGAGCAGGCGAAGATTGACCGCAAGATCTTGAACTTTGCGTTAATGGGAACAAAGGCGAGCGCCCCGAAGCCCGTGCAGCAATCAATTAGGAGAGGTGGCGGGCGAGAGGCAGGAGGACGACGACGCCGCCGGAAATCGTAAGGCAAACTTACGAAGCGGCTGGTTCTAGCCAGATCAATGCTTTAATACATCATCCAGATGAGGTTGCCGCTCCCTCAGCGGATGAACCATCCGCCCGGGTTGTCGAAGGCCAAGGGGGAGATCAGCAATGAGAGAGCGGTTTGGGGTGGACGCCGGTCACGGGCCTTTCGGCATCCGGCTTTTCTGTCGATTCCAAACGATATCGGCGACGCCTGTCACCCTTCCGTTTCAGCCGGACCGGCCTGAAGGGCCTGGCCAGCCGTGACCAATCTTGGCCGGGCCTGGCCAGCCCTGACTTGCCATGCCTTGCCCTGATCGGCCCTGATCGGCCTTCAAGGGCACGCCGGGGCAAGCCGGCGCGCTCCGGTCGAACCGAATGCCCGCTGATTTGTTGCATACGCGTTTTAAACAAGAAAAGACCTAGGGAATCGGAAATGCCTCTGTCGCAGAATGCCCGCGGCGCCGTAATGATGACACTCGCCATGGGCGTTTTCACCGCCAATGATGCCTTCGTCAAACTGGTGACGCCGGATATGAATGTCGGCCAGATCATGTTCATCCGCGGCAGCATGACCTCGCTGCTTCTCCTGCTGATGGCCGGCTACTACAAGCTTCTCGATCAGTGGCGGCTGATGTTTTCGCCAAAGGTCCTGCTACGCTCCGCTTTCGAGATCGGCGCTGCCATCACCTATATTTCCGCGCTGGCGCATATCGATCTCGCGGTTGCGGCGACCATTCTTCTGTCCTTGCCCCTGGCGGTGACATTCGGTGCCTGGCTGATCTTCAAGGAGGAAGTCGGCTGGCGGCGCTGGGCGGCGATCCTTGTCGGCTTTCTCGGCGTGATCATCGTCTTGCGGCCCAGCCCGGAAGCTTTCCTGCCCGCCTCGCTGCTGGCCGTGGTCACGGTCTTCTTCACCGCCGGACGCGACCTCACGACCCGCCGGATCCCCTTTGGAATTCCGACCCTCATCATCTCGCTCTTTGCCGGGCTGACCAATGCGGTGATCGGCGCAGCCCTCATTCCGGTCATGGGCGGCTGGAGCCCCGTCAGCCTGTCGTCCTTCCTCAGTCTGGCCGTGGCATCCGCACTGATTCTCGCCGGCTACCTGACCATCGTCATCGCCATGCGGTCGGGCGAGATCTCCTTCATCGCGCCTTTCCGCTATACCAGCCTTATCTTTTCCCTCACGCTCGGCTTCTATTTCTTCGGCGAGACGCCGGATGGCACCATGGCGATCGGGGCAAGCCTGATCGTTGCTTCCGGCCTCTATGCCTTCTATCGGGAAAAGCTGCGGGCACGCAGCACGGCCGCCGAGAGCGTGCCGCGCACACCGCACTGACGGCAGGAGCCAGACGCTTGACCAAGCCGCGCATCGTCTATCTGGACAGAACCACGCCACCGCACATCTCCACCCTTGTTCTGGTGGCGGGGCTTGCAGCCCTGACGCTGAACATCTTCCTGCCCTCGCTTGCCGACATGGCCCGCCATTTCGGCACTCCTTACGCGGTCATGCAGCTTGCCGTATCGGCCTATCTGGCCGGGACCGCCGTGCTGCAGCTGGCCATCGGGCCGCTGTCGGACCTGTTCGGCCGGCGCCCCGTGATGCTGACCTGTATCGGTCTCCTGGCGCTCGGTTCGGTCATCTGTCTTCTGGCGCCCAATGTCACCGTCTTCATGATCGGCCGCATTCTGCAGACCGCGATCGTCGCCGGTTTCGTGCTCTCCCGCGCCATCGTCCGGGACATGGTGCCCGCCGATCAGGCGGCATCGATGATCGGCTATGTGACCATGGGTATGTCTCTCGTCCCGATGGTGGCCCCCGCCCTCGGCGGCGTGCTGAACGATGCCTATGGCTGGCAGGCGAATTTCGTCGTGATGCTGGTCTATGCGCTTATCTGCCTCGTGGTGGTGTATCGCGATCTCGGTGAGACGCATCATCACCGCTCGAAAAGCGTTGCAGACCAGTTCAGGGCCTGGCCGGAACTCGTGCGGGCGCCGGCCTTTTGGGGCTTTGCCCTCACCTGTGGCTTCGCCTCCGGCATCTTCTACGCCTTCCTCGGCGGCGCCCCCTTCATCGGCACCGTGATCTACCGGCTGACGCCGGCCATGCTCGGCCTGCAATTCATGCTTCTCGCCCTCGGCTACACGCTCGGCAATTTCATCTCCGGACGCTATGCGAGCCGCATCGGCATCATTCGCATGATCATGTCCGGCAATCTGATCTCGCTTGCCGGCGTCATTCTGGCGCTGCTCCTCCTCCTGCTTGGCTTCGACAGCGCCTTCGCCTTTTTCGGCCCCCTGTCCCTGGTCGGGCTTGGCAACGGCCTCACCCTGCCGAGCGCCAATGCCGGACTGGTCAGCGTCAAGCCGCATCTGGCGGGCTCGGCCTCGGGCCTCGGCGGGGCTCTCTATGTCGGCGGCGGCGCGGCCTGTTCCGTGCTGGCGGGCTGGCTGGTCACCGAGGAGACCGGTGCCCTGCCGGTGCTGTGCCTGATGCTCGCCTCATCCCTGCTCGCCCTTATCTTTTCCGAGATGATCCGCCGCACGCAGGAAAGGCTCTCCCTCGATGACGACACCTAAACCACGCCATCCGCCCGCCGTCATCCTGGCCGGCGGCCAGTCGCGCCGGATGGGTCAGAACAAGGCCGGCGTCATGCTCTCCGGCAGGCCGCTGATCGACCACGTGATCGCCCGGCTCGTGGCGCAGGTCTCCGCCCTGGCGATAAATGCCGCGGAGCCCGTTGCCGTGCCCCCGGGTATGCCGGTGATTGCCGATACCGTGCCCGGCCAGCGCGGTCCCCTCGCCGGCATTCTCACCGCCATGCGCTACGCGGCGGAGACGGATCCGGACGCCTCGCACGTGCTGACCGCGCCGATCGACAGTCCCTTCCTGCCGCTCGACCTGGTGGACAGGCTGGCGGCGGCGGCACATGCCGATGGCGCTAGCGCGATCGCTGCCTCCGCCGGCGCCCTCCATCCCGTCTGCGGTCTCTGGCGCGTCGACCTGGCCGATCGGCTGCAGGCGTTTCTGGAGGGGCCGGAGGAGCCGCGGGTCAAGGCTTTCCTGAAGACCCAGATGATGCGCAGCGTCGACTTTCCGCAGCTCGACACGCCTGCCGGCCCGCTCGACCCTTTCCTGAACCTCAACACGCCGGCCGATCTCGAAAGGGCCGAAACCTTTCTGCGAGTGCTTCCATGACAGCCTCACCACCGAAAATCTTCGGCATTGCCGGCTGGAAGAATTCCGGCAAGACCGGCCTGATGGTCCGCCTTGTCAGCGAACTCACCGCCAGGGGCCTGCGGGTATCCACCATCAAGCATGCCCATCATGATTTCGATATCGACAGGCTGGGAGCCGACAGCTACCGGCACAGAGAGGCTGGTGCCCATGAGGTGGCGCTGGTATCCGGCACGCGGTTTGCCATCATGCACGAATTGCGGGGCGCCCCGGAACCGGCCTTTGGGGAGATCCTGGCGCGCCTGGCGCCGTGCGATCTCGTCTTGATCGAGGGCTATAAGCGCGAGCCGGTGCCGAAGATCGAGGCCCGCCGCCGCAACGCCAGCAAGACCGAACCGCTTGCGCCGACGGATCCGCATATCTGCGCCATTGCCGCCGATCACCCGATCGACGGTGCGACCCTGCCGGTCTTCGATCTGGACGATACGCAAGCCATCGCCGATTTCGTGCTGTCAACGGTCGGGCTTGCCGGCTGAGGGGCGCCTGTCATTGCGTCACCATTTCCAGCGGACCGACAGACGAAAACACCGCCGGACCAGTCCGGCGGTGTCGATCACAGTGTTGGCAGTGCCGGCGCGCCGGACCGGGTGCGGTCCCTCGGCCGATCCGCCATTCGTCAGCGGTTCTGGGCGACCGGCTTGACCAGCGGCGTGATGCGGCGGATCGTGACGCGGCGGTTATCCTGCGAGGCGGCTTCGGTCCGCACCTTCAGATACCGTTCGCCATAGCCCTGGGTAGCCAGGTTTTCAGGCGGAATGCCGTAGGCATCGGCCAGCACGACGGCCACCGATTCCGCCCGCCGGTCGGAAAGCACGAGGTTGCTGTCGTCCGAGCCCACCGCATCGGTATGGCCTTCGATCAGGAAGGTTTCGCTCGGATCCTTGTCGAGCACCGCCTTCATGGCCTCGGCCACCTTGCGCATGGAGCGCGCCTGGTTCATCGGGATTTCCGCGCTGCCGGTGGCAAAGGTGATGGTATCGAGGTCGATACGCCGGACCTTGTCGCGAATGCGGGCCGAATAGCGCACTTCATCGAGCGAGTAGACCCGTTCGACACGTTCGACCGGCGGCTGTTCGAGAAACTCGTAATAGTCGCGGTCCGGATCGCTGGACGTATCGATGATATATTCGCTCACCGGCACCGTCAGCCGCATCGGCGGCAGGTCGATGCCCGGATCGCGCCAGACATAATCGGGATCGCGCTGCTCATCCATGAGTTCCGGTGCGTAATAGAGCACGTATTCGCGGCCGTCCCGGCCAATGCGCGAACGCTGGACGATATCGCCGTAGCGGTTGCGGATGGTGACGATGCGAATGCCATTGTCACGCTCGATCAGTTCGCGCGTCCGGCCACCGCCAAGGCGCTCATATTCCGGCTCGTAGCCGTCATCGTAGAAGCGACGGCTGTCGTCATGGCGCACGAAGGTGCGGTTGTCGATCGAGATGATCACGCGGCCGTCACGCTGCGGCTCCCGCTCGTCAATGCCACGCTGGCGCTCGTAACGCGGACGTTCGCTCAGACGCTCGCCCCGCTCTTCCGTCACCGGTTCGATGCGGATTCGGGCAGCAGGCTGGCCGCTGATGGTCGCCTGCGCTTCGGCATCGCTGGTTGGCGGGGCCGCGGGTGCGGCGGCCGGAGCCACCGGAGCGGCCTGCTGCGCGCCAGCTGCCGGAGCACCGGCTGCGCCTGGGGTGGGAGCCCCGGGTGCTGCGCCCGGCGCAGGAGCTGCAGCAGGAGCTGGCGCGGCGCCGGCGGCAGGTGCCTCCTTGGCGCTATCGAGGACGGCTGCACCGTTTTTCACCGGCAGGATTACGGGCTGATTGCTGGATGCCGGATCCTCGGCGATCTGCCGCGCCCGCTCGATTTCCTCGGGCGTTGTGGGAGCAGCGGCGGTCGGCGCGGCCTCGGCGCCGGGTGCCGAAGGAGCAGCGGGTGCTGCCTCAGGCGCAGCGGGTGCTGCCTCAGGTGCGGCGGGTGCTGCCTCAGGTGCGGCGGGTGCCGCCTCAGGTGCAGCGGGTGCCGCCTCAGGTGCAGCGGGTGCTGCCTCAGGTGCGGCTGGAGCTGCCGGGCTCTCGCTCGGGGTGGGGGCAACCTCAGAGCTGGGCGCAGGGGCTTCAGGAGCTGGCTGGTCGGCAGGTCGTTCGGCAGGCTGTTCGGCTGCGGGCGGCGCTTCGGGTGCCGGTTGCTCGGACCGCGGCTGTTCAGCCGGCGGTGCCTCCGGGGCGGGCTGTTCGGCAGGCTGTTCGGCGGCCGGCGGCGCTTCGGGTGCCGGTTGCTCGGACCGAGGCTCTTCAGCCGGCGGCGCTTCCCGGGCGGGTTGCTCGGCAGGGCGTTCGGCAGGCTGTTCGGCGGCCGGCGGCGCTTCGGGAGCGGGTTGCTCCGACCGAGGCTCTTCAGCCGGCGGCGCTTCCGGGGCGGGTTGCTCGGCAGGGCGTTCGGCGGACGGCTCGGCAGCCGGCGGCGCTTCAGGGGCAGGCTGTTCCGGCGGCGCCTCAGGGGCAGGCTGTTCCGGCGGCGCCTCAGGGGCAGGCTGTTCCGGCGGCGCCTCTTCCCGTCTCGGCTCATCTCCCTGCGGCGGCACGATGACCTGCGCCTGCACGCGGACCAGGGACTGTCCCGGCATGACCGGTGCCGCTGGCACGGGTGTCAGCGCCAGAGCGGGTTGCGCCAAAAGGCTGAGGGACATCAGCGGCAATGCGACGCTGGCGAGGAGTCCGTTTCGCTTGGACATGATTTCTCCCTGTTTCTGGTTGGCCTGCCATTCATGTTTGCCGGCCGAGCCATCTTCAAATTGGTCGAGGCGATCGGCTTCGCTAACGCAGAGCCTGGCCTCCGGTTCCGTCGCACAGGAAAGCGCAACCGCGATGAACCGCATGTGAACCCGGTTGGCAGCAGCTGTTCATAATGAGTGCTAAGCAATTGTTTTTCATTGGGAAAACCTGCTGTAAGCAGCTAGTGTTAAGCCTCGGTTAAGCCGCAAATGCTGCAATCGGCCAGGGGCGAGGGATCGCCTTCGCCCCGAGGTCAACTCCGAGGGACGATCATGGCAAACACAATGACAGCCGATATGGAAATGATGCTGAAGGGCTATGGCATCACCACCGCGCAAATCCTCTACCGCATGCCCGACCACCCGTCCCTGCTGCAGACCTTCCTGTGGCAGCATTACGATCTGGCGCCGGATTTCCCTGAGATGAACACTTTCCTGCAATTCTGGCAGGAAAAGCTGGATGGCCCCCTGCATTCGGTCAGATACGTGCATCGCAAGCTGATCGCCGCCGGTGAATGGCGTGCGCTGAAGGGAGAATTCATCCTCCACTGACGAGAGATTCGGACCACCTGCTTGCCAAGCTGCAGACGCCGCCGTACATCCGCGGCACGACAGGCAGCGACAGCGGGAGGCGGATATGGCCAAAATTGACGAAGAAGCGCTGGCAGAGGCTTACAACCGTGCCCTTGCGCATGAGAAGGCCGGCGAGATCGACGCCGCGGTTGCAGCCTATATAGAGGTTCTGGCCATCGATCCGGAAGACCATGGCGGCGCGGCAGTGCGCATGGCGGCGCTCGGTCGCGGCGATACGCCGCCCAAGGCGCCGGATGCCTACGTCGAGACGCTGTTCGACCAGCATGCCGAAGATTTCGAGAACATCCTGGTGGAGCAGCTCGGTTATGCCGTCCCGGTTCTGGTGCGCCAGCGCTTCCAGGCGCTCGGCCTCGGTCCGTTCAAGCGCATGCTCGATCTCGGCTGCGGCACGGGGCTGACCGGCGGCACGCTGCGCGACATGGTGGATGACATCACCGGCGTCGATATCTCGGAAAACATGGTCGAGATCGCGCATGAGAAGGATCTCTACGAGACCCTCTATGTCGCCGAAGTCGAGGATTTTCTCGAGGACAATGACGACGAGGCCTTCGACCTCGTCACGGCAACCGACGTTCTGCCCTATCTGGGGGCGCTGGAACCGCTGTTCTTCGGCGCCGCCGAGAACATGGTGAAGAACGGCATTTTCGTCTTTTCCTCCGAAACGCTGCCGGAGCCGGTCATGGCGGGCCGGTCCTATATGGTCGGGCCGCATCAGCGTTTTGCCCATTCGCAGACCTATGTGCGCGAGCGGCTGGCCGATACGGGCTTCGAGCTTGTGGAGCTGACCGACATCAATGTGCGCATGCAGGATGGCCAGCCGACGCCCGGCCATCTGGTGATTGCGCGGCTGACCGGTGCATGATCGGTCGCCTGTCGCTGCAGCCTATCTGTGCTTTTGGAGGGGACCATGACGCCGCAACGCTATTTTCTCGCCCAGGCCTATAACAATGCCTGGGCCAATCACCGCCTTCTCAACTGCTGTCGTCAGCTGTCCTTCGAGGAACTGCACGCGGCCCGCACCAGCTTCTTTCCGTCGATCATCCACACGCTGAACCATCTCCTGACGGTCGACTGGTTCTATGTCAGCGCGCTCGAAGGCGAGCCGACGGGTCTTTCCGCCTTCGAGCCGGAAATCCCCTTCCCGCAGATCGCCGATCTGGAGCGGGAGCAGCGCGCCGTCGATCGCCGTCTGATCGATCACTGTCGTCAGCTGGACGCCGATATCCTGGCCCTTGAGATCGGCATTCCGCGCGGCGATCGCGAGCAGGTGGAGCGCACCGACCGGGTGCTGCTTCACCTTTTCCAGCACCAGATCCACCACCGCGGCCAGATCCACTCCATGCTGTCGGGCACGCGCATAGCCCCGCCGCAGCTGGACGAATTTTTCCCCGCCGACCCGAGCGAACAGGCCCTGCGCCGCCAGGATCTTATCGATCTCGGCCTGACCGAAACCCAGATCTGGAGCTGAACCCCATGCTGTATTTCATCATCAAGGCCCTGCATGTGGCCTGCGATTTCATCTGGATCGGCGGCATGCTGATCAATGCCTTCGTCATCGGCATGGTCCCGCCGGCCATCCGCACCGGCGTCATCGCCTCGCTTCGCCGCTACGACCGCTTCGTCACGACCGGCGCGCTGGCCGGCGTCTGGCTCTTCGGCCTCATCCTTGCCTTCGGCTATGTCGGCTTTTCCGGCGGCTGGCTGCACCTGAAGCTTCTGATCGTCATCATGCTGTCGGCCCTGCATGGTATGCAGAGCAAATGGCTGCGGCGCATGGAAGCCGATCCGCACCTGGACCCGCCGGGTTTCGTGGCCAAGGGCATGCCGATCGTTCTGGTCTCGCTGGTGGTGGTCGTGCTGCTGGCGATCGTCAAGCCGTTCTGAACTGCGTCACACCGCCTATCTCTGGCCTCGTGACGGGTGCAGCCTGCTCCCGCGCAAGGCAGCCCGGCAAGCACGTCATCGTTTTTTTTCCAGCGACGAGCCTGCCGGTCATGCGCTAAACCAGGATTACAAGCAGGAGGACATGCACAAATGGCAAAACTCGCATTCATCGGCCTCGGCGTCATGGGCTTTCCCATGGCCGGCCATCTGAAGACAAAGGGTGGTCACGAGGTCACGGTGTTCAACCGGACGGCCGCAAAGGCGCAAGACTGGGTGAAGACTTACGGCGGCCAGATGGCGGCCACTCCGGCAGAGGCCGCGCGCGATGCCGAGTTCGTCTTCACCTGCGTCGGCAATGACGACGATCTGCGCTCGGTGACGACCGGCGAGGCCGGCGTTCTCATCGGCATGGCCAAGGGCGCCATCCTGATCGACAATACGACGGCATCGGCCGAAGTCGCCCGCGAACTCGACGCGGCGGCGCAGGCGCGCGGCTGCTTCTTCATCGATGCGCCTGTCTCCGGCGGCCAGGCGGGTGCGGAAAACGGCGTCCTGACCGTGATGTGCGGCGGTGAGGAGGACGTCTTCGCCAAGGCCCGGCCCGTGATGGATGCCTATGCCCGGATGGTCGGCCTGATGGGACCGGTCGGCTCGGGCCAGTTGACCAAGATGATCAACCAGATCTGCATTGCCGGCCTGGTCCAGGGCCTGGCCGAAGGCATTCACTTCGGCAAGAAGGCCGGACTGGATATCGAGAAGGTGGTGGAGGTGATCTCCAAGGGCGCCGCCGGGTCCTGGCAGATGGAGAACCGCCACAAGACCATGAACCAGTCGAAATATGATTTCGGCTTTGCCGTCGACTGGATGCGCAAGGATCTGGCCATCGTCCTCGAAGAGGCCAAGCGCAACGGCGCCTCGCTGCCGGTGACCGCACTCGTCGACCAGTTCTATGCCGATGTGCAGACAATGGGCGGCAAGCGCTGGGACACGTCCTCGCTTCTGGCGCGGCTGGAGCGCTGACGGCATTCAGTGCCCGTCTTTTGGGCCCTGCCCTTCGCCTTTTGGGCCCTGCCCTTCTCCGGCCGCCATTGCAGCGGCCGGAATAGCCTGGGCGGCGAAGGCGTCAGTCCTCACCGGCCTTCTGATTATCGAGCATCATGTAATCGAGCGGCAGTTCGGTCGTGTACTTGATCTGCTCCATGGCGAAAGCCGAGGAGACGTCGCGGATTTCGATGCGGGTGATCATCCGCTTGTAGAAGGCGTCATAGGCCCCGATATCGGGCACCACGACCCGCAGCAGGTAATCCACGTCGCCGCTCATGCGGTAGAATTCGACCACTTCCGGAAATTCCGCGATCACTTCGGAAAAGCGCTTCAGCCATTCGATCGAGTGGCTATTGGTGCGGATCGAGACGAAGACCGTGACCTTGGTGTTGACCTTGACCGGGTCGAGCAGGGCCACCCGGCGGCGGATGACGCCGTCCTCTTCCATCTTCTGGATCCGACGCCAGCACGGCGTGGTGGAGAGACCCACCTTCTTGGCCAGGTCAGCCACGGCGAGCGTTGAATCTTCCTGCAGAATACGCAGGATCTTGCGGTCGAGGCGGTCCATTGCAACTCCTTGGAAATGAATTTCTACATATCGCGAAAAGGCGGCGGCGTAACCGAAAATCGTTTTATCTGAGACAGCTGTCCACATGCGCGCGCAGCACCGGCAGCAATTGCGCGGCAAACCAGGGATTGCGGTTCAGCCAGCCGCTATTGCGCCAGCTCGGATGCGGCAAGGGCAGGATACGCAGGCCTTCATTAACAAAGAAATGCTCCCGCCAGGCGCGCACCGTGTCGGTCATGCTTTTTGCCGCGCGGTTCTGGAGATGATAACGCTGGGCATAGGCGCCGATCGCCAGCACGGTGTCGATCTGCGGCATGGCCTCGAGCGCCGCTTTGCGCCACAGGGGCGCGCATTCCAGGCGCGGCGGAAGATCATGCCCCTTGGCATCATAGCCCGGAAAGCAGAAGCCCATCGGCAGTATGGCGAAATTGTCGGTATCATAGAAGGTCTCACGGCTGACGCCGAGCCATTCCCGCAGGCGGTCGCCGGAGGCATCGTTGAACGGCAGTCCGCTTTCATGGACCCGCAGACCCGGCGCCTGGCCGGCAATCAGGATGCGGGCGCGCGCCGAAAGGATGGCAACGGGGCGCGGCTCATGCACAAGCCTGTGCTCTGGCCCTTTGGCCGGCCTGTCGCGACAGAGGCGACAACCGGCGATGGCGTCGGACAAGCGCGACAACTGCGACAAGCGGGAGGTCAGAATTTCGTTACTCATAGCCAATCCAGCGATGCAATGCGTCTGATCGCCTGCCAGATGCGCCCGCCGTCTTCATCCTCTTCGGCTGCCGCCGAGCGGGCGCGGAAATCCCGCGGTCGCTCGAACCGGCCCTGCCAGATACCGCGACGCTCTGCCTCGGCGCGCTTCTGCTCGCGCTCGAAACCCGGCAGGCCGCTCGCCACGGCAAAACCCTGGCTCACCATTGCACCGTTTACGCTCTGCCCGTCAACGCTGCATTCGACCAGAAACCGATGGTAACGGTCGCGTGCCGTGCCGCGGCACAGGACGCCCTCTCCCCGCAGCAGCCGGGCGAGCGCTGCACGCGCCTCGCGGCCACAGGCCCATTCCCGGTCGGCAGCATCGCGGCAGGTCTGCGACAGTTCCGGCGCATCCAGGCCGATAAGGCGCAGCCTGGCGTCTCCCGCCGCAAGCGTATCGCCATCCACCACCCGGAACGGCGGCAGATGGACATCCGGCGGACCGGGATCGGAGAGCCTCGCCGCCAGAAGGATCAGCAGCAGCAGAAAAGCGAACGTGAGGAAAAGATCCTTGAGTCTTGCGAAGCGGCGGGTTCGGCGAGGTCGCGGCGGACGCATGAAAGCCTCAATTGCAAATGTTTGATTGTCGAAGATGGCAAACAAAGTCTTGCCTGGCAGGATCTTCTTAAGATTTCGTCCCTAGGATCACCGGCAATGGTAAGAGTTGTCAGTGACCATGAGTAGCGGCGTCAGCACATCACCCGACAAGATCATCGTTGACCGCTCGCGTCAGCACCGCAACAGCGCGGTGTCGAAGGCGGTGCGGGTCACGCGTGAGCGTCTGCAGTCGACGTCGACGGGAACCCCGGCCTTCGACCGCGAAACCCTTTCCCTGCACATTCATACTCTGCTGCAGGGTGCCCTGATCCTGCCGCTCTTCGTCGCACTCGCCTCCGCGGCCGGCCTCTACATGACCGGCGAGAGCCGCTATTTCTCCTGGGGTCTGCTGACGCTTGCGGTGCATTCCATCAACCTGCTTCTGGCCCGCCGCGGCGAGCGGCAGGAATTGACGCCCGCCACCACCCGGCGCCTGCGCCGGCTGCTGATCGGCGGACAGATCGCGATGGGCTGCTGCTGGGCCCTCTTTGCCCTGATCGAATGCCGGTCCTGCGGGATGCAGGGCTTTGTCTTCTACAAGGGCGCCATCCTGCTGGTCGCAATCGCCATCTCGGCGATGGGCCACATCATGTTGCGCCAGGCCACACTCCTGTCCTTCCTGCCGGTGGTCGTGGTGCTCGCCGGACAGGCCTTCCTGTCCCGCAACGCCCTGGATATCGGCCTGGTCGGCATGTTCGCCACGTCGCTGGTCCTGTTTCATTCCATCGCCGACCGGCTGCATCGGTCCAACCTGATGCTGATGTCCTACCAGTCGGAAAAGGACGATCTGATCGCCGAACTCGAAGTGGCGAAATCGGTCTCCGATGAGGCGCGTCGCCGCGCCGAAGACGCCAATCTGGCGAAATCCCGTTTCCTGGCGTCCATGTCGCATGAATTGCGCACGCCGCTGAACGCCATCCTCGGTTTTTCGGAAGTCATGGCGCAAGAGGTGCTGGGCCCCCTCCCCAATGCCACCTACAAGGAATATGCCGGAGACATTCACCGCTCGGGCCAACATCTGCTGAACCTCATCAACGAAATCCTCGACCTGTCGCGCATCGAGGCCGGCCGCTACGAGTTGGCGGAAGAGGCCCTGTCCCTCCTGGAAGTGGCCGAAGATTGCATCGGCATGGTGCAGCTGCGCGCCCGCGCCAAGAACATCACCATCCGCCAGCAGTTCGAGCCGCATCTGCCGCAGGTCTGGGCGGATGAGAAATCCATCCGGCAGGTCATCCTCAACCTCTTGTCCAATGCCGTCAAATTCACCACCCAGAGCGGCGATGTGGTGGTCAAGGTCGGCTGGACCGCCGGCGGCGGGCAATATGTGGCGATCAAGGACAATGGGCCGGGGATCGCCGAGGAAGAGATCCCGATCGTGCTCTCCGCCTTCGGCCAGGGCGCCATCGCCATCAAGAGCGCCGAGCAGGGCACGGGCCTCGGCCTGCCGATCGTGCAGGCCATCCTTGCCAAGCATGATGGCCAGTTCATCCTGAAATCCAAGCTGCGCGAAGGCACAGAAGCCATCGCCATCCTGCCGAAAACACGGGTCCTGCAATCGGTGGAAGCGGTGGCTGATGCGCATGCCAGCGAGCCGCGCCGCAAGAGCTTCGCCTGAGACCGGCCGGGGCGTTTGCGGCGATGCCTTGATCGCTCCGCCGCGGCGAGCTTCGCCGGGTATCTCGCAAAACGGCCCCGCCTGCGCCTCGCCGCTGATCCCAATTCGGACAGCAGATCTCAATGCGAATGCGGCGTGGGCTCTCCGGCCGTCGTGACACCCGCCTGCGCGAATGTGGCCATGCCGGAATGGCAGGCGGCGGCGGCCTTGACGATGCCCGCGGCCAGCGCCGCGCCCGTGCCCTCGCCCAGCCGCATGCCAAGCGCAAGCAGCGGCGTCTTGCCCAATTGCTCGATCGCCCGCATATGGCCGGGCTCGGCCGAGACATGGCCGATCAGGCAATGATCGAGCGCTGCGGGATTGGCGGCCTTAAGGATGGCGGCCGCCGCCGTTGCGACATAGCCGTCGATCAGCACCGGGATCTTCTCGACCCGGCAGGCCAGGATGGCGCCCGCCATCGCCGCGACCTCGCGTCCGCCGAGCCGACGCAGCACCTCCAGCGGATCCGAAAGGTGATCCTTGTGGAAGGCCACCGCCTGCTTGACCGCGGCAATCTTGCGCGACAGCATCTCGCCATGCGAGCCGGTGCCCGGACCAACCCAATCCTCCGCCTCGCCGCCGTAAAGCGCCAGATTGATCGCCGCCGCCACTGTCGTATTGCCGATCCCCATCTCGCCGATGCACAGGAGATCGGTGCCGCCGGCAATCGCTTCCATGCCGAAGGCCATGGTCGCGGCGCAATCGCGCTCCGACAGCGCCGCTTCCACGGTAATATCGCCAGTCGGGTAATCCAGCGCCAGATCGAAGATCTTCAGGCCGAGATCATAGGCCGCGCAGATCTGGTTGATTGCGGCGCCGCCGGCGGCAAAGTTCTCGACCATCTGCTGGGTGACGCTCGGAGGATAGGGCGTGATGCCGTGGCGGGCCACGCCGTGATTGCCGGCGAAGATTGCCACCAGTGGCCGGTTGACGGCCGGAACCCGGCCGCTCCAGGCCGCCAGCCAGAAAGCGATCTCTTCCAGCCGGCCTAGCGAGCCGGCGGGCTTGGTCAGCTGTGCATTCCGCTCCCGGGCTGCCACAAGCGCATGCGCATCGGGCCCTGGCAAATCGCGCAGGAGGGTGCGGAAATCATCGAAAGGCAGACCGCTCAGGCTCATCGGATACCTCTTTCCCTAAAAGTCTTGGCACACTTCCCTTTGTGGGAAGCGGCGGAATCTGATTTGGTGGCCCCTGTTTATCAGGCATGCACGGAGGAACAACTGCCAAACGCGCACGAAACGCATCCCGCTGCAAAGAGCGGCCTCATGACGGATCTGGCACGGTCGCTGGGCTTCCTGTCGCGCCTGCCCGTGCCGGCCCGCTTCTTTGTGGGGTTTGACGGCAGCATGCGTCACACCGCGCGCGCCTTCGGCCTTGCCGGCCTTGTCATCGGCGCGCTCCCGGCACTTCTCCTTGCCCTTCTCGGGCAGGCGCCGGCCGGCCTCTGGCTTGCCGCACTGCTGGCGCTCGCTGCCGGAACGCTTCTCACCGGCGCCCTGCATGAAGATGGCCTTGCCGATACGGCCGACGGCCTGCTTGGCGGCCGCGACCGGCAGCAGGCGCTGGCGATCATGAAGGACAGCCGGATCGGCGCCTTCGGCACGATCGCCCTGATCCTCTCCTTCGGCCTGCGCGCCGCTGCACTCTCCGCCCTCCTCTCACTGTCCGGTGCTGCGTCTGCCGCCATGGCGCTTCTGGCCGCGGCCAGCCTGTCGCGCGCCCTGATGGTCTGGCATTGGCATAGCCTGCCCCCCGCCCGCCCGGACGGCACGGCGGCCTCGCTTGGCCAGCCCGATCGCGCCGCGCGCAATCTGGCGCTGCTGCCGGCGCTTGCGCTCGCGCTTCTCCTGCCGCTCCTTCCCGGCGCCGCCCTCGGCCAGGTCCTGCTGGCACTGATCGTCACCATCGGCTGCGCGAAGCTTTTCGAAGCCAGGGTCCGCTCCGGACTGAACGGCCATACCGGCGACACGATCGGCGCTACGCAGCAGATCACGGAAACGGCATTTCTCTGCACTCTTGCGGCGATGGCGTGAGGGCATGATATAACACCGCATGATGACACCCTGCACCCGCGTCTGCTCGATCGATACCGCGACCGGCCTCTGCGTCGGCTGCGGTCGCACACGCGATGAAATCGCTTCCTGGGCCAGTCTGGCGCCGGAAGAGCGCGCCGCACTTATGATCGAACTGCCGCTGCGCCTGCAGATCCCGTCATCCTCGCCCTTACCCGTGTCCGGCACGCCGGACGCGCCGCTCACAGTCAGACAAGGGAGGGCAGGATGAGCCGGTTCACGCTCCTCATGCTCATTCTGGGCATCGGCCTGGCGCTTCTCATCTTCAATCATCAGGAAGGCCAGGTGTTCGGGATCGGCAATGACGATTTTGCAAGCCTTGTGCAATTGTCCGCTTTGGTGGTTCTGCTCTCGGCCGGTATTCTGGCGGGACGGCGCGGCCCGGCCGGCGAGGTCCTGCGCAATATTGCCGTCTGGTTGCTGATCGCGCTGGCTCTGGTGGCAGGCTATGTCTATCGCAACGACCTGCACCAGTTCGCCGCCCGCGTGACGGCAGGCCTCATTCCTGGCAGCCCGGTGGTGATGACCACCAGCGAGGGCGGCAATGAAGTGGTGATCTATCGCGGCCGCGGCGGCCATTTCCAGGCACAGGCGAACGTGAACGGCCTTACCGTCCCGATGCTGGTGGATACCGGGGCGAGCGCGGTGGTTCTCTCTCACGACGATGCGCTGCGCCTTGGCCTCGATCCGCAGAACCTCATTTATTCGGTGCGCGTCCAGACCGCCAACGGCCAGGCGCTCGCAGCGCCGGTCCGGCTGGAATCCATCGCCATCGGCCCGATTGTCCGGACCGACATCCGCGCCCTTGTGACGGAAGACGGCCGGCTTGCCGAAAGCCTGCTCGGCATGAGTTTCCTGTCGACGCTCGGCTCGCTGCAGATCCAGACGGACATGCTGCGCCTGCGCGACTGATCGTTTCGCACTCCCCGACGGATCACTTGCGCAAGCGATAGCCGGTGCGAAAGATCCAGCCGACGATCGCCAGGCTCACCGTCAGAAAGACGCCGATCATCACGAGGCTGACCCAGGGATTGACGTCCGATATGCCGTAAAAGCTCCAGCGGAAGCCGGAGACGAGGTAGAGGACGGGATTGAGATGCGATACCGCTGCCCAGAAGGGCGGAAGCATGTCGATCGAATAGAAGCTGCCGCCGAGAAAGGTCAGCGGCGGCACCACCAGCATCGGCACGAGGTTCAGCTGCTCGAAATTATCGGCCCAGATGCCGATGATGAAGCCGAACATCGAGAAGGTCACGGCCGTCAGCACCATGAACATCAGCATCAGCAGCGGATGCTGGATCGACAGATCGACGAAGAAGGAGGCGGTGGCGAGGATGATCAGGCCGATCACCATGCCCTTGGTGGCGGCCGCGCCGACATAGCCGATGACGATCTCCGTCATGGAGACCGGCGAGGACAGCAATTCGTAGATCGTGCCCGTGAATTTCGGGAAGTAAATGCCGATCGCGCCATTGCTGATGCACTGCGACAGAAGCGTCAGCATGATGAGGCCTGGAGTGATGAAGGCGCCATAGGCAACGCCGCCCACCTCGTTGATGCGTGAGCCGATCGCCGTGCCGAACACGATGAAATAGAGCGAGGTGGTGATGACGGGCGAGATCACGCTTTGCAGGAGGGTCCTGCCCATGCGTGCCATCTCGAAGTGATAGATCGACTTGATCGCCTCGATGTTCATCAGCGCGCCTCCACCAGCGAAACGAATATATCCTCCAGCGTGCTTTGCCGCGTCGATATGTCGGAAATGGCAAGGCCTTCCGCTTCGACGGCGGCCAGCACCTGGCCGATCCGGCTGTCGCCGGTGCCATTGCCATATTCATGCACGAGTTCGCGGCCATCGGCTGAAAGCGTAACGCCCAGATCCGACAGGCCCTGGGGCAACTGCGCAACCGGGTTCTTGAGTTCCAGATGCAAAGCCTTGCGGCCGAGCTTCTGCATCAGCGCGCGCTTTTCCTCCACCAGAAGCAGCTCGCCCTTGCTGATCACGCCGATGCGGTCGGCCATTTCCTCCGCCTCCTCGATGTAATGGGTGGTGAGAATGACGGTGACGCCGGTCTCGCGCAGCCGGTCGATGGCGCTCCACATGCCGCGCCGCAATTCGACGTCGACGCCGGCGGTGGGCTCATCGAGGAAAAGGATGCGCGGCTCGTGCGCCAGCGCCTTGGCGATCAGCACACGGCGCTTCATGCCGCCGGACAATTCGCGCAGCTTGTTATCCTTCTTTTCCCACAGCGAAAGATCCTTGAGGATCTGTTCGACCAGCGCCGGATTGCGTTTCTCGCCGTGCAGGCCGCGGGAAAAATTCACGGTGTTCCACACCGTTTCGAACTGATCCGTCGTCAGCTCCTGCGGCACCAGGCCGATCAGCTTGCGGGTGGCGCGAAACTCGCTCACCACATCATGACCGCCGACCAGGACCTGGCCGGAAGTCGGCATGGCAAGGCCGCAGACGATGGAGATAAGCGTCGTCTTGCCGGCGCCGTTCGGCCCGAGAAGGGCCAGGATTTCGCCCTGACGAATATCGAGATCGACGCCGTTCAGGGCCTGAAACCCGTTTGCGTAAGTCTTGGTCAGGTTCTTGATGGAAACGATTGCGGACATATCTTCCCAGACATAGCGGAGGGACAGGAAATCGTGGCGCGCATCCGGCCAGGGCAATCGCGGCCGCAGGGCACGCAAAGCCTTGTCAAAGGCACTCACAGCCACGAAAGACGTGGAATACAGGCGGGACTTTCACTCTTGCCGTCCGCAATTTGCCTTCAGCAAGCACGATTGCAAGGCAGACCTCGGGCCGACAAGCCTTCTATATAGGCACGGCTCGATCGAGCGGGAGAGAGGCTCCACGCAAAAAATGATTTGACGGCGCATCCGCATGGCGCCGGCCTGCTTGTTTTAGGTCTATCCGAAAGATATGAGATGCGGTCACATCGAGAGTCAAGGTTGGATCATTTGCTTCCAGGTATCGAGAAATCCCTCACCGGTATTGAAGGCTTCGACGAACTGACGCTGGGCGGACTGCCGAGCGGCCGCCCAAGCCTCATCTGCGGGTCCGCCGGCTGCGGCAAGACGCTGTTCGCGTCCACATTCCTGATCAACGGCGCGCGCGATTATGACGAGCCCGGCGTTTTCGTCACCTTCGAAGAACGGCCGATCGACATCGTCAACAATGTCGCCTCGCTCGGCTTTGCCGTGGATGATCTGGTGGACCAGGGCAAGCTCCTGATCGAGCACGTGGCGGTCGATCCGGCCGATGTGGCGGAGATCGGCGATTACGACCTGGAAGGCCTTTTCCTGCGGCTGGAGCTGGCGATCGATCAGATCGGCGCCAAGCGCGTCGTCCTCGACACGATCGAGAGCCTGTTCTCCGCCTTCCAGAACCCGGCCGTTCTGCGCGCCGAGATCCGGCGCCTGTTCGACTGGCTGAAGCACAAGGGGATGACCACTGTCATCACCGGCGAGCGGGGCGACGGCACGCTGACCCGCCAGGGTCTGGAGGAATATGTCTCCGATTGCGTGATCCTGCTCGATCACCGCGTCCACAACCAGATCTCCACCCGCCGCATGCGTATCGTCAAATATCGCGGCACGGCGCATGGCACCAATGAATATCCGTTCCTGATCGACCGCGACGGCTTCAGCGTCCTGCCGATCAGCGCGCTCGGCCTCAACCACCAGGTCTCCGACACCCGCATCTCGACAGGGATCGCGGATCTGGACAGGATGATGGACGGCGGCGGCTTTTACCGCGGCAGCAGCATCCTCGTCACCGGCGTCGCCGGCTCCGGCAAGAGCACGGTCGGCGCGAATTTCGTCAACGCCACCTGCAGCGCCGGCGAGCGGGCCCTCTATTTCTCGTTTGAAGAATCGGCCGAGCAGAC
This sequence comes from Rhizobium sp. SSA_523, assembly GCF_030435705.1. Classification (NCBI taxonomy): domain Bacteria; kingdom Pseudomonadati; phylum Pseudomonadota; class Alphaproteobacteria; order Hyphomicrobiales; family Rhizobiaceae; genus Affinirhizobium; species Affinirhizobium gouqiense. Next base: position 1,190,439 of record NZ_CP129382.1, read on the forward strand.
CGTACGCAATATGCGCTCCGTCGGCCTGGATCTGCAGCGGCACCTGGATGCCGGCCTCCTGAAGTACATCGCCGCCCGGCCGACCTTCTACAGCCTCGAAATGCACCTGGCGGTCATGCTGCGGGAAATCAACCGCTTCAATCCGGCGCTGGTGGTGCTCGACCCGATTTCGGCCTTTCTCGGCACGGGAGACGACCTGGAAGTGCAGTCCATGCTGCTGCGCATGGTGGATGCCCTGAAATCGCGCGGCATCACCGCCGTGGTCAACCATCTGATGCATTCGCAGGACGGCCGCAACGCCACCGAAGCCGGCCTATCCTCGCTGATGGACGGCTGGATCCTGCTGCTGAACCGCGAACATAGCGGCGAGTTCAACCGCGAACTCTATCTCCTGAAGGCCCGCGGCATGGCGCATTCCAACCAGGTGCGGGAATTCGTCATGTCCAGCGACGGGATCCGCCTGCTGGAACCCTATATCGGCGCCGGCCAGGCGCTGACGGGTTCGGCGCGCAAAGCCGAAGAGGCCAGGCTCCGCCTTCAGGATATCGAGCGCCGCAGGGAGATCGAGACGGCCAAGCAGGAGATCGCCGAGCGCCGCAGGCGCGCTGCCGCCGAACTGGAGGCCTTGCAGGCCCGCATCGCCTCGGACGAGGCGGAGCTTGCGCGCTTCGAGGACGACGAGCGCGAGATCGAACGGCAGCGGCGCGCCGATGCCGACGCCATGCGGCAGAGCCGCCAGATGGCCGCGAAGGATTGATTGAATGACCGGTATCGAGCCCACCCAACCCACCAAGCTGATCCTCTACATTGCCGGCCAGACCCCGAAGTCGCGGGCGGCCATCGAGAACCTGCGCCGTATTTGTGAGGAACACCTTCCCGGCAAGTATGTTGTGGAGGTAGTCGATCTGCGTCAGCAGCCCCAACTGGCACGGGAGCACAATATTGTTGCGATCCCGACGCTCGTCCGGGAACTGCCGACGCCGATCCGCAAGATCATCGGGGATCTGTCGGATTCCGAGAAGGTTCTTGTGCATCTCCAGGTCAGCGAGTAGCGTCATTCATGCATTCACAACCCGGAACTTCGGCAGATCGTGCCACTCTCGAGCTCCAGCGGCGGCTTGAAGAGGCGGAAGAGACCCTGCGCGCCATTCGTGAAGGCGAAGTGGATGCGCTCGTCATGCGTAATCCGCAGGACGAGGACGAGGTTTTCACGCTTGAGGGCGGCACGGAATCCTATCGCGCCTTCATGGAGGTTATGGAGATCGGCGCGGCTGCCTTCGATGTCTCCGGTCGGCTGATCTATGCCAACAAGGCCCTCCTGATGCTCCTCGGCATGCGCGAGGCCACCCTCGACACCGATATTTTCCAAAGTCTCGGAAAGGCCCAGCGTAGCGCCATAGCCGATGCCATCCATATGGGGCTGAATGCCAAGGTATCGCGGGAAATGGTGCTGAACCGCCCGGATGGCGAGCACCATGTCCAACTCTCGGCCTCGCCGCTGACGCTCGGCCTCAGCCGCGGCGTCGCCGTGACCTTCACCGATATCACCGCGCGCATCCAGGCGCTGGCGGCGCTGGAATCCGAGCGCGCCGCGCATGCGGTGATCGCCTCCGCCAACGAGGCGGTGATCGTCTGCGATGTGAACGGCATCATCACCCATGCCAATGCAGCGGTGGAAGGCGTCACCGCGCAAAACCCGATCGGCCTGCCTTTCAGCACGGCGATCCCGATCGTAGTGCCGGACGCAACCGGTCTCGTCGAGGGCAATGAATTCGTCTCGCTTGCCATTTCCGGCAGCGCCGTCCAGGGCATCGAGGCGCATGCGCCGCAGGCGCCGCGCATCAAGGACCTGCTGATCAGCGCTGCCCCGCTCCGGCTAGGAGAACGGATTGCCGGCTGCGTGGTCACCATGGTCGACCTGTCGCAGCGCAAGGCGCTCGAAAAGCGGCAATTGCTGCTGATGGGCGAGCTCGACCACCGGGTCAAGAACACGCTGGCCCTGGTCCTGTCGATCGCCAAGCGCACCGGCACGCCGGACGGAACCGTCGAAAGCTTCAAGAAGGCCTTTGCCAGCCGAATCCAGGCTTTGGCCGCAACCCATAATATTCTTGCGGAGCGCTCCTGGGATTCCGTCGCCCTGCGCGAGATCGTCAGGGTGGAGCTCGAACCCTATCTCGGCGAACAGCATGCCCGCCTGCAGCTGACCGGCCAGGACTTCCGCGTCAAGCCGCAGGCCGCCATTTCGCTCGGCCTGATCCTGCACGAACTCGCCGCCAATGCCGCCAAATATGGCGCGCTGTCCAGCCTGGACGGGCATGTCGACGTCACCATCCACGACAACGCCGAGGGCGGCGCGAGTCTGGAATGGAAGGAACAGGGCGGCCCGCCAGTCTTTCCCCCGACGCGGGCAGGTTTCGGCCAGACGGTCATCACCCGAAGCATGCAATATGCCGCCGATGGCGGTGCGGAAATGCGCTATGATCCGGATGGCGTCTGGTGCGTCATCCGCATTCCCGCCACCGAGATCACCCGCATGGCGGGCTGACGGACACACGGGCAAAGACGGGCAAGGGAAACGACGGGCAGACGGGCAAGGGCCGCCGCAGATTGATTGCGGCGGGATCCTGTGTCCTGCGTCACGATCACGGCTCAGCCGCGCTTCAGACCGTAAGCGATGGCGATGTCGATCCAGGCCGAATAGCCGATGGAGCAGGTCTCGAGCGCCAGCGGATACATGCTGCGATTGGTGCAGCCCGGCATTGTGTTCACCTCGTTGACCAGCAGCCGGCCATCGTCCAGCAGGAAGAAGTCGACGCGCGCCAGCCCGTCGCACCCGAGCGCCCGGAACGCCTTCGCCGCCAGCGCTTTGGCCTCTTCGACGATGTCATCCGAAACCTTCGCCGGAATGACGATCAAGGCGCCGTCCGGATCAAAATATTTGGCCTCGTAATTGTAGAAGTCATGCCGCGCCGAGGTGACGATCTCGCCCGGCGGCGACACGGTCAGCTGTCCGTCCGCGTGTTCCAGTACGGCGCATTCGATTTCCCGGCCCTTCAGGAATTCCTCCACCAGAACCTTGCCGTCGAATTCGAAAGCCTTGGCGAGCGCCGGAGCGACGGCCTGGCGCCCGTCCACGCGCGAGACGCCGAAGGAGGAGCCCTGGCGTGCAGGTTTGACGAAGAAGGGATAGCCGAACTGGGCCTCCAGCGCGTCCGCGCCAGGCGCGTCGGGTTCGCTCAGCGTCAGCGCCCGCGCCACAGGCACACCCGCCTCACGCAGCAGACGCTTGGCCATCACCTTGTCCATTGCCGCGGCCGAGCCGAACAGATTGCAGCCGGCATAAGCGAGCCCCGCCGTTTCGGCATAGCCCTGCACCGTTCCATCCTCGCCGAAGCGCCCATGCAGAACCGGGAAAAGCAGATCGAGATGCGGCAAAGCGAGCGCACCGGCGGCGGCCGCATCGACTGCCACGAGACGTCCCTTGCCGCCCGGCACCAGGGCCACCTGCACGCCCGACCCCGGCTGTGGCACGGAGGCACTCTCATGATCGTCATGCAGCCACCAGCACCCGTCGCGGCCGATGGCGATCGGCACCACACGGTAGCGGGCTCGGTCCATTGCCTTCATGACATTGGCCGCCGACATCATTGAGACATCGTGCTCGGCCGATTGGCCGCCGTAAAGGACACCCACGCTGATGTGGTCCATGCTTCAACCCTTTCTGCGCGCCCTTGATGCGGAGCCTTCAGTATCCGACGCAGTGATCGGCACTATCAGCCGTCTGCGCAGGATCTGGAGACTCGTCTCGGCGCTAAACCCAAATGACGATGACGATGACGATCGCCGTGAAAAGCCTCAACTGCAATAACGATTGCCCGAGGCACGGCGCCTGAGGTCGAAATGGAAGTGGTTCCAGTGCTCGGCATTGCTGCCCGGCCCCAGGACCGTATTGAAATATTTGCAGCTGTCGCTGCGCACGGCCTTCAACAGGCCGCCTTCGCGGAAGGAGAAGAAGCCCTTCTTGCGAATGTCGATCTCGTGACCGTCCTTCAGCGTGAAGCGGCCGATATCAATGGCATTGCCGCGCGCATGCTCCGACATCGGATTGTATTTCTGCCGACTATTGTTCATCCGGCGGCAGGAGTAGCCACCCATCGGCCGGATCGAACGGATACCGGTCAGGTAGCGGATGCGCGCCGATGGCGCCAACTCGTTCTTGACCCATTTGGCAAAGGCCAGCGTCGTCTGGCAGTTCAGCGTGACGGCAGGCTTGACGGAGATATTGCCCGAGAGGCCGCTCAGCGAGACGGGAAAATCAATGCCGCAACTCGGTCCATCATTGATGGGGGGCTTGTCGGTGAACTGGACGCCCAGGCGCTTTAGCTCGCGCCGGCACGCCGCCTCGGAAGCGGGCATAGGCTCGTTCATCCGGGGGCTCATGGGCGCCGCGCCCGGCTTGTTCGGCATCAGCATGGCCACCTGCTGCGGCTCCGGCTCCGGACGGCTGGGCGGGGTGACCCGCGACTGGTCGTCCCAGCGCGCCGCCATGCCCGGCTCCGCACGGCGATCCTGCGCCAGGCGCTTGCCCTGTGGCGGCATGGGGGCGACCGGCGCGGAAATCGGTTCCAGCCCTTGCGCCGGCCCAGCGCCCGACATTTGCTGCCCGGCTCTGGCTCCGGCCTGGCCACCGAGAGCCACCGGATTGTCCGTGCCTATGCCGTCTACCACGGGCTGACTGACGCGGCCCTCGGCTATGGCGGCATCCTGTTCTTCCGCAAGGCCGACGACCGGCGCCGCGGCCTCTTCGTCTATGCCCAGTTCGGAATCGATGTTCACGCCATTGGCGGAGTAGGTGAGAGTCCCGAGCGCGCTCGGCGGCGCTCCCAGAACGCGCGTCTGAGCCGGCGCGTCTTGCGGCGAAAGGCCGAGCGCCTCATCACTATCGATCATCGGCAGTCGCCTGGTCATCGCCATGCTCTGCTGCGTCGCCGGCATATTGCCGGGTGCGGCCTGTGCCGGATCGGAATTTGCCGGATAGGAATTTCCCGGATAGGGATTGGCCGAATAGGACTGGTTGCCGGCATCGCCGCCGACATTCCCGGCCAGGCCGGCATTGCCCGGCTGCGCAGGAATGGCCGAGACCCGCATGCCCCGGTCGACCGGCGCCGGCGGCACCAAACCATCCGCCGTGCAGCCGGTCATCACCGTTGTCATCATCAGACAGGCAATCGCCCGCCGCGCGGAAAAAGCATACGCCATACACAGTGCTCACGATTTGGCGGACAAAAATGCCACAGCCAAGGATTGTAGGCGCACAGGGTAAACGAAGACTTTCCCAAACAAGGTCTTTTCGTGACGGACCACCGGTCCGTCACGCAGGATCATGCTGCCGGAGCCTGGGTCAGGCGGCCCTGCCGAAGGCGCCGGACGAGCGGTCGAGCTCGAAGCCCGAGAGCAGGCTGCGCAAATGCCGGCTCTGCTCGGCCAGCGTCTGGCTGGAGGCGGTGGTCTCCTCCACCATGGCGGCATTCTGTTGCGTCATCTGGTCCATATGGTTGACGGAAGCATTGATCTCATGCAGTCCCGTGGCCTGCTCGCGGGCCGCCGTGGCAATCCCCTCCACCTGTGCATTCACCCGCTCAACGAGCTGGGCGATCTCCACGAGGGCGTCGCCCGTCGTGCGCACCAGCGAGACCCCCGCTTCCACTTCCGTCGAGGAATTGTGGATGAGCGACTTGATCTCCTTCGCCGCATTGGCTGAGCGCTGCGCCAGTTCCCGCACTTCCTGCGCCACCACGGCGAAGCCGCGACCCGCCTCGCCGGCCCGTGCCGCCTCGACCCCGGCATTCAGTGCCAGAAGATTGGTTTGGAAAGCGATTTCGTCGATCACGCCGATGATCTGGCCGATCCGGTTGGACGAATCCTCGATCCGACCCATGGCGGTGACGGCATCGCGCACAATGGCCCCCGACCGGTCCGCGCTCTGCTTCGTCTCGGCCACCATGCTGCGGGCTTCGCTTGCGCGTTCGGAGGCCGTCTTCACCGTCGCAGTGATTTCTTCCAGCGCTGCCGCGGTCTGTTCGAGCGCGGCGGCCTGCTGCTCCGTGCGGCGGGAGAGATTGGCCGTCGCATCCGAGATGTCGGCCGCGCTGTCCGACACGACCTGGCCGGTTTCCGCCATGTCCTTGATGGTGCTCCGCAGGGACGCCACGGCGCGGTTGAAATCGTCGCGGACCTTGTCGTAACCGGCGCCGAGATCGCCAAGCTCGATGGAAAGATTGCCGTTGGCCAGCGCCTCCAGCCCCTGGCCGAGTTCGCGCATGGCCCGATCCTGGCGTAAGGTCGCGTGCTGCATATCCTCGGCCGTGCGCTCGCGATCGAGGGCGATCGCACGCTGCTGCTGCGCATCCCGCGCCTGCAGCTCGGCGCGCTCGTTCACCGCATCGCGCAGAACGGTCACCGAGCGGGCAATATCGCCGAGTTCGTCCTTTGCGCCGGCATTCGCAACCTCCACATCGGCCTCTCCGGCCGCCATGCGCTGCAGCGAGACCCGCAGACTGCCGATCGGCCGGGTAATGCTCTTGACGATCACGAAGGTGGCGCCGGCCAGGATCAGCAGACCGAAGGCGCTGATGCCGGCAAAGCGCATCGCCTTCTGCCAGAAGAGAGCCTTCAGGTCATCGACATAGACGCCGGTGCCGACGATCCAGCCCCAGGGCTCGAAGCCAGCGACATGCGAATATTTCTCGACGGGTTGATCGGCACCCGGCTTCGGCCAGTCATAGTCGACGAAACCCTGGCCGCTGGCCTTCACCGTCTTGACGAATTCGACGAAGAGAAACTTGCCGTTGGGATCCTTGTTCTGGGTCAGATCGGCCCCGACCAGCTCCGGCTTCACTGGATGCATCACCATGCGCGGATGCATGTCGTTGATCCAGAAATAGCCGTTGCCGCCATCGTAGCGCATGGTTCCGATCAGGCTCTTCGCCGCCTCCTGCGCTTCCAGCCGCGTCATGGTGCCGGCCTTCTCCTTGGCATGATACATGGCCAATATGCTCAGAGCATTGGCATCCATCGCCGCCAGTGCCGCCTTGCGTTCCTTTTCCAAGGCGCCATAGCTCTGCAGCAGACTGATGGTCATGGCCCCCGCCAGGACCACCAATGCAAGGGCCACCATAAGATAAAGGCGTGTGGAAATGCGAAGATGCTTCAAAACCGATCCCCCTTCTGATTTGATTTAAATCAAATAGTCGCGATGCCCTTTAGAAGAAGTAAATATACGATAAAGTATTGTTTTCCTTGTCGAGTCTATCCGGCCTGATCACCCTCCCGCAAAGCCTGTACGGCAACAACGACCGCCTCCTCCTCGAGTTCAGGCGAGTTGAACAGGCATTGCCTCTCCTGCTTTGCAGCAATACAGTCGCCTTCCTATTGCTCTGCAACATCAGCCCTGGATATCGAATGATCATGCAAGACCTGCCCGAAGGTGAATTGACCCTGCGAACCCTCGCAATGCCCGGCGACGCCAATCCGGCCGGGGATATCTTCGGCGGATGGGTCATGGCCCAGATGGACCTGGCGGCCGGAATTCGTGCCGGCGAGCGCGCCCATGGCCGGGTCGTGACGGCTGCCGTAAAGGAAATGGCCTTCCAGCGGCCGGTCAAGATCGGCGATACGCTCAGCATCTATACGCAACTGGCCCGGATCGGCCGCACATCACTGACGCTGCAGGTCGAGGCCTGGGTCAATCGCGCGCGCATCGGCAAGCTCGAAAAGGTTACGGAGGCCATTTTCGTGATGGTGGCCCTGGACGATGACGGCAAGCCGGCGGCCGTGCCCGCCGAAGCCGATTGAGCAGGACGAGCGTTCCATTCCTGCACCGGGAGCCAATCTAGCTGCGTGTACATACAGAGACACGCAGCTTTACGTTGCGTTTATTTTATTAGCTGAATGCATATCCCAGTAGTATTTCTCGAATTTCCATCTATACTTGCGTAAAATTTGCATCAAATCTTATATTTTCGTCCGGTTTGCTGCGCCTCCCGTCGAGATTTGATAGCCGATTAAGTAAAAATTATCGGTCATCCCGCATTCTGGCAGCAATCATTGCGCGAGCAGAGTGCCAGCACCGGGGAGGCCTCCATTACCACCGATCCTATCTCCGTCCTCGAACTTCGTTCGGCCCAGGCGACGATCGTTCTGCAGCGCCTGCCGGCGACCCTGCTCGCCAATTCGCTTGTCTCGCTCTCCGCCTATACTCTGGCGACATGGCGGGAGGCGGATGGCCGATCGGCCTTTCTCTGGCTCTGCGTCGTGCTCTCCACACTGGTCCTGCGCGCCGTAACGCGCATGGTGCTGCTGCGGCGTGGGCTGGCGGCCCGCAATCCGCTGCTGACGCTTGTCGTTTCGACAATGGGCTCAGGCATCAGCGGCGCCGTCTGGGCCACCCTGCCCTTCATCCTGCCGGAATTTCGCGGCTGGGGTGTTGATGGCGGCATCTACCTGATGGTGCTCGGCACGGCTGCGGGTTCGGTTCTTATGAGCGTCGGCTTCCGGTTCAACGCTCTGGCCTTCGCCATGCCCTGCTTCACCTCTGTGACCATCTCCCTCTTTCTTCAGGGAAGCGCCGTCGGCAGCCTTCTCGGCCTCAACGTCATCGCTTTGACAATCATCCTCGTTCGCGGCTCGCAGATCAGCGAGAATATCTTCCGGGAGAGCATTGAGCGCAAGCGCGAGGCGGCGGCGGTGACGCAATCGCTGCAGGCGGCCAATCATGACATTCTGGAAGCCAATGCGCGGCTGGAAATGCTGGCCAATCGCGATCCGCTGACCGGGCTGGCCAACCGCGCCGCCTTCAACGAGGTGTTGCGGCACGGCATCGCCACCGCAGGCCGGGAGGAGCGTCGGCTGACCCTTCTGGTGATCGATCTCGACCGGTTCAAGCATATCAACGATACGATGGGACATCAGGTCGGCGACGAGCTGCTGATCACCTTCGCCGCCCGTCTGCGCAGCAGCCTGCCCACCGCCAACAGCTTCGTTGCCCGGCTCGGCGGCGATGAATTTGCCGTCATCATCAGCGGCAAGGACCCGATCCTCGAAGGCGCACGCGCGGCCGAAATCATTCTCAACCAGGGCCGGACGCCCTTCCTGCTGCAGGGCCAGACCTGCATGCTGGGCAGTTCGGTCGGGCTCGCCACCTATCCGGACCATGCCGAGACCGCGGAAGAGCTCTTCGTCTCCGCCGACATGGCGCTTTACCGCTCGAAGGATCAGGGGCGTGGCCGCTGGCGCAAATTCGACCCCAAGCTGCGTGCTGCCGCCGAAAGGCAGCGTCAGATCGAGGCGGATATCGTCGCGGCCATTGAGGCCGGCCAGGTGGAAGCCTGGTTCCAGCCGCAGATCAACCTGGAAGACGACGCCGTCATCGGCTTTGAAGCGCTGGTGCGCTGGCATCACCAGAGCCTCGGCTTCATCTCGCCGCCGGAAATCGTCCAGGCGGCTTATGCGATCCATCAGTCCGAGAGGCTGACCGGCGCGATAGCCGATGCGGCCTGCAGGC